>CAWATA010000004.1:712500-844214 GCA_963784885.1 uncultured Conexibacteraceae bacterium
CCCCGATCCTCTTTCGATGCCCGAGAGCAAAGACAACAGTCCCAACGACGCGGACGGGTCGGTCGGCAGCGACTCCTCGCCGAGCGACGCCGAGCCGGAGGCGCCCGGCGCCGGCGAGGGCCTCGACCCGCTCGAGCAGGCGAAGGAGGAAGCTCGCAGGAGAGCACAGGAGCGCAAGCGCAAGCGCGCCGAGCGCAAGGAAGAGCGCCGCGCCCAGGGGAAGGGCCTGAGCCGGCGCATCGCCCGGCTGCGGGCCGGCGAGGGTCTCCGCCGACCCCGGCCGGACGGAGAACCACAGCCGCGGATCAAGAAGCTGCGCGCGCTTCTCGTGCTCCTCGGGATCGTGCTGCTCGCGATCGTCTCCTGGGTCTTCGGCGTGATGATGGCCGTCGCGCAGGACCTTCCCGACCTCGAGGCGCGGGCGCAGTACGACGCCGCCCGGAACTCGGTCGTCCTCGCCAGCGACGGGACGCCGCTCGCAACCCTGACCGGGAACGAGAAGCGGATCCTGGTCGAATCCGACGAGATCTCGCCTTCGGTCAAGCAGGCCGTCGTCGCGATCGAGGACGAGCGCTTCTACGAGCACCGCGGGATCGACTTCCTTGGCATCGCCCGCGCCCTCCAGCAGGACATCGTCTCCGGCGGCGCCGTCCAGGGCGGATCGACGATCACCCAGCAGTTCGTCAAGAACGCGCTCGAAGCCCAGGGCAGCCGAACGGTCCTGCAGAAGCTCCGCGAGGCGGCCATCGCCTACCAGATCGAGCGCCAGTGGTCGAAGGACAAGATCCTCACCAACTACCTGAACAACATCTACTTCGGCAACGGCGCTTACGGGATCGAGGCCGCGGCCCGGACCTACTTCGGAAACGCCCATCCCGGCTGCGGCGAGCCCGACAACCGCTGCGCGGCGGTGCTGACGCCGGTCGAGTCCGCGATGCTCGCCGCGCTGATCTCCTCGCCCACCGCCTACGACCCGATCACCAATCCGATGGACGCCCAGGCGCAGCGCAACGTGGTGCTCGAGAAGATGCGCGAGCAGGGGGTGCTGGAGATCGACGACGAGGAGTTCCAGGCGCTGCTCGACACTCCGGTTCCGACGAAGCGTGACATCCAGCCGCCTACGGTCGACTCGAAGGCCCCCTACTTCACCGACTGGCTGCGCCAGCAGGTCGTCGACAAGTACGGCGCCGGCCAAGCGTTCGGCGGCGGCCTCGTCGTCAAGTCGACACTCGACTACGGCCTCCAGCAGGCGGCCGAGCAGGCCGTCTCCGACAACGTCGGCGGCCTCGGGCCGACGTCGGCGGTGGTCGCCATCGACAACGGCAGCGGCGAGGTGCTGGCGATGGTCGGTGGGCAGAACTTCGACGAGAGCCCCTTCAACCTGGCGACGAACGGGCAGCGTCAACCCGGTTCCTCGTTCAAACCGTTCACCCTCGTCACCGCGCTGCGGGAGGGCCACTCCCCCGACGAGACGTTCGAGTCGGCCCCCCAGGCGCTGCCGTTCAAGGCGACGATCCGGACGAAGAACGGCAAGAAGAAGGAGGTCACCGACCTCTTCCGGGTCAACAACTACGACGACAACTACCTCGGCACGGCAACGATCGCATCCGCGACCACCTACTCGGACAACTCGGTGTACGCGCAACTCGGCCTCGAGGTCGGCGTCAACGACATCGTCAAGACGGCTCACGAGCTCGGGATCAGCTCGAAGCTCGACGACAACCCGGCGCTCATCCTCGGCGGCCTCAAGCGCGGCGTGACTCCGCTCGAGATGGCCTACGCCTACAACACGCTGGCGAACGGCGGCGCCCGGATCAGCGGCACTGAGGCGAGCCAGGGCAACGGCAAGGGCCCGGTTGCGATCGACAAGGTGGTCGACCAGGGCGACAAGCCGGTGCCCGACAACCTCGGCGGCAGCGGCGAGAACGAGAAGGTCAGCGACCAGGTGATCGATCCCTCCGTCGCCCAGACCGCAACCGACATCCTCCACACCGTCGTCACCGAGGGAACCGGCAAGCGCGCCCAGGTCGGCGACGACTACAT
Organism: uncultured Conexibacteraceae bacterium; assembly: GCA_963784885.1. Taxonomy (GTDB): domain Bacteria; phylum Actinomycetota; class Thermoleophilia; order Solirubrobacterales; family 70-9; genus RHKX01. The sequence continues at coordinate 714,544 of CAWATA010000004.1, forward strand.
CTGGGGCAAGACCGGCACCACCGACAACAACGCGGACGCCTGGTTCGTCGGCGCCAACGAGGACATAACCGTCGCCGTCTGGGTCGGCTACTCCGACGGCGCCACGCCGATGGAGACCGAGTTCGGCGGCCTCCCGGTCGACGGCGGAACGATTCCGACGCTGATCTGGAACGACATCGTCTCCGCCTGGGACGGTCTGCAGGCGTCGCGGGACGCCGAGGACGGCAAGACGACCGACACGACCTCCACCACCGATACCTACGTACCGCCGGCGACGACCGTGGCGCCGGCGACCACGACTCCGGCACCGGCGGCCCCCGCCCCGGCCCCCGCCGAGCCCGCTCCGACCCCGGCGACGCCGGAGCCGGCGACGCCGAGCGCGGGTGCCGGTGGTACGAGCGCCGGCGGGACCGTCCCCTAGGCCGCTCGCCCCGCGTCCCGGCGCGTGCCTCAGCCCGCGGGCCGCGAGAGGAAGCGACTGCCTGCGAGGCAGTAGCGCCACGGGTAGTCGGCCGCCTTCGTCAGCCCGATCCGCGGTCCCGCGACGACGTCGAGCTCGCCGGGCGCGGGCGCCAGCAGCTCGAAGGGGGCGGCGAGCGCGTCCATCCCCGTCTCCTCCAGTGCGATCCCGAGCGCCTCGCAGATCTTCCCCGGCCCGGAGCAGAGTGCGCGGGGATCTGCAACGCCGCGCCGCGCCCGCATCGCCTCGAGGCCCGTCCTCGGCTCGAGGGCCCGGACCAGCACCGCTGCGGCGGTCCCCTCGGCATCGGTGACGAGGTTGAACATCGAGTGGATCCCGTAGCAGAGGTAGACGTAGGTCATCCCCGGCGGCCCGAACAGCGGCGCGTTGCGGGCGGTCGGCCCACCGAACGCGTGGCAGGCCGGGTCATCGCGCTCGTAGGCCTCGGCCTCGACGATCGTCCCGCCGACGCCGTCGTGGAGCAGCGTGCAGCCGATCAGCTCGGCGGCGACCCGGCGCGGAGGGCGGTCGAAGAACTCTCGCCCCAGCGGCGCGGCGGCTTCCGTCACCGGAGTCCGGCGAGGCTTGCCTCCGCGAGCCGGAGCTGCTCGGCGACCGCCGCCGCTGAGGTGCCGCCCCGCGAGACCTTCGAGTCAAGCCACGAGCCCTCTCCGAGCACCTCGTAGTACTCCTCGTCGAGCAGGTCCGAGAAGCCCGCGAGATCCGCGGGGGGAATCGCCGAGAGCGGGATTTCCTCGGCGATTGCGTGGCGGACCAGACCGCCGACGACGGCGTGGGCCTCGCGGAACGGAAGCCCGCGGCGGACCAGGAGATCCGCGACGTCGGTCGCCGCCGCCATCTCGTCCGCCGCGGCCGCCGCCATCCGCTCGTGGTCGAAGGCGATGCCGGGAAGCATGCCGGCGAGGGCCCGCAGGCTGAGCTCGATGGTGTCAGCGGCGTCGAACAGCGGCTCCTTGTCCTCCTGGAGGTCCTTGCTGTAGGCGAGCGGAAGGCCGTGCATGACGCCGATCAGCGTCGTCAGATCGCCGGCGATTCGCGGAGCCTTGGCGCGCAGGAGCTCGGCCGCGTCGGGGTTCATCTTCTGCGGCATGATCGACGAGCCGGAGCTGAACTCCTCGGCCGGCCGGCAGAAGCCGAACTCGCTCGTCGACCAGAGCACGATCTCGGAACCGATCCGCGAGAGATGGGTCGCGCAGATCGTCGCAGCGGACAGGTAGTCGATCGCGAAGTCCCGGTTCGAGACTCCGTCGATGGAGTTCTCGACGACGCCCTCGAAGCCGAGCTCGGCCGCGACCGCGTGGCGGTCGAGCTCCCAGTTGAGCCCCGCGAGGGCTCCCGACCCGAGCGGCATCGCCGCTGCGGCGGCGCCGGCGGCAGCGAAGCGGTCGACGTCGCGGCGGAGCATCCAGAACCAGGCGAGCAGGTGATGGCCGAGCGAGACCGGCTGGGCGCGCTGCAGGTGGGTGTAGCCGGGCAGACGGGCGCCGCGATGCTCGCCGGCGAGAGCGAGGATCCGCTCGAGGCAGGCGGTGAGGAGCCCGCGGGCGACGGCGGCGCGATCGGCCGTGAACATCGCCAGGTCGGTTGCGACCTGGTCGTTGCGGGAGCGGCCCGTGTGGATCTTGCCGCCGACCCTGCCCACGATCTCGGTCAGCCGCCTCTCGATTGCCATGTGGATGTCCTCGTCGGACGGCTCGAACGGGAACTCACCCGACGCGAGCTCGGCCTCGACCGCGTCGAGGCCCGCGAGGAGGGCGTCGAGCTCGGCGTCGTCGAGGACGGCGGCGCTGCGCAGGGCCCGGGCGTGCGCGCGCGACTGCCGGACGTCGTAGGGAGCCAGGCGCCGATCGAACTCCAGCGAGGCGTTGAGCTCCCAGAAGACGGGATCGGGTTCGTGCTCGAAGCGCGGCATCGGATCAGTCTATGAACGCGCGGCGCCCGATCAATGTTGCGTGCGCCCGAGGATGTCGGCGAGCTCGCCGACGACGCGCTCGATCGAGTCCTCGCCGAGCCGCGGATGGAACGGCAGCGCCAGCGAGCGGCGGGAGAACTCCTCGGCGACCGGGAACTGCCCCTCGCGGGTCCCGAAGCGTTCCCGGTATAGGTCGGAGAGGTGGATGCAGGGGATGTAGGGACGGGCGTCGATGCCGCGGCGATCGAGCTCGGCGATGGCGCCGTCGCGGTCGGCGCCGGCGGGGAGGCGAACCACGTAGACGAACCAGGACCGCCGCTCGCCCCCCCGATCGCCGAGCGGCAGGACGAGGTCGTCGGGATCGCCCGCGCCGGGCTCGGCGCCGCCGATCGCGGCAAGGCGCTCGGCGTAGGCGGATGCCACGCTGGCCCGTCCGGCGAGCAACTCGTCGAGCCGCTCGAGCTGGGCGACGCCGATCGCCGCCTGAACGTCGGTCAGGCGATAGTTGAAGCCGAGCCGATCGTGATCCATGAACTTCATGTTCGGCGCGCGACCCTGGTTGCGCTCGCTGCGCGCCCTCGCCGCGCCCTCCGGCCCGGCGGGGACGAGCATCCCGCCCTCGCCGGTGGTCATCTGCTTGTTGGCGTAGAAGGCGAATGCCGCCGGGTTGCCGCGAGCGCCGGCGGGGCGACCGTCCGCGCAGACCGCTCCGAGCGCCTGCGCGGCGTCCTCCAGCACCCCGAGGCCCCGCTCGGATGCCAGGCGCTCGATCTCCGCCATCGCCGCGGGCCAGCCGAAGATGTGCACGGGCAGCAGTCCGGCTGTCCGCTCGCCCACGACCGCCTCCATGGCGACGGGATCGACGGTGAGCGTTTCCGGGTCGACATCGCAGAACACCGGCGTGGCGTCCTCGAACAGCAGGCAGTTGGAGGACGCGATGAAGCTCAGCGGGGTGGTCAGGACCTCGTCCCCCCTCCCCCATCCGAGCTCGCGGACGGCGAGGTGGAGCGCGGCGGTCCCGCTCGAGACGGCAACCGCGTCCGTGACGCCGAGCCGGTCGGCGAAGGCCGCCTCGAAGCGCGGAAGCATCGGCCCGAGCGAGAGCATCCCCGAGCGGATCACCTCGAGGACCAGATCCTCCTCGCGCTGACCGAGATCCGGCCGTGCCAGCGGTATCCGCTCAGGGCCGCTCAAGCGTCGCCGACCGCCCCGGCGGGCTCGCCGCTCGTGGGCCCCGATCCCCGCGGCTGAAAGGCGTACTCGAGCGAATCGACCAGCGCCTCCCAGGAGGCCTCGATCACGTTCTCGGAGACGCCGAGCGAACTCCACGCGCGCGAGCCGTCCGATGAATCCAGAAGGACCCGCGTGACCGAGGCCGTTCCGTGATGCTCGTCGAGGATCCGGACCTTGAAGTTGGTCAGCTCGACCTCGGCGATCTCCGGATGCTGCTCGGTGATCGCAGCCCGAAGTGCCCGGTCGAGGGCGTTGACCGGGCCATTCCCCTCCGCGGTCCTGAGGTACCGCTCGTCGCCGATCCAGAGCTTGATCGTCGCCTCGGTCTCGACCCTGCCGTCGGCCCGCTTCTCGGTGACGACCCGGAAGCTCTCGAGCCGGAACAGGGGCTCGTACGTCCCCGCCTCACGCCGCAGGAGCAGCTCGAAGGAGGCGTCGGCGGCCTCGTAGGAGTAGCCGCGATGCTCGCGCTCCTTGATCTTCTCGATCGATCGCCTGACGGAGTCCTCGTCGAGCTCGATTCCGGCCCGGGCGGCCCGCGACATCACCGAGCCGCGCCCCGCCAGCTCGGAGATCAGGATCTCGCGCTCGTTGCCGACGTCGCGCGGATCCATGTGCTCGAAGGTCCGGGCGTCGGCCTCGACTCCGGCCGCGTGCATGCCGCCCTTGTGGGCGAAGGCGTTGCGACCGACGTAGGGCTGCGAGGGATCCGGGGCGAGGTTGCAGATCTCGTCGACGAGGTGCGAGGTCTCGGTCAGCAGCCGCAGCCGGTCGGCCGGGACGCAGTCGTAGCCGAGTTTGAGCTGCAGCGCCGGGAGGATCGAGACGAGGTTCGCGTTCCCGGTGCGCTCGCCGTAGCCGTTCATCGTCCCCTGGACGAGCGTGGCGCCAGCGCGCACGGCGGCGATCGAGTTGGCCACCCCGCACTCGGCGTCGTTGTGGGTATGGATTCCGACCGAGACCGGGAGATCCGCGAAAGCCGCGACGACCGCCGCGGTCGCCTCCTCGATCTCGTGCGGGAGGCTCGAGCCGTTCGTGTCGCAGAGCGTGACGTTCTCCGCACCGGCGTCGACCGCCGCTTCAAGGCAGGCAACCGCGTAGCCCGGATCGTCCCGCCAGGCGTCGAAGAAGTGCTCGGGGTCATAGACGACGCGCTTGCCCGACTCGGCGCAGAAGCGCACCGAGTCGCCGATCATCGCGAGGTTCTCGTCCCGTGAGACCTTCGTCACCACCTCGAGATGAAGGGTCCACGTCTTGCCGACCAAGGTGACGATCGGCGCGAAGGAGCCGACCAGGGCCGCCAGGCCCGGGTCCTCTGCCGCATCGCGATCGCGCCTGCGGGTCATCCCGAACGCCGCGATCGTCGCCTGCTCGAGCGGCACCGATCCGAGCAGCTCGAACAGCTCGAAGTCCTTCGGGTTCGAGTCCGGGAACCCGGCCTCGATCACCTGGACCCCGAGGCGATCGAGCGCCTGGACGACGCGTACCTTCTCGGGCGCCGACAGCGACATGCCCTGACCCTGCATGCCGTCCCGCAGAGTCGTGTCGTAAAGCTGAACCTTGCTCAAGGGAATCGAACCTACTTCCTTGCCGAAATACCGGTTACGGATCGGGCCCGGAGTCGATCCGTACGACGCCGCACCCCTGCAATCCTCCCTCCCCTGCGGGAGGCAGGCCTCCGCGGGCCGCTAGGCGGCGACCGCGGAGCCGGTAATTCGGCTCGGTGCCGCTGCCGGCACGGGACGTCCGCCGTGCGGACGGGTTTCGAGCGCGAATCGCATCAGGAAACGACTCTACTCGGTTGGTCGACCGGGTCGAGCCACTCCGCGTACTCGGGAGCGCGACCGTGCAGGGCGTCGTCGAACTTCGCGGCGATCACCTTCGTGATCTCGCCGGGGGCTTCGATCGGGTGATCGTCGATCTCGCGCACCGGCACCAGCTCGGCGGCCGTGCCGGTCAGGAAGATCTCGTCCGCCAGGTACAGCTCCGAGCGCCCGATGTCGCGCTCGACGACCTTGAAGTCGAGGTCGCGAGCGATCTGCATGACCGACTTGCGGTTGATCCCGTCGAGGATCGAGGCCGTGTGCGGCGGGGTCAGGATCTCGCCCTCGCGGATGACGAAGATGTTCTCGCCCGACCCCTCGCAGACGAGCCCCCGCTGGTCGAGCAGGATCGCCTCGTCGTAGCCCGAGTTGTGGGCCTCGGTCTTGGCGAGGATCGAGTTCAGGTACTGACCCGAAGCCTTCGCGTGCGGGATCAACCCGTCGGGCGAGATCCGCCGCCAGGAGGAGACCCGGGCGCGGACGCCGACGTGCTTGCTCTCCTCCCCCAGGTAGGCGCCCCAGTGCCAGGCGGCGATCATCACCTCGACCGGCGACTCCGCGAACAGGCCCATCTCGCCGTAGCCGCGGAACAGGAGCGGGCGGATGTAGCAGGAGTCGAGGCCGTTGCGCCGGATCAGCTCGTGCGTCGCCGACCGCAGCTCCTCGAGCTCGAACGGCATCGGCAGGTGGTAGAGCTGCGCCGACTTCTGGAGCCGGACGAGGTGGTCGTGATGGCGGAAGATGGCGGTCCCGGAGGACTCGGTCTCGTAGGCGCGGATGCCCTCGAAGACGCCGGTGCCGTAGTGGAGGCCGTGGCTGAGCACGTGGACCTGGGCGTCGTCCCATGCGACGAACTCGCCGTTCATCCAGATCGTCTCGGCCTTCCTCACTTCACCCTCCTTGCTTCGACCAGCGAGGGGCGATTATGGCGCATGAGGACGCTCCTGTCGCGGATCAGAGCGCCGCGATCACGGCCTCGGCCATCTCCGCGGTGCCGACCCGGCGCTCGCCTTCGGCGCCGGTGAAGAGGTCGGCGGTACGCAGCCCGTCGCCGAGCGCCGCTTCGACGGCCGCCTCCAGCCGGCCGGCGTCGGCGCTCCGGTCGAGACCGTGCCGAAGCATCATCGCCACCGAGAGGAACGTCGCGAGCGGGTTCGCCGACCCCTGTCCCGCGATGTCGGGCGCGGAGCCGTGGACCGGCTCGAAGACGCCTGGGCCGTCGTCGCCGAGGCTCGCCGAGGGGAGCATCCCGAGCGACCCGGTGATCATCGCCGCCTCGTCGCTGAGGATGTCGCCGAACATGTTCTCGGTGACGATGACGTCGAACTGCGCGGGATCGGAGACGAGCTGCATCGCGGCGTTGTCGACGAGCAGGTGATCGAGTGTCACCGCCGGATACCGGTCGGCCGTCCCGGTGAGCACCTCGCGCCAGAGCCGCGACGTCTCGAGGACGTTGGCCTTGTCGACCGACGTGACCCGGCCCCCGCCCCCGGGGCCGGCGCGCCGCTCGGCCGCCTCGAATGCCGCGACCGCGATCCGCTCGATCTCGGCGGTGGTGTAGAGGCACTCGTCGAGCGCCGAGTCCGCCGTCCGGTCCTTACGCCCGAAGTAGATGCCGCCGGTGAGCTCCCGGACGACGAGAAGATCGGTGCCCTCGATCCGTTCACGGCGCAGTGGGCTCGCGTCGATCAGCGCCGCCAGCGGCCTGACCGGCCGCAGGTTCGCGTAGAGACCGAGACCCTTGCGGAGGCCGAGCAGGCCCTGCTCCGGCCGCGGGGCGTCGGGGTCGGTGGTGTCCCACTTCGGCCCGCCCACCGCACCGAGCAGGACGGCGTCGGAGCTGCTGCAGGCAGCGAGGGCCTCGTCGCTGAGCGGGATCCCGAGCGCGTCGATCGACGCGCCGCCGATCAGCTGCTCGTCGTAGTCGAAGCTGCCGAGGGCGTCGAGGACGGACCGCGCGGCGGCAACGATCTCGGGCCCGATTCCATCGCCGGCGAGGACGACTATCCGCGGATCTCGCTCCGGATCTCGCTCGTTCGGGCTCATCGGGTCGCGGCACCGTATCGCTTCCGGCCTCGCAGGCGGTTAGGCTGCCGCCGGCCCGCCGGACGTTTCCGGTCGGGCAATTCCGACGTCGATGGAGGAAAGAATGCGGAAACAAGTGTGGATCCTGCTGATCGTTGGCGTTCTCGCCCTCGGTCTGCTCGCCGCCGGATGCGGCAGCAGCGACGATTCGAGCAGCACCGAAGTGACGCTCGAGGACACCGACGCCTCGACGACGACCGAGGGAACAGACACCACGGTGACTGCGACCGACACGACGTCGACCAGCAGCGACAGTGGCGGCACGGCGACCGCCGACGACGTCTACAACGCCTGCGTCGACGCGATCCAGGGCACGGCGGCCGAGCAGGCCGGCCAGACCGCCTGCGAGCAGGCGCGCGATGCCTTCGACCAGTGCGCGAAGCAGGCCGAGGCCGCGGGTGGAGATGCCGCCGACACAGCGCTCGGGATCTGCCAGCAGGCCGCCGATCAGGCAGTCAAGTCGCTGGAGTCCGCCGGGGGCTGATCCGGGCCGACGGCCGACATCAGGCTCGATTGCGGGCGGCTCCGGCTCAGGCCGGGGTCGCCCGTTTTCGTGCCGAGATGTCGAGCCGCACGTAGTCGAGCTCCGGCTCCGGGCCGAGCCGGTCCATGACCGCGTCGACGAGTTCGTCGCGGCGGCCGGCGGGCAGCCGTTCGAGGTGGGCCCCGAGGCAGACGCTGCGGACGAACTCGCGGGGCTCGGGCGGGCGTGCCGGGCGCGGGGAAAGCCGGCAATCGATCGCGTCGAACCCGGCTGCCGCCAGCAGCTCCGCGGTCTCCTCGGGCACCGCGAAGTGCGCTGGATCGAATCCCGTCAGCTCGGGAAAGCGGCCCTCCCCCGTGACGTCGGCGACGGCCGCGTAGAACCGCGCGACGTTCCCCCGCCCTCCGCACTGCGCCTCGAGGCGCCCGCCGTCGACGAGCGCGGCGGCCAGCGTCGCGAACAGGCCGGCGTGGTCGTCGATCCAGTGGAAGACGGCATTGCTGAAGACGACGTCGACCGGATCGCGGAGCGCGAGCTCGGTGATGTCGGCCTGCACGACCTCGGTCCGGGTGGGGTCGAGCAGGGCCCGCGCCTCAGCGACCATCGCGGCCGACCCGTCGACGGCGATCACCCGACCTCGGGGCAGGCGGTCGAGCAGGAGCTGCGTCACCCGACCGGTTCCGCATCCGGCGTCGAGGACGGTCTCGTCACCGCGCAGGCGCAGGCGCTCGACGACCGCCTCCGCCCACCGTTGCTGCGGCGTCGAGACGCGGTCGTAGGTCGAGGCGTCCCAGTCGCGGGTGCGGGCCGCCATCGCTACAGCGCGGTCGTCGGCGCTCCGAGCGCGGGGTGGTCGTGCTCGTAGGCGTCGATGTCCGCCTCCGACTGCAGCGTCACCGAGATCTCGTCGTGGCCGCCGAGCAGCCGGTGCTTGGTCTCCTCGTCGATCTCGAACCGGACGACTCCGCCCTCATAGTCGACCGTCTGATCGTCGAGGTCGATCCGGACACGGCCGGAGGCGGCGATGCCCCGGCAGTGCTCGCGCGGCAGAATCACCGGCAGGAAGCCGTTCTTGGTCGCGTTCGAATAGAAGATGTCGGAGAAGGACGGGGCGATAACGGCCTCGAAGCCGAAGTCGGCGAGGGCCCAGACCGCGTGCTCGCGAGACGAGCCGGACCCGAAGTTGGGACCGGCGACAAGCACCGGGTTCCGCTCCAGCTCGATCTCGCCGTCGCGCAGCCAGTCGTAGAACAGGAACTCGCCGAAGCCGGTCCGCTCGATCCGCTTCAGGAACTGCTTGGGGATGATCTGGTCGGTGTCGACATCGGCCCGGTCGAGCACCGAGACGTTGCCTTCGATCACGTCGATCGGCCTCATCGTGCACCACCTTCCGTCGTCGCCGCCCAGTCCCTGATGTCGACGAACCGCCCCTCGATCGCGGCGGCCGCAGCCATCCGCGGGCTGACGAGGTGGGTTCTCCCGCCCTTGCCCTGACGGCCCTCGAAGTTCCGGTTCGAGGTCGACGCGCAGCGCTCGCCCTCGATCAGGATGTCGGGGTTCATCCCCAGGCACATCGAGCACCCCGACGCCCGCCACTCGAAGCCGGCGTCGCGGAAGACCTCGTGCAGGCCCTCCTGCTCGGCGCTCCGGCGGACCTGCTCGGAGCCGGGCACGACCATCGCCCGGACGCTCGGCGCGACCTTGCGGCCGGCGACCATCGAAGCAGCGGCACGCAGGTCCTCGATCCGCGAGTTCGTGCAGGATCCGATGAAGACCCGATCGAGCTCGATCTCGGTGATCGGTGTGCCCGGCTCCAGCGCCATGTAGGCGAGCGCGCGCTCGGCCGTCTCGGCGTCGACCGGGCCGTCGAGGGTCGCCGGGTCGGGAACGCGCGCGGCGACCTCGGTCACCATTCCCGGGTTCGTTCCCCAGGTCACCATCGGCGACAGGGTCGATGCGTCGATCTCGACCTCGGTGTCGAACTCGGCGCCCTCGTCGGTCGCCAGCTCGCGCCACTCCGCCACCGCCGCGTCGAAATCGGCGGGCGCTCCCGGCCGGCCGCGGACGTACTCGAACGTGGTCTCGTCGGGAGCGATCATGCCGGCGCGACCGCCGCCCTCGATGGTCATGTTGCAGATCGTCATCCGCCCCTCCATCGAGAGCCCGCGGACGGTCTCGCCGGCGAACTCGACGACGTAGCCGACCATGCCGCCGGTCCCGAGGCGCCCGATCGTCGCCAGGATCATGTCCTTGGCGCTGACGCCCGCCGGCAGCTCGCCGCTGTAGTTCACGCGCATCGTCTTCGGACGGCGCTGGACCAGAGTCTGAGTCGCGAGGACGTGCTCGACCTCGGACGTGCCGATTCCGAAGGCGAGGGCACCGAAGGCGCCGTGGGTCGCGGTGTGGGAGTCACCGCAGACGATCGTCATGCCGGGCTGGGTGATTCCCAGCTCCGGACCGATGACATGCACGATCCCCCGCCGGTTCGAGCCCAGCGAGTACAGCGGGACGCCGAACTCCTCGCAGTTGCTCTCCAGGGCCTCGACCTGCTTGCGGGAGAGCTCGTCGGCGATCAGCCGGGCCGCCGGCGTGTCGTCGGTGGGGACGTTGTGGTCCGCGGTCGCCAGCGTGCGATCGGGTCGCCGGACGGGGCGACCCGCCAGGCGGAGGCCGTCGAACGCCTGCGGGGACGTCACCTCGTGGACGAGGTGGAGGTCGATGTAGATCAGGCCGTCGGCGACTTCGTGCCGCTTCCAGATCTTGTCGAACATCGTCTCTGCGCTCATCGCCTTGCTCCTGTCGGTATTCGTTTCGTCACGGTCTCAGCTCCGTCTCAGCCCGGCGGCGATGACGGCGAGGAACTCGCCCGTCGTCGAACCGGGGTTGTGAAGGTTGTGGGGAAGGTCCGCATCGAATGTGGCGCTGTCGCCGGCGGCGAGCGGATGGCGCTCCCCATCGACTGACAGCTCGATCGCGCCCGAGAGAACGACGACCGTCTCGCGGCTCCCGGGCTCGTGGATCGGCGGATCGGCCTCGCCGCCGGTCGAGCGGCCGGGATCGAGCCGGTGCCGGGAGACGTCCGCGCGCTGCCCCGGGAGCGGCGGGGTCAGCTCCTCGATCTCGTGGCCCGGGCGGCTGCTGCGGCGTCCGCTGCCGCTGCGGACGACCACGACGTTGCCGCCCTCCTCGAGCCGGAGCAGCTGCGAAAGCGTCAGCTCGAGACCGTCTGCGATCCGTGCCGCCACCGTCAGGGTCGGGCTGCTCTCGCCGCGCTCGACCTGCGACAGGGTCGCGGCGCCGACGCCGGAGCGCTCGGCGAGGTCGCGGAGCGAGAGCCCCATCCCCTCTCGCAGCGCCTTGACCCGCGCTCCGATCGCCGCCGGATCGATCGCCGGCGCCGGGGCGGTTGGCGATGTCGCCTTCGTTGCGGTGGCAGCTGTCATGGTCTGGACCCGCTTCGGAGGCGCGGGTCGGCTGTACGTTATCACAGACATGCGTCCGGTATGCCAGAGCCACGCGGCGTCGTCAATACCCCTGCGGCCGCCCGGGTGACGGCGCCCTCAGCGCGACTGCCGCGTCGGCCGGATCAGGATCTCGTTGATGCTGACGTGCGGCGGCTGAGTGACGGCGAATGCGATCGAGCGGGCGATGTCCTCGGGTTCGAGAACCTTGCCGATCCTCTCGATCATCTTCTCCATCGCCCCGACGACTGCGGGATTCTCGTTGTGTCCCTGAAGCTCGGTGTCGACCCACCCCGGCTCGACCACGGTGACGCGGACGTCGGCGTTGGCGCACTCCTGGCGGAGCGCCTCCGAGAACCCGACCACGCCCCATTTGGTCATGTTGTAGACGCCGCTCCCCACGGCCGCAGTCCGCCCGGCGACCGACGAGACGTTGACGATGTGCCCGGAGCCGGCCGCGCCCATGATCGGTAGCGCCGCATGGGTGCAGTAGAGGAGCCCGAGCTCGTTGACCTCGATCATCCGTCGCCATTCGTCGGTCGGGGCTCCCGCGACCGGGCCGAGCAGCATCACGCCGGCGTTGTTGACGAGCACGTCGAGTCGACCGAGCTCGGCGACTGCCCGCTCGACGAAGGCGTTGGCCTGGCCCTCGTCGGTGACATCGGTCGGGATCGCGAGAGCCGTTCCGCCGTCGGAGCCGATGCGCTCTGCGAGCTCGGAGATCCGGTCCTCGCGCCGTGCCGCCAGCGCGACGCTCGCGCCCTCGGCCACGAGCGCGAGCGCGGTCGCCTCACCGATGCCAGACGAGGCACCGGTGATGGCCGCAACCTTCCCATCCAGCAGACCCATGAACCGACCCTACCGAACCAACCTCACAGGGTTCCCGTCAAGCAGCACCCAACGGTCCGAGGGGAGCGGACGGCGAAGCCGGAGCATCCCCTCGGGGTCATCCAGGGGAGCGGACGGCGAAGCCGGAGCATCCCCTCGGGGTCATCCAGGGGAGCGGACGGCGAAGGCTCGGGGTCGTCTACGGACCGGGCGGGAAGGGCGAAGCGGCGGAGGCGTCGGCGACGACCGACTCGGCCTCGCGAACGGCGGCACCCTCGAGCGCGTTCGCAAGGGCCCGGACGTAGGCCTGGGCGGATGCCTCGATGATGTCGGTCGAGACGCCCTGGCCGCTCGCCAGGCGCCCGTGCGCGCGCAGCATCACGGTCACCTCGCCGAGCGCGTCATCGCCCTCGCCGACGGCGGAGACGGTGAACTGGCTGAGCTCGCAGCGGGTGTCGACGGCCGCCTGGATCGCCCCGAACACGGCATCGACGGGGCCGTCGCCGCCGGATTCGCCGACGACCTCCTCGCCGGCCGGCGTCGTGACGCCGACCCGGGCCAGCGGCTCGCGCCGGGTGCCGGCCTCGACCTCGAACCATGCGAGCTCGTACTTCTGCGAGGCCTCGCGCATCTCGTCGGAGACGATCGCCTCGAGATCGAGCGCGGTCACCTGCTTCTTCTTGTCCGCGAGCTCCTTGAACCGCTTGAAGGCTGTGTTCAGGGCATTGCCCTCGACGACGAAGCCGAGCTGCTCCAGCGCGTCCTTCAGCGCGTGGCGACCGGAGTGCTTGCCGAGCACGATCTGGTTCGAGTCGAGGCCGACGTCGCGGGCGTCCATGATCTCGAAGGTCGTCCGCTCCTTGAGGACCCCGTCCTGGTGGATGCCCGACTCGTGCGCGAACGCGTTGCGCCCGACGATCGCCTTGTTCGGCTGGATCACGTAACCCGTGAACCGCGAGACCATCCGGCTCGTCCGGGCGAGCTCGGTCGTCTCCAGGCCGGTGTCGAAGCCGAGGTCGCCGCGGCGGGTCCGCAGCAGCATCACGATCTCCTCGAGCGAGCAGTTCCCGGCACGCTCGCCGATCCCGTTGACGGCGCACTCGACCTGGCGGGCGCCGGCCTGCACGCCGGCGAACGAGTTCGCGACCGCGAGCCCGAGGTCGTCGTGGCAGTGGACCGACAGCCGGACGTCGCGGAGCTCCGGCACCAGCTCGTAGAGCCGGGTCAGATACGCCGTGTACTCGGCCGGGGTGGTGTAGCCGACCGTGTCGGGGATGTTGATGACCCCGGCACCCTCGGCGATCGCGATCCCGCAGATCTCGGCGGTGAACTCGACGTCCGCGCGGGTCGCGTCCATCGGCGAGAACTCCACGTCCTCGCAGAGCTCGCGCGCGTGCGCCACGGCCGCTTTGGCCTGCCCGCGGACGTCGTCGCGGTCGGTCCGGAGCTGATGCTCGATGTGGATGTCCGACGTCGAGATGAAGGTGTGGATGCGCGGGCGCTCGGCCTCTTTGACCGCTCCCCAGGCGGCATCGATGTCGCCCTTCTGGGTCCTGGCGAGACCACAGATCACCGGGCCTTCGACCGTCCGGGAGATCGCCTGCACAGCCTCGAAGTCGCCGGGAGAGGTGATCGGAAAGCCCGCCTCGATCACGTCGGCTCCGAGCCGCGCCAGCTGGCTTGCGATCTCGACCTTCTCCTGCGTGTTGAGGGAGATGCCGGGGGACTGCTCGCCATCGCGGAGCGTCGTGTCGAAGATCTCGACCCGCTCGTAATCCGCCGGTGGCGTCGCACCCGGGTCCTGTACGCCTTCTCTGCCTCGGTGTGAGGTGGTGTTATCAGCGCTCATTCGCTGACTCCTTCTCTCTGGTGGTTCGGATTCCCTTTTCTCTCGCGGCTATCGCGCCGCCCAGCGCTATTCCCCCCGGAGGGGGAGGAGAAGGAGAAGCGCGAGGCTGGTGGGCCGGAGGGTCATCCGGCAGGGACTCTAGCGGAGACGGTGAAACCTGCAAGGGCGTAGGAAGAAGAATTCCGATGACTCGCGACAAGCCCGACTCAAGGACGGTATTCAGGATCGTCGTCGTCGCGATCCTGACCGCCGCCGCAGCCGCCCTGCTCGGCCTCGTCGTCGTCAAGATCGACACGACGATCCGCTGGTTCGTCACCGCCCTGTTCCTCGCCCTGGCGCTGGCGCCGGCCGTCGAGCTCGTCCAGCGGATCCCGATCCGGGGACGGAACCTGCCGCGCTGGCTGGCGATCTCGGTCACCTTCGTCCTCGCATTCCTCGCGCTCGCCTTCCTCGTCCTCAACGTCATTCCGCCGATGGTCGACGAGGTCGAGCAGGTCGGCACCCTCGGGCCTGGCTACGTCCGCGACGCCGAGGAATGGGCCAACGACAACGACAAGTTCCGCGACCTCAACGCCCAGTACCACCTGACCGCGACCCTGAAGTCACAGGCCTCGCAGCTCCCGAGCGAGTTCTCGAGCGCCGCGGGCGAGCTCGAATCCGTGACCGTGAGCCTGCTCAAGCACCTCGTCAGCGCGATCACGGTCCTCGTGCTGGCCTTCTTCCTGCTGCTCGAGGGGCCGGGTCTTCTCGACCGCTTCCTGTCCTGGGTGGGCGGCGAACGCGAACGCCGGGGGCGCGCAATCGCCGCCGGGATCTACGGCGTCGTTCGCGGTTATGTGACCGTCAACCTGTCGCTGGCCGTCGTCGCAGGCCTCTTCACCTGGGGTGTGCTCGAGATTCTCGGGGTCGACCTCGCGGTCCCGCTCGCGATCCTCGTCGCGCTCTTCGACCTGGTGCCCCTGATCGGGCTGACGATCGGCGGGCTGGTCGTCGCCGCGGTCGCGGCCCTCCACTCATTCCCCGACGCGATGCTGATCTGGATCGTCGCCTTCGTCGCCTTCCAGCAGCTCCAGGACCGGGTCGTCCAGCCCCTCCTCTACGGCCGCGCGGTCAAGGTCAACCCGCTGATCGCGATCCTCGTGCTCTTCGCCGGGGCCCAGATCTCCGGCATCCTCGGCGCCCTGATCGCGATTCCGGTCGCGGCCTCGATCGCCGTGGTCTTCAAGGTCCTGGACCCGCGGCCGCCGGCCGAGGCGGAGCCGGCCGAGGCGCATGAACCGCCGGCCGGCGAGGCGAGCGCCCAACCCGCCTGAGTTGCATCCCCTCGCGACGGCCCGGGGCCTGCCGCCGGAAGCGGCGAGACCCGCTTAGAACCGAGTTCTCGACACCGCCCGGCCCGGACGGAGGCGCGGGTGGCGCCGGACGGGGCGCCCCACGGCGTGCGCAAGCACCCGTGGGGCTGTCCGGCGACAGGACCCGCGCCGTCGCCCACGACCACCCGCGCCGGTCAGGGAACGAGGACGACCTTGCCGACGTTCCGGCGCTCGTGGATGAAACGGTGCGCCTCGGCGGCCTGCGAGAAGGGGAAGGCGGCGGCGACCACGGGGTCGATCCGGCCCGATTCGAGGTCGTCGGTGAGCGGCTCGACGACCCGGTCGAGGCTTCCCTCCCGGTCCCACCAGTGCAGCATGTTGAGCCCGAAGACGCCCTTGTTCTCGTTCATGATCCCGAGGCTCTTCCACCAGGGCATCGTCGCCGTCGTCATCGCGGCGAGGCTCCTGAGGACCCCTCGGAGGTTGCGCCCCTCGCCGGTCTGGACCTCGCTGAGGCCGTAACAGACGAGCTTGCCCCCGGGCCGCAGCAGGCGGTAGTCCTTGCGAAAGCTCGACGGTCCGATCGCGTCGAAGGCGATGTCGACGCCGTCGCCGCCGGTCAGCCGGGCGACGGCGTCCTCGAAGTCGACGGTCCGGTAGTCGATCGGATGATCGACGCCGTGGGCGCGGATCGCATCGTGCTTGGAAGCCGATGCGGTCCCGAAGACCTCGGCCCCGCGGGCTGCAGCGATCTGGACGGCCGCGAGCCCGACGCCGCCGGCGGCGGCATGGATCAGGACCCGGTTGCCCTGGCGCAGCCCACCCATCAGGACGAGGCCCGCGTAGGCGGTGCCGTAGTTGACCGGGACGGCCGCGCCCTGCTCGAAGCTCAGTCGCTCCGGGAGCGGGATGACATCACCGGCCGCGACGGTGCAGAGCTCGGCATGGCCGCCGAACCGGGTCGCCGCCATGACGCGGTCGCCGACCGACACCGAGTCGACCCCGTCGCCGACCGCCTCGACGACCCCGGCGACCTCGTAGCCGACGACGCATGGCGGGGCCGGAGCGTCCGGATACATCCCGGTGCGCGCGAGCAGGTCGGCGAAGTTGATTCCCGCCGCCCGGACCTCGATCCGGACCTCGCCCGCAGCCACCTGGGGGTCACGCCGCTCGCGGACCTCGAGGACCTCCGGCCCGCCGTGGCGGCTGATGAAGACGGCGCGCATCCAACGACCCTACCGCCAGATGGAGCTATGCCCGGTGATCAGAAGTCGACGGCCCTGCCGCGATGGAAGTCGTCGCGGCTGGCGATCTCCTCGACGACCTCGGGCGGAACCGGCGCGTCGGTGGTCAGCGCCATCACCGCCTCCGGAGCATCGCCCTCGGCGCCGACCGCGGCGCTGACGATGTTGGCGCCGTGCTCGCCGAACGTCGAGCCGACGAGGCCGATCATCCCCGGCTTGTCGTCGTAGCGGAAGACCGCGATGTGATCGGCGAACGGAAGGTAGAAGTCCTGGCCCCAGGCACGGACGAGATACGGGTCGTTGCGCGGCCCGACGCCGGTGCCCGCGACCTCGACCGTCTCACCGCCGGACTCGATCCGGACGGTGATCAACTCGGTGAAGTCCGGTGAGAGGGTGTCGGTCGTCTCGACGAGGTCGATACCGCGGTCCTCGGCGACGGTCAACGCGTTCACGAGGTTGACCGGCTCCTCGGTGTGACCGGAGAGGAGGCCGACGAGCGTCGAGATTCCGAGCAGGCGCGTGTCGTGCTCGGCGAGGCGGCCCCGGATCTCGACCTCGACCCGGTCCACCGAGCCGTTGCCGAGGCCCTGCGCGAGCCGCCCGAGCTTCTCGCAGAGCGGGACGAAGGGCGCGAGCGCCTCCATCGTCTCCGGCCGGACCGAGGTGATGTTGACCGCGTTCGTGACGACCCCGCCGGTCAGCGCCGCCGAGACCTGCTCGGCGGTGACGATGCCGGCTCGGTCCTGCGCCTCCGCAGTCGAGGCGCCGAGGTGCGGCGTGACGACCACGTCATCGCGGCCGAAGAGCGGGTGCTCGGTCATCGGCTCGGCCGGGAACACGTCGAGCGCGGCCCCGGCGGCCTTGCCGGAGTCGAGCGCCGCCTCGAGCGCCTCGAGGTCGATCAGCTCGCCGCGAGCGCAGTTGACGATCCGGACGCCGTCCTTCATCTTCGCCAACGCATCGGCGTCGATCCAGTCGATCGTCTCGGGCGTCTTCGGCAGGTGGATGGTGATCAGGTCGGAGCGCGAGTAGAGCTCGTCGATGTCGACCCCCTCGACCCCGAGCTCGCGGAAGCGCTCGGCCGAGACGAACTTGTCGAACGCCAGCACATCCATGTCGAAGGCGAGCGCGCGGCTGGCTACGAGCTGGCCGATCCGGCCGAAGCCGATCACGCCGAGGGTCTTGCCGTAGAGCTCGTTGCCGCCGAAGCGCGACCGGGCCCACTCCCCCTGAGCGAGGGTCGCGTGCGCCTGCGGGACGTTGCGGAACAGCGCCAGGGCCAGAGCAAGCGTGTGCTCGGCCGCCGCGACGGAGTTCGACTCGGGAGCGTTGGCAACGATGATGCCGCGCTTCGTCGCCGCCTCGATGTCGACGTTGTCGACGCCGGTGCCGGCGCGGCCGATCGCCCGCAGGTTCGTCGCCGCGCCGATCAGCTCCGGCGTCATCTTCGTGGCGGAGCGGATCAGAATCGCGTCGAACTCGGCGATCCGGCTCTCGAGCTCACCCTCGGGCCAGTCGGTGCCGACCTCGACGTCGAACCGCTCGCGGAGCAGGTCGACTCCGGCCTCGGCGATCTTCTCCTTGACGAGGACCTTCGGCCTCTCACTCATCGGCTTGCTCCTACTCGGTGTGACGGGTGCTGATTCGCGCGGGCGCGGATCAGCCGACCGGGGTCGGCGATCCAGCCTCGCTGAAGACTCTCTGGGCGGCGGCGACGCCGGCTCCGGGCTCGACGTCGTGCCCGCAGTCGCGAAGCGCCATCTCGAGGGCGCTGAGGGCGATCACGATGTCGAAGGCGCCGTAGTAGCCGCAATGCGCGATCCGGACGATCCTGCCCTTCAGGTGGCCCTGGCCACCGGCGGCGGTCACCCCGTAGCGATCGCGCATCGTCTTCGGGACGGCGGCACCGTCGATCCCCTCCGGCAGCAGCGCCGCCGTCACGACGTTGGCGTCGGGGTCGTCGGGGCCGAAGCGCTCGAGACCGAGGCCGGCGATTCCGGCGCGGGCTCCGCGGGCGAGGATCGCGTGGCGCTCGAACACCTCGTCGATCCCCTCCTCGAAGATCTGCTCGAGGGCGACGTCGAGGGCCCTGAACAGGGTCACCGCCGTCGTGAACGGCGAGTCCGGCGGCGACTTGCGCTGCCCGGAGGCCGTCTTGTTCCAGTCGAAGTAGTAGCGACCCCCGGGGCCCGCGGCGGCGAGGTCGAGCGCAGCCTCCGACACCGACGCGAAGCCGAGGCCCGGCGGGCACATGAGCGACTTCTGCGAGCCGGAGACGACGACGTCCACCCCCCACTCGTCCTGCTTGAGCTCGGCCGCGCCGAGCCCGGAGACGGCGTCGACGCAGAGGATCGCATCGTGGCCGCGGGCGACCTCGGCGAGCGCGGCGATGTCGTTGAGGACGCCGGTGGAGGTCTCCGACTGCGTCGTGAACACGACCTTCGGCTTTCGCTTCATCGCTCCGAGCGCTGCGTCGACACGATCGGGATCGACCTTCTCGCCCCACTCGAACGCAACGTGCTCGAGCTCGGCGCCGAACGCCTCGCAGAGCTCGGCCCAGCGCTCGCCGAACTTTCCGCACGAGGCGACCAGCGCCGGCTCGCCTGGGCGGGTCAGGTTCGCGACCGCCGACTCGAGGCCGCCGGAGCCGGTCGAGGCGAAGCAGAGGACGTCGTTGGAGGTCCGGAAGACCTGCGGGAGCCGGCCGAGCACCCGCTCGTAGATCTCGACGAAGGCGGGCGCGCGGTGGTAGAGGATCGGCTCCGCCATCACCTGCGACACCGCCGGGGGCAGCGGCGTGGGGCCTGCGGTCATCAGGTACTGCTTCGGATAGATGTCGGCCACCGGGCTCCTCGGTTCGTTCTTGGTCGGGCGCCGATCCGCGTCAGCGATCGGGGCCGGACAGGTTACGCGGTCGTCATGACGGGCGAGTGGTCCGTCGTCACGCCTATATTCCGCCCGGCAGGTACAGCTAAGGAGGGAGCATCCACCCATGAATCCGATCCGCTTCGACGCGGATTACGCCGAGCCCAGGAACCGCCTGACGGTGTTCTTCCGGTTGATCGTCGCAATCCCGTGGTACATCTGGCTGTCGCTCTACGGGATCGTGGCGTTCCTGGCCGCGGTGCTCGCCTGGTTCGCGATGCTGTTCACGAAGCGCTACCCGCAGGGGCTCTACGACTTCGTCGCCGGCTACGTGAAGCTGAGCGCGCAGATCGGCGGCTGGACGCTGCTGATCACCGACGAATGGCCGCCGTTCATGCCCGACCGCGACGACTATCCGGTGCGGGTCGAGGTCGCCCCCCAGCAGGTCGAGTACCGCCGGGCGCACACGTTCTTCAAGTACCTGCTGAGCTTTCCCCAGCAGCTGATCATCCTCGGGCTCTCCTACCTGTACATGGGAGCGGCGTTCGTCACCTGGTGGCGGGTCCTGTTCACCGGCAAGCAGTCGGCGACCATGCACGACGCGCTGCGGATGTCGCTGGCCTACACGACCCGGGCCGGGGCGTTCCTGTTGCTGCTGACCGAGATCCACCCACGGATCCTCGATCTGCCGCCGCAGTCCTACCCGGCCGACGCCCCGTCGCTTCCGGGCCCGGCGCAGCTTCCGGCGAACGAGCCGACGCCGCTGCCCGCCGAGTCCTCGCAGGGCGCGCCGCCGGCCCCACCGACTCCGCCGGCGCCGCCGGCGGAGAGCTGAGCATGGCCGGCCAGGGACCGGTCGAGAGCGGAGACGGCTGGTCCGTCGCCAGCCTCGACGCCCTCGGCGAGGGCCCCGGCTTCCGAAAGATCCGTCGTGAGCTCGGCGTCGAGGAGTTCGGCGTCAACGGGATCGTGATCCCTCCCGGATACGACACCGGCTACCACCTCCACGAGACCCAGGAGGAGCTCTACATCGTGCTCGACGGGACCGTGGAGATCGGCTTCAACGACGGCACGACCCACGTCCTCGGCGCCGGCGGGCTGGCGCGCGTCGCCGCCCCGGTCCACCGCAAGGTCAAGAACGTCGGCGACGGTGACGCGACCTATGTCGTCGTCGGCGCCAAGGGCGGCTACGTCGGCCGGGACGGACTCCAGCCGTGAGCACCCCCGGGGGGTCCACGCCGGAGTCCGTCACGAGAACGACGGCGGCGGCCGTTGCCGTCATCGCCGCCGCGATCGCGCTCGTCGCCTGCGGCGGGTCCGACTCGACGGCGACCTCGACCGTGACCGAGACGGTCGGCGGCTCGACCACGACCGCACAGTCGACGATGGAGTCCGGCTCGACGACCGAGGACGGCTCGCCGCCGCAGGCCGACACGACCGTGACGAAGCTGACCGGATTCACGTCGCCGACCGGGAACATCGGCTGCTACATCGACCAGCGGAGCGTGCGCTGCGACATCGGCGACCGGGACTGGGAGCCCCCGAAGGCGCCGAGCAGCTGCAAGCTCGACTACGGGCAGGGGATCGAGCTGGCGGCGGGAGGCGCCGCCGCATTCGTCTGCGCGGGCGACACCGCCCTCGGTGGCGGCGACGTCCTCGACTACGGCACCTCGATCGGCGCCGGCCTGCTGCTCTGCGAGAGCGAGCAGAGCGGCATGACCTGCCGCGATACCGAGACCGGCCGCGGCTTCACGCTCTCGCAGCAGGGCTACGAGATCTTCTAGATCCGCAACTCGGTCACCTCGAGCCCGCTGTGCGGGATCCGGATGACCCACCCGGGGGCGGGCTAGTCGATCCAGGGCATCATCGAGCGCAGGTCGGAGCCGACCTGCTCGATCTGCTTGCCCGCCGCCTCGCCGCGCATCCGGTCGAAGTTCTCGCCGCCGGCGCGGTTCTCAGCGATCCATTCGCGGGCGAAGTCGCCGGACTGGATCTCGTCGAGGATCTGCCGCATCGCCGCGCGCGTCTCGTCGGTGATCACGCGGGGGCCGCGGGTCATGTCGCCGTACTCGGCCGTGTTCGAGATCGAGTGCCGCATCCCCTGCAGGCCCTTCTCGTACATCAGGTCGACGATCAGCTTCAGCTCGTGCAGGCACTCGAAATAGGCGAGGCGAGGGTCGTAGCCGGCCTCGACGAGCGTCTCGAAGCCCGCCTGGACGAGCTCGCTCGTGCCGCCGCAGAGGACGGCCTGTTCACCGAACAGGTCAGTTTCGACCTCGTCCTTGAATGTGGTCTCGATCACGCCGGCCCTGGTTCCGCCGATCCCCTTGGCGTAGGCGAGGACGAGGTCGCGGGCGTTGCCCGTCTCGTCGGCGTGGACGGCCATCAGGCACGGAACGCCGCGCCCTTCCTGGTACTGGCGGCGGACGAGGTGGCCCGGTCCCTTCGGGGCCACGAGGCCGACGTCGACGCCGGCGGGCGGCGCGATCTGGTCGAAGTGGATGGCGAATCCGTGGGCGAACATCAGCAGGTTGCCCGGTGCGATCCCGTCGGCGATGTCCGACTCCCAGATCTCGGCCTGCTTCTCGTCCGGCAGCAGGATCATCACGACGTCGCCGCGGCTGGCGGCGTCGGCGATGTCGAGGACCTCGAGGCCCTCGGCCTCCGCCTCGGCGCGGCTCGCGGAGTCGGGGCGCAGCCCGACGACGACGTCGACGCCCGACTCCTTCAGGTTCAGCGCGTGGGCGTGCCCCTGTGAGCCGTAGCCGAGGATCGCGACGGTCTTTCCCTCGAGCGGTTCGAGCGTGGCGTCGTCCTCGTAGATCATCGTGCTGTCGTGGCTCATCTGGGCCTTCCGTTCGTCGTTCGCTTCTCTCGTGGCCGGCGGTTCCGGCCCGGCGCGGCAGCCTACAGGCTGCCTAGACGAGCAGCCGGCGGAGGACCTTGCCCGATCCCGTGCGCGGAAGCTCGGAGACGAACTCGATCTGCTTCGGCACCTCGTGGGGGGCGAGACGCGACCGTGCGTGGTCGATCAGCTCCTCCGACCGCGGGTCGTCGGCGGGGACGACGAACGCCGTCACCGCCTGGCCCCACTCGCGGTCCTCGCGCCCGGCGACGGCGACCTCGGCGACCCCGGGATGGGCGAGGAGCGCCGCCTCGACCCGATGCGGCCGGACGTTTTCGCCGCCGCTGACGATCAGGTCGTCGCGCCGGCCCTCGACCCAGAGGTAGCCCCCGTCGTCGAGCCGCCCGAGATCGCCGGTGTGCAGCCATCCGTCGTCGGCGATCGACTCGGGGGCGACGGTCGGGCCGCGGACGAGGATCTCGTCGCCGGCGATGCGGACCTCGGTCCCCGGCAGCGGCCTGCCGGCCGATCCGACCCTGGCCTCGGCCTCGGCGGGACCGAGCGTGCAGACCTGCGAGCAGGCCTCGGTCAGTCCGTAGGTCTGAACGACCGTCGCCCCGCGCCCGAGCGCCTCCTCGAGAACCTCCGCGGGCACCGGGCCACCTCCGATCAGCAGCAGCCGCGGCTCGTCGATGGCGGCGCCGGCGTCGAGCAGGCGAACGAGCTGGGTCGGCACCAGCGAGACGACCGACGCTTCGCCCGTCTCCAGGGCCGTCGCCACCCGCTCGAGGTCGAAGCCGGAGTGGATGACCGCTCCGGTCCCGTAGATGGCGGACCGCAGCAGGATCGTCAGGCCGCCGACGTGGTTGAGCGGCAGACAGCAGAGCCAGCGGTCGGCGCGCTCGACGCCGAGGATCAGGGCGCTCCCGAGCGCGCTCCAGAGATGGTTGCCGGCGGTCAGCAGGACCGGCTTCGGCGCGCCGGACGTGCCGCTGCTGAGGACGCGCGTCAGCGGCAGGGCCGCGTGCCGCGTGAACGAGGGCCAAGGCTCGCGGCGCGAGCGAGCCCGCTCGACCTGCCGCTCGCCGAGGTAGACGGTGCCCGCGGCGACGTCGACGCGCTCACGGCCCGCCGGAGGCATCGACTGCACGACCGCCCCGGCGAGGATGGCGCCGTGAAGCGCGACCGCGTGGGGAACGCCGGCCGGCAGGTCGATCGCGACCGGATCGCCGACCCCGACGCCGGCGTCCGCCAGCGCCGCCGCCACCGATCCCGCCTCCTCGCGGAGCGCCGCGTAGTCGAGCGACTCACGCCCGTCGGCCAGCGCGATCGTGCCGGGATGGGTCCGGGCGCTGTGGTCGAGCCAGTCTGTCGGTGCTTCGTGCATCGCGGGGGGCCGGCGGGGTCGGCCCGCTGGCTATCGTTGCCGACATTGTTGCGCCGGGGGCACCCGGCCCCCCACGACGAGACTGCGAGCAGATGCCAGAACGCCACAAGGACGCCCCGCCCGAAGCCGACCTCTACTCACCGATCGAGTGGGAGAGCGCCGGCGAGTACGAGGACATCCTCTACGACGTCGGCGACGGGATCGCGCGGATCACGATCAACCGGCCCGAGCGCCGCAACGCCTTCCGCCCACCGACCCTGGCCGAGCTCCGCGACGCGTTCACGCGCGCCCGCGACAACCTCGACGTCGGCTCGATCATCTTCACCGGCGCCGGCGAAGAGGCGTTCTGCTCGGGTGGCGATCAGAAGATCCGCGGCGACGACGGCTACATCGGGTCGGACGAGGTCGCCAGCCAGGGCGTCGGCCGCCTCGACGTCGGCGACCTCCACGTCCAGATCCGCCGCACCCCGAAGCCGGTGGTCGCCGCCGTGGCCGGGTACGCAGTCGGCGGCGGGCACATCCTCCACCTCGTCTGCGACCTGACGATCGCCGCCGACAATGCCAAGTTCGGCCAGACCGGGCCGCGGGTCGGCAGCTTCGACGGCGGGTTCGGCGCGGGCCTGCTGGCTCGTCAGATCGGCGCCAAGCGGGCGAAGGAGATCTGGTTTCTCTGCCGGCTCTACGACGCCGACGAAGCGTTCCGGATGGGGCTCGTCAACGCCGTCGTCCCGACCCCCGACCTCGAACGCGAGGCCGTTGCCTGGTGTCGCGAGATGAGCCACCTCTCGCCGCTCTCGCTGCGGCTCTTGAAGTCGAGCTTCAACGCCGCCGAGGACGGGATCACCGGGCTCCAGCAACTCTCCCACGACGCGACGCTGCTCTTCTACATGAGCGAGGAGGGTCAGGAGGGCCGCAACGCCTATCAGGAGCGCCGCCCCCCGGACTTCTCGAAGTTCCCGCGCCGGCCCTGAGATGAACGGCCTGCGCACCTGGGCGATGGCCGCGAGGCCGCGCACCCTCCCGGCCGCGGTCGCTCCGGTTCTCGTCGGCAGCGCCGCCGCCTGGGCCGCCTTCGCGGACCCGTCCGCCTCGTTCGGCTGGGGGCGGTTCCTCGCCGCGCTGGTCGGCGCCGTCTTCATCCAGATCGGCACCAACCTCGCCAACGACTACTCGGACGCCAAGCGCGGCGCCGACACCGTCGACCGGCTCGGCCCGGTGCGGGTCACCGCCGCCGGGCTGGTTGCGCCCCGTCGCGTGCTCCACGCGACCTGGCTCGCCTTCGGGGTCGCCGCGCTCGCCGGCCTCTACCTCGTCATCGAGGTCGGGCCGGAGATCCTCGCGATCGGGATCCTCTCGATCGCCGCCGGCGTCCTCTACACGGGCGGCCCGAAGCCGTACGGATACGAGGGCCTCGGCGAGGTGTTCGTCTTCGTCTTCTTCGGGCTCGTGGCGGTCAACGGCTCCTTCTACGTCCAGCTCGAGGATCTCGAGGCGCTCCCGGTGCTGCTGTCGATCCCGGTCGGCCTGCTGTCGGCCGCGATCCTCGTCGTCAACAACGTCCGCGACATCGACACCGACCGCCGGGCGGGCAAGCGGACGCTCGCCGTGCGCATGGGCCGCGAGCGCAGCCGCGAGCTCTACGTCGGGATGGTCGCCGCCTCCTACGTGCTGCTGCCGGTTGCCCTCGTGGCCGGCGACGGGTCGGCCTGGGGACTGCTCGGGCTGCTGAGCCTGCCGCTCAGCGTCCCGCCGATCCGCGCCGTTCGCGAACGGACCGACGGCCCGGCGCTGAACAGCGCCCTCGCCGGGACCGGGGCGATGCTCGCCGTCTATGCCCTGCTCGTCGCCGTCGGCCTGCTGATCTGAGGCCGGGATGCGGATCGCGTCCTTCGAGGTGACCGCGATCGGGCTGCCCTTCGAGCGGCCCTACGTCACCGCCGCCGGCCGGCTCGACCGCCGCGAGATCCTGATCCTCCGCCTCGACTCCGGCGAGGGCGCGGCCGGCTGGGGTGACGCGGTGCCCATGAGCCTGCGGGGCGGGCCCGGCACCGACGCCGTCCGCACCGACCTCGAGCGCGCCGGCGGCGTCATCGCCGGGGCCGAGCTCGATCCCGACCCCGGCCGCGCCGCCGGCGGCGTCCTCGAGCGGTGCCGGGCGGCGGGGATCGGCCGTCAGGCACTCAGCGCGCTCGACATCGCCCTGCTCGACCTGATCGGAAAGCGCGACGGGATCCCGGCCTGGAGCCTGCTCGGGGCCGCCGGTGCCGCGCCGGTCGTCTGCAATGCGACGATCGGGGCCGATTCACCGCCTGACGCCGCCACGGCGGCTGCGAAGGCGAACCGCGAGGGCTTCGCGACGATCAAGGTCAAGGCGGGCGACGACGATGACCTCGAGCGCATCCGGTCGGTGCGGGCCGCCGCCGGGCCGGCGATCAAGCTCCGGATCGACGCCAACGGCGCCTGGTCCGTCGAACGCGCCCGCGACCGGCTCCTGGCGATGGCGCCGGCGGAGCTCGAGCTGGCCGAGCAGCCATGCGCGACCGTAGCCGAGCTCGCGGAGCTGCGCGCCCACGACGGAGTGCCGATCGTCGCCGACGAGTCGGTCACCGACCTTGCCGAAGCCAGAGCCGCGGCGGCGTCCGGCGCGATCGACGCCGCGACCCTGAAGCTCGCGAAGGTCGGCGGCCCCCGGGCAGCGCTGCGGATCGCCGAGGCGGTCCCCGCCTACCTCTCCAGTGCCCTCGACAGCGTCATCGGCATTGCGGCGGCCGCCCACGTCGCCGTGGCCATGCGCAATGACGGCTTCGCCGCCGGGCTCGCCCACGGGCTGGCGACCTCGGCCCTGTTCGCGGACAATGTCGGTGATGACGGCCCGTTCTCCGGACCCGAGATCGAGCCCGGCACCGCACCGGGGCTCGGAATCGAGGTCGACCAAGATGCGATCGCACGGCTTCGCCTGACGTGATCGACGGGACTAACCGGAACACGGCCCTCGCCTCGGCACTCGTCGAGGAGCTCGCCCGCGGGGGCGTGCGCCAGGCGTTCCTCTCACCCGGCTCGCGCTCCTCACCGCTCGCCCTCGCGCTCGATCGCGAGCCCGCCATCGAGCTGCGGGTCGTCCTCGACGAGCGCAGCGCCGGGTTCGCCGCGCTCGGAGCGGCGCTCGCCTCCGGGGCGCCGGCGATCGTCGCCTGCACGAGCGGATCGGCCGCGGCCAACCTCCATCCCCCGGTCGTCGAAGCCGATCAGGCCGGCGTGCCGCTGCTGGTCCTGACCTCCGATCGCCCTCCGGAGCTGCGCGGCGTCGGCGCCGGGCAGACGATCGATCAGATCGGCCTCTACGGGTCGGCGCCGCGCTGGTTCTGCGAGGTCGGGACGCACGCGGCGGACGATTCCGGCCTGCTGCACATGCGGGCGACCGGATCCCGGGCCGTCGCGGAGGCACAGCTCGGGCGCGGGCCGGTGCACCTGAACCTCGCCTGGCGGGACCCGCTCGGCCCCGAGCCGGCGCCGGGCGACGTCACGGCAACCGACCCGCTCGCCCGCGAGGGGCGATCCGCGGGCCGCCCGCTGACGACCGGGCTCGCCGGGCGCGAGCCCTCATCGGCGCTGACCGAGGCGCTCGCCGCGGCGGTCGAAGGCGCCGAGCGTGGGCTCATCGTCGCCGGGCGACTGCCGGACCGCTCGCTGAACGCGGCCGTAACCGAGCTGGCGGCGCAGGCCGGGTTCCCGATCCTCGCCGATCCGACCTCGCAGCTCCGCTTCGGCGATCACGACCGCTCGCAGGTGATCGCCGCCTACGACCTGATCCTGCGCGAGGAGCGGCCCGCGCTCGAACCCGATCTCGTCCTCCGCTTCGGGGACCTGCCGACGAGCAAGCCGCTTCGCAACTGGCTGCGAGGGCACAGCGCCGAGCAGATCGTGATCGACCCCCCGGGCCGCTGGAACGAACCGAGCCGGATCGCCGGGGCGTTCGTCCGGGCGGACGCGGGATCGCTGATCGAGTCGCTGCTCGCCCAGCCGTCGGGCCACGGCGGCGCCCGCGGATGGGCCGCGGGGTGGACCGAAGCCGAGCGCCGTGCTCAGGATGCGATCGCGAGCGCGCTTGCCGGCGATTCCCTGAGCGAGCCCGCCGTCCAGCGGGTCCTCGGCGAGGCCTACGGCGACGGCGAACGGGTTCTGATCGCTTCGAGCATGCCGATCCGCGACGCCGAGGCGTTCCTCGCCGGCGGCCGGGCTGCGGTGACCATCCACTCCAATCGCGGGGCGAACGGGATCGACGGCCTCCTCTCGACCGGCGCCGGAATCGCTGCGGGAGCAAGTGCGCCGACCTGGGTCGTGCTCGGAGACCTCGCCCTCGCCCACGACATCGGCGGCCTGGCGGTCGCCGCCGCCTCCGATCAACCGCTGCGGATCGTCGTCGTCGACAACGGCGGCGGCGGGATCTTCGACTTCCTGCCCCAGGCCCGCCAGGTCGAGCCGGACCGTTTCTCCGCTCTGTTCACGACGACGGCGGAGATCGACATCGCCGGCGCGGCCGCTGCCTTCGGGATCCCCTACGCGCCGATCGCAGGGACCGCCGAGCTGCTGGAGCTCGCCGGACGCGAACGCGTCCTCGCGCATGTCAGGCTCGAGCGCTCCGGCAACGTCGATCTCCATCGCGAGATCGCTGCGGCAGTCGCTGCGGCCCTCGGCTGACCCTCAGGCCGCGAGCAACGGGAGCAGAGCCCCGAGCTTGATCTCGGTCTCGGCGAGCTCCGAGGCGGGATCGGAGTCGGCGACGATGCCGGCGCCCGCGTATAGGTGGGCGGTTCGATCGCGCAGCAACGCCGAGCGCAGGGCAACGCAGAACTCACCGTCCTCGACCGCGTCCATCCAGCCGACCGGCCCGGCGTACCAGCCGCGGTCGAGCTGCTCGAGCTCGGCTATCAGCTGCTCGTTCTCGGGACCGCGCGGCTCAGGGCCGACCGCCGGGGTCGGATGCAGGAGCTCGGCGAGCTCAAGGACCGACCGCGAGTCGGCGAGCTGGGCGTGGACCGGCGTGGCGAGGTGCTGGATGTTGGCTACCCGGATCACCACCGGTTCGGCCGCCCGTTCGACCCAGACCGAGACCGGGGCGAGGCGTCGCTCGATCCGCTTCGCGACGATTGCGTGCTCGGAGCGGTCCTTGTCGCTGTGCAGGAGCTGCTCGCCGAGATGATCGTCGACGGCGGGGTCGGCGCTGCGACGTGCTGATCCCGCGAGGGCCACGGTCGCGGCGACCGCGCCGCTGCGCCGGACCAGCAGCTCCGGGCTCGCGCCGACGAACGCCGCCTCCGGCGTCCCGACGCAGAAGCAGAAGCACGAGCCGAATGCCTCCCTGAGGGCGCCGAAGAGCGCGGCGGGCGCGTGCGCGGCGGGAGCAGTGACGCGGACCTCGCGCGCGAGCACGAGCTTCTGCACCCGGCCGCTGCGGATGGTCGTGACGGCGTCGTCGACCGCCCGCTCGTAGCTCGCAGGCGGGCGCACCGAGCTCACCTCGGCCCGGCCCTCCGGCGAGGGGTCGAGTGGCGGCAGCGGTTGCTCCCGGAGGCTCGCGAGACGGGCGGCGATCCGCTCCCTGACCGCGGCCGGGTCCCGCCCGGGACCGGCGAGCGCACAGGCGGTGAGCAGATGACGGCCGCCGGAGCGGACGAGCAGGAGCTCCGGCATCGTCAGCAGCGCCGGCGGCAGTGACGACCAGACGCTCCCCGGGTCCGCCTGCTCCGAGAAGGCCATGCCCCCGACCCAGAGCGGCCCGGCCCCCGGCGGCGGGTCGGCCGGCTCCTCGGCGAGACGGTCGCGAAGCAGCGCCGTAGTGTCGGCGCGGAGGTCGGCGAATCGTTCGGGGCCACGCGAAACGACGTCGAGGGCGCTTCCCATCGTGCCGATCGCGAAGCAGTCGCGGTCGGGCTCCTCCCAGCAGAACCAGCGGTCGTCGGCGCGGCGGGAGGCGAAGACGGTTGCGCAGGGGTCGATCGCGGCGACCTCGTGGGTGACGCTGACGAGCCTCCGGCCGGAACCGTCCGCCGCGCGAACGGCGAGCTCCTCGATCGAATCGAGCAGCGAGGCGGTATCGAGGGCCGCGGTCAGCTCTCCGGGCGGGCCCGGACGATCGCGACCTCGCCCGTCCGTGCCATCTCGATCAAGCCGTGAGGCCGCACCATCCGCTCGAAGGAGTCGATCTTCTCGGTGGTGCCGGTCACCTCGACGGTGATCGAGCGCCGTGAGACGTCGACGATGTGAGCGCGGAAGATCTGCGTGAACTCGATGATCTCGGCGCGGTTGTCAGCCGCGGCATTGATCCGGAACAGCGCCATCTCGCGAGCGACCGCGGTACCGGGATCCATGTCACGGATCTTGATCACGTTCACGAGCTTGTGGAGCTGCTTGGTGACCTGGTCGATCGGGTGAACCGCCCCGTCGACGGTCAAGGTCACGCGCGAGATGTCCGGATCCTCGGTCGGGCCGACCGCGAGCGTGTCGATGTTGAAGCCGCGGCGGCTGAACAGCCCCGCGATCCTCGCGAGGACGCCGGGGCGGTTCTCGACCAGCAGCGAGAGCAGGTGACGGCGGCCCGTCAGGCCGCCCTCGGCCCGCAGGTCGTCGAGGTCGAGCAGGTCCTTGGTACCGGAATCAGCCATCGGTCTCCTCCGTGCCTCTCAGCCGACCATGTCCCGGGCGGCGGCGCCGGCCGGGATCATCGGGTAGCAGTTCTCGTCCTGGGTGACGCGGACGTCGAGCAGCACCGGACCGTCGGTCTCGAGCGCCGTCTTCATCGCTCCGGGGAGGTCGGACTTGTCGTCGCAGAGCATCCCGGTCCATCCGAACGCCTCGGCCAGCTTCACCCAGTCGGGGCTCGGGCCCATCGCGACGGACTGGTAGCGCTCGTCCCAGAACAGCTCCTGCCACTGCCGGACCATCCCGAAATAGCCGTTGTTCATCAGGAAGACCTTGATCGGCAGATCGTGCGCCGCAGCCGTGGCGAACTCCTGGCAGACCATGATCAGACTGCCGTCGCCGGCGAGGCAGACGACCTGCTGGTCGGGCAGGGCGACCTGGGCGCCGATCGCGGCCGGCAGCCCGAATCCCATCGTTCCGAGACCGCCCGAGTTGAGCCACCGATTCGGCTTCGCGAAGTGGTAGTACTGCGCCGCCCACATCTGGTGCTGGCCGACGTCGGAGGTGATGATCGCGTCGCCGTTGGTGGCGCGGTACATCTCCTCGACCATGAACTGCGGCTTGATCTCCTGATCGGTCGAGTCCTCGTAGCGGAGCGGGTACTGCTCGCGCCAACCCTCGATCCGCCGCCACCACTCGTCGAGCCGGGAGCTGTCGGCGGCGAGCGCACGGTACTCGCCGGTCAGCTTCGGCAGGACCTTCTTGACGTCGCCGACGATCGGGATGTGGGCGGGGACGTTCTTGCTGATCTCGGCCGGATCGATGTCGATGTGGACGAACTTCGCCCGCGGCGCGAACTCGCTGAGCTTGCCGGTGATCCGGTCGTCGAAGCGGGCGCCGATCGCGACGATCAGGTCGGCCTCGTCCATCGAGTAGTTGGCGGTCCTCGTGCCGTGCATGCCGAGCATCCCGAGCCACTGCTCGTGCGGCGCCGGGAAGGCGCCGAGGCCCATCAGCGTGCAGGTGACCGGGAAGCGGTCGGAGGTGGCGAGGTCGCGCAGCTCCTCGGCGGCGTCGGCGTTGATGACACCCCCGCCCGCGTAGAGGACCGGCCGCTTGGCATTGGCCATCGCCTTGGCCGCGATCCGGATCTGCTTGATGTTGCCCTCGGTGTTCGGCTGGTAGCCGGGCAGCTTCGGAGCGCCGATGATCGGCTCGTAGTCGATCTCCATCTTCGAGAGGTCCTGGGGGATGTCGACGAGTACCGGTCCGGGCCGGCCGGTCTTGGCGATGTGGAAGGCCTTGTGGATGTAGTCGGGGATCTGCGCCGGGTCGGTGACCAGGAACGAGTGCTTGACGATCGGCATCGTGATGCCGGTGACGTCCGCCTCCTGGAAGCCGTCGGTGCCGATCAGGTCGGTGCGCACCTGGCCGGTGATGAAGACGGTCGGGACCGAGTCCATGTGGGCGTCGGCGATCGCCGTGATCAGGTTCGTCGCACCGGGGCCCGAGGTGGCGAAGGCGACCCCGACCTTCCCCGAGGCCTTGGCGTAGCCCTCCGCGGCATGTCCGGCGGCCTGCTCGTGGCGGACCTGGACGTGCTCGAAGTCGGCGTCGTAGATCGCGTCGTAGAGCGGCAGACTCGCCCCGCCCGGAATGCCGAATACGTGCTTGACGCCCTCGGCCTTGAGGGCCTCGCAGAGTGCGTCGGCAGCGCGCATCGATTTACCTCCGGGGTGGTGACTTGGGCGAAAAACGGGGTGCGAATGCCGCGACCGAACCGTGCGCGGCGGCAGGTCGATGCGCGGCTGCATACAAGTGTAACAGCGGTTTTTCAGCCCTCGCCGCCGTCGACGCGGGCCCGGGCGCGGATGTCCGGACCCTGCCGGACCTCGGAGGGGTCCGGCAGGTACATGTCCTCGCCGCAGCGGCTGCAGACCTGCACGTAGAGCTTGTGAACCGCCCCGCAGCGTGGGCAGCGGCGCTCCGGCTCGGCCTGCTCGCGCCGCGACAGGATCACCGCGACCAACCCGAGCAGGGGCAGAACGCCGCCGATCAGGAACCAGATGAAGAAGCTCATGCCCTTCGCCCGCCCGATGGCTCCGGTCGCGAGCCCGAAGCAGACGCAGATGACGACGTACGCCATGGTCTCAGGGTAGTCGCCTGAGCCGGCTGCTCAGCCGAGCGGCCGGTGGCTGCCGCCGCGCTCGTAGGCCTCGTCGCGGAGCGGGTGGGGATGGCCGATCGAGCCGACCTCGGCGGTGTCGCGGCGAAACGGCAGGCCGATCGTCCAGTCGGCGACCGCGCGGAGCTTGCGAGCCGCGCCGGGAATCTGGCTCACGTGGTAGGTGCGGGCCGCCCACCAGGCCGGGAAGCCCGACAGCGTGACGCCGCCGGGAATGCTGGCCACGGCCTTGTAGCGGCCGAGGTTCACGAAGGCGCCACGGCTGCGATAGGTGAAGGGCTCAGGCCGGCCGACCCCGAGATCGGCGGCGATGTTGCGGGCCGCGACGTGCGCCTGGCGGATCGCGTGCTGGGCCGTCGGCGGACAGAGGCCACCGTCGGGGTCGGGTACGGCGGCGCAGTCGCCGGCGGCGAAGACACCGTCGAAGCCGGCGACGGCCAAGTGGTCGTCGACCGGGACGCGACCGCGCTCGTCGAGCGGAAGCTGCATCGTCCGGAGGCTCGGATGCGGTGTGACGCCGGCGGTCCAGACGACGGTCCGGGCGGGCAGAGACTCCCCGGTCGAGAGCTCGACGCGGTCGGCCTCGACGCGGTTCAGCGTCGTGCCGAGGCGGATGTCGATGCCGCGCCCGCGGAGCTCGCCGCAGGCGTACTCGGCGAGGCCGGCGTCGATCTCCGGCAGGACCCGCTCGGCGGCCTCGACGAGCACCCACTTCATCCCGTGCAGCCGCGCCCGCGGGTAGCGCTGGATCGCGTCGGCGGCGAAGTCCTGGAGCTCGGCGAGCGCCTCGAGGCCGGCATACCCGCCGCCGACGAAGACGTAGCTGAGCAGCGCCTCGCGCCGGGCCGGGTCCTCGGTTGCGTTGGCCTCCTCGAGCGTCTCGACCAGGTGGTTGCGGATCCAGATCGCGTCGGCGAGGCTCTTGAAGCCGATCGCGTGCTGGTCGAGCCCGGGAACCGGCAGCGAGCGGCTGACCGACCCGAACGCGACGAGGAGCTGGTCGTAGGGCAGCCGCTCGACTTCGCCGTCGTGGGTCGTCAGCTCGACGGTGCGGGCGGCGGGGTCGTGGCCGCTGACCGCACCCATCCGCAGGTAGGTGCGCTTGAGCAGGTCGCGGAGCGGCGTGACGACGTGGCGGGGCTCGAGCATCCCGGCGGCCGCCTCAGGCAGCAGCGGCGTGTAGAGCAGGAAGTTGACGTCGTTGACGAGGACGAGGCGGGTCGACTGCCTCGGCAGGATGCGCTCGAGCTCGCGCGCGGCGTTCGCACCCGCAAATCCCCCACCGGCGATGACGACGTTGTGAGCCACGGGTTCACCGTAACACTTTGTAACGATCCGTTACAAGCAGCGATCGGTACAAGCTCGGCCGGAGCTTCGCTTACGAGGAGGTGGCACGGATTCCGCAGTCCATGGCTGCGAAATCCGTGCCACCCGGGCACGCCGAGCTCGATCGTTGCGACTAGAGGCCGAGCTGCTCGCGGATCAGGCGCGTCACCTCGCCACCGTCGGCCTTGCCGCGGGTCTCTCGCATGACGACGCCGACGATCGCCCCGATCGCCTTCCCCTCCCCCGCCTTCACCTTCGCGGCGGCATCGGGCTGCTCGGCGATCGCCCGCTCGACGATGCCCCCGAGCTGATCCGCGTCGCCGGCGCCGAGGTCGAGCCGATCGACGATCTCGCCCGGATCGCCCCCCTCGCGGACCAGCACGGCGAGAACCTCGCGGGCACCCCCGCGGTTCACCTGCTTGGCTGCGACGAGCCCGACGAGCTGCGCCACCGCCGCCGGGTCGGCGGCGGTGCCGGTCGGCTCCAGCTCCGCCTCGCGGGCGAGGGCGACGAGGTCGCCCGTCACCCAGTTCGCGACGGCCTTGGCCTCGACCCCGTCGCCGGCGGCAGCGGCGGCGGTCTCGAAGAACTCGGCGAGCTCCGAGTCGAAGGCGAGCATCCGGGCGGCGTCGGGATGGAGGCCCATCTCCTCGACATAGCGATCGCGCCGTTGCTCGGGCAGCTCGGGCAGCGCCGCGCGGGCGGCCTCGACGTCATCCCGCGACGGTGCCAGCGGCACCAGGTCCGGCTCGGGGAAATAGCGGTAGTCGTGGGCGTACTCCTTCGAGCGCAGCGGGGTCAGCGTCCCGGTCGCCGGATCGAAGTGCAGCGTCTCCTGCTCGACGGCTCCGCCGCCCTCGACGATGGCTCGCTGACGGGCGATCTCGGCCTCGACCCCACGCTCGAGGAAGCGAAAGCTGTTCATGTTCTTGAGCTCGGTCTTCGTCCCGAGCTCGTCGGCGCCGGCGGCGCGGACCGACACGTTGGCGTCACAGCGAAGGCTTCCCTCCTCCATGTTCACGTCGGAGACGCCGAGCTGACGCAGCGTCGTCCGCAGCAGCGCCAGCCACTCGCGGGCGGCGGCGGGATCTTCGATGTCGGGCTCGGTGACGATCTCGACCAGTGGCGTGCCACCCCGGTTGAAATCGACGAGCGACGCACCGGAGCCGTGGATCCGGCCGGACTCGCCGACGTGGCTGAGCTTGGCGGCGTCCTCCTCGAGGTGGACGCGGTGGATCCGGACATTCCCGAGCCTGCCGTCGGAACCGTACGGAATGTCGTACTGGCTGATCTGGTAGCCCTTCGGGAGGTCGGGATAGAAGTAGTTCTTGCGGTGGAAGATCGATCGCGGAGCGACCTCGCAGCCGAGCGCGACGGCGATCCTGGTCGCGAACTCGATGGCCTGCTCGTTGACGACCGGGAGCGTCCCCGGGTGCCCGAGGCAGATCGGGCAGGTGTGGGTGTTGGGCTCGGCTCCGAACTCGAGCTCGCAGCCGCAGAACATCTTCGTCCGCGTCTGCAGCTGGACGTGGATCTCGAGACCGATCGTCGGGACGAGCCCGGGGCCGCTCATGACGACGCTCCGAGCTTCGGGCGATGGTCGAACCCGACGGCGCCCTCGATCGCGAGGGCGGCGTCGAGGATCAGCGACTCGCTGAACGCGGGCCCGGCGATCTGCAGACCCACGGGCAGGTCGGGCCCGCCCCCGGGAGGGGATGCGAGGCCGGCCGGGATCGAGATCGCGGGGATGCCGGCGAGCGACATCGGGACCGTGCAGTAGTCGGACATGTACATGGCCAGCGGATCGGCGGCGCGAGAGCCGAGCTCGAAGGCGACCGACGGCGAGGTCGGGGTGATCAGCAGGTCGAAGTCCTCGAAGGCGGCTGCGAAGTCGCGGGCGATCAGCGTCCGGACCTTCTGGGCGCTCAGGTAATAGGCGTCGTAGAAGCCGGAGGAGAGCGCGTAGGTGCCGAGCATGATCCGCCGCTTGACCTCGGGGCCGAAGCCGGCGGAGCGGGTCAGCTCGTACATCTCGTCGAGGCCGTCGGCCTCGACCCGCTTCCCGAACCTGACCCCGTCGTAGCGGGCGAGGTTGGCCGACGCCTCTGCCGGCGCGAGGACGTAGTAGGCGGAGATGCCGTGGCTGGCGTTCGGGAGTCCGGTCTCGGCGACCTCGGCGCCGAGCTCCTCGCACAGCGAGACGGCTCGCTCGAACACTTCTCTGACCCCGGGCTCGATCCCCTCGGCGTCGCTGCTGAGCTCGCGCGGGACGCCGATCCGCAGGCCCTTCAGATCCTCGCGGGACGGCATCGCGATCGGCTCCGGAAAGCCGATCGAGGTCGAGTCGCGCTCGTCCCGGCCACCGAGGGCGGCGAGGACCAGGGCGGCGTCGCTGACGTCGCGGGTGAACGGGCCGCACTGGTCGAGCGAGGAAGCGAAGGCGATCATCCCCGAACGCGAGATCGACCCGTAGGTCGGCTTCATTCCGACGACTCCGCAGAGCGCCGCGGGCTGGCGAATCGAGCCGCCGGTGTCGGTCCCGATCGAGCACGGCGCGAGACCTCCGGCGACGACCGCCGCCGATCCGCCCGACGAGCCGCCGGGGACGCGGGCCGGATCCCACGGGTTGCGGACGTCGCCGTAGGCCGAGTTCTCGTTCGACGAGCCCATCGCGAACTCGTCCATGTTCGTCTTGCCGAGGACGCGGGCACCGGCATCGAGCAGCCGCTCGACGGCGGTCGCGGTGTAGGGCGGGACGTAGCCCTCGAGGATCCGCGAGCCGGCGGTCGCCGGAAGGCCCTCGATGCAGAAGATGTCCTTGATCGCGACCGGAACGCCGGCGAGATCGCCGGTCGCCGCCGCCGCCGGGCCACGATCGCCATCGGGGCGCCACAGGTACGCGCCGAGCTCATCGGTCGTCGACGCGTAGGCGTCGAACCACTCGTCGGCCGAGAGGTTGCCCGCCTCGATCTCGCCGAGACCCTCGGCGACGGTGAGTAGTCGCGGGTCGCTCACGCCTGCGGTGAGGGAACGCGGAAGGCGCCGGCGGAGCTGTCGGGAGCGCCGGCGAGGGCGCGGTCGCGATCGAGGCTCGGTGCCGGCACATCAGCCCGCATCACGTTCTCGAGCGCGACGACGTGAGTGGTTGGTTCGATGCCCTCCAGGTCGAGCGAACCGATCGTCTCGACGTGCTCGAGGATCCCGGAGAGCTCCCGGGCCATGCGCTCGACCTCGTCCTCACCGAGTCGGAGACGGGCGAGCCGCGCGATGTGGAGGACCTGGTCGCGATCGATCATGTCGGCGGCATTGTAGGAGCGGGCGCCGGGCACCGCCGGGACGACGACGGCCGCCCGGTCCTGAGACCGGGCGGCCGGACCGAGATCGCCTTCAGCCTCGGCTCAGCTCGCCGGAGGCGGGGGCGGCGGAGGTGGGCTGCCGCCGCCCTGGACACGATCCGCCTGGTCACCGAAGGACGTGCCCTCCTCCTGCATCGCCCGCCAGCCGCCGTAGGCGATCGCGCCGGCGAGGATCAACCCCAGCCAGACCCCGATACCGCGGTTGATCGAGAGGTCGAAGCCGTCGGTGAAGTCACCGCGGCCGGGCGGATCGATGATCCGGAACAGGATCAGCAGGACGCTGAGAATCCCGAACCCCGTCGTGATCGCGCTGATCGCGACCGGGGTGTTGACGCTCTGCGCGTTCGCGGTCATCAGGGCGCCGCCGATCGCGACGATGATCGTCACGAACAGGACGAGGTCGATGAAGCCGAATGCCTGCCAGGCGTTCACGCCCGTGTCCACGCCCGCCGACGAGAGCAGGTCGGTCGATCCCAGATCGACGCTGAACCAGGTGAATATGAACATCACGATGAGCAGCAGGAGCGCCGATACGGCGGCGATCATCTCCCCCTGGTTGAGCCTGTTTGTATCCACTGGACCACTCCCTGTTGGGGTTCCGGGGTCCCGGTGGACCCCGCTGAACGGTGACACTACACGCGCCGGCACCCGGAAACGGCTTCAGCGCGAGGCGCGAACCGTGTTCGCGAGGAGCATCGCGATCGTCATCGGGCCGACCCCGCCCGGCACCGGCGTGATCCGCGAGGCGATCTCGGCGGCCGCGGCGTAGTCGACGTCGCCGACGAGCCCCGCCTCGGTGCGGTTCATGCCGACGTCGATCACGGTCGCGCCCGGCTTGATCCAGTCGCCTCGGACCATCCCCGGCCTCCCCACCGCCGCGATCAGGACGTCGGCGCGGCGGCAGACCTCGGGAAGATCGCGGGTTCGTGAGTGGCAGACGGTGACGGTCGCGTCCGCGTTGACGAGCAGGCTCGCCATCGGCCGGCCGACGAGGATGGAGCGGCCGATCACGACCGCATCGGCACCCGCGAGCTCGACGCCGGAGCGGTCGAGGATCTCGATCACCCCGGCCGGCGTGCAGGGAACGAGTCCGACGAGCGGCTCATCCGACTCGAGGTCGAGCGCCTCGCGGACGCCGATCCGGCCCTGTGCCAGGTGCCCGGCGTTCACCGGGGTGAGCCCGTCGACGTCCTTGCCCGCCGAGATCTCGGCCAGCACGAGGTCCTGGTCGATGTGGCCCGGGAGTGGCATCTGCACGAGGATCCCGTCGACGCCGGGGTCGCGGTCGAGGCTCGCCACCAGGTCGAGCAGTTCCCGCTCGGGCACGTCCGCCGCAAGCTCGTGATGGATCGATCGGATCCCCGCCTCCTCGCAGGCTTTGCGCTTGCTGGCGACGTAGACGTGGGACGCCGGGTCGTCGCCGACGAGCACGGTCGCGAGCCCGGGCGCCTGCGAACCGGCGGCGACGCGCCGGGCGACCACGTCCGCGACGCGCCCGCGCAACGCCGCGGCGATCGCCTTCCCGTCGAGGACCTCGGCACTCATTCGTGGTCACCCAGGCCAAGCAGACCGAGGACGCAGGAGGCGAAGCGGCCTTCAGGGCCGTGAGCCGACGAGGACGCCGGGATGGGCAGTGTCCGGGCGATCACGAAGCCTTCTGGATCGGGGCGTAGTCGGCCATGAGCTTGCGGTCGCCCCCACCGCTGCGGAACCGGACGACGACGACGTTCCCGGGCTCGACCGCCGTCACCACCCCCTCGCCGAACGAGGCGTGGACGACGTCGTCGCCGACGGTCAGCTCGAGCGCCGATCCGGCCCCGGCGGGCTCGTTCAGCGCGCCGGGCCCGGCGCTCCCGAAGGTGCCGCCGAAGCCGCCGCCGAGGCTGCCGGCCGAGCCCCAGCCGGTCGTCGCCGCGACGGCGCTGTGGCGCTCGACGAGATGGTCGGGGATCTCGCCGAGGAACCGGGACGGGATCCCGGCGCCCTGGGAGCCGAACAGGCTGCGGCGGCGCGCGTAGGTGAGCGTCAGGAACTCGCGGGCCCGGGTCAGCCCGACGTAACAGAGGCGGCGTTCCTCCTCGAGGTTTCCCTCGTCGATCGAGCGCGAGTGCGGGAAGACGCCGTCCTCGCAGCCGATCACGAAGACCGCTTTGTACTCGAGGCCCTTCGCATTGTGGAGGGTCATCAGAGTCACCTTGGTCGCGTCGTCGGTGAGCGCGTCCTGCTCGTTGATCAGCGAGATCTGCTCGAGGAACTCCTCGAGCGGCGCCAGCTCGCTCTCGCCCTCGAGTTCGCGGTTGGCGTCGAACTCGCCCGCCATCCCGATCAGCTCCTGGAGGTTCTCGATCCGTCCCTCGGCCTCGATCGTCCGCTCGGCTTCGAGCGCCTCGATGTATCCGGACTCCGAGAGCACCGCCTCGAGCAGCTCGGCGACGCTGCCACGGCGCTCCGCCCGCTCGGTCAGGCTCGCGATCAGCTCGCCGAAGCGCCCGACGGCTTTCTTCGCGGCGACCCCGAGCCCGGGGATCGCATCGGCGTCGGCGATCGCCTCCAGCGGCGGGATCCCGGTCGTGTTGGCCCAGCCGAAGACGCGGCCCTCGGATGTGTTGCCGATGCCGCGCCGCGGCGAGTTGATGATCCGGGTCAGCGAGACGGTGTCGTCGGGATTGGCGAGGACGCTCAGGTAGGCGATCGCGTCGCGGATCTCCGCCCGCTCGTAGAACTTCGTCCCGCCGATCACCTGGTAGGGAACGTCGAAGCGGACGAGCGTGTCCTCGAGGACGCGGCTCTGCGCGTTGGTCCGGTAGAAGACCGCGACGTCGTCGCGGCCGACCCCGTGCTCGTCGACGAGGCGGTCGATCTCGCCGGCCACCCAGCGGGCTTCCTCGTGCTCGTCGGAGAGCTCGGCGATCGTCACCGGCTCGCCCCGCCCGGCATCGGTCCAGAGGTTCTTGTCGAGGCGATCGCGGTTGTGGGCGATCAGGCCGTTGGCCGCGTCGAGGATCGTGCCGGTCGAGCGATAGTTCTGCTCGAGCTTCACGGTCGCCGCCTCGGGGAAGTCGCGCTCGAAGTCGAGGATGTTGCGGATGTCGGCGGCGCGGAAGCCGTAGACCGACTGCGACTCGTCGCCGACGACGAACAGGTTGCCGTGCTCGCCCGTCAACAGCTGTAGGAGCCGGTACTGGACGCGGTTGGTGTCCTGGTACTCGTCGACGAGCACGTGACGGAAGTTGCGGGCGTAGCGCTCGCGGAGGTCGGCGAACAGCTCGAAGAGGTTGACGGTCCGGACCAGCAGATCGTCGAAGTCCATCGCGTTTGCGGTGTGCATCCGCTTCTCGTAGAGCTCGTAGACGTCGGCGACCGTCGCCTCGAAGAACGAGCCCTGCTCCTCACGCAGCGTCTCGGCATCGCGGAGCCGGTTCTTCGCGCCCGAGATCTGGCCCTTGATCGAACGCGGCGGAAAGCGCTTCGGATCGATGTCGAGCTCGTCCATGCAGCGCTTGACCATGCGCCTGGAGTCGGCCTCGTCGTAGATGGTGAAGCCGCGCTTGTAGGCGAGCCGGTCGGCGTGCTGGCGGAGGATCCGTGCGCAGGCCGAGTGGAAGGTCATCACCCACATCACCCGGGCCGCGGCGCCGGTCAGAGCCGCGACCCGCTCCTTCATCTCCCCCGCCGCCTTGTTGGTGAACGTGATCGCGAGAATCTCGCTCGGCCGCGCCATTCCGGTCGCCAGCAGGTAGGCGATCCGGTGCGTCAGCACCCGCGTCTTCCCCGAGCCGGCACCCGCCAGGACGAGCAGCGGCCCCTCACCGTGCTCCACCGCGTCGGCCTGGGCCGGGTTCAGTCCCGCAAGCAGGCTCTCGACCGCGGTCGCGCCGGCGCTGATCGGCGCGCCCGCGGACATGCCGGGCTGCTCGGCGGCCTCGTGGTCGGTCCGGTCCATCGCCGGTCGAGGATAGACCGCGGGCAGGCGCCGCCGGAAGCGAGGGTTCGAGCGGCCCGGCGGCGCACCGTCGGGCCGCAGTCGACCTCGATGGCAAGCAATGCGCCCGTGAGGAAGGCTTCTTGCCATCCACCTACGAGCCGGCTTGCAACGCCTACCCCCCGGCCGTCGTCGGGCCCTGCTTCGGGTGCAGCTCTCGCACCTCGGCTTCCGCCTCGCCGCCGTCGAGCGACGCCAGCCGCCGCTCGATCTCCGCCAGCCGGTCGGAGAGCTGCTTGATCGCGTCGGCGATCGGGTCCGGGAGGTGGATCCAGTCGGTATCCGGACCCTCCGGCCGCCGGCCCTCGACGCGGACGATGTGGCCCGGGTTGCCGACGACCGTGGCCTGCTCGGGGACGTCGGTGACGACGACCGTGTTGGCGCCGATCTTGGCGCCGTGACCGACCGTTATCGGGCCGAGCAGCTTCGCCCCCGAGCCGATCGTGACGTTGTCCTGAATCGTCGGATGACGCTTGCCGCGCTGAAAGCCGGTGCCGCCGAGGGTCACGCCCTGATAGACGGTGACGCGATCGCCGATCTCGGCGGTCTCACCGATCACGACCCCGGAGCCGTGGTCGATGAAGAACTCGGCGCCGATCCGCGCTCCGGGATGGATCTCGATCCCGGTCAGCGCCCGGGTGGCGTAGACGATCACCCGCGGGACCACCTTCGAACCGCTCCGGTGCAGGGTGTGGGCGATCCGGTGCGCGAGGAGCGCCTGCACGCCGCCCCACGAGGAGAGGATCGCGAACGTCCCGACCGAGCGGGCGGCCGGGTCGCGGTCACGGGCGGCCGCAACGTCGGCACGGACCTCGCCGGCGATCCTGCGAAGCGTCGGGCCGAACACGTTCAGCCCCCGAACCACGGCAGCGACATGTAGCGCTCACCGGCGTCGGCGAAGACGATCACGATCCGCTTGCCCTTCATCTCCGGGCGGCTGCCGAGCTCGATCGCCCCGTGCAGGGCGGCGCCGGCGGAGATCCCGATCAGCAGTCCTTCGCGGGTCGCGGCCAGCGAGGCGGTGGCGATCGCCGACTCGTCCTCGACCGCCATCACCTCGTC
This sequence comes from uncultured Conexibacteraceae bacterium, assembly GCA_963784885.1. Taxonomy (GTDB): domain Bacteria; phylum Actinomycetota; class Thermoleophilia; order Solirubrobacterales; family 70-9; genus RHKX01. The sequence continues at coordinate 756,904 of CAWATA010000004.1, forward strand.
GATCACCGAGCGGTCGAGGACGCTCGGCACGAACCCCGGGCCGATGCCCTGGATCTTGTGAGGGCCGGGCATCCCGCCGGAGAGCACGGGTGAGCCGGCGGGCTCGACGGCCAGCGTGTAGAGGTCCGGGTTCCGCTCCTTCAGGGCCTGGCCGACTCCGGTGATCGTGCCGCCGGTGCCGGCGCCGCAGACGACCGCGTCGACATTCCCGTCGGTGTCGCGCCAGATCTCCTCGGCCGTCGTCCTGCGATGGACCTCGGGGTTCGCGGGGTTGTCGAACTGCTGCGGCATGTAGGCGTTCTCGTGCTCGCTCGCCAACCGCCGCGCCAGGTCGACCGACTCGTTCATCCCGCCCATCGACGGCGTCTCGCGGACGATCGCGCCGTAGCTGCGGAGCATCGCCGAGCGCTCCCTGCTCATCCCCTCCGGCAGCGTCAGGATGCATCTGTACCCGCGGGCGGCGGAGACCATCGCCAGGGCGATTCCGGTGTTGCCGGAGGTCGGCTCGACGATCACCGTCCGGCCCGGCTCGATCCTGCCGTCCGCCTCGGCGGCGTCGATCATCGCGACCCCGATCCGGTCCTTGATCGACCCGCCCGGGTTGAACCACTCGAGCTTGCCGACGAGCTCGGCCCCGAGCCCCTCGCCGATCCGCTTCAGGGCGACCATCGGCGTGTCGCCGACCACGGCCGACGCCTCGGCCGCGATCCGCAGGGTCGGAGAAGCACTCGATGCCATCGAGCAAGGGTAGCCCCGATCGGGAGGGCGCTTGCGGGCAGCCGACCGCTGCGGGTAGATACCGTCAGGGCGATGGCGCCGAAGCTGCGACCGAAGCGGGCGATCCCGGTGATCGACCCGGTGGCGGACTTCCTCAAGACCGAGGAGGGCGGCGGCTTCGCGCTGTTCGCGGGTTCGATCGTCGCCCTCGCCTGGGTCAACCTCTTCGGGATCGGCGGCTACGAGTCCTTCTGGAGCACCGAGCTGACGATCGGGATCGGCGACTTCTCGATCAGCGAGGACTTCGAGCACTGGGTCAACGACGGGCTGATGACGCTGTTCTTCTTCCTGATCTCGCTCGAGATCAAGCGCGAGATCGTTCACGGCGACCTCCGCGAGCCGCGCAAGGCGGCGCTGCCGATCCTCGCGGCCGTCGGCGGCGTCGTCTTCCCGATCGCGATCTTCCTGGCGCTCACCGCCGGCACGTCCGGGACGTCGGGCTGGGGGATCCCGATGGCGACCGACGCGGCGTTCGCGATCGCGGCCCTGGCGTTGCTCGGGGATCGGGTCGGCGTCGGCGCGAAGCTTTTCCTGGTCACGATCGCGGTCGTCGACGACGTCCTCGCGATCGCGGTGATCGCGATCGTCTACACCTCTGATCTCTCACTTCCCTGGCTGGCGGGGGCGATCGGCCTGCTCGGCGTCGTCGCGGCGATGCGGCGGCTCGGGGTCGCAGCGATCTGGCCCTACGCGCTCGTCGGCGTCCTCGTCTGGATCGCTGCGCTCGAGTCAGGCGTCCACGCGACGATCGCGGGCGTGGCCCTCGCCTTCATGACGCCCGCCAAGCCGGTCGGCGGCCGCCAGGTGATCGAGGAACTCGAGGAGCGGATCCACCCGTGGACGAGCTTCCTCGTCCTCCCCGTCTTCGCCCTCGCCAACGCCGGGGTCGTGATCGGCGGCGACGCCCTGGGCGTCGGCGACGGTGCACAGGTGGCAGCCGCCGTCGCCGTCGGCCTGGTCTTCGGCAAGCTGATCGGGATCTCGGCGGCGTCCTGGCTCGCGGTCCGGCTGCGGATCGGGACCCTGCCGGAGGGCGTCGGCTTTCGCAGCGTGGTCGGCATCGCCGCCCTCGCGGGGATCGGATTCACGGTCTCGCTGTTCATCGCCGCCCTCGCCTACGACGACCCGCTGCTCGTCGACAGCGCGAAGCTCGGCATCCTCGGCGGCTCGATCGTCAGCGCGGCGATCGGCGTCGCCATCCTCGCCCCCGGCGGGCGCCACCCCTCGCGGGATGCCTCGCCCGATCGGCCGGGCTAGCGCTCGTCGTCGTCGGCGATTCGCTCGAACCGGGCGAAGACCAGGGCCGCGACTGCCACCAGGCAGGCGGCGACCAACCCGACGACGAGCTCGTGGCGCGCCCAGTTGACGATCACCAGCACTGCGAACGCCCCAAGCACGAAAAGCACGATCTGGATTGGTCTGTTCATCCGGCGTCCCTCACCCCCTGCCGACTCGACCCGAGGCAGCAACATATCGAGGAGCACCCCGGCAGCGCTCAGATCCAGTACATGCCGCCGCCCTCCTCGGCGGCCTCGCGGCGGGCGACGTCGGCGATCGTCGCGCGGGAGAAGACGGTTCGGAGGGCCTCGACGCCGTCGGCCCAGATGCCGCCGGCCTCCCGGCCCTCCTCTCCGAGCTTTCCGTCCAGGGCCTGGACGACCTCGAGGACGGTGATCTGCTCGGCGTCGCGGGCGAGGCTGTAGCCCCCCTTGACGCCTCGCTGGGAGGTCAGCAGTCCGGCCCGGCGAAGGGTCGAGAAGAGCTGCTCGAGGAACTGGACGGGGATGTCGCGACGCTCGGCGACGGTCGCGATCGGCACCGGGCGGCCGGCGTTGCGGGCGAGCTCGGCCATGCCGACGACGGCGTAGCGCGACTTGGCTGTGACCGAGATCATGGCGTGGTGGTTGTAGCGGATCGGGCGGCGCCTGCTCCGCTACGATCGCCGTCCGAAGACCCGCCGGAAGGGCAAGGAGGACCGTTGGGCGCCGACCGCTGCTGCATGATCATCGATTCCCATCCGGTCGTGCGGCTGGGAATCCGGCGGCTGCTCGAACCCTCCTGGGACTTCGAGGAGCTCTCCGACGGACGCGGAGCGGTCGAGCTGCTGAGCAGCGTCGGCAGCTTCGAGGTGGCGATCGTCGAGATGCGGGCCGCGGGCGACTCGGCGCCGTCGGGGACGGCGACGATCCGCAGGCTGCTGCATCACCAACCCGGGCTCGGGGTCGTTGCTCACGGCGGACGGTCCGATCGCCACGCGATCGGCGAGGCGCTCGCCGCCGGCGCCTCCGCCTACGTCAGCAAGCGCTCCTCGCCGAGCACGATGCGCTCAGCCGTCGATGAGGTCCTGAGCTTCAACTCGTTCATCGATCCCGACGCAGAGTCGGCGAACGGCGACCGCCCGGCGGTCACGCCCCGTCAGCGGCAGATCCTGCAGATGTTCGCCGACGGCCTCTCGACCGAGGAGGCTGCCAAGCGACTCGGCCTCAGCGCCGAGACGGTCCGCACCCACGCGAAGGCCACCCTCCCCCGCCTCGGCGCCCGCGACCGCGCGCACGCGGTCGCGATTGCGATCCGCGGCAGCCTCATCGACTAGAGCGCCCCGCTGCGCGGCGCATGCCGGCGTCAGCGGCCTGCTCGGCCGCAAGGCCGCCGGCCCTCCGCTCGGCCGCCTGGCGGATAACGGCGCCGCGAGCGCCGTCATCCGCCGATCGCGGCCGATGACGTGGTCGTGAGCCGACGATGACGCCGGCCCGCGCAGCGCCCGAGGATCGCTCAGACCCAGCCGCGTTCGCGGGCTACGAGCACGGCCTGGGCGCGGTCGGCAGCGCCGATCTTGCGGTAGACGTTGTGCAGGTGGGTGCGCACGGTGCTGGCGGAGAGGCCCATCTCCTCGGCGATCTCCTTGTAGACCTTGCCCTCGGCGAGGCCCCGGAGGGCGTCGATCTCGCGGCGCGAGAGCGGGCAGGGCTCGCCGCGGCGCTGGCGCGGCGCCCGGGCGTGCGGGAACTCGTACAGGAGCTGGTGCAGGCGAGCCTCGTTCAGCCCGCAGCCCTCCGCCGCCGCGAGCATCGCCTCGGGCGAGACGGTGTCGCCGGCGGCGTGGTGGGCGACGAGATCGCTGAGCCGGACCGCGGCCGCGATGCCGTCGGCCGACTCGGAGTGGTGGCGTTCGATCGCGCTGGCGATCACCGTCGGCAAGCCCCAGCGCCGGGCGAGGACGCCGCCGACGATCGTGTGGTCGACGCCGAACTCACGCCGCTCGATCTGAACCCGCTCCTCGGGCGTGGTCGAGCGGTCAGCCAGGATCTCCTCGTAGCCGGGGTAGAGGCGGATCAGGACGAGCTGGCCGACGTCGTGGAGCAGTGCCGCGGCCGCCAGCTCGTCGCGGCCGGCGACCTCGGCCAGGCCGGCGAGATTCTCAGCCGCGTGCCGGGTCGCGACCGCGTGGCGGCGGAAGCGCTCCGGGAGGCCGGCCCATGAGGTACCGGGCTGAAGCAGCTTGTAGGTCGGGAGCGATCCGGCGACCGCCCGGATTCCCGCCGGGGTCAGCGCCTCGACGGCGTCGGGCACGTTGGCGACCCGCGCCCGGGGGCCGCCGCCGTTGTTGGCCGATCGCATCACCGCGATCGCCACCGCCGTGTCGGTCTCGACGAGTTCGGTGATCTCGGTCAGCGAAGAGCTCTCCTGGGAGGCGGCCTTGACGACGCGATCCACCGTGTCCTCGAGGGCGGGCAGCCGGCTGACGGCGTCGAAGGCGGCAGCGAGTCGCTTGCCTCCCTTTCCCTGCGCCCCGTCAAGGGGCTTTACGGTGGTCTCTTCGGCTGTCTGCATGGGGATGTCCCGATCCGGCCGGCCTGCCCTCCAGGGGCCCGGCGTCCGTCTCCCCACCCTGATCGGCAGATGTCTCCGATCCCGTTAACCCGGGTCGGAATCGTCCCCGGGCAGGCGATCGCCGAGCCGGCCGATCGCCTGATCGAGGCGCGCGACCGAGCGCCGACGGCCCAGCGCAACGAGCGAATCGAAGATCCCGGGCGAGACGTTCGAGCCCGTGATCGCAACCCGGATCGGCTGCAGCACCTTCGTGGCCGAGACCCCTTCGGAGTCGATCAGCGCGCGGAGGTCGCGCTCGAGCGTCGCGGCGTCGAACGGGTCGGCGACGGCGATCGCCTCGTCCGCCTTGCGCAGCAGCGACCGGGTGCCCGGCTTCATCACCTTGCTCCATACCTTCGGATCGACGTCCTCGGCCCATGGCTCGGTGAACAGGAACGCGATCAGGGGCCAGACCTCGGTCACCGTCTGGGCCTTGTCGCGAACGATCTCGCATGCCTCGTTGCGAGCCTCCGGGCTCGCGGCGGCGAACGCGGCTGCCGCGGCGGGATCGTTGCGCTCCAGGTGAGCTGTCAGCTCGGCCTCATAGCGCTCGAGCGTCTCCTCGCGCATGTAGCGACCGTTCATCCAGCGCAGCTTCTTCTCGTCGAAGATCGCGGCCGCCTTGCCGACGCGGCCGATCGAGAACCGGCGGACGAGCTCGTCGGTGGAGAGCAGCGTCTCGTCGTCGTCGGTGCCCCAGCCGAGCAGCGCCAGGTAGTTGCGAACAGCCGCCGGCAGAAAGCCCGCTTCGCGGAGCTCCTGCACCGAGGCCGCGCCGTGGCGCTTGGACAGCTTCTTGCCGTCGGGGCCGTGCAGGAGCGGCAGGTGCGCGTAGCGGGGCGGATCCTCGCCGAGGGCCTCGAGGACGAGCAGCTGTCGCGGGGTGTTGGAGAGGTGATCGTCGCCGCGGATCACATCGGTGATCCCCATGTCGGCGTCGTCGACCGCGACGGCGAAGTTGTAGAGGACCGAGCCGTCGGCGCGGGCGATCACCGGATCGTCCTGGAGGTCGTTGCGGAACCTGATCTCGCCGCGGATCGCGTCGGCGACGACCGTCTCTCCGTCGCCGGGCACGCGGAGCCGGATCGCGGCACCCTCGGCGTCGGCCCCCTCGAGCGCGACGCCGCGATAGCCGCGGCCGGGGTTCGACTTGCGCCACTGCTGAACCTCGGCGCCGGTGGTCGCGTCCCGGTAGGCGGCGCCGGAGGCGAGCAGCTCATCGAGCCGCTCGCGGTGCCGCGGCGCCCGCTCGTACTGGCTGACCGGGCCCTCGTCCCAGTCGAGCTCGAGCCAGCGCAGGGCGTCGAGGATCTGCTCGACGTTCTCCGGAGTCGAGCGCTCGCGGTCGGTGTCCTCGATCCGCAGGACCAGCGTTCCACCCGATCCCCGGGCCGCGAGCCAGTTGTACAGTGCCGTCCTCGCGCCGCCGATGTGCAGCGCGCCAGTTGGCGAGGGGGCAAAACGAACGCGGAGGGATTCCATGCTGATCGGCGCCCATGTTTCCACAGCCGGCGGACTCGCCAACGCCGTCGAGCGCGGCGCCGAGCGCGGCTGCGACGCGATCCAGATCTTTCACCAGAGCCCGCGGGCCTGGCGGCCGACGAATCACGGGCCCGGCGACTACGCCGCGTTCAACGACGCGTTCGCGGCCTCGCGGCTCCAGTCGGTCGTCATCCACGCCGTCTACCTGATCAACACCTGCACCCCCGATCCCGAGATCGCCGAGAAATCGCTGGCATCGCTGACGCACGCGCTCCGCGTCGGCGACGCGATCGGCGCCGACGGCGTCGTCCTCCACGCCGGCTCGCGCAAGAAGGACCCGCTGGATGAGGCGGTGGCGCGCTCCGGGGCGCTCGTCCGCGAGGCCCTCGCCGAGACCGAAGCCTGCCCGGTGCTGTTCGAGAACACCGCCGGGACGACCGGTCCCCTGGGCCGCGATTTCGACGAGCTCGCGATGCTCGTCGACGCCGCCGGAGCCGGTGAGCGGATCGGCGTCTGCATCGACTGCTGCCACCTGTTCGCGAGCGGCTTCGAGATCGTCGAGCCGGACCAGCTCACGGTCGTCGTCGACGATCTCGACCGGGTGGTCGGACTCGACCGGCTGCGCTGCCTCCACGTGAACGACAGCGCCGTCCCGATGGGCGCCAATCGCGACAAGCACGCCAACGTCGGCGAGGGCGAGATGGGCGAGCTCGGGATCGCCACGTTTCTGTCGGAACCCCGCTTCGAGGACCTGCCGGCGCTGCTCGAGACGCCCGGGCCCGACAAGAAGGGCACCGACGCGGCCGAGGTGGCCCGCGCGAGGGCCTACCGCGCCGACGGGCTGAAGCGGAGAAGCGCCGGGGCGTGACCCCGGCGCATCGGCACAGTCGAGCAGCCCGGAGGGCTGCGAGTGCGCACTTGTCGGGCTAGCCGGCCATCGGCAGACCCGTCCGGAGATCGAACTCGGACGGGTCGTTGATATCGAAGAACGACGGGTTCAGGCACGTGTGCGCCGGCCCGTCCCCCTCGAAGGCGGGCTCGACCCGGAACTGGCACTGCGGGAGCGGCCGGCCGGTCATCTTGATGCCGCCGAAGCCGCCGTTGCGCTCCGCCGCCTCGAAGCCGGCGACGTCGAGCTCGCCGCGAAAGACCTTCTGCACGCAGCCCATGAACCGCCGCCCGGTCGGCCCGTCGACGTAGCTCCAGAGGTAGGGGCAGCGCATCGCCAGGCAGTCCCGGGGCTCGATCAGCTTGTCGCAGAAGGTGCGACAGCTGCGGCACTCGCCGGCAGGCGATACGGCCTCGGCTGTTGCGCTTGCTCCCATGCCGGGATTCTAGTTCCGAGCCCTAGCGGGCTCGCCGGTCGATCGGGGTCAAGCCGCGATCGGGGGTTGCCCGAGCAGATCCTCGATCTCGGCCAGCAGGCCGACCGAGGCATCGACCCGGTAAGCGCTTCCGAAGCGAAGCTTGCGGACCCCCTCGCGAGTCTTCATCTCGAGCACGACCTCGGCGTCGCCGGGGAAGCTGGCGAAGACCGACTTCAGCTCCTCGATGATCGACGGGCCGTACTCGGCGGCGTCGAGTTGCAGCGGGAAAGTCAGCGGCTTGTCGAGCTCGCGGACCTTCTCCTTCGCCGTCTCGACCTCGGCGTTCGACGGCTCGAACGGCTCGGCGTCGTGGACCACGAGCTTGATCTCGCCACGGTCCTTGCGATCGACCCGGCCGCGGACGAGCAGCACCGCGTCGGTGTCGATGACGTCGTCGTTCGCCTCCAGCGTCTTCGCGAAGATGATCATCTCGACCCGCCCCTCGAGATCGTCGAGGGTGGCGAACATCATCGTATTGCCGGTCTTCGTCCGGATCTTCTTCGCCTCGGCGACGATCCCACCGACGGTGACCGTGGCGCCGTCGGGGCGCTTTTCGAGCTCGGCGAGAGTGCAGTCCGCGCGGACCCGCAGCGCCTCGCGGACCTGCGAGAGGGGGTGATCGGAGAGGAAGGTGCCCATCGTCTCCTTCTCCATCGCCAGCAGCTCGCGCTGCTCGAACTCCTCGCCGAGGATCGGCGGGTGCTGGGAGCGCAGCCCGGCCCCGGGCGAGCCCTCGTCGAGGGCGAAGATCGACGCCTGACCGCGCTGGGCATCGTCCTGGGCCTTCTGCCCGGCCGACTGCGCCGACGGCAGCACGGCGAGCATCGCCTTGCGCGAGGCCTCGGTCGAATCGAGCCCGCCGCACTTGATCAGGCACTCGATCGCCCGCTTGTTGACGGCCCTGCAGTCGACCCGCTCGCAGAAGTCCCAGAGCGAGTCGAACGGGCGCTCCTCCCGGGCCGCGAGGATCGCCTCGACCGCCGAGTGGCCGACGTTCTTGACCGCGTCGAGCCCGAAGCGGATCTTGTTGCCGGAGACGACGAAGCCGTGGTCGGAGATGTTGACGTCGGGCGGCAGCACCTCGATGCCCATCTCCTCGCAGCGGTTGACGAAGAACGGCACCTTGTCCTTCGTCGACATCACCGAGCTGATCACCGCGGCCATGTACTCGGCCGGGAAGTTCGCCTTCAGGTATGCGGTCCGGTAGGCGATCAGGGCGTAGCAGGCGGCGTGCGACTTGTTGAACGAGTAGTCGGCCGCGGCCGTCATCAGCTTCCAGAGGTCACGGGCGACGGCGGGATCGGTCCCGGAGGAGCCGGCCCCCTCCATGAACTCCGTCTCCATCGTGGCCATCATGTCCCGCTTCTTCTTGCCGATCGCCTTGCGGAGGTCGTCGGCGCGGGCGGGGCTGAAGCCGGCGATCTGCTTCGAGATCTCCATCAGCTGCTCCTGATAGATGCAGCAGCCGTAGGTCGCCTCGGTGATCGGCCGCAGGCGCTCGTCCTGGTAGCGGACCGAGCCCGGGTCGCGCTTACCGCGGGCGTAGTCGGCGATGTAGCGCATCGCGCCGGGCCGGTAGAGCGAGACGAGGGCGACGATGTCGCCGAACTCGGTCGGCCGGACCTGACGAAGGGCGTCGCGCATCCCCTCCGACTCGAGCTGGAAGACACCGACCGAGTCGCCGGCCCGGAGCATCTCGTAGGTCTTCTCGTCGTCGAGCGGCAGGTTCTCGACGTCGAGCTCGACCCCTCGGGAGCGCTCGACGATCTCGACCGCGTCCTCGATCACGTCGAGGTTGCGGAGCCCGAGGAAGTCCATCTTCAGCAGGCCGATCTCCTCGACCGGGACCATCGAGTACTGGGTGACGATCTTGTAGGAGCGTTCGCCGTCCTTCGCGGCCCCGCGATCCTCGGCGAGCTGGAGCGGGACGACCTCCTGCAGCGGCCGGTCGGCGATGACGACGGCGGCGGCGTGGATCGAGTGGTTGCGGACGATCCCCTCGAGGCCGCGGGCGGTGTCGACGATCTGGCGCGTGTCGGTCTCGGCGTCGTAGGCCTTCTTGAGGTCCTCGCCCTCCTTCAGGCACTCGTCGAAGCTCGGACTGCGGCCCATGATCGGCTCCGGGATCAGCTTCGCGATCCGATCGCCGGTCCCGTAATCGAAGCCGAGCACGCGGGCGGCGTCGCGGGTTGCGGCCCGCGGCGCCATCTTCCCGAACGTGACGATCTGTGCGACCGACTCGCGCCCGTACTTCTCGGTCACGTAGCGGATCACGCGCTCGCGGCCGCGGACCGAGAAGTCGATGTCGATGTCCGGCATCGACCGCCGGGCCGGGTTCAGGAAGCGCTCGAAGAGGAGGTCGTTCTCGAGCGGGTCGAGATCGGTGATCCCGAGGCTGTAGGCGACGATCGAGCCCGCCGCCGAACCGCGCCCGGGACCGACCGCGACGCCGTTCTCCTTCGCGTAGCGGACGAAGTCCCAGACGATCAGGAAGTAGGAAGGAAAGCCCATCTCCTCGATCACGCCGAGCTCGAACTCGAGCCGCTCGACCGCGGCCGCGGGAGCCGGGTCGCCGTAGCGGCGGCGCAGGCCCTCGGCGGCGACCCGCCGCAGCATCTCTTCCGGCTCGGAGCCGTCGGGGGTCGGGAACCTCGGCAGCAGCAGCTCGCCGAGAGCGATGTCGACGTTGCAGCGCTCGGCGATCTCGAGGGTGTTCGGGATCGCCTCCGGCCAGGGCGCGAAGGACTCGTACATCTCCTCCGCGGTCTTCAAATAGAACTCGTTGGTGTCGAAGCTCAGCTTCGGCGCCTCGAGCGTGGACTTGGTCTGCACGCAGAGCAGGGCGGCGTGGTTGCGGTAGTCCTCGCGGCGCAGGTAGTGGACGTCGGCCGTCCCGACGAGCGGCTTGCCGAGCTCGCCCGCGACCCGGGCGATTCCCTCGTTGGCCTTGTCCTGCTCGGGAATCCCGTTGACCTGGAGCTCGAAGTAGACGTTCTCGCCGCCGAAGATCTGGAGCAGGTCGTCGACATGCGAGCGGGCGTCGTCGGGGCGGTCCTCGACGAGACGGCGGCAGAACCGCGAGGCGAGGCAGCCCGTCAGCGCGATCACGCCCTCCGAATAGCGCTCGAGCAGCCGCGGGTCGACGTTCGCCTTGCCGCGGGCGAAGCCCTCGAGGAAGCCCGCCGAGCTCAGCTTGACAAGGTTCTTGAAGCCGGTCTCGTTCGCAGCAAGCAGCGTCAGGTGGTTGCGCTCCCACCTCGTCTTCTGCTTGATCGCCTCGATGTCGTCGACGAGATAGGCCTCGAGGCCCATGATCGGCTTGATCCCGTGCTTCCCGCAGGCCTGGAAGAGCTCGACCGAGCCGTTCATCACGCCGTGATCGGTGAGGCCGAGCGCCGGCATCCCGAGCTCGGCGGCGCGCGCGGCCATCGCGTCGATCTTGTTGGCGCCGTCGAGCAGCGAGTACTCGCTGTGGACGTGCAGGTGGGCTGCCTGCTGTGCGGCCGTAGTGCTCACCCGGCCATCATGGCAAGGGGGGTGGATGCCAATCGGCTTCCGATCGACGGCACGCGGACCGATCTCCGCGTTTTGCGGACCGTTCCCTCAGCCGACCTGGCGCTCGACGGTCGCCACCTGGGCGAGGACGTCGACCAGGCGCCGTTCGGCCTCCCGGACCCGCTCGGCGGCCTCCCGCTCGGCGGCCGCGGTCCGGTCGCGTACCCGCTCCTCGCGCGCCTGGGCGTCGGCGACCTCGGCGAGGCGCCGCTCGGCGTCGGCGACGGCCGCGCTCAGTCTCGCGGCAATCCGCTCCTCCTCCTCCGCCAGGAGCCTCCGGAGCCGGGCGGCCGCGGCGTCCTCCTGGCGGCCGAGCTCCTCGGCCACCGCTCCGGCGGCCTCCGAGCGAACGGTGGCGATCAGCTCGTCGCGGAGGATCGAGGCCTGCGACTGGATATCGGCCTGCCCCTGGCGGCCGACGCCCTCGAGTCTGGCCGACCAGCTCTCGCCCTCGGATCGGGCGGTGTTCGCGAGCTCACGGTCGAGCTCGGCCCGGGTCTCCTTGAGAGCATCGAGCGCCCGCGCGAGCTGGGCCGCCACCGCATCCTCGGCCTGATCGCGAAATGCGCGGTAGCTCCGGCGTGACCCTTCCTCGCGCAACGCCTGCATCTGCTCGCCGGCGTTCGCCGCGAGCGCGCGCTGGAGCTCGTCGCCGACCATCCGGGAATGCTCGGCAAGCGCGGAGCGGGCCGCTTCCTCGCCGAGCCGGCGGAGGTCGGCGCCGGCAGAATCCGCAGCGCCGGAGACGGCGGTCGCGACGTCGGCCGCGATCGCGTCCAGCGCGGTCTCACGCGCCTCAGCCGCCGCCGCGGCGGCGGCGACGCTCGCACGCTCGTCGAGCTGACCGGCGAACTCGTCCGAGAACGAGCGAAGCCGTTCGTCCAACAGCTTCTGAACCTCCGAGAGGCGCGCGGACAAGCGAGCGATGAGGCGCTGCTCGGCGGCATCGACCGCGACGGCGACCTTCTCCATCGCCGCCGCGTCGAGCCCGGCGCTCCCGGCGGCCAGGGCGGCCTCGGCCTTCGCGAGCTCGGTCGCCACGGTCTGCTTCGAGGCGTCGCGCGCGTCGGCGAGCCGGGTAGCAGCCACCGCCTCGGCGATGTCGCGAGCCTCCCGGATCGCCTCCGACCGGAGCCGCTCGAGGTGCTCGGCGTCGGACTGGGCGGTGCTCGACCTCGCGAGCTCGCGCTTCAGCTCGGCGCGCTCCCGCTCGACGGAATCCCCCAGCGCAGCCTCCACCGCCGCCGACTGGAGCTCGAGCCGGCGCTCGGCCGCCTCGATCCGATGGGCGATCCAGGACGAGACCCGCCCTTCGACCAGCGCAGCCACCTGCTCCACGTCCGCCTCCCCCCGGGCCTCCGCCGGCCGCGACGAGGGCGGAGGCGGAGGGGACGGGAGCGGATCGACGTTGGCAGCTTCCCCGGAGCCCTCGGTCAGGGGGACGCCGTGAGCCCGCCCACGCGCGATCAGCTCATCGAGGCTCCGCCCGATCGCCGACCGAGCGTCGGCGATTCGACGCTGGACCTCATCGTCGCCGGGCTCGGCGCTCTCCCCTCGATCGGACACGGTTTCGACGTCCTAGCAGGATCGGGCGCGGTCTGCATCCGCTTTTCGCGGCCTTTGCGGTCCCTAGTCACCGTGATTACGCCTCCACGGCTCCTAGGATGGCCTCTGTGGGACACCCCGCCGAAGCAGGGTCCGGAGATGCCGACGCAGTTGATCGTCGAGAGGTCGCGATCGAGCGGCTTCGCGACGCCCATCGGGACATCGTCGATCAGCTCGAGCAGATCGAGCACGGATACGCGGCCCTGACGGAGGCGATGGCGGTCAGCGCCCGCCGGCTCGCGGCTGCGGCGCAGGAGGCGGACTTCAGCCCGCCCCCCTGGCCGGCGGGGATCGGACGGACGATCGAAGTCAGGCTCGCGCAGACCCGGGAGGTCACGTTCAGGCTCGGGACCGAGGCTGACGACGCTCACAGCCCGCCGGTTTAGAATCGTCCTCATGCAAGAGGATCGGCCGTCGAGCGATCGGGACCAGGAGCAACCCGCCGCGGTTCCGGCTGGCTGGGCGAGCGACTCGGCCGCCGCCCCTTCGTCCTCCGTGCAGACGACGATCGAGGAGATGACCACGCAGATGCGGTCCGTGGTCGACGCCGCCGAGCGGGCGGCCGAGGCGATCAGGCTCGATGCCGAGGATCAGGCCCGACGGCACCTCGCCGAAGCTCAGCGCAAGGCCGACCGCCTGACCGCGGATCGGGTTGCCCTGATCTCGGAACTGACCGACGACCTGATTCGCCAGGCGACGAACGTACGCGAGCACTCCGAGCAGATGGTGAGGGCGCTCGAAGACGCGATCGGATCCTTCGCCGACAGGCTCGAGCAGCCGGCTGCGCCGCGATCCTCGAAACCCTCCGTCGAGATCACGCCCGGCCCCACCACACCCCGCCACCCACCGGTCAGCGCGGAGCGCGACCAGCCGCGTGAGGACGTCCCCCCTGCCCGGCCGGCGATGCCCGCTCCATCGCCGATCGGCATCCGGGTCCCGGCCGCAGCGGACCGGGGGCCCGAGAACGGCGGAGGCGCGTATACGGAGATCATCGGTGCCCCTCCACCGCCGCCTCCGGCGACGGCGCCGGCGCCGGCGCCGAAGCGACATGACCTACCGCGTCCGATGGGAGCTCTCCAACCGACCGAGGAAGTGGCGGAGGCGACTGCGGCGAGCGGAACGCACGCGGACGAGCCGGGGGGCGGCGAGGGCGATCCCGAGGTGCCTCTCGACGTGATCCTCTACGCGACGCGGCGAGCCGCCAACGGCGTCGCACCGGAGGTGATCTCCTCCGAGCTCAACCTCCGCTACGGCATCGAGGACCCGGCTCCGATCATCGATCGGGTCATGGGGCGCGGCGACCACCCGAAGTAGCGGTCGCTCAGCCCTCTTCGACGTCGCGCGATGCGAGGAGGTAGGCGGCGACTGCGCCGCCGATCAGGGCCCCCGCGAGGCCGACCGCGCCGGCGATCCGAATCTGACGTCCGAACCGGCGCATCACCACGAAGACGACGAGCCTTCCGATTCCTTCGTAGAAGTAGCTCATCGGCCAAGGCTATCGTCGTGGCGAACCTTCTGAGCCATCCTCGTCTGCAACGAGAAGATCTCGATGAACCCGGGGCTCGCATGCTGGCTGAACTCGCCGCCGGAAGCTCCGAATCCCGCCAGGGATCGGTCGTAGAGAGCGTACGGAGACGACCGGGCGACGACGGCCGCGGATCCCTTGAAGAGCTTCAGGGTCACCTCGCCGGTCACGTATTCGTTGGCGGCTTCCATGAACGCATCGAGATCGCTCCGCAGCGGCTCGTGCCAGAGGCCCGCGTAACACAGGTACGCCCAGTGATTGTCGAGGTTCGACTTGAAGTTGTTCTGGTGGATCGTCGAGACCAGCTTCTCGAGGTCCTTGTGAGCCGTCAGCAGGATCGTCGCGGCGGGGACCTCGTAGATGTCGCGGACCTTCAGGCCGACGATCCGATCCTCGATGTGGTCGACGATTCCGACGCCGTGGCGCCGTCCGTGCGCTGAGGCGCGATCGATCAGGTCGACGAGGCCGAGTGACTCGCCGTTGACGGACACCGGCCGACCGGACTCGAACCCGATCCTGATCAGCTCGGGGTCGTCCGGGGCCTCCTCGGGGCGCGTGACGAGCTGGAACACGTCGTCGGGCGGGGGTCGATCGATGTCCTCGATCGCGCGACCCTCCGATGACCGGCCCCAGAGGTTGTCGTCGATCGAATAGGGAGGCTTCTCGGTACCGCCGGACACCGGAATCCGGTGCTCCCGCGCGTAGGCGATCTCCTCGTCGCGGCCCATCGCCCACTCGCGGACGGGCGCCAACACCCGGAGCTCCGGACCCAGGGCCGCGATCGTCGCGTCGATCCTGACCTGATCGTTGCCCTTGCCGGTGCATCCGTGCGCGATCGTGTCGCACCCGTGCTCGCGAGCGGCCTCGACGGCGATCCGTGCGATCAGCGGCCGCGCCAGGGCGGTGAACAGCGGGTAGCCGCCGCCGTAGAGAGCGTTGGCGCGAATCGCCCGGAGGACGTAGTCGGATGCGAACTCCTCGCGAGCATCGACGACGAGAGTCTCGATCGCCCCCATGTCCCGCGCCTTCTGCGTGATCGCGTCCCAGTTCTCATCGGGTTGACCGAGCTCCACGGTCAAGGTGACGATCTCGGCTCCGTACTGGGCCTGGATCCAATGCAACATCACGCTGGTATCGAGGCCGCCGGAGTAGAGCAGCAGTACCCGGCTGATCTGATCGGGGTCGGCCTGGTAGGCGGCGATCGGCGGATAGGTCTGCGGCTCGGTCATGGCCGCGGCAGTCTTTCACGAGCGGGCGGGCGACCGTAGGACCGCCGCCGGCCGAAACGCCGTGCGCCATGATTCAGGGGTGGCGCGCACCCTTCGAATCCTGTCCGTGGCGCTGATCACCGCCGGAGTGGTCGTGCTCGTCGATGCCGCGGTGACGCTCGCCTGGAAGGAGCCGCTGTCGGCTCTCTACGGGCAGATCCAGCAGTCGCAGGCCGAGGACGACCTGGCGGCCCTCTCCAGCTCGTTCCGCGAAGAGGCCGGCCTCGAGGCCGGCCAGCCGTCCGAACGAGAGGTCGCCTCGCTCGCCCGAAGCTTCGCCGGGGAGATCGAGAACGGCGACGCGATCGGCCGGCTCGCGGTGCCCACGGTCGGGATCGACTACGTCTTCGTGCAGGGGACCGACGAGGCCGACCTGCAGAAGGGCCCGGGCCACTATCCGGACACGGGCCTTCCCGGGCAGGGCCGGACGATCGGGATCGCCGGCCACCGCACCACCTATCTGGCTCCGTTCCACGACATCGCCGAGATCGATCGGGGCGACGACGTCGTCCTGAACATGCCCTACGGCAAGTTCAGCTACGAGGTCGTCAAGACGGACATCGTCGATCCGTCGGCGGTCGAGGTCGTCGACGACGTCGGCAGCGAGCGCGTCGTGCTGACCGCCTGTCACCCGCTCTACAGCGCGGCGGAGCGCTACGTGGTCACGGCGAAGCTCGACCGATTCGAACCGGCCGGCGACTAGGCCGGCCGGGCTTCCGGGCGCAGCGAATCGAGCGTCGCGGCGAGCCCGTCGCGGAGCTCGGTCCGCGCTCGCCACCCGATCTGCGCGGCGGCCGCGGAGCTGTCGAGTGCGATCCTGCGGATCTCGCCGGCGCGTTCCGGGCGCAGCTCCACCTCGAAATCGACACCGTCGATCTCGGCGAGCTCGGCGACCAGCTTCAGCACGCTCGTCTCGCGCCCCGTCCCGACGTTCAGCGGGCCGCTGATCGGTACCCGGTCCTCGCGCAGGCCGTCGGCGGCGGCGAGGACCGCCGCGACCGTGTCCTCCACATAGACGTAGTCACGGGTCTGGAGCCCGTCGCCGTAGACGGTCGCGACGTCGCCGGCCAGCAGCCGGCCGCAGAGGATCGCGACGACGCCGGCCTCCCCGTGAGGATCCTGGCGCGGGCCGTAGACGTTCGCGAATCGCAACGCGACGGCGGGAACCGAGTGCAGCCTCCGGTAGAGGTCGACGTAGTACTCGCCCGCGAGCTTGCTGACCCCGTAGGGAGTCTCAGGAAGCGGCGACTGGTCCTCGGCGAGCGGCATCGCCCGACCGTCCCCCTCGCCGTAGACCGCTCCGCCGGTCGCGGCGAACACCATCACCGCGCCGGCCCGCCGCGCCGCTTCGAGAGCGTTGATCGTGCCGATCACGTTGACGCGGGCATCGAAGGCCGGCCGGCTGACCGCCTCGCGGACATCGGCCTGGGCGGCGAGGTGGTAGATGAAGTCGGGGTCGAAGCCATCGACGGCCCCGCCGAATGCGGTCGGGTCGGCGACGTCCGCCTCCCGGATCTCCACCCCGCCCCCCGCGCCGGCGAGGTTCCCGCGTCGACCGGTCGAGAAGTCGTCGACGACGAGAACCTCGTCCCCGCGCGCGATCAGCGCGTCGACGAGATTCGAACCGATGAACCCCGCCCCGCCGGTTACGAGGGCGCGGCTGGGGCTCAAGGGGAGACCCCACCCGACCCGGTCGAGGTCGTGTCCGTCGTAGTCGTGCTCGTGGGCTCGGTCGATGTGGTGCTCGTGCTGGTCGTGGAGGTACTCGAGGTCGTCTGCGTGGTCGTCGGGGTCGAGGTGCTCGACGTGGAAGTCGTCGTCGAGGAAGCTCGTCGACGGGACCGTCGTGGTGGTCGTGCCGTCGTCGCCCCCGCCCGCGAGCGCGATGACCGCGATCACGAGCCCGATGACGAGGGCGGCGACCAGCCCGATCGCAGCCTTCTGGCCGTTGCTCATGCCGCCGTCGTCGTCGTAGCGGTCCGGGTCCCTGCCGCCCCCGCCCTGACCGCCGCTGCCGCCTCCTCCGCCTTGGCCGCCGCGTCCGCGGCCGCCGTCGTCGGGGGGCATGACTCGAGTCGGATCTTCGCTGCTCATGCCGAGCAGTCTAGGTCGGGCGGTGGACCGATTCCAGCCGACCCCGTTCGGGGATGCCCGCCCCGCATGGCATCCGGCGCCTCAGCCGCCGACGAGTTCGCGGTAGACGGCCTCGGTCCCGGCGATCATCCGCTCGCGGGTGAAGAGCTCGCGAACCCGCTCGGCCGCGGCGGAGCCGAGCCGCGCGGCTGTCTCGCGGTCCGCGAGCAGGCGGGACACGGCCGCGGCCAGCGCGCCGGGTTCGCCCGGCGGAACGACGATGCCCGACTCGCCGTCGACGATCGCCTCCGCGGAACCCCCGGCATCGGTGACGACGCTCGGGCACCCCAGGGCCATCGCCTCGAGGATCCCGTAGGGGAACGCCTCCGCGAGCGCCGGGTTGACGAAGACGTCGGCTGCCGCCAGCAGGCCGCTCGGATCCGCGACCTGGCCGGCCAGGTGAACGCTGCCGGCGAGGCCGAGGCCGTCGCGGGCCCGCTCGCTATCGGCGCGATCGGGCCCGTCGCCGGCGACGATCAGGCGGGCCCCGGGATGCTCGGCGAGGATCGCGGGCATCGCCTCGATCAGGATCGGCACGCCCTTGCGCCCGAACAGCTCCGAGACGGCCACGATCAGCGGCCCGTCCGTGAGCGCGGCGAGGCGCGGTTCGAGCGGACCGGGCTCGGCGGGGACGATCCCGTTGTGGACGACGCGGGCGCGCTCCCCCGCCCCGAGCCGGACGGCGATGTCGCGCTCGGCCCCGCAGACGCAGAGAACGCGGCTGGCGAGCGGCATCAGCGCCCGCTCGAGCCCCTCGTATGCGAGGTGAGACGCGGACGGCCCCGATCCGTCGACGAACGCGTAGCGGTGCGGGGTGTGGACGAGCGGAACCGGTGGCGCGGCGGCGCGGGCGAGGCGGGCGACGACCCCGGCCTGGGCGCCGTGCGCGTGGATCAGCTCGGGCCGGAAGGACCTGTAGGCGCGACCGGCGGCCCGAACGGCCACCAGCGTCGGCCCCGGCGCCGGTTCGCGCGGGATCGGAGCCTCGAGCAGCGGCACGGCGAAGTCACTCCCGTCCCCGGGGCCGCAGACGGCGACCTCGTGCCCGCGGGCGGTGAGCTCCGCGGCGAGGACCCGGACGTGCCCGAACGTGCCGCCCGTGCGCGGCCGGAAGACCTGAAGGATTCGCGCCATCGCTTCGCTCAGGCGGCCGCGAGCGATTCGCGCAGGCGCGAGAGGCCCTCGCCGAGCTCGGCCGGGGTGATGGTCAGCGGCGGCAGCAGGCGGATCGTCTCGGGGTTGGGGGCGTTGAGGACGACGCCGAGGTCGAGCCCCCGTCGCGCGACCGCCGCCGCCTCGATCCCGGGGGCGAGGGCGACGCCGACCATCAGTCCGCGGCCGCGGATCCCGACGACCGCGGCGTCGCCTGCGAGTGCCTCGGCGACCTGCGCCGCGCGCTCGGCGACGTTGCCGAGGACCCCGGGGGTGTCGAGCACCTCGAACGCCGCCAGCGCCGCACGGGCGCAGATCGGCCCCCCGGCGAAGGTGGAGCCGTGTTCGCCGACCGTCAGGCCCTCGCCGACGGCGGGTGCGATCACGCAGGCGCCGACCGGCAACCCGCCGCCGAGGGCCTTGGCGCTCGTCATCACGTCCGGCGTCACCGGCGCCGCCTGATGCGCCCAGAGCGTGCCGGTCCTGCCCATGCCGGTCTGGATCTCGTCGAAGACCAGCAGCGCACCCACCTCGTCGCAGGCCTCGCGGGCGGCCTCGAGCACTTCGTCGCCGATCGGATGGACGCCGGACTCGCCCTGGATCGGCTCGAGCATCACCGCCGCCGTGTCCGGGCCGACCGCCGCCCGGAGCTCGTCGGCATCGTCGCGTGGGACCGGCACGAACCCGGCCGGCAACGGCCCGAACAGATCCTCGCGGGCGAGCCGCGGCGTCGCCGCGAGTGCCGCGAGCGTGCGGCCGTGAAAGGCGTGGTCGAGGACGACGATCTCGGGACGCTCGATTCCTCTCCGGTGGGCGTGACGGCGAACGAGCTTGATCGCGCACTCGTTGGCCTCGGCGCCGGAGTTGCAGAGGAACGCCCGCCCGCCGAGCGAGGACTCGACGAGGCGCTCGCTCAGGCGCATCGCCGGCTCCGAGTAGAAGAGGTTCGAGGTGCCCCCGAGGGTGGCGGCCTGCTCGGCGATCGCCGCGACGATGTGAGGGTGGCAGTTGCCGGCGTTGTGGACCGAGAGGCCGCTGAACAGGTCGATGTACTCGTTTCCCCGCGAGTCCCAGAGCAGCGATCCGGAGCCGCGGACGAACTCGACCGGCGCCCGCGGATAGGTCGGCATCGCGTAGCGGCTTTCGAGCTCGCGGAGCTGCTCGAGCCCGGGTGCCGGCGCGCGGCCGGCGCTCACGGCGTCACCTTCGTGCCGATGCCGGCGTCGGTGAAGAGCTCGAGCAGGAGGCTGTGCGGGCGCCGCCCGTCGATGATGTGCGCCGACTGCACGCCGCCGTGGATCGCCTCGACGCAGGCGGCGAGCTTCGGCCGCATCCCCCCATCCATCGCCGGCAGCGCCGCCTCGACCTCGGCGACGGTCGCCAGCGAGATCAGCGTCTCGGGATCGTCGGGAACCTCGCGCCAGCCCTCGACGTCGGTCAGGAAGATCGCCTTGTAGGCGGGGAGCGCGGCGGCGACCTTGCCGGCGGCGCTGTCGGCGTTGACGTTGTAGGAGTTGCCCTCGCGGTCGGAGCCGGCGCCGGCGATCACCGGGATGAAATCGGAGGCGATGTGGTTGAGGACGTCGACGTCGACGTTCTCGATCTCGCCGACGAAGCCGACGACCTCGGACTCGGGCACGGGCCGGATCTGGAACATCGCCCCGTCCTCGCCGGAGAGGCCGACCGCCGGCTGGCCGAGGCGGTTGAGCCGCTGGACGATGTCGGAGTTGACCTTGCCGAGGAGCACCATCTTCGCGACCTCGACGGTCTCGGCGTCGGAGACGCGGAGCCCGTCGACGAACTCGACCTCGAGCCCGAGCCGCTCCATGTAATGGCTGATCTCCGGGCCACCGCCATGGACGATGACCGGGTTGAGCCCGACGTACTTGAGCAGGACGACGTCGCGGGCGAACTCGTCGCGCACGGCCGGGTCGCGCATCGCTGCGCCGCCGTACTTGATGACGACGGTGCGGCCGTGGAACTCGCGGATGTAGGGGAGAGCCTCGAGCAGCGTCTCGACGCTGCCGGCAGCCGCCGCGGCCCGATCCTCTGCGCTCATCCGGTCGGTCACGTCGTGTACTCCGCGTTGATCCTTATGTATTCGTGGGTGAGGTCGCTGAAGAAGACCTGTGCGGTGCCCTCGCCGCGGCCGAGGTCGACCGCGATCTCCGCCTCCGCGGCCTCCGAGCCGAGCTCCGCCGCATCGATCCGGTCCGGCCCGAGCTCGGGCACCTCGTGGCCGGCGAGCGCCTGACCGGCGGCCTGGGCGATCCGGCCCCAGTTCGGGTCGCGGCCGAAGAGCGCGGTCTTGACCAGCGGCGAGTTGGCGATCGCCCGGGCGGCGCGCTCGGCCTCGGCGTCGTCCCCGGCCCCGGTGACCTCGATCCGGCCGACCCGCGATGCGCCCTCGCCGTCGGCGACGATCGCGAGCGCGAGCTGGAGCAGAACCGCATCGAGCAGCCCCTCGGGAAGCGGCCTTCCGGAGGACCCGCTCGCCTGCAGGAGCACCGTGTCGTTGGTGCTCATCTGACCGTCGACGGTGATCCGCTCGAACGAGCCGGCGACGGCGCGCCGCAGCGCTGTCTCCGGGTCGCCGACGAGCGCGTCGGTCTGGACGAAGCAGAGCATGGTCGCGTAACCCGGCTCGATCATCCCGGCGCCCTTCGCCTGGGCGGAGAGCGTGACGCCGGCGGCGCTCACGCAGCACCGCTTCGGGCCGGCGTCGGTGGTCATGATCGCCGCCGAGAAGTCCTCCCCTCCCCCGTCGCTGAGCGCCGACGCGGCGCGGCCGATCCCCTCGATCACCCGGTCGACGTCGAGCGGGACGCCGATCGTCCCGGTCTCGGCGACGGCGACCGCGGCCGGCTCGATCCCGAGCGCCGCCGCGCAGCGCTCCTGCATCGCGACGGCGTCCGCGTAGCCCTGCGCACCGGTTGCGGCGTTGGCGTTGCCCGAGTTGACGACCGCGGCGCGGATCGACGCGGATTCGCAGCGATCGCGGCAGACGACGACCGGAGCGGCGGCGGCGGCGTTCCGGGTGAGAAGTAGAGCCGAGGTGGTGCCGGGCTCGTCGGCGGCGACGATTCCGACGTCGGTTCCGCCGGATCCCTTCAGGCCGCAGGCGACTCCGGCCGCCCGGAAGCCCGGCGCGAGGCCGGTCGGCTCCAGCTCGGCGACGCCCGCCGGGGGATCGACCCAGCGCGAACGGAAGAAGCTCACCGCAGCCCCTCCGCCTCGTCGAGCCCGAGCATCAGGTTGAGGTTCTGGATCGCCTGCCCGGCGGCGCCCTTCCAGAGGTTGTCGATGGCGCCGAAGACGAGGATCCTGCCCCCTGCGTCGCGGTCGACGTGGATCCGGCAGAGGTTCGAGTCCCGCACCTCCCGCACGCCAGGAGGACGGTCGACGACCTCGACGAACCGCTCGTCGGCGTAGCGGGCGTCGTAGAGCTCGCGGACCTCGCCGGCCGAGACCGGGCGGGACGGGCGGACGTAGCAGCTCACGAGCTCGCCCTGGTCGAGCGGGAGCAGGTGCGGAACGAAGGTGAGCGGCGGCGCCTCGCCGGCCAGCGCCGCGAGCTCCTGCGCGATCTCGGGCTCGTGCCGGTGGCCGCCGACTCCGTACGGCGAGGCGTTCTCGGTCAGCGCCGCGAAGCTGAGGCGATCGCCGCCGCCCCTGCCGGCGCCGGAGACGCCCGACTTCGCGTCGATGACGACGTCGTCGATCAGCCCCGCCGCCGCGAGCGGCGCGAGCGCGAGGACGGTCGCCGTCGGGTAGCACCCCGGGTTGGCGATCAACTCAGCCTCGCGGATGCGGTCCCGGTAGAGCTCGGTCAGGCCGTAGACCGCGTCGCCGAGCAACTCGGGCGCCGAGAGCTCCCCGTACCACTCGCGATAGACGTAGGGGTCACGGAGCCGGAAGTCGGCGGAGAGGTCCACGACCAGCAACCCGAGCTCGCGGAGGCCGGCGACCACCGGTGCGGAGGCATGGTGGGGATAGGCGACGACGGCCGCCTCGCACTCCTCGATGGCGTCGATGTCGAGCTCGGTCATCGCGATGTCGGCGCGGTAGCGGGGATAGAGGTCGCTGAGCCGGCTGCCGGCGTCGGAGCGCGACGTCGCCTCCCGCAGCTCCAGCCGCGGGTGCCGCCAGACCAGCTCGGCCGCGAGCGCCCCGGCGAACCCGGAGGCCCCCGCCACGAGGACCCGCGCCGCGGGATCGCCGATCAGCGGTTGCCGCGACTCAGCCACGGAGCACCGCCCCGATCCCCTCCAGGGCGGCGACGATGTCCGCACGCACATCGGCGACCTCGGCATCGGTCAGGGTCCGGTCGGGCGCCCTGAACTCGAGCCGGAGCGCGAGGCTGCGCCTGCCCGCCGGGACCTGCTCGCCCTCGTAGACGTCGAAGACCACGGCACCGCCGAGCAGCTCCCCGCCGGCGTCGAGGATCGTCGTCCTGATCCGCTCGGCACCGACTCCGGCGTCGGCGACGACGGCGATGTCCTCCGCCACCGCCGGGTGCGTGGTCACGTCCTCGTAGCGCTCCTCGCCGGCGGTCGCAGCGGCGACGAGCGGCTCGACGTCGAGCTCGAACGCCGCACCCGACCGGGCGTCGATCCGGTCGAGGACGCCGGGATGCAGCTCTCCGACCCAGCCGATCGGCTCGCCCCCGGAAAGGACGGCGGCGGCGCGGCCCGGGTGCAGGAAGGGGCGCGGCTCGGACTCGAACGCGAGCGATACCCCGAGCCCGGCGGCGAGCAGCTCGATCAGGCCCTTGGCGTCGTAGAAGTCGGCGACCGCCCCGGCACGGCGCCACCCGGCTCCGGCGAGCTCACCGATCAGCACCGCCGCGATCCGGTGCGGCTCGGCGACCGGCGAGTGGCGGATCCCGGCGAACCGACCGCCCAGCGGCCCGCCCTGATCCGGCGGCGCCTCAGGCAGGTAGACCCGGCCCGACTCGAAGATCGCGACGCGCTCCGCACCCCGGGCGAGGTTGTGCGCCGCCGCCGCCAGCATCCCGCCGATCAGGTCGGTCCGCATCACCGACTGGTCCTCCGACAGGGGGTTGTGGACGACGACGGGGTCGATCGCGCCGAGGCCGGGCAGGCCACCGCGGGCGGGATCCACGAAGCTCCAGGTGATCGTCTCGTCGAGGCCGGCGTCCCGGATCAGGTCCTCGGCCCGGCGCAGCAGCAGCTGATGACGCGCGAGGCCGCCGACGGCGCCGCCGCGACCGGGGAGCGTGGCGGGCAGGTGCTCGTCGAGGCCGTGGACGCGGGCGACCTCCTCGACCAGGTCGATCTCGCGGGTGACGTCGAAGTGCCGGTCGGCGGGAACGGTGACCGCGATCGTGCCCTCACCGGTCGTATCGCCGACCCCGAAGCCGAGCCTGCCGAGGTAGTCGCCGGCGAGATCGGGGCCGATCTCCATCCCGAGCAGGGCGTCGCTGCGCCCGGAGCGGTAGGCGAGGTCGAAGGGCTGCATCGAGCCCGGGCGGTTGTCGACGTCGATCGTCCCCGGCACGAGCCGGGCGCCGCAGAGCTCGATCATCAGCTTCGAGGCGACCGACTGGGCGCGCATCGCGAGGTCGGGATGAAGCTGCTTCTCGAAGCGTGTCGAGGCCTCCGAGCGGAGCGACAGCAGATTCGAGGTGCGGAGGATGTTCGTGCCGTTCCAGGTCGCGACCTCGAGCAGGACCCTGGTGGTCGCCTCGGAGACCTCGGAGACCTGCCCGCCCATGATCCCGGCGATCCCGGTCGGGCCGTTGCGGTCGCAGACCACGACGCTCTCGGCGTCGAGGATGCGCTCGACGTCGTCGAGGGTGGTCATCCGCTCGCCCTCGGCGGCGGTCCTGACGATGATCTCGCCACCGGGAACCTCGTCGAGGTCGAACGCGTGCAGCGGCTGGCCGGTCAGCAGCATCACGTAGTTGGTGATGTCGACGACGTTGTTGATCGGCCGCTGCCCGGCGGCGCTGAGCCGGGCCTTGAGCCAGAGCGGCGACGGGCCGACCGTCACGTCGGTGAACGCGCGCGCGGTGAACCGCGGGCAGAGCTCCGGAACCTCGACGCTGACCGAGGCGATGTCGGCGATGTCGCCCGCCCCCGTCGCCTCCGCGTCCTCGGCCCACGGCTCCGGCCCGAGCTCGGCGCCGGTGATCGCGTGGACCTCGCGAGCGACCCCGTAGACGCCGAGGCAGTCGGGCCGGTTCGGCGTGATCTCGAGATCGAGGACGGTCTCGGCGACCGGCAGGATCTCGGCCAGCGGGGTGCCCGGCTCGGCGTCGGTCTCGAGCACGGCGATCCCGTCGGACTCCTCGCCGAACTCCATCTCGGTCTCCGAGAGGATCATCCCGGCGGACTCGACGCCACGGAGCTTCGCCTTGCGGAGCTTCGTGCCGTCGCCGAGGCGGGCGCCGGGCAGGGCCACCGCGACCGTCTGACCGGCGGCGACGTTCGGGGCGCCGCAGACGATCGTCCGGTCAGCCTCCTCGCCGGCGTCAACGGTGCAGACGCGCAGCCGGTCGGCGTTCGGGTGCTGCTCGGCGGCGAGCACCCGGGCGACGACGAACCCGTCCGGGGAGGGTGCGCCGGCGCTGCCGAGCCGCTCGACCTCGGTGCCGGTCATCGAGAGGCGCTCGGCGATCCGCTCCGGCTCGAGGCCGGAGTCGCAGTGTGCGTTGAGCCAGGAGACCGGGACCTTCATCGGAACTGCTCCAGCATCCGCACGTCGTTGTCGAAGAACATCCGCAGGTCGGGAACGCCGTGCTTGAGCATCGCGATCCGCTCGATTCCCATCCCGAACGCGAAGCCCTGGACGCGGTCGGGGTCGTACCCGTGCTCGCGCACGAACCCGAACACGTTCGGGTCGACCATCCCGGCCCCGAGGATCTCGAGCCAGCCGGTGCCCTTGCAGAGGCTGCAGCGGCCGCCGTCGAACTCGCCGCTGCCGCCGCAGCGGAAGCAGGAGACGTCGACCTCGACGCTCGGCTCGGTGAACGGGAAGAAGTGCGGCCGGATCCGGACCTCACGGTCGGGACCGAAGACGGCGCGCGCGAACGTCAGCAGCGTCCCGTGGAGGTCGGCGAGGGTGATGTCGGCGCCGACCGCGAGCCCCTCGATCTGGTCGAACATCGGCGTGTGGGTGGCGTCGGAGTCGCGCCGGTAGACGCGACCGGGGACGACGATGAAGATCGGCGGCTCCTGCTCCTCCATGCCGCGGATCTGCATCGGCGAGGTGTGGGTCCGAAGCAGCACGTCCCGCGGCCCCGGCGGGACCGTCAGCGGCTCGCCGCCGGAGCCGACCAGCGCGGGGTCGGGCCCGAGCGAGCCCGGGTCGACGTAGAACGTGTCCTGGAGCATCCGCGCGGGATGCCCGGGCGGATAGTTGAGCGCGGTGAAGTTGTAGTAGTCGTGCTCGATCTCGGGCCCCTCCATCACCCGGTAGCCGAGGCCGACGAAGATGTCCTCGATCTCCCGGCGCGTGCGGGTCAGCGGGTGCAGGTGCCCGGGCAGGACCGGCGGCGTGCCCGGCAGCGTCACGTCGATCGCCTCGGCGGCCAGGCGCACGTCGAGCTCGGCCCGCTCGTGGTCGTCCCTGGCCGCGTCGATCAGGCCCTCGAGCTCGCGCCTGACCTCGTTGCCGGTCTTGCCGACCGGCCCGCGCTGCTCGGGCGGAAGCTCGCCGATCCCGCGCAGGATCGTCGTCAGCTCGGCCTTGCGGCCGAGGAAGCGGACCCGCGCCTCCTCGACGGCGGCCGCATCGCCGGCGCCGGCGATCGCCGCCCGTGCCTCTTCTCGTATCTGCTCGATCCGTTCCAGCATCAGTCGTCGCCCCCGGCCGCGGCGAGCGACGATATCCGCTGCAGCCCGATCGCCGCCGCCGCGGCGACGTTGAGCGACTCGGCCCCGGCCCGAAGCGGGATCGTCGCGGTGGCGTCGCAGGCGGCGACGGCCGCCGCTGAGAGGCCCGCACGCTCCGCCCCGAGACAGAGCGTCACCCCTCCCCCGGTCCCCGCCAGAGCCTCGTCGAGGTCGGTGCCGCCGTGGGCGACGAGCCCGACCCGCGGCGCCGGCGTCGCGTCGATCCGGCCCCGCAGCGGCGGCGCGGCGAACAGCGTTCCCATGCTCGCCCGCACCGCCTTCGGCGAGTGGGCGTCGGCGCACCCGGGCCCGAGCACGACCCGGGCCCCGGTCAGCGCCGCGGCGGTGCGGACGATCGTCCCGACGTTGCCGGGGTCGCCGACCCCCTCGAGGTACACGACCGGGCCGCCGGCCGGCCCCGACGGAAGCTCCCAGACGGCGATCACCCGGGTGCCGGAGCCCAGCGTCGACGCCGCATCGAGCAGCTCGGGCTCGACCTCGATCCCGGAAATGTCGGCGCCCGGCGCCACCAGGACGTCGACGGGCGCGAGACCGGCTTCGATCCCGGCCGTGAGCAGGTCCTCGCCCTCGGTCGCGAACAGGCCCTCCCGCTCGCGCCACTTGCGGTCGCGCAGCTTGCGCACCCGCTTCAGTCTCTCGTTGTCGCTGCTCGTTATCAATTCGGGTCCTGGAAACAAAAAGGGCGGCCCAACAATGGACCGCCCGGGAGAACGTCGATGCGACCGTGACCTACGCCACGGCCTCCCGGGCCACCTCGGCAAATCGGCGGAACGCCTCGGGGTCGTTGACTGCGATGTCGGCGAGCATCTTCCGGTTCACCTCGACGCCGGCGACGGTGAGACCGTGCATGAACGCGGAGTAGCTCATGTCGTTCTGGCGGGCGGCGGCGTTGATCCGCGTGATCCAGAGGCGCCGGAACTCGCGCTTGCGGTTGCGACGGTCGCGGTAGGCGTACTGGCCCGACCGCATGACCTGCTCGTTCGCGAAGCGGTAGCTGGAGTGCTTGCGTCCGTAGTAGCCCTTCGCCTGGGCGAGGGTCTTCTTCCGGCGCCGCCGGCGGGCGACCGCGTTGGTTGCGCGAGGCATCCGCTACCCCTTCTTTCCGAGCAGCCTGTTGACGCGCGAGGTGTCGGCGGGAGCGATCGCGACCGGCCGAGCCATCTGGCGCTTCCGCTTCGGCGACTTCTTCTCGAGGATGTGGCTCGAGTACGCGTGGCGGCCGCGGAGCTTGCCCGTGGACGTCTTCTTGAAGCGCTTCTTCGCGCCGGAATGGGACTTCATCTTCGGCATCGGACGGGGTATTGAAGCAGAGCCCGCCGGTCCCGTGCAATCGCGCCGGGCCGCCGGCGCTCAGGAGGCGGTGCCGGCGACCTTGCCGGGCGCGAGGACCATGTGCATGTTGCGGCCCTCCTGCTGGGGCGCCTGCTCGACCGTCGCGAGCTCGCCGAGGTCCTCGTAGAGGCGATCGAGCAGGGCGCGTCCGCGCTCCGGATGGGCCTGCTCGCGCCCCCTGAACATGATCGTCACCTTGACCTTGTCCTTCTTGTTGAGGAAGCGCTCGACGTGGCCCTTCTTCGTCTCGTAGTCGTGGTCGGCGATCTTCGGGCGCAGCTTGATCTCGCGGATGTTGACCTGCTGCTGGTGCTTGCGGGCCTGCTTGGCCTTCTGCTCCTGCTCGTACTTGTACTTCGAGTAGTCGAGCAACCGGCAGACGGGCGGCCGCGAGTCGGCCGCGACCTCGACGAGATCGAGATCGGCCTCGCGGGCGATCCGGCGTGCCTCGTCGGT
Organism: uncultured Conexibacteraceae bacterium; assembly: GCA_963784885.1. GTDB lineage: Bacteria > Actinomycetota > Thermoleophilia > Solirubrobacterales > 70-9 > RHKX01. The sequence continues at coordinate 785,306 of CAWATA010000004.1, forward strand.
GTCGACGACCCCGACCTGCTCGCCGTCGGCGCCGATCAGCCGGACCTTCGGAACGCGGATGCGTTCGTTGATGCGAGTCGGATCCCGGTCGGGGGGACGCCGATCGAAGCGTCGCGGAACCGGCACTACAGAGAGGTATCGCCGAGGGTCAAGCCGGCGGGGATGAGTGGTCGGGGCGAGAGATGCGCAAATGCACGGGCGCTCAGGAGCGGCGCGACGTGGTCTGGCTGGCGTGCATCGGTGCGGAGTATAGACAGCGAGGCGGAGATTGCCACCGGATCAGGATTCCGCCGCGCCGATGCGGGCGGCGAGCGAGGCCGCGTCCATCACGCCGAGATCGCCGTCGGCGTGGGAGCGGACGGTCGCCCCTCCCGCCTCGAGCTCGCGATCACCGACGACCAGCATGTAGGGGACCTTCGCCATCTCGGCGTCGCGGATCTTCCGCCCGACCGACTCGCTGCGACCGTCGACGCGGGCCCGCACACCGAGATCGCCGAGCCCGGCGAGGATCCGCTCGGCGGCCTCGACGTGGCGGTCGGCGACCGGGAGGATCGCCGCCTGCGTCGGCGCGAGCCAATCGGGGAAGCGGCCTCCGTAGTGCTCGATCAGGATCCCGGCGAAGCGCTCCATCGACCCGAGCAGGGCGCGGTGGATCATCAGCGGGCGGTGATCCTGGTTGTCGGCGCCCTGGTAGCTCAGGTCGAAGCGCTCGGGCATGAAGAAGTCGAGCTGGCAGGTGCCGAGCTGCCAGCTCCGGCCGAGGGCGTCGGTGACGTGGAAGTCGATCTTCGGGCCGTAGAAGGCGCCGTCACCGGGGTTGACGCGGTACTCGCGGCCGATCCGGTCGAGGGCCGAGCGCAGCATCCCCTCGGCCTCCTCCCACTGCTCGTCGCTGCCGATCGACTTCTCCGGACGGGTCGAGAGCTCGACCTCGACGTCGGTGAAGCCGAACTTCGCGTAGAGCTCGTCGATCGCGTCGACGATCGCGACGACCTCGTCGGGGGCCTGCTCGCGGGTGCAGTAGACGTGGGCGTCGTCCTGGGTGAATGCGCGGACCCGCAGCAGCCCGTGGAGGACGCCCTCGCGCTCGTAGCGCGAGACCCGCCCGAACTCGGCCATCCGCAGCGGCAGCTCGCGGTACGAGTGCCGCCCGTTGTCGAAGACGAGGCATGCCCCCGGGCAGTTCATCGGCCGGACGGCGAAGCGGCGCGCGTGCTCGTCGCGCGCCCGCTCGGCGGGCTCGGCGAAGAACATGTTCTCGCGGTAGTTGTCGTAGTGGCCGGAGCGGTGCCAGAGCTCCTCGTCGAGGATCTGCGGGGTGTCGATCCGGACGTAGCCGTGCTTGTCGAGCTGCTTGCGGACCTGCGCCTCGATCAGATCGAGCAGCACGGTCCCCTGCGGCAGCCAGAACGGCATTCCCGGGGACTCCTCGCGGAACATGAAGAGGTCGAGCTGCGGGCCGAGCTTGCGGTGGTCGCGCGCCTTCGCCTGCTCGATCCGCTCGACGTGCTCGGCGAGGTCCTGCTTGCTGAAGAAGGCGGTCCCATAGATCCGGGTCAGCATCTGCCTGGTCTCGTCGCCGCGCCAGTAGGCGCCGGCCAGCGAGTTCAGCTTCACCGCCTTGATCCGGCCCGTAGAGGGAGCGTGCGGGCCACGGCAGAGGTCGGTGAAGGGCCCGTTGCGGTAGAGCGAGACCGTCTCGACGCCCTCGTCGGATACGAGGTCCTCGATCAGCTCGACCTTGTAGGGCTGATCCTCGGCTCGGAACCGCTCGAGCGCCTCCGCGACCGGGATGTCGGTCCGCTCGAACTGCTCGTCGGCGGCGATGTGGGACGCCATCCGCTCCTCGATCCGCTCGAGGTCGGCCTCGGAGACGCTCGCGCCCTCCGGGAACTCGAAGTCGTAGTAGAAGCCGCCGTCGATCGGTGGGCCGATCGAGACCCTCGTGCCCGGGTAGAGCTCGCAGACGGCCGTCGCCATCACGTGCGCCGCGTCGTGGCGGATCAGGTCGAGGGCGCCGTCGCTCTTGGCGGTGACGATCTCGATCTGCTCGCCGTCGCCGAGCGGCGCCGAGAGGTCGCGGGTCTCCTCCCCGGCCCGGATCGCCAGGGCCGCCTTCGCCAGACCCGGCCCGATCGCGGCCGCGGCGTCGGCGCCGGTCGCACCGGACTCGAGCTCGAGCGGCGATCCATCGGGCAGGCTCACGGTTATCGATGCCATCGCGGTCATGCTATTGACCGTCCTCCAGCACCCGCCAGAGCACGACCCGGTTGGAGCTGCCGATCCGCTTGACGTCGTCGAAGGGCGGCTCCTGATCGCCGCCGACGACGAGCACGCGGGTCACTCCGTCCGGCGCCGAGCCGACTCCGGGCAGCGCGGCGACCTCGGCGCCGGCGGCACCGCGCAGCTCCCAGCCGTAGAACTCGGCGCCGCGATGGTCGGCGATCGCGCTCGCGGGAGCGAGCAGCAGGGTCGGCTGGCCGCCGAAGCGGTTCGCGAGCTTGCGGACGCCCGGCGTGTAGTCGTCGATCCCGACCGGGGCGTTGGCGAGCGCGAGCGCGCTCGAGAAGCCGGCCGCGGCGGCGAAGGTCGCGGCCAGGGCCGCGAAGGCCCGCGGGGCACGGGCGCGGAACGGCGCCGGTGCGAGCGGGTCGAGGACGCCGCGGGCGGCGATCAGCATGACGATGGGCGCCAGCATCTGCAGCGCCTTGGCGTTCGTGTAGGGGGTGCTGCCGATCCGTGCCGCGAGCCAGATCGCCGCGGCCACCGCGAAGGCGGCGAGCAGCGCCGTCTCCGAGCGGCGCCAGGTCGCAGTCAGGCCGAGCGCCAGGGCCGCGGCGCCGAGCAGGGCGCCGAGGTAGAACACCGGCGCGGGGATCGCGCCGTCCCCCGGATTGACGCGGAAATCGCCGCTCGGCCAGACGCCGAACACCGACGCCGGGTTGATCTGGCCGAACAGGTTTCCGAGGTCGTTGTCGTAGGTGGGCCGCTCGAACTTCGGAGCCGGCTTGCCGCCGCCGGAGCCTCCGTCGCCGGGCGCGTCGCCGGCCGGCTGCGCGGTCCGCTCGGTCACCGCGTCGACGCTGGTGCCGAACTTCGAGATCCGGTCGAGCTCCGGCGCGGCGAGGACCGCCACCAGCACGACGGCGGCGAGCACCGCCGGGGCCGCCCGGCGGAGAGCCGCACCCGGGTCGGCCCGGCGCCGCCGGAGCTCGGCGAGCGCCCAGAGCGCGAACGTCGCGGCCGAGCCAGGCGAGCCCGGGCCAGCTGTAGACGTAGAGCGCACCCGCCGCGATCACCGCCCCGGGCAGCAGCCGCGGCAGGCCGTCCCCGCCTCGATCCGGGTTCCGGGTCAGATCGCGGAGCCAGAGCGCGAACCCGAGCAGGAATGCGGCCTCGAACAGCTCCTTGAACGCCCCCTGGGCGAGGTAGCTCGCCGCGAGGTACGCGAGCGCGGTCAGGACCGAGACGATCACCGCGCGCAGCCGGGAGAGCGAGTCGAGCGCCGCGAGCGCCGCCAGCGCCGCGATCACCGGGACCGCGATCGTCACGCCGGTGAAGGCGATCGTCAGCTCGCCGGTGACCTCGCTCGCGGCGACCGCGAGCGCGTGCGGGCCGAGCGGGTAGCCGTTCCGGAACAGGCTCGGGCTCAGGCCCTCGGGGTCGGCGAGCCAGCTCGCGGCGAAAAGGTGCTGAGACATGTCGACGTTGAAGCCGGTGCCGAGGACGCCGAAGTGACCCTCGGCCGCAAACGGGATCGAGACCGCGGCGAGCGCCGCGACCGCGGTCGGCAGCATCCGCTCCAACGTCGCGCCGGCGTCGTCGAGCCGGACCAGCGCGAACGCGCCCGCCACCGCGGCGATGACGAGGAGCGCAAGCAGCGCCGTCAGCCCGTGGCCGGGCAGCCGCACCGCCCACCAGGCGATCACGGCCGCCGCCGCGAGACCGATCACCGGTGCGAGCGGTGAGAGCCGGCGGGCGCCGGCCGCCGCGAGGATCCCGGCGCCGAGCGCGGTCGCGACTGCGATCAGGCCGATCGCCGTTACGTAGGTCCCGAGCGCGTCGGCCAGCACCGGCTGCCCTGCGAAGGAGGCTCGGTCAGCCCGCCGCCGCGGCGGCCGGGTTGGCCTTCGCCCAGGCGACGATCTCCGCGGTGCCCGCGACGACCTCGCCGTCGTCGAGGACCAGGACCGGGACCTCGTCGCCGCCGGTCAGCTCCCGGACCTCCCTGCGGCCGCGCGTGAAGTTGAGCGCCTTCGGCAGCTTCGCCCAGCCGTAGGCCTTGACGACCTCGGGCTCGTAGCCCGCTTCAACGACCGCCTCGTAGGCGACGCCGCACGGATGCTCGCCGAGGATCGGGTGGTGGGCCTTGTTGTCCCAGCAGACGTAGATGCGCATCGGCCGCTCAGTCTATGCCGGACGGGGCGCGGCCGTCAGCGACTCAGCGACCGCGCGATGACGACGCGCTGGATCTCGTTCGTGCCCTCGTAGATCTGCGTGATCTTCGCGTCGCGCATCATCCGCTCGAGCGGGTAGTCCTTGACGTAGCCGTAGCCGCCGAGCACCTGGACGCCCTCGACGGTGACGTCCATCGCCGTGTCGGAGGCGAAGAGCTTCGCCATCGAGCTGTACCGCGCCTTGTCGGGGTCACCGCGGTCGATCTTGGCGCAGGCGGTGTAGAGCAGCTCGCGCGCCGCGGCCGTCCTCGTCGCCATGTCCGCGAGCTTGAACTGGATTCCCTGGAGCTCGATGATCGGCTTGCCGAACGCGATCCGCTCCTTCGCGTAGGCGACGGCGTAATCCGTCGCACCCTGGGCGATCCCGACCGCCTGCGCCGCCGCGCCGAGCCGGGTCCGCTCGAGCGTCCCGAGCGCGACCGCGAGCCCGCGGCCGACCTCGCCGATCACGTTCGCCTCCGGCACGCGGACGTCCTCGAAGACCGGCGAGCCCGTCGGCGAGCCCTTGATGCCGAGCTTGTGCTCGAGGTTGGCGATCGAGAAGCCGGGCCGGTCCTTCTCGACGACGAAGGCGGTGATCCGCCGGTTCTCCCGGTCGGTGACCGCGAAGACGACGTAGAAGTCGGCGATCGTCGAGTTCGTGATCCAGTTCTTGGAGCCGTTGATCACCCACTCGTCGCCGTCCTTGACGGCGGTCGTCCGCATCGAGGCCGGGTCCGACCCGGCCTCGGGCTCCGACAGCGCGAAGGCGGGCGACCACTCGCCGCTCGCGCACTTCGGCAGCAGCCGCTCCTTGAGCTCGTCGGAGCCGAAGAGCTGGATCGGCAGCGTCCCGAGCTCCTGCACCATCAGGATCAGTGCGCTCGACGCGCAGGCCTTGGCGATCTCCTCGACGGCGATCTGCTGCATCAGCGTCCCGGTCCCCGTCCCCCCGTACTCGGTCGGGAAGGGCAGACCGAGGATGTCGTGGGAGGCGAGCAGCTCGCGGATGTCCCAGGGGTACTCCCCCTTCTCGTCGATCTCGGCTGCCCGGGGAGCGATCTGCTCCCGGGCCAATCTGTTGACGAGCTCGCGGAAGTCGCGCAGCTCTTCGGGGACCTCGTAGACGCCGGCTCCGGCTGAAAGTGTCTCGCTCATGGCCTGAGCATATTCGGGCGATTCGGCCCACACCGTGCTCACGTGGGCGCGGACCCGGTGACCCGCGGGCGTAGAGTCTGTGCCGATCCGGAACACCGAAAGGCGGCCAGAAATGCGAATCCGAGAACTCTTCGACCGCGTCGGCCGTGGGAACACCGCCGGCGCAGGCGGCCACGGCGATGTGCCCTCCGGAGGTGGCGACGAGCCGTTCCCCGGTTACGACCGGACCGACGAGAAGGAGCTGATCCAGCAGTTCCACAACCACTCGCAGGCCGAGCTCGAGGCGATCGAGGACTACGAGCGCGCCCACGGAAACCGCACCCGGGTCCTCAACAAGCTCCACTACATGCGCCAGCCCGAACCGCTTCCCGGCTACGACGACCTCGGCGTCGAGGAGATCGCGGCGGCTCTCGAGGACGCGGACCTGGTGACGATCAAACACGTCCGCGCCTACGAGCGGAAGTTCCACAATCGCCCGAACGTCCAGGAAGCGGTCGAGGCGGTCCGCCGTAAGCGCGAGGCCGACGTGCCGGGCGGCGCCGGCTACCACGCGACGAGCTACGGCCCGTCGGCATCGCGAGGAACGCTCGCAGGTGCCCGGTCCGGGCAAGCTCGCCGCCAACAAGGCCGTGGTCGCGGCGTACTACGCCGACGTGATCAGCGCCCACGACCCATCTGCCGTCGACCGGCTGCTGAGCGAGGACTTCACCTACAACGGCGAGGCTCGCGGCCGCACGGGCCAGCGCGCGGCCGTGGCCGAGCTCCTCGCGGCCTTCCCCGACCTCGAGGTTGAGACGGAGCTGATCCTCGCGGAGGGCGACCTCGTCTCGGCTCATCAGCGCTGGACCGGGACGCACGAGGGGAACGCCGTCGGGGTCGCGCCCACCGGCCGACGAATCGAGATCACGTCGACCGTCGTCCTGCGGGTGCACGACGGCTTGATCACCGAGGCCTGGGACGAGCTCGAGCTCGCGGGCCTCGTTTCGCAGCTCGGCCGCGACTGAGCTCTGCGCCGCCTCGCGGATCGGCCGGCACACACCGTCCGGCGGTCGTCCGGCGCTCGCCGGCTGAAAGGTGCGACCGTGCCGGCTCGCTGCGGATATGCTCTCGCGAAGGGCTGGGAGTCGGGCTTCGTCACTTCCGCCTGCCATCGAATTGAGGGAGAGATAAATGCGTCGTCGAACCATCGCCGCCGTCCTGATCGCCGGGTTGCTGGCGACTTCGACCGCGGCGGCAGCAGGCGGTAAGAAAGTCAAAGAGTCGGGCTCCGTGAAAGGAGACTCCGGCGCCGAGGTTCACCTCGTGGTGATCAAGTCCGGCGGGGATCCGAAGAGCGTCAAGAACGTGACGTTCAAGAACCTGCGGACGAACTGCAGCGACGGCACGACGCGAATCAAGCTGAAGCTCTACGGCGCGGCGAAGGTCGGCGAGAATCGCAAGTTCGCCAGCTCCTACGAAATCGGCAAGAGCAAGATCAAGCTCGAGGGGAAGGTCAAGCGCGACGGCTCCCGCGTCCACGGATCGATCAGGGGCAAGACCATCAAGGTCAGTGGCGTCGGTCGCTGCGACGTGCCGAGCGTCGAGTTCACGACGAAGCGCTGACGCGTTCCCGTCGGCGTCCCGAACGAAACGAGGCCCGCGAGGGCCTCTTTTCGTTCGCCGGGGCGATGGGCGTTACTGGGCTCGAACCAGTGACCTCCAGCTTGTCGAGCTGGCGCTCTCCCAACTGAGCTAAACGCCCGGGGTCCGGCAATCTAGCAACGGGCGGCGGGCCGGTCGTCCCGGCGCCCGCTGAGCCGGCCCGCCCGGACGGGCGGGCTGCCGGACGGCCGACGCTCAGCCGAGACCGGTCGAGAACGAGCCGTGCAGCTTCTGGAACGGGTTCTTCCGCAGCGGGTCGCCGCAGACGGCGGGCCCGGTGATCCCGGGCACCGTGTTGCTGAAGGCGCCCATCGCCAGGTAGCCGACCAGCTTCTTCGGCTTGCCCTTCTTCGAGGTGGAGAAGTACCCCTCCGCGTCTCCGGCGTGCTTGAAGTAGCCGTCGGAGAACTTGTCGTCGTCGTCCGCCTGCCCGCTGAACGCGTATCCGTACTTGCCCTTCCGCTTCTCGATCTTCATCGACGGGAAGGAGAAGTTGACCTCGACCACCTTCTCGACCGTGGAGCCGAGCACCGGCTTGCAGCGGAGGTCGTACTTGGTGGCCTTGAGGCTCTTGACCCGCTGCGGCTTGCCCTTCTTGGTCTTCTGCAGGACGATGGTCAGCTTCGCGTTCTTGTCGCCGTAGATGCCCGTCTTCAGGCGCTGCGTCTTCGCCGCCGCCGGTCCGGCCAGGGCGAGCAGGGCCACGCCGACCGCCACCAGCAGGGCCGCCAGGGCGGCGCTCGATCGTACGGTTCCCAACACGGGCATCGACAACTCCCTCTCCTCGGTCTGATTCAGCGGCGCCGGCCCGAATTCGGGATCCGCCCGGCCCAGCAACGAGCGCGGAACATAGCAAGACAGATGTTGCGTGTTGCCGGTTCCCGTCGGGAGGCGCCGAAGCCTGATCCGTCCCGGAGATCCGGCGACGGCGTCGCCGGCGCCCACTCCGGAACCGGCCCGGGAACGAGAGAGGGGCGGCTCGCGCCGCCCCTCTCCTACCACTTCTGCGGTTCGAAACCGCGGGACTGCTGCCTAGGCGGCGGTGCAGGTCTGCGTCTTCGTGTCCGACTTCAGCGGGTGGACGTTCGAGATCCACAGCGCCTGGTACTTGATGTCGACGTACCGAGCAGCGCACTTGACCTTCGCCGTCGTTCACGTTGGCGTAGAAGTCAGTGATGCTCTGGCTCGGCGGGGTCGACCGGGTCACCGGAACCGAACACGTGCAGCGTCGTCTTGTAACCGGCGGCCTTGTCGTCCTTGGACGCCGGCGTCAGGACAGCCGGCACGACGGCCGCGCCGACCCCGATGTCCGCGTACAGGTTGAGCGCGGTGTAGATCTTGCCCGGCTGCGCCGAACAGCCCGCCGGATCGACGTGAAGTCCGGACCACGGAACACGATCGTCTTCGCCTGGACGGCCGAGCACGCGGATGCCGATGACGGTGCCGCCGAGGCAGACCGTCGCCCCGCCGCTGCCGAGCATCGAGCCGTTGCACGCCTTCATCGCGTGCCTTGAACGCAGCGGCTGCGACCGTGGCCGAGGCGCAGGTCGGGTTCTTCGGCTTCGGGATCTTGACCTCGCCGCTCCAGCTGACCTCGATCAGGTCGACGCCGGCGAGCACCTGGGTCGGAGCGGTGCCGCCCGAGCCGGTGCAGCTGGCGTCAGCCGCCTGGCAGTTGGTGACGTCGAGGTACAGACCGCCGCTGGACGGCCTTGCCGGCGGTGAGGCCGGTCGACGGATCGCATCTTCGCGTCAGTCAGCGATGCGCCGAGATCGGCGGACGCCGAACTTGCCATCGCCAGGGCAGCGACGACCGTCGCAACTGCGATGAGCGAGCATTTCTTGATGCTCATATTGATTTCTCTCCTCCGGTACGTGGGAACGAAACGGCCGCCCGGAAGGGCGACGCGCTGCACGTTAACCGATTCCGGAAGAATTTGTGTCGATTCGTCCGGCGGCCAGAGTCAGCCGTCGTTCTCGCGCCGACTCATCGCGCAGGCGTTGGCCGCGTCCACGGTCTCCTGCGGCGGCAGCGGCGGCTCGTCCCCGGCTCGGGGCTCGGCGATCTTCTGGTAGTCCTCGAGCGAGATCGTGTCCTCGTAGGCCTTGAGGATGCAGTCGCACAGGGACTTCTTGCCGCCGGAGGACCCGTAGCAGCTCTTCTGGAACTCCTTCCTGACGTCTTCCGGGTACGGGGCCGGGTCGGAAGTCGTCGTCATCGCGGCCGCGACCGTCGGCGTCGACGAGGTGTCGTCGGAGCCGCCGCAGGCGGAGAGGACCGCGACGGCGAGGGCGAGCAGGAGGACCGGGAAGATTGCTTTGAGCTTCATGGGGCGCATCATATTCCGGTGTCGCGAGTCGTCGTCCGTCGACCTCGACCGGCGCCGCTCGGACGTCGATTGCCTGCGCGACGGGCGACGCAGGGGTCTATAGTCGGTGGCGGCCGGTTCCGTTCAACCGGCCGGTGATCGCAACCGTGTCTACGACTGCGATCCCCCTCACAGACGACAAGGAGAGGGCATTGATCGCATGAAGCCCACGCGCAGGATCGTCGCGGTCCTGGTGCTGCTCGCGGCGGTGCTGATTCCGGCCGCTGCGCACGGCGCGACCGTCGACCGGCAGATCAACTTCCAGCCCGCCGCTGCGCCGCTCGCGCCCGGCTTCACCGCCGACAGCGGCGCTCCCTACTCGGACACGGCCGGCCAGGGGTGGGTTCGCGAGGACAGCCTGACCAGCGCCAGCCACGTGCCGCTGGACGTGACCCCGAACACGCGCGACCGCAACGTCGTCAACTCGCAGGCGCTCGACACGATGATCCACATGCAGTACCCGGCCTCGGCGAGCGGTGCCGGCGGTGAAGACTCCGGCGGCCTGGGAGCTGGCGGTTCCGAACGGCGACTACGACGTGACCCTGTCGGTCGGCGACGCCGCCGACAACTTCGACAGCACCCACCGGATCAGGATCGAGGGCCAGGTCGCGATCGCCTCGTTCGTCCCGTCCGCGAGCGAGCACTTCAAGCTGGCCTCGGCGCGGGCCACCGTCACCGACGGACGGCTGACGGTCGACGCGGTCGGGGGCACGAACACGAAGCTCGACTACGTCATCGTCAAGAGCGTCGAGACCGACACCACGCCGCCCGCGGCACCGGCGAACGTGAGCGCGAGCGCCGGCGACGGCCAGGTCGCGCTGAGCTGGAACGCGAACACCGAGAGCGACCTCGCCGGCTACGACGTCTATCGCGGCACCTCGCTGCCGGTCAGCACCGAGCGGGACGCCGCTGAACGGCTCGACGCCGCTGACGAGCCCCGGCTTCACCGACCGCAGCGTCAGCAACGGGACGACCTACTACTACGTGGTCACGGCGAAGGACACGTCCGGCAACTCCGCCGCAGCCGCCGCGGTCAGCGCGACTCCGCAGGCGGCGGCCGAGCGCCGACACTGAAGTTCAACTTCCAGCCCGCGGGAGCACCCGTGCCCTCCGGCTTCACGGCCGACACCGGCGCCGCCTACTCGGACGCGGCCGGGCAGGGATGGGTCCGCGAGGACAGCCTCTCCAGCGCCAGCCACGTGCCGCTGGACATCAGCCCGAACACGCGGGATCGCAACCTGATCACGGATCAATCGCTCGACACGATGATCCACATGCAGTATCCGGCCGCCGGCACCGGGACCGCGGTGAAGACGCCGGCGGCATGGGAGCTGAAGGTCCCGAACGGCGACTACGAGGTGAGCATGTCGGTCGGCGACTCCGACGCGAACTTCGACAGCACCCACCGGATCAGGGTCGAGGGTCAGGTCGCGATCGACTCGTTCGTCCCGACCACGGGCAACCGGTTCAAGTCGGCGACGGTGCAGGCGAGCGTCAGCGACGGCCGGCTGACGGTCGACGCGGTCGGCGGCACGAACACGAAGCTCGACTACGTCACCGTCAAGTCGATCGGCGGCGGCGACACGACGCCGCCCGCGGCGCCGACGGGCGTGAGCGCGAGCGCCGGGGACGGCCAGGTCGCGCTGAGCTGGAACGCGAACACCGAGAGCGACCTCGCCGGCTACGACGTCTACCGGAGCACGTCGCTGCCGGTCGGGACCGGCGGCACGCCGCTGAACGGCTCGACCCTCACCGGCACCAGCTACGTCGACCACAACGCCAACAACGGCACCACCTACTACTACGTGGTCGTCGCCAAGGACACGTCGGGCAACCGCGCCACCTCGAGTCCCGTCAGCGGGACGCCGCAGGGCACCCCGTCGCTGGACAAGAAGATCAACTTCCAGCCCGCCGGGGCCCCGGTCCCCTCCGGCTTCACGGCCGACACCGGCGCCGCCTACTCGAGCACGGCCGGGCAGGGATGGGTCCGCGAGGACAGCCTCGCCAATGCCAGCCACACGCCGCTGGACATCACCGTGAACACGCGGGACCGCAACGTGCTCAGCGACCAGTCGATCGACACGATGATCCACATGCAGTACCCGGCTTCGGCGAGCGGCGCCTCGGTGAAGACGCCGGCCGCCTGGGAGCTGAAGGTCCCGAACGGCTCCTACACGGTCAAGGTCGCGGTCGGCGACGCGGCCGCCAACTACGACAGCACGCACCGGATCAGGATCGAGGGGCAGGTCGCGATCTCGGCGTTCCAGCCCGCGAGCGACGACCGCTTCGCGACCGCGAAGCGCACCGTCAACGTCGCCGACGGCCTGCTCACGATCGACGCGGTCGGCGGCGTCAACACGAAGCTGGACTACGTCACGGTCAGCAGCGACGTCGGCGGCAGCCGGCCGTCGGTGACGGCGGTCAACCCCGCCGACGGAGCCACCGGCACCTTCCGCGACGCGCCGGTCACCGCCGAGGTGGACCTGCCGAACGTCGGCGACGGGATCGACCCGGCGACGCTGAACTCGAACACGGTTCACCTGACGAGAAGCCGCGACGGCGCCGCGGTCGCGGCGAACCTCAACACGACGGGCGGCGGCGACGCGATCATCGTCCAGCCGACCGCGAACCTCGACGCCAACACCCGCTACACGTTCGAGGTGACCAACGGCCTCAAGGACTTCAGCGGCGCCGCGTTCCTGCCGTTCGACAGCTCGTTCACGACCGGGACCGCGACGAGCGGCGGCGGCGGGTCGGGCGACGTCGCCTTCCAGAAGGTGCCGCTGCCGACGGCCCAGGGCCAGATGTTCACGAGCGTCGCCGTCGGTCCCGACGGCAAGCTCTACGCGGCCACGTACGACGGGCTGATCTATCGCTTCCCGATCGCCGGCGACGGCACCACCGGCAACCCGGAGATCATCAACTCGATCCAGACCGCGAACGGAGGCACGCGGACGATCATCGGGCTCGCATTCGACCCGGCGAGCACCGCGTCGGCTCCGATCCTCTGGGTGAGCCACACGGAGGAGGCGTTCAACAACGGCACCGACTGGACCGGCAAGATCACGCGCCTCAGCGGCCCGGCGCTGGGACCGTCCAGGACTACGTCGTCGGCCTGCCGCGCTCGGTCCGCGACCACCTCACCAACAGCCTCGCGTTCGGCCCCGACGGCAAGCTCTACGTCACCCAGGGCTCGAGCAGCTCCAACGGAGCACCCGACAGCGGCTGGGGGCTGCGGCCCGAGCACGCGCTCACCGCCGCGGTCCTGCGGATCGACCAGACCGCGATCACCTCGCCGCCGCTGAACGTCAAGACCGAGAGCGGCGGGACCTACGACCCCTTCGCACCGCTGGCGCCGGTGACCGTGTACGCGAGCGGAGTCCGCAACGCCTTCGACCTCGTCTGGCACACCAACGGCGAGCTCTACGTTCCGACCAACGGCGCCGCCGCCGGCGGCGCCACTCCCGCGACGCCGAGCCCGCTGCCGTCCTCCTGCCAGAAGCGGATCGACGCGAGCACCAACGGCGCCTACACGGGGCCCTCGGTGCCGGGCATCTCCTCGCTCAGCACCGCCCAGGACGACTATCTGTTCCGCGTCCGTCAGGGCGGTTACTACGGGCACCCGAACCCGTCCCGGTGCGAGTGGGTCCTGAACGGCGGCAACCCGACCTCCGGCACGGACACGGCTGAGGTCGGTCAGTACCCGGTCGGGGTCCAGCCGGACCGGAACTGGCGCGGTGCCGCCTTCGACTTCGGGCAGCATTACTCCCCCGACGGCGCGATCGAGTATCGGAGCAACACGTTCAACGGTGCCCTCAGGGGCAAGCTGCTGGTCGCCCGCTACAGCGCCGGCGACGACATCATCGCCCTGACCCCGGGCTCCTCCAACCCCGACATCCAGTCCTCGCAGACGGGCATCCCGGGCCTGACCGGGTTCGTGGATCCGCTCGACCTGACCGAGGACCGCAGCAACGGCAACCTCTACGTGACCGAGCTCGGGGCGAGCCGGATCACCCTGCTGCGGCCGATCCAGCAGGCCGGGGCGCCGAAGATGGAGGTCACCCAGTCGCGGCTGATCTTCAACGACGTGGCGGGAGGGGCGGCGAGCGCCGCGAAGACCGTGACCGTCCGCAACACCGGGAACGGACCGCTGTCGGTTTCCGGCCTTTCGGTATCCGGCACCGACCAGGGTCAGTTCCGGGTCATCGCGCCGTCGTCGCTGCCGGCATCGGTGGCGCCCGGTGAAAGCCTCTCGGTCCAGGTCGTCTTCGACCCGACCGCGACCGGCCCGAAGCGGGCCACGCTGACGGTCGCGGGCAACGACGCCACGAACCCGAGCGCCACGGTCGCGCTGCGCGGCCTCGGCACCGCGGGCCTCGGCGGCGCCGGCGAGCCCTCGCTGCAGTGGATCCTCGACACCTACGACATCCCCGTCAACGTCGGCGACCCGGACCCGACGAACAGCGCGCTCCCCTCGACGAGCTCGCCGATCGGCGACGAGGTCGACCTGCAGCGGATGGTCAAGGCCGGCTCGGGCGACGTGACGATCGAGCCGCTCGCCGTGTTCGGGCCGCAGTCGAGCAGTGGCGAGGTGACCAACCTCGGCTGGTACCCGGCATCGGGCGGCTCGCGCACGAACCTCTTCAGCGTCGCCAACGCCGCCTACCAGTCGCTCGATCCGACGGTCAGCGGCGCGACCTCCTTCGACCCGGGATCGACCGCGTTCGGGCTCTCGTCGATCTGGCCGTTCTTCTCGAATCGCGAGGTCTTCAGCGAGGACTCGCGGAACACGTTCGCGGGCGCGCTCCCCCATCACGTCCGCGCCTACCCGCTGAAGGCGGCCGACGGCAGCACCGTCGCCGACAGCTATGTCGTCGCCTTCGAGGAGGACACGTCCGCCACCGACTACCAGGACCTCGTGTTCATCGTCCGCAACGTCAGGCCGGCGGGCGGCGGCAACGGCAACATCTCCGTCCAGGGCCTCGACGGCGTCCCGTTCGACGGACCGGCTCGTCTTCAACCGGATCGGCAGCCTGACCAGCCCGCCGCCGGACGCGGTCCATGACCGCTCGACCCTGCGGATCTCGAACTCGGGGAGCGGGCCGCTGCGGATCACCGGGCTGAACGTGACCGGCCCGTTCACCCTGGTGAATGCGCCGTCGCTCCCGGCGACGATCGCCGCCGGCGGCCAGCTCGACGTCACCGTCAGGTTCGTGGCGACCAGCGGGAGCGTCTCGACGGGCCAGCTCACGATCGCCAGCGACGATCCGAGCACGCCGTCGCGGGCGGTGCAGCTGGCCGGCGTCTGGCAGAACGTCTCCGAGGGCGGCAACGAACCGAACTTGAAGACGCTTGTCAACGACCTCTTCGGCTACCAGTCGCCGATCACCTACAGCGGCCAGACCCTGAACCGGGCGGGCCGGATCGAGACCGCCGGCGAAGAGGTTCTCTCGCCGTACTGGAGCCGCGCCGACACGACGAAGCCGGTCACCGTCCGCCAGCTCGACGCGTTCCACACACAGGGCAACACCGCCACGGTCTTCTGGCACCAGCGCGGCAGCTCGACGACGACGTCGATCTTCACCCACGCCGGGGTCGATGGCCAGTCGATCCTGCCCAGGCTGAACGGCAACCTCAGCCAGCCGGCCGCGGGCAGCTTCTCGCCGAACGGCCTGTTCGGGTTCAAGATCGACACCGAGTGGAGCTTCGACGCGAGCAACAACCAGACTCCGGACCAGAACGCCGGCTGCCCAGGCCCGTGCGGCCATCACGTCAGGTTCTGGCCGGCGCTCGACCGGGCGGGCAACTGGATCCCGAACACGTTCCTGATGGCGATGGACTACTCGGGGGTCAACTACGACTACAACGACAACGTCTACCTGGTCAGCAACGTCAAGCCGGAGGGCACCGGGCCGGTGCTCCACCGCCTCGACGTCGCCGGGTCCTCGAACTACACCGACACGCTGAACCGGGTCTGGAAGCCGGACACGGGCCTGTTCTCGCCCTCGACGGCGATCGCCGAGGGCGCGAACGTGACGCCGCTCGAGATCGCGAACACCCGTGACGACCCGATCTTCCAGACCTACCGCGGGAACGTCGGCTCGGTGCCGCTCGACCAGCGGAGCTTCAGCTACGCGCTGCCGGTCGGCAGCGCGAGCAGGGTCGATGTCCGCCTCTACTTCGCCGAGCGCGCGAGCTCCAACAACGCTGTCGGCAGGCGCGTCTTCGACATCTCCGCCGAGGGGAACCTGCTCGTCGACAACTTCGACATCTTCGCCCGCACCGGCGCGATCAACACCGCCTACCAGCTGCCACTCGACAACATCGCGGTCAGCGACGGCACGCTGAATCTCCTCTTCAAGCCCGAGTCCGACTACGCGAGCATCGCCGGCATCGAGGTCTTCTGCCGGGTCGGCTGCTGAGCCGGCGCGCTACTCGCCGGCGCCGCGCAGCAGCGCCGGAACCGTCAGCGCGAGGATCTTCAGGTCGAGCCAGAACGAGCGGTTCTCGATGTAGTAGTTGTCCCACTCGACCCGGTCGCTGATCGACGTCTCGCCGCGGAGGCCGTGCACCTGCGACCAACCGGTGATCCCCGACTTGACCCGGTGGCGGTCGGCGTAGCGGTACACCTCCTCGTCGAAGAGGCGCACGTAGCTAGGGCGCTCCGGCCGCGGCCCGACCAGCGACATGTCGCCGCGGAGGACGTTGAACAGCTGCGGGAGCTCGTCGATCGAGGTCTTCCGCATGAACGCGCCGACCCGGGTACGCCGATCGTCTCCCTCGACCCCGCCGGGTGCGAGGCCGGCGGCGAAGCGGTCGTCGAGGTCCGCCTCGCTCGCCTCATCGCCGGTCGGCGGTCGCATCGTCCGGAACTTGTAGAGCGGGAACTCGTACCCATCGAGGCCGACGCGACGCTGCTCGAAGATGATCGGTCGGCCGAGCGAGATCCAGGTCGCGATCGCCGCGGCGGCGAGAATCGGCGAGGCCACGACGATGGCGAGCGCCGCGAAGACCCGGTCCCCCGCGTACTTGACCGCATACTGCCAGCCGAGCGGATCCGTCGGGTGGACGGAGATCAGCGGCATCCCGCCGATCCGCTCGAGGCTGAGGCGATCGGTGACGCCCTCGAACAGGCGCGGCAACACCGACACCGTCACCCCAAGCGATTGGCATCTCCTGACCAGGTCGAGCTCGGCCCCATGGGACTTGACCGAGAAGCTGACGATCACGTGCGCGATTCCGCGCTCCTCGATCGCCGACTCGAGGCCGGCACCGAAATATCCGCGGCCGTCATCGCCGGCGCCGGAACCGAGGACCGGGATCTGCGAAGGGGACTCGACTTCGAGCGGGTCGTCGTCGAGAAAGGCGACGGGACGCAACCCGAACTCGGGACGCTCGGCCAGCCGGTCGGCGAACTCGCGGCCGACGTTTCCGGCGCCGACGATCAGGGTGGGCAGGCCGGCGGTCCCGGCGCGGCGCCGGCTCACCGCGACGATGTGGGCGGCACCGCGCGCGGCGATCAGGTAGGTCGAGGCGAACAGCCACGCCCTTGCGGCCTGATCGGCCGCGTCGGGGTCGTCGAAGATCAGCACCCGCACGAAGGTCATCGCCATCCCGACGATCGCGGTGGCACCGATGATCTTCCGAGCGTCGTCGAGGAAGTGGAGCGCGAACGAGGAGCGGTACAGACCCATGTAGGTCAGAACCGCCAGCACAAGCAGTCCGAAGACGACGAAGGAGAAGACGTCGGCGGCGACGCCGGCGGAGGGCGCGCTGAGAAGCGCAGCCGCCGACGCGAGCACGAGCATCGCGGCATCGAGCAGGAAGGCGGGGCTGCGGAAGAGCAAGGGCCTGCTGCCGCGGACCCGGTCGCGCAGCCCGATGGCGGCCGAAGGCGCAACCGCGACCCGCGAGCGCAGGCGTTCTGCGGATTCGCTCAGCGAAACGGGCATCGGGTCCCCGATCTGGGCGCGGTCACGGTCACGTCCTCCATGATCGGCACCTCGGCCCGGATTCTCAACCCCTGGCGATTCCCTGTCACCCATGACCGACTCAGAGGTCCCGGAGCGGCGGCAGGACCCCGGGGTTCGGTTGTTCGTGCTCGGGCTCGATGTCGATCGTCGCACCGCGCCGCCGGCGCTCGCGCAGCCGGCCGATCTCGGTGCGGACCTCTCGGTCGCGCGACCAGACGAGCGCCGCGTAGACGACCGCGCCGACGACGACGAGCACCGCGAGACGCAGCTCCGACCGCCAGGTCGGTTCCGAGCAGCAGCTCGCGAGCGCCGAGAACGGCGAGCATCATCGCGATACCCGACAGCGTCACGATCGAGATGCTCCGCAGCCAGTCGATCGGCGTGAGTCCGACGAAGCGGGTCGTGAGCTGCAGGTAGACGGGCTGCAGGAGCAGCGTCACCACCAGATAGGCCACGGCGACACCCTCGATGCCCCACGGAAGCCCGGCCGCGAAGCCGACGATCGTGGCGATCGAGATGACGGCCGTGAAGCGGAACAGGGTCCCGGTCTGGTCGACGGCCTGAAGGATCCCCGCGTTGAGGGCGACGAGGGCCTGGATCATCCCGACCGGGGCGAGGATCTGGATGACCGGGATGGCGGCGTTCCACTTCTCGCCGAAGATCGCGTGGACGAAATCGGGTGCGACCGCGAGCAGACCGAGCATGAGCGGCACCACGATCAGCGCCACCATCCGGATCGCCCGGAGCCACATCGCGCCGATCCGGTCGGGATCGCGCATCCGCGAGAACGCCGGGAAGAACACCTGCGTGATCGGCGACGCGATCCGGTTGACGGGCGTGACCATCACCGAGAACGCGAGGGTGTAGGCGCCGAGCGGCGCCGCGCCGACGAACCGGCCGATCAGGAAGTTGTCGACGTTGATCGTGCCCCAGGCGAGGATCCGGGTCCCGAACACGTTGCCGGTGTAGCCCGCCATCGCCCGCAGCGCACGCATCGAGAACCGCCACGCGCGGACGCCAGTCCGAAGCTCGCCAGAGCAGCAGGGTCGAGACGCTCGTGATGACGAGGTCCTGAGCGACGATCGCCCAGGCCCCCGCCCCCGCCACCGCGAAGCCGATGCCCGTCTGCACAGCTCAGCGGTCGTCGCGATGATCGTCCGGATCTCGAGGCTCCGGAACGCGAGCTCGCGGGTCAGCAGGGCGCCCTGGACGATTCCCGGCGCGGTGAAGAGGAACGCCAGCGAGAGCACGGCGAAGAGCGGCTGGACCTCCGGCTCGCCGTAGAGCGCGGCGATCGGCCAGGACGCGGCGACGCCGATCAGCGTCAGCAGGACGCCCAGCGCCGTCCCCGCCCAGAACGCGGTCGACTTGTCGTCCTCGCTGAGTTTGGGGCGTTGCACGATCACGGACGCGAAGCCGAAGTCGACGATGACCAGCGCGAGGCTCGCGAAGACGAGCGCCATGGCCGCGAGCCCGACCTCGAACGGGCTCAGGAACCGGGCGATGACGATCGAGGTCGCGAACGCGAGGACCTGGATCGCGCCCTGCGAGAGCGTCATCCAGCCGACCCCGCGGATTACGAGGTCGTGGAGCTCGGCTCGGGGTTTGCCGTCTCCGGTCACCCTGCGGCAGGAGCGCTGACGAGGGCGACGGGTGACGTCGTGAAACGGTTGCCGACCGAACATTGGACAACAATGTAGAGATGGTCGAGGTGGATTCGGGCTCGGAGAGGTGTCGCCGGCTCCGAATCCCAGTCGTCACCCGAGAGCGATCCCGCGGGCCCCGCCTGCTGTTCCTCGTCCCGTTCACCCCGCGCCGCGACGCCAGGCACGGCGGCAGAGTCGTCGCGCAGCTGCTGTTCCGGCTCGTCCGGGCGACAACGCGTGGCGTCGTGTATCTGGCGGATCCCGGTCCGTGAGCCGATTGAGCCGGAGCTCGTCGACGCCTGCGACCTGGTCGTGCGAAGTGCAGCCGCGACGACCGCCCTCGAGGTGGCGCGAGCGGGTCGACGTGCTGCTCTCGCCGATCACGGGCATCCCCGCCGCAGGTCGCGGCAGTCAGCGACCGCCGAGCTGGCAACCGGCGGCCTCGAGGCGGCTCGCGCAGCTGGAAGCCCGGACGTCGTCCAGGTCGAGCACGACAACGTCAGCTACGTCGGACCGCCGATCTGAATACGGTCCGACGGCGGAACTCGCCCAAGCTGGTCCTCGTCTGCCACGAGCCCGGGACGCTCGCCGCCGCCGATCAGGCCCAGGTGACGACCGGACGACATCGGCTCGCCCACCGCGTCAACCTGGCGGCCTGGCGTCGGTTACTGGGCATCGGACGCTCCCCGCCTTCGATGTGATCGTCACGTTCACCGACCGTGACCGGGAGGTCGTCGCAGCCGCCGCGCCAAGCGCTCGCACCGAGACGATCAGGCTTGGGAATCGACATCCCGGCCGAGCCGACGGACGAGCGCCGGAGGCGAAGACGACCAGGTCGCGTTCATCGGCGGCTACCTGCATCCGCCGAACGTCGACGCTGCGATGCGCCTCATCCGCTCGATCATGCCCGCCGTGCGGAACCGCAAGCCGGGCCTGAAGCTCTATCTGATCGGCTCCGACCCGAGCACGGCGATGATCGCCGAGGCGCGGGCGGACGACGTGATCACCGGGCGGGTTCCCGACGCCGGCCCATACATGGACGCCGCTCGGCTCATCGTGCTGCCGATTCGGCTCGGCGGAGGGATGCGGGTCAAGCTGCTCGAAGCGATGGCAGCCGGTAAGGCCGTGGTCACGACCCGGCTCGGCGCCGCCGGGCTCGACCTCGACGACGGCGTGCAGGTCGTATTCGCCGAGAGCGACGAGGAGTTCGCCGCCGCGATCGTCGAGCTGGTGGACGACGCCGACGCCCGCCGCCGCCTCGGCGCCGAGGCACGACGGTGGTCGGTGGAGAACCTCGGCTGGGACGCCCGCGTCCGAGACTACGAGGCGCTGTACGCGACGTTGCTCAGCGCTTCGGAGGGTGAGCGAGGACTCCGAAGCGATCGATGACCCGGGGCGGGCCGTCACCGCTCGAGCTGCTCCACCCGGCCGGGACGGTCGGAGCCTGGACACTCCTCGGCAGCGCCCCGATCGGTCCGCTGGCGCCCGCGCGCGCCGCGACTCGTCCGACCTGCCCGGGAGCCCGACATCGTCCTGCTCGCGCCGTCGCGATCCGAGTGCGGCGACGACGACTGGGCCGCCGCCGCGGCCGATCGCGGGACGGTGTCTCCGCTGGGCTCGTCGCGGCCCTCCGGCCCTCCCGGGCGCTCATGGGTGCGCTCACGGCCAGCGGACTCGTAGAGGAGATTCACCTCATCCACGTGCCCGACATCGAACGCAGTCGCTTCCTCTTTCCGCGGGCGGGAGCGAAGCGCGCTTCGCGCTTCGCTCGCTCGTACCGCTCAGCCCTGCGAAGCGGATCGCGGTCAGGATGATGGCCACGGCCGCGGTTCGGCTCGAACCGGTGAGCGTGATCTTCCGCCGCCCGGGGCAGCGCCGCCGGGCTCGTGGCTCGCCGAGCTGGAGTCCGCGGTTCCCCGCTGCACGATGACGCTGACACGGAGCTGGCGCCCGATGGCGCGGCCGTCGCGTTTCGGTTCGCCGGCGGCGGCCGCGCCCGACATGATCGTGAAGATCGGCGGCGGCGCGCCGCCGAAGCCGAGGGCTTGCGACAGGTCGCCCCGGGCGCCCAGCGCGCCGCACATCGCGGTTCCGCGGCTGCTCACCCGGTCGGATATCGCTGGTCGGTCGCTCGTGGCCGAGACCCCGGTAGCCGGACGACCCGCCTCGCTCGTCGTCGACGGCTCGGCGAGGCTGGCCGGACGACATCTGAGTGCGCTCGCAGGGCGTCTGCGGGAGTGGGAACGGACCAGCACGATCCGGCGACCTCTGAATGGCCGGAGACGTCGAGCGTCTCTTGACCGGCCCGGCGAGCCGCCTCGCCGACGCTCTCCCGGACGGCTATGTCACCACCCTGACGCCCGCCGCCGGCGGAGCTGTCCGGGACCGGAGGTGCCGTTCGTCGCCGCTCACCGGGACATGACGGCCGCCAACGTGATGCTCGGTGGCGGGACCCGCGTCGGGCTGATCGACTGGGAGGAGTCGACGACGGAGACGTTGCCGCTCGGCGATATCGCGTACGCGGTCGTCGACTTCGCGGCGGCGTCGGACGGCTACCGGGACCGCCTGGCCGCCTATCGCCACTGCTTCGAGCGGGACGGTCGGTTCACGGCCGTCACCGGCGACTGGTCGACGAAGCGGCCGCTGACCTCGAGCTGAGCGAGCCGTTGCGCTCGCTCGCGCTGCAGGCCTGCTGGCTGCGTCACGCCGACAACGAACGCTCGGAGACCGGTGAGGAGCGGCCATTCCTCTCGATCCTGCGCCGAGCCGCCGAGGAATGGACGTGATGATCGAGGCGAGCGTCGTCATCCCGACCTTCAACCGCGCCGACGGCCTGCGCACCTGCCTCGAGACGCTGCGCGAGCAGACGGCATCCGCCGACAGCTTCGAGGTCGTCGTCGTCGACGACGGCTCCACCGACGGGACCGCGGCGATGCTCGCTGCCATCGACCTGCCGTATCGCCTCGTCGTCGAGCGGCAGCCGAACGCCGGAGCGGGGGCCGCCAGAAACCGCGGCGTCGAGGCCGCCACGGGCCGCTGGTGCATCTTCATCGACGACGACATCCTCGTCGACCCCGGGCTGGTCGAGGGCCACGTCCGGGCACAGCGCGAGCGCGGCGGCATCGTCGGGGTCGGGGGGCTGAGGATCCGCACGGTCGCCCGGCAGGGCGGGTTCTCCCGCTACTACCGCGACTGGTGGACGGAGCACTACCGGCGCTTCGAGGACGGCGAGCGCACCCCGAGCTTCTGGGACGGCTACAGCGGCAACCTCTCGGTCCCGCGCGAGACGCTGCTGGCCATCGGCGGCTACGACGAGAGCCTCGCTCGCAGCGAGGACGTCGAGCTCAGCTACCGGCTCGAGCAGGCCGGGCTGGAGATCGCCTACGTTCACGACGCGGAGGGCGAGCAGGTCTATGACAAGGGCTTCGCCGAGATCGTCCGCGACCTCGACCGGGCCGGGGCCGTCGCAGTGTCGCTCTGGCGACGGCACCCCGAGCTGCTCGACCATGCGCCGCTCGGCGACTACGGTCAGGGCGGGGCCAAGGTACTGCTCGCGCGGCGGCTTGCGTTGGCATTGCGGATCCCGGTCCTTCCGTTCGCCGTAATCGATCGGATGCTGGCGCGGCGCAGCTCCCCGAGCATCTACCGGTTCCTGCAGCTCTACTGCTTCTGGCGCAGCTTCCGCGCCGAGCTCGGGGACCGCGACACCTATCTGCGGCTGACCCGCGGACCGGTGATCCTCATGTATCACGCGGTTGCGGCAGCCGGGGAGCCGGCGAGCCGCTTCGTCATCCCGGCCGCCCGCCTCCGGCGTCAGCTCGCATGGCTGCGAATCCGGCGCCGGCCGGTGATCTCGCTCGGCGACTACGCCCGGCTCCGATCCGAGCATCGCCTGCCACCGCCGCGGTCGGTCATCCTCACGTTCGACGACGGCTATGCCGACACCGCGGAGGCTGCCAACCCACTGCTCCGCCGCCACGCCGCTCCGGCGACCCTGTTCGTCGTCACCGGAGCGGTCGGCACGGCCAATCGGTGGGACGCGGAAGGCCCGCTCGCCGGGCGTCCGCTCCTCGACTGGGAAGGCATCCGGGCGCTGCGTGACGAGGGCTTCGAGATCGGATCGCACACCGTCAGCCATCCCGACCTCACGGCCTGCCCGCGGCCGGACGCAGAGCGCGAGGTCGCCGACTCGCTCGCCACCCTCCGCCGGGAGCTCGGCGGCACCACGGCCCACTTCAGCTACCCCTACGGGCGACGTGATCCCGCCGTGATGGAGATGGTCACGGAGGCGGGCTACGCGACGGCGGTCGGAATCACGCCGGGCCCGAACGGCCAGGCGGTCCCGGCGAGCGAGCTGCGCCGGCTGGAGGTCTGGGGAACGCGACCCCTGATCCGGTTTGCGATCGACCTCTGGCTCGGGGTGCACGTCGGCGACCCGGATCGCGGCGGGGGTTCCGGCTGAGGTGAGGATCACGGTGGTCATCGTCACGATCGGCGGCGCGCGGCTGCTCGATCGCTGTCTGGCGGCGATCGCATCCGGCACGAGGAAGCCCCAGCAGGTGGTGCTCGTCGACCAGAGCCCGGACGCGAGCGCGCCGGTGGTGCCGATCCTCGCCGAGGCCGGAATCGCCTTCGAGCGGTTGTCGATTCCGCCGACCGGCGTCTCCCCGGCCCGGAACCAGGGGGCGGCGGCGGCGTCCGGCGACGTCCTCGCCTTCACCGATGACGACTGCGTCCCCGGCGAGGACTGGCTCTCGTCGCTCGCCGCGGCCGTCGAAGCCGACGACGTCGTGGCGGCGACGGGGAGGGTCCTGCCGCTCGACGAGGGGGTCCCCGGGCTCGTCGCCGTCTCGTCGCGGACCGATACCCGAAGGCGCGTCTTTCACGGCGGCGGGGACTACCCGCCGTGGGAGATCGGGACCGGTGGGAACCTGCTGATCGGGCGCGACGCGTTCGAGGCGATCGGCGGGTTCAGCCCCGAGTTCGGCCCCGGCGCCCGGTTCCGGACCGCCGAGGACATCGAGTTCCTCGACCGGGTGGTCGCTTCGGGCCGGTCGATCCGCTACGAGCCCGACGCCGTCGTCTATCACGAGATGAAGCCACCGTCGGGCCGAATGGCCCGACGGATCCCGTACGGATTCGGGATGGGAGCGATGATGTCCCGACTTCCATCCGGCAGGCGGCGGCGGGTCCGGAAGCTCTACCTGAGGATGCAGGCCCGGGCCCTCGCCTCGGCCCTGAAGCACCTTCGCTTCCGGAAGGTCACCGAGACCGCCCTGATGCTGTCCGGCGCGATCGCCGGCTCGATCGCCGCCCGCGAGCGACGAGACGGCGGGGCTCAGCCCTCGAGCGAGCGGTAGAGCCGCTCGAACCCGGCGACCATGCGGTCGTCCGTGAATCTGTCGACGGCCCGTCGCCTGCCCGCCCTGCCCATCTCGGCGCGTCTCGCCGGGTCGTCGATCAGCTCGCCGATCGCGTTCCCGAGCGCATCGGGGTTCTCGGAAGGAACGAGGAGTCCGGTCTCGCCGTCGACGACGACGTCGGGGATTCCGCCGACGTCGGTGGCGACGACGGCGAGCCCGGCGAGCATCGCCTCGGCGATCGCGACCCCCTGCGCCTCGAAGCGGGATGGCTGTACGTAGAGGTCGAACCGGGTCAGGTGGTCTCTGGGATTGTCGACCCAGCCCGTGAACTCGACGCGGTCGGAAATGCCGAGGCTCTCGGCGAGGGCGACGAGCTCCGTCAGCTCGGCACCTCCGCCGACGATCACGAGTTGCGCGCCGGGCACCCGGGCGATCGCTTCGAGCAGGACGTCGAATCCCTTCTGCCGGGCGGCTCTGCCGACGGTTCCGACGACGGGGCCATCTCCGGCGGGCCGGGGGATCGGGTTGAGCTCCAGGTCCGGCACCCCACTCGGAATCGTCGTGATCCGGTCCCGGGAAACGCCGAAGAGGTCCGCCACGAGCTGCGCCATCCGCTCGCCGAGCGTGACATGGGCGTCGAGCCTCGGTCCGACGGCTCGCATGTAGAGGCGATGCTTGAGGCTCGGCGCCGGGCGCGGCAGCTTGTCGACGGCGACCACCGAGACGCCCCTGCTGAGCAGTCCGAAGACGATCGCCCACTGGCTTCCCCACGGCCGGTTCAGGCTCACGTGGAGAACGCACGGGCTCGAACGCCGGATCGCGGCCCGGTGGGCTCGCAGCGCCGCGAGGTCGCGCTTGTCCGCGATCGCCGGAAGCAGGACCCTCACCGCCTCCGGGCGTCCGCTCACCAGCCGGTCGACGACGGCCGGGTCGACGCCGAGGACCGCCACATCGATCGCGGGGTCGAGACCGGCGATCAGATGGGAGAGGCTGACCTCCGCGCCTCCGATCTCGGTCGCGTCGCAGTAGATGCACAGCCGCCCGGTGAACTGCGGCGATGGAGTGCGCGCCGTCATGGCTAAGATCGGATCATATGCCCGGGCGCGCTCATGCCCCCGGACAGCGGAAACCCTCCCAGCCATGCGGTCGCGCACGACATCCAGCCGGCGGGCCCCAGGGGGGCGCGGCAGCACCGTGTTGCGATTCCTCGACGAGACGCTCGCTGTCGCCGTGCTCAGGGTCCTGGGGCTCTTCCGCAGGGCCCGCGAGCCTCCCCACCCAGCCGCGCCGGATCGGGATCATGAAGTCGACGGGAATCGGCGACATGGCCCTCGCCACCGCGATCGTGCGCGACGTCGTCGACCGCTTCCCGGAGGCCCAGGTCGTGATCTTCGCCGGCGCGGACAACGCCGGGATCGCCCGCCTGGTCGACGGCGCGGAGGTCGTCGAACTGCCGACGGCGAAGCCTTGGGCGGCGCTGCCGCTGATCCGAGCCGAGAAGCTCGACGTGATGCTGGACCTCGGTCAGTGGACGCGCCTCGAGGCCGTCTACACGGCGCTGTCGGGCGCGCGGTGGACGGCCGGTTTCGCCACCGCCGGCCAGCGCCGCCACCACGCCTATGACGCGACCGTCCCCCACTCGTCCACGATCCCGGAGATCGACAACTATCGCGCGGTGGCTGCGGCGCTCGGGGTGAACCCCGATTCGCTGCCCGCGGTTCGAGGCGACCGGAGCGGCCCCCTCCGTTCCGATCCACGAGCCGTTCGTCGTCTTCCACCTCTGGCCCGGTGGCTATCGAAGCGACCTTCGCGAGTGGCCGCAGGACCGCTGGCGCAAGCTGGTCGAGACCGCCGAGGAGCGCGGGGTCGAGGTTCTGCTGACCGGCGGCCCCGCGGACGTGCAGCGCACGACGGAGCTTCATCGATGACCTGCGGAGGACCGACCGAGAAGCTTGCGTCGATCGCCGGCGAGTGCGGGCTGGCGGAACTGATCGAGGTCCTCGACCGTGCCCGCTGCGTCGTCAGCGTCAACACGGGAGTCATGCACCTCGCTGCCGCGGCCGGAACCTGGACGATCGCGCTGAACGGGCCGACGAACTCCCGCCGCGTGGGGTCCGATCGGCCCGCGGAGCGTGAACGTCGACTCGGAACTGCCCGGCTGCGGGTTCCTCAATCTCGGGTTCGAATACGACGGGCAGCGCACCGACTGCATGAAGGGGATTACGGTTGACCGCGTGGCAACTGCGATGTTGGGTTGCATCGATGAGTGAGCGCCTCGGCGACGATGCGGCCCGTCTCCGTGCGATGGACGTCGATCCGGAGCCCGTCGAGCGTGCCGCCCTGGCTGTGATCAGCGGTCTCTCCGGCGGCGGCAAGGTGCTCACTTTCGGCAACGGTGGCAGCGCCGCGGACGCTCAGCACTTCGCCGCCGAGCTCGTCGGGCGGTTCGAGAGCGAGCGACCGGCGATCCCCGCGATCGCGCTGACCACCGACACCTCGGCCCTGACCGCGATCGCGAACGACTACGGGTTCGAGCGGGTGTTCGCCCGCCAGGTCGAGGCCCTCGGAGCGCCCGGCGACGTCGCGATCGGCTTCAGCACGAGCGGAACCTCCGCGAACGTCCTGGCGGCGATCGATGCCGCCAACGCGGCGGGAATGACCACGATCGGATTCTGCGGCCGGCCCGGGTGTCCGCTCTGCGAACGCGTTGACGTCGCCATCGCCGTCGATCGTGAGCGAACCGCCGACGTCCAGGAGGCTCACCTCGCGGTCGAGCACTCGATCTGCCGAGTCGTCGAGCCGGCGATCTCGGTGGAGGACGGGATCCCGTCGCCGGGATCCGTCGTCACGCTCGACGAACTGCTCGCGCTCCGCGCCGGCTGGGCGGCCGCCGGGCGGGCGGTCGTCTGGACGAACGGCGCTTTCGACGCCCTTCACGCCGGGCATCTGGCGAGCCTCGAGGCGGCGGCGGAGCTCGGGGACGTCCTCGTGGTCGGGGTCAACTCCGACGCCGCGGTGAAGCGCCTCAAGGGTGAGGATCGGCCACTCGTTCCGGAGGCCGAGCGAGCGGGTCTGCTCGCCTCGCTGCGAATGGTCGATCACGTCCTGATCTTCTCCGAGGACACGCCGGAGCAGGCCCTCGCCGCCGTGCGGCCAGACGTCCACTGCAAGGGCGAGGATTACCGTCCGCCGGACGGCAAGCCCGTCCCGGAGCGGGCACTGGTGGAGTCCTACGGAGGGCGGGTCGAGTTTCTGCCCCTCCTCTCGGGCCGCTCGACCACCGAGCTGGTCGAGCGCCTGTCCGGCGACTGATGGCGGACCCGCTGCCGGGGGCGGTGTTCCTGGACCGCGACGGCACGTTGATCGAGGACGTCGGCTACCCGCGGGATCCGCAGCTCGTCCGGATCCTTCCCGGCGTCGAAGAGGCGCTGCACCGCCTGACCGCGGCCGGGCTGATGCTCGTCGTCGTCAGCAACCAATCGGGGATCGGGCGCGGAATCGTGACGCCGGAGGAGGCGAAGGCCGTTCACGAGCGTTTCGAGGTGGCCCTCGCGGGCGCCGGGGTGCGGTTCGCCGACGTCCGCTACTGCCCGCATGGCCCCGATGACGGCTGCCGGTGCCGCAAGCCGATGCCCGGAATGCTGCGCGACGCCGCGGGGTCTCTCGGGATCTCCCTGCCGGACTCCTTCATGGTCGGCGACAAGGAATCCGACGTCGAGGCCGGCAGGCGGGCAGGATGCCGGACGGTGTTGCTGAAATCACCCGTTGACGCGGCAAGCGACGCCGACCTCGTCACCCCCGACTGGAGGCAAGCAGTGGACTTCATCCTCGAATCGACGACACCCGCATGAGCGGCCTCACCGGAACCTCCGGCGTCGAGGCGCTGGTCGTCGGGGACGTGATGCTCGACGAGTACGTCTGGGGCAGGGTCGAGCGGATCTCGCCGGAGGCCCCGGTGCCGGTCGTCGAGGTGCGCGACACGACGCGGGCGCCCGGTGGAGCCGCAAACGCCGCCGCCGGCGTCGTCGCCCTCGGCTGCAGCGCTCGGCTCGTCGGCCTCGTCGGCGACGATGAGGCCGCCGACGGCCTCCGCGCCGCGCTCGCCGAGAGCCAGGTCGGAGGCGACGATCTCGTGGTCGATGCCTCCCGCATGACCACGGTCAAGACCCGTGTGATCGCCCATGCCCAGCAGGTGGTCAGGACCGACTTCGAGAGCCTCGCGCAGCTCCCGAGCGAGGTCGAGACGGAACTGATCGCGACGATCCGGCGGCGGATGGGCTTCGGCCGACGTCCTGATCCTCTCCGACTACGGAAAGGGAGTGATCGGCGACGGCGTCGCGACCGCCGCCATCGGTGCCGCCACCGAGCTCGGCAAGCCCGTCGTGGTCGACTCGAAGGGCAGAAGCTACGAGAAGTATCGCGGCGCGACCGTGCTCACCCCGAACGTCCACGACGCCGGGCGGGCGGCCAACCTCCGCATCGAGGGTGACGCCGATCTCGCCGAGGCCGCAACCCGGCTCGCGCAGATCACCGACGGGGCGGCCCTGCTGATCACGCGCGGCGCAGCCGGAATGAGCCTCTTCTGGGACGGCGAGACGCTCCACATCCCGACCGAGGCGCGCGAGGTCTACGACGTGACGGGCGCCGGTGACACGGTCGTGGCAGTCCTCGGCGCGGCCCTCGGTGCGGGCCTGTCGCTGCCCGACGCGGTTCGCGAGGCGAACGCCGCCGCCGGAATCGTCGTCGGCAAGGTCGGGACCTCGACCGTCTCGCTTGCGGAGCTCGAGGACCGGGACGCGGACGTCTAACCGCGGCCCAGGTAGCCGCGCAACCAGGCGGTTTGACCGCGGGCGGCGGCACGATCACCTCGCAGCCGGGCCCAGAGCGCCCGGACCCCGACACCGGCCGCCATCAGGCCGATCGTCAGCCCGGCGCGAAATGGGCCGAGGTGGTCCCGGACCATCGACGCCTCGGCGCGAGCGACGCGCTCGGCGCGGCTCGGATCGCTCCAGCGCTGATCCGCAGACGCCCCGCCGAGGTGAACGAACTCGGCCTCGGCGACGAACTGCGCCTTCCAGCCGTTCTCGGCGGCGCGGCGGAACAGGTCGTGGTCCTCGGCGTACATGAACCGTTGCTCGTCGAACCCGCGAGCTCGTCCCAGGTCGAACCCCGGACGAGCAGCACCGCCCCGATCGCGGCGCCGATGGCCCGGGTCCGGGAGTGATCCCAGTGCGTCCCGAGCCGCGGTTGCAGACGATTCGGCACCAGGCGCGAGAGGCCGGAGGCGCGGATCAGCTCGGGCAGGGGCGTCGAGATCGGGACGACGCTCGGCTGCAGGGTGCCATCCTCGTTCAGCAGTCGCGGCACCGCGATCCCGACGCCCGGATCGCCGAGCGCCGCCAGGAGCCGGCCGACGCTGCCCGGCCGGCGCACGAACGCATCGCTGTTGACGAACAGGTAGGCGTCGCCGGGAAGCTCCGCCGCCCCGCGGTTGTTGCCGCGGGCGAATCCGACGTTCGTCTCGAGTTCGAGCACCCTCACGCCCGGCAGCGCCGAGCGCAGGCGCTCGGCGCTGCCGTCGCCGGAGGCGTTGTCGACGACGACGATCCTCCCCTCCGCGACCCCGTCGGCGACCAGGGCCTCGACCGAGCGGCGGGTCAGATCCGCCGTCCGCCAGTTCAGCACCACCGCCGTCAGCGAATCCGCGTTCACGTGAGGTCCCCCGGCACCAGGATCGCCGGAGCGGTGACGGTCAGGGCTTCGAGCGCCTCCGCCCCGTAGCGGTCTCCGACTGCCTCGAGCGCCTTCGGGAGCGTCCGGTCGGCATGATCGAACCGATGCGCGTCGCTGGCGAGCAGGTCCGCCCGGCCCGAGTCCAGAAGCGACCACGCTGCACCCGTCGCGCCGCGACTCGACTCCCTGCCCAGGCTCCTGGCGACGACCTGGATCAGCGCTCCGCCGCTGCGGGCGGCATCGAGCACCCGGGGCTGGGTGCGAACCGCTCGGCAGCGCTCCGGATGGGCGAGCACCGCCAGCAGCCCGAGACCGCCGAGACGCTCGACGAGGAGGTCCACGACCGTCGCCGGGGTGTCGGGCTCGAGCTCGACGAGGAGATATCCGTTGGCCATCGTCCGCGAGCGGAGCTCCTCGGGCTCGGCATCGAGCGCCATCGACGGGCTGATCTCGGCCGCAAGCGACGTCGTCAGACGCGGCGCTTCTGCTTCGAGAGCCTCACGGAGCTCGGCCAATGCCTCGCGGGCGTCGGCCAGCGGCGTCGGCCACCGGCGCGAGTAATGCGGGGTGCAGGCCACCGCGGTGACGCCGGCGCGGGCGAGCGACCGCGCCAAGCGCACGGAGTCGGCGAGGCCGTCCGGTCCGTCGTCGAGCCCGTGCAGCAGATGGCAATGGGTATCGATCATCTTCGGCTCCGATCGCCCGCCGGCGCCGGAAGCGCGGCGTAGATCGCCTCGTACTCGTCGAGCCAGCGATCGACGTCCCGATCGTCGACGACCGCCGGCACCGCAGTCGTGGCCTGCTCCCAGGCGGAGCTCTCGCGAAGGCCCGTCGCGGCTTCCACGAGATCGTCCGCGGTCGGCTCGAACCCCGTGACGCCGCCCATCCCCTCCGCCTCCGCGAGCCCGCCACGGCGACTGGCCAGCACCGGCCGTCCGGCGGCGAGCCATTCGCAGACCGTGTAGGGCGGGCCACTCGGCTCCTCCCACGTCGAGGGAACGGCTCCGGCATCGCATTCGAGCAGGAAGCCCTCGACCGCAGCGCCCTCGAGCCGGCCCGCGTAATCGACATCGGCAGCCTCCACCTGCGGGCGAAGGGGGCCGTCGCCGGCGATCCGGAGCGCGATGCCGGCCGCCCGCAGGCGCGGCACGGCCTCGAGGAGGACCGCCACGCCCTTCGTCTCGGTGAGGGCGCCGAGGTACCCGAGGGTGCGGAGCGCCGCCGGCCGGTCGGTGGGAGTGGACTCCGGAGGAACGAGCGGAAGCCGGATGACGCTTCGGTCGACGGCCGTGAACAGATCGGCATGGGCGCGGATCAGGTGCTCGGACCCCGCCACGAGCCGGTCGACGCCGTTGGCCCAGCGGGAGAGCCGGCGCGTGCGGGCACCGCAGAGGAGCGGACTCGGCTCGCACGGAGTCCCGTTTCTGCGGATCAAGCTCGTCCGGGGGCAGAGCAGGTAGTAGTCGTGAAGGGAGTGCACACACGGGATTCCGGCGCGGCGCGCGACCTCCCAGATCCCGGTGCCGATCCCCGGCAGGTTGTTCGTGTGGATCAGGTCGGGCCGGAGCGCGGCGAGCACGCTCTCGAGGCGGGGCCAGGGCGCCGCGACGATGTCCCCGACCCGGTTTTCGATCCGTCGCAGACGACTGTTGCGCCAGTCGCTGCCGTGCAGGGTCAGCGTCTCGATGCCGGGCACCGGCGTCTGCTGGGGAAACGCGGTCAGCACGACCGGCTCATGTCCGCGCAAGCTCATCCCGGTTGCCAGATCGCGCACGTACCGCTCGGCGCCTCCATAGCCGGGATCGGACCCGTGAGAGTTGACGAGCAGGATTCGCATCAGCCCGCAGCATCCAGGAAGAGCGCGCAGACCCGGCGAGCGGTCGCATCCCACGAGTAGCGTTTGACGAGCTCGCCGCCTCGCGCCCGCAATCGCTCGCGGACGCCTGCGTCCCCGACGACCTCGCGGATCGCCGCCGCCCACGCATCGGTGTCGGCGGGTGGGACCAGCATCGCGCCCTCGCCGGAGACCTCGCGCAACGCCGGGATGTCGCTGGCCACCACGGGACAGCCGCGGGCCATCGCTTCGAGGCTGGTGAACCCGAAGCCCTCGTACAGCGACGGAAGCATGAGGGCCGTCGCCCCGCGGTACAGGCCCTCGAGCTCTGCGTCGCCGACATCACGCCGGATCTCGATCCTGGCGCCACATCGGGCTCGCTCGACGGCCGCCTCGACCTCGTCGAACCGCTCGCCCCGGCTTCCCACCAGAACCAGCCGGAGGCCCTCGATCCGAGCCCGATCGAAGGCCTCGATCAGCAGCGGCAGGTTCTTGTGGGCGGAGAGGTTGCCGACGTAGAGCAGGTATCGCCCTGTCCCGGGCGCCACCTCGGATGCAGTGGTCCCGGCGCTGAGTCCGGGCCCGGAGTGGATCACGTCGATCCGAGCCGGATCCGCTCCGAAGTGCTGAACCGCTTCGTCTCGCGCGAAGCCGGACACTGCAACCGCGCGGACGGCGTTCCGGGCGGCCCAGGGCTGAAGGAACCGCTTGTGGGCAACCCGTCCCCGTTCGAAGCGGTGATGGATCGCAGCGTCGTGAATCGTCGTCACGAAGGGGCGCCGCGGGGCGAGCAGCGGTCCGGTCAGGTCGAAGAAGTGAAGGAGGTCGGCCGGTCGCGCCCGGCAGGAGAGCTGTTCGCCGGCGATCCGCGCGAGCCCGGCGTTCGCGTCGGCGAACGGCCAGCCGGCGAGTTGGACCGGGATGTTCCTCGTCTCCGTCAGGCTCGCGCCCCTCGCCGTCGTCAGCAGGTCCATGGCGACATCGGGGAAGTCGGGGGCCACGCGATCGAGCGCGCGGGCAAGGGTCGCCGCGTAGCGGGGTACACCGGAGTTGCCGCCGGCGATCAGACCGACGAGGAGAACGCGGACCATCGGCTCAGGAGCTGCGGCGAGAGCTCGACGCCGGTTCTCGCTCCTGATCGGAGGCCGCCGAGATGGCGATCCCCAGGAGCAGGAGGCCGAGGAACGCGGTCGGAAACCCCGTGAAGGAGGCCCTGGTGAGCGCATCGATCAGCAACGCCGCCATGATGGCCAGGGCGAACCATCCCTCGTCGAGGCCGCGTCGCGCCGCCGCGAGCGCGCTCATCGTCAAGCGGGTGAACAGAGCGAGGAGCAGGCCGAGGCCGATGAAGCCGACGTCGGCGATCGTCGCCAGATAGCCGGAGTCGACCGCCTGCGCATCGGTCGTGCTGGTGGCCTCGGCGGGCGCGAGCGTGTAGCTCGAGCGGGCTGCCGCCGTGCCCACCTCCCCCACGCCTCGCCCCATCAGCCACTCACCGGGGTCTTCTCCCAGCGCCGCGGTCCAGGCCGAGATGCGGCCGTTGAGCACGACGTTCGCAGATGCCGCGGTCGCGTTCTGGCTGCCGTTGGCGACGGACACCGTGTTCGACTCGGTTCCCTGGGCGTTGATCAGAAGCAGCGCGCTCGCGAAGGTGATCGCGACGACCGCGAGCAGGGCGGTCACGGCATGGCCGCGGCGCCACATGACGAGGCCGGCGAAGGCGATGACGATCAGGGCCGCCGTCCGGCTGAACGAGAAGACGAGACCGAACAGGATCAGCGTCCCGGCGCCCCAGGCCACCGGCCCCCGCCGGAGCCGGAACATGACCGCGGCGAGCCCGAAGAGCAAGAACGCCGCGTAGGCGAACGGGTCGTCCAGGGTCCCGAAGCTGCGCAACTGCCCCCCGCCCAGCGAGCGGACCTGCGCGTCGAAGGAGTAGCCCCAGTCGACGAGCGTCCACTTGCCGACGAGCTGCTGGACGATTCCGTAGAACGCGACGACGCAGGCGGCGCCGATCAGGGTCGCAAGCGCCCACCGGAACGTCCGCCGTGGATCGGGCAGGATCATGCCGACCAGCAGCAGCAGGAGCGGCTCGCTCGTCAGCCGGACGCCCTGGGCCCAGGCAGTGTCGTGTCCGCTGCCGACGTTGATCACATAGAGGCCGAGAAGGATCGCCACCAGGATGAGCACCCAGCGATCGACGATCCGCCGTTCGAACACGAAGACCACCGTTGCCGCCACCACCGCGGCGACCACCACGGCGTCCTTGACGACCCCGATCTCCGGCGCGACGAAGACCTTCAGCAGCGGGACGAGGGCGAACAGAATGATCGTCCCGCTGACCGCGACGTGGGGATAGACCATGAACGTCGCCACCGTTCCGAGGAACAGCGCGATCGAGGCGGCCAGCCCGACGCTGATCTGCGCGCCGGCGGTTACGGCCAGGTAGGCGGCGAGCAGCGTGGCGACGCAGCCCCCGGCACCGATGGCGAGATCGGCGGGGCTCAGCCTCGCCCTCATTTAGCCCTTACCGTAGTAGCCGTACTTGCTGTCGGCTTGAACGTCCGTCATCACTGCTCCGACGACCTCCGCCGGCCATGTTCGCAGCTGTCGCTGGAGGTTGCGCAGGTTTCGCTGGGATGCGCGGCCCTGTCGGACGACGAGCAGGACGACGTCGACCAGACGGGCGAGTTCGGAGACCTCGACCGTGAGCAGGGCCGGAGGCGTGTCGAGGATCACGAGGTCGGCATCGGCCCGCAGCTGCCCGAGCAGGTGCTGAAGCTGCTCCTGCTGGGGAGCGCTTCGGGTCATGCCGCCGGTCGGGAGGATCCGCAACGAGCCATTCGACTCGACCGCACGCGTGCCGCCGGTCCGCGGTGGATGGACCCCGTCATCCTGGGGGCTGGTGAGCGTGGGGTGCGTGCCCTCGAGCGAAGCGGTCCAGCAGGTCTGCTCGAGGGAGGCGCGCCGCGACATCACCTGGAGCGCTCCCGGCGCACCTTCGGGGATCGCAAAGGTCTCGGCGAGGCCGGGCTTACGGAAGTCGAAGTCGGCGAGGATCACGTTGGAGCCGCGGCGCGCGATGGCGACGGCGAGGTTGGCCGCGGTCGTCGTCTTGCCCTCGCGGGGTATCGAGCTCGTGACCGCCATGGCGGCGCCCTCGTCGCCGGCCTTGGTGTGGACGAGCTGGGCAGCGAGGAGCGCATAGGAATCCGCGAATTCAGCCTCGTGGCGGCCGTAGCTGACGATCCGGTTGCTGCGCGGTATCGATCGCACGCTCGCCAGGACCGGGACCGAGATCAGATCCTCGACGTCGACCTCCGAGCGTACGGTCGTGTCGATCGCCTCGCGGATGGCGACCAGCACCAGCGCGATGATCAGGCCGATCGAGAATCCGATGATCGAGTCGCGCAGCGGTGCGGGACTCGTCCGGTCGGCGGTATCAGCGGCCTCGACCAGGGTCGTATCACTGGCGTTGTCCTCGAGGACCTGGAGCTTGTTGAGGTCCTGCTCGATCTGCGACCGACGTGGACTGTCGGCCGGGAGCGAGTCCAGCGCGGCCTGCAGGCCCTTGACGGTGCTCTCGACCTGGCTGGCCGCGAGCTTCGTCCGGAATTCGATGTAGCCGCGAGCGACGGTGTTGGCCTTCCCGATCGCGTCGTCGGGGTCTGAGCTCGACGACGTGAACGCGATCAGATCGCTGTTCGGATCGGCCGTGACGCTGACGTCGGACTGAAGCTCGCTCGCAGTGCCGTAGGCCTCGTCGTCTCTCTGCGCGGCCACGTTGTAGACCTCGTTCGACTCGGCGATGCCGAGGGCGGTCTGCTGGACCCGCGCGGGATCGACGAAGCTCGGCTGGGTTCCCGAGATGATGCTCGCCAGCGGTGTGCTGGAGACGAGGACCTTGGCGGTCGCCTCGTAGCGGGCACCCTGGGCCTGCTTGAACACGTTCACGGCGACGACGCCGAGGATCATCAACCCGACGATCAGCGGCAACGAGCGTCGCAGCGCTGCCTTGAGCGCATCTACTCCTCCGGAGGTCATTGGGCGTTCGGGTGATTCATTGGGGGTGCCGCGGGCGGGTCAATGATTGTTCGGCGCCGATCCTGCGCCCCCTGCTCGCTCATCGGTGCCGCTATCGGCCGCGACAGTCTAGAGCGTGAATCCTGCGGGCCGAGAGCCGTCGGCGATAGCGGAATTGCAGATGCTCATACGTACGTCCACTGTTCGGATGCGGGGTCATTGCCCGCGTCCCGGGTGACGATCACGCCATCTGAAGAGACGAGTGCGCACTGGGCGCGCTCCCGAAAAAGGCACACCCGTCGTGAGGCGGGGTCGCAAAGCCAGGGATCTCACCGGTTCGAGACCGCCCAGCTGCCGAGGAGGACGTCAGATGTTGCCAGCCGCACCCGCACCCCCGACTCTGCGCATGCACAGGGCGGTCCTCATCGGGGTGCTGGCTGTACTGTCGTTCCTCGGAATGGCATCCCGCTCCGAAGCGGCACCCCCGGGGGCAGAGAGCTTCGGCATCGCGACCGGAGGAGCGATCCAGAACGAGGACGCGACGACGCTCGGGAAGGACCTCGACGCGATCGGCAACGCCGGCGCGAAGTGGATCCGGATCGACATCAACTGGGCACAGATCCAGTCCGGCGGGCCCTCGAGCTACAACTGGACCGCGATCGACCGCGTGGTCCAGGGTGCGTCCGCTCGCGGCATCAACGTGCTCGGCACGATCATGTACACGCCCGGCTGGGCTCGCCCTTCCGGCACCTCCGCCACCTACGGCCCGGACCCCGCCAAGTACGCGGCCTTCGCCAAGGCCGCCGCCTCCCACTACTCGGCCCTCGGCGTCCACGCCTACGAGGTCTGGAACGAGCCGAACACCAAGTCCTTCTGGACCCCGTCTCCCAACGTCGGGGACTACACCCGCCTGCTGAAGGCCGCCTACCCCGCGATCAAGGCCGGCGACCCCCAGGCGACCGTGCTCTCCGGCGGAACGGCGCCGGCGCCCGACGACGGCACGAACTACGCGCCGGTCACGTTCCTCAAGGGGGTCTATGGGAACGGCGGCGGCGACTCGTTCGATGCCGTGTCTCACCATCCCTACTGCTGGCCCGCCTACCCCGGAGACGCCCAGGGCTGGAGCGCCTGGTACCAGATGTACGGCACGAGCCCGAGCCTCCGCTCGGTGATGTCCGGTCACGGCGACTCCGGCAAGAAGATCTGGGCGACCGAATACGGCGCGCCGACCGACGGCCCGGCCGGGAGCTTCGTCAGCGAGAGCGATCAGGCGAAGATGATCGCGAAGGCCTACGGCGTCTGGCGAACCTACGACTGGGCGGGACCGCTCTTCTCCTACCAGGGGCGCGACCTCGGAACGAGCAAGGACAGCCGGGAGAACCACTTCGGACTCCTCCGCAACGACTGGACGCCGAAGCCGGGCTACGACGCCTACAGGCAGGCCGTCGCCGATGCGACCGGCACGGAGCCGCCGCCGACGGGCACGCCCCCGACGGACACCACGACCACTACACCCACCACCACGACGGTCCAGGTCAAGAAGAAGGGCAGGGGCGGCGCCAGGACACTGAAGCGCAGCGCGGTCGCCGGCGGCGTCAGCCCGAGGACGTCCCATCAGGCAAAGCTCTCAGGTCGGGTCAGCCTGAAGGTCTACCGCCGGGTCAACGGCAACTGGCGGATGGCGTCCCGGCAGAAGCTCGCGAAGGTCGGCCCGCAAGGCCGTTTCCGGACGCGCCTCGGGCGCTTCGGCAAGCGCATCCGCCGGCCCGGGACCTACCGGGTGCGGGCCCGCTACCTCGGCAACAAGGCCGTCAAGCCGTCCGCTTCCCGTTACCGCAAGTTCAAGATCCGCAAGGCCTGACCGGATCCCGGCGGAATCTGCCCCGCTCACGCCGCCCGTCGAGGCGGGCGGCCGGGGTGTTCAGGAGACGCAGATGCAAGCGGGCCCTCGCACTCAACAGGCGCAGGCACGCGAAGACCTCGGGACCCAGCAGGTCCCGAGGGCTCCCTCGAACGGCTTCTGTCGGCTGCTGCTTAGGAGTGCTGCGGGCCGGCGCGACGAGCCAGGCGGGCCATCGCGACGCCGATCAGCACGAGCATCAGACCGCCGCCGATCAGCAGTCCGACATCGAGACCGGTGAACGGAAGGCTCCCCGGGTCGGATGCGGAACCGCCGCTGGCACCGGAGGCAACGCCTGCTGCGGACGCACCGCCGGCACCACCGTAAGTCTCAACTGCGGAATCGGCGCCGAACGCCGTCGGCGCAGCCATCAGCGCCACCACCAGAGTGGTGAGGCCGACATACATTCTCAACTTCATGTTCTTCATAACTATCGAAGGTCCTCTCGCTGTATCGATGACCATCCTGGTCATGCCCCCCAAGTGGTCGGGAAAACGGAACGGATTTTCGTCCGGCAAGGCTTGGAACTGTTGCACACGGCGCCGATTCGGTCAAACCAGACCCGAATCGGCCGCAATCAGTCAGCCACAGAAGCCCGTGTCGTTGGTCTCGCCGACGACCGCGCAGACCTTCTCCAGCAGGACGCGATCGATCTCACGCAGGCTCATCGGATCACCGCTGCGAATCCGCCGCCGCACCTCACCGATGAGCGGTTCCCGCGGGTTAGCCGTCCTCGCGCGGTCGAGCTCGCGCAGCGCCTTTCCCTCCTCGCCCCGCAGCCCGGCGACCGCGCCGATCTCCATCAGCGCGTACCAGTTCGCCGGATCCCGTTCCCCGGCGCGCTCGAAGGCCCGCTGCGCCACACCCTCGTCGCCCATCGCCGCCGCGATCGCGCCGGCCGTCAGGTCGGGTTCGGCACTGAGGAAGTTCAGCCCGCGGGCACGGTCGAGCCGCTCGAAGGCCGCGTCCGGATCGGCGCCCCAGTTCTCGGATGCGATCTGCACGTCGCGGGCGGCGATCCACGGCAGGGTCAGCGACAAACACGCCAACAGTCCGATCGCCACTCCGGCAACCGCGACGGCGATCCGCAGCGGTGCAGAACGCCTCTCCTCGCCCGGCACCGGCTCGCGGGACTGCTCCGGCCGGCTTGCCATTCCGAGCCACGCGAATGCCGGCGCGGTGATCGCCGGAAACGACCAAAGCCAGTCGCCGGAGCTGTGCAGCGCCACGTACGCCGCGGCACCGATCGCGGCACCGATCAGACCTTGGCGGAACTTCGACTCCCACCCGCCCCTGCTCCGAACGAGGGCGACGACGGTCGCGAGCCCGAACCCCGCGAACAGCAGGAACCCGATGATCCCGGTCCCTCCGAGGATCCTCAGCGGCAGGCTGTGCGGATAAAGCGGGTCCTCGTCGCTCTCGCGCCCCACGAGGTACGTCTCGGCGAAGTTGTCGGAGCCCTCGCCCAACAGCGGTGAACCGGCGACCTGATCATTGATCACGATCCGCCAGAAGTCGTAGCGATTGCTGCCGAGGTCGCCGCTGAATCGGGTGTCGCCGAATCCCTGCTCGGAGTAGCCGCCCTTGAAGTCGTCCCAGCGGTCGCCCG
Source organism: uncultured Conexibacteraceae bacterium (assembly GCA_963784885.1). Classification (GTDB taxonomy): domain Bacteria; phylum Actinomycetota; class Thermoleophilia; order Solirubrobacterales; family 70-9; genus RHKX01. The sequence goes on from CAWATA010000004.1 coordinate 824,991, forward strand.
CCCAGCTCAGCGGATTCCCGATCGCGGCGAGGGCGAGGACGACCCCGACGAGTGCCACCGCCGCCACGCAGACCGCCGCGATCCGCCCCGAGGCGACGGCGACGCGATCTGAGATCTCCACCCGGCGGTCCGCATAGCCCAATGCGGCGCCGATCACGGCGAGGGCAACGAACGAGACGAGGATCGAGCTCCGGGCACTCTCGAGCGCGCCGGCGACGTCGCCCCCGTCCTCGGCGACCGTGAAGACATCGAGCATGACCGGAGTGGTGGCCGCCGCTGCCGCGGCGACGAGGAGCGTGAACAGCAGCGCCCGCAACCGGTTCGAGACCACGCAGAGGTAGATGACGAGCGCGAACGGCAGAACGATCACGAATCCGCGGCTTTGCGTCATCAGGGCGACCTCGAGGAGCACCGCCGCGACCCCGAGCAGGACGCCCCGCAGCGGCCACGGCGTCTCCCGGCGGCTGCCGAGGAACAGGGCGGGCCAGACCCCGCCGATGAACAGGGCGGCGACGCCGTTCGCGTAGCCGGCAGGCTCGGCGAACCGGCCGCCGATGAACCATCGGATCGGATCGTCGGCGCCCACCGCCTGTTGGATCTCGACCACAGCGACCACCGCGAGCGCGACTGCATAGACGGCCATGACGATCGCCATCGAACTCGAACGCCATGCCAGCAGCGAGAAGACGGCGAAGACGACCAGATAGATCAGCGCGCGGTTCGCCCCGTCCCAGGCGATTCCCTGCACGTCCGCCCAGAGAATCGAGAGGAAGTTCCAGACGACGAAGGCGCAGAGGAACCCCAGCGCGACGCGGACCGGGATCGGGATCGCGGCGAGCCGAGGGCGGACCGCGATCAGCACCACCGCCAGGAGGGCGACGAGGAAGATGGCGCCGGGAGCCGAGCTCGTCGTCGAGAACCCGCCCCCTGCTACCGCCCAGGCGATGAACACGCCGACGCAGGCGAGGCCCGGCACGATCTCGAACGGGAACGCCGAGGGGCCCTCCTCCCGTCGCGAAGACGCAGATCCCTCGCCCACCGTCATTGCGGCAGTTTATGCCGCCCGATCGGCCGGAACGGGATCCCCGGGGCGCGGGCACATGCGCCCCGACCCCCCGGGCCGAGTCGCCAGGTTCGGCTAGGCGGCAGGCCCGAGCAGGCTCGAGAGCACGCCGGTCCACTCGTCGAGGTGCGAGGACACGCCGGCGATCATCGCCTCCCATCCACCCTGGGTGTGCTCGGCTCGCAGAGCGAGGTCGGCCGCCGCGGCCGAGATCTCACTGAGCTCGCCTTCGCCGAGGCTCGGGTCCCGGGACTCAGCATGGCCCCAGGCCAGGGCGAACGCAACGGCGAAGCCGAGCTGATCGAAGGAATCGAGAACGCCCCGGCGCTCGCGGAGCGCCTCGTGCATGGACGCTTCGACGCCATGGCCATTCGTCAGAGCACCGTAAACGTGGCGACCGAGTGCTTCTGAATTCAACTGGGCTCCTTGTCTCTGCCTTCGGAGAGCCCTGGCGCCCATTGAGCGTCCCTGGAACCAGTCGCCCTCTCCTGCGACCGCTGGATACGGTCTAACGACGATTGCGCGCCGAACCTAGACGATGCGTGCCGGTTCGACAACCGATAGCCGCTTCCGGGTTTCCCCGTCGTCGTTGGCGGCTCACCGGCGCCGCGCCGCTGCCGCCGCCGGCGCCGCCGAAATAAGCTGTTCCCCGATGGTGTTCCTTCTCGACGGCTCAGTGCGGGCAAGGCGGTTACGGCTCTCGATCGGGAGGGCGGCGCTGCTCTCTCTCGCGGCGATCCTCCTGCTGCCCTGCTCATCCGTCGCCTCCGACCGAGGCCATTCCCGGTCGGCGGTCCGCGTCGTCGAAACGGGACGCCAGGCCGAGCGCCGCGAGACGCTGCCGATCACGACGCGCGCGGACACGGGCATGAAGACGGTGCTCTCGGTGCGCTTGCCGAAGATCCGCCGCGGCATGCGGATCACCTTCGACGGCGAGGTCGTCCTCTCGACCACCTGCGTCGAGCAGATCAGCCGCTGCATCGGCCGCAGCTACTCCTTCGACCCGCATCTCGAGGCCCAAGTCGTGATCGCGGCGGGACCCAGGGCCACGAAGCCGTCGCGCTCGGTACCGGTGTCGCGGGTCGCCCGACTGACCTGCGAGCAGACGCGACCGAACCGCAACCACCACTGCCCGACGGGGATCGACGAAGGCTCGACTCGGATCGACCGCCTCTCGGAGTTGCCCTGTCGGCCCGACAAGTGCCGTCTCAACATGATCGCCGGGGCCTGGCACCGAAACGCAAGCGCCAATCAGGTCGTCGTCGTCGGCTCCGATCAACCGGACGGCGGCGTCGAGGGCGGGAAGGCGAGGCTGAGCGCAGCTGCGGCGCTCGGAGATGTCGGCGTCCACAGGACGCGGACCGACCGCCTCCGGACCCAATCGATCCCGGCATCGTTCAAGTCGGGTAAGCGAGTCGTCTACTCGCAGCGCATCGGGAACCTCGAACAGGGCGACGCTCTCCTGATTCGTTCGCGCCAGGTGAGTCGCATCCAGCGGTTCCCCTACTTCCTCTCCAATCAGATCGTCGTGAGCACCCGGCCGACCGGGACGCGGCCGTCGGCGATCTCCCGTCGCTCGCTGAGCAGGTCGGGCACCGTCACCGAGACGACCGGCTTCAACTGCACGCTCGGCCGCAGCGCGTTCCAGTCTCCGTGCGTCTCGGTCAAGAGCGGCATCGCCCAGGTCGAGCGGGTGCCGCGCACGAAGACGGGGAGCAGAAAGCCCCTCTACGCGAACCTCGTCTCCCGCGGGTTCCCGAAGCTCGCTCAGGCGCGGGGCTCATACCCGCCGATCCGGGTCAAGGACCACGGCTTTCTCAGGGTGATCAGGATGAGGGCGCGACCGTAGGGCGGGCGAGCTGTAAGTAAGTGGCCGGGCGGCGCGTCGCGCCCCCGGCCGTGGCTGGAGCTCTGAACGGTCCCCAGCGCCGTTTCAATCGGCAGTCTGCCCCAACACCTTCAACCGGCAATCCCGAATGCAGACAGGGTCCAGCTCCGGGCCCCGTTCCGGCCCGAAGCTGGACTTCACGGGCAGGCGCACTCCTTGGGGGGCGGAATGCGTCTGGCCCGACTGGTGACTTCGACGCCGACCGAAGGCGACCTGCGACGTCTTCCCGCGTGGGTCCTTTCAACCGCATTCGCCGTCGCCGTGGGCGAGTGAAGCCGGACTCCTCGATCGCGATACCCCCTGCAAGCGAGCGGACCGACCGGCGGGTGCCGGGAACGCTGAGTGCTTTGGGTTGGTCAACGAGAACGCCCGGCTGATCAGCCGGGCGTTCCCTTCATTACTTGTCGCTTCCCGGCCTAGCTGGCCTTGAGGCGCAGCATCGGCTGGTAGCCGGTCCAGCATCCGGCATCGAGCCGGAAGATCCCGGTTCCACCGGAGCCGCTGTCGCAATAGGCGCCACCCCACGTCGAGTACAGCCAACCGTCATCCGGATTCGGCTGACTTCCGATCGTCGGCGAATCGCCGATCACGGCTACGTTCAGCGAGTCGTATCCGCAACCGCCATCCTCCGTGTAGCACGGCGCCGACGTACCGATCGGGTTGTATCCGTAGTGGGTCGTGTCGTACGCCAGCGAGACGATCACGTCGCTCGGAAGATGCGCGTTGCCGAATGAGATCGACCGCCGCACGAGCTTGCCGTTGTAGCACGTGGTGTCTTTTCTGCTGTACCACTTGCCGGCGTTGCCGCCGGTGCACTTCTTGGCGTTGGCAGACGGCCGGTACGGGATGTCCATCGTCTTCGTCGCCCGAGTCACAACCGAGCCGGGAGCATCACCGGGACCGACCTTGTAGATCGTGGCCGTGATCGTTACCGGAAACTTGGCACCACCGGTTGTGGAGCAGTCATTTCCGTTCCAGGTGCCGCTCTCACAGCCCCAGCTCGAGAGTCCGAACCGGAGCTTCGCCGACTTGGCAGCTACGGCGCCACCTTGGAGTGAGACCGCCCCTCCGTACTCTGACGTCGAGGTTGCCTCGTACCCCAGGCTCGCCACGTTGCCGGGCAGCGGGCTGGGTTCGTTCTGGTAGACGGTGACCGCTGCTGCCGAGGCCGTACCGGCTCCGACCAGCGAGATCACGGTGACGAGCGCTGCCAGTGTGGCAGTCCCCACGACGGTCCTTCGTCGCTTCAATCCATTCATGGGCCCCCCTTTGGGCTTAGATCGCGCCGCCGGAGCGGTAGCGATCGCTTTGTTGCCCACCGCTGACACGATTGCAATGGGATGTACGGAACGTACTCAATCCGTGCCGGCTGTTGCAAGCAAGCGCTGTTATCCCCGAACGGACATCCGTACATCTCCCGGAGTCGTCACCCGACTCGGTGCACTGCGAAATCGACATATGGGCCACGGACTCCTCGCCGGTCTCTCGGCATTCGACAGATGGAGCCGTGCACGGGCCCGATGGGCAGCAACCGGCTCGATGGAGTTCGGGCCACAGACCTTCGCCGCCAGGAGCCGTTCTTCCGTCACGGGCGGTTCTGGGTCAACCCGGATCCGAGCCGGCGTCACTTCGTCAGGCGGACCTACCTATGGGCGACGCCGATCGGCCGTGCCATCGCCCGGATCTACGGGTGTGAACCCGGCGCTGACGATCACGGCGATGGAGGAGCGAGCGATGAGCATGCCGCCGCCGCGGGACTGAAGGTCCGCGGCGGCCGGCGCGCGCGCCGGCGGGCTGGTTAGATGGAGGCCCACCGGCGCGTGCCGTGTCAGCCGGCTCAGCCGGCAGTCGCGGTGACCGTCACGTCACCGATCGTCAGGCCGCCCTTGAACAGGTCGACGCTGAACGCGTCGTTGAGGGCTGCCGCCCCGTCCTTGCTCAGGGTCGCGACGATCCCGGAGGCGACGATCGTCCCGTCGTCCTGGTCGGTGCGCTCGAGACCCGTGAGGTCGAGGTCGAGGGTGACCAGCTCGGTGCCGTCGGGCGTCGTCGCGGTCAGCGTGCCGGCCGTGGTGTCGACGACGAAGTCGGTCAGCGCGACGCTGGTGTTACCGGCGGAGAACTCGAGACCACCGCTGTGGTCGATGGTCCCCGCAAGCGTCTCGGAGTCGACCTCGCCGCCCGTGATCGGGAAGGCGATCCCGTCATCGCCCGCGGTTGCCGGGTCGACCGGTGCCACGTCGACCTTGTTGTCGGTCAACACCTTGGCGGTACCCGCATCCAGAGCGAGGACGGTCTGCTCACCGTTGAGGTTCAGCGTCTGCGCCGATTCGGCGGAGGTGGCACTTGTCTCGTCGTCACTGCCGCATGCGGCGACGACCACCGCCAGCACGCCGACTGCGCCGATGACTGTCGTCAGTCGAATGATCTTGGTCATGGTTTCTGTCCTTTTCTTGTCTAGGGTTTATCTAGGTTCTGCACCGACCGTAGCAGACAAGGCAGGCTCTGTGTCTAATGTTTGTTTAAGGATGGCTGCCCTCCTCGTGCGGAGCCGATCCAAAGGGCCGCAGCGAGATTCAATTCTCGGCCGGGTTCGTCTCTCGCTACGACTGCGGATCGTCGCGGGCGCAAGCAGGCGAGGGAAGTTGTCACGAAGGCGATCCGGTCCCGCCGTTCGTCGAGAAGACGAAGCCCTCTCCCCCGCCGCCCTGCATGACCCGGTAGTTCCGGAGCTCACGGGCGATCGCCCGCGGTACCGGGACCTTGCGGCGGCCGGCGACGGTCTTCGGCTCGATCAGCCCGACGACCGGGTCCCAGGAGGCCTCGACCCGGATGATCCCCGCCTCAAGATGCTGCCTCGACGAGAGTCATCCCTTGCCTCCCTCGCAGCTCGATTTTCCGAGCCGCATCAATATGCACCAAGAGCGAGTCGCTGACGAAGCTCCTCGATCGACTTGAGCGCCGCCTCCGTGTTGGCAGAGCTGCTGCCTGCTTCGCCCCTCGCCGCAGGAACCGCCGGCTTCTCCGCCGAGTAGAGCCAGGTATCGAAGAAATCATCGAGCTGCCGGCCGGAGACGTCCTCGGCGACCACGATGAACTGCTTGGTCGTGCCGTTGCCGCCGGCCCGGCTCTTCGCCCAGCGGCTGATGATCTTCGAGAAGTCGTCGTCTCCGACCTCGAGCCGGAGCGCCTCGAGCGCCATCATCCCGCGGACGTAGACGGCATCGCCGAGCACGTCTTCAGGACCCGGATCAGCGACCTTGACCGACCAGAGGGGATCGTCGGCCGGCAGGCCGGCGAGGGTGCCGGCGTAGATCTGGTTCGGCGTAAGGCCGCCGTGGGCGCCGTCCCAGAGGTACTCGAAGTAGGTCGCGAAGCCCTCGTTCAGCCAGATGTCGCGCCAGCGGTGCAGTGCGATGTTGTCGCCGAACCACTGGTGGGTGAGCTCGTGGGTGACGACGAAGTCGGCATCGATGAACTGTCCGAGCCTGTCGATCCAGAAGATCGCCGCATAGACCGGTCGCGTCTGGGTCTCGAGCGCGAACGCGATCGGCCGCTCGGGATCGACGATCCCGCCGACGGTGTCGAAGGGGTAGGGCTGACCGATGTTGTCGGTGAGGAAATCGAGGATCTCGCCCTGCTTGTTCAGCGACGAGTCGATCTCATTCCTCCATTCGCCTGTGATCGCCGGGTCGACTGCGTCATAGACGGGGATTCCATCGGCGGTCTTCCACTGATGAATGTCCCAGTTGCCGATGTCGATCGTCGCCAGGTAGGAGGCCATCGGCGCCTTCGCGTCCCAGCGCCAATCGGTCCATCCCGGCTCGCCGGGATCGGTCCCCTTGAGCTTTCCGTTGGCAACCACGCCATAGCCGTCGGGCACGCTGACGGTGAAGTCGTAGGAGGCCTTGTCGCTTGGATGATCGTTGACCGGGAACCAGGTCGCAGCCGAGTCCGGCTGGCCGACCGCGTTTGCGCCGTCGCTCGTCGGGGTGAAGCCGGTCGGGATGCCGAAGACCCGGTCCCTGAAGTCGACCGGGACCCCGCTGTAGCGGACCGTCAGGGCGAAGCCATGTCGTTTGCGGAGCGGCTTCTTCGGGGTCACCGTGAGCTCCTGACCATCGCGGCTCCACCGCGCCTTCTCGTTGCGGACCTTGATCCGCTTTACATCGAAGCCGAGCAGGTCGAGGTTGAAGCTGCAGAGGTTCCCAGTCGCCTTCGCCCGCACCTTGGCGCGGCCGCGGAGGTTGTCGTTGGCGGGGTTGTAGGCGATCTTGAGGTCGTAGTGGCCGACGTCGTAGCCGCCGTTGCCGGCGTCGGGGTAGTAGGGGTCGCCTGCTCCCGATGCTCCGGCCTTGCAGTGCCTGGTGTTTGCGTCAGCTACCGAGGCGGCTAGAAGAAGGACCGCCAGGGCGATCATCACAACTGAAAAGCGGAAAGACGAGAGGTCCCGAGTGGGCGGACGGACGACCGGCGCGATCATCTCAGGAAACCTCCCCAGTTTCCGTTTTCGCGCGAGGTATGCCTCAGCGCACAACGTTCATAGCCGGAACTTGACTCGATGTCAAAGTTTTTCGGCTGACTTGCCTCCTGAAGATCTTTGCCTGAATACCAAGCAAGTTGTTTGTGCGGCCCTGTGATCCCTCTTTACTCTCTTGGGCGCAGGGCCGCAGAGCCTGCGATCGGCGGTTGCACTCAACTTCGTCGGATTCGCCGGCGGCGCTCCGACGATTGCCGGAGTGGGCCGGCCAGGGCAACTCGACGCCCGGCGGCGACCGCTACAACGCCCTGTATGGCGTCGCGGCTGACAACGCTCAGTGCGGCACACAGGCAGGGTCCGGTGCGTTCGGCTATTTCGGCAAGGACAACAACCTCGCCGGTGGCGCGAACGGTCCGCAGACGGGCATCAACAACTCGTCGGTCTGCGGCAATCGCGCGAACGCGCCCGGCCAGAACTAGGCCGCGCAGGGCAACCTGCCGTAACGAATGGGGGGGAGGAGGCCCGTCTACGCTGGCGGGCCTCTCGTCCCTTCGGGGTCATGGGAGCTGGCTCACTTTCTCGTGAAGGGCGACGGCCTCGCGGTCGGACCATCGCTCGCAATCGGTCCCCGGGGCGCTGACGTGCTCGTACCCGGTCGGTCCACTGACCGGACGCTTTAACCACGTTGATCTGATCGTCTCGACGGTGAGGATGCCGCTGTTCGTTGCTCTCAATGCCTACGCGGCATTGAGGCCTCCCTCCGAATCGCGGCCGCCTGGATTCGAACCAGTGACCTTCGGTTTCATAGAGCGTCGACCAGCCTGGCCGGATCGGACACGTGAAGCGGTTTGTCGGCCCGTTCAGGTCCCGCGTGGTTGCCGCGCGCGGTGGTGGCCTGGGGAGCAAAGGCGGCCAACGCAAGCGCCGCAAGTAGAACGGCGCCGAGGGCCATATGGCTTTCCGTTAGTTGGAGCTTATGACTTGAATTGCTCAAGTTGCCGGGGACCGTTCGACCCGCTCGCGGCGGCTTGACTCAACACGTGCCCCTGCCTTCGGGACGACGAGGACCGACTTGCGCCGCATCGGCTCCTGCCGCGAATCGGCCGGTCGCAGAGCGAGTTCCTGTACGAGGGTGCGCATGATCACGCGCGTCTCAAGCAAGGCCATCGCCGCACCGATGCAGCGCCTCATCCCGCCGCCGAACGGAATCCATGAGTAGGTGCCAGGGCGCACGCCGAGGAATCGCTCGGGCCGGAACTCGTCGGGGTCGGGATAGATCTCTGGCCGGCGGTGGACGAGCGCGATGTACGGGACAACGATCGTCCCCGGCTGCACGGTCAGCCCATCGAGCTCGATCGGCTCCTTGGCGAGGCGTACCGTAAAAGGAAATACCGGGCGCAGCCGCAGCGTCTCGCGGATCACCGCGTCGAGGTAGCTGTCACCACCGTCGAACTCGGTCTCCTCGAGCCGCGCAAGCACATCGGGGTGATGCACGACCCGCTCGATCACCCATGAGAGGGTCGCAGCGGTCGTGTCGTGGCCGCCGATCAGAAGCAGCCGCATCTGATCGCAGATCTCCTTATCGCTCAGCGGAGTTCCACCCTCATCCCGCACGGCGAGAAACTGGCCAAGACATCCCGATCACCGAGCTCACCGCTCCGCCGACGCCGGCTGACCTCCTCGAGGACGATCTCATCGACGGCGCGCTTGAGCCTCTCGATCCGGGGAAACGGCCGCTTGAAGCTGTCGTTGCGAGCGTTGGAGACCGCCATCTGGATCAGGAACCGTCGGGATCCGATCTCACGCGTCAGGTCGAGGATCGCGGCACGGAGGCGGTCCAGGCGCTCGGGGTCGGTGACGCCGAAGATCGCCGCCATGATGATCTCGAGGGTCACGTACTGGGCGTGCTCGTGTGCCGCCGTCGGGACATCTGTCGGCCACCGCTGCGCCAACTCCCGCGCCTTCCCCTCGATCGTCGGCTCGTAGCGCTCCAGCGCGTCGGCGTTGAACGCGGGCAGCAGCATCCGCCGCTTGGCGAGATGCACGTCACCATCGAGCGACGTCAGCGCACCCTCACCCAACACCAACTCGTGAGGGGAGAGCATCCGCAGCGCCTCTGCGAAGTGGGCCGCATCGGCAGGCGCCCGGAAGACGGCTTGGATGTCGTCGGGATTCGTGAGGCAGAGCCACGACCCGGTGCCGGGCATCTTGACCACGAAGCGGTCACCGAGCACACCCAGGCGCTCGGTGAATCGGGGAAGCCGCAGCCAGTACTCGGCGGCGTTGACGAGCGCGGGACGCCGCAGGTATGGAAGGCCGGCAAGTTCGGTGGTCGTGGACATGGCATGTATGCTACAGAGATATGCAATCTGTTGCATCGTCTCTCAGGCGAACCACCCCGATTGATGTCGACGCCGTGTCGAGCCTCCCCGAGCAGATCGCGCAGGCCGCGCTCGAGCAGTTCTCCGAGGTCGGGATCCGTCGCTCGACCGTGGAGGACGTGGCCCGTCGAGCCGGGATCTCCCGCGTCACGGTCTATCGCCGTGTCGGCGGCAAGGACGACCTCGTGCGACTCGTCATCGAGCGCGAGGCGAGCCGGGCGATGGACGAGCTCGACGGCGCTCTCGCCGGCGAGCAGGATCCGGGGATCGCGCTCGAGCTCGGCTTCGCGTTCCTCGTGCGCTTCGTCCGCGAGCACCCGCTCTTCGGCCGGCTCCTGCGGACCGAGCCCGAGTTCCTGCTCCCGCTTCTGACCGTCGACGGCGGTCCGTTTCTGGCGTTCTACCGGTCGCTCATCGTCGAGCGTTTGGCGGCGATGCTGGACCGCGGCACGATCGAGCCCGTGGACGTCGACCGTGCGGCCGAGGCCGTGACGCGGCTTGCCATCTCGCTGGTCCTGACTCCCAGCAAGCTGATCGATGCAGACGATCCCGACGCCGTCGCAGCATTCGCCCGCGAGATCCTGCTCCCGATGCTGCACGCCCAGCCGCCGCGCAGTCGGAAGTCGCGAGATTGACGGGAGCCGTGGCCAGCCCTCGTTGCCCCCGGCTAGGATCGCGGCGATGAGCAAACAGCGCGCAGGACAGCAAAGTCAGGGCGGCGTCAGCGCCAGACAGGTATTCGGCTGGCTCGCCCTCGCACTGCTCCTGCTCTGGGTCGTGCTCAACACGCAATCGGTCGAGGTCGATCTGATCATCGCGACGGTGACGATGCCGCTCTTCATCGCCCTCCTCATCGCCGGGTTGCTCGGCGCGCTCATCACCTGGCTTCTGCCGCGCCTCCGCAGCGATCGGAACTGACGCGACCCGCGAGCATGCACCCCTGGGAGGTCTGAGTCACATGAGCCACGAATACGACTACGACTATCTGGTCATCGGCTCGGGTTTCGGCGGCTCGACGAGCGCGCTACGCCTGGCACAGAAGGGCTACAAGGTCGCGGTGCTGGAAACCGGCCGGCGCTACGCCGATGAAGACTTCGCCGAGACGACCTGGGAGCTGGGCAAGTACTACTGGTTCCCGAAGCTCGGAATGAAGGGCATCTTCCGGCTGACGCTGTTCAAGGACATCCTGATCGCGTCCGGCAGCGGCGTCGGCGGCGGCTCGCTCGGCTATGCCAACACGCTGTACCGCGCGCGGCCGGGCTTTTACGCCGACGAGCAGATCGCGGGTCTGGCTGACTGGGAGGCCGAGTTAGGCCCGCATTACGACGAGGCCGAGCGAATGCTTGGCGTGGTCACCTACGACCGCGACACCGATGCCGACCTTCTTCTCAAGGAGTACGCAGACTCGATCGGGCGCGGCGACACCTACTCCAAGACTCGGGTCGGGGTGTTCCTCGGCGAGCCTGGCCAGACCGTTCCTGATCCGTTCTTCGGCGGCGAGGGCCCTGAGAGGACCGGGTGCGAGCGATGTGGCCAGTGCATGGTCGGCTGCCGCTTCGGCGCCAAGAACACGCTGGTCAAGAACTACCTCTACTTCGCGGAGAGACTCGGCGTGACCGTGATCGCCGAGCGCACCGCCCACGACATCAAGCCGCTGGGCGCAACCGACGGCTCCGACGGCTACCTCGTCACGCACGAACACACCGGCGCATGGCTGCGCAGGGACCGCCGCACGATCCGTGCCCGCGGGGTGATCGTGGCCGCCGGCGCGCTGGGCACCAACAAGCTCCTCGCGAGCAGCAAACTGCGTGGCTCGCTGCCGCGCCTGTCCGACCGCCTCGGATATCTGGTGCGGACCAACAGCGAGTCGATCCTCGCCGTCACTGCGCCCGACGACACGCGCGACTTCACCAATGGTGTGGCGATCACGTCTAGCATCTATCCCGACCCCGACACGCATATCGAACCGGTCACATACGGCAAGGGCGGCGACTCACAATCGCTTCTGTTCACTCTTATGACCGAGGCCGGCAAGCGCGGCACCCAGCCGCTGCACCTGCTCAAGAACCTCATCACGCACCCTGTGGCCGCGATACGCGCCGCGCGAATCAAGCACTTCTCCCAGCGCACGATGATCGTGCTGGTGATGCAGTCGCTCAACAACTCGATCAGGCTGAAGGTCAAACGGCGCTGGCGCAACGGCAACGTCGTTCTGACCACCGAGCAGGACCCAAATAACCCGAACCCCGACAAGATCCCCGCGGCCTACCGCTGCGCTGAGTGGATCCAGGGCAAGATCGGCGGCACAGCGCAGGCAATGGCAACCGAGGCGTCGCTGGCCATCCCGACGACCGCCCACATCCTCGGCGGCGCCGTCGTAGGCGAAGATGCATCAACCGGCGTCATCGACACCGAGCACCGCGTCTTCGGTTACGAGAACCTGCTCGTTTGCGACGGCTCTGCCGTCCCGGCCAACGTCGGCGCCAACCCCTCGTTGACCATCACCGCAATGACCGAGCGGGCGATGGCCTTCATCCCCGCGAAGAGTCCCGCGCCGCCCACGCGGGATGCTAAGCCGGCTACGCATTCGGCGTGAGATCAGCGACCGCGCCGCAGGCGGTCAGCCAAGGGTGGCAACGACACCGGCATCGGACTCCGCGCGAAGCCTGGCAGGCCGCGCAAGACGGTCTGGGCAGGGCGCCCCTGCGTGTTGGTTGCGCGATGGTTTCGTTCCGCATGTCCATGCGGTTCGCCGATTCGAGCAGGTTCGCGGCTAGCCCCGGACTCGTCGAATAGAGCGCCGCTATCGCAGTGTCCATGCGCCATTGCGGCCTACCCGTGAAGCGCGCCCGACTGGATTCGAACCAGTGACCTTCGGTTTCGCAGATTCGCCGTCGGTCTTGTGACCGTCAGCTGCACCTAATTGCCAGGGCCAGGTGATCGAGAGGTACCGAGACCTCTATCCCTATCCCCTCAAGATCTCGGTGTCGCCGATCCACGGACGAAGGACAGCTGCTCCCGCCTGGTCCCTAGGTGTGTGAATGCAGCGCGACCACCCGGTCGCCGGGCTGCGGGTTCTTGCAGCGCTCATCCTCGAACGAGATCAGCTCACCTTCGCGCTGCAGGGCCACTATCGGACCCCACTCCTCCCGGACTTCAGCAGTCACCCCCTCGGGCCCGACGTCGTACTGCCGGATGTCGACACCCTGGCCGATCTCGAGCATGTCCGAGATCACGTTGGCGATTCCAGGCGTGTGCGTCGCCATGCCGAGCAGCCGACCGGCCGCGGATGAGGTGCTGATGACGCTGTCGGCCCCGCTCTGGTCGAGCAGGTGGACGTTCTCATCCTCCCGACAGGCGGCGACGATGTCAGCCTCGGGACCGAGCTCGCGAGCCGTGAGGGTCGTGAGCACGGCTCGTCATCGCGGCTGACTGCGACCACGACAGCCCGTGCCTCCTCGATCCGAGCCTCGTGCAGGACATGTCGCTGGGTCGCGTCGCCGGCCACTGCGGCGTCAGGCCGGCAGCTGTCGCCTGTGCTCGCGCATCGGGTCGCGGATCGATCGCGATGATGCTGCGGGGGTCGGCGCCCTGGGCCGTGAGGATCGCCGCTGCGGCGCGGCCCTTCGTTCCGAATCCGCAGATGATCGTATGGTCTTTCAAGGTCCTCCTCCAGCGCGAGATCCGATAGGCGGTGCGCGTTCGCTCGGCAAGTATCTCCAACGTCGTGCCGACGAGGAGGATCAGGAAGAGGACCCGCGCGGGCGTGACAAGCCGGGTCGTCGCGAGCCTGCTTTCGTCGCTGACGGGACGAACGTCTCTAAGTAGACGTAGCGCGTCCCGAGCTTTGTTACGAGCCTGGCGTAGTTCTCGACAATTGGCGGCTCCATCTCCTGGAACGATGCCGAGTTCCAGAACAAGTCAACCGCGCTACGAAGGCGGGGGAGCTGCCGGGGGCGATGATTAGGATCCGCTTGGTCGCCGCCATATCGATCGTCTTGAGGCTGCGCGTTTCCATGAAGTCAGTGACCTCTCCAGGGAAGACAGCCTCAAGGTATCGCTCCTGGATGTAGAGCTGCGGCGGGATGTCACAGAGTATGTATTTTGTGATGCTAGGATAGAGCTTAAGCAGCACCTCGGCTTGCGCCCCGTAGCCGCCTCCGATCTCCAAGATCGTGGTAACCTTGCCGAAGTCGACGAACTGCTTCGCCCACCGATACTCGAGGAAGTTGCGCAGGAAGGAGATCGTGTAGCCGACGCCCGGATGGCCGTGGGGATGGAAGAGGTCGCGCGGCGCCCCCTGCGCTCGAATCCTGGATCCGCAGTATTTCCTTTTCAGGGTCGCCTTGCAGGGCAACTTGGAAGAGCGCGTTCTCGAAGGCGACGAAGGTGTCGTTGCAGGCGCCGATGCTCCTGCTATTCAGCTTCCGGAAGATCCCGGTGCGAATGAGTAGCCCAAGGATCGCCTGTTGGATGGCCGGCAAGTCGTTGAACCAGAAAGCGCTCAGATCGTCCTCGAGAATGAATGGTTTTCCCGATACGCCCATGCTGCGATAGGTGGGCTGCCCGGACGCTCGGAATTTGGCGAGGCCTTCGCTCCGTAGGATGGGATAGAAACGGTCAAAGTAAACCTGCCAGTAATTGCCGGGTCGGTAGAGTTCATCCGCATTTTCCATGTCCCGCACCATAGCATCGAGCGCGGGGAAGTCGTCACTAAGCATCTTACATCACCAAGTTGAAGGAAATGTCGTAAAACCGTTTTTTTAATAGCGCTTCGGTCACATCGACCTTTTTGAGCTGTTCCTTGATAGAAAAACTCACGCGGCCGTCGTCCCGGCCAGCGTAGGGATTCGTCATGTCCCTTATCCTCTCCCGCCATGGGGGCGACAAGGCCTGCCGGATACCCGCTACGATTTCGCCGACGGAGTAGCCCACATCGATCACGTTGGCCGCCCTGATGCGACCCTGCTGCCGGTCGCCGATGTTGACGACCGGCAGCTTAAACGAGGGAGCCTCGATGAGGCCGCTCGAGGAGTTGCCGATCATCAAATCGAGATGGCGCAGGCAGCTCAGGTAAACCCGCTGGCCCAGGTTGTCGTAGAGCCGGGAATCCGAAGGATGATTCTTGCAGAACGCGGCGATTCGCTGGTTGATCCACCTACCCTGGACGTCGGCGTTCGCCTGGGTGAAAACCGCCTGGACCCGTTCCTGTTGCAGCGCGATCAACAGATTCTCGATCTGCTGTTCAGCGGTGTTTCGCTCGAGGGTCACCGGATGATAGGTCACCAGCGCCGTAGGAGCCGCCAGATCGAAGTCCAGTCGCGCCGCCAGTTCCGGCTTGGTCAGCAGGGTGACCTCGTACAGAGCATCCAACCCAGGGGCGCCGAACGCAAAGACGCGCTCAGGATCTTCGCCCATCTGGATGATCCGGTGGCGATATGTCTCGGTGGAGGCGAAGTGAAGCGAAGCCAGCTTGGTAACGGCGTGCCTGACTCCCTCGTCGACGGCGCCCTGGCTGGTCTCCCCCCCATGGATATGAGCGATGGGGATCCTGGCGAGCAGCGCGGCGATGGCAGGGGCCAGCAATTCAAAGCGGTCGCCCAGAAGGACAAGGAGGTCCGGGTGCAGCTCGGTCAGGGCATCCGCGAATCCCAGCAGACCGACGCCGATTGACTTGGTCGTGGCAGGATCGCTGTCGGCGGAGAGCAGCATCTCGATCTTGCGGTCGATGCGAAAGCCATCCCGCTCGATGTCCTGACCGGTCAGGCCGAACTCGGGACAGAGGTGCATGCCAGTGGCGATCACCTGCAACGCGAGCGCCTCGTCCTCACGAATCGCGCGCATGAGTCCTCGCAGCAGCCCGTAGTCAGCACGGGAGGTGGTCACGACACAGATGCGTCTAGGGGTCACTTCAAATTGGCCCAAGTCACGACGTTGTCGGCCTTTATGTCCGCAGTGACCGGAAGTCCCATGACCTTTTCGAGATCCTTGGGCTGAATACCGTGTCCCGGCCGTCTGATGGCCACATTCTCGCGGCCGAGGCACGCGCCCCGTGGTATATCACGCGTCGCCACCAGGCTTTTCCGGGCAACCGCCATGTTCTTGATTTCGCAAGGCGCCGGGGCTTTAATGCCGGTACCAAGCGCCTGCTCGACGTTGCGAATCGCCCGCACCATCGCACCGAGCTCCTGGGGTTCCAGGGAGGACCGGTGATCGGGCCCTGGCAGGTTCCGATCCAAGGTCAAGTGCTTCTCGATGATTCGCGCCTCGCGCGACTGCCGCGAGGGTGATCTCCGTACCCGGCGTATGGTCGGAATAGCCTACGGGGAACCCAAAGGCCGTGGCGAGCGTGTCCATCGCCTTCAGGTTAATCTCAGCAAAGGGGGCGGGGTATTCGGTCACGCAATGCAGAAGATACAGTTGCGAATTACCCGTGCCGACCATCACCTCGACGGCCTCGGCCACCTCGGCCAGCGTCGCCATCCCGGTCGAGAGGATCAGCGGCTTGCCCTTGCGGGCGAGATACTGGAGAAAGCCGTGATTTGTGGCGGCCTCGCCGGACGGGATCTTGTAGGCGGGCACGCCGAGTTCTTCGAGCAGATCGGCGCTGCCCTCATCAAACGGACTGGACAGGAACAGGATTCCGTGTTGGCGGCAACGGGCCAGCAGGATCCGGTGGTCTTCCTCGCTCAATTCGAGCCGCTTGAGCATTTGGTATTGCGTGCTCGCGTCTTCGGTATTGCGCTGCTGGTATTGGGCCTTCGCGGCGGAGCGGCTGACCACTTGTCCGTCTCGAAACTCTGGAACTTGATGCAGTCCGCGCCGGCCTGGCGAGCCGCCTCGATCAGCCGCTGGGCAATCTCGACCGAGCCGTTATGATTGACCCCGGCCTCGCGATGATGAAAGTCCGGTCCTGAGGGATCATTTGATTCTCCCGCGCCGGTACGCCGACGTAGGTGCCGGGGATCACACAGTCCTCGATCACGACCGCCCCGGCGCCGATGACGCAATGTGGACAGATCGCGACGCCATGAATCACGGTCGCGCCGGCGCCCACGAAGACGTCGTCGCCGAGTTTCACCTGACCACTCAAGGTGACTCCCGGCGCGATATGGACGTAATTGCCGATCACGCAGTCGTGGTCGACGGTGCTGTGAGTGTTGAGAATTGCGCACTCCCCGATGGCGGTGCCGCTGTTTATCACGGTGCCATCGAAAGCGACCGTCGCTATACCGATCTCTACCGATTCGTTCAAGACCGCAGTAGGGGAGACGATTGCCGGCAACCCAAAACCGTGCACTCGAAGTTGCTCCAGGAGCGCCTTTCTGGGGCTTCCGCGACCGACCGTACCCACCCCAATAGCCGCCGAACACGAAGGATCTTGCCGGATCAGCTCGCTGAGCATTGTATCGCTGCCAATCCAGGGAACGCCCAGTACGGCACCGCGATCCTCCCAGTCCGTATAACCGACGATTCGATAATCATCGCGTTTTTTCAGGAGGCTCACGATCACCTTAGCGTGACCGCCGCCGCCGATCACCACGATGTTAGGCACGGCTCAGTGCCTCGACGCGATCGACCTGGGATTGGGTGAGATCAACGCTGCAGGGAATATTCAGAGTCCGTTGCAGCAACTCTGGCGCCCTTTCGATCCGGTACCGCTGGCAGTCGTGGTAGGGCTTCTGCAAGTGATTGAGCTGCCAAACGGGTCGGGTTTGAATTCCCTGCAATCCCAGCAACTGCATTACCTCTCCCCGATCCAAGCCGTACTGTGCGCTATCGATTTGCAACGCATACATCCAGCAGTTGTTCGCCGCGTACGCCGGCACCTCGGCGATGCTCAATCCCGGAATCTCATCAATGCGTTGCTTATAAAGCTGATAATTGCGGCGCTTGGTCTCGACATAGGCCGCAAGTTGCTCCAGCTGGGCAACGCCGACGGCAGCCTGAAGGTTGGTGAGCCGGTAATTGTAGCCGACTTCATGGTGAATGTAACGAACGCCGTCGTCTTTGGCCTGGGTGGTCAGATACCTGGCTCTTGCCGCATGATCCGGGCTATCGGTTACGATCATGCCGCCTCCGCCGGTGGTGATAATCTTGTTGCCGTTGAAGGAAAAGCAGCCGAGGTCGCCGATCGTTCCGGCGTGCTTCCCCGCCCATGCGCCGGCCGTACTACCAGGTTCCCAGACTTTCCGTCGCATCCTCGACGATTCGAATGTTCGTCTCCTGGCAGAGTGAAGTTAACGCTTCCAGGGCTACGGCATTGCCGAAGACATGGACGGGAATCAAGGCCGAGATTCGCCTGCCGGTGCGCCGATTGACGGCGTGGCCTTGACTGTGGCGAGTTTCCCGCTCAATGAATTCAATGGCTTTGACCACGTCGATATTGTAAAAATCATCGCAATCCATGAAGATTGGGCGGGCGCCCAGGTAGTGAACCGCATTCACGGGGGCGATGAACGTCAGCGCCGGCAAGATCACCTCGTCTCCGGTTGCACGCCGGCAAGTCGCAGCGATACCTGAAGCGCGGCGGTGCCGTTGACGCAGGCCACCGCGTGGCCGGCGCCGGTATAGGCACAGAATTCGCTTTCGAACCGCTCGACATAGGCGCCGACCGAGGAAACCCAACCTGTATCGAGACATTCCTTGACGTATTGCAGATTCGTTCCCTCTGAGAACCGGCACCGACAGCGGAATGGTTTCAGACATTGTAGAGTTCCGGCTTATAGTGGGCCTGGTTTGACTTCAGCCAGGCGATGGTTTCTTTCAACCCATCTGTAAGGCTATACTGCGGCTTCCAACTTGTGTTAGTTAGGAGTTTGCTATTGTCACATCGGAGCCGCATCACCTCACTTTCATCCGGGCGTACCCTCGCTCTATCCGCGGATACGGAGACCTCACGGTCCAAGAGTGCGGCGATGCGCTTCACCAGATCGCCCACAGTGATCTCTTCATTCATTCCGATGTTTGTGACTTCTCCCACGAGGCTCGGCGAATCCAGTATGGCCAGGAAGGCGCTCACGGTGTCCTTCACGTAGGTCAAGTCACGGGTAGGGGTAAGGTTACCCAGCTTGATCTCCTGCTGGCCGTTCAAGACCTGCGAGATGATGGTCGGGATGACTGCCCGCGCCGATTGCCGCGGACCAAAGGTATTAAAGGGTCTGACGATCTTGACCGGCAATCCGAACGAGCGGAAATAGCTGATCGCTAGTTGGTCGGCAGCAATCTTGGTCGCGGCGTAGGGCGATTGGCCTACGGAGGGATAGTTATCGTCAATAGGGACATACTGTGCGGTGCCGTAGGTTTCGCTAGTTGAGGTGATCAACACATTCGCCACACCCTGGCTTTTCGCAGCCTCTAAGACGTTATAGGTACCTTCTATATTAGTTTTTATGTAGGCCAAGGGCGACTC
>CAWATA010000005.1:0-475924 GCA_963784885.1 uncultured Conexibacteraceae bacterium
CCCTGGTGAGCGGCCCTATCCCGAGACGATGAACGCCGCGGCCGCCGCAGAGATCGCGGCGATCGGCCCAGCGGCGGTGATCGTCAAGGGTGATCTCTCCAGCAGATACGTAACTGAACGAGTAGAAGACAAAAAAAGAAAATTGAACAAGCCTGGGCCAAGCACTATGAGGGCATGATCGACTACCGGCCTGCCCACAAGGTGACCAAGGTCGATACCAAGAATCGCAGCGTCGACACTGGGGTCGAAGAAATCAAGGGTGATTTGGTGAATCTGGTGCCGCCGCAGAAGGCTGGTTTGATTGCGCACAAGGCTGGTGTGGTCGGCGAGGACAAGAAGTGGTGTCCGGTCGATCAGTTGACCTTCGAATCGACTATCGCCAAGGACGTACATATCATTGGTGATTCCTGTATGGCCGGCGCCATGCCGAAATCCGGATATTCTGCCAATTCCCAGGCCAAGGTGTGCGCCACCAACATCGTGCAGTTGATGAATGGCAAGGAGTTGATCGACCCATCCCACACCAATGTCTGTTATAGCTACGTAACAGAGAATGAAGCGATCTCCGTGGCAGCTGTCTACAAGGTGGCGGAAGGCAAGACTATTGCCGTGGCTAATTCCGGTGGCGTGTCGCCGGATCTGTCCGAGCTTGAGGCCATTTACGCCAAGAGCTGGATCAAGAACATTCTGCACGAAATGTCCTCCTGATCTGAAGCGTAGAAAAATGCAAAAAACCCCGCTCGCGGGGTTTTCTGTTTATGCGATCTAGCGTATTCTCATGCATGTCGCACGGAAAAGGTCTCGAACATTGCGCCGATACGACTGCATAGCGCATCGTTCAGAAGTTCCTGGGCGGGGTAAGAACTAACCGCTTCATCGGCGCAACCCTGTGGCCTGAATTCCTGCAGGACGTAATGTTTTGCGCCTAGCCCGCTTAATTCTTCTGCCAGCCGGAGTATCGAATCCGGGGTGTGATACAGCGGGTGTACCGTGGTGCGGAATTCGTGCGAGATGCCGCTTTCAAGCAGCAGGCGGCACTTTCCCATGCCTTATCACCGCTGTCCGGTGTGCTCGTTACATGGCGTAATCATCACGGGTGGCTTTGATGTCCCATTCCTACCCAGTTCAGGATAGGAACAATTCCTTCAGCCGGGACGGATAAGTGCCGCCAGTATGCAGTCCGATTTTGAAGCCAAGGTCTCGGACTTCGCTGATGGCGGATTGGAGATCATCCTGCAAAGAGCAATACGTAACTGAACTAGAAGGGAACAAAAATTTTTTTTTTTTTTTTTTTTTAAAAAAAAAAAAAAAAAAAAAAAAAAAAAAATATATATATATATACCATTTGAACATAAACAGGATACTGGAGTGTTTAGGTCAAGTGAGACCTCAATCCGGAATTCAGTGATGTCTAGGTATACGGAAATGCAAATCATATTCAAACTCATTCAAGATATCGCCCCAACATATGATGGTTCCCAGGACAAGGTGAGAGCGTACTGGTAAGAAATCGGTGGCCAGGGCCGTTCATATTAGAGCCTTCGCAAAGAGCATGCTTCATCGTCATTAATTGTTCGGCTTATCGAACGGCACCGTTGGAAAGTGAGATCTTCGGCCATGAAAGGGGTGCCTTCACCTGAGTCACAGAGATAAAGACGCACGGTTTGCAACAGGCGGACGGTGGAACCGTAATTTGAGATGAGATCGGCGAAATTCAGCTGTCGGCCCAGATCAAACTGTTGCGTGTCATTCAAACGAAGAAGTTCGAGCGTCTGGGAGGCGAACAACTCTTGGTGCGAACGTGCGCATCATTGCCGCTATGATAAATATTTGCTTGAAGGAGCTTAAACGGGGCAATTTCAGATATATTTTTTACGTCTCAATGTGATACCGATTCAAATGCCTCCTTGCGAAACCGCTGCAATGACATTCCCATGTGGCGCGCCACATTTTTGCGTTACTTCGCGAGCGAAACAGGGTAAAGAGGTTCAACAAATTCAGTTCCGAGGCCATGCGGATGCTCTTGGATTACTCTCTCGCCGGAATGTTCGTGAACTGGAAAACAGCATCGAACATGCCTGGTGCTACAAGAGGCCAGCGCATTGAAGCTACTGATTTGCCATCGGTATTAAAGATGTCAAAACCGTCATCAATGACCGGAGCCCGCCGGACGATTTTGGATAGCGAGAAAGTCTTGCAGGAGGCTCTGCAGTAATGCGGCTGGAACAAGAAAAAAAGCCGCTTTGCGGCTGGGAATCAGCGGCAACATGCTTTACCGCAAATCTGAAATTATCAAATCAATCGCCCCACGATTCACTAAGAGTAGCGTTCACGGGAACAATATTTGCATTGCACCAAGTGGTTACTCGTCGCCTTTCGTCGTCCTAACTACCTCTTTTACATGATAGTGCATGATCAGGATCAATCGCATCCTATCGGAGAGGAATCCGGTTGCTGACAGAAGTTGTTCGACCGCCGACATTGGGTGCGATTTGACTACCTTCCACGCCCAGGAGACGTCTGGAGCGCATCTTCAGGGAAAGGCAAATAAGTTCCCGGTTATTTTGAAGAGGTCGATGTCACTTCCTTCTTCTACATGCCTCTGGTGGAGGGCCAAAGCCTGGCAAAAGATACCTCTTTATGCCCTTGAAAGCAGGAACATAGAAGATGGAGAACATTCTGGCTGATTCGCACTATGGAGTAAA
Source organism: uncultured Conexibacteraceae bacterium (assembly GCA_963784885.1). GTDB lineage: Bacteria > Actinomycetota > Thermoleophilia > Solirubrobacterales > 70-9 > RHKX01. The sequence continues at coordinate 2,706 of CAWATA010000005.1, forward strand.
AATCCTTAAACTGCAAAAGTGTGAAGGATCGCCATCCGAGCAGAACCGCAACCACCATACCGGCAATTGGTTCGCGTCCATGACATTGGAAGCAAGTGATCCTGGCTCCTGACGGTATGGTGGTTGCGGTTCTGCTCAGGATGGGTAACCCCTACACTTTTGCAGTTTAAGGATTTTTATTCCATAGTGCGAATCGGCCAGAATGTTCTCCATCTTCTGTATGTTCCTGCTTGCGGAGGCAGATTGAGGTATCTTTTCGCCCAGGCTTTGGCCCTCCCACCAGAGGCATGTAGAAGCAAACCAGCCAGACATCGACCTCTTCAAAATAACCGGAGCTTATTTGCCTTTCCGTGAAGATGCGCTGCCGGGGCATCTTCCTGGGCGTAGGAAGGTAGTGCAATCGCACCCAATGTCAGCAGTAGAACGACTTCTGTCAGTACTGCATCCTCTCCGAATATGCAGTCGATTGATCCTGATCATGCACTATCCATGTAAAAGAGGTGATTAGGACGACGAAAGGCGACGAGTAACCACTTGGTGCAATGCAAATATTATTGATTTCTAACGCTACTCAAGTGAATCGTGGGGCGATTGATTTGATAATTTCGGATTTTGCGGTAAAGCGTGTTGCGCGGATTTCCAGCCGCAAAGCGGCTTTTTTCTTGTTCCAGCCGCATTCTTCCAGAGCCTCCTGCAAGAGCTTTTTCTCGCTATCCAAAATCGTCCGGCGGTCTCCGGTCTATCATGATGGTTTCGACATCTTTAATACCGATGGCAAATCAGTAGCTTCAATGCGCTCGCCTCTTGCTTAGCACCAGGGCGTGTTCGATGCTGTTTTCCAGTTCACGAACATTTCCGGCTGAAGAGTAATCCAAGAGCATCCGCATGGCCTCGGAACGAAATTCCTGAACCTCTTTACCCTGTTCGCTCGCGAAGTAACGCAAAAAGTGGCGCGCCAGCATGGGAATGTCATTGCAGCGGTTTCGCAAGGGAGGCATTTGAATCGGTATCACATTGAGACGGTAAAAAAGATCCTCTCTGAAATTGCCCCGTTTAACTTCTTCAAGCAAATCCTTATTGGTGGCGGCAATGATGCGCACATTCACACCAGGGTTTTCTCGCCTCCCAGACGCTCGAACTTCTTCGTTTGAATGACACGCAACAGTTCGAAATCCCGGGCCTACAGCTGAATTTCGCCGATCTCATCTCTAAAAATACGGTTCCACTGTCCGCCTGTTCGAACCGTCCGTTCTTCTGTCTGAGGGCTCCGGTGAAGGCACCCCTTTCATGGCCGAAACACTCCACTTTCCAACAGTGCCGTTGGATAAGCCGAACAATTAATGACGATGAACGGTGCTTCTTTGCGAAGGCTCAGATCATGAACGGCCCTGGCCACCAATTCTTTACCGGTACCGCTCTCACCTTGTATCAAAACCGTGGCATCTGTTGGGGCGATAATTCCAATGAGTTTCTATATGATTCACATTTGCGTATCCTTGCCGACGATACCACTGAATTCCGATTGAGTCTCCACTTGGCACTTGATACGCTCCAGGTCCTCCTTATGTAGCAATACGTACTAGTCAGACACGATACATACACCTCCTTTTTTCGACGTATTGCTGAACTGAGTTGCGCGAGGAGCTCTTTAACTTTTCGGTTTCAACACGCCACGTGGCAGCTAGAGAACACATCTCGAATTCCGGAGTTAAGAAGGAGATCGCGCGAGTCTTGACCGTATTACGCGAGCGCGATTTGCCCCGAGCCTGAAAGTTGCAGGTAGAAAATGGCAGAGAAGGCACGTGGCCATAGGAAGCGTATGATCGGATTCGGTGATCAGCGACAAGATGGACAAGACGATCACGGTCCAGGTCGAGGGGCTCTGGAAGCACCCTCAGTACAAGAAGTACATCATTCGTTCGAAGAGATACAAAGCACACGACGAACAGAACTCCTGTCGTATTGGCGACAAGGTGCTTATCGAAGAGACGCGCCCCCTGAGCAGCAGAAGCGCTGGAGGGTCAGAGAAATCCTCGAACGCGCGGTCTGATGTGGCTAGAAGACGGAGAACGAGGTCATGATTCAACAGGAATCGATATGTAAACGTCGCCGATAATTCAGGGGCAAAGAGGCTTGATCGGTATCCGCATCGCGGGAGGATCGAAGCGCAAGTACGCGGGCCTTGGCGACATTATAACGGTGTCTGTCAAGGAGGCCGTTCCGAACAGCAAAGTGGCGAAGGGATCGGTGGCGCGGGCAGTGATCGTGCGAACACACAAAGAAGTGGGGCGCGCGGATGGAGCTACATCCGCTTCGACGACAATGCGGCCGTGTTGATTAACAAGGATGGGCTTACTGGGGACGCGAGTATTCGGCCCTGTGGCGAGAGAGCTGCGGGCCAAGAACTTCATGAAGATCATCTCCTTGGCCCCCGAGGTACTGTGAGCGCTTCTCGAAGGAGCGGCGACAAATGGGCACCATGCGCAAAGTGAAAAAGAACGACTTGGTCGAGGTCATCTCCGGCAACGAAAAGGGCAAACGTGGCAAGGTGATGCGGGTGATCACGGACCGCGATCGCGCCATTGTGGTAAAAAAAGCGAACCGGGTTCGCCGTCAAAGCGGGCCGACCAACTGAGCCGAGGCGGTATCGTAGAGATGGAGGCACCGCTTCACCTGTCCAATCTGGCGCCCGTTTGCGAGAAGTGCGACCGCCCGGCACGCGTCGGTTCGAGGCTGCTCGAGGACAAGAAGAAAGTCCGAGTTTGCAAGAGCTGCGGCGAGATCCTGGAGAAGCAGCCCCGATCGCTCGGGGAGGTGGAGACCATGGCGAGGTTGAAAGAGCGATATGTGGCCGAAGTGTTGCCGCAACTGATGAAGATGTTCTGGTATGGGAACGTCATGCAGGTTCCCAAGATCGAGAAGATCGTGGTGAACATCGGTGCTGGCGAGGCGAAGGACAACCCGAAACTCAATGCCAATTGGTGGAAAGATCGGCGAATTACCGGCCAGCAGCCGGTCGTGACACGGGCGAAGAAGTCGATCGCCAACTTCCACCTGCGAGAGGGAATGCCCGTCGGCTGCAAGGTGACGCTGCGTGGCGAACGGATGTACGAGTTCCTCTACTGACTCGTCAACGTCGCGCTCCCACGGGTCAGGGATTTCAGGGAGTTTCGGGCAAGGGATTCGACGGTCGCGGCAACTACACGCTGGGGGTGACCGAGCAAAATCATCTTTCCCGAGGTGGATTTGGAAAAGGTCAAGAAAGTCAAGGGTATGAACGTGTGTATCACCACCACGGCCCAGAGCGACGAGGAAGCAAAGGGGCTCTTGAGGTCGTTTGGCATGCCCTTAGCAATACGTCTGAAACCAAGCAAGAAAAAAAAAAAAAAAAAAAGTAGCCGTTGCCTGTGTACAGCCAATTGCAGCACCCGTTCGAGCTCGCCGGCCCGGCGAGGCAGGAAACCTTCGAAACGCCAGCGGTCAGCGGGCAGGCCCGATGCGACGAGCGCTGTCGTTATCGCTGTCGGGCCGGGGAGAACCTCGATCTCGATGCCGCGCTCGATGCATGCCTGAATCAGCCGATACCCCGGATCCGAGAGGACCGGCGTCCCGGCATCGCTGAGCAGCGCGACCCGGGCGCCGCGCTCGATCGCCTTCGCCAGCTGCGGCGCGCGGGCATCCTCGTTGCTGTCGTGGTTTGAGACGAAGCGCGGCGGGTCCAGGTCGAGGCGTTCGTAGAGGCGCCCGGCGCGGCGGGTGTCCTCGCAGGCGACGAGATCGGCGTCGGCCAGCGCCTCTCGCACGCGCGGCGAGACGTCACCGATGTTGCCGATCGGCGAAGGACAGACGATCAGCCGGCCGGCCATCAGACGACCGCCCCCGCCTCCGACAGCGCCTCCAGGCCGAGGATCGAGGCCCCGATCATGCCGGCGTCGGGACCGAGCTCGGCCGCCCGGATCGGAGTTTCGCGCTGAGGCGTCAGCGCCCGCCGCTCGAACTCCTCCCGCGCCGGGCCCAGCAGGAGGTCGCCGGCATCGATGACGCCGCCGCCGATCACGATGACGTCGGGATCGAAGACGTTGGCGAGCCCCGTCAACGCGTAGCCGAGGCGCCTTCCCATCGCCTCCAGCAGGGCGACCGAGATCGGGTCCCCGGCCCGAGCGAGCTCGGTGACGAAGGCGCCGTCGATCGTCTCACCCGTCGCTGCCGCCTCTGCCAGCGCCGAGCCCGGGTGCTCGGCGATCGCCCGCTCGGCCTCGATCCGCAGCGCGGTCCCGGACACGAGCGACTCGATGCAGCCGTTGTTCGGGCACCGTCCGGGACACGGCGGGCCGTCCAGGTCGACGACGAAGTGACCGAAGTCGGCCGCCGCTCCCCGCGAGCCTCGGTACGGCCGCCCGCCGAGGATCAGGCCGCCGCCGATCCCCGTCCCGAGGGTGAGCAGGACTACGTTCGCGGCGCCGCGCGCCGCGCCGCGCCGCTGCTCGGCCAGTGCGGCGGCGTTGCCGTCGTTGTCGATCGCCGACGGGAGTCCCGTCAGCGCCGCCACCCGCGCCCGCAGCGGGACGCCGATCAGCGGCAGGTGATTGGAGGTGACGCAGATCTCGCGTTCGCGGTCGACGATGCAGGGAACCCCGAGGCCGACCGCGGCGACCTCCGGGCGGGCGCCGATCGCGGTCCGGATCCCCTCGTCGAGGCGTTCCAGGAGCTCGTCGGACGCCAGGCCGACGGAGGCATCGACCCGGCGATGGACGACCGCGCCGTCGCCGTCGACCACCCCGACGAGCATCTTCGTGCCACCGAGGTCGACGCCGATCGTCTCGGGACCGAACGCCGGCTCTGAGCCCGGAGCGGTCACGAAGCAGGAAACGGGGAGGCCATGCGGCAGTATTACCGCGTAATGGCACCCGGCGACCCCGAACGTCCGGATCGCCCCGAGTACAACGTCTACCGGGCGGGTTCGCGCTCCCGGGGGCGCGGGCGGCGGACAGAGCCGAAAAGCCCGAAGCCGTCCGCCGGCTCGGGCGACGATGCCAGCGGCAAGGCGCCTTCTGAGGGACCGGGCTACACGGTCTACAGGGCGCGGCGCGGCTTCAAGCGCTCCGGCGACGGCCCCTCTCTGCGCGAGCGCCTGCCGGGCCGGGGCGGCTCGAGGCCGCCGCGGGCGCCGGGAGAGAGGCCGACCTGGCGTCGCGTCCTCAAGTGGGCCGCGATCGGCGTCGGCGTCTGGCTGCTGGTCAGCTTCGTGGCCTTCGCGGTCTCCGCCCAGATCCAGAAGTCGAAGCTGAACGACAAGGCTGCCGCCGAGCTCGGCGGCTTTCCGTTCCTCGTGCTCAACGGTCAGAACATCCTCGTGATCGGCACCGACGCGAGGCCCGAGGGCTCGAACGAGGGCGGCGCCGAGACCAACCCGAAGTGCCTCGAAGCCGCGGCCCACGGCGACCCACCGCCGTCGAGCTGCCTGCCGTCGCGCGCCGACACGCTGATGGTCGTCCACGCGGGCGGCGGCTCGTTCAGCAAGATCTCGATCCCGCGCGACACGCTCGCCTCGATTCCGGGCGAGGGTGACCAGCGGATCAACGCCGCCTACGCCTTCGGCGGCGCGGCCCTGCAGATCAAGACCGTCGAGGACTTCCTCGGGATCGACATCAACCATGTCGTGATCCTCGACTTCGAGGGCTTCGCGGACTTCATCGACGCGATCGGCGGAGTGACGGTCAGCCTGCCGGCGCCGGTCAAGTCGAAGATCAGCGGCGGCTCGAGCAACGGCGGGATCACCCTGAAGCTCGAGCGGGGAGCGAACCACCTCGACGGCCAGCAGGCGCTCGCCCTGGCCCGGACCCGCGAGAACCTCAAGGATCCAAGCGAGGACGACACCGATCGCGCCCGCCGTCAGCAGCTGATCCTGCAGGGAATCAAGAGCCAGCTGACGAGCCCGTGGCGCGCCCCGATCAACTTCATCAAGGGCCCATGGATCGCCTGGAACGCGCCGAAGGCGATGGTCAGCGACATGGGCGGCTTCGTGATGCCGCAGGTTGCGTTGTCGGCGGCGATCGGCGGCGATTCGGGAACGAAGATCCTGATCCCGTCCGGCGTGACCGCCGGCGGCGAGCTGATCGTCGCTCCTAAGCAGTGCCGCACCGCCGTCAAGAAGCTGCTCGGCGAGCCCGGGCCGAAGCGGCCGAAATGCTCGCCCGGTGGCGATACGGTCACCGAGACGCCGACCCCCTGAGCGCTCAGTCCTTCTTCGCGGCGGCCTTGTCGCCGGAGGACGAATCCGAGGACGAGGAGCCGGACCCGGAGTCCCCCTTCTTCGATTCCTTGCCCTCCGGCTTCGATCCGTCGGCGCCGTTCACGGGCTTCCCGCCGCCACTCTTCTTGCGGGCGTAGTCGGTCGTGTAGAAGCCCGATCCCTTGAAGTGGACGGCCGGAGCGTGCAGCACGCGGCGCGCCGGCGCGCCGCAGACCTCGCAGGAGTCGAGCGCGTCCTCCGACATCGACTGCATGGCCTCGAACGTGTGGCCGTTGTCGCATTTGTATTCGTAGATCGGCATCGCTTCTGGCTCAATCATAGGCCGGATGAGGGATCCGAAAGGCAGGGGATTCGAGGGACGGGTTCGCGCGCCGGCGTTTCTCGGCGCGATCGCGGCCATGCTCGTCGCAGCTCCGACCGCCGCCGCGGCGTTCGGCATATCCCCGTTCTCGGTTCAGCCCGCGAGCAAGTCGGCGGGGCGCCCGTAGCCGTTCGCGGTCACCATCGTCGATACGACCGGGACCATGACGAAGCACACGCCCGGGGCCGCCAAGTGGACGCGGCCAGCGCAGCAGATACGGTTCCCCGTCCATGAGCAGCGGAACCGCGGACGAACCCAGCCTCGACGAGATCGTCGCCCTGTGCAAGCGGCGCGGCTTCATCTTTCCTTCGTCGGAGATCTACGGCGGCGTCGGATCGACATACGACTACGGCCACTACGGGGTCCTGCTCAAGAACAACGTCAAGAACGAGTGGTGGCGGGCGATGCTCACCGATCGCGACGACATCGTCGCGATCGACTCGGCGATCATTCAGAACCCGCGGGTCTGGGAGGCGTCGGGGCACCTGAGCGGGTTCAGCGATCCGCTCGTCCAGTGCCTCGGCAAGTGCAAGCGGCGCTGGCGCGAGGATCACCTCCGTGAGGCGATCGCCGAAGAGGGCGGCGATCCGACCGGCGAGATCCACTGTCCGCAGTGCGGCGGCGAGCTGAGCGAACCGCGCGAGTTCAACCTGATGTTCAAGACGCACGTCGGGCCGGTCGCCGAGTCCGGGACGCGAGGTCTACCTCCGCCCCGAGACCGCCCAGGGCATCTTCATCAACTTCAAGAACGTCCTCCAGTTCGCGCCGCAAGAAGCCGCCGTTCGGCATCGCCCAGATCGGCAAGTCGTTCCGGAACGAGATCACGCCCGGCAACTTCATCTTCCGGACCCGCGAGTTCGAGCAGATGGAGATGGAGTTCTTCTGCCCGCCCGAGGAGACCGAGCGCTGGCACGAGCACTGGATGAACGAGCGGATGCGCCTGGTACACGGAGCTCGGGATCCGACCCGACAACCTGATCCTGCGCGCCCACGGCGACGACGAGCTCTCCCACTACTCGAGCGCCACCTTCGACATCGAGTACCGCTTTCCGATGGGATACTCCGAGCTCGAGGGGATCGCCAACCGCGGCGACTTCGACCTCACCCAGCACGCCGAGTTCAGCCGGCGAGAAGCTCGAGTATTTCGACCAGCAGAGCGGGGAGCGCTACGTCCCCCACGTGATCGAACCGGCCGCAGGCGTCGATCGCGCGATGCTCGCGTTCATCGTCGACGCCTACGACGTCGAGGAGGTCGAGGGACGCTCCCGCACGGTCCTCCGCCTCCACCCCAGGCTCGCACCGGTCAAGGTCGCCGTGATGCCCCTCGTCAACAAGGAGGGAATGCCCGAGCGCGCCCGCGAGGTCTTCGACTCGATCCGCCACCGGATCGGCGCCGAGTACGACCAGGGAGGCTCGATCGGCAAGCGCTACCGCCGCCAGGACGAGATCGGCACCCCGTGGGGCGTCACGATCGACGGCGACACCGCCGCCGACGACACGGTCACCCTCCGCGATCGCGACTCGCTCACCCAGGAGCGCGTGCCGATCGACGGTCTCGCCGAGCTCCTGCTCGCCAGGCTCGACGCGGACTGGACGAGCCCGAAGCTGGGCTGAGGACGACTCCTCCGAGGCGCCACGCTTCGGTACGGCCGCCGTCACGAACCGTGACGGACCGGCGCGGACCGGGCGCCGTCCTCAGTCACCGCGGCCGCCGCGCGGCGGCCGGGCTCGCCGCCGACCTGCGCCGGCTGCTCAGGAGGCCTGGGCGGCGATGATGCTGATCGCCAGGAAGATCGCGGCGGCCGACGTGGTCATCAGGAAGACGCGGCCGCCGCGGCCCCGGATCGCGAAGCCGAGGGCGAGGATCGCGGCGATGCCGGCGAGGATTGCGCCGATCCAGCCGGCGCCGACGACGATCGGCTTGACCGAGCCGGAGAAGTCGTAGCACTCGGTCGCGCCTGCGAACGTCTGCGTGTTCAGGACGTCCTCGCAGAGGGGCGTATCGCCGACATCGATCATCACGGTGACGGCGACGGCGCAGACGATGCCGATGACGAACGCCAGGACTCCGGCGCCGATCCGGAGGCCGACGCCCGCCGTGTCCTCCCGCGGCGCTCGCGGGGGCGGTGTCGTCGGGGCGCCCGCGGGCGCCGGGGTGGCCGATCCGCCCGGTGGTGGCGTCTGTGACGATTCCATGGCGGCCAAGCTATTCGATCCCGCGGACGCGCTCAAAGGGCGGCCCCGGGCAGTCATCTGTGACATCCGTCACTCGGTACTGGCTGACCAGCCAGTCGCGGCTATATGCTGACTGGATCCAGCTATCGCGGTCGTGGGGCCCGGGGCCGACGCCGCAAGGAGAGGGACGAATGTCAGTCGCAGAGCACAACCTGACGAGCCGGATCACCTACACCGACCTGTACCGGCGGTGGGAGCAGAACAACTGGTCCGCCATGGAGATCGACTTCTCGGCCGACGTGCAGGGATGGGAGGACCTGACGGACATCCAGCGCAAGTCGGCGCTGTGGATCTACTCGATGTTCTTCTATGGAGAGGACTCCGTCGCCGACAACCTCTCCCCCTACATCGACGCGGCGCCGAAGGAGGAGCAGAAGTACTTCCTGACGACGCAACAGGTCGACGAGGCGCGGCACGCCGTCTTCTTCCACCGTTTCTTCAGCGAGGTGATCGGCGCCGGTGACGACCTCGCCTCGACGCTCGCCTTCACCGAGCAGCACCTCGGCTGGGGCTACAAGCAGGTCTTCAACCGGCTCGACCGGATGGCCGGCGAGCTCCGGCGAGACCGCTCGCTGCCGAAGTTCGCCCAGGCGATCACCCTCTACCACCTGATCGTCGAAGCGAGCATGGCCCAGCCGGGACAGCACTTCATCGAGGACTTCTTCGTCCGCGCGGGCACGATGCCCGGGTTCAGCGCCGGAATGGAGAACGTCTCGCGCGACGAGCAACGTCACATCGGCTTCGGCGTCAAGGTGCTGAACGAGCTCCTCGCCGAGTCCGACGAGTGCAAGGCAGCGGTCGACGAGTTGCTCGCCGAGGTCATGCCGTGGCTCTCCTCGGTGTTCATCCCGCCGAACTGGGACCGCGAGTACACGCGCTGCTACGGCTTCGAGCTCGAGGAGATCGCCGCCTGGGGGTTCAAGGCGGTCGAGATGAAGTGGAAGGCGATCGGGTACCCGATGCAGGAGATGCCTCCCGGCGTCGCCCCGATCGATTTCGAGCTCGATCCGATCGAGCGGGCGACGAACGTGATCAAGATGTCGCAGGCCGGGGTGATCGGCGAGCCGGGCCAGGATCCCGACAACTCACCGGAGATCCAGGAGCTCTACTTCGACTCGGTGAGTCGCGCCGTCGACCCGGGCGCCGTCAACGGCCACGGCCCCTTCACCGTCCAGTGGCGGTTCAGCGACGCTGCCCCGTGGCACCTCGTGGTCGACAACGGCTCGACCCGGGCCGAGCCCGGCGAGGCGCCGGAGGCCGACGTCACGCTCGAGTCGAGCTGGCGCGACTTCATCGAGGTCAGCAAGGGTGCCGTAGCGCCTCCGAAGCTGCTGCTGCAGCGTCGGCTGCGGCTGCGGGGCGGTCCCCGGCACCTGCTGACGTTCGCGAAGTTGTTCGGCTAGGTTGCCCCGGCGATGACCGACTTCGTCCGCACCCCCGACGAGCGGTTCGCCGACCTTCCCGGCTTCCCCTGGGAGCCCCAGTACCTCGACTGGGAAGGCATCCGGCTCGCCCGCATCGACGAGGGTGAGGGCCCGGTGGTCGTGCTCTTCCACGGCGAGCCGACCTGGTCGTTTCTGTGGCGAAAGGTGATGCCGCCGCTGCTCGAGAGGGGGTACCGGGTCGTCGCGCCCGACCTGCCCGGCTTCGGCCGCTCCGACAAGCCCACCGAGCTCGACTGGTACTCCTACGACCGCCACGTCGAGGCGGCGACGTGGCTGCTCGAGCAGGCCGGGGTCCGCGAAGCGACCTTCGTCGTCCACGACTGGGGTGGTCCGATCGGGATGCGGATCGCCTCCGAACGGCCGGAGATGTGCTCACGGATCGTCGTCATGGACACCGGCATCTTCAACGGCCGCCAGCGGATGACCGACGCTTGGGTGACCTTCCGCGACTTCGTTCGCCGCACGGAGGACCTGCCGGTCTCGATGCTTGTCAAGGGAGCGTGCGCGATCGAGCCGGCGGACGACGTCGTCGCCGCCTACGACGCCCCGTTTCCGGACGCGGCCTCGAAGGCCGGTGCTCGCGCCTTCCCGCTGATGCTTCCGACCAGCCCCGACGACCCGGGTGCCGCCGAGGGCGGTGCCGCAGCCGACGGCATCCGGACCCGCGGCATGCCGTCGCTCTGCCTCTGGGCCGACTCCGATCCGATCATCCCGCTGACAACCGGCCACGCGGTCGCCGAGCGCCTCAACCTGACCCCTCCCGAGACGATCGAGAACGCTTCCCATTTCCTCCAGGAGGACCAGGGAGAGGTGATCGGTCACCGGATCGCCGCCTGGCTCGGCGAGCAGCGCGGCTGACGGGGCGAGAGCCGCGCCGCCGTATGATGGCGGCGATGAGCACGACCGCCTCCAGATCCCTGCGCGCCTCCGCCCTGACCGCCGCCGTCGCGGCGAGCCTCACGATCGCAGCCTGCGGAGGCGGGGACGACACGAGCTCGACGACCACGGCCTCGATCCCGACCGGCGAGCTCGCGCCGGCGGCGCTCGCGAAGGAGGCCGACTCGCTCTGCGCCAGCGCCTATTCCGAGATCCAGAACCGCTCCGACGCCCCCGACTTCGGGAACGACGGGCCCCAGGAGGAGGAGCTCAAGGCGTCGGTGCCCTTCTTCGAGGCCAGCGCCGACGCCCAGCAGCAGCTCTACGACGAGCTCTCGCAGCTACAGCCCGCCGGCAGCGTCGCAGCGGAGTGGAAGCAGTTCCTCGCCGCCTTCGAGGTCGGCGCCGTCGAGTTCACGAGCGATCTCGCCGAGCAGGCGGCGACCGGCGACGGAGACACGTTCTTCGACGTCGCCCTGAAGGCGCAGAACGATCTCGTCGCCGTGTCGCAGGCGGCGAGCGCGCTGAACATGAAGGTCTGCGGCGCCCAGGGCCAGGCCCAGGACACGCCGCCCTCCTAGTAGCCGACGCCGCCGCCGTTCCCGCAAAGAAAAGCGGGGCGGCCGATGGCCGCCCCGCTTTGATCCGCTCGAGGGTTCAGCCCCTCGATTCAGCGGCGACTACTTCTGCTTGCACTTGCTGACGTAATCGTCGGAGACGGTCGACGGCGAGTAGTTGCTGAACTTGGTGATCGCCTGCCACTTCTCCTTCTTGACCTTGCAGCGAGCCTGGACGAACTTGCCCGCCTTCACCGTCGTCGTGAACCGGGCGATCGCACCGGCCGCGAGCGGCGGAATCGTCACGTCGAGCTGGCTGCCGTAGCCCTTCGGGGCCTTCTTGCCCGTCTTCAGCTTGCCGACCAGGACCGACGTGTTGTTGACGCTGTCGGCCCGCGAGTGCAGGTACAGCGTGTTCTTCTTGGTGCCGTTGTACGCCGTCACCTGTACCGGGACGCCGAATCCACCGCCGCCGGGGCCGGGGACGACCTGGACGTAGACCCAAGCGGAGGTGCCGGTCGTGGAATTGGCACCGGGCGGGTCAGTCGGGACGGTCGAGCCCTTGCTGACGATCGACTTCGAGCCGCAGAGCGCCGTCGCCTGAGCGGTCGTCGTGTTCTGCAGCTGCGCCTCGGTGGCCTTGCACCGCGGCACCGCCTTCGGGTCGAACTTCGCGTTCTTCGGGAAGTTGACCTTCGTGTTCGTGGCGCTCGGGGGCTGCTCGGGCAGCGTTCCCTGGCCACTCTTCTGGGTCAGGATCTCGACGTAGATCTGAGCGGGCTTGAACTTCTTCTTCGATCGCTTCGCCGGCGAGAGGTTCGCCGTGATCGACTGCACGTCGTCGGCCTGGCCGAATGCCGGCATGGCCAACGCTGCGACGATGACCGCCACAGCGGCTATCAACGACTTACGCATTCTTCCTCCTAGTTCCATGGGTGACCGCGAGCGGGGCTCCCGGTTGAATCTGCCCGCGGTCTCTGCGGACACCTATTTCACATGAACGCCCGGGGGCGCCGAAAGTTGCGGCGAGTCCCGCGCTTGCTCTCCTGTGGACGGGATCCTACCGCCATGCGCCCGATCGGGTGCGGGTTCGCCGGTGCCGGGAATCCCGGCACCGAACCGTTCCCGAACGCGAGCGGGCGGCCACATGGCCGCCCGCTCGAACGTCAGCTGAAGCGACAGCTACTTCTTCTGCTTGCACTTCGACTTGTAGTCGTCCGTCGCCGTCGGGTAGTTGGAGAACTTGGTCGTGGCCTGGAACTTCATCTTCTTGTTCTTGCAGCGGGCCTGGACGTACTTGCCGTTCTTCACCGTGACGGTGAAGCGGGCGATGGCGCCGGCCGCGAGCGGCGGGACCTTGACGTCGAGCTGCTTGCCGTAGCCCTTCGGGCCGTTCTTGATCTTGCCGACCAGAATCGACGTGTTGTTGACGAGGTCGGCGCGCGAGTGCAGGAAGATCGAGTTCTTCTTGTTCCCGTTGAACGCGGTCACCTCGACCGGGACGCCGAATCCACCGCCGCCGGGGCCGGGGACGACCTGGACGTAGACCCAGGCCGAGGTGCCCTTCGCGCTATTGGCACCGGGCGGGTCCTCAGGGACGCCGGAGCCCTTGCTGACGATCGACTTCGACCCGCAAAGCTTCGTCGCCTGGTCGGTCGTCGTGTTCTGCAGCTGCGCCTCGGACGCCTTGCACTTCTTCACCTTCTTGGTGTCGAACTTCATGTTCGAGGGGAAGTTGACCTTGGTGTTCGTGGCGCTCGGGGGCTGCTCGGGCAGGGTGCCCGTGTCGCTCTTCTGAGTCAGGATCTCGACATAGATCTTGGCCGGCTTGTACTGCTTCTTCGGCAGCTTGGTCGGCTCGAGCTTCGTGGTGATCGACTGGATCGGGTCCGCCTGAGCGACGCTCGTCAGCGCGAGAGCGGAGACGATCGCGACGACGACGGCTATCAAGTACTTGCGCATGTTTTCCTTCTTCCTCCTGGGGTTTCGGTGGGCGTAAGATCCGGCATCCGCGGGAATCGCTTGTGCCTCGCTCGGGGAACGCTCGGGGTGCCAAGGCGATCCGGGGTCCCGGATCCGGCACCAGTGGCCGTGAGCGGGCGAACTACTGGTAAGAACACCCGGGGAGCCCGGAAGTTTCGCCGACGGGGGGCCGGTCTCGTAGCGGCTACCCACCCGCGTCCGGGGTAAACCCGTAGCTAGCCGCCGGAATTGACGTGAGGGTAGTTCGTCTTCTCGTTCGGCGGACCGCCGATCGAGTTGATCTTGCCCTGCTGGCGGCACGGTGGTGCCGGGACCGCGTCGGTGGTCGTGATGCCGAGACCGCCCATCGCATAGATCTGGGTCCGGTCGTAGAGGTCGTTCGTGAAGTCGCCCTGATCGAGGGTCGCCGACAGGCCGCCGCTGCAGTTCGCCGTGTAGAAGCTGTCGAGCCCCTGGGAGAGCTTGGTGTAGCCGCCGGGCTTCACGTATGCGTTGACCCTCGCGGTCTTGTACGGGCTCGGCGGCGAAGCGAGCACGCCCGGATTGAGCGGACCCGTTGCGCGGATGAACTTGACGATCTTGCTCTGGCCCTGCGGGATGATGCCGCCGTTCAGCGCCGACGACGTGTTGCCGAGGAACGCGGTCACCTCCTTCTTGTACTTGTCGACCGTGTCGACGATCGGGATCAGCTCGTCGAAGTACGGGTCGAGCCGGCCCAGGAAGGGGGGCAACTGGTCGTCGAGAACTACCCGCAGGGAGCTGAAGCCGGGCTCGGCCCTCTGGATCACCGGCTTCAGGCCGTTGAAGAACCGCTTCGCCTCCGGCGCCAGTCGCTTCAGCGCGACGAACGTGCCGCTGAGCTGGCGGGCGACCGGCCGGAGCTGTGTGACCAGCGGGTCGGTATCGGTGGAGAAGCGATCGAGGCGTTCGAGCGTCAGCTTCGACTCGTCGAGGAAGGTGGGCAGGATCGTGAAGATCTGACGGATCTCGGCGTTGCGTGCGGCCGTCGTCGAGAAGACCGACTCCGTGTTCTGGATCAGCGAGCGGAGCTCACCCGGCTGCTTGCTGATCGCGTCGAACGTCGTCCCGCCGTCGGCCAGCAGCTTCTTCACCGCGAGGCGCTGCGAGTCGAGGATGCGGAGCAGGTCGTCGGCCCGCTCCGCGAAGGGGTCGAGATTGCCGAGCGCAGCGTTGAGGTCGACGCCGCGGCCGCGGAAGGCGATCGCACCGTCGGCCATCCAGGTCTGGAAAGCAGCCCGGGTCGGCTCGTCGAACGCCCGGAAGATCTCGTCGAGCTGGACGGCATCGGAGACCTGCGCATCCGGCAACGTCCCGCCCTCGGGCAGCGGGGGCGCGTCCCGGTTGCCGGGGGTCAGTTCGACGTACGTCTCGCCGAGCAGCGTCTTCTGGCGCAGCATCGCCCTCGTGTCGGAGGGGATCGGTGCGTATTTCGGATCGATCTCGAGCGTCGCGTCGGCGAGCCCGTCGTCGCTGAGCTCGATCGCCTTGACCTTGCCGACTGACACGCCGGAGATCCGGACATCGGACTCGACCGCCACCTGGCTCGCCTCGTCGAAGTGGACGTCGACTCGGTAGCTCTCCGACTTCAGCGGGACCGGCCCGCCGAAGGCCAGCCAGAGGAACAGCAGCAGCCCGAAGCAGGACAGCGCGAAGCCCGCGGCGATCGCGATTCGGCCAAGTGTCGGTGGACGTGTCTCCATGGCTGTCGGTTAGGGAGCGCTTCCGGTCGTGTCGGTGGCGGAGCTCTGGGTCCCGGTCGAGACATCGCCGGTCGTCGTCTCGTCGGTGCTGGTCGTGCTCGTCGTCTCGTCGGTCGTCGTGGAGGTCGTGCTCGTCGTCTCGTCGGTCGTCGTCTGGTCGGTGCCGGCCTCATCGGATTGACCGCCGCCGGAGGCGTCGACCTTGCCCTTGGTCCTGAACAGCGGCGGGCAGATCTCCTCGGAGGTCGGCAGGCGAGTCAGATCACGCGCGGTCGCCAGGGCCGGCCGCGTGGCGACGAGGCTGTCGGCGAGGCGCGACGTGAAACAGGTGTAGGTGAACAGGCCGCGAAGGGTCGGGCCGAGCCCGTCCTGGGTCAGGAAGCCGGAGTTGAAGTTGTGGTTGAACCAGCTCAGGTAGAAGAGGTAGCTCTCGCCGCTTCCCGACGGGTTGTAGGCGAGCGCGTTGACGAGCTGGTTGAGCTCGGTGAACCCGCCCTTGAGCTCGTTCGAGGACTCCTTCAGCGGGTCTGCGGCACGGCGGAGGTCGGTGATCATCGTGTCGACCTTCTGGGTGAACGGGCGCAGCTGGGTGCGGACTGTCGGCTCGGTCTTGCGGAAGAACGGCCGCAGCGCCCGCAGCGCCGGGCCGAGGGCGCGTGCCTGCGGCGTCAGGTCGGTCAGGGCGGGCTTCAGCTGCGCCGACAGCGTCGCGCCGGAACCAAGCGCGCCACGGGTCGCACGAAGCGCGCCGGGCAGTTCCCGGAGGGTCTGACGCAGATTCGCCTCGGACTCCGCGAACGCGCCGAAGACGGCGTCCTGTGACTTCACGAAACCGGTCAGGTTCGTGTCCGACTTCGAGACCTCCTGGGCGATCAGCTTGAAGTTCGTGATCACGCGGCGGAGGTTGTTGCGGCGCTTCGCGATCTCGCCGTTGATCTTCGCGATGTCGCGAACGGTCGGGTCGAGGCGGCGCAGGACCTGTGCGAAGTTCTGGCTCTTCTCCCGGGTCCCGAGCGCCTCGGCGCCGCCGGCGAGGAGCAGCCGCAGGTAGGCGCGGGTGTCGCCGTCGAGCGAGGCGAGGATCTGGTCGGGATTGACGTTCGGCGCTGAGTTGGCGAGCGGGATCGTGAAGCCCTCGGGGATCTCGCCCTGCTCGGTGCCTGCGTCGAGCTCGATCGTCATGTCCTGCAGCCCGGTGCGAGGGCGCAGGAGCGCCGAAGCATCAGGGTGGATGAGCTCGGCGAACTCGGGCTCGACCTGCATCGTCACCACCGCGACGCCGTCCTCGAGGTCGACGCGGGTGACGTCCCCGATCTCGACGCCCGAGAGGTTCACCGTCTGGCCCTGACCGGGGGTGACCGCCTGCGCGGTCTGGAACTCGGTCTTGAGCTCGAAGCGGTCCTCGCCGAGGAAGGGGAACCAGGACGGCAGCGCCGTGCTCTGCTGGGAGAGGATCACGAACAGGGCGGTGAGGCCGATCGCCGCGAGAACCAGGATCGCGATGAAGTCGCGCGTGTATGTCCGCAGTGCCTTCTTCATGGGACGATCGGGAACGTCGTGGGCGCGACGGTCGGAGAGCCGACCGCGCTCTGGGGCCCGTTCAGGTTCGGCGGGTCACTCTGGTAGCAGGGCACGTCGGTCCGGACCGGCGGCGCGCTCGAGGGCTTCAGCGGCTGGGTCCCCACGGGCTGGGCGATGCCGCGGCCGTAGTTGACGTTGTCGGGACGATCCGGATTCGGGTCGCCGCCCGGTATCGGGGCCTCGACCGGGTATGGGCCACCACCCGGCTGGACTCGGAGGTACTGACCGTTGCCATCGAAGTTCGCACCCTGCCCGGCCTGCCCCACGGTGCTGTAGAAGAACTCGCGGAAGCTCGTCTGCCCGGTGGCGAAGTCGTCGTTGATGACCTGATTGCCGGTCGGGGTGAGGACCTGGGTCTGGCAGCGGCTGAAGCGGCCGAGCTGGAGCAGCAGGCCGTTCAGGTTGGCCGTGCCCTGCGAGAGCAGTGGCGTGGCGGCGTGCAGATCGCTGACGATGCCGCCGAGCTCGTTCTTCTGAACGAGCTTGTCGGTCTGGCGCAGCCACGGCGTCCCAGCTCGGATCGTGCCCGGCAGCTCCTTGACGCTCGGCGTCAGCTCGCGGGCGAAGCTGCGCAGCGGCGGGAAGGCCGCGTTGATGACCGGCAGGTCGCGCTGCGCCTGCTCGACGGTCGGCGCGAGCTCGGCGAGCGTGTCCTGGAGGCTCTGCGACTCCGCCGCCAGCGCTCCGGTCGTGATCGAGAAGTTGGTGATCAGATCGCTGAGCTCGGTGTCGACGCTGGCGAGCTGCTGGAAGGTGCTGGCGCTCGCCTTGATCAGGCCACGGAGATCGCCGGCCTGCTCGCCGAGCAGTGCCTGGCTGACCTGCGAGGAGCTCTTCCCCGCCTCGGCGCCGTAGTCGAAGCTCTGGTTGATCGCCTCGGCGCCCGAGAGGCCCTTGACCTCCGGGTCCATGCCGATGTCCATCTCCGCCGTCGGCTCGTCGACCAGCGCCGACCCGTACCCGGCGAGAAGGTCGCCGAGGTTCCTGCGATCGGGCTTCTGGAGCGTCGTCAGGACCTCGTCGAGCTGGACCGCCGTCGCGGTCTGGGTGACCGGAATCGAACCGCCGTCCGGCAGGTCGGGCGCACCCGGGCTGCCGGGCCGGAGGTCGAGGAAGAAGTTGCCCTCGAGGAACAGGCGCGGACGGATCGTGAGCCGGGCGTCGTCGTGGATCGGCAGGCCCTCCTGATCGACGGTGAAAGTGACCTTGGCGGCACCTTCGCCGTCGGACTCGACCTTGGTGACCTCGCCGACGTTGACCCCGGCGATCCGGACCGGTGCGGTCTCGCGCAGGGTCGAGGCGTTGCTGAACGTCGCCGTCGCGGTGTAGCCGGGGCTGCTCCACGGCAGTTCCTTCGTGTAGGCGAAGTAGCTGAGGATCAGCAGCACGAACAGGACGAGCACGCCGGTCTTGAAGAAGCTCAGACCGAGCGGCGGGCGGTGGTAGATGCCCTCGTTGAAATCCTGCTTGGCTCCCGGCTTGGAGCGGCGCGAGCGGGCCATCACTTGCCACCTCCCTTGCGGAGCTGGAACGGGATCTGATCCTCGGTCCGGATTCCCTGGTTGCCGGGGACGTTGCCGATCACCTGCTTGCCGATCGCGTAGTCCTCGTTGCCGGCCTCGCACTCGGTCGGGCTCTGGCCGGCTGCGGCCGTGTTCGGGTAGGGGTTGACATGGAGGAAGTTGGCCCGAGAGAGCGGGTCGACCGGGTCGCCGCCGCCGTTTGCCGGCGCCGAGGAGGGGCCGCCCTCGTTGTTCGGGCCGGACGGCACGTTGAGGGCGTTGGCCCGCTGCCAGTTGCCGTTGGAGTTGCCCTTGCTCGTCGCGTCGGACGCATTCCGGAAGAGCAGCGTCGCGTAGTTGCAGACCGACTGCGCCGGGGCGATGAACTTGAGGGCCGGGCCGACCGACTCGGAGAGGTCGATCAGGCGGCCGATGCCCTGGCGGACGTCGCCGTCGTCGTTGAACCGCCGCAGCGCCGCCGCGGTCGGCGGAAGCTGATCGTTGAGCTGCGGGGTCGCGCGCAGTACCGGGACACCGACACGGAGTGCCGAGGCGATCGTGTCGGCGGAGACCGCCGCGGCGGCGGTGCCCGGCTGGAGGTCGACGAAGAGCTTGCGGGAGTTGACGAGGAACGGTCGGATCCGCGGCAGCGTGTCGCTGGCCGTGCGGAGGGTCACCGGCGTCTTCGAGATCGTCTCCTGCAGGTAGGGACGGGCGACGTCGGCGAACGCGGCGAGCGTGGTGTCGAGGTCGACGAACATCTGCGCCTGAGTCTGCGCGACGGGGGCCACCTCGGAGGCGGACTGCGAGAGCGCGGTGAAGAACGGCCCGATGCCGGTCCGGGGGTCGGAGATGTCTCGCATGACCCGCTCGAGTCGAGGCATCAGCGGCTTCAGTGCGCCGATCGCGGCATTGATGTTCGGACCGCGACCGGCGAGCGCGTTGCCGAACTCGGTCAGGTTCTCCTGGATGTTCTTCTGCGTGGGCTCGTCGAAGGTCGAGAGCAGCTCGTCGAACTCGACGGGCTCGGGACGCGCGGCTGACAGCGGCAGCACCGAACCGGCCGCATAGCCCTGATCGGAGGTGCCGCGGACGATCTGGACGTACTTGAGGCCGAGCGCCGAACGCGAGCGGATGACCACCGTCGAGTCCTCCGGCAGCGGCTCGACCGACTTGTCGAGCTTCATCGCCAGCTCCGCCGAGTAGGTCCCATCGTCCTGGACGACCGGGTTGATCGACTCGACGATTCCGACCCGGACGCCGCCGATCCGGACCTCGTTGCCGGGCACCAGCGCCGCCGCGTTCGGGACCTGGGCCGTAAGCCGGTAGGACTGCACGAACGGCAAGCCGTTGTTGGCGTTGTAGGCGAGGAATACCGCGAGGATCGTGATCAGCACCGCGAGAGCGCCGATCACCGTCGGGTTCCGGAATGCCGCGTTGAGGGGAGTCTGCCCGCGCCGCATCAGCCGCCGCTCCCGATCAGGAAGTTGAGGAGGTCCTTGGTCCCCTTGCCGGTATCCGCGGTGGTCGTGTCGCCGGTGGGCTGCCCACCGGTTTCCGAGGGGGCGCTCAGCTCACCGGCACCCGCGACTTCCGGCACCGGAAGGCCCGACTTCTTCGGTTTGTCGGGCACGTCGTAGAGCTTCGCCGAGCTCGCCGCCGACGTGTTCTGATCGAACCAGTTGGCATCGCAACCGGTGACCGGGACGATGTCGTACTCGACGCAGTTGGAGATCTGCAGCTGGGCGAGCAGGAAATGGCCCGTGTCGTCGAAGCCGTTGAGCGAGTTCGAGGCGTTGAGGATGAACTTGGTCAGGTAGTCGATGCCGCCCGTGCGCCGGAGCGTCATCAGGAGCTGGTTGAGGTTCCGGGCGCCCGGAATCGACTTCTCGCCGGCCTTGCGGAGCTGGCGGATAACCGGCGAGGAGGCGGCGAGGTCGTCCTGAGAGGCCTGGGCGTTGTCGCCGAGGTTGGTCAGCGATACGGTCGCCGCGCGGGAGAACGGCCGCAACAGGCGGGTGGCGTCGGTCAGCCCCGGCGCGGCCTTCCGCAGGTTGACCGCGACCGGCGTCGCCTGGTCGGCGAAGCCGCGCAAGGCCACCATCGTGCTCCGGAGCTCGCGGAGCGCGTTCGGGAACTCGTCGAAGCCTGCGACGATGTCGTTGCTGCGTTCAGCCGAGGCCGTGCCGGCGATCGCGGCGTTGCGGATGAACCCGGCCAGGTGCTGTCGCTGCTCCGAGAGCGGCGTCAGGATCGTGTCGCTGTCGACGGCGAGCTGGGCGAGCTGCTTGTTCTGCTTCGCGAGGGTGGCGAGAACCTTGTCGGTCTGCTCGAGCGCCGGGTCGGCGCGGCGGATCACGGCGGCCAGATCGGGGCCGCGGGCGGCGAGCCCGGCGCCGAGGTCGTTGAGGATCAGCCGAAAGCGCTCCACCTCGGGCTGGCGGGTGATGTTGTTGACGAGGTCGAGGTCGACCTGCTTGCCGTTGTTCTCGATCGGCAGGAAGAACTGGCCGGCGCCGATCTCGCCGTCGGCGATCTGCTCGAGCGGCGGCGGCGATTCGGAGCCCGGGGCTCGCGGCTGGGTCGGCTCGCACTCGACGTACTTCTCGCCGAGCAGCGACTGCGGGCGGATCAGGCAACTCGCGTCGGAGAGCCAGTTCTTGAACCCCGAATCGGTGATGTTGAGCACCGCCACCGCCTTGCCGGGCTCCTCGTCGCCGTTGCGCTTGACCGGCTCGCCCGGGAGCGAGACCGTGACCTCGTCGACCGTGCCGACCGTGGCACCTGCGATCCGCACCTCCTCACCGTTCACCAGGAAGCCGGCGCTGTCGAAATAGGCGCGGACCTTGTAGGTGCCGTCGTCGTCGCCCTCGCCGGACGCGCTTGCTGCGACGAGCGCCGCCACGACGGCGAGGCCCGAGATGATTGTCAGGATCCGCCTCATGGCCCGGGCGGGATCCAGTTCGGGTTGCAGTCGGAGGCGTTGAGCCCGCTTGCCGGCCAGGCGGGCCCGACGAACGGGTTCGAAGCGTCGGGGGCGGGTGCAGAGGCGGCGCCCGGGCAGCGCTCGTTGTCGGCGGGATCGATGACGTACGGCAGCGAGTTGGCGGCGGGATACTGGGCGGGCGGGCCGGTGTAGGCGGCCTGGAAGTTGCCCTCGAGCGTGTTCGTGCCGGTGTTGTAATCGAACGGGTTGGATGCGGCCGGCGAGACGCGCGCGTAGTGACCGTCGCCGTTGTAGTAGGCGGTGGTCTGGCCGAACTTCGCGAGCCACGCGAGCAGATCGGGCGTATAGGGGCGGAAGAACGCGAGGTCGTCCTGGGAGACGTTCATCGCCTTGATCGAGGCCGGCAGCGCCTTGCTGCCGCGCTTCTTGACCGTCGGCAGCTTCTTCAGCGTGTCGGCGAGATCGTTGTTCTGGCCCTGCAGCCGGGCGATGTCGGCGAGCTTGCTGAAGACCGGGGTGCTGTCGTTGGCGACCTTGGCGGTCTTGCGGAGGAACGGGGCGGCGTTCTTGGTCGCCGGGTAGGAGGCCTGCACGAGCGGATCGAGGTCGTCGAGCGCGGCTCGCAGGTTGACGTAGGTGGTGTTGGTCTGACGCAACGTCTCCGGCAGGGCGGCGAGGGAACGGTCGAGATCCTCGTTGCGGGCCGAGATCGCCGCCATCGTCTGGTTGGCCGTCGCGATCAGCGAGGTCAGATCCTCGCGGCGGTCGGCGAGCGCGCCGAAGGTCTGCGAGCCGGAGACGAGGAATCGCGACAGCGAGACCGAGTCAGTCGAGAGCTCCTGGAACAGCTTCGCCGAGGTGCTCAGGGACGGGTTGAGGAACTTGTAGGCCCGGTTGGCGAGCTCGCCCTTGCCGGCATAGACGGTGGCGTTGCCCTCGATGAACTTCTGCAGGGCGGCGCGCTCACGCGGGCGGAAGATGTTGAAGAGCTGGTCGATGTCGACCGGAGACGTCGTGTCCTCGCCGGTTATCGTCGACTTCGGCTCGATCTCGGGCAGGTTGTTCGCCCCCGGAGTGAGTGAGATGTATCGGTTGGCGACGCCGGAGAGCGACGTCTGACGGATCACCGCCGTCGTTCCCTCGCGGAGCGGCTCGTCCATCGTGACCCGGACAGCCGCCTGGTTGTCGTCGGTCAGATCGATCGAGTCGATCATGCCGACGCGCTGACCTGCGGTCAGCACCTCGTTGCCGGGCACGAGCTGGCCGCCCGTCTGAAAGAGCAGCGTGTACTTGTAGCCCCCGCCGCCGCCGAACAGCAGCACCACGACGACCGCGAACGCGACCAGGACCGCCGCGACCGCAGCGATCCGGGCGGGCGTCGATGCCCCCCGCTGCCCGTGGCCATTCAGGAAATGCGACGCAGGCGCAGCGGCTGCGCGCCGGTCCTCCCCACGTTTGCTGCTCAACGCTTGGGCCTCACTCGCTCTCCTGACAACCCCCGGAATGGGCAGCCTATCGGGACGGGGGGCGTCTGACCACCTGCAACCGGCGCCTGGGCCGTGGCTGGCGGCTTCAGCCCGCCACGAAGAGCTGCCGCGCGGTCGCCCGGCCCGCCTCCAGAACCTCGCTCTGGTCGCGCTCGGGGTCCGAGAGCGCCTGCACGGCGAGCCCGTCGGCGATCGCAAAGAGGTAGGAGACGGTCGCCTCGGCGCCGAAGCGGAGCTCGATCACGCCCTCGGCGTCCTTCCCCTCGAGCGCCTTCGCCACGTGATCACGGGACTTGCGGAACAGCGCCCCGACCTCGCGCCCGATCTCGTCGTTGCGGCGGCCGGCGGCGAACAGCTCGAAGAGGACGATGAAGAACCCGGGATCGTTCTCGATCAGGTCCATCAGGTTCGAGACGAGGACGTCGAGGACGTCGTCGACGTCGCCGGCGGCGCGGAGCGGCTCGTCGAGCATCTGGACGCGGTTCTCGCTGTCGCGGCGGACGACCTCGACCAGCAGTCGCTCCTTCGTCCCGAAGTAGTAGTGGAGCAGGCCACGGCTGACGCCGGCGGCGGCGGCGACGTGCTCGAACGTAGCGCCGGCGATCCCGCGGGTCGCGACCGCGTCACGCATCGCGTTGACGATGCGGCCGGCGCTGTCACCGGTCAGCTCACGCGTCACGGCGGCACTTCCGCCAGCTCGGTGTCGGGTGGCGCTCAGGCCGAGGGCGCCGGCGGCGAGGTCGTCGAGGTGTACTCGAACTCCTCCTCGGCGCCGAAGAGCTGGTCGAGCACCGCCTTGCGCAGGTCCTCGCTGAGGGCGATTGCGAGCACCGCGCCGATGAAGGCGATGAAGAGCAGCTTCATGAACGGGTGGCCGCTTTTCGGCCGCTTCTCGGGCTCGCGCAGCGCCTCGGAGGCGGCGCGGAGCGACTCGCTGGCGCTCTTCAGATCCCGCTGGAGGCGCTTGTCGTCGAGAAGCGCGGAAGGCTTCTTGGCGCCGGAAGCGCGCTCGTAGGCGTTGCGGCCCGCCTCGTACGCCTCGCGCAGGTTGTCGCGAAGCTCCTCGTCCTCGATCAGCCGCTGGACGTAGGGACGCGCGCTCTCGTACGCGCCGCTCGCCTTCTCCTTCGCCTTGCCCTTGCTCGACATTCGTCGCTCCTCTCGGTTCCCGGTGCTGTTCCCGGCCAGCATATCCCCCGAACGGGGCCCGCCCCGGGCCGGCTCAGCGCCGACCGCGGCGCGGCGGCTCGAGCGCGGCCTCGAGCGCGGCCTGAGCCTCGCTCACGTAGATGAACTCGAGGTCGCCGAGTTCCTCAGTCGGGATCTCGTTGATCTCGCCCTCATTGCGATCGGGCACGATCACCCGCTTGATCCCGGCCCGCTGCGCCGCCAGCGACTTCTCCTTCAATCCGCCGACCGGCAGCACCTGCCCGGTCAGCGTGATCTCACCCGTCATCGCGACGTCGTTGGAGACCGGGCGGCCGCTGAGCAACGAGGCCAGCGCCGTCAGCATCGCCACGCCCGCCGAAGGCCCGTCCTTGGGCACCGCCCCGGCCGGGACGTGGAGATGGATGTCGTGGGAAGCGAACCAGTCGCTCGGGTCCCGCTCGAGGTCGGGCAGGAAGTCGGCTGCCTCGCCGCGCAGCAGCGACAGCGCCGCCTGCGCCGACTCGCGCATGACGTCGCCGAGCTGCCCGGTGATCGTCAGCTTCCCGGTTCCGGGCATGGCCGTCGCCTCGATGAAGAGCACCTCGCCGCCGACCGGTGTCCAGGCGAGCCCGGTCGCGACGCCGGGGCGCTTCGTCCGGCGCCGTGCCTCCGAGAAGTAGAGCCTCCGGCCCAGCAGCTCGCGGACGAGCTTGGCCGAGACCGAGGTCCTGCCGGTCTTGCCACCCTCTGCGATCCGCCGCGCGAGCTTGCGACAGACCGTCCCGATCTGGCGCTCGAGGTTGCGGACCCCTGCCTCGCGCGTGTATTCCTCGATGACCGCCCGCAGAGCGGCGTCGGTGAACGACGCCTGGCTCGCCCTCAAGCCGTTCTCGCGGACCTGGCGCGGGACCAGGTAGCGGCGGGCGATGTGGAGCTTCTCGTCGACCGTGTAGCCGGAGAGCTGGATCACCTCCATCCGGTCGCGGAGCGGCGGCGGGATCGGGTCGAGCACGTTGGCCGTGGCGATGAAGATGACCTCGGAGAGATCGAAGTCGAGGTCGAGGTAGTGGTCGCGGAACGCGTCGTTCTGCGAGGGGTCGAGGACCTCGAGCATCGCGCTCGCCGGGTCGCCGCGGAAATCGGCGCCCATCTTGTCGATCTCGTCGATCATGAAGACCGGATTCCGCGAGCCGGCGTCGCGCAGCGCCCGCACGATCGTGCCCGGCATCGCGCCGACGTACGTGCGGCGATGGCCTCGGATCTCGGCCTCGTCGCGGACGCCACCGACCGAGATCCGCTCGAAGCTGCGACCGAGGGCCCGCGCGATCGAGCGCCCGAGGCTCGTCTTGCCGACGCCGGGAGGCCCGACGAAGCAGAGGATCGGGCCGCTCGACTCCGGCCGGAGCTTGCGCACGGCCAGGTACTCGAGGATCCGGTCCTTGATCTGGTCGAGGTCGTAGTGGTCGGCATCGAGGATCTCGCGGGCGTGCCGGACGTCGAGGTCGTCGGTGGTGCGCTCGTTCCACGGCAGATCCAGCAGCCAGTCCATGTAGGTACGGATCACCCCGTATTCCGCCGCCGCCGGCGGGAGCCGCTCGAGCCGGCCGAGCTCGCGGTCGGCGGCCTTGCGCGCCTGCTCGGGCAGGTCCGCCGCCTCGACCCGCTCGCGCAGCTCGTTGATCTCGGCCTGCTGTTCGTCTCCTTCTCCGAGCTCGGCCTGGATCGCCCGCAGCTGCTCGCGCAGGTAGTACTCACGCTGGCCCTTGTCGATCCCCTCCTGGACCTGCGACTGGATCTGGGTCCCGAGCTGGATCACCTCGAGCTCGCGAGCGAGGATCTCCGAGAGCCTGCGCAGCCGCTTGGCGACGTTGACCTCTTCGAGGATCTCCTGCTTCTCGACCGCCGGGATCCGCAGCGCCCCGGCGATCAGGTGAGCCAGCGCCGAGGGGTCGTCGACGTTGGTCACGGCGAGCTGAAGCTCCTCCGGGAGATACGGAATCTCTTCGATGATCTCGCTGAACGTCCGCTGGACGTTGCGGGTGAGCGCCTGCAGTTCCTGGCCCGCATCGACGACATCCGGCAGCTCCTCGACGGTCGCGATCAGGTAGGGCTCGGTCGCGACGTATCGACCGAGGCGAACCCGCTTCGTGCCTTGGACGAGGATCCGGATCGATCCGTCGGGCACCTTCAGCATTCTCGCGACGACACCCGCAACTCCGACCTGCTCGATGTCGTCGGGTCCCGGCTCGTCGAGCTCGGGGTCCTTGGAGGCGACCATCACGAGCGCCCGGTCGCCGGAGAGAACGTCATCGATCAGCTTGATCGAGCGCTCCTGCCCGACCGCGAGCGGCGTCAGCGTGCCCGGGTAGGTGACCATGTCGCGAAGCGGCAGCACCGGCAGCGCCGCCGGGAGCTCGCCTCCGGCCGCGATCGCGTCCTCGATCTCCTCGGTGGTGACGATCTCGATCGACGAGCCGCCCCCCGCCTCGTCCTCGAACTCCATCACTCGGATGACCGCTCGATCGGAACCTTCCGGGCCGTCGCCTCCCGAACCCGGATCGGCAGCTCGATGCGGAGGAGCCCGTCCTCGAAGGTGGCGCGCGCCGCCTCGGCGTCGATCTCGACCCCCAGCTCGACGGCGCGGCGGAAGGCTCCGGTCGGGATCTCCACCTGCTGATATGCGCGGCCCTCGGTCCGCCGGACCGGGCGCTTGCCGGAGATCACGAGCATCCTCCCCGCCACCTCGATGTTGACCGCGTCGGCGGCGACGCCGGCGAGATCGGCGACGACGACGGCCAGCGGCAGCCCCTTCGATTCCGTGCCGCGGCGCTCGCAGTAGTAGACGTCGACCCGCGGGTGAAAGTCGCCGACGCGGGCGCTTGCGCGGGCGGGCGCCCAGCCCTCGCCGAGCAGCTCGTCCATGTCGCGGCGCATCCGCTCGATGTTGACCAGCATGGTGCGCTGACGGGGCATTCCTCGGAGAGTAGCTAGACCGCCCAGGCGGATCCCTCGGCGGCGATCTCGACCGGGCCGGAGAAGGCCGACGCCGCCTCCGCGGCCGCGCGCCCGTGGTCGAGCTCGTCGGAGATGTGGGTCAGGACGAGGAGCCCGGCACCGGCCCGTTCCGCAAGCTCACCCGCCTCGCGGGCGCTCATGTGCCCGCGCCGCTCGATCGGCGCGGGATCGGGCTCGGCGAGCGTCGCCTCGGCGATCAGCACGTCGACGCCCAGGGACGCCGCGACCAGGCGTTCGCTGAAGCGGCCGTCGGAGCCGAACACGATCCGGCCGCCGGCGTCGGCGAGCTCGATCGCGTGGGTGGGTCCGAAGTGCGGGACCGCGTGAGGACGGACGGCGACGCCACAGACCTCGAGCTCGGCGCCCGGCTCGTACTCCTCGATCGCGAACGCCCGGTTGATCAGATCCTCTCGGTCCCACGTACCGACGAGCCGGCGGAAGAACGAGTCGGCGCCGCTCGGGGCGAGCAGCCGCGGCCGGGCCAGCGTCTCGGCGTCGGGGCCGACCGTGAGCGCGTAGGAGAACGGGACGAGGTCGAGCAGGTGGTCGGCGTGCAGGTGTGAGACCACGACGGCCTCGACGTCGCGGTAGTCGCGGCGCAGCCGCAGCTTGCCGAAGACGCCGTTGCCGCAATCGACGAGGAAGGGCCGGCCGCCGTCACCTTCGACGAGGTAGCCGCTGCAGGCTCCGCCCGCGTCCGTCCAGGCGGGCGACTTGCCCAGGACCGTCAACTTCATGGCCTCAATCTATCCCGCGCCCGGCGCCGCTCGGGCGCGGGACTGCGGCGGTCGCCCCTCGGGACCGTGTCAGGCGGCGAGCAACTCGGGCTCGAGCACCGCTTCGTCGGCGCCGATCAGCAGCATCGGCTGCGCCGGCGGGACGAGACCGTGCGGTGAGTCCGGTCGGAAGGTCGAACACGGCTCGCCGAGCTCGAGGGCACACAACATCCGGACGCCGAAGTAGCAGGTCTCGCAGGTCGGCTTCTGCTTGGCGCGACGGCTTCGGCTGCTCTTCGGGGGCGCTGTGGCGGGGGGCAAACGGATCTCCGGGTTCGCTGGTTCGGACGTGAAGGCGAGAATGGCACCGGCGGCCCCGACCCGTCGGCGCCCGAACCGCAAACAGCGCGTTTAGCCCCCGCCGGGGGTTCCCCGCAAAACCCGCATTCGCGCTTGCTTTCTCCGCAGTTTGGGGATCGCACCGGAGAAGGATCCCGGCGGCCCGCCGAGCACGGTGGCGCTCGGCGCACGCTTGTTTCCCGGCACCGGCTCAATACAATCCGTCGTCCAGATGTCCCCTCACCGCAGCGATCACCTCAGCGCCTCCCCACCGCTCTTCGAGAGCCGGTTCCTGGACTTCTTCTCGCGCGTCCACCCGTCGATCCCGGCGATCGTGTTCGTGCCGGTGGTCGCCGTCTGCGTTTGGGCCGGCTTCGACGGCGGCTACGGCTTCCTCCAGGTCGCCGGTTTGTTCCTGGCCGGCTTCGTCATCTGGACACTGACCGAGTACTGGCTGCACCGGCTCGTCTTCCACTGGGAGCCTGATCACCCGATCGGCAGCCGCCTCCACTTCATCATGCACGGCGTCCACCACGAACATCCCAACGACCCGCTCCGGTTGGTCATGCCCCCTGCGGTGAGCATTCCTCTCGCGGCCCTGTTCCTCGGTCTCTTCGTCCTGATCTTCGGCACTCCGGCCGCGTACCCGGCATTCGCCGGATTCATCGCCGGATATCTCACCTACGACTACACCCATTACCACCTTCACCATCACGTGCCGACGACGGCGGCGGGCAAGCAGTTGCGTGAGCAGCACATGCGCCATCACTTCCAGGACCATCGCTATGGATACGGCGTATCTTCGCCGGTCTGGGATTACGTCTTCCGCACCCGCTCGCGCAAGCTCAAGGACCGCTAGACACACCACACGACGCGGTCGGGCCCCGTAGGTCCACACACACACTGTTGATTACACCTAAGGTGGTGTTCACCGTTTCGGGGGGGACGGTGAACTGAACACGTGCAAATCACTCATTAAGGAGTCCAGATGGCAGAAGATGCCAACGTGCTCGACAAGGCACGGTCGCTGATCGAGGAGCGCTTGAAGGAGCTCGACGAGGAGAAGAAGCGCCTCGAGAAGGCCCTGGCGAATCTCAAGGGCGAGCGCAGGGGGCCCGGCCGCCCGCGCGGCTCGCGATCGACCTCCGCGAAGGGCGGACGACGTCGGCGTCGGCGTCGGGGCGGAACCCGTGCCGACCACGCACTGAAGGTCGTCAAGGATCAGCCCGGGATCAGCGCCGCGGAGATCGCCGCGAAGCTGAAGATCAAGCCGAACTACGTCTACCGCGTGATGGCCGGCCTCGTCGAGGACGGCAGCGTCAAGAAGGACGGACGCGGCTACACCGCGACCGGAGCCTGATCGCCGCGGTGGCCGGCCGGGGGACCGGCCACCGCGTGCAACGGGGCTCAGACCAGCCCGAGGCCGCTGACGGTCTCGCGCTCACCCTCGAGCTCGGCGACGCTGGCGTCGATCCGCTCGCGGGAGAAATCGTCGATCTCGAGGCCCTGAACGATCTCGTAGACGCCGCCCGCGCAGGTGCAGGGAAACCCTGAGACGATGCCCTCGGCGACTCCGTAGCTGCCGTCGGAGGGAACCCCCATCGACACCCAGTCCCCCTCCGGGGTGCCGAGAACCCAGTCGTGGACGTGGTCGATCGCGGCGTTCGCGGCCGACGCCGCACTCGAGGCGCCGCGCGCGTCGATGATCGCCGCGCCGCGCTTGGCGACGGTCGGGATGAACTCGTTCTCGATCCACGCCTGGTCGCCGACCTTCTCGGCGGCGTTCTCGCCGTTGACCTCGGCGTGGACGAGGTCCGGGTACTGACTCGCCGAATGGTTGCCCCAGACCGACATCTTCCTGACGTCGGCGACACCGGCTCCGACCTTGGCCGCGAGCTGGCTCTTCGCCCGGTTGTGATCGAGGCGCATCATCGCCGTGAACCGCTCCCGCGGGACGTCGGGCGCGTGCGAGAGGGCGATCAGGGCGTTCGTGTTGGCGGGGTTTCCGACCACGAGGACGCGAATGTCGTCGGCGGCGCCGGCGTTGATCGCCTCTCCCTGCGGCTTGAAGATGCCGCCGTTGGCCTCGAGCAGATCGGCGCGCTCCATCCCCGGTCCGCGCGGCCGGGCGCCGACGAGCAGACCGACGTTGCAGCCGTCGAACGCCGGCTTCGGATCGTCGTGGATGTCGATGCCGGCGAGCAGCGGGAAGGCGCAGTCGTCGAGCTCCATCGCGGTCCCCTCGGCGGCCTTCACGGCCGACGGGATCTCGAGCAGGTTGAGGTGCACCGGGGTATCAGGGCCGAGCATCTGGCCGCTGGCGATGCGGAACAGGATCGCGTACCCGATCTGCCCGGCGGCGCCGGTCACGGTGACCTTCACTGGGGTGCTCACTGGTGGTTACTCCTCGGTTGGTGTGCGGTTTCGAAGACGTGGGCGATCCTAGAGGTCAGGCGGGGTCGGGCGACCGGCGGGATCGGCGTTGCCACGGTGGAGGGAGGGGACGGGGCCGGCCGGGGGCGACTCGCTTCGCTCGCGCTCGAGCCTCCGGCCGGCCTGACCCCCGCCTCTCCTCGTCGGCGATCGTCGCGACCCTCGGGTGAAGACGCGCCTCGACCTACGGTCGGGGATGGAGGGGAGGCAGTGCTCCGCCTCCCGCCAGCCCGGCCAGGAGGCGATCGAAGACGGCACCCGCCGCCTCGCTGGCTGCCTCCTTGTCTTCCGCGCTCGCCACAGCCAACCCTCCCTCGATCAGGACGGCGACCCAGACGGACGCCGCGGCCGACGGGTCCAGGGGGGCGATCTCGCCCTGCTCGATCGCCGCCCCGATCAGCGCCTCGACCACGCCGGCACCGCGAGCTGCGGCGAGCTCGCGCCAGCGCTCGTATCCGAGGACCACGCGTGCCTGCATCAGGCTGATCCGGACGAAGTCGGTGTCGCCGGCGCTCTCGGCGAGATAGGCGTGGCTTCCGGAGCGGATGATCTCGAGCGGCGTCTCACCGCGGGCGTTGGCGACGAGCCGCGAGACCGATTCGTCCTCGACCGCTATGTAGACCGCCTCGAAGAGCTCTCGCTTGCCGGCGAAGTGGTGATACATCGCGCCCTTGCTGACGCCCGAGCGCTCCAGGATGCCCTCGGTCGTCGTCTCCTCATAGCCGCGCTCGGCGAACAGCTCCCGAGCCGCCGCGACGAGCGCTTCCCGCGCGCCCTTCGGTGGCCTGCCGGGACCGCGCTTGCGACTCGACTCCATCTCCAATAGGTTACAAACTGCCGGTCGGTAATCGAACGGCGCCGCTTCGGCGGTCGAGGAGAGGTTGCGAAATGGACACGTTCATGATCCGCAGACGCGAAGCGTGGAGGACGCCCGCCGAGCTCGAGGCGGCCGCCGCGCGATCGAAGTCGGTCGCCGAGGACCGGTTCCCGGACGACATCAGCTGGATCCGCAGCTACGTCGTCGAGGAAGCCGACGGGGGCCTCGGCACCGTCTGCATCTATCAGGCGAGCGACGCCGCTGCGGTGCGCGATCATGCCGATGCGGTGGGCATGCCGGCGGACGAGGTTCTCGCAATCGCCGACACGGTCATCGTCCGCCCGGATCCCCAGACCGAAGCCGTCTAGGGCCGGTGCCTCGAGCGGGCGACGGCTCAGCCGATCGCCCGTTCGAGGTTCTCGTCGATCGAGGCGAGGAACTCCTGCGTGGTCTGGTACTCCTGATCGGGACCGATCAGGAGCGCGAGGTCCTTGGTCATCTTGCCGCTCTCGACGGTCTCGACGCAGACCCGCTCGAGCGTTTCGGCGAACCCCTGGACATCGGGCGTGCCGTCGATGCGCCCGCGGGCGCCGAGCCCGCGCGTCCAGGCGAAGATCGAGGCGATCGGATTGGTCGAGGTCGGGTTGCCCTTCTCGTGCTCGCGGAAGTGGCGGGTCACGGTGCCGTGGGCGGCCTCGGCCTCGACGGTGTTGCCGTCGGGCGTCATCAGGACGCTGGTCATCAGACCGAGCGAGCCGAACCCCTGGGCGACGGTGTCGGACTGAACGTCGCCGTCGTAGTTCTTGCAGGCCCAGACGTAGCCTCCCTCCCACTTCAGGGCGGCGGCGACCATGTCGTCGATCAGGCGGTGCTCGTAGGTGATGCCGGCAGCCTCGAACTCGCCCTTGAACTCAGCATCGAACACCTCCTGAAAGAGGTCCTTGAAGCGGCCGTCGTAGCGCTTCAGGATCGTGTTCTTCGTCGAGAGGTAGACCGGAAAGCCGCGATCGAGCCCGTAGCGCATCGACGCCCTCGCGAAGTCGCGGATCGAGTCGTCGAGGTTGTACATGCCCATTGCGATCCCGCTCGAGGGGAAGTCGAAGACGTCGATCTCGATCGGCTCGCCCTCTTCCTTCGGGGTCCAGGTCAGGGTCAGCTTGCCCTCACCCGGGATCAGCGTGTCCTCCGCGCGGTACTGATCGCCGAAGGCGTGACGGCCGATGACGATCGGCTTCGTCCAGCCGGGGACGAGTCGCGGGACGTTCGAGATCACGATCGGCTCGCGGAAGATGACGCCGCCGAGGATGTTGCGAATCGTCCCGTTCGGAGAGCGGTACATCTCGGTCAGGCCGAACTCCTCGACGCGCGCCTCGTCGGGTGTGATCGTCGCGCACTTGACGCCGACGCCGTGCTCCTTGATCGCGTTGGCCGCATCGACGGTGATCTGATCGCGGGTCGCTTCGCGGCTCTCGATCCCGAGGTCGAAGTACTTCAAGTCGACGTCGAGGTAGGGCAGAATCAGCTGCTCCTTGATGAACGACCAGATGATCCTGGTCATCTCGTCGCCGTCGAGCTCGACGATCGGGTTCTTCACTGCGATCTTCGTCATCGGTCTCCCGCCACTCGTGGTTGCATCGATCGGCAACCTTAGCCCGACGTCGGGGGCGACAGCGCGATGCGGACGATCTTCTGGCCCGCCATCAGCTCCACCGCAAGTTCGACGCCCTCGACCTCGACCCGATCGCCGACCTCCGGCAGCCGCCCGACAGCGTCGAAGACGATTCCGGCAACGGTGCGCGGTCCGTCGGTTGGAAGCGCGAGGCCCAGCTCCTCGTTGAGATCGTCGACGGTCACCGACCCCGAGACCTCGAAGGCGCCGTTGCCGAGGTCAACGACCTTCGCGTCGGGAAGATCGAACTCGTCCTCGATCTCACCGACTATCTCCTCCAGGATGTCCTCGACGGTCACCAGGCCGGAGACCCGACCGTACTCGTCGACGACCATCGCGAGCTCGCGCCGGCTGCTCCGCAGCTCACGCAGGATCGCCCCGAGGTCCTTGGTCTCGGGAACGGAATCGACCGGCCTGACGAGCTCCGCCACCGCCGGGGCCGGCGCTCGGGCCGAGCCGGCGACCAGGTCGCGAAGATGGACGGCACCCACGACCCGGTCGAGAGAGCCCCGCCCGACCGGCGCCCGCGTGTAGGGCGAGGCGAGAAGCTGGTCCCGAGCCTCGGCACAGTCGGCATCGACGTCGATCCAGAGGACCTCGGAGGCGGGAACCATCACGTCGCGTGCCTCACGGGTCGGGAAGTCGAAAACGCTGTGAAGCATCTCCTCCTGCGCGCGGGGGATCACGCCTTCGCGCTCAGCCGCGTCCACCGCCTCTCGCAACTCCTCAGCGGTGCGGATCCCGCCGCCCGCCGTCACCCGCCGGATTCCGAGCGGGCGCAGCACCATCGCGGCCGATCGCTCGAGGATCCAGACCGCCGGGCGCAGCACGACCGAGATCGCCTCGATCGGCCGGGCGACGACGAGTACGACCGTCTCCGCGCGCGCCAGCGTCATCGCCTTCGGCACGAGCTCACCGAAGACGACGGTCAGATACGTGACGAAGGTGAACGCGAGAGCGAACGCGAGCCATCCCGGAATCGCATCGCCGAACAGACCGCGCACAAGCGGCTCGGAGATGGCTCCGGTCAGGATCCCGATCGCGGTGATGCCCACCTGTACGGCCGAGATCACGCCGACGGGATTGTCCATCAGGCGCAGCGCGGCTCGAGCCCGCTGATCTCCGGCTTCGGCCCGCGGCAGGAGCGCGCCCGCACGGGCTGTGACAACCGCGTACTCGCCGACGACAAAGAACGCGTTGCCCGCGACGAGCACCACGACCGCAAGGACCCTGAGGGCGTCTTCCAATTCGGCGGGGACGGTAGCGCCGCGGCGACGCAAGTGCGAGGATCAACCGTATGGCCAGCACCGGTCTCACCCGCGCATCCGACGCGACGCATGCCGTCACCAACCAGTCGGTTCCGCTCGCCGGCTACAACGTCTTCACTGCGGACCGGCCGCTGACGGAGGCCGTCTCCCGCGAGGGCGGCGACTTCGCGATCGACGCGGTCCGCGCGGTCGGCGACCTCGCCGGCCGGGCCGAGACGATCGAGCTCGGCAGGCTCGCGAACGAGAACCCGCCGCAGCTCCGGACCCACGACCGGTTCGGGAACCGGATCGACGAGGTCGAGTTCCATCCCGCCTGGCACGAGCTGATGTCGATGCACGTCTCCCACGGGCTTCACGCGCTGCCGTGGCGGGAACCCGAGCCGGGCGCTCACGTCGCCCGCGCCGCCGCGTTCATGTGCCTGTCGCAGGCCGAGGCCGGGACCGGATGCCCGATCTCGATGACCTACTCGGTGATCCCGGCGCTGCGCCGCCAGCCTGAGGTCGCGGCCGCCTGGGAGCCGCGATTCACATCGCTCGACTACGACCCGCGGATGGCCCCGGCCCCGGACAAGGCCGGAGCGCTCTGCGGGATGTCGATGACCGAGAAGCAGGGCGGCTCCGACGTCCGCGCGAACACCACCGTGGCGGTGCCGACGGGCGGCGGCGGACCGGGCGCCGAGTACGAGGTGACCGGGCACAAGTGGTTCTGCTCGGCCCCGATGTGCGACGCCTTCCTGATCCTCGCCCAAGCCGAGGGCGGGCTCTCGTGCTTTCTGCTGCCGCGCTGGACGCCCGACGGCGAGCGCAACCGCTTCCACATCCAGCGACTCAAGGAGAAGCTCGGGAACCGCTCGAACGCCTCCAGCGAGATCGAGTTGCGCGGCGCCTGGGCCGTCATGGTCGGCGAGGAGGGCCGCGGCGTCGCGACGATCATCGAGATGGTCAGCCACACGCGCCTCGACTGCACCCTGGGCTCGACTTCGGGGATGCGGGCCGGGACGGCCCAGGCGATCTGGCACGCCGAGCACCGATCAGCGTTCGGGAAGCTGCTCGTCGAGCAGCCGCTGATGGCGAACGTGCTCGCCGACCTCGCGATCGAGTCGGAGGCCGCGACCGTCTCGAGCCTCTGGCTCGCCCGTCAGTTCGACGAAGCACACGCCGGCGACGAGCGCGCGGCGCTGATCCGCCGGATCGCGACGCCGGTGCTCAAGTACTGGACCTGCAAGCGCGCCCCCGAACACGCGGTCGAGGCGCTCGAGTGCTTCGGCGGCAACGGCTACGCCGAGGAGTCGGGGATGCCGCGGCTGTTCCGGGAGTCGCCGCTGCAGTCGATCTGGGAGGGATCCGGCAACGTCCAGGCCCTCGACGCGCTGCGGGCGCTGGCGAAGGAGCCCGCCGTGCTCGAACCGCTGACCGATGAGATCGCCGCCGGAGCCGAGGCGGAGCCCCGGCTCGCCTCCGCGCTCGCCGGGCTGCAAAGGGAGCTCGGCGATCCGGAGGGGATCGAGACCCGGGCGCGGCGCCTGGTCGAGCGGATGGCGCTGGCGCTGCAGGGATCGCTGCTCGTCCGCTTCGGCGATCCCGCCGTCGCCGACGCCTTCTGCGCGACCAGGCTCGAGCGCGACTGGGGCAACGTCTTCGGGACGCTCCCGGCCGGCGTCGGCACAGCGGCGATCATCGAGCGCCACGCAGTCCGGATCTGAGATGAGCGAAGCCCCGCATCGCGTCGAGGTCACGGTCGCTGACCACGTCGCCGAGGTTCGCCTCGACCGCCCCGACAAGCACAACGCCCTCGACTTCCCGATGTTCGAGGCGATCGGCGCGGCGATCGACGAGGTCGCCGCCGACAAGTCGGTCCGGGCGGTCGTCCTGCACGGCGAGGGCAAGAGCTTCTGCTCCGGCCTCGATCTCGCGAGCTTCGCCGCCAGCGGCCGCTCCGTCGAGACGATGTTCGAACGCCGGCCCGGCGAGGACGCGAACCTCGCCCAGCGGGTCTCTCACGGCTGGCAGCTGATGCCCGCTCCGGTGATCGCGGCGATCCATGGAAACTGCATCGGCGGCGGCGCGCAGATCGCGCTCGGCGCCGACATCAGGATCGTCGCCCCGGATGCGTCGATCTCGGTCCGCGAGGTCCACTGGGGCCTGATCCCCGACATGGGCATCACCCGGTCCCTCCCCCGGCTCGTCCGCTTCGACGTCGCCAAGGAGCTGGTCCTGACGGCGCGGATCATCAGCGGCACCGAAGCGGTGCGCGTCGGTCTCGCGACCACGGCCGACGAGGACCCACTCGCTGCCGCGCGGGAGCTCGCCGCCGAGATCGCCGCTCGATCGCCGGACGCGACCCGACGCGCGAAGGCGCTGCTCGAACGTGCCTGGACGATGCCCGCGTCTGAGTCACTGGCGCTCGAGGAGGAGCTCCAGCGCGAGCTCCTGGGCAGCGCGAACCAGCTGAAGGCGGTCGAGGCCGGCATGGGTGGCTCACCCGGCGACTTCGACGAGCCTTCCTGAGCTCGCTGGGCCGGACCGGGCGACGCGCCCGCCTACTATCCACGCATGCCCACGCGCGGCCGCTTCACGCTCCTGACGATCCGCGGGATTCCCGTCGGGGTGGACTGGAGCTGGTTCTTCGTCCTCTTCCTGATCATCTGGCTGCTGTCGGGCTTCTATCGCGATGTCCTCGGCGCCGGCCAGGACTCGATCGAGCCGTACCTTCTCGCCG
The DNA here is from genome assembly GCA_963784885.1 of uncultured Conexibacteraceae bacterium. Lineage (GTDB taxonomy): Bacteria > Actinomycetota > Thermoleophilia > Solirubrobacterales > 70-9 > RHKX01. Next base: position 39,779 of record CAWATA010000005.1, read on the forward strand.
TCGTCAGCGCTTTCGGGTTCTTCGGCTCGATCCTGCTCCACGAGCTCGGCCACGCGATGATCGCGCTCCGCAACAAGATCGGCATCTCGTCGATCACGTTGTGGATGTTCGGCGGGGTCGCGGCCCTCGACCGCGACCCCGACAGCGCCGGGGCCGAGTTCCGGATCGCGGCCGCCGGGCCGGCGGTGACGCTGCTGATCGGGGCCGCCTGCCTCGCCGTCGGCGTGGCAATCGACGGATCGGCCTTCTGGGAGGGCGCCCAGCTCGAGCAGAACGCCGACATCTCGACCGGCGCCGCGGTGCTGGCCTGGCTGGCGAACATCAACCTGCTGATCCTCGCCTTCAACCTCCTCCCCGCGTTTCCGCTCGACGGCGGGCGGATCGTCCGCGCGATCGCCTGGCGCGTCACCTCCGATCGCGACAAGGCGACGATCTTCGCCGCTCGCCTCGGCCAGGGCTTCGCCTACGCGTTCATCGCGATCGGAATCGTGCTCGTGCTCTTCGGCGACCTGTTCTTCGGCGCCTGGCTCGCCTTGATCGGCTGGATGCTCGGCGGGACTGCGCGCGAGACCGCCAACCGCAGCAAGCTGAACACGAAGCTCGGCGGCCTCCGCGTCGCCGACGTGATGGATTCCGAGCCGGTGGCGATCCCCGCCGGCGCCACCGTCGAGGAGGCCCTCGACGAGTACTTCCTCCGCTACCGCTGGCCGTGGTTCCCGGTCGTCGACGCCGGCCACCGGTTCGTGGGACTCCTGAACCGCGGCACCGCCGATGCGGTCCCGGAGATGAGCCGGAACAGCCAGGTAGTGGCGGAGATCATCGATCCGGGCGGGTCGTCGGATCAGACGGTCAGCTCGGACGAGCCGCTGGACGCGCTGCTTGCGAACCTCGAGTTGCGGCGGCTCGGAGGCCTCGTCGCGGTCGACGCCGACGGGCGGCTGACCGGCGTCATCACCCTGGAGCAGGTTGGCCGCGCCCTGCGAGACGCAACAGCCTGACCAGCGAGGTCACGAACAGCGCGGTCATCACGACGGCGCTGCCGACACACCACTGACAGATCGCGTCGATCACGAACAGCTCGAGGTAGGTCAGATAGATGCTGAACGCGAACCCGGTCAGCGTCAGCATGAACGTGAGCGCCCGGCCGATGTCGCCGGGGACGAACAGCGAGACGAGGATCACCACGTAGCCGATCAGCCCGAGCAGGGCGACCGGAATCGGGCCGATCTCGGAGTAGCTGGACGCCTGGACGCGCTCGCACCCGCCGGTCGTGCAGACCGGACTGAGGCCTTCGTAATGGACGTAGGTCAGGTAGCCGGCGATCGCGATTCCGAGCAACGTCAGCGCGGTCGCGACCAGCGTGGGCCGGTCGGCCCAGAGCCGGCTCACTTCGCGGCTGCGAGCTGCTGGTCGATCGCGTCTTCGAACTCCGAGGTCTGGAGCTGGTTGACGTTCAGATCGGTGAGCTCGCCGCCGGTCGGACCGATCTGGAAGCTGGGCGTCGAGGAGATGCCCGCCGACTGCGCCGCATCCGCGGCGTCGGTGATCTGCTGGCTCACCTCGGAGGATCCGGCGGCGTCGTTGACCTCGGCGGGATCAGCGCCGGCGGCCTCGGAGACGGAGTCGATGAAGTCGCTGTCGGCGTAGCCCGAGTTCTCCGTGCCCTGGCGGGCGTAGGCCACATCGGCCCACTGCCACATCAGGTCTTGCCGCCCGGCCCCGTAGGCGGAGGCGGCGAGGGTCTGGGAGTCGGGGCCGATGAACGTGAGCAGGTTGAGCTCCATCCTCAGGTCGCCGGACTTGACGTACTTCTCGACCAGGTCCGGAAGCACGTTCTCGGTGTACTCCTTACAGAACGGGCACTGCATGTCGGCGAACTCCACCATCGTCACCGGGGCCTTCGGGTCGCCGAGCTCGATCCCCGACTGCGGGATCCCGTCGAACACGGCGACGTCTCCGCTTTCGCTGGCGCTGTCCTCGGAGCCGCCGGAGCTGATCACGATCAGAGCGACGACGATGATCGCCGCCAGCAGCACCGCGCCGCCGATCAGCGCCCAGGTCCGCTGGCGGCCCTGCTTGGCGGCTGCTTCCTTCTCGGCCGCGAGGCGGGCCTCACGAGCGGCTTTCTTGCTGTCCGATCTCGAGCTCATGGGTCGGTGAACATACATGGTTCAAACGTCCGGCACCCTGGTTCACCGGTCGCGGATCGGGCAGCTGTGAATCGGCGGCGCGGTACCGGAAAAACCGACTTCCAGAATCGGGATTCCGTCCCGCCACCGAGCCCCACGACCCCATAGGATGCCCCTCGTGCCTGAACATGACGTATTGGTGATCGGAGCCGGACTCGCCGGACAGCGCGCGGCCCTCGCCGCCGCCGAGAAGGGCGTGTCGGTCGGAATCATCAGCAAGGTCCATCCCGTCCGGTCGCATTCGAATGCGGCCCAGGGCGGCATCAATGCGGCCCTCGACGTCGACGACTCGTGGGAGTCCCACGCGTTCGACACGATCAAGGGCTCCGACTACCTGGGCGACCAGGACGCGATCGAGGTGATGTGCCGGGAGGCGCCGGACGAGCTCCTCCACCTCGAGCACATCGGAGTCACCTTTCACCGCAACGAGAAGGGCGAGCTCGGGACCCGCGCCTTCGGCGGCGCCTCGAAGGCGCGGACCTACTACGTCGCCGATATCACCGGCCAGGCGATCATGCACGTCCTCTACGAGCAGCTCATGAAGTACTCCGAGCAGATCGACCGTTACGAGGAGTGGTTCACGACCGACCTCGTGATCGACGACGAGGGGCGCTGCGTGGGCGCCGTCACCCGCAACATCAAGGACGGCTCGACCGAGCTCTTCAAGGCGAAGAGCGTGGTCCTGGCCTCCGGCGGCAACGGGCAGATCTGGCAGCCGACGACGAACGCGCTGATCTGCACCGGCGACGGCATCGCGATGGCTTACCGGGCCGGCGCGACGCTGATGGACATGGAGATGATCCAGTACCACCCGACGACGCTGGCGGGCAAGGGCTTTCTGATCACCGAGGGCGCTCGCGGCGAGGGCGCCCACCTGCTCAATGCGAAGGGCGAACGCTTCATGGAGAAGTACGCTCCGAACAAGATGGAGCTCGCCTCCCGCGACGTGGTCTCGCGAGCCGAGCAGACCGAGATCAACGAGGGCCGCGGCTTTCCCGACGGCACCGTCGCGCTCGACGTCACAGTCGTCCCGCGCAAGCGGATCCACGAGGCGCTGCGCGAGATCGTCCTCGTCGGCCGCGACTTCGCCGGCGTCGACATCACCCGCGAGCCGATCCACATCAAGCCGGGCAACCACTACACGATGGGCGGCGTCAAGACCGACATCTGGGGACGCACCAACGTCCCCGGCCTGTACGCGGCCGGCGAGGTCGCCTGCGTCTCCGTCCACGGCGGCAACCGCCTCGGCGCAAACTCGCTGCTCGACACGCTGATCTTCGGTCGCCGCTGCGGCGAGGACGGTGCCGATCACGCCAAGGGCCGCGGGTTCGACCCGATCTCGCGGAGCGTCCTCAGCGACGCCGAGTCGCGGGTCGAGGCGATCGTGGCCCGGGCCCACGACGGGGGGCGCCGGGTCTCGGAGATCAAGGCCGAGCTCGGCAAGACGATGGACGAGAAGGTCGCTGTGTTCCGCGACGAAGAGGGGATCCAGAGCGCCCTCGAGATCGTCCGGCGCCTCAAGGAGGAGGCGAAGAGCGCCTACATCGACGACCGTGGCACGGTCTTCAACCAGGACGTCCTCGGGGCGATCGAGCTCCAGAACATGCTCGAGAACGCCGAGGCCTGCTGCATGGCCGCACTCGAGCGCAAGGAGAGCCGCGGCGCCCAGTACCGCACCGACTATCCGGAGCGCAACGACGAGGAGTGGCTCAAGCACATCGACGTCTCGCTGAACGGCGAGGGGCCGGAGATCAGCTACTCGCCGGTGACGATCACCGACTGGCAACCACAGGAGAGGACCTACTAGACGATGTCCGCTTACACGCTCAAGGTCCGCCGCTACCAGCCGGAGGCCGCCGAAGACGACAAGCGCGGCGCCTACTGGGAGACGTTCGACGTCGAGCTCGACCCGACGCTCTCGGTCCTCGACGGCCTGCTCCAGGCCAAGAACGACAAGGACGGCACCCTCGCCGTCCGCTGCTCGTGCCGGGCCGCCATCTGCGGCTCCTGCGGCGTCAAGGTCAACGGCCAGTCGACGCTTGCCTGCAAGACGCAGCTCGGCGAGGCCGCCGCCGAAGCCGCACGGATGTCGCGCTCGGCCGACGGCCCTGTCGACGGCGGCGCCGAGCCCGCCCCCAGGGTCATAACGGTCGAGCCGATGGGGAACATGCCCGTCATCAAGGACCTCGTCACCGACATGGAGTCGACCCACTGGACGAAGTTCCGCCGGGTGACCCCGTGGCTGCTGCCCTCAGGCCCGCCGCCTGAGCGCGAGTACATCGTCCCCGCCGAGTCGATGGTCGACGTCACCCAGTCGGTCGCCTGCATCCAGTGCGGCGCCTGCGTCTCGTCGTGTCTGTCGATGGAGGCCGATCCGGAGTTCATCGGGCCGGCGGCGCTCGCCAAGGCGTACCGCTTCGTCGGCGACCCGCGCGACGGCCAGACGACCGAGCGGCTCTTCGACCTCGCCAACGACCCGCACGGGATGTACGACTGCACCCACTGCTTCTCGTGTATCGACGCCTGCCCGAAGGACGTGGCGCCGATGAACCAGATCATGCGGCTGCGCCGCCTCGCCGGCGACGACCACGAGATCCGCGACGTCAACAACGGCCACAACCACGAGATGGCCTTCGTCAAGAACATCAAGAAGAAGGGCACGCTCGACGAGTCCCTGCTGCTCCAGGAGTCCTACGCCCCCGGCGTCAAGGGCAAGCTGATGCCCAGGGTCTCGGCGATCAAGGGGCTGCTCGGCTCGATCCCGACGGCGATCCGCGGCATCAAGACCGGCAAGATGCGCTCGGTCCCGAAGCTGATCCCGGGCGTCCATCACAAGCTGCCCGGCGACGCTCAGGACCACGTCAAGGAGATCTACGAGCGCGCCGAGGAGAGCAAGATCCAGCTCAACCTCTACATCATCGGCGAGGGCGGCGAGGAGGACCACGCCGCCGAGGAAGTCGAGCCCGAACCGGTCTCGGAAGAGCCCACGACCGCATGAACACCAACCACAGGAGCGATCAATGAAGCTTGCGTACTGGCCCGGCTGCGTCTCCCGCGGCTTCACGCCCGAGCTGCACGGCTCGATGGCGCTCACGGCCGAGGCCCTCGGCATCGAGCTCGTGACGCTCGACCGAGCCAACTGCTGCGGCGCCGGCGTCATCGCCGAGCACAACCAGGAGCTCGCCGACACCCTGAACGCGCGGACCTTCGCGCTCGCTCAGGAGACCGGTCTCTCGATGATGAACATCTGCTCGACCTGCCAGGGCGCTCAGTCCGAGTGCCAGGAGCGGCTCGACGCGGATTCCGCCTATCGCGCCCACATCAACGACACGCTGAGCGGCGAGGGCCTCGCCTACTCCAAGGACGCGAACGGGTTCACGAACAAGAACTTCCTCTGGCTGCTGGTCGAGGACTACGGCCTCGACAAGCTCGCCGAGAAGGTCAAGCGGCCGCTCGCGGGCCTGCGGGTCGGCCCGTTCTATGGCTGCTACGTGCTGCGCCCGAAGACGCGGCTCGGCTACGACGAGTTCCCCGACCGCGATCTCTACCTCGAGCAGGTCATCGAAGTGCTCGGCGGCCAGGTCGTCGACTACGACGGTGCCCGTCGCTGTTGCGGCTTCCCGGTCATCACGATGAACAAGGAGACGTCGCTGACGCAGGCGGGCACCCACGTCGGCGATGCGATCGATGCCGGCGCGGACTGCCTCGTCACGCCGTGTCCGCTCTGCCACCTCAATCTCGACATGCAGCAGCCGGAGGCGGCGAAGGTCGTCGGCCGCGACCTCGGCCTCGCGGTTCTGCACCTGCCGCAGCTCGTCGGCCTGGCGCTCGGGTTCGACCCCAAGCAGCTCGGCATGCCGAAGCACATCGCCTCGACGGTCACAGTCGAGGACCGGGTCGCGGCACTGGCGTAGGAGATAACTCCGGCGGAATGCTCCGCTGCGCGTCCGCTTCCGCCGGTCGGCGCGGTCGTAGGGGGCGGGATGACATAGGTGGCCGGCCCAGCCGAAGGAGTCCGACACGGAGCTTCCACGGCGGGAGACACAAACCGCGCCTGCCGGGGAGACCGGACGCGCAGCGGAGGATCTCCCCGGGTTTACTTCTTCGGAACCACCGCGTCGAAGCCGCCGCTGTCGTCGGTCAGCGTCACCTTCACCGTCACCTCGTCGCCGTTCGGCGCGGTCAGGACGCAGTCGAACTCGTTGCCCTCCTTCACCTCCTGATCGTCGGGGCACGAGGTGCTGACGCCGGCGGGGTCGACGCCGGCGTCCTCGGACAGCAGTTCGGTCAGCTGCTGCTCGAGGTCCGCGTTGTCGATCGTGTCGGTCCCGCCGACCGAGAAGCCGCAGCCGGCCGTGGCGACGGCGAGCGTCCCCGTGGCGATCACGGCGGTCAGTGTCATCTTGAACTTGGGCATCGTCGTCTCCTTCGGTCTCGGACTTGAACTATCGGCATCCTTCCCGTCCGCCCCGACCGGGGCGGCGCCGATGCCATCGAGGGAACCCCCAGACCCCCGCCCCAATGTTTCAGCCGCCGCCGGCCCGGTACCAGTCCACGTACTTGCCGCAGGTCTGGCGAACCGGGATCCGCTCGACGGCACCGGGATCGAGTGGCGTGGCGGTCAGCGATCGCAGGTGTGCCTCGTTGGGGGCGCGCAGCAGCCGGCCGACCGGATTCGGCGGCTGGGGTTCGACGGTGACCTCGGCATCGACGGGCTCGTCGACCCGAACCTCGGCGACCGGGAAGGTCGGCGTCTCGCCGCGGAAGTCGAGGTTTGCGGTGGTGGTGGTGTCGAGCCCGAGCGCGGGGGAAGTGATGTCGAGCGGGCGGCGGCTGTCGTACTCGAGCGAGATCAGCCACCTCCCCGCCTCCGGGATCTCGATCTTCATCGTGGCGGGGGCACCGTCGGTGGCCGTGTCTGAGGGCGTCCAGCCGTCGGGCCCGGCGAGGACTGGCTTCGTGTTCCAGACCAGCGCCGTGCCCCTCCCCCGCGCGATCGCCCGCTGCTCGGGGTCGGTGCAGTCGAGCACGACGCCGGGAGCGGTTCCCTCGTCCAGGGTGCGGCGCCTGCCGGTGCGACCCGTGTTCTCGTAGAGCACGTAGTCGGGGGTCCGCTTGACCTCACGGAAGCGCGGCGGCACCCCCGAGGCGGGACCGCCCGTCGTTGCGAGGATGTAGCGGAAGCTGTCGAGCGTCGCCGGGAAGACCGCGTCGACGTCGAACTTCTCGCCGCCGCCCTCCCCCTTCTTGAACCTCGGCCGCGCATCCTCGACGTCGTAGAAGTTGGTGACGATCCCGGTGACTTCTCCGGAGCCGCGAAGCTCCCAGCCGATGAAGTCGTCGCGGCCGAGGAAGAGGACCGGCTCACCCTCGACGAGCGCCTGGAACGTCTCGAGCTGGGAGGCGTGCGAGTCGGGACCGACGGGCGCGTTGCGGATGACTAGGAAGCTCGAGCCGGCCGCGGCGAGGATCAGGACCGCGCCGAGTGCCAGGGCGGGCCCGCGCTCGGCGAGCGTCCCGCGCAGCGCGATCGCCATGACCACCGGCGCAAGGATCGCGAGCGCCTTCGCGGCGATGTAGGGGCTGCTGAAGATCGCGGCGAGGATGTACACGCCGGCCATCGCGACGAGCAGGGCCGGCAGCACCCAGCTGCGTTCGCGCCGCTCGCGGATCAGGCCGAGCACGAGCGCCACGAATCCGATCAAAGCTCCGACGTAGAAGGCGATCGCCGGCGCGCCGGCGGAGGTCGGGGTGGCGTCGAATTCCCCGGCCGGCCAGACGCCGAGCGCTTCGAGCGGCGAGAGCGCCTGCGCGAGGTTCCCGAGGTCCGAGCCGAAGCGGTCGGGGTTGAGCGCCGACAGTCGGCTGAAGTCGGCGATCCGGCTCCACTCTCCGGCGGTCGCCACGGCGACCACCAGCAACAGCCCGAGCAGATAGGGCGCGAGCCTGCGGAGCCAGTCCTCGGGAAGCTCGGGCCGCGGCTTGACCAGAAGCCAGCGAGCGGCCACGAGGACGACGCCGACGGCCCCGATCCAGAGCAGACCGGGAAGGCTGTAGTTGAAGACCGATGCCGCGGCGATGACGGCGACCGGCAGCACCCGGCGGAACGCATGCACGGGCCCGGCGGGAGCGGTCGCAGCGGTTTCATCGAGCGGCGTTCGCATATCGATCAGAGCCGCGAGCGACAGCGCGAAACCGATCAGCAACATCGCCTGCAGCGGTTCCTTGAAGGCGCCCTGGGTCAGGTAGGCGGCCCCGAGATAGGTGAGGGCGACGAGCGATGCGCCGACGACCAGGCGCAGCCGGCTCATCCTTCCGAGCAACCCGATCGCGAGCAGCCCGAACAGCGGAGCGAGCGCCATCGTGAAGCCCGCGAAGACGTCGACGAGATCGGCGTCGGCGCCGCGGGCGGCGGCCGCGACGATCGCGTGCGGGCCGATCGGGTAGCCGCCCTTGATGAAGCTCGGCACCGCGCCCGCGTAGTCGCTCACGTAGTCGGCGATGATCAGGTGCGAGGCCATGTCGTCGTTGACGAGGCCGACCCCGAGGATCCCGACGAAACCTGCAATCGCGAACGGCAGCGAGGCGGCGAGGATGGTGATGAAGACGACGGGGGCGCCGACCGCGGCGGCGTCGCGGCGGCCTCCGGATCGCGGCCACGACCAGACTGCCGCCACGAGCGTGAGGGCTGCGAGGACGATCGCCGCGGTCGTCGCGTGACCGGGGAGCCGGATCGCCACCCCGGCGACGAGGAGCAGCACGGCGATCCCGTAGGCCGGCGCGAGCCAGCTGAAGGCGAGGCGCCGCTCGCGGTCGGCGCCGGCGGCTAGCGCCGCCAGCGCCTGGCCGAGGACGAGCGCCGCGACGAGGACGATGACGAGTGTTGCGTATGCGGCGATCATCGGGCTGCTCCGGTCAGGCGAGCTCCACCGGCGGGATCACCGCTGCGGTTCCGTCAAACGGCATCCAGCGCGGGGTCGGGAACGCGGACGAGGTCGCGCGCGACGAGGACCTCCGCGACCTGCACTGCGTTGGTGGCGGCGCCCTTGCGGAGGTTGTCGCCGACGATCCAGAGGTTCAGGCAGCGCTCGTGTGAGGGGTCGCGGCGGATCCGCCCGACCAGGACCTCGTCGCGACCGGCGGCGGCCGTCGCCAGGGGGTAGATCCCCTCGGCCGGGTCGTCGAGGACGACGACGCCCGGAGCGGCGGCGAGCAGCTCGCGGCACACCTCGGGATCGAGGTCGTCGCGGGTCTGCAGGTTGACCGACTCCGAATGCGCGTTGAACACCGGGACGCGGGCGCAGGTCGCCGAGATCCCGACCTCGGTGCCGAAGCCGAGGATCTTCCTCGTCTCGGCCATCATCTTCCGCTCCTCGGTCGTGTAGTCGTCGGCGCCCATGAAGGTCTCGACCTGCGGCAGGACGTTGAAGGCGATCCGGTGCGGATAGACGTGCGCCTCGGGCTCCTCGCCCGCGAGCACGGCGGCGGACTGAGAGCGGAGCTCCTCGATCGCCCGGTTACCGGTCCCCGAGACCGACTGGTAGGTCGAGATGACGAGCCGCTCGATCCCGACCGCATCGAGGATCGGCTTCAGGGCGACGACCATCTGCATCGTCGAGCAGTTCGGGTTGGAGACGACGCCGCGATGGGAGTCGGCTGCCTCGGGATTGACCTCGCTGACGACGAGCGGGACCTGCTCGTGCATCCGCCAGAAGCTCGTGTTGTCGACGACGACGGCGCCCGCCGCGACGATCCGCGGTGCCCACTCGGAGCTGACCGACCCGCCGGCGGAGGAGATGACCATGTCCAGCCCCGCGATCGACTCCTCGCCGAGCTCGCGAACCTCGATCTCGCCGCCCGCGAAGGGAAGCCGTCGGCCGGCCGAACGGGCCGACGCAAGCGGCACCACCTCGACGGCCGGGAAGTCGCGCTCGGCGAGGACGTCGAGGACGGTCGAGCCGACCGCCCCGGTGGCCCCGAGCACGCCGACCCGGAGGCCGGACGCGCCGGCGGCGCTCATCGGCTTCCGGCGCGAGCCTTGTGCTCGCCGGTCGAGTCCTCTTCGTGGACCGTGTCCGCCCCGAGCTCGAACGCCGCGTGCAGTGCACGAACGGCGTCGTCGACGCGATCGGCGGCGATCACGCAGGAGATCTTGATCGGCGACGTCGAGATCATCTCGATGTTGATGCCCTCGTCGCCGAGGACCTTGAAGACCTTCGCGGCGACCCCGGGGTGGCTGCGCATGCCGGCGCCGATGATCGAGACCTTGCCGATCTGAACGTCGGTGAGGATCTCACCGGAGCTCATTCCGTTCTCGCCCTCGATCGCTCTGACGGCGGTGTCGAGGTCGTCGCGGGGAACCGTGAAGGACAGATCGGCTCCATGCTCGGTCGAGACCGGCTCGTTCTGGATGATCACGTCGACGTTCACGTTCGCTTCGGCGAGCGCCGTGAAGATCCGTCCCGCCATGCCCGGCTCGTTGCGGACCCCGGCCAGGGTTACGCGCGCCTCCTCGGCGGAGTGTGTGACTGCTGTGACGAAAGGGTTCTCCAAGGTCTCGTCCTCTGCGATGACGAGGGTACCGGTGCCCTGCTCGAACGAGGATCTGCAGTGGATCCTGACGCCGTGGTTGCGTGCGTACTCGACGCTGCGCAGCTGCAACACCCGGGCGCCCGAGGCAGCCATCTCGAGCATCTCCTCGAACGAGACGACCGCCAGCTTGCGGGCGTCGGACACGACCCGCGGATCAGCGCTGAAGACACCGGCGACGTCGGTGTAGATCTCGCAGACGGAGGCACCGAGGGCGGCGGCGAGCGCCACCGCGGTCGTATCCGAGCCGCCGCGTCCGAGCGTGGTCACGTCCTTGGAGTCGGTCGATACGCCCTGGAAGCCGGCGACCAGGACTATGTTGTCCTGCTCGAGCGCCTGCTCGATCCGGCCGGCGCGGACGTCGACGATCCGCGCCTTGGTGTGCGAGGAGTCGGTCACGATCCCGGCCTGCGAGCCGGTCAGCGAGATCGCCTGGTGGCCGAGGTCCCAGATCGCCATCGCGCAGAGCGCGCACGAGATCCGCTCGCCGGTCGACAGCAACATGTCCATCTCGCGCGGGCTCGGCCGCTCGGAGATCTCGGCGGCCATCGTCAGCAACTCGTCGGTGGTCTTGCCGCGGGCGGAGAGAACCGCGACGACCTTGTTGCCGCGCTCGCGCTCAGCGACGATCCGCGCGGCCGCGCGTTTCAGGTCATCGGGCCCGGCGACCGAGGTGCCGCCGAACTTCATCACGACGGTCTCGCCCCCGGAGCCGACTCCGGGGGTGCTCACCGCGGCTTCCAGCTTCGCCGACTCAGCCATGGCGGCTCAGGATAGAGCCAGCCGCCGTTGCGACCGTCGACGCTCAGACGTTGCGGCGGCCGGTCAGCGCGCGGCCGAGCGTGACCTCGTCGGCGTGCTCGAGGTCCGCGCCGACGGGGAGGCCGCTGGCGAGGCGGGTCAGGGTGACGCGGCCGCGGAGCCGCTCGCCGATGTGGTGGGCGGTCGCCTCGCCGGTGGTAGTCGGGTTGGTTGCGATCACGACCTCCTCGACGCCGCCGGCGCCGACCCGCGAGACGAGCTCCTCGATCTTCAGGTCGGAGGGGTCGATGCCGTCGATCGGCGAGAGGGCTCCGCCGAGTACGTGGTAGAGGCCGCGATACTCGCCGGTGCGCTCGATCGGGATCACGTCCTGGGGCTCCTCGACGACGCAGATCATCTCCCGGCTCCGGCGCGGGTCCGAGCAGACCTCGCAGATCGGCCCCTCGGCGAGGTTGAAGCAGGTCTCGCAGAGGCCGATCTGCTCCTTCACCTCCCGGATCGCCGCGGCGAGCGCGAACGCGTCCTCATCGCTCGAGCGGAGGATGTGGAACGCCAGCCGCTGGGCGGTCCGGCGACCGATCCCGGGAAGCTTCCCGAGCTCGGCGATCAAACGGTCGACGGGAGCGGGGTGCAACTACATGCCCGGAAGGCCGCCGAGACCGCCGAGACCGCCGGCGACCCCGCCCATCTTCGACTCGGCCCGCTCCTGCGCGGCGCGGATTCCCTCGTTGACAGCGGCGAGGACCATGTCCTGCAGCATCTCGACGTCCTCGGGGTCGACGGCGTCGGGGTCGATGACGATCTCCTGCACGGCGAGGTCGCCACTGACCTTGACCTTCACCATCCCGCCGCCGGCGCTCGCTTCGACGATCTCGTCCTTCAGCTCCTCCTGCACCTTCGCCATGTCGGCCTGCATCTGCTGGGCCTGCTTCATCAGCGCGCCCATATCGAGGCCGCCCGGTCCGCCGGGCATCCGTCCTCTTGCCATCAGCTCGTCTCCTCCATCGGTTTGTCTGGTGCGTCGTCGACGACGACCTCGGCATCGAACTCGGCGATGAACCTCTCGACGAGCTCGTTCTCGCCGGTCGCGGCCTCCGCCTCTCCGGCAGGCTGCGGCTCGGGCGCCAGGTCGGAATCGAGCATCGTGTAGACGGGTCGCAGCGGCGTGCCGAGAACGGCGAGGATCGCCTCCGCGACGAGCTCGCGGTTGTCCTTGTCGTCGGCCTTGCGGCGGTTGAACGCCGAGCCGGGCGGGAAGGCGATCGTCACCGTGCCGTCGTCGACCTCGACGGGTCGTGCGATCCCGACGACCGCCGAGAGCATCCCCGCCCCGTCCTGACGCATCTGCTCGAGGATGCCGGGCCAGAGCTCGACCACCCGCTCGAGCCCGGGGTCCGCCGCCGGTTCGCGCGCATCGGCCGCCACCGGGGCGGGGCGCGCGGGCGGGGCGGCCGGCGCCGGGTCCGGCGCATTCGCCGCCTCGGGCGCCGGGTCCGGCGCGGGCGATTCCGTCGCGACCGGCGCGGCGGCGGCCACCGGCCCGGTGTCGGGTGCCCGAGGCGGTGACGCCGCCGGGGCGGCTGCCGGCGCCGTGGCGGGCTCGGCCGCCGGCGCGGGGCCGGGCCCCGCCAGTGCCGCCTCGAGCCGTTCGATCCGCTGGTTGAGGGCGGCGCGCGAGGGATCGATCTCGGGCTTCGCCGATCGCAGCAGCGCGAGCTCGACGGACATCCGGGCCTCGTCGCCCTCGCGAATCGCGGTCAGCGCCGCGGAGAGCTCGTCGATCGCCCGGACCAGCGCGACCTCGCCGAGCCGGTTGGCCTGGTCGGAGATCCGCGCCTCCTGGCCGGCGACGACGAGGAAGTGGTCGGGGATCTCGCCGAGGGTCGCGACGACCAGGAGCTGGCGCAGGTGCGCGATCAGGTCCGCGGCGAAGCGGGCCGGATCGTGGCCGGCACGGGAGATCGCGGCACTGACCCGGAGCGCCTCGGCACCGTCACCGGCGGCGATCGCTTCCGACGCGCGGAATGTCAGCTCGGAGTCGGCGACTCCGAGGACGGCGAGGACGTCATCGGTCGCGATCTCGTTGCCGCTGTAGGCGACGAGCTGATCGAGGGTCCCGAGCGCGTCGCGGAAGCTGCCGTTGGCCGCGCGGGCGATCGCACCGACCGCGCCGTCGTCGATCCCGATCGACTCCGCCGCGGCGGCGCGCCGGAGGACGATGGCGATCTCGTCCGGGGACGGACGGCCGAAGTCGAAGCGCTGGCAACGGTCGACGATCGTCGGCATCACCTTGTGGGCCTCCGTCGTCGCGAGGACGAAGACCGTGTTCGGCGGCGGCTCCTCGAGCGTCTTCAGGAAGGCGTTCCACGCCTCGCGCGTGAGCATGTGGGCCTCGTCGAGGATGTAGACCTTCCAGGTCCCCTCCGGGGGCGCGTATCCGACCCGCTCGCGGAGCTCGCGGATGTCGTCGACCGAGCGGTTCGAGGCGGCGTCCATCTCGATCACGTCCATCGAGTTGCCGGCCGCGATCGCCACGCACGAGTCGCAGACCCCGCACGGCTCGAGCGTCGGACCCTCGGCGCAGTTCAGTGACCGGGCGAGGATCTTGGCCATCGAGGTCTTGCCGGTGCCGCGCGAGCCGACGAACAGGTAGGCATGGTGGACGCGGTCGCGTTCGATCGCGTTGCTGAGGGTCCGGACGACGTGCTCCTGACCGACGACGTCGGCGAACGACTGCGGTCGATGACGGCGATAGAGGGACTGCTCGGCCACGAGCGATCAGTCTAGACGCGCCGCCCACCTAGACTCCCGCGCCCGCCCATGGCAACCGATGTCCCGATTCGCGTCTCCGTCCTCGTCGTCCTCGCGCTGCTCGCGGCCGTCGGCGCGCTGGCGCTGCCGTCGCACGCGGCGGCCGGTGGAGGCCGTCTCGACGCCGCGCTCGACAAGATCATCGCGGACCCCGAGGGCCCTCCCGGGCTGTCGGTTCTGATCCAGCGCGGCCGCCAGGTCGACTTCCGCCGCCGCGGCGTCTCCAACATCGAGACCGGCGCCCGCCCGACGCCCGACCGGGCAATGCGGATCGCGAGCATGGCCAAGTCGATGAACGGCGCAGTCACGCTGTCGCTGGCTTCGAATGGCAAGCTCCGGATCGGTGACACCCCGGCGGATTGGATTCCCGGTCTCTGGCCGAAGGCGAACGGGGTGACGATCGCGGAGATGCTTCAGCACACGGCCGGGCTGCCGGACTACATCCACCAGCGGAGCTTCATCGACACCCTGATCGCCGATCCGGGCCAGTACCTGCCGCCGCAGGACCTGATCGGTTTCGTGAACGCTCTCGATCCTCTCTTCGAGGCCGGCAGCGAGTACCACTACTCCGACAGCGACAACGTGATGGTCGGACTGATCGACGAGGCTGCGGCGGGGGCCGGCTACGACCGGCTCCTGCGCCGCGAGATCACGAAGCCGCTCGGGCTCGAGAACACCAGCCTTCCCACCACGCTGGCCATGCCTCGCGGCTACCTGCACGGCTACGAGCCCGGTCCCGACGGATACGAGGACGTCAGCAAGTTCATCAACCCGGCGCTCGCCTGGGCATCCGGCGGCGTCGTCTCGACGCCCGCGGACGTCAACAGGTTCTTCCGCGCCTACGTGGGCGGCGATCTCATCGGCAAGCCCGTCCGCAAACGTCAGGACCGCTTCGTCCGCGGCCGCTCCTCGCCGCCCGGGCCGGGCCGCAACGACGCCGGACTGGCGGTGTTCCGCTACCGGACCCGCTGCGGCACCGTCTTCGGCCACACCGGCTCCTACCCCGGCTACCGGCTGTTCGCCGCGGCGAGCGGCAACGGAAAGCGCTCGATCGTCTTCGCGGTCAACTCGCAGATCGTCCCCGGCCAGGGCAAGCCGCGGGTGACCGGGCTGATCCGCCGGGCGCAGGCCGACGCGGTCTGCCTCGCCCTCCGCTGACCGCGCCCGCAGGGTGCGAATCAAGAGGCCGGTTGCAGGCTAGGATCACGGCCCGATGCTGGTGAACGGGATGGACCTCGAGCGACCGGCGCCGCCCCTCGAAGCCATCCTGGATGTGGGGCTGGCGACCGACCCCGACGCGATCGCGGTCGTCTCGGCCGGGGAGGAGGCGAGCTGGCGCGAGCTCGACGACCGTACGGCGGCCCTGGCAGCAGCCTACCTCCGGCTCGAGCTCGAGCCCGGCGACCGGATCGCGTCGCTGATGCCGAACCGGATCGCCCTGCTGGTCCACTACCTGGCCTGCTTCCGCGCCGGGCTGGTCGCGACGCCGTTGAACTACCGGTACACGGCGCGCGAGATCGACCACGCGCTCGAGGTCAGCGGTGCGGCGGCGATCGTCGCCCACCGCGAGCGGACCGCCGACATCGCCGAGAGCGCGCTCGCCCAGGGCCTTCCCAGGGGCACTATCTGGTACTCGGCGGCGGATGACGAGGTGCCGATCCGGCTCGAGGACCTGCTCGGCGCCGAGCCCCCGCCGGAGCGCCCGCCGGCGCCCCCCGGCGGAGCTCCGGCGGCGATCTTCTTCACCTCCGGCAGCACCGGGCCCGCCAAGGGCGTCACCCACACCCACGAGACGCTGCGCTGGATGATGGCCAGCGCCGGTGCGGCTTTCGGGCTCTCCTCCGACGACGTCTTCCTGCCGGGCTCGTCGATGTCGCACATCGGCTCGTTCCTGTGGGCGCTGACGACGCTGGCGGTCGGCGGCAAGGTCGTCGTCGCCCGGACCTTCGACAGCCACGAGATCCTGCCCCTGCTCCGCGAGCACCGGCCGACGATCCTGGCGATGGTCCCGGCGGCGCTCGCGGCGCTGATCCGCGACCACGACCTCGCCCCGTCGGACTTCGAGAGCCTGCGGATCTGCCGCGCCGGCTCCGACAAGGTCTCGACCGAGCTGCTGCGCGAGTTCGCCGCCGAGGCGGGCTTCCCGATCGACGAGGGCTATGGGATGACCGAGGTCGGGCTGGCGACGCTGAACCCGCCCTCGGGCCTGATCAAGCAGGGCAGCATCGGGCCGCCGATCGCCGGCTTCAGCATCGAGATCCGCGACGAGGAGGGTGCGGCCTGCGGCGTCGAGACCGTCGGCCGGGTCTGGATCCGGACCCGGAGCCGGATGGCCGGCTACTGGAACGCTCCCGACGCGACCGCCGAGATCGTCCACGACGAGTGGCTCGACTCCGGGGACCTCGCGCGCAGCGACGAGGACGGTTACCTCTGGTTCTTCGGCCGCAAGAAGCAGGTGATCGTCCACGACGGCTCCAACATCAGCCCGCTCGAGGTCGAGGCGGCCCTGATGGAGCACCCCGCCGTCGACCTCGCCGGCGTTGTCGGCATTCACGACAACGTCCACGGCGAGAACGTCCGCGCCTACGTGACGTTGCGCGAGGGAGCCGCCACTCCTACGAGCGCGGATCTGATCGTCCACTGCCGCGAGCGGGTCGGTTACAAGGCGCCGGAGGAGGTCGTTCTGATCGACGAGATGCCGCTCAATCCGACCGGCAAGATCGACCGGCCGGGGCTGAAGCGGATGGCGGAGGACCACCTCCACCCTCACGCCTGAGCCGGACCACGCTAGGATGCTCCGCGGACCGTGCTGAGCGGGGACCTAGCGGAGCCCTGTACCCGCAATCCGCTCCAGCGGGGCTGAACGCCCGCCCGAGGATCCGGCCTTCGGGGCCAGTACGTCGCGGGCAGCGTTGAAGGTCAGGTCCCGCGCGATGTGAGCCCGCGAACCAGGTCAGGTCCGGAAGGAAGCAGCCTTAAGCGTCAGCCCGCAAGCGCCGCGGAACAGCCTGACCCGAGCCAGCCACGGCGGGCACGCCCGGAGGTCCGCCTTTCGAAGGCGGGCCGCACGGTCCTGCGCCGATTCGGCCCGCCCGACTCGGCGTCATCGGACGGCTCGCGGCCGGGGGCGCAACCCACCTATTCCTTGATCTGACCGCATTGGATCAACGCAGGACAGGTTTCAAATCGGGTCGAGGCTCAAGGATTGCGCTCAGGTTCCGAACCAATGGGTGCGGATGACGCTGCGACGGACCCTGACACTTCTCACCTGCCTGCTGACGCTGGTCGCCGTCGGCGCGCTGGCCGCGAGCGCCCCGGGCAAGATGCGGACGAAGAAGCTCGGGACCAACCTCTGCCGGACGACGGGCGGCGGCAAGTTCGTCGCGATCCCCGGCTTCCCGGGTGAGCGGATCGACCGGCGCCTGCTCCCGGACGTCAAGTACCTGGTCCGCAAGTACAAGATCTTCATCACCGACGGCTACTCCCGCGACCCGGTGCATGCTGCGAACGGCGAGCACCCGCTCGGCCTCGCGCTCGACATCGTTCCCGACAAGGCGAACGGGGGCAGCTGGAAGAAGATCTCACAGCTCGCCAGGCGCGCGGAGCCGGTCCAGAACCAGCCGGTCTCCCCGTGGCGCTGGGTCGGCTACGACGGCGACGCCGGCCACGGCCGCGGACACCACCTGCACCTGTCCTGGAACCACTCCGACGCCCGCGCCTTCAGTCCGGCGAAGACCGTCTACACGATGATCTGCCCGGGCTCCTCGCCCCGCAGCGGCAACAAGGACAAGGGCGGCGGCGGGAAGAGCAGCGGTCCCGGTGGCGGCGTCGGCGCCGGCGACGGTGGCGGCTGGCGGTGGCGGAATCCGGCCGCGGGAGGCATCGGCGTTCGACCGAGACGCGGCCGATCCGGTCATCGAGACCGGCGGCGTCGGCCTCTAGCGAGCCCGCTCGGGTGATGCCCGGGCGATTGGCACGAATCGGCGCCGCGGGCGCCGGAATCCGCCGAGCGGCTCGGCAGCCGCAGGCGGTCATCGGCTCAGAGCTCGCGGATCACCCTGCAGGGAGTCCCCGCGGCCATGACGCGAGGCGGAACGTCCCGGTTGACGACGCTGCCGGCGCCGATGATCGAGTGGTCGCCGATCGTCACGCCCGGGAGGATGATCGCCCCCGCCCCGATCCAGCAGCGGGCGCCGATCCGCACCGGGAAGGCGAGCTCGACGTCCGCCTCCCGGAGCTCGGGCTCGCGCGGATGGTCGGCGGCGAGCATCTGCACCCCAGGGCCGATTCTGGCGTGATCGCCGACGACGATCTCGGCGCAGTCGAGGAAGACGGAGTTGGTGTTGACGAAGGCGTCGCGGCCGAGGTGGAGGTGGGTCCCGTAGTCGCAGAAGAACGGCGGCACGATCAGCGATCGCTCCCCGAACGAACCGAGCAGGCCGCGGAGAATCCCGAGCCGGCGGTCCTCGTCGGGTTCGGAGTTGAACGCGATCACCGTCGACTGCGCGTGGCGGCGTCCGGCCAGCAGCTCGGGGTCGAACGGGTCGTAGGGCTCACCCCCGAGCATCTTCTCGCGCTCGTTCACCCGGCGATCGTGCCATGCCCGTCCCCGACCGGCCGCGCGGCCTAGAATCGTCGGCCCCGAGGGCGCGTAGCTCAGTGGGAGAGCGTCCGCCTCACACGCGGAAGGTCGCTGGTTCGAAACCAGCCGCGCCCATCCCTCGCCGGGTGCAGGCCGCCGCCGGCACCACGGCCAACGCCTCGCAGCGGTACGTAGGGTAGAAACCCCCAATGCTCGTTCCCCTCGCAAGCCTCTCGGCAGAGTTCGATGCCGAGGTCGTCGACGCGGGCGAGCTGCCGGCGCTGCTGCTGCTGGTCTCGTTCGGCGTGACGTTCGGGCTGACGCGCTTCATCACCCACTCGATCCGGGCCGAGCGGTTCTCCTGGCTCGGCAACGTCGAGGCCGGCGACACCCACATCCACCATCTGGTCTGGGGGATCGTGCTGCTGCTGGTCAGCGGCCTGCTGGCGATCGCGGTTCAACCGGCGCTCGAGATCACGGCGATCGTGTTCGGCATCGGCGCGGCGCTGACACTCGACGAGTTCGCGCTCTGGCTGCACCTCGACGACGTCTACTGGTCGGAGCAGGGCCGGCAGTCGATCGACGCGGTGATCGTCTTCGCGATCGTCTCCGGGTTCATGGTGCTGGGCGCCTACCCGGTCTCCTTCGAAGACGCCGGCGGCGGGATCGCGGGGATCGTCGGCCTCGTCATCACCCTGGCGATCGGCTGGACGTTCGTGGCGATCTGCTTCCTCAAGGGCAAGCTGATCTGGGGAGTGCTCGGCCTCTACATTCCGCCGATTGCGATCGTCACCGCCTGCCGGCTGGCCCGCCCGAACTCGTGGTGGGCGCGCAACCGCTACCACGACAAGCCCGAGAAGCTCGAGCGATCGAAGGAGCGGTACAAGGGCGAGGAGAAGATCGTCAAGCCGGATGCTGTGACGTCGGGCTGACGCGTGGCCGTCGCCCTCGCCCTCGGCGCCGCCCTCCTGTTCGCGCTCGGTACGGTCCTCCAGCAGAAGGCCGGGCTCGAGGAGCCCGGCGCGACGGAAGGCTCGAGCTCGGGGCTGCTGCTGCGGATGGCGCGCAAGCCGGTCTGGCTCGCGGGGATCGCGGCCGACGCACTCGGCTTCCTCGGCCAGGCCGTGGCGCTGACGATCGGGCGCCTCGCGGTCGTCCAGCCGCTGCTCGCGACCTCGATGGTCTTCGCGCTGCCGCTCGGGCATCGGCTGACGAGCCAGCGGGTGACCCGCGCCGACATCGGCGCCGCGGTGCTGGTGACCCTCTCCCTGATCGCCTTCCTGACGATCGCGAACCCGACCGGCGGCCGCGACGACGCTCCGGTCGGCGAGTGGCTCGTCCTCGGAGCCGTCATCGCCGGGATCTGCGTTCCCCTGACGCTCGCGTCGCTGAGGGCGCGCCCGGCGGTCAAGGCGACGCTGCTGGGGATCGTCACCGGCATCCTCTTCGGGCTCAGCGCCGCGCTGACCAAGTCGGTCGGGGACGAGGTCGCCGACCACCTGTTCAGGGTGTTCCTCGATTGGCACCTCTACGCGCTGATCGTCATCGGCTACATCTCGATGACGTTCAACCAGCTCGCCCTGACCACCGGCGTTCTCGCGCCGGCGCTGGCGGCGGCGATGGCGCTCGACCCGATCACGAGCGTCGTCATCGGGACGACGCTGATGCAGGAGTCGCTGCACGAGACACCGGCGGGGGTCGCCGCGACGCTCGGAGCGCTCGCGGCGACGATCGTCGGGATGGCGATCCTCGCTCGCACCAGCGAGGGCCAGACGGCGACGAAGCCGGGATCGGCGGGGCCCCTCGCCGACGCCCGGCGCCGTGAGCGTCCGCCGCCGCCCGCGCCCGCAGCCGCTTCCTGACCACCCGGTTGGCCTTCGTCACCGCGGCGCCGCCGCCGACCGCCGGACGTGGGTCATCCCGACGCCCGCCATGTGAGGTTCAGGGTCACACCCAACCGCCGGCGCCGGTCAGGGACGCGTCAGGTCACGGCCCCGGGGGCGGCCGCCTCGGTCTCGGCCAGGCGGCGCATGCGCTCGCCGGTTCGGCGGCGGGCATAGCCGAAGTAGATGACCAGGCCGACCAGCAGCCAGACGCCGAGGCGGATCCAGGTGGTGATCGGGAGCGTCGCCATCAGCGCGACCGCGAAGACGATCCCGAGCGGGGCGACGAACCAGACGCCCTTGACCCGGAACGGGCGCTCGAGGTCGGGCCGCTTGCGGCGCAGCACCAGCACGCCCGCGCAGACGATCGTGAACGAGAGCAGCGTCCCGATCGAGACGAGGTCGCCGAGGACGTCGATCGGCAGCAGGGCGGCGACCGCGGCGCCGGCGACCGCGCAGACGACGGTCGCGGCCGTCGGCGTCTCGAATCGCTTGCTGACCCGACCGAGCCGGTCCGGCAGCATCCCGTCGGACGACATTCGCATGAAGATCCGGGTCTGCCCGTAGAAGGTCACGAGCACGGTCGCGGCGAGTCCGATCACCGCGGCCGCTGAGACCATCGACTCGAGCCAGTCGAGCCCTCCACCCCCTTCCCGCACCGCGAGCGCCAGCGGGTCGGCTACGTTGAGCGACCTGTAGTCGACCATGCCGGTCATGACGATTCCGATCAGCACGTAGAGCCCGGTCGAGATCACCACCGTCGCCAGCAGCCCGAACGGGATCGTCTTCTGCGGCCGCCGGGCTTCGGCGGCGGCGGTCGAGACCGCGTCGAAGCCGACGTAGGCGAAGAAGACCACGCCGGCGGCCCGGAGGATCCCGGTGATCCCGAAATCGCCGAAGCCGCCCTCGTTCTTCGGCACGAACGGCTCCCAGTTGGCGCTCGCCACGTAGAAGACGCCGACGCCGATGAAGAGCAGGAGGACGCCGAGCTTCAGCGTGACCATGACGTTGTTGGCGCGCGTCGACTCGCGGGTGCCGAGGTAGAGCAGGGCGCAGGTGGCGAAGACGATCAGCAACGCCGGCAGGTTCAGCAACCCGGTGTCGTCGCCGAACGGCGGATTGACGAGATCGTGCGGGACCGAGATCCCGATGCTGCCGAGGAAGCTCACGAAGTACCCGGACCAGCCCACGGCGACGGTCGAGGCGGCGAAGAGGTACTCGAGCAACAGGTCCCAGCCGATGAACCAGGCCAGGAAGGACCCGAACACCGCGTAGGCGTAGGAGTAGGTCGAGCCGGCCGCCGGGACCATCGCCGCGAGCTCGGCGTAGCAGAGGGCGGTCACCCCGGCTGCCAGCCCGGCAAGCATGAACGAGAAGATCACCGCCGGGCCTGCGTACTCGGCCGATGCCTCGCCGATCGTCACGAAGATTCCGGCCCCGACGACGCTGGCGATCCCGATCGCGGTCAGGCTGAACGGCCCGATCGCAGCGGAATCGAGGCGCTTGCGATCGATCTTGGCCTGGGCGACGACTGCGTCGATATTGCCCGCGGCCATTTCGGAATCCTGTCAGAGTGCGGCCCCGGAAAAGGACGGGAGCGAGCATTGGCCACCGACGAGGAGAAGCAGGAGGCGACCGCCGGTGAGGGCGAGGGTTCGCGCTTCCTCCAGGAGGAGCGAGCCCATCGGCTGGCCAAGCTCGATGCGCTGCGCGAGCGGGGCGTCGAGCCCTACCCGGTCCGCTACGACCGCGACCACACGACCGCCGAGATCCGCGATCGCTTCGCCGACCTCGGCCCCGGCGCCGACTCCGGCGAGCGCGTGAAGGTCGCAGGGCGGGTGATCGCCCTGCGGCGCCACGGCGGGCTCGACTTCATCGACCTCCGCGACGAGACCGGGAAGATCCAGCTGATCGCCACACGCGACGAGCTCGGTGAGGAGGCGCTGCACGACCTCAACGCCCTCGACCTCGGCGACTGGATCGGGACCGAAGGCATCGTCGCCACGAGTCGTCGCGGCGAGCTGTCGATCAAGATCGAACGCTTCGCGCTGCTCTCGAAGGCGCTCCGCCCGCTGCCCGACATGCGCCACGGGCTGACCGACCCCGAGGCGCGCTACCGGCGCCGCTACCTCGACCTGATCGTCGACGACGACTCGCGGGAGATCTTCGAGAAGCGCTCGACGGTGATCGACGCGACCCGCCGGGTCCTCCTCGACCGCGGCTTCCGCGAGGTCGAGACCCCGGTCCTGCTCAGCCAGGCGGGCGGCGCGGCGGCGCGGCCCTTCATCACCCACCACAACGCACTCGACATCGACATGTTCCTGCGGATCGCGCTCGAGCTGCCCCTGAAGCGGCTGATCGTGGGCGGCATGAACCGCGTCTTCGAGGTCAGCCGGGTCTTCCGCAACGAGGGCCTCGACACCCGTCACAACCCGGAGTTCACGATGCTCGAGGCCTACCAGGCCTTCGGCGACTACCACGACATGATGGAGCTGACGGAGGCGATCATCGAGGCGTCATGCATGGCCGCGAACGGGACGACGATGATCGACGTCGACGGCCGCGCAGTCGACATGAAGCCGCCCTACCGGCGGGCGACGATGGCCGATCTGATCGAGGAGAACGCCGGGGTGAAGATGCATCCGTCGATGCCGATCGAAGAGGCGCGCGAGATCGCCGATCGCTTCGGCGTCGAGTGGCTCGACGTCTGGGGCGCCGGCAAGATCATGGCCGAGGTCTACGACGAGACCTGCGAGGCGAAGCTGATCGAGCCGACCTTCGTGATGGACCATCCCCGCGAGGTCTCCCCGCTCGCCCGCGCCCACCGCGACGACCCGATGCTGACCGAGCGCTTCGAGCTCGTCGTCGCCGCTCGCGAGCTCGCCAACGCCTACTCCGAGCTCAACGACCCGGTCGACCAGGCGCAGCGCTTCCAGTCGGAGGCGAACCTTCAGGCGGGCGGCGACGAGGAGGCCGAACCGGTCGACGACGACTACGTGGAAGCGCTCGAGTACGGCCTCCCGCCGACCGGTGGCCTCGGCATCGGGATGGACCGGCTGGTGATGCTCGTGACCGGCGTCGACACGATCCGCGACGTCATCCTCTTCCCGACGCTCCGGCCCGAGGAGGGCCGCGACTCGGGCCCGAAGGCGAAGGCGCTCGAACTCGACGTGGGCGAGGCCGCCGCCGAGCCGCCGCCCCCGCCGATCCAAACCCCGACCCGCTGGAGCAAGCCGCGCGGCCGCTCGCGCGCGACCCGGGTGCTGGCGTGGCTGACCGCGCTGCTCGGCCTCGCGTCGCTTCTGCCGACGCTGCCGTGGGTCCACGTCTCGCTCGGGATCGGCGATCTGCTCGGCCGGACCGACCGCTCGTATCTGTTCATCGTCTCGGCCGTCCTCGGAATCGGCCTGATCACGGTCTCGCTCCAACTCGCCCGCGGCAAGCGCCGGGCGTGGGCGATCGCCATGTTCCTCTTCGCCGCCGCAGCCCTGATCCACCTGGTCAAGGGCCCGGACCCGATCGCGGCGCTGCTCGACATCGGCATGCTCGTCGCCCTCGCCTCCTACCGGACCGAGTTCCGCGCCCACGGCGACGCGAGCTCGTTGCGGCAGGCGGTCCTCTTCGTCCCCTTCTACCTGCTCGTCGTCGGCATCTTCGGGTTCGTCTCGCTGCTGACCCAGCGTGACTTCGTGACGCCGGACCTGTCGTTCGGGGGGATGGTCGAGGCGACATACGGCGGACTGCTCGGGTTCGACGGGCCGTACGAGTTCCAGCACCATCTGTTCGCCGACTTCTTCGGCGATGCGCTGCTCGTCCTCGGGATCGTCGGCCTGCTGACGTTCCTGTTCCTCGTCTTCCGTCCCCTGGTTCGCGGCCGGGCGCCCGAGGAGGAGGCTCGCGAGCGGGCCCGCCGGATCGTCCGCGCCGACGGTTCCGACACGCTCGCCTACTTCGCCCTGCGCCGCGACAAGAGCTACTTCTTCTCCGCCGACGGGCGCTCGCTGGTCGCCTATGCCTACGTCCGCGGCTACGCCATGGTCGCCGCCGACCCGATCGGGCCGCCCGAGGACCGGGGCGAGGTCCTCGACGAGTTCCTCGCCTACTGCGCCGAGCAGGGCTGGAAAGCCGCATTCCTGGCGGTCCGCGAGGACGCCACCCCGATCTATCGCGAACGCGGGCTGCACTCGCTCTACCTCGGCGACGAGGCGATCCTCCACTGCCGCGACTTCAGCCTCGACGGCGGCGCCATGAAGGCGGTCCGCTCGGCCGTCAACCGGGTCGGCAAGGATCACGGCTTCGAGCTGATCAAGGAGTCCGAGGCCTCGGCCGACCTCGTGGCCGAGCTCAACGAGATCAGCGAGGAGTGGCGCGCAGGCGCCGAGGAGCGCGGCTTCACGATGGAGCTGGGCCAGGACGTCGAGGGCAAAGAGGACGACTTCGTGATCGCCGTGGCCCGCGAGTCCGGCGGCGAGGGCCGAGTTGCGGGATTCCTCCGGTTCGTGCCCTGCTACGGCCCCGAACCCGGCTACTCGCTCGATCTGATGCGCCGCCGCCCCGGTTCCGCCAACGGCCTGACCGAGTACCTGATCGCCAACGCCGCGCTCAGCCTCGGCGCCAGCGGCATCGAGCGACTGTCGCTGAACTTCGCCGCCTGGGGCCGGTTGCTGGACGAGTCCGAGGGGATGGGGATCGGCGGTCGGATCCAGCGCCGCGTGGCCAAGGGCCTCGACCCGTTCTTCCAGATCCAGTCGCTGCGCGACTTCAACGCCAAGTTCGATCCCGAGTGGCTGCCGCGCTCGATCGTGATCGAGGACCCCGGCGATCTCCTCAAGGTGGCCATCCTCTACGCCTCGATCGAGGGCTTCCTCGAGGTCCCGCTGGTCGGGCGCTTCCTCGTCCCGCCGGTCCGCAGGGCCGAGAGCGGCATCGCCACCGCCGACGCGCAGCCCTAGCCGCCGGCGCATGCGGAATCGCTGCTGACTTAGACTCAACAACGGAGAGTCGCTGAAGAGCGGGGACACCGCATCCACGGGAGGTCGGGAGTGTTGTGCAAGTCGTGAAGGTCCTTTCGCTGATCGCCACACTCGCTGCGACCGGATGCCTCGCCGCGCCCGCGGGCGCGGCCCAGATAACCGACACCGGCACCCCCTCGATCCCCGAGTACCAGGGATCACCGGCGGCGAAGAACCCGGTGAAGAATCCGACGAGGGCGGCCCAGAACCCGTTCATGGCGCCGAACCCGAGCTCGAACATCCACAACGACACGTGGATGACCGACGCCTACAACCGCAGGGGGCCGCTCGGCGATTCGCCGGTCACCGACAGCTATGCCTACCCCTCCTCGCTGTGTGGGTCGATCACGTTCGACCCGCAGGGCCGGATCCTCACGAGCTGCCCTTCGATCCCTTTCCCGACGCAGATCAGGCTCGTCGACCCGGACACGCTGGCTCCGATCGACACGCTCGACATGCCGACGGCGCCGAACCCGCCGAACACCCCCGCCTACCAGAACTTCACGGGCGGCGGCTACTTCTTCGTCGACGACAAGGGCAAGATCTGGGCGGCCACGAAGACCGACCACATCTACCGGATCGGCTTCGGCGGCGATGGCGACACGCTGACGGTCGAGCGCGACTACGACCTCACCGGGGTCCTCGACGCCGACACCGAGCGGATCACATCCGCCCTACCCGACTACGACGGCCGGATCTGGTTCGTCTCGAAGGCGAGCGCCAAGATCGGGACCCTCGATCGCAAGACCGGCGACCTGAAGATCATCCAGCTCGACGACGGCGAGCAGATCGAGAACTCCTTCTCCGTCGCCTCCGGCGGCGTCTACATCGTCTCCAACAAGCGGATGTACAAGCTTCGCGCCAACGAGAACGACAAGCCGAAGATCCTCTGGCAGCAGCGCTACCCGAACTCGGGGATCGTCAAGCCGAGCCAGGTCGACGCCGGCTCGGGGACGACGCCGACGAACCTCGAGGGTGGCTATGTCGCAATCACCGACAACGCCGACCCGATGAAGGTCGTCGTCTACCGGACCAAGACCAACCTGAAGAAGAACGAGCACCGTGCCGTCTGCAAGGTGCCCGTGTTCGAGCAGGGCGCCAGCGCCACGGAGAACTCGCTGATCGGCACGAAGCGGAGCCTGATCGTCGAGAACAACTACGGCTACCAGGACCCGTTCGGACCGAACACCGGCGCGGTGACCGAGGCCGGCTTCGCCCGGGTCGACATCAATCGGAACGGCAAGGGCTGCACGAAGAAGTGGACGAACACCGAGGTTCGGGCTCCCACCGCCGTCCCGAAGATGTCCACGAAGACGGGGTTGATCTACACCTACGCGCGCCCTGAGGACCCGGCCAACCAGGGCTACTTCTGGACCGCGATCGACTACCGGACCGGTGCGACGGCCTGGGCTCAGTACGCGGGCTCCGGGTTGCTGTTCAACAACAACTACGCGGGACTGGCGCTCGGACCCGACGGCACCGCCTACCTCGGCGTGATCGGCGGGATCATCGCCCTCCGCGACGGGAGCTGAGCGATGCGGACGCGCACCGCGGCGGCCGTCACGGGGCTCTTTGCGGCCCTGGCGGTCGCCGCATGCTGGGGGGCGACCGCGAGCGCGGGAACCCCGGCGATCACTCCGCAGCAGGCCGAGGAGCTCGGCGCCGAGGCCTACCGTTACGGTCTGCCCCTGCTCGAGTTCATGCGCGTCCGCAAGGAGCAGACGAGCGTCGCCTGCCCCGACGGGCAGGGCAGCTCGCCGGTCAACTCGTTCTCCAACGCCAGACACTTCCCCGACCCCGACGACGACACCGTCGTCGCCCCCAACACCGACACCCTGTACTCGATCGCCCATCTCGACCTCAGCCACGGACCGATCGTGCTCAGCCACCCGCGGATGGGCAAGCGGTACTTCAGCTTCCAGCTGCTCGATCCGTACACCAACGTCATCGACTTCGTCGGGAGCCGCACGACCGGCTCGCAGGCCGGGCGCTTCGCGATCTCGTGGACCGGCAAGCCCGCGAAGACGAAGCCCGGCATGCCGGTGATCAAGTCGAAGTACCGGCGGGTCTGGGTGATCGGCCGGACCCTTGCCACCGATCGCGACGATCAGCGCCAGGCCTACGCGAAGATGAAGCGGTACGGCCTCTCCCGGCTCGGCCGCGACCCGAAGTCGTTTCCGAAGGACTGCGATCCCGGCACACCCGGTGAGTACCCGACCCCGACCGACGGCAGGGCTTTCATCGGCGAGCTCAACCGCAGGCTCGCCGCGAACCCACCGCCGAGACGCGACGACCCCCTGCTCGCAGAGCTGGCGCCGCTCGGCGTCGGACCCGGCCTGCGCCCGGAGGACGCAGGCCTCGACCCCGCCGTCCTCGCCGCCCTCTACGACGGCGTCGGCGCCGAGGCCGTGTCGTTTCCGACGACCGCACGGATCAAGGCGCTGCAGGAGTCGATTGCCGGGGGAGGATGGCTGCTGCCGGCGAGCAACATCGGCAGATACGGGACCGACTACGACTTCCGGGCGCAGGTCGCGGTGATCGGGCTCGGCGCGAACACTCCCGGCGAGGCGATCTACCCGACCGGCCTGACCGACTCGACCGGGGCACTGCTGAACGGCGCCGACGACTACTCCCTGACGTTCGCCCCCGGCGAGGAGCCGCCCGCCAGGTACTTCTGGTCGCTGACCGTCTACGACAGCAACGGATACCTGGCTCCGAACCCGATCGATCGCCACTCGCTCGGGCCGAGCCACCCGCCGCTCGTGAAACGCCCGGACGGGTCGATCGTCGTGGCGCTGCAATCGCACGAGCCCGCCGCCGGCGATGTCAACTGGCTGCCGACGCCGACCGCGGGGTTCCGGCTCAACCTCCGCCTCTACGGCCCGAGCAAGGCCGCAAGGCGCGGGGACTGGCGGCCGCCGCCGGTCGTGAAGGTAAGTCCGTGAGCGCTGCGGTCCGTCTCCCGCGGATTGTCCGTGCGGCCGCCCTGGTCGGCCTGCTGGTCGCATGCGCGGCCCCGGCGAGCGCCCAGGCCGGCGAGCCGACGCCGGCGCAGGCGGCGGACCTGGGCAGGCAGGCGTACGACTACGGCTTCCCGCTGCTCGACCTGCTGCGGATCCGCCACGAGATGACGAGCGTGCCGTGTCCCGACGACCGCGGCAACGCCCCGATCAACCACTTCGCGAACGCGAGCAGCTTCGCGACGCCGGACGACCGGACCGTGGTCGCTCCGAACACCGACACCCTCTACTCGCTCGCGCAGATCGACCTGAAGAAGGGCCCGATCATCCTCCGCCATCCGAAAATGGGGGGCCGCTTCTTCGACTTCGAGCTCGTCGATCCGTGGACGAACGTGATCGGCTACGTCGGGACTCGGACGACGGGCACCGACGCCGGGCGGTTCGTGATCAGCTGGAATGGCCGCAGGCAGTCCGGCAAGGTGAAGAAGCTGGGGCTGCCGGTGATCAAGTCGAAATACCGCCGGGTCTGGGTGATCGGCCGGACGCTGGCCGGCGACGAGGCCGATCAAGCGAAGGCCTTCGCCGTCATGAAGCGCTACAAGCTCACGAAGCTGAACGGCGAGAGGTACAAGCTCCCCTCCGACTGCCACCGCGGCAAGGGCGAGCCCTCGAAGTACCCGACCCCGACGGCGGGGCCCGAGTTCATAAGTCAGCTCAACCGGGCGATGGTCAACAACCCGGCCCCGAAGCGCGACGACCCGCTGCTCGAGCAGCTCGCGCCGCTCGGGATCGGGCCCGGCCTCTCCCCCGAGGATGCGGGCCTCTCACAGGAGGTGCTCGACGCGCTCTACGACGGCGTCAGCGCCGAGGCCGCGGCACTGCCGCTGACGTCCCGCGTCGGCTTCCTGCAGGAGTCGATCGCCAACAAGGGCTGGGTCTTCGCCGACTCCGACATCGGCGACTTCGGCACCGACTACCTGCTGCGGGCGAAGATCGCGATCGTCGGGATCGGCGCCAACACCCCCGAGGAGGCCGTCTACCCGGCGGCGCTCGCGGACTCCGAGGGCGTCCTCCTCGACGGCGCCAACGACTACGAGATGGTATTCCCGGCCGAGGACCTGCCGCCCGCAAAGTACTTCTGGTCGCTGACCATGTACGACTTCGACGGCTACCTCGTTGCCAACCCGATCGATCGCTACTCGCTCGGGCCGAGCCACCCACCGCTGATCGAACGCCCGGACGGCTCGATCGTCGTCGCGATCTCCCGGGACGATCCGGGGGGCACCGACGTCAACTGGCTGCCCGCACCGGCCGGGGCGTTCCGCCTGAACATGCGCCTGTACGGACCGAGCAAGCGGGTGCTGAACGGCAACTGGACGCCGCCGCCGGTGGTCAAGCAGCCCTGAGCCGGCCGGCCCGCCGATGGCCCGAACCCGGGGCCGCCCGTCGCGCCCCGCGATCGGATACAAACCCCGCGATGGATAAGCGCAACCTCCGGGTCGTCCTGCAGATGGATCGCCACCGCATCGTCGGTGAGCTGACCCTCCCCAACGAGGGCTACCGCAGCCGCCTCTCCGATTACCTGAACCAGAGCGACCTCGACTTCGTGGCCCTCACGAACGCAACGATCATCGAACACCTCGACTCGGGGGCAACCGACGCGACCGAGCATGAGTTCATCGCCGTCGGCACCGGTCACATCCTCCTCGCCTACCCCGACGAGTAGGAGCAGCGGCGCTGCCGGGAATGCCGGGACTTCCCGCTACTTCGGCGGCATCCGGATCGCGCCGTCGAGCCTGATCGTCTCGCCGTTGAGCATCGGGTTGGCGGCGATCGCAGCGACCAGATCGGCGAACTCACCCGGGCGACCGAGCCGGCTCGGAAAGGGGATCGACTCGCCCAGCGCCTGCCGCGCGGGCTCGGGCAGGGCGGCGAGAAGGGGCGTGTCGAACAGGCCCGGCGCGATCGCCATGACCCTGATCCCGCGGCTTGCCAGGTCGCGGGCGGCGGGCAGCGTCATACCGACGATGCCGGCCTTCGAAGCCGAGTAGGCGATCTGCCCGATCTGGCCGTCGAAGGCGGCGACCGAGGCGGTGCTGACGAAGAGGCCGCGCTCGCCCTCGTCGTCGGGGTCGTTCGCGTTCATCTGAGTCGTCGACAGCCGCAACAGGTTGAACATGCCGACGAGGTTGACCTCGACGACGTTCTTGAACAGGTCGAGCGGGTGCGGACCCTGCTTTCCGGTGACCCGCTGGGCCCAGCCGATGCCGGCGCAACCGACCGCGATCCGAAGGCCACGGGGCGCCGCGGAGGCGAACGTGACGGCGGCCTCGACGGCGTCGGCGTCGGTCACGTTCACCTCGTGGAAGCTCGCCCGATCGCCGAGCTCGGCCGCGAGCGCCTCGCCCTTGTCGCGGTTCAGGTCCGCGATCACGACATGGGCGCCGCCGCCGTGGAGGCGCCGGACGGTGGCCTCGCCGAGGCCCGAGGCCCCGCCGCTTACGAGTGCGCCGGCTGAGTCGATCTGCATCGACTCAGCCTATGCGCTCCCGCGATCTAAACGCTGCTGCGGCTTCTCATCGCCGGCATCAACAGCAGGACGAGGCCGATCAGGATCACGACGATCCCGAGGATGTAGTTGACGAGTATCGCGAGCGCGATCCCGATGATGATCAGCAGTACTGCAAGCGGCATTTGGTGTTCTTCCTCCTGGTTGGATCTCCGATTCGGCGGAGTGCTACCCCGATCGTCCGCTTTCTATTCATCGCAAACCGCATCGCAGTGCGGATTGCTCAGCGGACCCGGTCCCAGTACTCCTTCTCAGCTCGGCCGAGCTCGGTCGACGGCGGCTCGCCGGCGAAGTACTCGCGCGCGATCCGGGCCCAGTCGGCTCCGGCGCGGAGCTCGGAAAGCGTCACGAACACGAGGCCCTCCTGGCGCCGCATCAACAGCGAGGCGGGCGGCATCGTCTGACGCTTCATCGCCTCGTAGTGCGGGCTGCGCGGCGAGCTGCTGACCTCGATCAGCTCGCGGGCGTAGTCGGGATCGAGCCGTAGGAAGCCCGGCTCGAAGAGCCAGCGGGCGCCGGTGTAGACCTGATCGAGCAGCGCTTCGGGGTCGAAGTCGTCGGGATCGGGGAGGTAGCCGAGCTCGGACATCAATCCATGCACCGCCGCCGCGTCGCGCTCGGCGATCGCACGCCCGAGCGCACGCTCCCGCTCGAAATGCTCGGCCGGTAGCCGTCGCACCATCCCGAAGTCGAGGAACCCGACTCGGCCGTCCGCGAGCAGCAGATAGTTGCCCGGGTGCGGGTCGCCGAGGATCATCAGCGTCCGCTCGCGATCGAAGAAGAAGCGGAAGACGATCTCCCCGTAGCGGTCCCGGACCTTCTCGTCCATCTGCTTGATCGCCTCGAAGCGCTCCCCTTCGAGGTACTCGGTCGTCAGCACGCGGCGCCCTGAGAGCCGGGTGCGAACCTCGGGGACGACGGCGAACGGGTGGCCGTCGAACGCCCGCTCGAGCGCGCGGTGGTTCTGCGCCTCGAGCTCGTAGTCGAGCTCCTCGGAGATCCGCTCGCGGATCTCGCCGCCGACGGCCTTGACGTCGAGCCCGGGCGCCATTCGCTTGACGAGGCGAAGGATCAGGTGGAGGTTCCGGAGGTCCGTCTCGACGGCCTCGGCGACGCCCGGGTACTGGACCTTCACCGCCACCCTCTCGCCGTCAGAGGTCACGGCGCGATGGACCTGACCGATCGAGGCCGCGGCGAACGCCTCCCGCTCGAACTCGGCGAATGCTCGGTCGATCGGCACGCCGAGGTCGTCCTCGACGACCGCGCGGATGTCCTCGAACCCGAACTTCGGGGCGTCGTCGCGCAGCTTCGCGAGAGCGGCCCGGAACTCATCCTGCCCCTGCTCGGAGAGGCCCGGCATCTCGACGGTCGAAAGCACCTGGCCGATCTTCATCGCGGCGCCCTTCATCTCCCCGAGCTGCTTCGCGATCTGGACGGCGATCGCGGCGACGCGCTCGTCGGTCGCCTGCTGGGAGCGCTCCTCGCCGCGGGTCATGTTCGCGAGCCGGGTCCCGGCCCAGCGCAGGCCCTGGCCGGCGACCATCCCGCCGACGCCCGCCGTCCGCCCGATCCGGCCGGTGCGGATCCGGGGCGAGTCCTCCTCCTCGCGGGGACGCTCAGCCAACGGGGATCCTCCGCAGCCGCCGGGGGACGAACGGGAGCACGGCCCGCTTGACGTACTCGGCATAGGCGTTGACGGCGAGCCTGCGGACCAGCACGGGCGGGACCGGTGAGAAGCCGTACTGCTCGCGGATCGGAGCCGGGAGCAGCGCGACGGTGACGAAGTTGACGGCCTCGACCAGCGGGCGCAGCTGGATCGGCACCGGCGGGTCGAGCACGATGCTCCGCGCCTGCGTCCGGGCCCAGTCGCTGACGTACAGCTCGCCGCTCGCGAACATCTCCTCCCGGTATCGGTCGAGACCGTCGAGATCGGCCGGCATGGCATCGTCGTCGAGCCCGAACAGATTGCCGACGACTCGGAAGTCGGTCCAGTACCGCTCCTTCTCCTCGCGGCTGAGGCTCGCGACGAACCGTTCGTAGACGACGAGCCCGGAGTCGACGAGGGTGAAGAGGACCCACATCAGCAAGGCCGGATCGTCAGCCGCGTAGGGCGTGCCGGCCGGAAACGGCCCGGCGTCGGCCTCGAGGGTGCCGCGAGCCCGGCGGTGCATCGCCCGGACCCGGCGGGTCATCCGGTCGGCCTTCTCGCGCGACTCGAAGCCGATCGCGGTCATCACCTCAGCGGTACGCCGAAGCCGGGTGTAGGGATCATCGAGCTCGGTCGTGTGCGCGAGCAGGCCCTCGACCGCGAGCGGGTGTGCCGCCTGCATGAGCAGCGCTCGCGGTCCCGCGATCATCAAGACACGCTCCCCCTGGACACGGCGCAGCATCGAATCCGACGCGAAGTAGCCGTCCATCGCGAACGTTTATAGCGGGTCGATGACGTCGGCCCGCCGGGCGAGCGGAGAGCTTCGGCCGATGCGGACCGAACTGTGCGGATTTCGTTACGGGACTCCGCCTCGATATATACCCACTAGGGGTATATACTCATCGCATGGACAACGAGAACCCCGGATACCTCGAGGACAAGGCCGACCTGACGAAGCGCCTGCGCCGGATCGCCGGGCAGGTCAACGGAGTCGAGCGGATGGTCGACGAGGAGCGCTACTGCATCGACATCCTGACCCAGATCTCCGCGATCCGCTCCGCCCTCGACCGCGTCGCGATCGCCGTCCTCGACGACCACGCAAGGCACTGCGTCGTCGCCGCCTCGGAGGGCAAGCGCGACGAGCGGACGACCGAGATGATGGACGCGGTCGCCCGCCTGCTCAAGAGCCGCTGAGCACAACGGCGGAGGACCTCCCCCGGCCCTCCGCCGCCCGCCGGGTCCCGTCCGTCAGCCCACCGGGCTGATCCGGAAGGAGTAGCCGCCCTTCACGTTCTTGAACTTCTTCTTCGCCTTGATCAGCTTCCAGCCGTTCGGCAGGACGTTGCCGGGCGCGCTCAGGAACTTCTTGAAGTTCGCCGAAGCGCTCGTGCAGGCCATCCGCTTGACTCGGATCTGGTACTTGCCGGCCGGGACCGACAGGTTGTTGATCCGATCGTTGTGAAGGACCTGAAACGTGCCCGGACACTTGCCGGTCGTGGCACCGCCTCCACCCCCGCCCCCGCCGCCCCCGCCACCGCTGACGCGCTTGACGCGGAAGGCGATGTTCTGCTTCGAGTTCTTGAACTTCAGGCGCTTTGCGAACAGCTTCCAGCCGTTCGGGAGGCTGTTCTGATCGCCGGCGAGGAACTGCCGGAAGTAGTCGCTGGCCTGCTGACAGGCCATCCGCTTGGCGGTCATCTTGTAGGTCCCCGCCCGGAACGAGACGCCATCGATCTTGTCGTTGTTCAGGACGCGGAACGTCGGGCACTTCTGCCCCGCTCCCGCTGACGCGCTCGAGGCGCCCAGGGCGGTGACCATCGCCACCGCGGCGAACACGACGGCACAGCGCGCGCCGAGCTTCCGAACAGATCCTTCTCTCACAGGTTTCCTCGCTTCTGTTGCAGGGGTTTCGTCGCGGGAACGACGCGTCGAAAGCTACCGGCCGTGGCGGCCATCGGCGCCGGTTGGCGCCTCGGAGTGCGGCATGACGGCGTCGGCAGCCTCCTCCGGGGTGATGTCCGGATAGAGAGTCCGAATGACAGCCACCGCCAACAGGCCCCCGACGATCTGCGCAACCACGAACCCCGGGACCGAGGAGGGTGCGATGCCGGCGAACGTGTCCGAGAACATCCGGCCGACGTCGATCGCGGGATTGGCGAAGCTCGTCGAGCTGGTGAAGAAGTAGGCGGCGCCGATGTAGGCGCCGACGGCGGCCGGGGCCAGGCCGGCGCGGCCGCTCCGGGCGAGCGAGAAGATGACGAGGATCAGACCGAGCGTCGCGACGACCTCCGAGAACAGGTGAGCGGGGGTCGCGCGGTACGTCTCCGAGATGCTGATCGCGTCGAGGTCGAACATCAGGTTCGCAACGATCGCGCCGGCGATGCAGCCGACTGCCTGCGCCGGCACGTATGCGAGGGCATGCCGGGGCGAGATGCCGCCGAAGACGGAGTCGACGAAGGTGACGACCGGGTTGAAATGGCCGCCGGAGACCGGGCCGAACATGAGGATGATCGTGAACAACGCAGCCGCGGTCGCCAGGGCGTTCTCGAGCAACTGCAACCCGGTGTCTCCCGGGGACAGCGATGCCGCAGCGATCCCGGAGCCGATCACCGCGGTCGTCAGAAAGGCCGATCCGAGGAACTCCGCCAGGAGCCTGCGCCGCAGCGGTGCCGTCATGCGACGCCGAGCGATCGCAACAGCGCCTCGACGCGGCTCTCGATCTCGTCGCGGATCTCGCGGACCTCGTCCAGCGGCAGACCGGCGGGGTCGGTCAACTCCCAGTCCTCGTAACGCTTGCCGGGGAAAACGGGGCAGGCGTCACCGCACCCCATCGTCACGATCACATCGGCCTCGCGAACGGCATCGGTCTCGAGCAGCATCGGCGCCGCGCGCTCGAGGTCGACCCCGACCTCGGTCATCGCCGCAACCGCTGCGGGGTTCACCGTCTCGGCCGGATCGGATCCGGCCGAGCGCACGGTCACCCGACCGCCCGCGAGCTTCCGCGTCAGGCCGGCCGCCATCTGGCTGCGGCCGGCGTTGTGGACGCAGACGAAGAGGATCGTCGGCTGCTCGTCGCTCATGTTCCGCGACAGCCTATTCCATTGACATACGTCTTTTCAATCGATATACACAAATCGATGACTGTCGATCTCGAGCTCGCTCCGAAGACGAAGCGCCCAGTCGGCGAGCCATGTTGTGAGCCCGTCGCCTACCCGGACATCGAGCGCGCCCACGCCGAGCGGATGGCCGAGGTCGCGAAGGCACTCGGCGACCCCGTCCGCATGCAGCTCGTCGACGTCCTGCGCAAACACGCCGGCGAGGTCTGCGTCTGCGAGCTCGTCCCGCTCTTCGACCTCTCCCAGCCCACCGTCTCCCATCACCTGAAGAAGCTTCGCGACGCCGGCATCGTCGGCGCCGAGCGCCGCGGCCTCTGGGCGTACTACTACGTCGAGCCCAAGGCTCTGGAGGAGTTGCGCGCATGGCTGCGCTGAACGCAGGGCCGGCGAACGCCGGCGCGCTGACCCGCCGGGAGTTCGCGGCCGGTCTCGAGTCCGCCGGCTTCGAGCAGATCGAGATCGAGGAGACGCACAGAGTCCACGAGCAGACCGCATCGGCGATCGTCCGCGCCCGGCTCGGCTCGAAGCGATGACCGACATCCAGCTCAACGATCCGCAGACCCTCTATCGCCGCTGGGAGGAATCGCAATGGAACCCGTTCCAGATCAGCCTCGAACGCGACCGCGAGCAGTGGGAGGCGATGGAGGACGTCGACCGGGCGTTGATCTACTGGGCCCTGTCGTCGCTGATGGTCGCCGAGGAGCGGATCACGACCAAGTTCTCCGGGCTGGTCGGCGCCCACGGGTCCGAGGAGGAGGCGACCTTCCTCGCAGCCCAGCAGGTCGACGAGGCACGGCACATGCAGTTCTACGCGCGGTTCCGCGACGAGGTGGTGGCGTCGCCGGAGCTGATCGCCGCTCACGTCACGAAGGCGCGCGAGCAGGTCTCCGACGCGTTTCGGCACATCTTCGACGACGAGCTGGTCGATGCGCACGAGAAGCTGGTCGCAGCGCCCGCCGATCTCGCCGCCAAGGTCCGCTTCGTGACGATCTACCACCTGATCCTCGAGAGCACTCTCGGGCTGACGTCCTTCCGCTTCATCACCGGCTATCTCGACGAGCACGGCCTGCTGCCGGGCTTCGTCGACGGTTACTCGAGGATCCATCACGACGAGACCCGCCACATCGGCTACGGGGTCTGGTTCCTGCGTGAGGCCGTCCGCGAGCGTCCCGAGCAGGGGGACACGATCAGGCGGACTCTCCGCGATCTGCTGCCGTCCGTCGCCGAAGCGCTCGGCGGGTCCGGTGGAGACGCACCCGACATCGAACGCCTCGGCGTCGGCACCGACGAGGTTCGTCAGTTCGCCCTCGACGGGCTGACCCGCAGGCTCGAAATCATCGGCGTCCCGATCGAGACTCTCTAGCCCTTCGCGGCTTGCGATCCACGGGCGGACCCGGCCCCCGGGACGCCGAGCGGGACGTGGTCACGCCCCGACTAGGCTGCATGACCGCCGATGCGCCGCGCGTTTCCCTACATCGCCACGATCCTGCTCGTAGCCATCCTCGCCGCGGTTTTCGCGCTCCGTCCGACGCCGTTCATCGGTATCACCGCCGACTCGATGGCGGCTTCGCTCGACGACAAGGTCCCCACGGCCGACACGATCTCCTGCACCGAGCGAGGCGAGGACGAGTGGCGCTGCTCGGCCGCGGCAGCCACCCCCGTGGGGGACCGCAAGTACGAAGTCACCGTCAACGGCTTCGGGTGCTGGACGGCGACCCCGGCCGGCGGCACGGCCGAGATCGGCACTCCGGCGACGCTGACCGGCTGCATCACCGTGTTCGATCACTGAGTGCCCGCCACGCCGGCGCCGGGTTCACACGTTCGAGCGGCCCGGAGCCCGCCGGCCGCGGATACGCTGATCCGATGACCACCGAGATCGAGCGCAAGTTCGTGCTCCGGTCCACGCCGAACTGGCTGGGCGATACCCCCTCCGAGCCGATCGAGCAGGGCTACCTGGCGACCGGGAGCGAGGCGGAGGTGAGGGTCCGGTCGATCGGCGGACGCCGGAAGCTGACGGTCAAGTCCGGGACCGGACTCGAACGCGGCGAGACCGAGATCGACCTCGACCCCGCTCAGTTCGACGCGCTCTGGCCGCTGACGCGCGGACGCCGGATCGAGAAGGTCCGCCATCGCGCCGAGCGCGGCAGCGCGACGATCGAGATCGACGTCTACGGCGGTGCCCACGCGGGTCTCGTGGTGGCCGAGATCGAGTTCGACTCGGTCGCGTCGAGCGAGGCGTTCGATCCGCCGGTGTGGCTCGGCGAGGAGGTCACCGGCGACGAGCGCTGGGCGAACCGCAGCCTCGCCGCCGCCCAGACGATCCCGCCGCCGACCGCCGACCGAGGCTCGCCTCCGCGCTGATGCATTCGGCGAGGGCATGCGGACTGTGAACGGCTACCGGGCTCATCTGCAGTCGGCGGTCGCGGCGAGCGCTGCGCCCTACGGGTACACGCTGACGATCTGGACCTCCGGCGCCGTGACCACGCACGAGCAGGGCCTTCCGACCGCCTGGCAGGCGCTCCTCTTCCTGTTCGGCGCCGTGATCGGGTTCGGGATCACCGCGGCCATCGCCTACGGGCGACCGACTGAGATCTTCGCCTCCCGCACACACGGGTTCGTGCGCCTCTGGGGAGCCTTCCATCTGGTCTCGGTCGGCCTCGCGATCGGGTTCGTCGCCGTCGTCGTCGAGCTCGTCGACAACTCCGTCGTCTGGCTGCTGGTCGGGCTGATCGCCACGACCGTGTACCTGATGGCGATCGCCGCTCAGTTCACGCTCGCGGACACGAAGGGTCGCTGAGCTTGTTGAAGCGGACCGGCGTCGTCCCGTGACTGCCCGTCGAGCGCATCACGTCCGGCCGAGGAGTGGTCGCGGCTGCAGGTGTAGGTGTAGGCCCAGTCGATCGGCTGATGGCCGTTGCCGACGGTCGAACCGGATCGGCGACCGCGAGGCCTCTTTGCGCTAGGCTGACGGCGACGAGAATTAGGTGGGCCTAATAAGGCGTCCCTAATCGACCGACCAGACACCGGAGTTCCGTTTGCTTCCCACATTCGTAATCGGCCTGCGCGAGGGCGTCGAAGCGGCGCTGATCGTTGGCATCATCGCCGCCTTCATCAGGAAGGAGGGCGATCGCTCTCAGCTCCGCCACGTCTGGACGGGTGTCGGAATCGCAGCCGCGATCTGCATCGCCATCGGTGTCGGGTTGGACCTGCTCAACCAGGAGCTGCCGCAACGCCAGCAGGAGATGCTCGAGACGGTCATCGGCCTCGCCGCGGTCGGCATCGTCACCTTCATGATCGTCTGGATGCGCCGGCACGCGCGGATGATCAAGTCCGAACTGCACGAGAGCGCATCGGCCGCCCTCAACTCGGGCTCGGCCTGGGCGCTGATCGGCATGGCCTTCTTCGCGGTCCTCCGTGAGGGGGTCGAGACCGCGGTCTTCCTCCTCGCCGTCTTCCAAGGCGCCTCCGACCCGACGAGCGCCGGCATCGGCGCGGCGCTCGGGATCGGCGCCGCCATCGTCGTCGGCTACGGCATCTACCGAGGCGGCGTTCGGCTCAACCTCGCGAAGTTCTTCAAGCTCACGTCCGTCGTCCTCGTCTTCGTCGCCGCCGGCCTGCTGGCGACCGCCGCTCACACCGCCTGGGAGGCGGGCTGGATCACGAGCTTCCAGGCTCAGGCCGTCGACCTCTCCTGGCTCATCGTCCCGGGTACCTGGACCTCCTCGCTGCTGACCGGCATGCTCGGCCTGCAGTCGGTGATGACCCAGGCCGAGACCTTCGCCTATCTCGCCTACCTGATCCCGATGCTGGCCTACGTGCTCTGGCCCGATGCCTGGCGCTTCCGCGCGATCCGCAGTCGCACGGTGTCCCGCGGAGCCGCTGCGCCAGGCGCCGCGGACGCCTGAGCACGCCCGACCCGTACCCCGACCGAAGAGGAATCCCGTATGCCTGCCCTCGAACTCAACCGCCCCCACGCCACACTCGCCGTCGCCGTGTCCGGCCTGCTCGCATTCGGCCTCGCCGCCTGTGGCTCCTCCGACGACTCGACCGGCACCGACTCCCAGCAGATAGCGGTGAAGATCACCGACGACGGCTGTGACCCGACCGACCTGAAGGCGAAGGCGGGCCCCGTGACCTTCACCGTCAGCAACGACGACAGCTCGGTCAACAACGAGTTCGAGGTGCTCGACGGCGAAGCGATCATCGGCGAGGAGGAGAACGTCACCGCCGGCCTCAGCGCGGAGGTCTCAGTCGACCTCGAACCCGGTACCTACGACATCGTCTGCGGAAACCCGGGCGACCGCGAGCCGACCGGGAAACTCACCGTCAGCGGCTAGCGAGCAGATCGCGGCGTCGGCCCGCTACGACGGGAATGATCGGGCGGTCTGGCCGATCACGGTGCCGAAGGGACGAGTATCGAACAGCCCACGGGAGCGGGATCGTTGACGGGGGAACCAGCGCCGGTGCTGTCGTAGTAGGCGGTGTCCGGGGACTGGTTTCCGCAGTTGATCGCGGTGTCCACCTCGCCGTCGTTCGCGTGCAGGACGTCGCTCTGGTTGTCGCCGTTCAGGGTGTCCGCTCCGGAACCACCGGTGAGCGTGTCGTTCTGATTGCCCCCGCTCAGCGAGTCGGCGCCGGCGTTCCCGTTGAGGACGTCGTCGCCTCCGAGGCCGCTCAGCGTGTCATTGCCGCCGTTGCCGGTCAGGCCGTTGGCGATGCCGTTGGCGCCCGTCAGCGAGTCGGCGGCGGAGCCGCCGAGGACGTTCTCGACGTCGACCGCGACGTTGTCGGCCGCCGGGCCGGTGCCGCTCGCCGAGTCGATGTTCGTGCTGCCGTCGTTGGCGGTGCCGGCCGTAGTCACGGTGACCGTGACCGTGCGGGCGCTGTAGTCGGCGGTGTCGACCCCGTTGCCGCCGTTCATCGCGTCGTTGTTGTCGCCGCCCGTCAGCAGGTCGTCGTTGTCGCCGCCGTTCAGCGTGTCGGTACCGGCGTTCCCGTTCAGCGTGTCGTTGCCGCTGAGACCGTTGAGCGTGTCGTTGCCGCTGTTCCCGGTCAGTCCGTTGGCGACGCCGTCGGCGCCGGTCAGCGAGTCGGCTCCGTTGCCGCCGAGGACGTTCTCGACGTCGGAGGCGATGTTGTCGGCCGCCGGGCCGGTGCCGGTCGCCGAGTCGATGTTCGTGCTGCCGTCGTTGGCGGTCGCGTCGCCGGTCGTAACCGTGACGACGGCGGCCCGATCGCTGTAGTTGGCGGTGTCGATTCCGCCGCCGCCGTTCATCGTGTCGTCGTTGTTGCCGCCGATCAGCGTGTCGTCGTCGGCGTCGCCGTTCAGCGTGTCGGTGCCCTTGTCACCGTGCAGCAGGTCCGCCCCGTCGTTGCCGTTGAGGGTGTCGTTGTCCTTGCCGCCGAGAACCCAGTCGTCGCCGGCGTCGCCGCTCGCCGTGTCGTCGTCGGCGTCGCCCATGACGACGTCGTTCTCTGTGCCGCCCGAGAGGGTGTCGTTGCCGTCGTTGCCGTTCATGACGTCGGCATCGGCACCGCCGTTGAGGATGTCGTTGTCGATGCCACCGATGAGGACATCGTTCCCAGCGTCTCCGTTGGCGGTGTCGTCCCCCTTGCCTCCGTTCAGGTTGTCCGGGTCGGCGCCGCCGTTCATGGTGTCGACGTCCCTGCCGCCGGAGAGCATGTCCGCTCCAGCGAGGCCGTTGAGGGTGTCGTCACCGATCCCGCCGACGAGGAAATCCGGTCCGGCGCTGCCGGTCAGCGAGTCGTTCCCCTTGCCGGATTCGACCTTCTCGACCGTCGTCGTCACGTTGTCGGCGGCGGGCCCGGAGCCGCTTGCCGCGTCGATGTTGGTCGAGCCGTCGTTGGCGACGTTGTCGATCGTGACCGTGACCGTGACCGACCGGGTCTTGTACAGGCCCCGGTCGAAGCCGTTGCCGCCGTCGAGGGTGTCGTTGTTGCCGCCGCCGTCGAGGGTGTCGTCGTCGTCGTCACCGTTGAGCGCGTCGGTTCCGGGTCCCCCGACAAGCTTGTCGTTACCGGTACCGCCGTTGAGCTCGTCATTGCCCTTGACGCCCTTGAGGACGTCGTCGCCGCCGAGGCCGCAGATGACGTCGTTGCCGGGAGTTCCCTTGAGGATGTCGGGACCCGGGGTGCCGGTGATCGTGCAGGGCGCGGCCAGAGCGGACCCGGGCATTGCAGCCGCGGTCACGACCAGCGGCACGATGGCGAGGCCAACCGTCTTGGCGACTCGATGCATTCGAAACAACCCTTCCCCGATAAACCGGATTTACGACCATCCCCCGAATGAGCACGTCAAGACAACCAGCGTTGCTCGATCCGGAGCATAAACAGTCTGGATACGGGCGTCCACAGGGACCGGTCGCCATGCAGGCTCGCGGGCGAACGGGGCGCCGGGCGCCGCGAACGCATCGCGGGAGAATGTGCGGGTGAGCCGCCGTACGCCCA
This sequence comes from uncultured Conexibacteraceae bacterium, assembly GCA_963784885.1. Lineage (GTDB taxonomy): Bacteria > Actinomycetota > Thermoleophilia > Solirubrobacterales > 70-9 > RHKX01. Next base: position 82,368 of record CAWATA010000005.1, read on the forward strand.
CCTCGCCCGACCCGGTCGTCGCGCCCCCGGAGATCGACTCCGATCCGACCCTGCGGGTGGTTGAGGAGGGACTGCCCGCCGCCGCCCCGGATCACTCCTGGTGGCGCCGCCACTCGAAGGGCATCAGCGCAGCCTTCGCGATCCTCGTCTTCGCCGCTCTCGTCGTCGGTCTCTACAGCAAGCGCCGCGACTTCATCGACTCGGTCGGCGCCGCCTCGGTCTGGGTCCTGGCCGGGGCGACGCTGATGCAGGTGATCTGGCTGATCGCGCGCAGCGAAGCCTGGTACGTATGCGTCGACGCGGCGGGCGCGGACTGCGGGCGGCGGCCTCTCTACCGTGCCGCCGCGGTCGGCTACCTCGGCAACCTGCTGAATCCGAGCTTCGGGCTCGCCGTGCGGATCGCCGAGCTTCGCCGGACTGTCCCGGAGACGTCACCGAGCGCCGGCGTCCTCGTCGCGGCCGAGATGCCGATCGTCGTCGTCGAGATCGCGCTCGCCGGCCTCTGCTCGTTCACCCTGATCGGGCCGCTCGGGATCCCGTGGTGGGTGCCGCTCATCGCCCTGGTCGTCGGCTTCGGCATCGTCGCCGGCCTCAGTGGCATCGCCAGCCGCAAGCGCCACGGTCTCTGGAGGGGTATCGCGGTGCTCCGTGGCCTCCGGCACCGAAACACGATCATCGCGCTGACGGTCTTCGCCGTCTCCGCCCAGGTCTTCCGCAACTGGCTCGTGCTCCACGGGATCGGGGTCGACATCTCCGTCTGGGACTCGATGGCCCTGCTTATCGCGGCCGCAGCGCTCGGGCTGCTGCCGGTCGGCCCGAGCCTCGGCGTCGTGACCACCGTGCTGATCCTCGGCTCCAACGGCGTCGCCGAGGTGGCCGCGGCGGGTGCTCTGCTGACGGCGACCGGCGCGGCCGGCGCGCTGCTGTTCGCCTCCTGGGCACTGCTCGACCGGCTCCGCACCCGACGCCGCGATCGGCCGGCGGCGCCGGCCGAGCCGGCCTGACCACCGAGGTCGAAGCGATTGGCGGCGAGCGGCGCCGGGGCGCCGCATCCTGCCGAGCGTCAGGGCCCCGCTACGGAGTGGCCGATGGGTCGCGCGGGTAGCGCCGATCCATGGCGCGAGCGAGCCGGCGGGCCTCGAGGTCGTTCTTGCTCAGCGGCACGATCCGGTAAATCGCCTGGTCGATTCTGAGCCCGGGGGTGAAGTCGTAGCGCTGGGTGATCGACCCGTCCGGGGCGAAGCCGGTGGCCTTCGCAGTCCCGCCCCACGTGACCATCCATCCCCGGCTCCGGGTCTTGCGGGCGCCGCCGCAGCACCACGTTGAGTCAACCTTGGGATCACTGAGAGCCCGGACCAGGGTCGCCGTTCCGGCCTTCTCGTCGATCTTGAACTCAACCGCTCGCGGCGAGCGGGCGCATTTCGGACCGGGCGGTCGGCCGCCGCAGGCGGGGTCGGTCTGGTCGTCGTAGACGGTCAGGTGACCGTGTTTGTCCATCCGAGCATCGTGCTGGCCGCCGAGCGGGTAGTCCCCCCACGGGTCCTTCTTGACCTCGAGGCTCTTAGCCGTGGTCGTGCCGCCCAGCTTCCAGTTGATCTCACCGGTCGAGCGATCGATGCTGTAGACGGCATCCGCGTGCCGGAAGGAGACGATCAACGAGTCGCCGGCGAGATCGACGGAGTTGATGTGGAGGATGTCGTAGAACGGTGCGTGAAGAGCCGGCCACCAGCGCCCGGTCTCGTCGAGGCTGATGTGATCCCTACTGGTCCAGGACCACACGACATCGCCGTCGGGATCGACCTCCTGGATCTCGGGATCGAGCACGACCGCGTCCGAATCGTGGCCGTAGGGGCTGAGGTCGACGTGGGAACGGGAGGTGTACGCGAGCACCAGGAAGTTCCCGTTGGGAAGCTGCTGGAGGTCATGGAGGTCGGTGTTGAGACCGTCCGCGCGAATCTCATTCTTCACGTGGCCGTTCAGCCCGACCTCGACGTACGCGGCCTTCGGGTCGGTTCCGTAGGGGCCGACGGTGCCGTTGGTCCACCAGGCGAAGTTGCCGCTCGGCAGGAGCTTCGCGTCGTTGAGGTCGCGCGGGGTCTGGAGCCACCAGTTCGGTACGCCGTTGCGATCGAAGACGATCGCGTATCCGCCGACGCCCATCACCTCCCATCGGGGAACGGGACCGCCGAGGCGCTTGAACGTGTACTCGGGAAAGTCCTGGGGGAGGCAGCGGATCACATACTTCCCATGCGAGCTGCCGTTCCTGGCGCGGATCACGGTTGCGGCCCCCGGGTACAGGGGAACCCCAGAGTGGAACCTGCCGCTGCGCCGCCGACGGTCGTCGATCCGGGCCTTGGTGCCATGCCGAGCTACGACCTCGACCCGCGTCCGCGCGCCCTCGCATCGGGTGACGTATCGGCGGATCGACGGATCGAACGCGGGGAAGAGCTCGGGCGTCGCGGAGATCTTCAGATCGCCGGACTTCAACCCTGCGGCACCGGAGGCCGCGGCCGCCAGGCCGGAAACGATCACGGCTGCTGCGACGGCTCAGGCCGATCAAGGCTCCTGCGGAGCCGGCGCCACCCTGCCTCGGAATCGAGCACGCGCGAAATGTACATGCCTCGGAGCGAACCGGTTCCGGTTGCCCCCGCCACCGCGTTTGGCCGCGTTCGGGCCGGGCGGACGCCGGCTAACCCGCCCTGTAGCTGATCAGCTCCGCCCGGCCGCCCGCACCGTCGGTATGCACGCTGAGCACCGGTCCGACGCCGGGAGCGTAGAACTTCAGCTCCTGAACCTTCGGCTCGAGCGGTACGAGGTCCCTGGTCATCACGACATCGCTGTCGAAGTACCCGAACGGGACCTGGACCCGCTCATCGCCACGGGTGATCACCGCGCCGCGGTCCTCGGCCTCGCCCTTCGCGTACTCCTGCCGGTAGCTCATCCCGGGCTGGGGATCGGCGGGAAACGCGATCCCGGCCTCGGCTCCGTCGACGCCGGCCTCGAACGAGCCGGCGCGGGTGACGACCTTGCCGTTCTCGTACTCGGCCGTCCTCTCGCCGAGATACCAGACGTTGCCGGCCGAGTCCTGGGCGTACCAGTCGTCGGTGATCTCGATCGGCTGCCCGTTCTTCGTCGCCGTATCTCTGACGACGGTCGCCTCGACTCCGTTGGCGATGGTCTTGGTCTCGCCGGTGGCCTCGACCACTACCCTCTCCTCGCTGCCGGTGGTGTCGGTCTCCCGGTATACCCAGCGGCTGCCGGGCGTCACCGGAAACCAGGGGTTGTCGATCTCGGTGGTGAAATCCGCCGGGTCGAGGCTCACGGCCTCCGACCCCTGCGGGAGCGCGGCCGTCGTGGCCGTCGAGTCCTCTCCTCCGCCGCACCCCCCGACCAGCAGCATCGCCAGCAGGACCGGCAAGGCCGCGAGCACCGAGCCCGACATGGTCCGCGTCATGATCCTCATGGTTCTCCCTCCGTCGGAGCCGCCGATCGCGACTCGCTGTTCGCAACTGAGGTTCACCACCCATGATGAGAGCCCGGTGAGGACGCGACTGGGCTTGAATCACCCTGAGCCGCCGTGACCAGGGGGCGGAAAACGCGGGCCCGCAGAGCACTGAGCGGAGGGGGAGGGATTCGAACCCTCGATACGCCTAATCGACGTATAACGGTTTTCGAGACCGCCGCATTCAACCGCTCTGCCACCCCTCCGGGACGCCGAAGCGCGTCGCGAAGAGTAGCGTGGAGAAATCCGATCGACCGACGGAGGAGCTGCCATGAAGCGGAGCCGGCTGAACGTTTCCCCCGCCCTCGTCATCGCGCTGATCGCCTTGATTCCCGCGGCGGCCGGGACCGCATTGGCGGGGCCGGCGTCGCTGGAGCGGGCACTGACGAAGTCGAAGGTGAAGACGATCGCCGGGAAGGTCGCGAAGAAGGCCGTCGCGGCCCGAGCGCCGATCTTCGCCCTGGTCGACCAGAACGGGATCGTCAGCACGGCGAACTCGCGTGGGATCAGCCAGGCCAACGTGACCAACGGCTCGGTCGGCGGCTACTACTGCTTCAGCGGGCTCCCGTTCGCGCCCCGCGGCGGATCGGCCACCCTGGATTGGGCCACCGGCGGCGACATGCTGGCGACGATGGGTATCGGGGGGAACCCGGAATGCCCGGTGGGCACGCAGGCCTTCGTCGACATGCGGATGCCGGACGGATCCGGATCTCGTCCGAGCGGCTTCTTCGTGACGTTCTACCCCTGATCGCCGACCGGTCGAGCGGGCCGCGACGGCACGCGCATCGCCGAGCGGCTGCATGCTTGCGCCGCGCGGTCGACCGATCGGGGACGCGGGCCCTAGGGGGCCGGCACCGCCCCGGGACCGCAGCAGGCGCGATCGCCTTGCCTTTCTCCGGCGCGAGTTGCGGCATAATGACCCGGCACGCACAAGATCCGCTGCGCGCCGTCCCGAAGCACATTTCGGGGAGAGGCTCCGGCCGCGTGCGCCGGGTGTTTCGCAGGATCTTCAATCAATCAGGAGCCCCAGGCTCCGCGACCGATGGGAGATTCTCCATGGGCACCACCGAAGCACCCGCCACCCTCGACTACAAGGTCGCCGACCTCGGGCTCGCCGAGCTCGGCCGCAAGGAGATCGAGCTCGCCGAGCATGAGATGCCCGGTCTGATGCAGATCCGCGAGGACTACGCGCCGACCCAGCCGCTCGCGGGCGCCCGGATCACCGGCTCGCTGCACATGACCGTCCAGACGGCGGTCCTGATCGAGACCCTGACCGCGCTCGGCGCCGAGGTCCGATGGGCGAGCTGCAACATCTTCTCGACCCAGGACCCGGCGGCCGCAGCAGTCGTGGTCGGCCCCGACGGGGCCGTCGACGATCCGAAGGGCGTGCCGGTCTACGCCTGGAAGGGCGAGACGCTCGAGGAATACTGGTGGTGCACCGAGAAGGCGCTCACCTGGCCCGACGGCGAGCCGAACATGATCCTCGACGACGGCGGCGACGCGACGCTGTTGGTCCACAAGGGCGCCGAGTTCGAGGCCGCCGGCCACGTGCCCGATCCCGCGACCGCCGACAGCGAGGAGTTCCGCGTCGTCCTCGAGCTCCTGACCCGCTCGCTCGCTGAGGATCCGCAGAAGTACACGCGGATCGGCGCCAGCGTCCGCGGGGTCACCGAGGAGACGACGACCGGCGTCATGCGGCTCTACGAGATGCAGGAGGCGGGAACGCTCCTGTTCCCGGCGATCAACGTCAACGACTCGGTGACGAAGTCGAAGTTCGACAACATCTACGGCTGCCGGCACTCGCTGATCGACGGCATCAACCGCGCGACCGACGTGATGATCGGCGGCAAGGTCGCCGTCGTCCTCGGCTTCGGCGACGTCGGCAAGGGTTGCGCGGAGTCGCTGCGCGGGCAGGGCGCCCGCGTCAAGGTCACCGAGATCGACCCGATCTGCGCGCTTCAGGCGGCGATGCAGGGCTACGAGGTCATCCGCCTCGAGGACGTCCTCGAGACAGCCGACATCTTCATCACCGCGACCGGCAACCGGGACGTGATCTCGGCCGAGCAGATGTCGCGGATGAAGCACCAGGCGATCGTCGGCAACATCGGCCACTTCGACAACGAGATCGACATGGCCGGCCTCGAGCACTTCGAGGGCATCGAGCGGATCAACATCAAGCCGCAGGTCGACGAGTGGAAGTTCCCCGACGGCCGCTCGATCATCGTCCTCTCCGAGGGCCGCCTGCTGAACCTCGGCAACGCCACCGGCCACCCGAGCTTCGTGATGTCGAACTCGTTCACCAACCAGGTGATCGCGCAGATCGAGCTCTTCACCGAAGGCGAGGACTACGAGAAGGGCGTGACGGTGCTGCCGAAGAAGCTCGACGAGCTCGTCGCCCGCCTCCACCTCGACGCACTCGGGATCAGGCTGACCGAGCTGTCCGAGCGCCAGGCCGACTATCTCGGGATCCCGGTCGACGGCCCGTACAAGTCGGACCACTACCGGTACTAGTCGGCTGACCGCGGTCAGCCGCCGGCGATCGGCGGGAAGCGACGCCGGCAGCGCCGCTTCGTGCCGATCGCGCGCAGGGGCCGATTCCCGACGCCCCGCCGCTCGGCGGCGAGCCGCGATAATCGCCTCGTGTCCGAGATCGACCGATCGCTCGCCCTTCGCGCCGGACTGATCCAGCTCGCCGGCGTCGCCGTCGTCTCGATCGTCCTCGCGATCGCCCTCCCCCACTCCTTCTTCGAGGACTGGGGCTGGCTGAGCGGGCCCGGCGCCTGGATCGCCTGCTCGCTGGTCACAGCCATGGCGCTCCGGCTGCCGCTCGGGATGACGATGCTCGGCGCGATCCTCGCCGGGCTGCCGAGCGTGCTCGCCGTGATCGCCGGTCTGCATTGGCTCGGAGCCCTGTTGGCGATCGGCCTGTTCGCGCTCTGGTGCGGCCGGCTCGAGCCCCGGCAAGACCCTACGGCTCCCGCCTGAGCACCGATCGGCTGCCCGTCCACCGGTATCTTCCGGGCCTCACCCGGAGGGGTGACCGAGTGGCTTAAGGTGCACGATTGGAAATCGTGTGGGCGGCGAAAGCTGCCTCGTGGGTTCGAATCCCACCCTCTCCGTTGACGACTACCGAATCGGCCGTCGAAGGCCGTCGGTGGAGGAACGGTCGCCAGCCTCGTCCGCCGGGCTTGAGAGTCCCCCGGGCCGGTGCGAAGGGACGCGGCGCAGCGCGGCGAAAGGTTGACCTGCGCGATCGGCGATGTCCGCCCGCTGTGTCCCCCGTGATGACCGAGTCCGCGACCACATCCCCGATGCGAGGCCGCTTCGACCGGCGCTTCGCCGGCGGCGTGCCGTGGGACCCCCCACCCGGGCCGGGAGCCTTCGCCGGATCGGCCCCGATCGTCCTCCCCGATCGGAACAAGCCGAAACCGTCCCCTTCGCCGGCCGAGCTCGAGGAGCTGGGAAGGAAGACCGCGACCGTCGCCCACGACTTCAACAACCTGCTGTCGGTGATCATGGTCTGCGCCGGCGAGATCGCCGACGAGACCGACGGCGTCCATCGCGAGCGCGCCGAGGAGATTCGCGAGGCCGCGCTCCGGGGGGCCGGGCTGTGCCGCAGCCTGCTGACCGAGGAGCGGGCTGCGAGCGGCGGAGCGCCCGCCCCGCAAGCGCAGTCGCTCGCCGCCGACGAGGCGATCCTCGGCTCCCGGAAGCTGATCGAGCGGGCGCTGGGCCCGCGGATCCGCCTCGATCTCACCTCCGACGGCACCCTCCCGCGGATCGCGCTCGCAGGCGCCGACCTCGAGCGGGTCCTGCTGAACCTCGCGGCCAACTCGCGAGACGCGATGCCACGCGGCGGCGCCGTCGCGGTCCGGACCGAAACCGTTGCCGTCCCCCCCGGCGACCCGCGCCTCGGCACCGGTCTGCATGCCCGGATCACCTTCGCCGACGACGGCATGGGCATGAGCCCCGACGTCGCGGGGAAGGCGCTCGAGCCCTACTTCTCGACCAAGGGCGAGGAGGCCGGGAGTGGCCTCGGGCTCGCCGGCGCCGTCGCGATGACCCGCGCGGCCGGCGGTGATCTGCGGATCAACTCGCAACCCGGGATCGGCACGACGATCTCGATCTACCTGCCGGCGCTCGACGCCTCCGGCCGGCCGCTCGCGCTCCCGCCCCGCTGCTGAGCCTCAGCGACGCGCGCGGAAGAACGCCCGGAGCATCTCTCCCGCCTCGTCGCCGAGCACCCCGGCGGTGATCTCGGGCCGGTGGTTGAGCTGCGACTCCCCGAGGACGTCGAGCACGGATCCCGCGGCGCCGGCCTTCGGGTCCGTCGCCGCGTAGACGACGCGAGGGACGCGGGCGAGGACGATCGCTCCGGCGCACATCGCGCACGGCTCGAGCGTCACGTAGAGGGTCGTATCGGGCAGGCGCCACCCGCCGAGCAGCTCCGCCCCCTTGCGCAGGGCGAGGATCTCGGCATGCGCGGTCGGGTCCTGGAGCAGCTCGCGCTCGTTGGCCGCGACGGCCAGCGGCTCTCCCCCGCGGGCGAGGACGGCGCCGATCGGGACGTCGTCGTGCTCGGTGGCGGTGTCGGCGGCCGCGAGGGCCAGCCGCATGAGCTCCTCGTCGCTCACCAGAGCTTGGTCGCGGCGATCACCATCGAGGCGACGAGGCAGACGACGAGGATGACCATCGCCACGGTCCACGAGCGGGGCATCGGCCAAGCCTAGGGCACGGCTCACCGCCACACCGCAGAAACGTCCTCTGAGCCGCTTCAGCGGGTTCGTGAGATCAGCGGTTGCTGAGCTCGACCTTCTCGCAGCGAGCGTTGACCCGGTCCTTGCGGTCGGCGATCACCCTGTCGACGCCCGCGCCGCACCGAATGCGGTCCTTGTTGCCGTCGGCTGCCAGGATCCGGTCGGCCCCGTCGCCTCCGTTGATCCTGTCCCTGCCGGCGCCGCCCACGAGCCGGTCGGCCTGCTTGCCGCCGCGGACGCAGTCCCTGCCGGCACGGCCGTCGATCCGGTCCCTGCCGGCACGGCCCTCGATCCGATCGCCGCCCGCCGCGCCGCGGAGGCGGTCGGCCCGGCTGCTGCCGCGGATCACGTTGCTGCACCGCTTCCGGTGCGCTCGGTGGGGCTTCGCCCTGATCGTCGCCACCCGTCCGACGTTGCCCTGCTCGTCGACCGCCCGGATCGCGACGAAGCCCTTCGACCCCGCCGGCACCTCGAGCGTCTGCCGTCCGCCCGCGGCCTTCGGATTCGGCGCCCCGGCGAGCGGCTTCGCGTCCGCGAAGGACTGCTCGTCGATCGCCCGCTTCGCGGTCACCAGCTCATAGTGATCGACGGTCCCACAGAGGAGATCGTCGCCCGGGGCCCTGAAGCTGAGATCACCCTGCTTCGACTTCAGCTCCGCCGGGGCGCCCGGCAACGCGGCATCGCGGGAGTAGTCGCCGGAGTTCGCGTTGTCGTGATGGAAGCGCGGTGAGGAGGAGGGCGAACAGGCGGGCGCGTCGGTCCCGTAGGCGTGGATGTAGCCGGACCGGGTGATCCCGACGACGACCTTCTCGGAGCCGGCCTCGGTGTCGACCGTGCCGAAGGTCCCGATCAGCGGCGTCGCCACCGTCCAGTCGGTGGTCAGCTTCGGCCACCCGCTCGCCGGCGTGCCCTGTGGGCCGTAGGCGACGAGATCCTGGCTCGAGCTCCCCGAGAGGATCTCCTCGCCCGCGGCGCCGTCGACATCGGCGACCGCCGGCCCGGTCAGGAGCTGAAGGTCGTTGACGGTCGCCGGGAAGCCGCTGCGGAACTGGCCGGTGGCGGGATCCCAGACCCCGAGCACGTCCTGACCGCTCTGGTAGTCGACGACCTGGAGGTCGAGCGCCTTGAACAGTCCGATCGCGCCCATCGCCAGACCCGGCGCCTCGGTGCTCGCGCCGCCGGCGGCGCCGAACGCCGGGTTGCCGAGCGCGGGGATCAGCGGCGTGTCGGTCGCGTGTGCGGCGCCCCCGAAGTCGGCGGAGAGCGCGTTCGCCTTCCCCGAAGTGTCGCCATAGCAGGAGGTGCCGTCGCCGTTGAGCACGTAGGCGGGTCCCGCCGCGGTGGCCGTTCCGACCTTGGATCCGCCGTCGCCGTCGGGACAGCTCACGGGCCCGATCACCGGCGGGCCGGCGACGCCCTCGCCGACGATCGGCAGCGTCTCCGTCAGGAGCATGCCTGCGTCGAACGGCCAGCCCGGAACGAGCGCGTCGCCCGGCAGCGGATCGGAGTCGCCGCCGCCGTCGGCCGCGAGCGCATAGACCCGCGAGTTGCCGGGGTCGACGAGACCGGCGCCGATCAGCAGGCCGAGGCCGCCGGGATTGCCGAGGTTGAGGTCCTCGTCGTATTCCTCGTTGGTGCCGACGACGACCTCGGGTACGCCGTCACCGGTGATGTCACCGACGGCCGGCGTGTCGATGATCGCTCCCTGCATGAACGAGCCGGAGCCGCCCGCGAACGTCACCGCGTGAGTCTGCGGATCGACCGAGGCGACCTTGCCGGGGTCGACGACCAGGACCGGGTATCCCGGAGAATCAGCGGCGCCGCCCGGCGCACCGGGATCGGAGTCCTCCGCCTTCCAGGCGTAGACGTGACGGTCCATCGATGCGGCGATCACCTCGTCGTGGCCGTCGCCGTCGAGGTCGGCGAGAACCGGCGCGCCGAAGAAGCCGTGCTGGGTGCGGTTCGTCTTGCCGCTGCGGACGTTCTCGAATGGCACGAGCGGCCGCCCGGACCAATCCGGATTCGACTGCTCGGTGAACACCCGCCCGCCGTCCGGAGCCCAGCCGTAGACCTTGCCCTCGACGTCCGCGGCGTAGACCTCCGGGATCCCGTCGTCGTCGGCGTCGCCGACCGCGACCGCGGCGAGGAACGCACCGCCGAGGTCGGACCCGACGCCGTCGGAGTAGGCGGGCGAGGTGTCGTGGGCGGCGACGAACCCGGGCTCGTCGCCGCGAACCGGCCACCCCGGCAGCTCTGCGCCCCCGGTCCCGATCGCGTGCACGAAGCCGTCGGAGTCGGCGAAGATCAGCTCGTTGCGGTTGTCGCCGTCGAGGTCGGCGAAGGCCGGCGAAGACGCTCCGTCCGTCGTCGGCGTCGCGTCCGGGCCGCCGACCGATCCACCCGCCCCGATCGTGCGGGGGAAGCCGTCGAGCAGATCGCCGTCGCGGTGCAGCCACGCGGATCGCTGATCCTCCCCCGTGCGCGGCGTGCCGGCCGTCGTACTGACGACGACCTTGAACGTGAACGCGTGGGGCGCGAAGAACGGCCGGCCGTTGCCGGTGGCGGCCGCGGCGGTCGGGATCGGGCCGGAGAAGTCGGTTGCGGCGGGGAACCGCTGGCGCAGCACGGAGACGTCGATCGAGCCGAGCACACCGTCGTGCGCGGCCGCGGCGTCGGCTCCCCCGTGGACCGTCGCGCCGTCGCACCAGCCGTTCGAGAGCGGCGCGAAGTCGCCGGGCGGCGAATCGGTGGTCGTCGCGTTGTTCGGGTACTGACCCGGAGCGACGTAGACGCGGCATCGGTACGGCTCACCGCGAGCGAAGACGGTTCCGGAGACATCGACCGAAGGCTGCGAGGGGTCGATCTCGGCGAACCAGCCCGGCGAGGTGATGTCGGCCTCGGGCGGCAGCTCGGCCGCGCTCGGAGCGCTCGGATCGTCGACGACGGCCTTGACCGCGCGGTTCATGTTCGCGCGGCCGTAGCCGTAGAACTGGTCGAAGCCCCTGCGGGCCGGGTAGCTCGTCGACGGGACCGGGGCGCCGAAGACCTGTCGGTTGGCGTTGACCTGGGCGCGCAGCGCGTCGCCGGGGCCGTAGGGACCGGTGCAGTCCGGCAGCGGCGCCGGCGAGCAGGACGGCTCGTTCGCCGAGCCCGCGGGTGCCCCGGCGAAGTCGACGTCGTCGGCCTGCGGCACGCCGCCGACGGTTCCCGAGGCCAGCAGCTGCTTGATCTCGTTCGGCGTGATCGGGCACGGGTCGCCGCCGACGAGCCGGCATTTCGACTGGTCGGGGTACGGGGTCGAGCGCGCCCGCCTCACGCGCGTTGAGTGCGGCGCTGTAGATCAGACCCGCAAACCCGGCGGCGAGGCCGACGGCGTTCGACGAGCAGGCGGTGCTCGGGATCGCGACCGTGATCTTGGCACCGAAGTTTGTGCAGCCGTTGAAGCCGAGATAGGACTTGTTCGGAACACCGCCGTCGCCGTCGGTGACCGAGTTGGCCACGATCACGTGCGGGAGGCTCGACGGCCAGTTGTTGTGCTGTGCGGCCTCGTCGGCGGCCGAGGCCATGACGGTGACTCCGTGGCGATAGGCGTAGTCGACGGCCTCGCGGGCGAGGCTCGAGTTGTTGAGCGTGCCGAGCGCCTCCTGGATGATCTGGACGTCGTTGTCCGCCGCGTAGGTGACGGCGGCGCCGAAGCGGTTCACGTCGGCGACGAAGCTGTCGCCGACCCGGAGGTAGACGCCCATGCAGTTCGGGCAGGAGCCGACCTCGCCGCCGTTGTTCGCCTCGGCGGTCGAGTCCTTCGCCTCGCCGGTGCCGTGGCCGTATTGAACGTCGTCGAAGGGGTCGTTGTCGTCGTCGAGGAAGTCCCAGCCGACGAGGTCGTCGACGTAGCCGTTGCCGTCGTCGTCGGTGCCGTCGCTGAAGGCGATCAGCAGGTCCTGCGGCTCGAACACGCCCGGAGGGCCCACGCCCTTCGGGGTGTCGGCCTGGACGCGACCGTCGCAGGAGTAGTCGCGGAGGTTGAAGACGCCGTCGCCGTTCAGGTCCCAGTCGCCGGCGTTGTCGTAGGGCCCGGAGCCGCCGCAGTCCTCACCCGGCTCGTTCGCCGTTGCGAGTCCGTCGTTCTCGGGCTTCGGCGCCTCGCCGGTGCTGATCCTGGTCTTCATCCGCAGATCGTTCATCGAGCCGGCGTCGTTCCACTTGATCCCCGAGTCGAGGATCGCGATCGTCACGTCGGGACGGCCGGTCGTCGTCCGGAACGCGGTCTGAACGGCTGCGTCGGCGTCAACGACGTGGGCGCCGCGGACGCCGCCGAGCTCGACCGGGTTGGCGTTGTTGGTCGTGTTCGCGGGATCCGGCGTCGCCGCGAACTTGAACGTGTTGCCGCCGAGGTCGGCCGGCACCTGCCCGGCGTTCAGGTAGAGGTCGTCGTAGCCGGCCGGCGAGCCGTTGCGGCTGTAGGGGAACTCGGCGACGGCACTCGCAGCGAGGGCGCCGGAGAGGACGAGCGCGGCGATCACGGCGACCGCAGCGCGCCGCAGCACTCTGCGGATGGGCGGCGCGATCGTTCCTCCCTCTCCCAAGGCGCTGGCAGCCTAGCCGAGCCGGGGCCGCATCGCGCCGGTCCGCCCGGCGCTACTCGCAGTAGCGAATGCCCGAAGGTGGCTGGGGGTCGCGGCGGCGGATCCCCTGACAGGTCCCGAGCCGGCGCATCTTCCGGGCGAGCTTGATGCGGAGATCGTCTCTCCGGGTGCCCTCGCTCGTCGGCAGGAGGTCGCGGAGCTGGAAGGGGTCGGCCCTCGTGTTGTACATCTCGGCCTCGCCCGGGACGCAGCCCGTCGTGCCGGCTTCCGAGTAGGAGACGAAGAGCTTCTGCTTCCAGCGCACGCCGCGGAAGTCGCAGTTCTGGCGCTCGAGGGCGATCCCGCGCTCCTCCGGGAACCCCTCGACACCTTCGATCGCCGGCATCAGCGATCGGCCGTCGAGGATCCGGCAGCGATCCGGGCTGATGCATGGAGCAGCGCCGGCGAGCTCGAGCAGCGTCGGCGCGACGTCGATGTTGGCGACCGGCGCGTCGGATGAACCGACCAGCGGAGCACCACCCCGATAGCGGGTCGGCACCCGCATCACGAACGGCATGTGGATGTTCTCCTCGTAGGGATAGGGCTTGCCCTTGGCGATCCGGTGCTCGCCGAAGAAGTAGCCGTTGTCGGAGGTGAAGACGAAGACGGTGCGGTTGAGCTCGCCCTGCGCCTTGACTGCGTCGAAGATCTGACCGATCCCGCGGTCGACGCCATAGAGCGACTCGAGCGAGCAGCGGTAGTGCTCGGTGATCTTCGCGATCTCCTCCTCGGTCAGCTTCGGCCGGTCGCGGATGAAGGAGGGCATCTCGCTGACGTCGTCCTGGTTGAAGCTGGGGGGCTGCGGCAGCGGCGCGGCGGCGAACCGGCCGACGTCCTCGGGCGCCGGCTTCGGCGCCGACGGGCAGGTGTCGCCACGGCCGGGACCGGTGTGGGGGGCGTAGTAGTCGACCTGGAGGAAGAACGGCTTGTCCTTCGCCGCAAGTTCCCCGGCCCACTCGGTCGCGTACTCGTTCGTGACCGTCGTCAGATGGTCCCCGTCCTCGGCTCCGAACCGGACTATGTGCCCGTTCTTCGAAGCCTTCCAGTCGTAGTACTTGCGCTTCTCGAGCTGCGTGAACCACCGGTCCCAGCCGGGCGCGACGGTCTGCGGCGAGTCCTGCTCCTCGTACTTGTTGAGGAACTTCCCGACGTGGGCCGTCTTGTACCCGCGCCCCTGCAGCCAGGAGGCGAGCACCTGCTTCTTCTGGCGCAGGTCGGGATAGAAGTTGCCGAGCACGCCGTTGTTGTGCCCGTACTGGCCGGTCATGAAGGCGGCGCGCGATGGACAGCAGAGCGGCGTCGTGACTACGAAGTCGCTGAACGAGGTCCCCTCGGCGATCATCCGCGCGTAGAGGTTCGGCATCACCTCGGGCGTCATCGTCGATCGCGCCTGATCGTCGGTGACGACGACGACGATGTTGGGCGGTTCCGCACCGGCCTTCGGCTTCGCGGCACCGGCCGGGCCGCCGGCCGCTGCGAGCGAGAGCCCGGCGAGCAGGCACGCGGCGCCGATGGCGGCCAGCCGCCGTCCTGCCATGGATGTCTGTCCGGTGATCACTTGCCCCGCAGACTGCAACATGGCAGAGCAGGGAAAGTCGCGGCCGCCGCTCCGGTCCGCGCTGGACGCTCGTCTAGTGTTGCGGCCATGTCACGCGCAACGATGAACACGAACGCAGGCCCGATCGAGCTCGAGCTTCACGACGAGGACGCTCCGAAGACGGTCGAGAACTTCCGCAAGCTCGCCTCCGAGGGCTTCTACGACGACCTCGTCTTTCACCGGGTGATCGCCGACTTCATGATCCAGGGCGGCTGCCCCGAGGGCACCGGCACCGGCGGTCCCGGCTACACCTTCGAGGACGAGTTCAACGAGCACAAGATCGAGCGCGGCGCGCTGGCGATGGCCAACGCCGGCCCGAACACCAACGGTTCCCAGTTCTTCATCGTCACCACCGAGGCCGCCCCGTGGCTCGACGGCAAGCACACGGTCTTCGGCCGGGTCGTCTCGGGAATGGATACGGTCGACGCGATCGAGGGCACCGAGACGGGCCCCGGCGACCGCCCGGTCGAGCCCCAGGTGATCACGAGCATCGACCTGAGCTAGCGGAGACCAGAGCCACCCGCCGCCCGCCGCCCGTCGCCGGCGAGCGCGGGGCGTCGGCTGACAAGGGCGCAGGAGGCGAAGCGGTCCCAGGGCCGTGAACCGACGAGGACGCCGTCAGGCGGCTTCCCGGGCCGCCAGCTGGCCGCAGGCGGCGTCGATGTCGCGCCCTCGAGTGAGGCGGATCGTGGCGGGCACGCCGTGGGCGATCAGACTGTCGCGGAAGGCGGCGATCGCTTCCGGGGAGGATCCGGTGAACTCGCCCGGCGTCGGGTTGAAGGGAATCAGGTTGACCTTGAAGGCTTCATGGGGCCTCAGGACCTCGCTGAGGACGACCGCCTGATCGGGATCGTCGTTGACTCCGGCGAGCATCAGGTACTCGACGTAGACGCGACGGTTTCGGGCCTCCCGCCAGCGCAGGCAGGCCTCGATGACCTCGACGATCGGGTAGCGGTCGTTGACCGGCATCAGGCCGCTGCGGACATCGCCCTCGGCGGCGTGGAGGGAGAGCGCAAGGCGGACCCGTGGGCCCTCGGTCGCGAGCCGGTCGATGCCGGGGACCCAGCCGACCGTGGAGATCGTGGTGTGCGCGGTCGAGACGCCGATCGAGGGCAACCTCTCGCAGGCGGCGATGACGGCGTCGAGGTTCATCAGGGGCTCCCCCATGCCCATGAAGACGGCGTGGTTGACCTCGCCGCGACGGCGAAAGTGAAGCGCCTGGTCGAGGATCTCGGATGCGGTGAGGTTGCGGCCGAACGCCATCCGCCCGGTCGCGCAGAAGTTGCAGGTGAGTGGGCACCCCGACTGGCTCGAAAGGCAGATCGAGCGGCGACCGTCCCGGTAGCTCATCAGCACCGCCTCGATCGGACGGCCGTCGGCAGTCTCGAACAGGGCCTTGCGGGTGCCGTCGACCGACTTGACCTCCCGGACCGCCTTCAGCGTCGAGATCGGCAGCTCGGCCTCGAGCTCCTCCCGCAGCGATTGCGGCAGGTTGGTCATCTCCGCGTAGCCGCTCGCGCCGCCGGCCAGCCATTCCCACACCTGATCGGCGCGGAATCCCGGCTCTCCGCGGGCGGCGAGGATCTCGTCGAGTCGCTTCAGGTCCACGCAGTGGAGTCTGGCATCACGGATCGCGCCGCTCCCAGAGCTCGACGAAGCCGGCGTCGACGAAGCCGAGCCGCTCGTAGACGGGGGCCCCGGCCCGGCTCGCCTGGAGGCTGCCGCTGGTGAGGCCGCGGCGCCGCGCCGAGCGGAGGAGCTCGGTGATGATCCAGCCGGCCAGTCCCTTCCCGCGATGCTCGGGCAGTGTGGCGACCGCGGTGACCGCGGCGTCGCCGCGATGGTCGAGAACCATTGCTCCCGCCACCGCCTCCCCGTCGATGATCGCGAGCAGGGTTTCGTGGGGGAGGTCGGGATCGTGCTGCATCGCAGGGCTCCAACCCGCCTCCTCGATGCCGTAGGCAAGGTCGTTGATCGGTCCGAGAGTCGCGACGCCTCCAGCGGCCAGCTCGGCGCCTGCGGGCAGCGGCTCGGCCGGCGGCCGCAGGTCGCCGAGGCTCAGCCCCATCGTCCGCGGGGCGCCGTCGAGGACGTGGCCGCGGTCGGCGAGGAACTCCGCGCTGCGACGGTCGTGGTCGGGGACCCAGACCGTCCACGCACGGACGCCGGCGTCGGCGTAGGCAGCAGCGAGCACGTCGATCGACGCGGCCAGCGCCTCCGGCCCCTTCGCGAAGACCGAGTTGAAGAGCGAGCGATCAGGCGTCGCAGGAGAGACGCTGGCGACGACGCCGTCGCGCCTGATCACCGAACTGGAGTCAGAGCATGAGCCGAACAGCTCGATCTCGACGTCGAGCCCGTCGATCGCGCGGCGGTGGATCTCCTCGGTCACGCCCCTCGACCGTAGCCGCACACCGCTCAGGCGTAAAGGGCGGCAGCCCTGCCCGCGGCCGCTCCGTAGCTGCCGCCGAAGAGGATCGCGTGGAC
The DNA here is from genome assembly GCA_963784885.1 of uncultured Conexibacteraceae bacterium. GTDB lineage: Bacteria > Actinomycetota > Thermoleophilia > Solirubrobacterales > 70-9 > RHKX01. Next base: position 99,333 of record CAWATA010000005.1, read on the forward strand.
GAGCAGCGGCTGGATCTGCCACAGGGCCACCCGTTCCTCGTGCCCCGGAGCGAGCGGCGCGACCTCCTCGTAGGCCGCTAGCGTCCGTGCGGACACCGACCCGAAGAGGCGCAGCATCGCGAGGTCGGTCTCGCGGTGGGCTCCGTGGGCGGCGGGGTCGATCAGCCACGGCCGCCCGTCGGCGGCGGCGAGGACGTTGCCGCTCCAGAGATCGCCGTGGACCCGGGCGGGCGGCTCGTCGGGCCCGCTGAGCCGGTCGAGCCTCGAGACGACCGCCGCGACGGCCCCGGCCGAGCGTTCGTCGAGCCGGCCGGCGGCCGCGGCCTCGGCGGCGAGATGATCGATTCGCGCCGCGTAGTGCTCCCACCAAGGCGCTCCGGCGGCGACTACGTCGGCGGCGGGCAGCTCGGCCCCACCGAAGCTGAGCGGGGCCGCGGGCGCCCCGGGAGGCAGGGCGCCGAATGTCTCGGCCCCCGCCGCGTGGATCCGGGCGAGCCCGGAGCCCAGTACCTCCTCCCCGTCGGCCTCGAGCCGCCCCTCTTCGATCCATTCGAGCACGAGCCCGTGCAGGCCGGCATCGTCGACGACCGCGAGGACCTCGGGGACCGGGAGCCCGCCGGCGGGCGCGGCGAGCCACGACAGACCCGCCGCCTCGAGCTCGTATTCGCCGGTCCGGGCGCCCGGCCGCGTCTTCAGGAACGCATCGGCTCCGTCACCGAGGCGGAGCTGCCAGGCCTCGTTGATGTCGCCCCCGGCGATCCGCCGGGCCCGCTCGACCGGAGCGCCGAGGGCCCGGCCGGCCGCGGCGATGACCGGCGGCTCGGTCAATCCGTCGCGGCCATCCTGGCCCGGATCTCGGCGATCAACCCGTCGCATGCCCGGTCGATCATGTCGAGTACGTCCTCGAACCCGTCCTCGCCGCCGTAGTAGGGATCGGGGACCTCCAGGTCGCCGGACTCGACCGCGAGCGGATCGAACTCTCGGAACAAGTGGAGCTTGTTCGCGGCGGCGGCGTGCGGAGCGAGCGTCCCCATGTCGGCGAGGTTCTGACGATCCATGGCGAGGATCAGATCGAAGTCGTCGAAGTGAAAGGCCTCGAAGCGCTGGGCGCGGCTCTCGAGCGCGATGCCGCGTTCGGCCGCGGCGGCCGACGCCCGCGGGTCGGGCGGGTTGCCGACGTGCCAGCCGCCGGTGCCGGCGCTCTCCACGTCGACGTCGTCGCCGAGCCCGGAGTCGTGGAGCTTGTGACGGAGGACGCCCTCGGCGGTCGGCGAGCGGCAGATGTTGCCGAGGCAGACGAAGAGGATTCGCATCGGCCGGAGACTAGGCAGCCGAGCCGTCCGCCGCCCGGCGGCGGGCCTCGGGCCCGGCCAGCCGCATGAGGATCTCGATCGCGCCCCGGAAGAAGGCCGCGACCACGATGCCGGCCCCGGGAGCCCTCGGCTCGAGGTCGACGGCGTAGGTGACGCGGGTCCCGAGGCCGGCGGTCGGCTCGAAGGTCAGCCGGCCCCGGTACTCCCGGGCCGGCCCTGCGCCGGAGAGGACTTCGAACGCGAACAGCCGCCGGGGCTCGTACTCGGTGACGAGCTCCCTCACGGTCGCGGGCCCGGTGTGCAGGGCGCGAATCGCTCCGGCGCCGTCGTCGGCGCCATCCCCGGTCAGCTCCATCTCGACCGACCGGATCGGTGTGTAATCCGGGTAACGCGACGCGTTCGTGAAGACGTCGAAGACCACATCGGGCGGCGCGTCGAACGACCGGCTGACCGCGAAGGAGCTCAACGAAGCAGGCGGTCGTGGCCGGCCTTGCTCATCCTCCGGTAACCGCCCTTGCGCGGATCCCAATACCAGGAGTCCGGGGGGGTCGAGGGCATCGGCAACCCCTCCTGCTTGAGCGGCCCGGTGATCGGGCGGTACCACGTGGTGAGCGGGATTCGCTCGACCACCCTGATGACCGACGGGATGCCGGCGTCGCCGAGATCGGCGAGTGCGCGCTCGACCTCGTGGATGTCGAGCTCGCGGTCCTCGCGCAGCGTCACCGCGGCACACGGGACCTCGGTGCCGTCCTCGCGCCGGACCCCGTAGGCGACCGCGAGCGCGATCGCGTCGACATCGCCGAGGGCATCCTGGATCGGCCCCGAGAAGACGACCCCCGATGCGGCTCGGATCAACGTCGACAGGTTGTCGAGAAGCCAGAAGTCGCCGTCGGCGTCGACGACGAAGAGGTCGCCCGTCTCGAGCCAGGCGTCGCCGGGCTCGAAGACCCCGCGGAGGACGCCGTCGCCCATCCCGATCGCCTCGTGGCGGACCCGGGCCAGGAGCATCCCCGGATCGGTGCGGGCGCACTCGATCGCGAAGCCGTTGTCGCCGAGGATCAGGCCGCGGTCGAGCGGGTCGTAGGCGGCGACCCGGACCTCGGTGCTGCCGGGAAGCGGCCGGCCCTTGCTGCCGGCCTTCCTACCGGTGACGTTGACGAGAACAGCGTCGCCCTCGGTCGAGGCGTAGAACTCGAGCACCGTGGCGGGCGCGAAGCGCTCGGTGACCCGCTTCCAGAGCCCGCGGGGCATCCCCGAGCCGATGAACAGGCGGACCGGATGGTGTTGCTCGCCGGGATTCGGCGGTGCTTCGGCGATCTCCTCCATCATCGCCCAGGTGTAGGAGACGACGGTCGCGCCGTAGCGACGCACCTCGTCCCAGAAGGTCGACGGCTCGAACCGCGAGCCGACCGCGAGCCTGGCTCCGCTCGCGACGACGCCGCCGACGCTCATCAGCAAGGCCGAGGGGTGATAGACGGGGCTGGCGGTGTAGACGGTGTCGCTGCGCGACAGCGACGCCGATGACGCGGTGCCGAACGCCGAGAGCGCCCAGCGCCCGTTGGTGATCCGGTTGGCGAGCGTCCGCTCGCCGCTGCCGGTGAAGAGGATGAACGCGAGGTCGCCGGCGCGGCCGGGGTTCGGCTCGAACCAGGCCGGCACCTCGACGGCGTCGGGGTCGATCCGCTCCATATCGATCAGCCCTCGCGCCAGCTCGCGCTCCTTCCCGCCACCGCCGAGTACGTAGACCTGGACGTCGGTGGCGGCGGCCGCCGCCTCGCCGTTCTGAGGATCGGCGATGATCCGCCGGACCCGGCCGAGCTCGGCCTCCCGGGCGGGATCGCCGTCGGGCCGCATCAGAACGGCGACCGCGCCGAGCCGATTCAGCGCGGCGACGACGGTGAGTGCGCTCGGCCGCGTCTGCATGAGGACGCCGACGTGCTCGCCCTGGCGGACGCCGATCTCGAGCAGTCCCCGAACCACGTTGTCGACGCGGCCCTTGACCGCCTCCTGGGTGTGGGCGCGATCCTCGAACAGCAGGACGACGTCCCCGGGCTCCTCCTCCGCCCGCTCGTCGAGGAGCAGACCGAAGGAGATCCGGGTCCGCGGGTTGACGCGCCCGAGCCGGTTGAGCTGATCGAGCTGGCCCGCGGTGTCGCCGGCTATCTCACGCAACGTCCGGGTCGCCCCGATCGCCGCGCCGGCGAGCGCCTGCACCGTCCCGATCCCGGCGCCGAGCGCCAGCGACGCGCCGGCGCTGAGGCGATCGCGGCCGCTGATGCCGTTCTCGGGCCTCTCGACCTCCTCCTCGATCCGCTTGACCCCCTCGGGAAGCTCCCCCTCCCCCGCCCGCCAGTGCATCCACGCGGCGACCGTCGGCCAGGTCGTCTCGACTGCGGTGGTGCCGACGACGAGGCCGAAGTGGCCGGCGGGGAGCGTGACCTCGTAGACGTCGGAGCGCGGTGCCGCCCAGCGCGCGGCGCGGACCGAGCGGGCGGGGGCGATCTCGTCCGACTCGCCGACGAAGGCCAGGATCGGGCTGGTCATGTCGGCCAGCGTCACGAGCCGGTCCTCGATCACGAACCCGCCGGAGACGAGCCGGTTGTGGACGCCGAACTGACGGATCACGTCGGCAAGGGCGGGGCCCGGCCAGGCGACCCAGCCCTCGGCCTCGAGGAAGCGCCGCTGGCGCTCGCGCGGCAGCAGGGCCTCGCGGTCGTGGAGCTGGCCGATGAACTCGAGCCGCTGCCGCATCGTCTTCGCGGGATCGAGGAGGCGGAATCCGGTCCGGCTCATCCAGGCCGGAACGCCGGAGTTGGCGAAGACGTTCTCGGCGAGGAACGAGGCCGCGGCGATCGCCGCGTCCTCGGGGAGGCCGAAGCTGAGGGTGCCGCGGGTGTCGACCGGGCTGCCGAACGCGATGATCGAGTCGATGCCGCGCGAGCGCCGGAAGGCGGCCACCTGGTAGCAGAACATCCCGCCCTGGGAGTAGCCGCCGATGTGGATCCGGTCGTGGCCGGTCTCGGCGCGGACCCGGTCGATCGCCTCGTCGATCGCGATGACGTGATCGTTGAGCGAGCGCTCGAGGCCGCCCTCTTCGTGCTCGGGGGCGCCGAAGTCGACGACCCAGGGGTCGACGCCGTTGCCGGCGAGGATCTCGACCGCGCTCGTCGACGGCGCGACGTCGTAGATGTCGGCCGCGAGCATCATCGGCGGAACGAGCATCAGCGCGGGGCGGTTCCGCACCTCCTTCGCGCCGGGCTCCGGCGGGAAGTAGCGGCGCAGCCTGTAGACGGGCTGCTCGGAGACGACCTCGTAGGGCGAGGGCTGCTCGTCGGTCTCGAAGCCGCCGAACCGCGCCACCTCGAGCGCGTTCTGCGCTGCGTCGGCGAGCCGGCCGGCCGGCGCCGTGATCAAGTCGCTGAGATTCGCCAATTGCTGCCCCGAGATTCCGGCGGATCCGGTCCTCCGGGGCATGCGACTCTACCCGCGCGGCACCTGCAACCGATCTCGCAGTGCCCGCGCCTCGCCGTGCCTAACATCACCGGATGGCCCGCCGCGTCCTGCTCCTCGCCCTGCTCGCTGCGCTCGCGTTGCCGGCGGCGGCCCCGGCGGGCAGCTATCCGCCTCGCGGCAAGGACCTCTACGCCGGCGTCTCCGACGGCGGCTCGAAACAGGACTACTTCGACTTCGCCGGCGCGGTCGGCCGCCACGTCCCGGTCATGCAGGCCTTCGAGACCTGGAACGCCTGGAACCAGGAGGCGGTCAAGCGCTGGAAGCGGACCGAGACGCGCGGGATGCTCAGCATCTCGACGACCGGCTGCTACGAGTGCAGCGGTGTGATCAGCCCGCGGGCGATCCGCCGCGGCGAGGGCGACCGCTACCTGCTGACCGTGAACCGGCGGCTCGCGCAGTGGCGGCGGCCCACCTACATCCGCCTGCTGCCGGAGATGAACGGGCACTGGAACCCGTACTCGGCGTTCGACGCCGACGGCTCAGGGCGCGGGCGCTCCAACAAGACCGCCCAGTTCCGCAAGGCCTGGAAGCGTTCGGTGATCGTGATCCGCGGTGGCCCGCGGCGCGAGATCAATCACAAGCTGAAGGCGAACCGGATGCCACCGCTGACGACCGGCCGCAGGAGCGGCCATCCGCCGAAGAACATCCCGCAGCCGAAGGTCGCGTTCATGTGGGTGCCGCAGACTTCGGGGTCGCCGGATCGCAAGGGCAACGGCCCCCGCGCCTACTGGCCGGGCGCGAAGTACGTCGACTGGGTCGGCGCTGACATCTACGGGAAGTTCCCGAACTTCGGCGGCCTCAACGGCTTCTACAGGCAGTACAAGCGTCTGCCGTTCGTGCTCGGCGAGTGGGGGCCGTGGGACGTCGATCGCCCGGCGTTCACCCGACACCTGTTCCGCTGGATCCGCTCGCACGGCCGAACGAAGATGGCCGTCTACTACCAGGGCTTCGGGCCCGGCAACCCGTTCGAGGTCGACCACTACCCCCGCAGCAGGCGCGCCCTGCGCAAGGAGCTGAAGGGCAAGCGGTGGGTGAAGCACGCTCCCGACTCGCGGCGCCCCGCGGGGGGCGGCCACAGCCGCGGCGGGCCCGACGGCGTCCCGCCGCCGTCCGAGGTGCGGAGGCTGCTTCGGTAGTCGGAGTGCGAGACTCGTCCGGTGAAGGGTGAGCAGCAACGCCCGGACGAGCCGAACGTGACCCGGGTCGAGGCCGCGATCGAGGACCTCGCCGAGGAGCACACGAACTGGATCCCGGTCATCGCCGCGGTCGGGCTCGCGCTGTCGATCGTCGCGCTCGTCCTGCTCGTCCACCCCTTGCGTCAGGCGGTGACCGACGCGCTGAGCGGCGACACAGCCTCGCTGCGGGAGGATCTGCGCGGGTTCGGCTTCGGCGGGGTCCTGCTCGTCCTCGCGCTGGCGCTCTCGCACGCGATCATCTTCTACCCGGCCGAGATCCTCGACGCCGCCGTCGGGTTCGTCTACGGCTTCTGGTTCGGCCTGCCGCTGGTCATGGTCGGCTGGCTTCTGAACGGGCTCGTCTGCCATCAGATCGGCCGCCATGCGGCACGACCCGCGCTCGTGAAGATGTTCGGCGCTGAGCGCTTCGTCCGCTACGAGGGGGTCGTCGACCGCGGCGGGATCACCCTCCTGCTCGCCTGCCGGATGGTGCCGATCGTCCCGTTCAGCCTGTTCAGCTACGTCGCCGGCTCGGCCCGGGTGCCGCTCGGGACGTTCATGTGGACGACGGCGGTCGGGTATCTGCCGCTGACGGTGCTGTTCGTCTACCTCGGGTCGAAGCTCGAGGAGCTCTCGCCGAACGATCCGGCGATCTGGGTCGGAGCGGCGGGTCTGATCTTCTTCGTCCTCGTCACCAGGAAGGTGCTGCCGATGCTGAACGGCAGGCCCGATGACCAGGCCCCCGAGGCGGGGCCGCAGGGGCGCCCCGGGGAACAGCCCGGCGGCTGACCTCTACGGAGCCGCGGTTCCCTCCGCCGCGACGGCGCTCGGGGCAGCGCCGCGGGTCGGGGCGGCGCCGCCCTCCTCGCGGGTGAGCTTGTGGGCGAGGTAGACGGGGATGATCGAGATCAGGATCACGAAGACCGCGACGACGTTGACGATCGGAAGCTGGTTGGGGCGCGAGAAGTTGGTGAAGATCCAGAGCGGCAGGGTCTCGATCCCGGCGCCGGCGGTGAAGGTCGTGACGATGATCTCGTCGAAGGAAAGACCGAAGGCGAGCAGGCCGCCGGCGACGAGGGCGGTCTGCATGCTCGGGAGAGTGACGCGGCGGAAGGTGGTCCACGGGGTGGCGCCGAGGTCGGCGGAGGCCTCCTCGAAGGAGCCCGAGACTCGGCGGAGCCGGGCGACGACGTTGTTGTAGACGACGACGATGCAGAAGGTCGCATGGCCGACGACGACGGTCAGAAACCCGAGGTCGAAGCCGAGGAACTGCGTGAAGGTCGTGTTCAGGGCGACGCCGCTGACGATGCCCGGCAGCGCAATCGGGAGGATGACCAGGAAGGAGATGGTCTCGCGGCCGAAGAAGCGGAACCGGGAGACGGCGAGCGACGCGAGCGAGCCCAGGGCGAGCGCGAGGATCGTCGCGACGGCGGCGACCTGGAGCGAGGTGAAGAAGGCCTCGCGGGCGCCGCTGTTGCTGAGCGCGTCGCCGAGCCACTCGGTCGTCAGCCCCGGCGGCGGCCACTCGAGCGCGCGGCTGGTGTTGAACGCGTAGACGAAGATCACCGCAAGCGGGATGTAGATGAACGCGAGCGTGACTCCGCTCGCGGCCCGGAGCAGCAACTCGGCGCGCTTCGAGAGCCTCATCTGCCCATCACCCCGCTCATACGTGCTCGAACGCTCCAAGGCGCCGGGCGATCAGCAGGTAGAGGATCATGATCGCGATCGGGATCGTCGTCAGCGCCGCCGCCAGCGGCAGGTTGTTGGTGATGTTCGAGTAGATCGTGTTGCCGATGAACTGCGTATTGCTGACCAGAGACGGCGTGATGAAGTCGCCGAGGGTCAGCGAGAACGTGAAGATCGAGCCGGCGACGATCGCCGGGAACACGAGCGGCCAGACGACGCTCCGGAACGTCTTCCACGGCTTCGCGCCGAGGTCGTCGGAGGCCGCGAGGACGGAGTTCGGGATCCGTTCCAGGCCCGCGTAGACGGGGATGATCATGTAAGGCAGCCAGATGTAGCTCATGACGAGCCAGACGGCGACGTTGCCGTAGCCGGGGCCGGAGAGCCCGAGCGGGTCGAGGACCCAGTTGAAGATCCCCTCCTCGCTGAGGATCGTCCGCCAGGCGTAGACCTTGACCAGGTACGACGACCAGAGCGGGACCAGGACCGCCACGACCAGCAATCCCTTCGACCGCGGCCGCGCGACCTTGGCCATGAAGAAGGCGAGCGGCAGGGCCAGCAGCGCGTCCGTCACCGTCACCGCCGCTGCGATCAGGACCGTCCGCAGCGTGATCGTGCGGTAGACGGAGTCGGTGAAGATGGTCTCGAAGTTGTCCAGCGTGAACGTCTGCTGGACCTCGCCGCTCAGTTCCCCGAGCGACCAGAAGCTGGCGGCCAGCAGCACCGCCAGCGAGCCGAGATAGCCGACCACCAGCCAGCCCACGGGGCCGGCCAGCAGGGCACCGACCTGGAGGCGCGGACGGCCGTGGAAGAGATCGGCGAGCCGATGGCCCGCCGATCTCCTCGGCTTCGGAGCTCCGAGCCCCGCTGCTTCCACGGTCGTTCGCGTCCTCCGGTCGGCGTTCGGCTAGCCCTTGACCTCCGTCCAGGCCTGATTCCACTCGTCGTACGTCTTGCAGACGTCACCGCGGTCGTCGCCGCAGTCGGAGACCGGAGTGGTCCAGTAGAACACCTCGTCGAGGTACTGGCTGCCGTCCGCGTCGTAGATCTCGCAGTGATTCGGATCGGCCGTGAAGTCGCAGGCCTTCTCGTTGGCCGGCGCCTCCCCGAACCACTCCGCCACGGCGGCGTTGGTCTTCGGGTCGATGATGTGGTTCATCCACATGTACATGCAGTTCGGATGCTGTGCCTCCGAGCTGACCATCCACGTGTCGGACCAACCGGTCGAACCCTCGGCGGGGTAGACCGCATCGACGGGCTGGTTGTCGCCCTGCAGGAGCTGGTTGATCACCTGCCAGGTCGTCCCGACGACGCTGTCGCCGTTGGTGAACGCCTGGATCTCCTTGGTGTAGTCCGACCAGTACTCACCGATGTACTCGTTCTGCGTCTTCAGCAGATCGATTGCCGCGTTGAACTGATCCTCGTCCAGCTCGTAGGGGTTCGTGATCCCCAGGTCCGGCTGCGTCTGCATCAGATACAGCGCCGCGTCGGCGATGTAGATCGGGCTGTCGTAGGCCGTGATCTTGCCCTTGTTCGGCTCCATCTGCTTCGGATCGAAGACCGCGCCCCACGAATCGGCTGCGGGCTTGACGACGTCGGTGTTGGACATCAGCAGGTTCGCCCCACGTCCGTGCGGGATGCCGTACATCTGGCCGTCGACGCTGTTGTAGGGCTGGTCCTTCAGGCCCGGGAACACGTCGGCGTAGTTGGAGACGAGGTCGGTGTTGACCGGGGCGACGTCGCCGCCGTCGATCAACCGCAGCGTCGCGTCGCCGGACGCCGAGACGCCGTCGTAGTCACCCGTTCGCATCAAGGTCACCATCTCGTCGGAGGTGTTCCCGATCTTGACGTTGACCTGACAACCGGTCTGCTTCTCGAAGTCGCTGATCCAGTCCACCTTGGGATCGGTCGAGCCGTCCTCGCAGTAGCCGGCCCAGCAGATCAGGTTCAGTTCGCCTTCCCCCTGTCCGACCTCGGTCAGCATGTCTCCACCGGCACTCGTGCTGTCGCTCGAGTCGTCGCTTCCGCATCCGATTGCGAAGGCGGCAATGAAGACGCTCAGGCCTGCCACGGCGAGCCAGGCCCACCGTGCAGAGCGCGCATCGCTACTCATCTTTCCTCCTCTGTTGATCTTGCTACCCCATTGCTCCCTGCTGCTCGGCTACCGCGACCGTGTGCTCGCGTCGCCAACCAACCCTTACCCGCTGCCCCCGCAGGCCCTCGTCCTCGTGCGAGGTCTGCTCGAGGTTCTGCCGCGCCACCTGGAGGCGGTCTCCGCCGTCGAGGTCGACGTGGAATCTCGTGACCATCCCCGCGTAGGAGACGTCGGCGATCGTTCCCTCCTCGACGACCAGGCCCTGCGACGGCTCGCCGGGCGCGAGCAGCCGGACCTTCTCGGGGCGGACCGTGAAGCTGCCCCCGTCGCGGTGGATCAGGTTCGAGACGCCGACGAAGCCGGCGACGAAGGCGTTGCTCGGGCGCTCGTAGACGCCCTCGGGCTCTCCGACCTGCTCGATCCGGCCCTCGTTGAAGACGGCGATGCGGTCCGACATAGTCAGCGCCTCCTCCTGGTCGTGGGTCACGTAGATGAACGTGATTCCGACCTCGCGCTGGATCTGCTTGAGCTCGACCTGGAGCTGTTCGCGGAGCTTCAGGTCGAGGGCGCCGAGCGGCTCGTCGAGGAGCAACACCCGCGGGCGGTTGACGATGGCCCGGGCGAGGGCGACGCGCTGGCGCTGCCCGCCGGAGAGTTCGGTCGGCTTGCGGTCGTCGTAGCCGGGAAGCCGGACCATCTCGAGCGCCTCGGCGCGACGCTTGCGGCGCTCGTCCCTTCCGACCCGGGCGACGCGGAGGCCGTACTCGACGTTGTCGCCCACCGTCATGTGCGGGAACAGCGCGTAGTCCTGAAAGACGGTGTTGACGTCGCGGTCGTAGGCGGCGAGCTCGGTGACGTCGTTTCCGGCGAGCTCGACGCGGCCCTCGTCGGGAAGCTCGAAGCCGGCGACCATCCGCAGCATCGTCGTCTTGCCCGAGCCCGAGGGACCGAGCATCGTGAAGAACTCGCCGCGGCGGATGTCGAGGTCGACGCGGTCGACGGCGACGACCTCACCGTAGGTCTTCCGGACACCCGAAAGCCGGACGTCGGGGACGTCGCCTGCATCGCTGGTGCTCGCTGTTCGGATCGCTGCCTTTGCCATTTCGTACAAAAGCCGGACGGGACGGTCGCGACGCTACCCCAAACGGATGCCCCGGTGGATTACGGCGCTGGACAACTTTGGCCCGGCCGGTTGTCCGGCCCGTACATCAGCTTCCGCCGGCGGCACGCCAGACGACGGGATCGGAGCCCTCGATGCGCTCCGCCCCGCCGAGCTTCTCGAGATGGTCGAGGTAGGCGAGCGCGAGCTGCAAGGCCCACGCCGCGGCCGGTCCGCTCACGTTGTCCTTGCCGAGCATGTGCTCGACGACGCCGTACGGGGTCTTGTCGCCGTCGGCGAGCGCCTCCCTGACGTTGCCGAGCTGGGAGCCGACCTCCTCCCGGTAGGCGGCGATCTTCGCGCCGACGTCGCGGAACGTCCGGCCGTGGCCGGGAAGACAGAGGCGGATGTCGAGCTCGTCGACGACGTCGAGAGAGCTCAGGAACTCGCCCACCGGGTCGGGCGTGTGACCGTGGTCGTAGAAGAGGGAGATCCGGCCGAGCAGGTGATCGCCGGAGACCAGCAGCCCGCTCTCCGGCTCGTGGAGGACGACGTGGGAGGGCGCGTGTCCGGGGGTCTCGTAGGCGCGGAAGAAACCGAGATCGGTCGCGACCTCGACGCCGTCGATCAGCTCGCGGTCGGGCGGGACGACGCGGTCGATGTAGGGGCTCTCGCCGCGCCGCTCCTCGTATCGCTCCAGCGTCGCCGCCGGCACGCCGCTGTGACGGGCGACCTCGATCCGCCCGTCGAGCGCTTCATCGGGGTGCTCGGCCATCGCGCGGACGTGGCCCCAGGCCGGGTGCATCCAGAGTTCGCAGCCGGCGGCCTCGACGATCGGCCCGGCGGCGCCGTAGTGGTCGCTGTGGGAGTGGGTGCAGACGACGAGGCGGACGTCGCGGAGCTTCAGCTTCGCCTGCCCGAGCGCCAGCTCGAGCTGGTGGAGCCCCTCCTCCCCGCCGATCCCGGTGTCGAAGAGGACGATGCCGTCGCCGCGCGAGATCGCCCAGGAGTTGACGTGCGGGACGCCCGGCCATGGACAGGGCAGCCGCAGGCGCCAGACGCCGGGCAGAATCCGCTCGCTGCGGGCGACCTCGTTGCGGCGCTCCTGCGTCATGGCGGCGAGCCTATCCCGCCCCGAGCCGAGCGGGAGCGCGGCCCGCTCCGGCTAGGATCCGGGCATGAGCATTCCCACCGCTGACAGCCACACCCGGATCAGCCGCTACGGCATGGTCAACGCCTTCCTCGTCGAGGAGGAGGACGGCCTGACCCTGATCGACACCGGGCTGAAGGGAACGGGCAAGAAGATCCTCGCCGAGGCGAACGCGCTCGGGCAGCCGATCGTCCGGATCGCGCTCACCCACGCGCACGGCGACCACATCGGTGGGCTCGACGAGCTGCGCGCCCAGCTCCCGGATGCCGAGGTACTGATCTCGGCCCGCGACGCCATCCTCCTCGCCGGCGACAAGACCCTGCAGGAGGGCGAGACCGGCAAGCTCAAAGGCAGCTACCCGGGCGCGAAGACCAAGCCCACCCGCACGATCGAGGGCGGCGAGCGCGTCGGATCGCTCGAGGTGATCGCAACGCCCGGCCACACTCCCGGCCACATCTCGTTCCTCGACACCCGCGACCGGACGCTCTACTGCGGCGACGTCTTCTCGACCCTCTTCGGCGTCTACACGACCGCCCGCGCCAACCCGTTGTTCCCGCTGCCGACGATGGCGACCTGGAACAAGGAGCTGGAGCTCGAGAGCGCCATCGAGCTCCGCACGCACGAACCCGCGGCCCTCGCGCCCGGCCACGGGCCGGTCAACATCGACGCGCTCGAACAGATGGACGACGCGATCGCCAAGTCGGCGGAGATCGCGGCGAAACGGTAGGCCGGCGGGGCGCGCCCGCGCTCTCGCCTACAGCGTCGACGGTGCCGGCTGGGGCACCACCTGGGTGCGCCGGTGGCTCGCCTTCGCCGCCGCGAAGCCGACGAGCTGCTTGCTCGACGGGTCCCAGAGCTTGAGCCGGGAGCTTCGCAAGGACTTCCGGAACGTGAGGACCGGTACCTGGGCGAAGACCTCGTTCTCGTCGTGGGCGCGCTGCAGGTTGTAGTTGGGGACACGCGCGCTCAGGTGATGGACGTGGTGGAGGCCGATGTTGCCGGTGAAGAACTGAAACGGCTGCGGGAGCTTCAGGTAGCTGCTGCCCTTCAGCGCCGCCTCCGAGTAGTCCCAGGTCTCGCCGTTCTCCCAGTAGACGTCCTCGAACTGGTGCTGGACGAAGAACAGCCAGACGCCGGCGGTGCCGGCGATGACGATCAGCGGGGCCTCGATCAGGACCACCGCCTGCCAGCCGAACGCGAGGCAGGCGAGGCCGACCATCACGACGACGGCGACGTTCGTCAGCAGGATGCTGTTGCGGAGCTTGCCGGGCTTCGAGCCGGCCCAGACGCGGGGACCGATCAGCAGCGACCAGATCGGACCGACGCCGAACATCACGGCCGGGTGGCGGAAGAGGCGATAGCCGAGCCGCGAGGCCAATCGCTTCGAGTAGTACTCCTCGACCGTCCAGGTCGCGACGTCGCCGGTGCCGCGGCGGTCGAGGTCGCCGGCGGAGCCGTGGTGGACGGCGTGATGATGGCGCCAGTTGGCGAAGCACTGGAAGGTGAGCAGGCCGAAGATCCGCCCGCCCCAGACGTTCGCTCGCCGCGAGGCGAAGAACGAGCCGTGCGTGCAGTCGTGGAAGAGGATGAACGTGCGGAGCAGAAAGCCCGCGGCGGGGATCGAGATCAGCAGGACGAGCCAGTAGGAGACGCCGAGGGCAGCGTACATCGCCGCCCAGAGAGCGAAGAACGCGACCGGCGCGGTGAGGATGTCGAGCAGGGACCGCGAGAGCACGGGGCGCGCGTAGGGCGCCATCGCTTCCCGCCAGTACGGGTCGTTCGAGGGTTCACTCATCGCGGTTCAGTATCCTTGCGATCGGGGCCGTCTTAGGCGCCGCGCACATCACCGCGACGGCAGAAAGCTTATTCGGTCTCGGATCGGAAAGCGAATCGGAATTCCCTCGCCTGCCCGATGTCGAAGCCCCGGCGCGGGACTTTGTACGCGCGGACAAAGGGCCGACGGGGCACAGGGCCTACGGTTCCGGTCAGAACTTTGCGACGATGCACGGACGGCTCGCCCCTGTCGGGACGAGTCGCGCAGCCACGAGAAGGAGTCAATCACGCCATGACCATCACCAGGGCCCGCAAGCACAACCTGACCGCCGCCAGCTGGAGTGCGAACGGAGGGTCGATCGAAACCGGCGACCTCCGCGACGCCGCCAACCACCCCTTCGGCGCCAACGTCTTCTCCCCGGCGGTCCAGAAGGAGCGCCTGGGCGCGGAGACCTTCGATCGGCTGAACGAGACCCTCGCGTCCGGCACCGCCCTCGATCCGTCGCTCGCCGACGAGGTCGCAGACGCGATGAAGGAGTGGGCGCTCGAGCGCGGCGCCACCCACTACACGCACATGTTCCAGCCGCTGACCGGCCTGACCGCCGAGAAGCACGACTCGTTCTTCGAGCCGGGCGGGGACTCCGACGCGATCGCCGGCTTCTCCGGCAAGGAGCTGATCCAGGGCGAGCCCGACGCTTCGTCGTTCCCGACCGGCGGGATCCGCGCCACCTTCGAGGCGCGCGGCTACACGGCCTGGGATCCGACGAGCCCGGCTTTCCTGCTCGAGAACCCCAACGGCGTCCTGCTCTGCATTCCGACCGCGTTCGCGTCCTGGACGGGCGAGGCGCTCGACGCGAAGATCCCGCTGCTGAGGTCGATGGACGCGCTATCGAGCTCGGCCGTGAAGGCGCTGCGCCTGCTCGGCGACGACAAGACCCAGCGCGTGTTCACCACGGTCGGCCCCGAGCAGGAGTACTTCCTCGTCGACGAGCAGTACTACTTCGAGCGCCCCGACCTGGTCACGACCGGGCGGACGCTGTTCGGGGCCCAGCCGCCGAAGGGCCACGAGCTCGACGACCATTACTTCGGCTCGATCCCCGAGCGTGTGCTGGCGTGCATGCTCGAGACCGAGCGTGAGCTGGTCAAGCTCGGCGTCCCCGTCAAGACCCGCCACAACGAGGTGGCTCCCGGCCAGTACGAGCTGGCGCCGATCTTCGAGAACTCGAACGTCGGCTCCGACCACCAGCAGCTGACGATGCAGGTCATGCAGAACGTCGCCCGCCGGTACGGGCTCGTCTGCCTGCTGCACGAGAAGCCGTTCGCCGGCGTCAACGGCTCCGGCAAGCACAACAACTGGTCGATGGGCACCGACACCGGGACGAACCTGATGGACCCGGGTGACACGCCTGCGCAGAACGCGAGCTTCCTGTTCTTCTGCACGGCCGTGATCCAGGCGGTCAACAAGCACCAGGGCCTGCTTCGCGCGTCGGTCGCGAACATCGGCCAGGACCATCGCCTCGGAGCGAACGAGGCGCCGCCGGCGATCATCTCGGTCTTCCTCGGCGCCGAGCTCGACAAGGCGTTCGAGTCGATCGTCTCGGGCGAGGGCGACGGCGTCACCGAGGACGCGACGCTCGGCCTCGGGACCCCGGTCCTGCCGCCGCTGCCGCTCCACGGTGGCGACCGCAACCGGACATCGCCGTTCGCCTTCACCGGCAACAAGTTCGAGTTCCGGGCGCTGGGATCGAGCATGTCGCTCGCGTTCCCGAACACGGTCCTGAACACGATCGTCGCTGAGGCGATCGACGATCTCGCCGGCAAGCTCGAGGCGAAGATCGACTCGGGCGAGGAGGTCGGAGCCGCGGTGACCGCCGTCGTCAGGGAGAGCTATTCCGCCAACAAGCAGATCTGCTTCGGCGGGGACAACTACTCCGACGATTGGCATGCCGAGGCCGAGCAGCGCGGACTCAAGAACCTGCGCACCACGCCCGACGCGCTCCCCGAGGTCGTCGCCGACGACACCGTCGCGGCCTTCGAGAAGTACAACGTGCTCTCGAAGCGCGAGCTGGAGGCACGCTTCGAGGTCTGGGTCGAGCAGTACGCGGCCCTGGCCAACATCGAGGCGGAGACGGCGCGATCGATCGCGAAGACGATGCTGCTCCCGGCCGCGATCCGCTACGCGATCGAGGTCGACGCCGCCGGCGTCGGCGGGATCTCGTCCGAGCTCGAGCCCCTGATCAACGGGTTCGTCGAGAAGATCGGCGAGCTCGAGCAGGCGAACATCTATCCCGACGGCATCGAGGGTCTCGAGCTCGCCGAGTACGCGCGGGACAAGCAGCTCGCCAAGATGGCAGAGGTCCGCGAGGTCGCCGACGCTCTCGAGTTGATCGTGGCCGACGACCTCTGGCCGCTGCCCAAGTACTCGGAGATCCTGTTCATCAAGTAGCCGCGGCTACGAGGCGGCCCCGGCGAGCGCACCCCCGCCGGGGCCTCTCGACGCTCCAGCCGGGCGGGGCGAGCCCGCGGTGGGTGCGAAATCCGTTGTATATGAACGGAAACCACACCCAGCGGTGATCGGTTCCGGATCTTTCACCCGCCGGCCCCGCCTCGTTGACTCGGACTCAATAGGATCGCCGGCAATGGCTGAGCCCGTCGACGCAGAGCAGCTGAACCCGGACGCGTTCCGGGAGTTCCTCGAGCGCTCGCGGTCCGGCGACGACGGTCCGGTCGTGATGCTGAACCTGCTCGAGATGAAGCCCGACGGCGGCATGGAGAAGTACATGGAGTACGGCGCCGCCGTCGCTCCGATCCTCGAGGACGTCGGCGGCAGGCCGATCTTCACCGGCACCGGGGCGAACGCGCTGATCGGCGGCGATCGCACCTGGGACCTGGTCCTGCTCGTCCGCTACCCGAGCCGGGCTGCGTTCCTGGAGATGATCGGCTCCCCCGCCTACCAGGCGATCGCCCACCTGCGGACCGAAGCGCTCGCCTACAGCGAGCTGCACCCGCTCGACGCCGGCGACTGAGCCTCAGGCCGGAGCGCCGACCGACTCGGGTTCAGGCGCCGGCCGGTGCGCGTCGGCCCGCTCGCGGCCGGCCTCGAGCTCCTTGGCGAGGTCGCGCATGTAGTCGTCGTAGTCGACCTGGATCGTGTGCCGCTTCGAGGCCACGTAGCGCTTCTTCATCTTCCGGCGCTTGGCGGCGATGTCGGCCTCCATGGCCGAGCGGGACGGCAGCTCGAGGCGGCCGCGCAGCGTCTCGGTGATCAGCACCGACTGACGTTCGGCGATCGGCATGATCGCGCCGAGCGGCTGCACGAGCCCGAGGAAGAACAGGTTCTCGTACTCGGGGTGGAACATGAACTTGTAGAGCGGCAGCTCGTTGTCCTTGGCCGAGATGAATTCCTCGTCGAAGAACGGAAAGGTGATCTTGTAGCCCGTGCAGTAGACGATGAGATCGGCGTGGACCTCGCTCCCGTCGGTGAACCGCACCCGATCGCCCTCGAGCGCGGCGATGTTCGGCTTCGCCGTGATCGCGCCGTGGGCGAGCCGGTCGAGGATGCGGCCGCTGACGGTCGGGTGGGCGTGGGCGAACTTGTGGTCGGGCTCCGGCAGCCCGTAGTTCTCCATCCGCCCGACGCTGAACTTCAGGAGCTGGGCCATGATCGGGAACCGGATCCAGTGCGGCAGCCACTCGGTGCCGCCGATCTGATCGAGCGGCTTGCCGAACAGGTACTTGGGGATGACGTAGGCGCCGCGGCGAGCCGCGAGGTAGGTGTTCCGCGAGTGATAGGACGCGTCGACGGCGATGTCCATCGCCGAGTTGCCCATGCCCAGGACGACGACGTCCTTGTCGACGATCTGGGTCTCCTCCTTGTAATCGTGCGAGTGGATCTGCTCGCCCTCGAAGGTGTCGCTCCCCGGGAACGGCGGCTCCGGCCAGCGCGGGTCCCAGTGGTGGCCGTTGGCGACGATCAAGGCGTCGTAGGTCTCGGTCTCGCCCTCGGTCGTGCGAATCTCCCAGCGGCCGTCGTCGAGGCGCTCGACATGATCCACCCCGACCCCGAAGCGGATCCGGTCGCGAAACCCGAAGTGATCGACGTAGTCGTCGAAGTAGCGGGCGATGTGGTCGTGGCGCGGGAAGTCGGGGTATGACTTCGGCATCGGGTAGTCCGAGAACTCCATCCGCTCGCGCGAGGTGTTGATGTGCAGCGAGCGGTAGGAGGACGAGATCCCGTTCTTGTTCTGAAAGACCCAGTTGCCGCCGACCCGATCGCTGAGCTCGTAGCAGTCGAACGGCAGCCCGCGCTCGTGCAGCGCCTTCGCCGCGGCGATGCCGCTTGAGCCGGCGCCGATCAGGCAGGTTCTCGGGTTCTCGCTGGAAGTCATCGGCCGTCTCTGGAAGCGGAGGTTACCCCTCCGGTGGTCTGCAACGATGAGCCGGTGAGAACCATTCGCTCCGTCGCCTGCGGCGGCACCCTGACCGTCCTCGCCCTCCTGCTCGTCGCCGCGGCCCCCGCGTCGGCCGGTTTCTCGCCCGGCGCGAAATCGCTCGGCGACCCGATCATTCCGCAGGTCGGCAACGGCGGCTACAACGTCCGCAACTACTCGCTCGTCCTCGACTACGACCCGGCCACGAACCGCTTCGAGGTCGGCACGAAGGCGACGATCAAGGCGAAGGCGACCCAGGGCCTCTCCCGGTTCAGCCTCGACTTCCAGAGGGATCTGACGATCGACGAGGTCACGGTGGACGGTGCCGGTGCCGCCTATGCGCGAGCCGATGCGAAGCCGAAGTTCAGCGACGACCCGGCGGTCACCCAGCCGGCGAAGCTGACGATCACCCCAGACGATGGGATCCCGAAGGGCGCCGTCTTCACCGTCGTCGTCGCCTACCGCGGCGAGCCGGAGGCGATCGTCGACGCCGACACCTCGCTCGAGGGCTGGGTGCGGGCATGCTCCTCGCCCGGCAATTGCGACGGTTCCTTCACGGTCAACGAGCCGATCGGCGCGCAGAGCTGGTTCCCGTCGAACAATCACCCCTCCGACAAGGCGACGTTCCGGCTCGAGACGACCGCCCCGACCGCCTACACGGCGATCGGCGCCGGCGAGCAGGTCTCGCGGGTCGGCAACGGCGACGGCACCGCAACCACGACCTGGGTCGAGGGCAAGCGGATGGCGACGTATCTCGCAAGCGGCACGGTGGGCCTCTTCGACGTCGACGAGGGGTCGATGACGGACGACACGAGCGGGGCAACGATCCCGACCTTCACGGCGATCGACAGCGCCGGGACGCCCGAGCGGAAGGCGGACGTCGCGGCGACGGCCGCGCGGGTCCCGGAGATGGTCAACTTTCTCGCCGGCAAGTTCGGCTCATACCCATTCGAGACGGTCGGTCTCGTCGCCGACTGGGTGCCCGACGTCGGCTACACGCTCGAGAACCAGACCAAGCCGCACTTCGCCGGCAATCAGGGTGGTCCGGCCGCCGACAGCTCGACGCTCGCCCATGAGCTCGCCCACCAGTGGATGGGCGACAGCATCTCCCCTTCGAACTGGAGCGCGATCTGGTTCAACGAGGGCTGGGCGACGTTCTCGGAGGTGCTCTTCAACGCCAAGGTCGACGGGAACGAGTTGACGCCGCGCAAGTTCTTCAAGGCCGTCTACGAGATCAAGTCGAAGTACTGGAAGATCGCGCCGGCGACGCTCGACGGCGATCCGGCGAACCTGTTCGACGGGGTCGCGGTCTACAACCGTCCCGGGGCGATGATCGAGGGCCTCCGGCAGATCATCGGCAACAAGCGCTTCTACGGGTTGTCCCACTCCCTCAACGAGCGTCACGGCTACGGCAACATCAGCCGCGGCCAGTTCGTGGGCGAGGCCGAGAAGGCGAGCGGCCTCCACGGCAAGAAGCTGAAGCGGCTCGGCGCCTACCTGCGGCAGTGGCTGCTCTGGAAGAAGCGACCGCACCTGACCCCGGCAGACTTCTAGAGCCAACCACCGAGAGGAACGACGCATGACCGAGAAAGCCCAGTTCGACGCCGACGAGTGGGAGCACATCTCCCGCGCCCCCGCGATCGCCGCGATGTACGTGATCACCTCGGAGAAGGGCGGCACCCTGCGCGAGAGCATGGCCGCCGGCAAGGTCTACGCCGAGGCCCGCGAGCAGTCGACCGGCTCGCCGCTCGTCGACGAGGTCGTCGCTTCGGTGAACTCGGTCTCGCCGAACGAGTTCGCGAGCAAGGAGCAGTTCCGCGCCGAGGCGGTCGAGCAGATCCGCGCCGCCAAGGAGACGCTCGCCGCCAAGGCCGACGCCGAGGAGGTCTCGACCTTCGGCGACTTCATCCTCACCGTCGTCCAGCGGGTCGCCGAGGCGGACAAGAGCGGCGGCTTCATGGGCATCGGCGGCGAACGCGTCACCGAGCACGAGCGGGCGGCGATCGAGGAGATCCGCTCCGCCCTGAGCTGAGGCGGCGATGAGGGTCACCGAGGCGAACGGACCCTCCGCCGGGACGATACGCACGGTCAGCTCCGCTGCTGGGTGCGAAATCCGCTGTATGTGAACGGAAACTGCACCCGGCAACCCCTCACCCGGGGCTCGGGGCCGCCGGCGTCCGGGCGATCGAGAGCGCCGCGGTGAGAAGGATCGCCGACGGCGGGTAACGGACGTCGCCGGGCTCGTCGGCGGCGAGCTCGTCGGACCGGGCGATCAGTGTGTGGATGCCGTCGAGGAGGGGACGGGCCTCGTCGTCGCCGGCGGCGTCGCAGGCCAGCCGAGCAAGCGAGACCGGCTCGGTCGGCTCGTTGCCGGTGACCACCTGGGAGACGGCGCCGACGAGGTGGTCGACGACGCGCTCGAGGTGCGGATTGATCGGCTCGGCCTCGCCGGGCGGCCGGTCGTGGCGTTCGAGTTCCTCGCCGGCGAGGACACGCTCGATCTGCCCGCCGGCGATCGAGCGCAGGGCCTCGGGCCCGATGCCGGCCTGGAGGGCGAAGCGCAGGTGTGTCACGGCCGAGTTCATCGGCCGCCCGTAGGGGGAGTCGCTGGCCCAGAGGATCTGGCCCGAGGGGATCAGCTTGAACATGGCCATCATGTCGCCGGGGCTCCACCAGGCCGTGTCGACGAGGAGGTTCGGGTGTTCGGGCATCTCCGAGCAGATCCAGGCGAGATCGGACACCGCCGCATGGGCGAGGATCAGCCGGGCGTCCGGATAGCGCCGGGTCAGCGTCAGCGCGTGCTCGCCGAGCGCCGGGATCCCGCGGCCGGCATGGATCAGGATCGGCAGCCGACGCTCGTGCGCGAGCGCGAAGAGCCGCTCGACGGCCGCCTCCTCGAGCGTGAAGCCCTCGGCCCGAGGATGCAGCTTGATCCCCTTGGCGCCGGCGTCGAGGCAGCGGCGCGCTTCGTTCAGCGCATCGGCGCGCGGGTCGACCCGGCAGAACGCGACGAGTCGGTCGGGCGCGGCGGCGACCGCCTCGAGTACGTGGTCGTTGGCGGGCGGATAGCCGCCGGGCTCGTGCATCGGAAACGTCACGGCCCGGGCTCCGACCGGGTCGAGCGCGTCGAGCAGCTCGTCGGCTTCCTGCCGGTAGCCGTCAGGGTCGTTCTGGCCGATGTGGGTGTGGGCGTCGAAGAGTGTCCGGTCGCCGAGCAGCTTTCGGATCGGCACCCACCACGGTGCCAGCGCACGGTCGATCGGCTCCATGCTCGCCGCGCTAGGCATCGATCGCCGCCGCCATCCGCCGGACGGCCTCGCGCACGAGCTCCGGCGAGGTGCCGGCGTTGAGGCGCACGTGACCTTCGCCGCCGGCGCCGAACATCGGCCCGGAGCTGAGCGCGACGCGGCCACGCTCGAGGATCGGCGCGGCGGGGTCGGCACCGAGCCCGTAGGCGGACAGGTCGATCCAGTGCAGATAACCGGCCCGCGGGGGCAAGAGGACCGCCTCCGGCAGACGCTCCCCGAGCAGCTCGGCGAGAAGCGTTCGGTTGCCGTCGAGCACCGCCAGTACGTCGTCGAGCCAGTCGTCGCCGGCGCGATAGGCCGCCTCAGCGGCGATCGCACCCAGGTGACCGCAGTGGGTTGCCGAGAAGGGAAGCTCGGCGACCGCCGCCCGAGGTCCGTCGGCGGCGGTGACGATCTGCGCGCATCCGAGGCCCGCGAGGTTGAAGGCCTTCGAGGCCGAGAGCAGGGCGATGCCACGGGCGGCGGCATCGTCGGAGACCGTCAGGAAGGGAGTGTGATCGGCACCCGCGAGCGTCAGCGGCGCATGGATCTCGTCGGCGAGGATCCAGGCGTCGTGGGCAGCTGCGAGCTCGGCGAGAGCCGCCAGCTCCTCTCGCGACGCCACGCCTCCGGTCGGGTTGTGCGGATTGCAGAGCAGCATCGCCCGGGCTCCCGCGGCGAACGCGGCAGCTATCCCGTCGAGGTCGAGCTCACGGCCCTCGGCGAGCGGCACCTCCCAGACGGTGCATCCCGCCTCGGGCACGAGGGTGAAGAACGGGTGGTAGACCGGCGGGGTGAGGACGACGTGGTCCTCCGGCTCGAGCAGCAGCGTGAGCAGGTCGGTCAATCCCGCGACGACGTCGTTGCAGGTGACGACCTGCGCCGGATCGACGGTCCAGCCCTGACGGCGCCGGAGAAAACCCGCCAGCGCCTCCGCGAGACCGGACGCCGCCGGGTTCGAGTAGCCGGTGTCGTCGAGCTCGATCGCGTCGCCGAGGGCCCGCTTGACCGGCGGCGCCAGCGGGAAGTCCATCTCGGCCACCCAGGACGGCAGCACGTCGTGGTCGTATTCGGTCCACTTCGCGCTGCGGCGCTCGCGCAGGCGGTCGAGGTCGAGATCGGTGAGACCGGTAGCCGCCGCCACGTATCAGGCGGGAACTTCCGCGGCCCGGGGCTCGAGTGAGAAGGCCTCGGCGAGGAGCTCGTAGGAGCGGAGGCGGTCGGCGGCGTCGTGGACGTTGGTCATCGCCATCAGCTCGTCGGCGCCGCTGAGCGTGAGCAGCTCGTCGATCCGGTCGCGAACGGTGAGCGGCGAGCCGACGATCATCCGCCCGGCGCGACCGGGAGCCGGCGGCCTCGGCGGCCCCTCCTCGGCGAGGGCCTCCGCGATCGTCGGCAGCGGAGTCGGCCTGCCCGCGCGCAGTCGCCGGAAGGCCACCCGTGACGGCGCGGCGATCCGCTGCGCGGCCTCCTCGTCGTCGGCACAGACGACGGCGTGGGAGAGGATGGCGTAGGGCTCCGGGAACTCCTCGGAGGGCCGGAACTCGTTCCGGTAAAGACGCAGCGCGTCGACGGCCATCTCCGGGTTGATCTGCCCCGCGAAGGCGAAGCCCAGCCCGGCGGAGGCGGCGAGCCGGGCCGAGAAGTCGCTGGAGCCGAGCAGGTAGATCGGAGGCAGCGGGGCCTCGAAGGGAGCAGCCCGCACGTGGCTGAAGGCGTGCCCCTCCGGCCACGGGCGGGATCCGGCGAACGCGAGCAGCTCGCCGAGCTGCTCGGGGAGGTCGTCGGCAGCCATCGCCTCGCGGCTCCGGCGGAGCGCGTAGGCGGTCATCTGGTCGGTGCCCGGAGCGCGGCCGATCCCGAGGTCGATCCGGTCGCCGAACAGCGCCGAGAGCACCTTGAACTGCTCGGCGACCCGCAGCGGGGAGTGGTTGGGGAGCATCACCCCACCCGAGCCGACCCTGATCCCGCTCGTCGCGGCCGCGATCTGCCCGATCATCAGCTCGGGCGAGGAGCTCGCGACCATCGCCCCGCCGTGGTGCTCGGCGAGCCAGTAGCGCTCGTAGCCGAGGCGGTCGGCGTGCCGGGCGAGCTCGATCGTGTCGCGCAGGGCCTGCGACTCGGTCGAGCCGGAGACGACCGGCGAGAGGTCGAGGACGGAGACGGGCGGCATGCGGCCAAGTTACCGAGTCGCATCGGTTCGCCCGCGTGCCGCACGTAGACTGCCGCCCGGCAACTTGAAACCGGATTCCGGCGAAGGGAGAATCAGTGAGTCAAAGAGGAACCGCTGCGACCGCACATGAGCACGGCGAGGGGTGGGTCACGTTCATCGGGGTCCTGTTCGGGCTGCTCGGCACCTTCAACGCGATCGACGGTGTCGTCGCCATCGCCGGGGACGCCAAGTTCCGCGAGGAGAACCTCTTCTTCGGCGACCTCACGTTCTGGGGCATCACGCTGCTGGCGATCGGCGCCCTGCAGCTCTTGACCGCGGTGCTGATCCTGAAGCGCAACGCCAACGGCCAGGGGCTGGGGATCATCCTCTGCGGCTTCAACTTCGTCTGGCAGCTGTTCTTCGTGGCGGTCTTCCCGATCTGGTCGCTGCTGATCATCGCCGCCGACATCCTGATCATCTACGGGCTCTGCATCCACGACAAGCAGTTCAAATAGGGCTCCCGGCGTCCCCGTTCAGGTGGCGCCGGTGGAGCGCCAGCCCGACCAGGCCGAGCGGCAGCGGTAGCCAGTAGGTGAAGAGCCGGTAGAGGAGCGTGGCGACGACGGCGTCGCCGGCGCCGACCCCCGCGAGGGCGAGGAGCGCGGTGAGCCCCGTCTCCACGAACCCGAGGCCGCCCGGGGTGACCGGTATCTGAGCGAGAACCTGGGCGACGCAGAAGGCGAGCAGGACGAGGCCCGGCGCCGGGTGGGCGCCCACGGCGGCGAGCGAGGCGAGCAGGATCGCGTAATCGAACGCCCAGCGGCCGACCGTCGCCAGCACCGCTTTCCGCCAGTCGTCGCCGAGCGCGGCGAGGATCCGGTCGCGCTCGCGCTTGACCCGCACCGGGAGATGATCGGTGGGGGCCGAACTGCGACGCAGCCGGTTGCGGCCGCGCTCGATCCATCCGGTGAGCTTGTGCAAGGGCGTGTCGGCCGCGAGCAGCATCGTCGCGATCCCGGTCAGCAGAAGGAAGACGACGACGCTGACGATCGCGGCCTCGAGCAGGTCGCGGTCGACGCTCGAACCCAGGAGCGCCGGCAACGCCAGCACGGGCAGGCCGAGCACGACCGCGAACGTGAGCAGGTTGACGGCGGTGATCCCGGCGACCGCCCTCCCCCGGTCGACGCCGCGCTCGACGAGCATCTTGTACTGCAGCGCCGCGCCCATCGCCCCTCCCCCCGGCGCGATCTTCGCGAGCGCGTTGCCGGCGAGCTGCGAGTCGACGACCGCCGACCACGGCGAGCGCGGGATCGTCAGCCGCTGCAGGATCCAGATGCAGCCGAGCGAGAGCAGCTGAAGCAGCGCCAGCAGCGGGAACCAGAGCAGCGAGACCTGGCTCAGGCTCCGCCAGGAACCGAGGACGTCGATCAGGCTCGGGGCGACGAGGTAGAGCGAGACGCCGGTCAGGAACAGCCAGAACGCGGTGCGGCGGATGCTCGGCCCGCGCGCCACCGACTCGATCTCGCCGCGGGCGATCTCGGTCTCAGCGTCGGTCCGGGCTTCGATCGCCCGTTCGATGCGGTCGGCGAGCGACTCGCGGTGGGCGAGCTCGGGATCCTCGCTCAAGCGGAGCGGCTGTCGGGTCCGAGCGTCCGGAGCCCGGCGTTGAGGACGGCGACGGCCGCGTCGGCGAGCGCCTCGCGGTCGGCGTCGGGGCGGTCCAGCGAGGCGAGGATCGCGCCCTCGAGGAAGCCGACCCAGCCGCGGAGGACGGCGCGGACGTCGGCCCGCTCGATGTCGACACCGGAGACGGATGCGATCAGGCCGATCCCCTCCCAGCGCTGCGACTCGATCCGGTCGAACACCTCGCGGAAGCCGCCGCCACCGGCCATCAACGACCGATAGCCGGCGGGGTGGGCGCGAGCGTCGTCGAAGTAATAGGTGATCGCGTGGCGCAGGCGCTCCTCGGAGCTGAGACCGGGCGGAGCGCCGCGAGCCTGAGCCTGAAAGCCGCTCAGAAGCGGCTCGAGTGAGGCGATGTACAGGTCCTTCTTCGAGCCGAAGTACTGGAAGACGAGGCCGTGGGAGACGCCGGCGATCTCGGCGATCTCGTCGACCGAGACGTCCTCGTAGTCGCGGGCGAGGAACTGCTCGAGCGCGATTTCGAGCAGTTGCTCGCGTCGTCGCAGGGCTCGCTCGCTTGTCAACGGCCGCCGTCCCAAGGTGCGGCGAGTCTAGCCCCGGACCGGTTCGCCGGTGTGCGATGGTGCCGGGCCGATGGCGGCGATCGAGTTGCAGGGGGTCGTGAAGACGTTCGGGCCGATCCGAGCGGTGGACGGACTCGACCTCAGCGTGCCCGAGGGCGTCTGCCTGGGCCTCCTCGGCCCCAACGGGGCCGGCAAGTCGACGACGATGCGGCTGCTGACCGGCCAGGCGATCGCCGACGAGGGCAGCCTTCGGGTGCTCGGCTACGTGTTGCCCCGGGAGTCGAAGGAGGCGCGGGCGCAGATGGGCGTGGTCCCGCAGCTCGACAACCTCGACATCGACGTCACCGTCGAGGAGAACCTGAAGGTCTTCGCCCGCCTCTACCGGGTCTCCGACATCGGCGGCGCGGTCGATCGGGCTCTCCGGCTCGCCCGGCTCACCGACCGGCGCCACGACGCAGTCGACGAGCTCTCCGGCGGCATGCGGCGACGCCTGCTCGTCGCGCGCGGGCTCGTCCACAGCCCGCGACTCGTGCTGCTCGACGAGCCCACCGTCGGCCTCGACCCGCAGATCCGGGCGGAGATCTGGACGCTTGATCGAGGGCCTGCGCGCGGAGGGCACGACGATCCTGATGTCGACCCACTACATCGAGGAGGCGGAGCGCCTCGCCGACGAGGTGGCGCTGATGGCCAAGGGCCGGGTGATCGCCCGGGGCCGGCCGAACGACCTGATCGCCGAGCATGCGGGCCGTCGCACCGCCGAGTACTACGCACCCCCGGAGCGACGGGCCGAGGTTCGCGCGGCGGCCGAGGCGGCCGGGTTGCAGGTCCGCTCGGCGGGGCCGGCGGTCGTCATCGTCGGCTGCGAGCAGGCGCCCGACGGGGTCGTTCCCGAAGATGCGATCACGCGCCCGAGCTCGCTCGAGGACGTGTTCGTCAACCTGACCGGGGAGGAGCTGGAGTGAGGCGGATCGAGCCGTCGGCCGTGCTCGGCGTGATGAGCCGGGAGGTAGCCAACTTCAGGACGTTCTGGAGGAGCACCACTTTCTCCAGCCTGATGGAGCCGATGATCTACCTGCTCGCGTTCGGGCTCGGGCTCGGGACGACGCTGGTCAGCCAGGTCGACGGCGTCGACTACGTCGAGTTCGTCGGGACCGGGATGGTCGCGACCGCGGTCGTCTTCTCGAGCGCGCTGCCGGCGATGTTCGGGACGTTCGTCAAGCACCGCTTCCAGCGCACCTATGACGCGATCCTCGCGGCGCCGGTCGACGTCGAGGAGCTGGTCAGCGGCGAGATGCTCTGGATCGGGCTGCGGTCCGGCATCTTCGGGACGTTCCCTCTGCTGATCACGATCGCGTTCGGGCTCGACCCGGCCCCGGCGATGCTGCTCGTCCCGTTCTTCTGCTTCGTCACCGCACTCGCGTTCGCCGGGTTCGGGATCGCGGTCGCCGGCAGCGTCGCGAAGATCGACCAGTTCAACTACGTGACGACGCTCGTGATCACGCCGATGTTTCTGCTCGCCGGAACGTTCTTCCCGATCGAGGGGCTGCCGCAGTGGGCGCAGGTGCTGTCGCAGTTCAACCCGCTGCACCAGCTCGTCGTCCTGGTTCGCGGCGCGTCGTTCGGCTTCGACGCCTACGACCCGCTGCGGCTCGCCGCGCTGATCGCCCTCGCCTTCGCGATGTGGCGGCTGGCGATCGACCGCCTGCGGCGACGGCTCATCGACTAGCGCAGGTCACGCAGAGCGCGCTCTCGGGCACGATCCGGAGCCGCCCGGCGGGGATCTCGTTCCCGCAGCCGTCGCAGATCCCGTAGCTGCCCTCGTCGAGCTTGGCGAGCGCCCGCTCGAGCCGCTCCTCGATCGCCTCGAGGCTGTCGGCGACGCCGACGTCGGTGAGCCGGCCGATCGCCTCGGTCGTCCCGTCGCCGATCCGCTTGCCGAACCCGATCCCCGAACCGCGCTCCGGCGGCGCCTTGAGCGCTTCGAGCCGGGCGCGCACCTCGGCGAGCCGCTCGCGCAGCCCGGACTCGACCTGATCGAGGTCGAGCGGCTCTCCCTCCGGTTCCGGCGCCACGATGGTTCATCCTCCCGCAGATCCGCCTCCCCCGTCGCAAGCCCCGCCCGCCGCGCCGGCGCTCGTCCGCGTCCGGATCCGGCCGGGCTCGGCGCCGTCCCGCCCGGCGCCCACCCGGCTACTACGCGGTCGCGGGCGTCGACCTCGAGGCCGAGCTGCAGCGGCTCTGCCGCCTGCGGTCGCTCGGCGGACCGTCCGGGCGGCTCGCCACGGCACCTCCCGAGTTGAGCGTGCGAAGGGCGGCGCGGCGGCCACGGAGCCGGCTCGGGTTCGCGGTCCCGGCCGAGAATCGGATCTCGGTCACGGCCTATCCCGGGATCGGCCGTGGCGACGCACTCGAGACGCTGCTCCACGAGCTCGTCCACATCGCGGTCGGAGCCGCGGCCGAGGGACGGCGCTGGCACGGTCGCGAGTTCACGGCGGCCCTCCGCGCGGCGATGGCCGAGGCCTACGGCGTCACCGGCGTCCGGGCGCCGAGCAGCTACCACGGCGCCTACGCCGCCGCGCTCGATTCCCGCGCCTGCACCGGGGCGGCCGACCAGCTCGAGCTGCCGCATCGAGTCGCTGAACGGTCACGATAGGTTGCCGCGATGGCCGCACCGCTGCTCGTAGTCGACACCCCGTCGATGCTCTACCGGGCGTTCTTCGCCCTCCCGAAGACGATCGAGGGTGCGGACGGCCGGCCGGTGAACGCACTGCTCGGTACCGCCAACCTCGTCCTTCGCGAGGTCGCCGAGTACGGGCCCCGGACCGTGGTCCTCTGCTTCGGCGCCGAGGCAGCCCACTACCGCGTCGAGCTCTATTCCGGCTACCACGCCGACCGCCCTGAGATGCCCGATCTGCTCAAGCCGCAGTGGCAGGCGAGCCACGAGTTCTTCACGGAGTTCGGCTGGCAGATCGCCGAACACGAGTCGCTCGAGGCCGACGACCTCCTCGGTTCGTTCGCGGACGCCGAGACCGCGGCCGGCGGGACGACCCTGATCATGACCGGCGACCGCGACATGTTCCAGTGCGCGAGCGACTCGGTGACGATCCTGTACCCGGCGAAGGGAGTCCAGGGGATGGAGCCGA
Organism: uncultured Conexibacteraceae bacterium; assembly: GCA_963784885.1. Taxonomy (GTDB): domain Bacteria; phylum Actinomycetota; class Thermoleophilia; order Solirubrobacterales; family 70-9; genus RHKX01. The sequence continues at coordinate 128,353 of CAWATA010000005.1, forward strand.
TCGGACCGGCCGAGGTCCGCGGCCGCTACGGCATCGACCCCGATCAGGTCCCCGACTTCATCGCCCTCCGGGGCGATCCCTCGGACGGCATCCCCGGCGCCAAGGGGATCGGCGAGAAGACCGCCGCCGAGCTCCTGCGCCGCTACGGGACGCTCGACGGCGTCCTCGAGAACGCGATCGCGCAGAGCACCCCGCGGATCCGCGGCGTCCTCCGCGACGACCGCGAGGCGCTGCTGGCCTACCGCGAGATGGCGCGGCTGCAGGACGCCGGCGTGACCCGCCCGCCGGACTGCCGCACCGACTGGGCCGCGGCCGCGGCCGCGGCCGAGCGTTACGGCATGAACCGCCTGGCCGAGCGGCTCCGAGAGGCGGCCGGCTGAGACGCCCACTGCCACTGTGGGCCATCCGGGGGACGCATAGCGTCGCCGATCTGGCCCACGGGTATGCGCCGAGAGGCCGCGGCTCGGGGGCTGGGGGCTAGCTCAGGAACGCGGCCATCGCGTCGTGCGTGGCCTCCGGGCGCTCGAGCTGGGGGACGTGGCCGCAGTCGAGCTCGAGGTGGACGGCGCGCGGGAGGGCGCGCTCGACATGGCGCATGAACTCGATCGGAACGAGGATGTCCTCGCGGCCCCAGACGAAGAGGGAGGCGGGCGCCAGCTTCTTGATCCTCGTCCAGAAGCCCTGCTCGCCGTAGGGCTCCTCGCGGTAGATGTTGCGGGCGCATTCGTAGAACGCGTAGCGGCCGGCCGGCGTCAGGTAGGAGCGCAGGAACTCGTCGACACCGGCGGCGGTCCAGCCGCGATCGCCGCCGGGGACGAGGCGGCGCACGACCGGCTCGACCAGCATCCGCGGGGTCGGCTGGATGTAGCCGAGGCGGGGCAGCGGAGCCCGGAGGAGCCAGTTCCAGGGCCGCTCCTTGAGCCAGGCCAGCGAGGGCGCGAGGAGGACCAGGTTCTCGACCCGGTCGGGATCCGACATCCCGATCTCGAGCGCGATCCGCCCGCCCATGCTGTTGCCGGCGAACGAGGCGCGCTCGTAGCCGAGCGCATCGAGGAGGCCGAGGACCACGTCCGCGTACCAGAAGGCGTCGTAGGGAGCCGCGTGCGGCTTGTCGGAGTCGCCGAACCCCGGCAGGTCGACGGCGATCACGCGGTGGTCCTCCGGAGCCATCGCGGCGATCGTCGGCAGGAACGAGGCCTTGGTGCCGCCGAGGCCGTGGAGGCAGATCAGCGGCGGCCCCTCGCCGGCCTCGCAGAAGGCGATCTCGTGGTCGGCCGTCTCGATCCGGTCGAAGCGAAGCCGGCCGGGCTCGCGGGAACCGCTCGTCGCCGCAAGCAGGCCGACGCCGAGGTGCAGGTCCTGGCGGACCCGGAGCCGGCCTCGGCGAAACGCCTCCATGCCGCCGGCGACGTCGTCGGCGATCCGTGCCCAGGTCCGCTCGTCGGCCGTCAGGAGAGCATCGGGACGGCCCTGCGCCGGCTCGAGCCGGGCCTCCGGCATCTCGATGACGACGTCGAAATCCTCGCCGCCGACGACCTCGAGGCGGATGCGCGCCTCCCCTCCGGGGAGGTCGAAGTCGTCCGGGTCGAAACGCCCGACCATGTCCTCGATCGATTGGATTGCGCTGCCCCGATCAACTGTGGCGGTGCTCATCGCCGAAAAATCTACCCGTCTCGGGTGCGTCGGTACCGCCGCGTGACCGGTATCACGCTCCGCGAGCGGCATCGTTCCAGCAGTTTGCGACTACCGTCCACGGCTCGATTCGCTGCGCGGTGACGAGCCCGGCCGCCACGTAGGGATCTCCGGCGGCGAAATCGGCCGCCTCGGCACGGGGATCGACGTCGTGCTCGAACACGAACAGGGCACCCGTCGGCGGGTCGCCGACGGCGCCGGCCACAGCGAGCCCGCGCTCGCCGGCGAACCGGCGGATGTGCGCCAGGTGATCCTCGCGGTGGGGTGCCCGGCGCTCGACGATGTCGGTGACGTACTCGTAGGTCAACAGGCAGACGGCCATCGCGTCAGTTTCCCCGATCCGGCCCCGCCTCCGCCGCCTCGATCGCGCAGACCCGCACCGTGCCGGTCGTTCGCGCGAGCCATGGCTGCGCGACGCCGTCGTCGGGGATGGGCAGCACCGCCGGCAGGCCGGCCCGGAGCACGCCGACCTCAGCGTCCGGAACCGCGGCGAAGCGCCCGAGCTCGAGCTCCGCTCCAGGGGCCCCGCTGTCGCCGACCAACTCGACAGCGTCGGCGCCGGGCTCGAGCTCGAAGGTCGTGTAGCCGTCTGCGGCCGGGCGATGGGTAACGCATCCGGTTGCCGCGATCCCGGCCTTCGCCGGGATCTCGACGGCGGCGATCCCGAGCCCGCGGACGAGGACGAAGTCGGCGCCGCGACGGACCTCCTCTCGCTGCTCGAGCAGCTCATCGACGCCGTCGCCGAGGGGTCCGACGTCGGCGGCGAAACGGTCGAGCCGGAGGGCGGTCGAGGGGATGTGCTCGCTCGCCGGCGGCCCGAGCGAGCGAACCGTGAAGGCGGGATCGATCGCCTCGCCGCCGATGTCGACCGAGCCGAGCTGCGCCTTGACGTCGCGAGCCTGGTCGGTGAATCGGGGCTGCATGTAGAGAAGCAGCGCGAAGTTGCCGGCCAGGCAGAGGGCGAACACAGCCGCCGCGATCCGCCGTGCGGGCGGCGACAGCTCGCGGCCACGGAACGCCTCGGCGGCGAGAAGGGTGATCGTGATCGCTCCGAAGATCAGGTAGCGAGGCGTCGTCGCCGTCCGGTCCGGGCCCTCCGAAAGCCCGAGGCCGCCCCAGTACGCGAGGAGCGTGACCAGGTAGGCCCAGGTCCACGGCGTCCCGCGGCCGGTGGCGAGGCGGACGGCGAGCAGGGCCGCCGCCGCGACCGCCGCGAGCGCGAAGGCCACTTTGAGGAACACAGCGAGCACGTCGGCGTGCCCGCCGAGCTCGGGCGGAATGCCGAACATGCCCTCGACGGCGGCACTCGCCGCCTTGACGACGAAGAGCGGCGCGCCGAGGAGGTTCGACGACGAGGCGAGCTCCTGGTCGAACTGCCGGGCCCAGAGCCACCAGGCGAACCAGAGGACCAGCGGCACGCCGGCGACCCAGAGCTCGCGCCGCCGGCTCCGCTCGAGTGCGTAGTAGACGACTACGCCCAGCGCGATGATCGTCCCGAACGTGTGCGAGAGCATCGAGAGCGAGAGCAGGGCCATCGCCCCGACGTCCCCTCCGAGCGTCCGGCGCTCGACCGAGACGAGCGCCCCGAGCCCGAGGGCGATCGACAGCAGGAAGGGGATGCCGAGCGGCGAGATCACCACGTCCTGGCCGGAGCCGTAGAAGAGCAGCACGACCGCCGGCAGCAGGGCGAGCCCAGAACCGACCCGGCGCCGCACGAGGAGAAAGAGAAGCACCGCGCTCGCCTGCAGGCAGACCACGCCGAGGATCCGGAACGGCAGGTAGTCGACGCCGAAGACGCGCGGCAGCAACTCGTAGATCAACCGGGGGAGCGCGAGAAGGTGGCTCGAGTGCGGCGTCAGCAGCGAACGCGGCGCGAAGTCGTTGAATGCGGTGAGCCAGTCGAGCTCGTCGGACCAGAACCAGAGGTCGCGACCGCCGATCAGGATCACCGCCGCGGAGACCACCATCGCGGCCACGAGAGCGGCGCGCACCAAGCGGTCGCCGCGCTCGTCATATCCCGATGGCATCGCGGGAACGCTAGCGTCAGCCCCCAATGGATCGAGAACCGGGATGGATCAGCAGGGCGACCTCGGGCGACGCGGCAGGGCCTCCGTCGCTGCTGGCGACCGTGGGCGGGTGGCTCGGGATCGCCGAGGCGACGCTTCCGTTCATCGCGTTCACGATCGTCTGGACGGCCACCGGCCGCGACATCCTGGTCGGCGGGATCGTCGCCGTCGGCATCAGCGCGACGCTCGCAGCCGCTCGTCTGCTGCGTCGGCAGACGACCCAGTTCGCGCTCTCCGGGGTGATCGGCGTCGCCTTCGGCGCCTTCGTCGCCTCGCGCACAGGCAAGGCCGAGGACTTCTTCCTCCCGGGAATCCTGATCAACGCCGCATCGGCGACCGCTTACCTGGTCTCGATCGCGGTCCGGCGTCCGCTGATCGGCCTGCTCGTCTCGGCCGTGACCGGCGAGGGCCCCGCCTGGTACCGCGACCCGGCGCGGCGCGGCGCCTACACCAAGGCGAGCTGGATCTGGGTCGGCCTCTTCTCCTTCCGGCTGTCGATCCAGCTCCCGCTCTACCTCTCCGGCCTCGTCGGCCCGCTCGCGGTCGCCAGGGTCGTGACCGGGATCCCGCTGTTCGCGCTCGGCGTCTGGCTCAGCTACATGCTGCTCCGCAACGCGCTGCCCGATCTCGAGACGAGAACCGAGCCGAGCTGATCGTCGGCGGCTCCGGGCGTGTATCCCCGCGCCGGTCCCTCGGTTGCCGCGCAACTTCCTGCTCACCCGCCGGTTAAAGGCGGACACTAGAGTTGTCGATCAATTCCAGACGATCCCAACGGAGAGACTCCCCTTGCACGCCTTCCCCATCAGCCTTCCCGCCGGGCGGACCCTGACCGTCGCGCTCCTCGCGCTCCTCGCGCTCGCATTCGCGGCCACCGGCTCCGCCGATGCCGCCGTCAAGAAGGGACCGCGCGGCGGCTCCTTCTACGTACCTCCCAAGAAGCTTCCGAAGGGTCACGGCAAGGCCGTCTGGCAGCGCGAGGCGACGAAGCTCGTTCCGATCGCCGGCGCCAAGATCAACAAGGTCCTGCTCTACACCTCGCGCAGCCCGGAGGGCAAGCGGGTCGCCGTCTCGGGCTCCGTCAGCGTGCCGAAGGGCAAGGCGCCGAAGGGCGGCTGGCCGGTGATCAGCTGGGCGCACGGCACGACCGGCACCGCCGATTCATGCGCCCCGACCCGGATCCGCCCGTCCAGCGTCGTGGCCCCCTACGTCGCCTACGTCCATCCCCAGCTCGAGGACTGGATCAAGGCCGGCTACGCGGTCGTCGCGACCGACTACCAGGGGCTCGGCACGCCGGGACCGCATCCCTACCTCGTCGGCAAGGCGGAGGGCCGAAGCGTCGTCGACATGGTCTCCGCCGCCCGCCAGCTCGTCCCGAGCATCGGCAAGAAGTACCTGATCGCCGGTCACTCGCAGGGCGGGCAGTCCTCGCTGTTCGCGGCCTCTCTCGCGGATGACTGGGCACCCGGACTGAAGCTCAAGGGCACGGTGTCCTACGCACCCGCCTCGCACCTGAAGACGCAGGCGGAGCTGCTCCCGTCGCTCACCTCGCCGAGCGGCCTGTCGGCGCTCGCGACGCTGATCCTGAAGGGCGCTTCGACGGTCACCGCGAAGATCAAGATCAACAAGCTGCTGACCCCCGGCGCAAGGGCGCTCTACCCCCAGACCGAGCAGACCTGCCTCCCCCAGCTCGCGGCGAGCGACAGCCTCGGTGGTCTCGCCCCGGCCGACCTGCTGAAGAAGAACGCCGACACCACGACCCTCTACGACGTCCTCGACGGGATGAACCCCGCGGTGGAGATCGGCCCGCCGGTCCTCCTCGCGCAGGGCACCGCCGACACGACGGTCTTCCCGTTCTTCACCGACCAGCTCAACGGCGAGCTCAACGACCTCGGCGACAACGTCGACTACCGGACCTACCCCGGCGTCAACCACGGCGCGATCGTCGCCGCGGCCGAGGACGACGCGCTCGACTTCTTCGAGCGACGGCTGCCCGCGAAGTAGACGTCGGCCGGAGCGATCAGCCCGGGGCGAGCGCACCCTCGGCCTGCTCGAGCCGGTCGTAGAGGTCCTGGACCGCCTGCCGGGCCGCCTCGTGACGCTCGCCGGCGCGCTGGGCTCGACCCGGGCTCGACCAGGCGGCGGGATCGGCGAGCTCGTCCTCGACCGCCCGCAGCTCAGCCTCGGCCCGCTCGATCTCGCGCTCGATCGTCGCGACCCTGCGGACCGCGTTCTTCGAAGGCCCCGACCGGCTCCGGCGCTCGCGACCGCCTCCGGGCGGCCCGGAGGCCGAACGCTGCCGCTCGACGGCCCGCTCCCGCTCGCGAGCCTCCCGCTCGTCGCGGGCACGCTGATACTCAGCCCAGCCGCCGAGGTGGCTCTCGAGCCGGCCTTCCTCGCAGACGATCGTCCGCGTTCCGACTGCCTCGAGCAGCGCCCGGTCGTGGGAGACGAGGATGACCGCGCCCTCGAACTCGAGCAGCGCATCCTCGAGCGCTTCGCGGCTCTCGATGTCGAGATGGTTCGTCGGCTCGTCGAGGATCAGCACGTTCGCGCCCGACGCGACGAGGATCGCAAGCGATAGGCGCCGTTGCTCGCCGCCGGAGATGTCGTCGAGCCGCTTGTCGACCTCCGGGCCCGAGAACAGGAAGCCGCCGAGGAGGTCGCGGGCCTTCTGGCCGCTGAGGCCGGTGCCGCGCTGGACCGCGTCGAGGACGGTCCCGTCTCCGGCGGCCGAGTCGGCATGCTGGGAGAGATAGCCGATCTCGACGTTGTGACCGACGGCGATCTTGCCCGCGGCGGGCCGGCGGCGACCGGCGAGGACGTCGATCAGGGTGGTCTTGCCGGCGCCGTTCGGCCCGACGACGACGACGTGCTCGCCGCGCTCGATCCGCAGCGTCCCGGAGTCGACGAGGGTTCGGCCGGGCACCTCGATCCGCGCGTCCTCCATCTTCAGCACGAATCTCCCCGCCCGGACCGGTGGCGGGAACGAGAATCGCAGTGTCCTCTGATCCCGCGGATCGCGGACTGCCGCGTCGCGCTTGACCCGCTCGATCTGCTTCAGCCGCGACTGGGCCTGCCGAGCCTTGGTCGCCTTGTAGCGGAACCGCTCCACGAACCGCTCCATTCGCTCGATCTCAGCCTGCTGCCGCTCGATCGCCTTGCCGAGAGCGATTTCGCGCGCGGCCTGCTCCTTCCGCCACGCGTGCCAGGGCCCGGAGAAGTAGCGGGCGCGGCCGGCCTCGAGCTCGAGGACCGACGTGCCGACGGCCTCGAGGAACCAGCGGTCGTGGGCGACGAGGACGACGGCGGCGTCGAGATCGGTGAGGTAGCCCTCGAGCCATTCCAGCGAAGGGATGTCGAGGTGGTTGGTCGGCTCGTCGAGGAGCAGAAGCTCGGGCCGGGCGGCCAGGACGCGCGCCAGTGAGGCCCGCGTCAGCTCGCCTCCCGAGAACGTCCGCAACTCCCGCTCAGACTGCTCGGGCGCGAAGCCGAGCCCGCCGAGGACCGCGAGGACGTCGTCGCGCCAGCGGTAGCCGCCGGCGAGGTCGAGTCGCGCCTGGGCGTCGGCGTAGGCCTCCATGGTCTCGCTCGAATGGTCGCCGTCGGACATCGTCCGCTCGAGGCCTGCGAGTCGCTCCTCGAGCGCGATCACGTCGGCACGGCCGGAGAAGACGTAGTCGCCGAGGGTCGTCTCCGACTCCCGCGGCGGCCGCTGATCGTGCAGCGCCACGCGCGCGCCCTTCTCCAGCGACAGCCCACCGGCGTCCGGCGTCAGCTCGCCGGCGAGGATTCGCAGCAGGGTCGACTTGCCGGCTCCGTTGCGCCCGGACAGCGTCATCCGCTCGCGGCGCTCGAGCTTGAACGAGACGTCGTCGAACAGGGGCATTCCACCGACGTGGATCCCGAGGTTGGATGCGATCGCCACGGCCATCGCCCGCTGAAGATACGGACCCGCGGCGCGACCGGCGCGGCTGCGAGGGCGCGGCGTGCTCGACGAGCGGCTCACGAGATCCCTCCAAGTGGCGGCGCTGCGGCGGTCGTCGCTGCACGCCGAGACCGACCCCGCGGTGCTCTCCCAGACTTCGACGATCGGAGCCCTGCTCGCGAGGCGCCGATCGCCGGCGCGCCGGGCTAATGGACGTCGCGTGAGCCGCCGATAGGGTCCTCGACATGGGTCGGATCAAGCGAGGTTGGGGGCTCACGAAGAAGAGCTGGGGGCTTCTGACGGAGAACCGGGCGTTGCTGCGCTTTCCGCTGTACGGCGGGGTCGCGACGATCGTGATGGCGATCGTCGTCGTCGGCCCCGGCCTCTACCTGATCGACGACGGCGAGATCGCGCCCGGCGCGCCGCTGGTCGTGGTGGGCCTCTACCTGCTGGCGCTGATCGGCACCTACTACAGCGTCGGCCTCGCTGCCTGCGCCGACATGATCTTCCACGGTCACGACGCCGGCTTTTCCGACGGAACGGCGGTCGCCCGCAGTCGCTTCGGCAAGATCGCCGGCTGGGCGCTCGTCGCGACGGTGATCGCGACGATCGTCGGCCTCCTCGAAGGCAGAGGCGGACTCGCCGGCGCGATCGCCGGCCGATTCCTCCAGCTCGGCTGGTCGCTGATCACGTTCCTCGCCGTGCCGGTCATCGCGCTCGAGGGGACCGGTCCGGTCGAGACGCTGAAGCGCTCGGCGGGTCTCTTCCGCGAGCGCTGGGGCGAGCAGATCACGGGCAACGTCGCCATCGGCGGCATCGTCTCGCTGATCGTGCTGCTTCCGGCGACCGTCCTGATCGTCGCCGGCGTCGCGCTGTGGGCCTCCAGCGGCGTCGGCGGAGCCGCGCTCGTGGCCGTCGGAGTGATCGGCTTCGCCGTCGGGATGCTGATCCAGTCGGCGCTCTCGGGCATCTTCGGCGTCGCGCTCTACCGCTACGCCCTGGAGGGCGAGACCGTCGGCGGCTTCACCCCGGACGAGCTCGAGTCGGCGGTACGGCGCAAGGGCGGTGCCGCCGCCGGCGCCGACCCAGCCACGATCTGAGCCCGAGGGTCAGTCGGCGAGGCCGGTGCTCGCGTCGGCCGCGGCCGGGCCGTCACCGACGATTCTCGCCTCGCGGTCCGCGGCGCTGCGCGGAACGATCACGACCGGGCACGGCGCGGTCCGCAGGACCTCCCGGGAGACCCCGCCGAGCAGGACGGTCCGGATCGGGCCGTAGTCGCGAGAGCCGAGCACGAGCATGTCCAGCTCGACACCCTGATCCGCGAGCGCAGCCGGTGCGTCCCCCGTCAGCACCCGCCACTCGACCGCGACGTCGCCGCAACGGCGCGACGCTTCCGACAGCTCCAGCTCCATGCGCTCCGCGCCATCTGCCCCTTCGGGAGCGACTCCGATCAGCCGCAGCGATGCGTCCGATCCCCGGGCCAGGTCCTTCGCCACCTCCAGCGCCAGCTTCGACTCCTCGCCGCCGTCGTAGCCGACGCCGACGATCCCGAGGCCGGGATGGACGCCTCCCGCGTAGCCCTTGGGCGCGATCGCGATCGCACACGGCGACCCACCGAGGAGTCGCTCGCCGACGCTGCCGGCGAACACCCGCCCGATCTGACCGCGGTGAGTCGACCCGAGCACGATCATCGCTGCGCCCTCGTTCGCGGCGATCTGCTGCAGAGCGGCCGGGGCGGAGTCGCTCGCGGTCCGGCGGGTGAACTCGCGGTGCCCGAGGTAATCGACGGCCTTGCGGCCCATCTCAGCGAAGTAGTTCTGCTGGTACTCCCAGTAGCCGCCCGAGTCGCCGACCGGCGGGGCGTTCTCGTCGACGACGGCGAGGATCAGCTCGAGCCCCGACGCCGACCGGATCCGCTCGGCGAGATGAAGGGCGTCGTAAGCCTCCTCGCTGCCATCGAAACCGACGATGACGCCGCTCATCGGTCAGCCCCTCCCGCTCGATCGGGAACGCAGAGCACCGGGCAGGAAGCCAGATGCAGGAGCTTCTGGGTGACGCTTCCGAGGACGAGGCCGGCGAGCGCCGAATGCCCGCGGGTCCCGACGACGATCAGATCCGCCCCGGTCTGATCGGCGAGGTCGGCGATCGACCGGGCCGGGCCACCGAGGACGATCGGCTCGAGGCGCACGTCGGCGTCGATACCGGCTCCTCGGAGGTCCGCAGCCTGCCCTTCGAGCTTCTCCTCCACCGCCGGCTCGTCGGCGTGCAGCGGGGCCATGGCGCCCTTCGCGGCGATCCGCTCGACGACGTGGCAGAGCACGATGGCCGCTCCGTCCCGCTGCGCCACCGAGGTGGCCTCGGCGAGGGCGCGATCCGCGCCCTCCGACCCGTCGATCCCTACGACGATCTTGCTCGACATCCGACCTGATTCCCTTTGCGTTCGACGTCAATGATGATTCCGGCGCCGGGATCGGCGGGCATCCGGGCCCGTCGCTCTACTGTCGAGGTAGGCGACACGACGCCGCGTCCGTAGAAAGCGCGGAGGGCGAGAAACCGGCGTTTCGGCTTCATCAGTGGCTTCGGCGCTGCCAGTGCAGGTCTGAGGTGGACCGCGTCCCGGCAACGACGACGGGTTGTGTTCGCAGGGTCAGCCGATCGCCCTCGAGCTCGTACCCGCGACGCTTCTCCATCCCCGCCTGGTCGGGGTGCAGCGCCTGCTCGACGTGATGAAGGACGGTTCCGGGCTCGGGCACCGAGAACGTACCGGCGTATGCGATGTAGGTCCCGTAGGCGGCGGCGCGGAGAGCTTCGTCGCCGGCCTCGAGGTCACGAGAGCCGAACCGGTCTCGGCCGTCGTGAGCGATCTGGACCGCCATCCGCCCGGACGGGAGGTAGATCAGGTCTCCTCGAGGTGCGCTGCCTCCTGGAGCGGTCCGCTCGCCGGCAGCCGTCCGGCCCGTCCAGCCGACGAGCCGCCAGTGACCGATCAGGCCGGCGGCGTCCTCCGACAGGCCGGAGAGCGGGTCCACAGCGACCGTCAGCCGCGGCCGGGCTTCGGGAACTGGGTCGCGTTGAAGCGGTCCCAGATCCGGTCCGGCATCAGGTGGCTCTGCCCGATCAGCAGTGTCGCCGAGGGGGTGACGTGGTAGCGCGTGCGGGGTCGCTTCGCGGCGATCGCCTTCTCGATCACCTTCGCGACGTCGTCGGCCTCGCCCCCGAGCAGCTTCAGCGGTCCCTTCTCGTACGCCTCCCGGGTGGCCTGACCGACCTTCCGATTGAACTCGCCGTAGACGTCGTCGGCGCCACCGGCCTGCTCGAGCGAGGCGACCGCGGCCTTGTCGAACTCGGTCCGGATCGCGCCCGGCTGGATCACGACGACATCGATGCCGAATCCCTCGACCTCGAAGCGGAGGGCGTCCGAGAGCGCCTCGACCGCGTACTTCGTCGCGTGATAGGCCCCGCCGCCCGGGAAGGTGAAGTTCGCCCCCATCGAGCTGATGTTCACGACCCGGCCGAAGCCGCGCCGGCGCATCCCCGGGAGGACGAGCTGCGTCATCCGGACGAGGCCGAAGACGTTCGTCTCGAACTGCCGTCGCAGGGCGTCCATCGCGAGCGTCTCGACCGCACCTGACTGCGAGTAGCCGGCGTTGTTGACGAGGGCGTCGACGCCACCGGCCTCCTCGTCGATCCGGGTGACGGCCGCCTCCATCGAGGCCTCGTCGGTGACGTCGAGCGCGAGCGTCCTGCAGCCTTTCGCCTCGAGGTCGGCGACCGCCTCGAGCTTGCGCGCCGTCGCGTAGACGGTGTGCCCGGCCGCGGCGAGGCGCTCGGCCGCCGCCCGGCCGATCCCGGTCGAACAGCCGGTGATCAGGATCGTCAGGTTCTCGGGCATCTCGCGGCTCCTTGGTCGATTGCGGCCGATCGGTCGGCCCCAGACTACGAGGCGCCGCCGCTCGGCGGCGCCCGCAGGCGAGCGGATCGCCGCCTCAACGGCGGATCGTCACCGGGGTGCCGAGCACGACGCCCTCGATCAGCGCGCGCAGGTCGGAGTCGCTGCTGTGGACGCAGCCGGTCGAGTTCGCCTCGCCGAGCGGCTCGGAGGTGCCGTGGATCGCGATCCGGTCGCCCCCCGTCCAGCCGGCGGGCAGGTTCGGCTGGGTGGCGCTGAGCGCGATCGCGCAGCAGCCGTAGACGGGGTTGAGGCCGCCCTCGATCTCGTCGGTGATCGAGAAGCGGCCGGTCGGCGTCGGGGTCCCGGGGCCGCCGATACCGACCGCCCAGCGACGCTCGACCTCGCCGTTGCGGGAGAGCTCTCCCCGCATCTCCGAGAGGTCGATGACGATCGACTGGCCGACGCTGCCGGAGGCCAGACCCGGGCCGCGGGCGCGAACCCAGGCGAGCTTCCCGTTCGGCCGGAGCTGCGTCGGAACGCCCGCCCAGGGGCCGCGGCGCTCGAGCACGGTGAGGACTGTCGGCGAGCCGAACTCGGTCCGGTCGCCGACCCTGTCGATGACCGTGCCGCCGGGGCCGTCGCGCAGCGCCACGGTCGCGCCGGTGCGGACGGTGAGGACCGTCGTGTCGGGCTCGCGCTGGACCCGCTTCGCCGAGGCGAGCACGCTCTGCGGTGCGCCGGCGGCGCGGGTAGGACGGGTTCCGGCGGCCTTCGCGGGCGGCGGCGGCGGCGCGGCCTGCGCGACCGCGACCCGCCCGGTGCCGCCGTCGCTGAGGCCGAGCGAGAGTGCGAGCAGCGCCGCTGCCGCGAGCAGCGCACCGGTGAGCAGCGGCAGGCCCGAGTGGCTGATCCGATCCATCTGAATCCGCTTCGGAACGCCGGCCTGGGAGCTGCAGCCGGAGCCCTTCGGGTGGACGACGGTCCGCCGCGCGCGGGAGGAAGCCGGCGGCGCTGACGACCCGGCTGCCGCAGGGAGCCGTCGCCGGGAGGCGGCTATCCGTATCGTGCATGGTGCGCCGGCCGCTGTGGTCGGCTTTTACAAGGCTTGTTTTTTTGGATGAGTAGGTGCCGAGCGCATTGCTCCTCATAAGGACCGGCATCGAATCCCCAAGGAGGGAACTCATATGGCTAACGGAACCGTGAAGTGGTTCAACGACGACAAGGGCTACGGCTTCATCGAGGTCGAGGGCGGCGGCAAGGACGCGTTCGTCCACGTCAACGGCCTCGCCCCGGGCACCCGGATCGCCGAGGGCGACAAGGTCACGTTCGACCTTGAAGAGGGCCAGAAGGGCCCGCAGGCTGCGAACGTAACCGTCGCCTAGCGACACCTCAGCCGACTGACGGGAGGCCGGGCCGCGCGAGCGGTCCGGCCTTCGTCGTTCTCGGGCGGTTCACGGGGCTCAGCCCGGGTCGACGCCGCGCCAGCGCGCCAGCGAGTCCAGCGCCCGGCGGATCGCCCCGGGCGCCCGGCGGCCCTGCTCCTCGTGGATCGCGAGGACGCGCAGGAAGCGGTCCGATGCCCCGTCGACCCGGAGGTCGGCGCGGGCGATGAGCCGCTCGCGGTGGAGGATCGGCAGGACGTAGTACCCCCACCGGCGCTTGGCCTTCGGTACGTAGATCTCGAGCCGGTGGTCGAAGCCGAAGAGCTCGGCGGTGCGGGCGCGGTCGCAGAGCAGGTTGTCGAACGGCGAGAGCGCGAGGGTCCGCCGGCCGGGCGGCAGCCGGTCGGCTGCCTCGAGCACGGACGGCAACCCCCACCAGTCGCCCCGGAGCCCGGCGACACGGACCCGTTCGAGCTCGCCCCGCCGTTCGAGCCTGCCGATCGTCCCGCTGCCCGGCCCACCGAGATCCGGGTACCGTCGCCGCGTGAAGTGCGCGGCGATGTGCGGCGCCCGGGCGACGCCGAGCATCCCGACCGCCCGCAGCACGGCCGCGTCGACCGCCTCTCGCTCCGTCAGCGGCGCTGCGTCCGCCGCCGCGAGCTCCCCCGGCGGCAGGCAGCGCTCGAGCAGGTCCCAGCGACGCTCGAGACCGACCCGGTCGCCGACGCCGATCAGTCCCTGCATCCAGAGCTTGTCGAGGAGGCGGGCGATCGTCTGCCGCGGCGAGACCTCGTCGGTCCAGTGCCCGTGGCGCCAGGCCTCAGCTGAGCGATCCTCGAGCTGCCGAGCACGGAGCGGGCCACTCGCGGCCAGCGCCGAAAGCGTGTGCTCGGCGAACTCGACGTTCGCCGCGAGCCACTCGCGAACCGGCTGGCGCGCCGGGGTCAGGCGGTCCAGATAGGTGCGCATCGCCCAGCGGTGCAGCGGCAGGTCGGCGGCGTGACAGAGGCTCGCCTCGTGGCACCAGTAGTCGAAGAGGATGTGCTCGCGGTAGGCGGCGCGATGGAGCGCCCGTTCATGCGAGTCGTGGGTGCCGCCGGGGAGCCGAGCCCGGAGGACGAGCAGCGGCGATCGGGCGACGACGCCGACGGGATCGAGCTGCAGGCAACCGATTCGCGCGACGACCTCGGCCACGCCCGAGCCGGCAGCGGGCGGCTCGGCGAGGCCCTGGGCGTGGAGCGCCAGGCGCCGCGCGATCTCGACTGAGAGCGTCCGCGTCATCGGACAGCTACAAATAGCCGATGAGCGATGGGCCTATGCCTGACGAGGTGGAGGCCGCGGTCGCCGTGGCCGTCGCCGACGAGGAGGTCAAGGTGATCGTCGTCCGCGGTGCAGGGCGCTCCTTCTGCGGCGGCTACGACTTCGGCGGCGGGTTCGAGCTCTGGAACGCCGCGATCACCGAGCGGGACGGCCCGTTCGGCGATTACAGCCAGGCACCGGCCGACGAGCGACCGGACCCCCGGAACGTCATCGAGCCCTGACCGCTAGGAGCGCGTCGCGCCCTCGCGGCGCCGACGGGCCGCCTCGTCGAGACCCCGCAGGACCTCGACGGTCGTATCCCAGGACATGCACTTGTCGGTGACCGACTGCCCGTAGGCGAGCGGGCCCCCGAGGTCCTGGCGACCGGCCTCGAGGAATGACTCGAGCATCACGCCGACGATCGCCTCCTCTCCCGCGGCGACCTCCTTCCCGATCGCGGCCGCAACCGCCGGCTGGCGCTCGTGGTCCTTGCCGCTGTTGTCGTGGGAGGCGTCGACGATGACCCGCTCGGGCAGGCCGACGGCCCGCAGCCGCTCGACGGTGTCGGCGACCGAAGCTGCGTCGTAGTTCGTCGCGTCGCGCCCGCCGCGAAGGATGATGTGGCAGTCGGAGTTGCCGGAGGTCCGGAGGATCGCCGAGCCGCCACCGAGCTCGACTCCGGCGAACGAGTGGCGCGCCGCCGCAGCCCGCACCGCGTCGACGGCGACGCCGACGTTGCCGTCGGTGCGGTTCTTGAAGCCGACCGGCATCGACAGGCCCGACGCGAGCTGGCGATGGGTCTGGCTCTCGGTCGTCCGCGCGCCGATCGCACCCCAGGCGACGGTGTCGGCGATGTACTGGGGGGTGATCGGGTCGAGGAACTCGCAGCCGATCGGGAGGCCGACCTCGAGGACCTCCAGCAACAGGTGCCTCGCGGTCCGCAGGCCCGTGTTGACGTCGCCCGAGTCGTCGAGGTGCGGGTCGTTGATCAAGCCCTTCCAGCCGGTCGTCGTCCGGGGCTTTTCGAAGTAGACGCGCATCACGACGAGCAAGTCCGGCAGCTCGGGCGCCAGCGCGGCGAGCCGGCGGGCGTAGTCGAGGGCGGCGACGGGATCGTGGACGCTGCAGGGGCCGACGACGACGAGCAGGCGCGGGTCGTCGCGGTCGAGGATCTCCTTCACCTCGCGGCGGCTGCGGACGACCGCGGCGGCGAGCTCCGGGGTCAGCGGGTCCTTCGCGAGCAGCTCCTCCGGGGAGACCAGGGGAACTGTCTCCTCGATCCGGAGGTCGTGCAGGGACGGGTCGTTGCTGACCGGGGTCGTCGACATGGACTCTAAGTCTCGCGAAGTCCGGCGCCGGGCGTCAGAGCGGGCGCAACGCCGGCAGCAATCCGGCCTCGGTGACGAGCAGTCGCCCCACCGGGGCCGTCGGGGCCGGGCGGGGCCGGGCCCGCCCCCGGTGGCGGTGGCGCGGGGTGTTGCCGGGTTCACACCGCGGGTGCCTGTTCGGATGGCCTCCACGAGCTGATGATGGTCGTGCAAGTTCAAACCACCGAAGGGATACAAGGAAATGTTCAACAGCACCAAGGTCCGCACCGCCATCGCCGCCCTCGCAATCTCGGTCACCGCGTTCGCGGGAGCCGCCTCCGCCCAGGCCGGCGGCAAGGCGGACACGAAGGTCTCGATCAAGGGCGACAACGGCGACTACTACGGTTACGTGAAGAGCTCGGACGCCGACAACTGCGCCAACGGCCGCAAGGTCAAGGTCTTCAAGCAGACCGGCAGCTCGCAGGATCCGAAGCACGACCTGAAGATCGGCACGGACACCGCCCAGCCCAACGGCGACAAGTACATGTGGTCGATCGGCAACTCCGGCTACAAGAGCGGCAAGTTCTACGCCAAGGTCGGCAAGACCAGCCTCTGCAAGGGCGCGACGAGCAAGACCATCACGCGCTGACTCGCAATCCACCCGGAGGCCGATACGGCTCGGCGGCTACGGCCGCCGGGCCGTATCGCCGTTCGGCGAGGCGGCCGGTCAGGCGGGGATGCCGTACCGATCGCGGACCTGGCCGACGAGGACCTCGACGACCCGCGGATCGAACTGGCTGCCGGCGTTCTCCTCGAGCTCGACGATCGCCTGCTCGATCGAGAGCGCCGAGCGGTACGGCCGGTCGGTGGTCATCGCGTTGAAGGCGTCACAGGCGAAGATGATCCGCGACTCGACCGGGATCCGATCCGCTGCGAGCCCATCGGGATAGCCGTTTCCGTCGTAACGCTCATGCGAGGAACGGACGACGGTGCCGATCTCCGACATCAGTCCGCCGATCTTCTCGAGGATTCGCTGCCCCTCGACGGTGTGGGTGCGCACGACCGTCCACTCCTGCTCGCTGAGGGGCCCCGGCTTGTTGATCAGCCGCTTCGGGATCGCGACCTTTCCGACGTCGTGCAGGAGCGCCCCGAACTCGACGTTACGGCGCCGGCGCTCATCGAGGTCCAACGAGATGGCCACCCCGACCGAGAGCTCGACGACGCTGCGACTGTGGCTGCCGGTATAGCTGTCGTCGTGGCCGATCATGTCGCCGAGGACGTGGGCGGTCCCGCGGTAGGCACTGCTGAGCTCGAGCAGCGACTGCAGCCGCGCGGTCCGCTCGCGGGCGAAGATCAGCAGCAGCAGGAACAGCGGCAGGGGCAGCACGAGGGCCCACGGACGACCGGCGGCGGCCAGGGCGACCGCGAACCCGACCGGCGCGAGCAGCGTGTCGACGAGATAGATCCAGCGGCTCTCGGCGAGCTGCTCGCGCTGCGAGGCGTCGCCGTGGAGATGCTCGCGGACGGCCGAGGCGCCCGACTCCACGATGAACTGCGCGGCGAGGGCCGCGACCAGCACGTACCAGGCGACGTTCGCGGCGCTGGGAGCACCCGCGACGATGAAGACGAGAGCGGGACCGATCGCAAACCAGGAATCGCCCGCCGCCATCAGGATCCTGCCCGGAGCGAGCTGGCCGGTGACGGCGTTGGCGATCTTTCCGATCAGCAGCCCGGCCAGGACGAACAGCGGTACGAGCTCGGGCGGCAGGACGAAGAGCATCGGCACGAAAGCGACCTGGGTCGGATAGGTGTGGAGGGATCCGACCTCGAAGACGACGAGCGATGCTGCTGCAAGCGTGATCGTTGCGAGGACCGCCGCCGTCCAGTCGAGCGGCCGCTCGCCCGGCGCAAGGATCGCGATCAGGATCGCCGCGGCGACGAAGGTGCCGCCGACGGCGAGCTCGACCCGGCGCTCACCGGCGGCGACCGCGCGCGGCATCCGCCCGCGCGACTTCACCAGGAGGCGCTGGATTCCGGGGGGAAGCGACTCGGTTGCGTTCATTGGACTGTCCATTCGTCCATAGGCGGCACAGGACTAAGGATCGGCCGATCGTCGCCCGACCTTGAGTGATCCCGCCCCTGAACGCCGGGTGGCCGTCAACGGCAGCCCCCGGGCCGCGGTCCCGGGGCTGCAAGAAACGTCCCGAACGCCCGCCTGCGGCGACCTCGACACGGCTCCGATCCTCGAGGCCCGCCTTCGCGATGCCCGCGAGGCCGATTCCTCGGTGCTGCTCGACCTCTCCGATTGCGAGTTCATCGACTCCAGCGGCCTGGCTCTGATCGTCAAGGCTTGGCGCGATCTCGAGAGCAGGGATGGGACCGGCCTCGCCATGTGCTGCGCCAAGGACCAGGTCGAGCGCCTGCTCCGGATCACCGGTGCCTACGACGCGATCTCGATCTTCGACAGCGTCGACGACGCGCTCTCCCGCCTGAGCTGAACCGGCCTCGGCCGGCCTTTGCGCGGTGGTTAGGGTGGCGGCGATGGTGGCGCGACGCGGATCCGGACGATGAGCGAGGGAACGATTCCCGGGCCGGCTGGGCCGATCGCCTGGCGCAGCCTCGGTGACGGAGACCCACTCGTAGTGCTCAACGGCTATGCGGCGACGGCCGCCGACTGGGACCCGGGCTTCCTCGCGGGCCTCGCCGAGTGCTCGACCGTCCTCTGCCCGGACCACCGGGGCATGGGAGGGTCCGGAGGCACGATCGATGCCCTCTCGATCGGGGACATGGCCGCCGACGCGGTTGCCCTGCTCGACGAGCTCGGTCTGCCCGCGGTCGACCTCGCCGGTTGGTCGATGGGCGGGTTCGTCGCCCAGCAGGTCGCGGCGACGGCTCCGGAACGGGTCCGGCGGCTGGTGCTGCTCTCGACGAGCGGCGGTGGGCCCGATTCGCCGCGGGCCACCGCGGCGGCGTGGGGCGACCTGACCGATCACGGCGGCACCCCCGACGAGCAGGCCCGGCGCCTGCTCGGGCTCCTCTTTCCGGCCGCCGTCGCCAAGCGGATCTACGGGGAGTTCGGCGACATCGTCGCGGCAGCGAGGGGTCAGCTCGACCCGGAGGTCCTCTCCGCACAGGAGGCGGCGATGGTCGCCTGGCAGCAGGGGCCCGCCACCGAGCGCCTCGCGGCGATCCGGGCTCCGGCGCTCGTCGCCACCGGGTCCGACGACATCGTGATCCCCGCCGCCAACTCGACGCTGCTCGCCGCCGCACTCCCCGACTCGTGGCTCGCCCGGTTCCCCGGTTGCGGCCACGCCTTCATGGCGCAGGAGCCGACGCGGCTGGCCCAGCTGATCGGGATCTTCCTGGGTCGCTGATCGGTCTCACTTCCATCCGGAATCCGTGACGGCGGCTGGACGTGGGTCATCTCGACGCCGCTGTGCGACCTCAGGATGACCCACGTCGGAGCGTGCGGCGCCCAGTGGCCCGGCGTCGCCGGCCGCTCGCGGACCGACGAGTCCGAGCTCGCCGGCGCCCTACGCCGGCGAGGAGCGGACTACGTCGATCTCCAGCAGGTCGAGCGCGACCAGGACCGGCCCGGGAAGCGGTCGCTCGCCGAGGCCGACCGGATAGACCCGGCGCTTCGTCGGAAACAGCAGGCCATCGACCTCCCGGTGCTCGTCGCAGAAGTGAGCGGCATGCGCCCACCGGCCGACGACCTCGGCGACGTAGTCGTGGCGGCGCAGGCGAAGCTCGCCGTCGTAGAAGAAGCTCTGCCGCGGGCTGTGGGTGTCGAGCCCAGCGGGGAAGCTGACGTCGAGCCGGCGCCAGACCTCGTCGCCGCGGCGCAGCGCTTTTCCCTCGGAGACCTCCACCCCATCGCGTGTGAGCAGCAGCGGATGGTTGAGGTAGTTCCACCACGCGTAGCCCGCGAAGTAGGTGAGGTCGAGCTCGTCCCAGCGGAAGTTGCGCCGGATCCCGGTCCGCCCCGAGAACCATCGCCGGGGATCGGATCGCTCCTGCAGCACCTCGCCCCCGTCGGTTTCGACGCGGACGGCCCCGGCATCGAAGACTCCGCGGCACCCGGGCCTCGGATAGTCGAGGGCGACCGCGCGAGGCCTGCCGACCGTGGCCTCGAGCCGGACGTCGGCGAACCGGCCACGGGGCACCCGCGTCGCCAGCAGCAGGCCGCCGGAGCGGGCATGGACATCGATCCGCTCGACCCCGCGCCAGGCATCGAGCCCGCCGTGGGCGACGATGATCTCGTCCGGCAACGTCATCTGTTGGAAGACTGTCGCAGATGAGCGATCGGCTGGAGCACTGCGCCGACTTCGAGGGGACGATCGGCGCGCGCAACTACGACGCCGGAACGGTGATCGTCTGGGACGCGCGGCTGAACCCCGAGAGCACCAAGGCGGAATCGGTCGAGAGCGGCCGCGTCATCGAGGAGGTCGCAGCCGAGGAGTCGGAGGAAGGTTCGTGAACGCAGCCCTCGCCGACCTTGTCGAGGCCGACCGCAACCGCCTCGCCCGCACGCCGCCGCCGTTGCACGCCGCGCCGATGAAGGCGGTGCTGACCGACCGCCGCTTCAGCGACCCGAGCTGGATCTTCGAGCGCAAGCTCGACGGGATCCGCTGCATCGCGATCCGCGACGGGTCGAAGGTGCGGCTGCTCTCCCGCAACGACCTGCCGCTCGACGACCGCTACCCGGAGCTCGCCCAGGCTCTCGCCGGAAACCGCTGCGAGCGGTTCGCGATCGACGGCGAAGTCGTCGCGTTCGACGGCTCCCAGACCAGCTTCTCGCTGCTCGCCCGCCGCAGGCAGCGCAAGGTCCCGGTCTTCCTCTACGTCTTCGACATCCTCTGGATCGACGGCTTCGACGTCCGGCGGCTCTCGCTCCGCAGCCGCAAGCGCCTGCTCAGGGACTGCATCGGGTTCGAGGATCCGGTCCGTCTCACCCCCTACCGGAACGAGGCGGGCGAGGAGCTCTACGAGGAGGCCTGCCGCCGCGGCTGGGAGGGGTTGATCGCGAAGCGTGCCGCGTCCACCTACACCGAGCGCCGCTCGCGCGACTGGCTGAAGTTCAAGTGCGATCAGGGACAGGAGCTCGTTGTCGGCGGCTACACCGATCCGCAGGGCTCGCGGAGCGCGTTCGGCGCTCTGCTCCTCGGCTACTACGAGGACGGTGAGCTGATCTACGCGGGCCGCGTCGGCACCGGGTTCGACGAGGCGACGCTCGCCTCGCTCGGAAGGCGGCTCGAGCGCCTTGCGACACCTGACAGCCCGTTCGCCGACCCGCGCTCGATCGACGTCAAGGGCTCCCACTGGGTCGAGCCCGAGCTCGTGGCCGAGATCGGCTTCACCGAGTGGACCCGGCACGGGCGTCTCCGCCATCCCCGTTTCCTCGGCCTGCGCGACGACAAGGCCGCCTCCGAGGTCGTGCGCGAGCGATGAGTGCGGCGATCCGCTGCGGTCGGCGCTCGATCGCGATCAGTCATCCCGAGAAGGTGATGTTCCCCGGGATCGGTCTGACCAAGCTCGAAGTCGCCCGTCACTACGAGCGCGTCGGATCGCTGATGAAGCCCTATCTCCGCGACCGCCCGCTGACGTTCCAGGTCTTCCCCGAGGGAGTCGGGGCCGACGGCTTCTACATGAAGTCGGTCCCGCGCCACTTCCCGGACTGGATCGACCGGGCCGAGGTCGCGAAGCGGGGCGGGTCGCTCGTGCAGGTCGTCGGCGCCGATGTGGCGACGCTCGTCTACCTCGCCGGTCAGAACATGATCACCCCGCATGCCTGGCTCTCGCGGGCGGACCGCCCGCGCGAGCCCGACCGGCTGATCGTCGACTTCGACCCGTCGCCGGGGGCCGGCTTCGCTGCCGTCAGGAGTGCGGCGAGGGCGGCCGGCGACCGCCTCCGCGATGCCGGCCTCGCGCCGTTCGCGATGGTCACGGGCTCGCGCGGCGTTCACGTCGTCTGCCCGCTCCGGCGCGGACCGGACTTCGGGACCGTCCACGGCTGGGCGCGGGCGCTCGCGGAGCAGCTCGTGGCCGACGACTCCCGGCTCACGCTCGAATGGAGGAAGGCCGATCGCGGCAAGCGGATCTTCGTCGACGTCAACCGGATCAACTATGCCCAGCACGCGGTCGCCCCCTACGGGATCCGGGCCCGCCCCAAAGCCCCGGTGGCGATGCCGATCGCCTGGGATGAGCTCTCCGATCGGAGGCTGAAGCCGGACCGCTGGACCGTCGGCAACTGCGGCGAGCGGATCGACGGGTCGGGCGACCCATGGCAGGGCTTCGCCCGCCGCGCCCGAGCGCTGCCGAAGCGCCCGGGATGAACTATGAGCCGACGCCGGCGCCGGGTACTCAGCCGTCGCCGTGGTTGGCGAGGATCAGGCCGTCGGGATCGCGATCGGCCTTGATCCGGTCGAGCCGCTCCGCGACCGCCGCCGGGAAGCAGCTGCGCAGATCGGGACGCTGCTCGGCGAACGAGAGCAGCGAGTGCGCGGCCGTCCACGGCGCCATCCGCTCCTCGACACGGCTGAAGAGCGCCGCGATCGCCGCTCCCACCTCCGGGCTCATCACGGCGCCGACCCCATACAGCAGGTACTCGGCACCGGCGACGTCGAGGGCTCCGTGGCCGGGATCGCTGCGGTCGAGCGCTCCTCCGAGGCGGCGCAGCTCGAGGAAGATCAGCGGCACGTCCGTGTCGGGTCCGGCCAGGTCGACGTAGGCGTCGATCGCGTCCTCGTCGAGGGTCTCGAGCAGGAAGCCGGCACCGCCCCCGGGAACTGGATCCTCGGGGTCACCGGCCAGGGTCGCGAGCGCCGGAGCGGGAACCACCGCCACCGTGTCCAGGTAGGGCTCGCCGAGCGCTCGCATGGGCGCGAGCAGCTCCGCGCCCTCCGGCTCTGCACCGGCGTAGACGAACGTGACCGCGACGAGCGCCCTCCCCCGGAGCGGATCGGGGATCTCCGGGAACGGCGGAAAGCGGATCAGCTTCAGCGTCGCACTGAGCTCGTCCGGCGCCGCGGCCGTCCACTCGCGCCACGCGTGCGCGACCTCGCGCGCCCGCTCGATCGGCCACATCAGCGAGCCTCCGAATGCCTCGCGCATCTCGACCAGCCCGTGCTCGAAGGAGGTGACGATCGCGTGGGTGCCGCCGCCGCCCCGCAGCGCCCAGAAGAGGTCGGGGTCGGACTCGGCGTCGACCCTGCGGATCTCCCCATCGGCGGTCACGGCATCCATCGCGCGGACGCTGTTGCAGGCGAACCCGCGCGAACGTGCCAGCCAGCCGAGACCGCCGCCGAGCGTGTATCCGGCGACGCCCACGGTTCCGGAGGAGCCGTGGAGGGCGGCGAGCCCATGCTCCGCCGCCGGGCCGACGACGTCGGCCCACTTCGCGCCCGCGCCGACCGTGGCGATCCGTTCCGCGGGGTCGACGGCGACGCCGGTCATCCGCGAGGTCCGCAGCAGGATGGACCCGCCGAGGTCGGGCAACGGCGCCGCGCCGTGTCCGGTGCTCTGCGGGGCGACTCTGAGATCGTGCTCGCGGGCGAAGACGAGGGTGGCCGCGACGTCTGCCGGCGACTCGGCCATGACGATCAGCGCCGGGTCCTGCTCGGCGATCAGGTTCCACGCGAGCCGGCCCGAATTCCACGCGGAGTCGCCGCTCAGGAGCGCGTCGCCGTCGAGAGCGGCGCGGAAGCTCTCGAGGTCTCCGTCGGTGATCGCTGGGGGTCTGGCCATCGGGTCTCCTCCTCGAGTCGGTTCCAACGTCCCAAGCCTAATCCAGCGAGCCCGACCGATCCGCTATACAGCGACCATGGCCGCGACGCCGCTGGAGGCCTCGATCCGGATCGCCGTGCCGCCCGAGGCGGTGTACGAACGGATCGCCGACCTCTCCGCCCACGAGGCTTTCACGGATCATTTCCTGGTCGACTGGCGCGACGCCGGCCCCGACCACGTCAACGTCCGCGCGAAGCTGCCCGGGCCCGAGGACCGTGCCGACGTGGACGTCGTCGAACGCGAGCCGCCGCACCGGCTCGTCGAGCAGCTGGTCGCCGCGAAGGGCAAGCGGCGGGCGCGCAGCACCTGGACGCTCGAGCCCGGCGACGAGGGCGGGACCCTCGTCACCTTCACGACCGAGCAGCAGGCCACGCCGGTCCTCGAGCGACTGCTCTCGCCGCTGACCCGCCGCTGGGTCCAGCGCGGCAACCAGCGGGCGCTCGAGCGGCTGCGCGATCAGGCCGAGGGGCGCGCCTAGGCGGCGCTCCCGCCTCGTGGGTGATGCAGAGCCCGGATTGCGGCTCGAAATGACCCACCGTGCGGGGGCCGGTGCGGGGCCTGGCGGCCTACTCCCCGGTCAGCGTTGCGACGATCCGCCGGCTGCCGCCGTGGTCGCGGTGCTCGCACAGGTATATGCCCTGCCAGGTGCCGAGCCGGGGCGAGCCGCCGGCGACCGGGAGGGTCAATGAGGGGCCGATGAGGACGGACTTGACGTGGGCGGGCATGTCGTCGGGCCCCTCGAAGGTGTGGCGCCAGTAGGGAGCGTCCTCGCGGACGGCGTCGTTGAACCAGGACTCGAGGTCGGTGCGAACGTCGGCGCTCGCGTTCTCATTCAGCGCGAGCGAAGCGGAGGTGTGGAGGATGTGAAGGTGCAGCAGGCCCACCTCCACCCGCTCGAGCCCCGGGACGCCGGCGACGACCTCGCCGGTGATGAGGTGGAATCCGCGCCGGCGCGGCGCGAGCGCGAACTCCTGCTGCGCCCACACCGCCTCGGTCCTAGCTCTCGGTCGGGCGCTCCGCGGCGGGCTTCTCGGCCGGCTCTCCCGGCTCACCGGCGGGCTGGGCCGACCCGGCCGGAGCCTTGGCCGGCTCGTCGCTCGCGATTCCCTTGACCGAGTCGCGGACATCGCGCGCCTCGCGCAGGCCCTTGCCGACGGACTCGCCGATCTTCTTGCCGTCCACGCCCTCGGCCTTCTCCTGGACCTGCCCGGCGATCTGCTTCGCCTTCTCCCCGCCCTTGCGGACGCCGGATCCGGCCGAGCGCCCGAGCGCCGGCAGCCGCTTGTAGCCGCCGAAGAGGACGAGGATGATGAGGAGGACGATGAGGACCTCGAGGACGCCGATTCCCATGGGACGAGCCTATCGCTCGTCAGGACCCGGACCCGTCGGTGAGCTCGCCCGATGAACGAGACCGGGCCGAGCCGGGAGCCGCCGCGGGCCGAACCCGGCGCGCCGCCGCCCCTGGTCGGAGCGAGCCCGGCACCCGGAGCCGGCAGCCCTGCGACGAGGACGAAGCTGGGACGGAGGGGCGTGATCCTGATCGTGGTCGTCGGCCTCCTCTACTTCGCCGGCTGGATCGCCTGGGCGATCCTCGGGCCGGAGATCGAGGTGGAGGTCCGCGACAAGCGCGAGCACAGCCGCGAGCAGGGCGACCCGCGAGGCCCCGGCCGGCTGACGCTGATTCCCACCGACGGCCAGGCGATCGCTGAGCGATCGGGCGCGGCTCAGCTGTCGAAGCCGAGCCCGAGCCGGTCGAGCGTCCGCAGCCAGAGCCCCATCCGGCCGGCGTTCCGGTCGGCTGCGGCGAGCCGGTTGCGCGTGAACTGGACGATGGCCCAGCGCAGCGGCTCCGGCGGGAACGGAACGGGCTTGGTGCGTACGTAGTCGAGCGCGGTCGCCTCGGTCCGGCGCCCGTCGAGCAGGTCGAGCGCGACCTCGGCCCCGAATCGGGATGCGCCGACGCCGAGCCCGGTGTAGCCGCCGGCGAACGCGACCCGGCCCCCGTGGCTGAGCTCGAAGAAGACCGAGAAACGGCTCGAGGTGTCGATGGCACCGCCCCATTTGTGGCTGAAGCGAAGTCCGCGGAGCTGCGGGAAGGTCGCGAAGAAGTGCTGCGAGAGGGCGGCGAAAGTCTCCTCGTCCTCGTCGAGGCTCGCGTCGACCGGTCCGCCGAACCGGTAGACCGCCTCGAAGCCCCCCCAGAGGATCCGGTTGTCGTCGGTCAGGCGGTAATAGTGGAACTGGTTGCCGGTGTCGCTGATCCCCTGCCGGTTCCGCCAGCCGATCTCGGCGAGACGGTCGGGGTCGATCGGCTCGGTGACGAGGACGTAGTCGTAGACCGGGACGATGTAGCGGCCGAGGCTCCGCCGCAGGGGCGGGAACGCGCTGGTGGCGAGCAGGACGCGCCCCGCCCGGACCTCGCCGCCCGCCGCCGTCCCGACGCAGATCGCCCCTCCCCTCCCGTGCTCGCCGAGGCTGACCGCCCGGGTGCGCTCGTGGATCGTCACCCCGAGCTCCGTCGCGGCCGCCGCGAGGCCATCGGCGAGCTTGGCCGGATCGACGATCGCCGAGCCGGTCCGGTCCCAGACGGCGCCGAGGTAGGTCGGCGAGTCCACCTCCGCTCGGACCGCCTCGCGATCGAGCAGTTCGACGTCGTGGCCGTAGCGGGCCAGCAGCTCCGCCTCCTCGGCCAGCGGCTCGACCTGGTGCGGCTCGACCGCGACGGCGAACTCGCCGTTGGCCTCGAAGTCGCAGTCGACCCCGAACCGGCCGAGGTCGGCCCGCATGGCTTCGAAGTTCTCGAGCCCGAGTCGCTCCAGCGTCTCGACCTCGGCCGGGAAGCGGGTCAGCCCGTTGCCGATCCCGTGCGTGATCGACGACGAGAGAAACCCGCCGTTTCGGCCCGTCGCCCCGCTGCCGATCGTCTCGGACTCGAGCAGGACGACGTCGCGCTCGGGCGCTCGCGCCTTCGCGTGGATCGCCGCCCAGAGCCCGGTGAACCCACCGCCGACGATGCAGAGGCCGGCGTCGACGGCGCCGGCAAGCGCGGGGTGAGCGGGTGGACCGACTCGGCGGTCGAGCCAGAACGGCCGCGGGATCGCGTCGCGGTAGGCGGCGCGTTCCTCGTCGGTCGGGTCGAAGGCGGGCCAGGCGGTCGGCCCGGGCTGAGCGGCGGGGGACAAGGGATCATGATCGTATCCGGGCGGCACCCGCGCTTCGCGACCGCCACGGCGGGTAACGCGAGGGCGAGGGAGACTTCTGGGGATGAGCGACAGCGAGACGGAAGCCGAGCGCGCCGAGGTGCGCGAAGGGGTCGAGCTGCGGCGGGCCGACCGCGAACCCGAGGGCACAGACCTCCGGACGGGAGCATGGCCGACGCTGAGGAAGGCGGCCCTCGAGTTCATGGAGGACCACATGACCGACTGGGCGGCGGCGCTGACGTACTACGGCCTGCTGTCGCTGTTCCCGGCGCTGATCGCGCTCGTGTCGATCCTCGGCCTGTTCGGCGACCCGGAGTCGACGACGAAGGCGATCACCGACATCGTCACCGAGCTCGGCCCGGAGTCGGCCGCCGACACGTTCGCGGGCCCGATCGAGTCGATCACCGAGAACCGCTCGGCCGCCGGGGTCCTCTTCTTCGTCGGCCTCGCGACCGCGCTCTGGTCCGCATCCGGCTACGTCGGTGCGTTCATGCGTGCCGCGAACGTGATCTGGGAGACGACGGAAGGCCGACCGTTCCTGAAGCTGCGTCCCCTGCAGCTCGGCGTCACGCTGCTCCTCGTCGTGCTGTTCGCACTCGTCGCGGTATCACTCGTGCTGACGGGGCCGGTGGTCGAGGCCGTCGGCAACTCGATCGGCATCGGCGGCACAGCGCTGACGGTCTGGGGCATCGCCAAGTGGCCGGTGCTGCTCGGCATCGCCATCCTCATGGTCGGCGTCCTCTATCACGCAGCGCCCAACGTCAAGCTGCCGGGCTTCCGCTGGCTGACGCCGGGCAGCGTCGTCGCGGTCGTCGGCTGGATCATGGCCTCGGCGGCCTTCGCATTCTACGTCGCCAACTTCGGCTCCTACGACGCCACCTACGGAAGCCTCGGTGCAATCGTGACGCTGCTGATCTGGGTCTGGATCTCGAACCTGGCGCTGCTGTTCGGCATGGAGCTGAACGCCGAGCGCGAACGCAGCCGCGAGCTCGACGCGGGAGTGTCCCACGCCGAGAAGCAGATCCAGCTCGAGCCCCGGGCCGAACCGGATGCCAGGCGGACCACCTGAGCCGAGGGTTCAGCCGCAGACCGGCCAGGGCCGGGTGCCGTCGCGCTTCTTGAGGTGCACGGCGACGACGGCCTGGGTCTTGTACGAGTAGTTGATCGGGTCCCCGCCCGGGGTCTTCGGCGAGGTCTTCCAGGCGTCGCGGGTGAACATGAACGCGCCGCGGTACCGGCCCTTCAGGGCGACCGCCTTCGGGTCCTTGCCCGACTCGCAGTGGGCGACGCGGTTCGCCCAGCGCTTGTTCTTCCGGCTCACCTTGTCCCAGAGCCGGTGGTACTTGGCCGGGGTGGCGTCGCTGCCGCCGCTGAGGGTGCCGATACCACCGGACGCCGAAGCGCCGGCGGAAGTCAGAAGGGCGGTTGCGAGGACTGCGATCAGGGCGCAGGCGCCGAGCATCGGTCGCGATCTCGACCAAGGACCAGTGAAGTTGAAGGACATGCGTAACTCCGCTCTTTCGACGCTTGCGGGGTTAGCTGACGGGCTCGCGCAAAAGAGCTTGCGCTACCTGGCATGGACCAGGATTCGCCCCAACACTTGGGTCCCCCGCTCAGCCGCGGTATTTGGCGGCCGACTCAGCAGGTGCGCGTCACGTTAGCAAACGGTGAGGAAACCGTTTGCTGCGACCATGTTCGACGGAAGGAGACCCGGACCTGCCGGGGAAGGACGACACGATGGAAACCGCAAAGAGACCGGCGTTCTTGCGGCCCGCGGGCATCGCGCTGGCGCTGGCGCTGGCGCTCCTGCTGCTCGGCGGGGCGGGCCGGGCCGAGGCGAAGACGTGGATCGTCAAGGGCGGCGGCTTCGGCCACGGGGTCGGGATGGGCGCCTGGGGCGCCTACGGCTACGGCAAGCACGACTGGGGCTACAAGCGGATCATCGGCCACTACTACCGCCGCGTGAAGGTCGGGAGGAGCAGGGGAAACGCCCGCGTCCGGGTCCTGCTCGCGTCCCGATCCGGCGACGTCAGGTTCGACGGTGCGGTCCGGGCCTGCGGCGAGCGGTTGAAGCCCGCGAAGACCTACCGGGCCGAGCGACGAGGCTCGAAGATCCGGCTGCTCTCGGGATCGGGCAAGCGGCTCTCCGGCTGCGGCAGGCGACTGCACGCCAAGAGCGAGGGCACCGTCGACATCCACGGCGTCGGCAGGTACCGTGGCGCGCTCGAGACGGTCCCGGCGGCCGACGGCGGCCAGCTCGTCGTCAACCGCCTCGACGTCGAGGACTACGTCCGCGGCTCGCTGCCCGGCGAGATTCCGCCCGACTGGCCGAAGGAGACGCTCAAGGCATTCGCGGTCGCGATCCGCTCGATCGCCCTCTCGACCGACGTCGGCGGCAAGGCCTTCGACATCTACGCCGACACCCGGACCCAGGTCTACGGCGGCGTCAGGCTCGAGTCGAAGCGGACCGACGAGGCGGCCAGGAGGACCCGGCACAAGGTCGTCACCTACGGGGGGAAGGTCATCCAGGCCACCTACTTCTCCGCCTCCGGTGGCCGCACCGAGTCACGCTTTCTCGGCGGCCCGAAGGTCCCCTACTACCGAAGCGTCAAGGATCCCTACGACCGTTTCTCGCCCCAGCATCGCTGGACGTTCCGCTTCTCCCAGCGGCAGATGGACGATCGCCTCGGCCCCTACACGAAGGGAAGGCTTCGCAAGATCAAGGTCCTCGAGCGCGGCGACAGCCCGCGGATCGAGACGGCCAGGCTGATCGGCAGCCGCGGCAGCACGAAGGTCCGCGGCGACACGATCCAGGTGGCCCTCGGCCTCTACGACCGCTGGGCCCACTTCGAGAAGCGGTAGGCACAGCCGCCACGCGGATTCCCACCGCGGCCGACGGCGGCCGGGCGTCAGCCGTCCGGGGAGGCCGACTCGGTCGAGGTCGTCGAGTCGGTCGAGGTCGTGCCCGTCGCCGCCTCGTCCTCGGGCACGGTCGCGGCCTCGCCCGGCGTCGAGCTGACCAGGCAGTCCGCGTTGTCCGGATTGTCGACCGCGGCCCCCGCGGGGAAGGCATTCAGCAGGGCGTCGGCGATGTTCTTGCTGCGGGCGCGATAGCCCTGGGTGGTGAAGTGGATCCCGTCGTCGATGAACCACTCGTCCTTCGCCTCCGACGACCAGTCGTAGATCCGCATGTTCGGATAGCGGGCGCAGGCGGCGAGCAGGGCCTTGTTCCAGGACTGCATGTTCGAGTTGTCATAGGGGCTGCCCTCGTTGAGCAGCGAGCGGACGTTGACCCAGAGGACCGGGTCCCCGTCGGCGACCCCCATCATCGTGTTGATCCGCTCGTCGTAGCCGATCGTCGAGCCCGCCGAGACGTTGGCGGCCTCGTTGGTCCCGAGCGCGAACACCCAGCAGCCGTCGAATCTCTGCTGCTTCCACGAGGCCGCGACTTCCTCGGCGTTCGGCTGCCCCTCGAAGCGCTCGTAGATCGAGCGGGCGCCGGAGACCTCGAGATGCTGGGTGCCGGCGCCGACGCGTCCGTACTGGGCGGCGATCTGGTCCCTGGCGCGCGGCAGGTAGTCGGAGGAGACGAGACCCTCCGACGTCGAGTCGCCGATATGCACGACCGCGTCGCAGGTGGTTCGGTTCTTGATCTCGGAGGCGCCGGCAGCCGACTCGCTGAGCGTCGCCGCGACCGAGATGTTGCCCGGCGCCTCGGCCTGGCTCGGGCCGGCGTTGACGCCGGCCAGCCCGGCGATTGCGGCGAGCACGACGACGCCGGAGAGGGCGATGCCGGCCCACGCCGGCCGGCTGATCCGCTGCCGGCGGAACTCGCCCGCCCGCCAGCGCTTCCAGAGCCGCCCGAGGGAGCCGTGGCGGATCGGATTCTCGACGTAGGTCCAGGAGAGAGCCGCGATCGCGAACGTCGCCACGACCTGCAGGAACGCCCGCGGCAGGTCGACTCCCTGGGCGCCCTCCGGGGTCGACAGGACGATGATCGGGAAGTGCCAGAGGTAGATTCCGTAGGACCGCTGCCCGATCCAGCGCATCGGCCGGCAGCCGACGATCGGGCCGAGCCGCGTGGCCGGGTGAGCCATCGCCGCCACCGCGAGAGCGGTCGCGAACGAGAGCAGCAGGAACCCGCCGCGATAGAGGAACGGCGAGAACTCGGTCGACTTCCAGAACATCACCGCGATCACGGCCAGTCCCGCGGCGCCCGCATAGTCGATCGTCCGCCGCGCTCCGTCGGTGATCCGCCCACGCAGGTGCCGACTCGGCCAGATCGTCGCCAGCGCGGCGCCGACCATCAGCTCGAGCGCCCGCGTGTCGGTCCCGTAGTAGACCCGCGAGGGGTCGATCCCGGGTTTGTAGAGGACGACCATCAGGACCGCCGAGGCGAACGCGAGGCCGAGGATCGCGATCCCCAGATGCGGCCGGACCCCGCCCGGCGCCTTGCGCTCGGGGATCACCTTGACCCCGATCATCACCAGGAACGGCCAGACGATGTAGAACTGCTCCTCGACCGACAGCGACCAGAGATGGTTGAGCGGCCCCGGCGCCTCGAACTGGGCGAAGTAGGAGACGTCGTGGAAGATCAGCCACCAGTTGTTGAAGTAGGCCGCCGCGGTCGCGGCCGCCCAGCGGAAGTCGGACGGCTGATGGGGCCCGAAGACCGTCACCCAGGCCAGGACGACGATCAGCATCAGAAACAGCGCCGGGAGCAGGCGCCGGGCCCGCGCCAGCCAGAAGTTCTTCAGGCGGATGCCCCCGCGCTCGACCTGGGCGAGCAGGATGTCGGTGATCAGATAACCGCTGAGTGTGAAGAAGACGCCGACTCCGAGCAGGCCGCCCGGCATCCACGAGAAGTTGAGGTGGTAGGCGATGACCCCGAGGACGGCGATCGCACGCAGCCCGTCGAGGCCGGGCATGTAGCGCTGATTTCGCTTGATCGGTTCAGGCATGGCTGTCTCCGGTGCACCCCACGGCCATCGTCGAAGCTTCCTGAGGCCTGCGGACGGAGCAGATGTCCTTGGCTACGCTACCCAGGTGGTGGGTCCGAGCAACGAACAGTCGGGCGCCGGATCGGAGGGGGACGGCAGGAAGATACTGACCCGGCGTCGGGTCGTCGGTGCCCTGCTCACGCTGGTCCTGGCCGTGATCGCGGCCGGCGGAGGTTGGCTGATCGGCCGTGAGTCGGGTGCCGACCTCGGAGCGGCACGCGCCTCGGGCGAGAAGGCGGGCTGGCGACGCGGCGCGGCGATCGGTGGCGACGTCTACCCGGCCGGGCTGCAGACGGGCCGGAGCATCACCTACCCACGCTCCTACCGAGCCGCCTACCGGACGGCTTACACGAACGCCTTCAAGGGCTCCGACCTGCGGGTCCCGAAGGCCGATCAGATCAAGGTGTCACTCCCGTGACGTGGAAGCGGATGGCGGCCGGTCTCGCGGCGGTGCTGCTGATCGGCGGCGCCTTTGCCGGCGCCTACCTGTTGGCGGCCGCCGACGCCCCCGACACCGCCGAGGCCCGGCAGGTCAGGGCGGAAGCCTCCGATCGGGCCTATGCCGTCGCCCAGCTCGGCGCCTTCGGCGACGGGCTGCGCTACGGGCTCGAGCAGGGTCTCGACGACGGCGCCGCCGACGGCGAGCAGCAGGGCCGGGCCGCCGGTCGCGCGGCCGTCGACTCCGTCCTCGCGGAACGCAGCGTCAACTCCCGCGGCAGCGGGCCGGCTCCGATCGCGAGCCTCCCGGGCTCCGGCGAGGTCCTCGTCGTCGGCGACAGCCTCGAGGTGCTGACGTCGCCGTACCTGAAGCAGTACCTCCCCGGCGTGCCGCTGACCGTCAACGCCGAGGGCGGCTACAACAGCATCCAGATCTTCGACCTCTTTCGCGAGAGCTATGACCCGGCCCAGTCGGTGATCGTCTTCGACGCCGGCACCAACGACAACCCCGCCTACCCGGAGATCCTCAGCGGCAACCTCGACAAGGTCGCGAGCATGGCCGGTGCCCGCTGCCTGGTCGTGCCGACGATTCACGGGTTCACCGTCGACGGGGTCGACAACACCGGCAAGAACCGCGTCGTCCGCTCGTTCGCGGCGAGCCATCCGAACACGCAGGTCCCGGACTGGGCGCAAGCCGTCGAACAGCATCCCGAGCTGATGCAGTCCGACGACCTCCACCCGATTCCCGAGGGCGCCGACTACCGGGCGCGCCTGATCGCTCGCGGCATCCGCGCCTGCCTGGCGAAGGACCCACGCTACGGAGGCTGACTCCGATCCGAGGTTCGCGGCGAAGGGCCGGCAGCGACTTGGCCCGGCCGGCCTACCCGGCGGGAGCGGGCGGGGGCTCGGCGATCCCCCAGGCGTCGGAGCCGCCGTCGACGACGATCGTCGTCCCGGTGATGAACGCACCGCCCGGGCTGACGAGGAAGGCGACCGTCTCTCCGACCTCCTCCGGCCGGCCGAGGCGCCCGAGCGGAATCGACCGCCGCGACTGCTCGACCTCCTCGGCGCCATAGCCCGCGAGACCCTCGGTGTCGATCGAGCCGCAGCTGAGACAGACGGAGCGGATCCCGTACCGGCTCCACTCGATCGCCAGGCTCGAGGCCAGGTTCTCGAGCGCGGCCCGCATGGCGCACGCGTGCGAGTAGCCCGGGATCCCGCGCCGCGGAGAGAAGCCCATGTAGGCGATGAAGCCGCCGCGCCTCGGGATCATCGACTCGCGGGCGACGCGCCTGGTGAGTTCCCAGTTGCCCTCGAGGTTGAGGCGTTCGACTGCGCGCCAGCCCTTCAGGCTGACCTCCTCCGCCGGGGCGCCGAACTGCCCGCCCGCGTTGGCGATCAGCGCGTCGATGGAGCCCCAGCGGTCGAGCACACCGGCGACCAGTCCTTGGACCTGTTCCGGCTCGCGGATGTCGCAGGGAACCGCGATGCAGTCCCCGCCCGCGGCCAAGATGTCGTCCCGCGCCGACTCGAGGAGATCGGAGCGTCGACCCGCGATCGCCACCCTCGCCCCTGAGGCTGCGAGCGCCCGGGCCGACGCCCGGCCGATGCCGGTTCCGCCACCGGTCACCAGCGCGACCGTGCCCGCGTTCGCGTCGGGCCTGAGCACGGTGCCGATCATCGCCGCAGCCTAACCGCGAGCCGCGAGTCCCCGCCTAGGCCGGAACGTCCAGGATCACGCGCGCCGCCCAGGCCCCGTCGTCGAGCTGCCTCAGCCCGACCGAGCGGCACTCGAGCCTGCGGATCTCGGCGGCGGGAATCCCGCGCTCGCCGGCGACGCGGGCGCGGAAGCTCTGCTTCTCGAGCCGCTCCTTTTCGATCCGCTCGGGGACGAATCCGTCCTCCTCCGCGAGCCGGATCAGCTCGTTGACCCACTCGACGAGAAGTCCCTGCAAATCGGACCCTGTGATCTCCACCTCGTGGGTGACCGGGGTCCC
This sequence comes from uncultured Conexibacteraceae bacterium, assembly GCA_963784885.1. Taxonomy (GTDB): domain Bacteria; phylum Actinomycetota; class Thermoleophilia; order Solirubrobacterales; family 70-9; genus RHKX01. Next base: position 162,336 of record CAWATA010000005.1, read on the forward strand.
GCCTCCGGCGTCCCCCAGCACGTCGCCGAGGGCCATCAGCGACTCGGGGAACAGCGCAATCTCGTCGACGTCCTCGACCAGCAGCTCGACCGAGGCGGAGTGTTCGATCGTGTTGTACATCGCGTCCTTTCGTGCGGTCTCAGTCGATCATCATCCTCGAACGGCGCATCCGCATCGGTACTGAGCCCCGAATCAGCCGCTCGTGCCCGGCAGCAGCCGCCGCACCGCATCGGCCTGCGCGCGGGTCAGCCGCGAGGCCTCGCCGGCGATCCGCGGGATCAGCCTGCGGGCCGGGTCGGACTCGCGCTCGCTGAGCAGGGCCTCGATTCCGGCGGCCACCGCCTCGCGCACGGCGTCGCGAAGCGCCGCGGCCCCGTCCGCGTCCTCCCAGTCGGAGCCGAACGCCGTCGCGTCGATCGGCTCCAGCAGGCGGGCGTAGATCCGCTGCGGCCGGGGAAGCGGCGTCGGCCCGAGTCCGCGCACGACCGGGAAGAGGAGCTCGGGATCGATGTCCATCCGCACGGCCAGCGCGCGGGCGGGCGCGTAGACGGGGTCGTCGGCATCAGCGAGAACGTCCCACATGTCGTCGGCACCGATCATCGCGAACGGAACCACCGGGTAGCCGAACTCGAGCGCCAGACGTGCGAACCCGATCCGCTCCCGCCAGACGAGCGGGTAGTAGTCGCCGCGCCGGCGGGCCACCTCCCGGCCACCGCCGGGAAAGACCAGCACCGGCTCGCCGGCGCGCATCAGGGCACGCGTGTTCCTGCGCGAGCCATCGATGGTCCCGAAGCGGGCGAGCAGGTCGCGCCAGAGCGGCACGCGGAAGTGCTGCCGCTCACCGAGCGAGCGAACGAGGACCCCGGTCTCCTCGTGGATGCCGAGAACGACGAACGGGATGTCGAACACGCCGAGTGTCGTGTGGTTTCCGACGAGCAGGTAGCGGGCGTCGGCCGGCAGGTTCCCGTAGCCGTCGACCCGCGGGTCGGTCAGCGCCCGCCACGGCGACAGCAACGTCTTCGCGGCTGTGAACTCTGCCGCGCTCGGCGGGGCGAAGCGGTCGCTGGTCATGCGCCCCGAGTCTTACCGACGGCGGCGCACCCGTCGACTCGACGCGTCAGCTGCTGAGCTTCAGCTTCGGCGACTTCGTCGACAGGCAGGTGTTCTTCTTGCCGTCGTTGTTGCCGATCTTCGCCTGGTTGACCTCAGCGAAGTAGGTCCCGTTCTTCAGCTTGGCCTTGCCGATCTCGATCTCGAACTTGCCCTTGTTGTTGGTGTGGTCGCCGCCGAGCTTCTTCTTGTTGCCGTTCTTCTTCCGGTAGAGGACGACCTTGCGGTCCTTGACGCAGTTGCCCTTCCCGGAATCGATCTGGCCCTTGAACTTCGACTCGCCGTTCTCGAGCTTGTACTTGAAGGCGGTGAAGAAGGTCGCGTAGTCGTTGCCGCCGGCGATCGCACTCGCGGGAACGAGGATCGCTACCGATGCGAGAGCGACCACGACCACGCGTCCGACCCTGTTTCTGCTGCTCACTGAGATCCTCCTCGGCTCGACGACGAGGGCGAGTATCCCGCCGGGCGCGGTCGGAGCCCACAGCCGGCTCGATGGCGCAACCGAAGTCGCGCCGCCGGGGACAGGGTCAGATCCTCAGCTTTGCCACGCAACGCTCCCCGGTCGCCCGGTTGCGCCCGATGCCCTTGATCGCGTCGGTCCCGGGCTGATCGTCGATCCGCCGTCCGATCGAGAAGGAGCCGCTCGGCGCCTTCGTCCTGGCCCTGCCGCTGAATTGGACGTCGCCGTTGTCCTTGATCTTGACCTTCCAGGGGACGCCGTTTCTGTTCTGGTCGACTTCGAACTCGACCTCGAGCCGTCCGTCGCGAGCCTTCGCCTTGATCTTCGAGGTACTCGACCCGCTGCACTTGCCGGTCGCGCGGACGTCGTCACCGGCCTCCGCCAGACCGGGAGCGGCAACGGCGGCGAGTGTTGCAACGGCGGTGGCGATTCCAAGCTTCTTCATTCGGTTCCTCTCGATTGCGGTCGGGTGGTGACGGCAGGTTGCGGGTCGACCGGTCTGCGTCTCAATCGGACATTGGTCGTAGGACCCACCCGGACGCCGATAGGCTCGTCGGCGATGGTCACGGTCCCGATCCTCCGGCGCGGTCCCGACGCGGTCAGCCCGACCGCCCACTACACCGGCGAGACATGGGTGCGAAACGGCCTCTCTCATCCCGAGCTCGAGACGACCGAGGGCCGGGTCTTCTTCGAGACCCTGCGACCGACGATGGCCCTCAGCCGTGCGCTCGGGCGACCGACGCTCGAGGGGTTGCTCCTGGCCCGGCACCGGATCATCGACCGCGTGCTCGCCGACGCGGTCGCCGCCGGCACTGTCGCGCAGGTCGTCGAGGTCGCGTGCGGGATGTCGCCGCGCGGCTGGCGATTCGCGTCCCGCCACCCCGATCTCGTCTACGTCGAGGCGGACCTGCCGGCGATGGCGGCTCGCAAGCGGGCGGCCCTCGGGCGGATGGACTCGCTCTCCGATCGGCACCGGGTCGCCGACCTCGACGTCCTCCGCGACGGCGGCCCCGGCAGCCTCGACGAGCTGGTGGCCGAGCTCGACCCCGGAGCCGGGACCGCAATCCTCACCGAGGGGCTCCTCACCTATCTCAGCGACGAGCAGGTGGACTCGGTCTGGCGCCGTTTCGCCGTCGCGCTCCGGCGGTTCCCGGAGGGCCTCTACCTGTCGGACCTCAGGCTCGCGGGCGCCGAGCGCGACCGGGTCGAGCGGATCTTCAACGCCGGCCTCGGAGCATTCGTGCGCGGGAGGGTCCATTCCCATTTCGCCGAAGAGGAGGAGGCCGCAACTGCGCTGGTCGATGCCGGGTTCGACACAGCGGAGCTGCACCGGGGCGACCTCCACCCCGCCGCGAACCTGAGCGGGGATCCGGGCGCGGCCCTGATCCACGTGGTCGAAGGCCGGATCGGGCGCCCGATAGCCTGAAAGCCATGGGCAGTGTGAAACTCGACAACCGTGGTGAAGGGGTGTTCCTCGCGACGATCTCGAACCCACCGCACGGCCTCATGGACGACGAGATCGTCATCGCGCTCGAGGCTTTGGCCGAACGGGCCGAGAACGACGAGGCCCTGACCGGGATCGTCATCACCGGCGACCATCCGGAGCGCTTCGTGGCCCACTACGACGTCGGCGAGCTGCTCGCCGGCGCTCGCCGGGCACCCTCGGTGACCCCGAGGGCCGCGCGCGCGTCGCTGGGAGCGGTGAGCGCGATCCGCGGGGTCCCGGGAGGCAAGGCTGCCCTCGAGCGGACTCCGGCCGACGGCCTCTCGCAGGCGGAGCGGTTCGGCGAGGTCTTCGTCCGCCTCAACACCTGCGGCGCGATCGTCACCGCAGCGATCAACGGCTCGGCGATGGGCGGCGGCTGCGAACTGGCGATGGCATGCGACTTCCGCCTGATGGCCGAAGGCCCCTTCGGGATCGGCCAGCCGGAGATCCTGCTCGGCTTCCCGCCCGGAGGCGGGGGCACGCAGCGCCTGGCTCGAATGCTGGGCACTCACCGCGCGCTCGAGCTCTGCCTCGACGGCGGGCCGCTCGACCCCCATCGCGCGGCCGAGCTCGGCATCGTCGACGAGGTGGTGCCCGCGGACGAGCTCGTCGGCCGCGCGGTCGCTCTGACGACGAGGCTGGCACGGCGTCCGAAGGCGGGCATCGCCGCCGTCAAGCGGGCCATCTACGTCGGCGGCTCGATGCCGTTCGAAGCCGGATTGCGGCTCGAACGGGCCGAGTTCATGTCTGCACTGGTGAACCCGGTCTCGGAGGCCGCCATGGCGGCCTACGTCGAGGCGACCGAGCGCTCGGGCGAGCTCCCGCTCTACGACGAGGCGGCTCGCGCCGACGCGGTCGACCGCGGCCGCTTCAGCTGAGCTCGCCCCGAGGGCTTGCGCTCAGAGTCCGAGCCCGCGGACCCCGGGCTCGTCCCAGCCGAGGTGGTGGGCGATCTCGTGACGCACGGTGCGCTCGACCTGGGCGCGAAGCAGGTCGGGGTCGTATCCGAAGTCGCGCTCGAGGGTGTCCCGGTAGATCACGATGTGGTCGGGGTAGTTGTCGCGGGAGATCGTGTCGCCGATGTACTGGCCGTAGGCGCCGACCGCGTGCCCACCGTTCGAGACGGTGACGGGCAGGCCCCCGAGGACCTCGCGGAACTCCTCCGGCAGGTCGTCGAGCGCCTGCATGACGAGCTCGTCGAACTCGCTCGGCGGTTGATCGGGCGGCGGGAGCTGCGCGAGCGCGTCACTGCGATCGACGAGGCGCCGGAACTCGCGCTCGGGCATCTCCTTCCCGGCGAGGACGGTGGTCAACCAGCCGGTCACGAAGATGATCGCCGCCGCGGCGAGGAGGATCGTCAGCAGGCTCTCGGCGCCGTCGAGCGACGGCGGCTTCAGCAGGAACCAGGCCAGTGCGGCTATCAGCCCGGTCATCAGTGCCGCCCGCAGCGGTGGGCCGAAGATCTCCTTCATCGGCTCAAGGTTAGGAGACGGCCCGACGGCCCGGAAACCGGGGCGGCGCGGTCGGTTGGCGGTCGGCGCGGTCACCCCCGAACCTGTCCGGGGAGCGCCCTCTAGCCGAGCGCTTCGATCTCTTCTGCCGAGAGCTCGATCTCGCTCGTCGCCAGGTTCTCGCGCAGGTGCTCGATCGAGAGCGTCCCCGGGATCGGCGCGACGATCGGCGAGCGGTGCAGCAGCCAGGCGAGCCTGATCTGGTTCGGGCTCGCGTCGTGGCGGGCGGCGATCTCGGCAAGCGCGGCGGTCCCGGGGCCGGCGAGCGGGAAGAACGGGACGAAGACGATTCCATGCGCCTCGCAGTGGTCGATCACCTCCTCGTGTTTGCGCTCACCGAGCCCGTACTCGTTCTGGACCGCGACGATCGGCAGCACCGACCGCGCCGCCTCGATCTCCTCGACCCCGACCTCGGAAAGCCCGACGTGCGCGATGCGGCCTTCCCCGACGTAACCGGCGAGCAGCCGCATGGTCTCCTCGAGTGGCGCGTCGCCCTGAACGCGATGGAGGTACCAGAGATCGATCCTCTCGGTCCGCAGCCGCTCGAAGCTCTGCTCGATCTCCGCCCGCAGCGCACCGGGCTCGTTCGTACGGTAGCCACCCTTCGTCGCTATGACGAGCTCGTCGCGGAACGGCGCGAGGGCCGCGCCGATCGCCGACTCGCTGGCGCCGCCCGCGTACAGGTGGGCTGTGTCGATGAAGCCTAGCCCCGCATCGACGGCCTCCCGGAGGAAGGTCCGGTTCGCATCCGTGTCGGAGAGCCGGTTCGTGCCGAGCCCGACCCGATGGACCGTGCGGCCGGCGATCTCGAATGTGCGCATGGGAACCACACGTTGGTGCTGCCCGGCCGAGCGGCCCGCCAAACGGTCGACTCGCGTACCGGACTAGTCGCCGGCGGCCTCGAGAGCGGCGACGAGGGTCGCGCCGAGGAGCGGGAGGATGCGCTCGGCGGGCGTCCCCGAGGCGCGAGCCTCGTCCAGCACCGCCCCGAAGAAGGCGAGGTAGCCGCGCAGGGCCAAGCGGGCAGCCGGCGGCGGGTCGGCGGTGCCGAGCCGGTTCAGGGCCGTGGCGGCGATGACGACCTCGGTGAAGTGCTCCACGGTCGCCCGAAGCTCGGGGTCGTTGGAGCCGTTCGCCAGCTGGTAGATCGTCCAGGCGTCGCTCGGCTCCATTGCGTGCTCGATCATCCGGGCGTTGTTCGCCCGCAGACGCTCGGCGAGCGGAATCGATTCGTCGGTGATCCAGTCATCGGTGAGCCGATGGCCGGCTGCCTCGGCGACCGCGACGATCACGTCGAACCGGCCCCGCGGGAAGTAGTGGTAGAGCAGGTTGCGCGTCACGCCCGCCCGTTCCGCGACCTCGTCGAGCGAGAAGTCGGCGAACCCGGACTCGGCGACGACCGGCATGGCCGCTCCAACCAGCTGCTCGCGGCGGGCGCCGCGGGAGAGCCGGCGCGGCGCGGCGGTCTGAGCGGCGGAAGCGGTCTTCTCGAGCACAGCGCGATCGTACTAATAATCGGCGCCGTATTTACGAACTATCAACTTGACATCTTGTCAATAGCGGCGATACGGTGCGCCTCGCAGCGACCCCCGACGCCGCAACCGGCGCTCAGGAAACAGGAGTGAGGTAAACCTTGGACATCTTCGGATCTCGACTGGTCACGGTATTGGCGGGCGCGTTCGCTCTGGCGTTGCTGATCGCCGTCCCGGCCCGCGCGGACCTCCACTTCCTCTCGCACGACATCGCCGTCGAGACGAACGAGAAGTACGGGCACGACTGCTTCTGGGCGCCGCCGAAGGGCATGGACTACGCCGATCTCCCGAACGCGAAGCCGATCCAGCGGCCGAACCTCTACCCCGACGTCGGATCGACCTACTTCGTCGGTCAGTACGTGCTGCCCGAGGGGGCCAGCCTGACCTTCCACGGCAAGTTCGGCCACCAGCGCTACATGTCGTGGACGATGTTCGGCCGGCCCGGCGAGCTCGGCCAGATCGCGTCGGCCGACCACCTCCGCGATTTCCAGATCAAGCCCGACAAGGGCTCGGTCAACCCGTTCCAGCCGGGCGGCAGTCGTAAGGGCGGGCCTCGTAAGTACACCTTCCACGTCGTCTCCGGCGACATCCCCGCCAGGCGGGCGCCGAACACGATCTACACCCAGACCACCGATCCCGACACCCGCCTCGGCATGAGCATCCGCAATTACCTGCCCGACCGCGGGCGCGACGGGACCGGCGACGCCGGTCTCCCGAAGCTCGTGCTCAACCTTCAGGACGGCACCAAGGTTCGCGGCGAGAAGGCCTGCGGCATGCTCGACCCGATCGAGGACGTCAGCACCTCGACCTTTCCGCCGGCGCTGTGGAAGGGGCTCGTCGCGGCGGCGCTCGACCCGGTCAACTCTCCCGCCGCCGATCCGCCGCGCTGGGAGCGCTTCTGGAATGCCACCTACAGCGTCGCCGGCATCTTCATCGACGACCCCGAGCTCCGTGCGTCCACCTACCCCCCGACCGACAACGGCGGTTTTCAGTCGAACCCCGACACCCGCTACCTGCTGACGCCGATCAGCCGCAAGTTCGGCCGACTGGCCACCGTCTCGGGGAAGATGCCGACCTTCCCGAAGACGCTTCCCGCCAGCAATCGCTGGAATCCGAATGACTACCAGGTCCGCTACTGGTCACTCTGCAGCGGCTCGTCGCCGGTGACCGGCCTCGGCTACGACTGCGTCTACGACCAGCAGGTGCCGCTGCGGAAGCACCGGCGCTACACCCTGGTCATCGGCCGACCCGCCGATCGTCCCGCCAACGCGCGGCGCAAGTGCGGCTACCGGTGGATCAACTTCGGGAAGGGCGAGAACTACGACGATCCCGCCTCTCGCCCTTACGTCGACACGCTCTACATGCGATTCATGGCCGCGGACCCGTCCTTCGAGGAGGCGCCGCAGAACGTCGAGGAGCCGGGCACCGAGAAGCAGGTGATGGGCCCGTACTTCCCGACGTCCAGGTACTGGTCGAAGGCCGAGTTCGCGAAGCGCGGGTGCAAGGGCAGGTGAGCGCCCGGGCCAGGGCGGCGCTCGCCGCGGTCGCGGTGCTCGCGGCCGCGGGGCTCGTGCCCGCAACCGCCTCCGCCGCCCAGGGCGACATGGTCGGTGGGCGGTTCAGCGACTGCTTCTGGAACTACGGCGCCTTCGGCGTCCACGACTTCAACATCGCCTACCCCGACGCCGGGGCCACCTACTGGGCCGCCGGGTTCCGGCGTCCTCCGGGCTCGAAGCTGACGCTCCGCGGCCGCTACCCGCACTCCCGCTACATGGCGATGCAGACCTACGACATCCTCGGCCGCGGCGTCGACGGCCTCGCGGACTACCAGATCGACCCGCTCAAAGGGTCGACCAACCCGTTCCGCAAGGGCGCCAACCGCAATGCCCACAAGCGCAACTACAAGGTCAGGGTCGTCGACGCCAAGAACCCCGGCTATCCGCTCGAGGCCTATGACGGCGAGCCCCGGCGCAACAAGATCTACGTGATCCCCGACGCCGGCCCGATCACCGAGACCGACGGCACCGGCACCCACGAGCTGAACCTGCTGATGCTCCGCGTCTACGTATCCGACAAGGGAACGGACCTGACCGGCGGCGTCGGCCTGCCGAAGCCGACGCTGAAGCTCGCCGACGGGACGGCCTTGAAGGGTCAGGCGCTCTGCGACGCAGTCGATTCGGAGTCGAAGGCGCTCGGCCACACACGCGTTCCCGACCCCGGAGCCCTGCTGATCAGCGAGGAGTCCTACCGCGCCATGCGCTACCCGAATGAGCTCAGCGCTCCCGTCAACGTCTTCGGCGGGCTCACCTCCGTGCCGCGGGAGGTCCCGCCGTGGTTCCCGGCGGTGCGCGGCGGCGAATGGCGGGCGCAGTACGACCGGCGCTACCTGCTGCAGCTCTGGACCGGCGATGACGCGCCCGGGGCCGACCCCACGCCCCCGGCCCGCGGCGCCTCGGGCGGATTCTTCCCGAACGTCCACAACGCCTACGTGCGGACGGTGATCCACCGGCACTTCGGCAAGGTGGCCGTCTTCCGCGGCAAGCTGCCGACGGCACCGTCGACTCTGCATGGCGAACGGCGCATGGGCACCGGCCAGGTCCGCTACACGAGCTTCTGCATGAACCAGGCACCGCTGACGACGAAGGTCACCGACTGCGCGTTCGACGAGCAGGTGCCGACCAATCGCAGGGGCATCTACACGATCGTCGTCAGCCGTCCCGGGGACCGGCCCGACACGGCTCGGTTTCAGTGCGGGAAGGCTTGGATCCGCTGGAGCCGGAGCGGTGACGGCTATCTCGACCCCGACTTCGGTTGGTTCCAGATCCGCAACATGCTCCCCTCGCGCTCGTTCCGGCACGCGATCCAGCTCACCTCAAGCCCCGGCGATGAGAAGGATGTCCTCGGCCCGTATCTGCCGAAGCTCAGCTATTACGACGGTCCGGCCGATTTCGAGAGCTCCGAGCGCGGCGGTTGCAGCCGGCGCTAGCGTGGCCCGCCTTCAGCGGGCGTAGGGATCGCGCGGCGAGCGGTCGTCGGAGAGGGTCTCCCGCGAGCGGGTGACGAGGTTCTCGATCGCGTCGGCGAGATGGATCTCGGCGATGTTGTAGTCGCCGCGCTCGACCCTGAGCCTGTGCGCCTCGAGCAGGACCTCGGCGTGGCCGTGCCCCGCTGGGGGCTCGAATCGATAGGACGCCAGCTCGATCAGCAGCCCGAGCGGGTCCTTGAAGTAGATCGAGTCCATGAAGCCGCGATCCTTGATGCCGCTGTGCTCGATCCCACGCTCATCGAGCCGCTCGACCGCCTGCCGGAACGTCGCCTGCGAGAGCGCGAACGCGAGATGGTGGACGCATCCCGGATCCGTCGGCGTCCGCTCGCCGTCGCCGGTCCGCTCCTCGTTCGTGAACACCGTGATCAGCCGGCCGTCGCCGGGATCGAAGTAGAGATGACTCTCCGCTTCGTTGTCGAGGTTGGGCTGCTCGAAGACGAACGGCATCCCGAGCAAGCCCTCCCAGAAGTCGATCGACGTCTGGCGGTCGGCCCCCGTCAGCGTGATGTGGTGGACGCCCTGGCTCTGAAGCTTGCGCATTGCTGAAACCTAGCGCGGTCGCGTCGGTATGACAGGTTGACATCGTGTCCCTTGACGCCGAAGACATCCCGATCCGCGTGATCCCGCGCGCGAAGCGCACGCGGGTCGGCGGGGAACGCGAGGGGCGGCTGCTCGTCCGAGTGGCCGCGCCGCCCGTCGACGGCAAGGCGAACGCCGCCGCCGTAGCGGCGCTGGCCGCGGCCCTTGACGTTCCGAAGCGCAGCGTCGCGATCGTCCGCGGCTCGGGTTCGCGCGACAAGCTCGTGCGGATCGCCGGCATCGCCGTCGGCGACCCACGCCTTGCCGCGCTGCGGCTCTGAGGGCGAAGCCGGCGCCGGAGCGACTTCGGCCGGTGTCCGGGTCGTGCCCCGCGATTCGCATCGCGCTTACTTGACGACGCGGATCAGCTTCTTGTTGACGAACTCCTCGATGCCGTAGCGGCCGAGCTCACGGCCGAAGCCGGAGCGCTTGACGCCGCCGAACGGGAGCTCGACTCCGTCGAGGCCGACGCCGTTGACGAACACCATGCCGGTATCGAGCTTGTCGGCGATCCGCTCCGCCTGCTCCGGGTCGTCGGAGAAGACGTAGGATCCGAGGCCGAACGGAGTGTCGTTCGCCAGCTTCACGGCCTCCTCCTCGGACCCGACGCGATAGACGCTCGCCACCGGGCCGAAGAACTCCTCCCGGTAGGCGTCGTTGTCCTCGGAGATCCCGGTCAGGACCGTCGTCGGGAACCAGTTGTCCCGGCGCTCGCCGCCGACGACGACCTCCGCGCCCTGGGCGGTCGCGCGATCGAGCTGGTCCTGGAGGCGCTCGGCTGCGGTCGCCGAGGACAGCGGGCCGATCTCGGCGCCCTCGGAGTTCGGGTCGCTCGGCTCAGTCGACTTCATCTTCTCGGTGAACTTCGAGAGAAAGTCGTCGTAAAGCTCGTCGGCGACGATGAACCGCTTCGCCGCGTTGCACGACTGGCCGGTGTTGTCGAGCCGGGCCCCGACCGCCGCCTCTACGGCCTCGTCGAGGTCGTCGGTCCCGAGCAGGATGAACGGATCGGACCCGCCGAGCTCGAGCACGACCTTCTTCAGGTTACGCCCGGCGATCTCGGCGACCGCCGCGCCGGCACGCTCGGAGCCGGTCAGCGAGACGCCCCGCACGCGGGGATCGGCGATCGCCTCGGCGATCTGGTCGTTGGACGCGAGGATCGTCTGGTAGGCGCCCTCGGGGAATCCCGCCTCGTCGTACATCGCCTGGAGCGCGGTCGCCGACTCCGGGCACTGCGGGGCCGGCTTCAGCAGGATCGTGTTGCCGGCGATCAGGTTCGGGCCGGCGAACCGGGCCACCTGGTAGTAGGGGAAGTTCCAGGGCATGATCCCGATCAGCGGCCCCATCGAGGTCTTGCGGACGAGCGCCGTCCCCTCTCCGTCGAGCAGCTTGATCGGCTCGTCGGCGAGGAACTCCTCGGCGTTGTCGGCGTAGTACTCGTAGATCGCGGCGCAGAAGTCGACCTCGTCGAGGGCCTGACCGCGCGGCTTGCCCATCTCACGGGTCGCGATCTCGGCGAGGGTCTCGCGACGCTCGGTGTGAAGCTCGGCGACGTGCTTGATCATCGCCGCGCGCTCGGCGACCGTTGAGGACTGCGACCACGTCGCGTGCGCGTCGGCGGCCTTGCCGATCGCCGCCTCGAGCTCGGCGTCGCTGATGTCCGGGTACTCCTTGACCTGCTCTCCGGTGGCCGGGTTGACGACTGCGTAGTTGCTCATCACTGCTCTCCTCGTGGTCCGGGGCGGAATGGCGTTCTGGCTCATTGCCGGGTGCCCACCGGAGGCTACCCACTGCCCGGAGCTGGCGTCCTCGCAGACCGGCTGCGACGGCGACGGACGGGGCGACTCGCGACGATGACCGGGGCCGTGGGGGGCGACGTTCCGGAACCCGTGGCCCCGGAACGTCGTCGCCGATTGCCGTCCTCGGTCAGTGCAACGGCTCTGGAGCCGCCTCGTCGGGATCGTCCGGCCAGTTGGTCCGGTGCTCGAGCTCGTCGGCGTCGCTCAGCGCCCAGCCGATCCTCTGGATCAGCAGGAGGCTCGCGGTCTCGGACTCGAAATCGGCCGGGGTGATCCGCTCGCGATGCACCTCGTTCGAGCCATTGCCGCCCGGCCCCTCCGTCGAGATGATTATCTGCGGCATCTCGGTCCTCCTTCCTGTCGTGTGCAACGGCAACGTGGCACCGGAGTCTCAGGCTGGAGTAACCGAGCGATAAGTCCTGACCGAATCTTCGAGCGGTCGACCCGGCCGGGCTCAGACCCCGCGCTCGGGGTTCGCGATCCGGTCGATCCCGTCGGCGAGCCCGGCGAGTGCATCGGCCCGGATTCGCAGCTTCGTCGCATGGTGGGCGTTCATGTCGATGCCCCGCAGTCGCTCGGCCGCTCCCCGGGCGGTTGCGAGGACGTCGCCGGGCTCTGTCACCTCGTCGAGGAACCCCGCTTCTCGTGCGTCCTCCGGGCCGACGATCACACCCGTCACCGCCGCCCGGTCGAAGGCCGGACGGGTGAGCCGGTGGCGAGCGATCGCGATCCCGAAGTAAGGGAGCGTGAGGCCGATGGCGACCTCGTTGAGCCCGATCTTGAAATCGCCACGGGCGCCGACGCGATGGTCGGCGGAGAGCAGCAGGAAAGCCCCCATCGCCAGAGCGTTGCCGTTGCACGCGGCGACGATCGGGCGGGGGAACGAGAGCATCCGCTCCGCGGTCCGGGCGCCCGCGGTCAGCATCGTCGGCCAGTCGTCGCTCTTGAGGTCGAAGCCCGCCGAGAATGTGCGCTCGCGACCGGTCATCACGACGACGGCTTCGTCCGCCTCGGCACGGTCGAGGCCCGCGCCGATCGAGGCGAGCATCGCCGCCGAAAGGGCATTGACCTTGCCGTCGTCGAGGGTGATCGTCGCGATCCCGTCCGCGAGCTCGTACGTGGTGAGGTCGTCGCTCATGGCCGGCAGCCTATTGCCCGGGATAGGGTCCGGACGGTGAGCGACGAGCGCGACTACAGCCCCGGCCCGTTCTCCGTCCACCTCGGGTTCCGAGTCGAGCGGGCGGACCGGGACGGCTCGCTGGTCGAGGCCGACCCGGGGCCCGAGCACTGCAACGGCGGCGGGATCGTCCACGGCGGCTACCTGAGCGCGCTCCTCGATACGGCGACGGGATGGGCGGTCCACGCCGGTACGCCCGACGACGTCGCCGCCCCGCACGTCCAGATCAGCGTGCAGTTCATCCGCGCCGCCCTCCCCGGAGCCACGCTCGTCTGCCGCGGCCGGAGCGTCTCCGCCGGCCGCAGGATCGCCTCGGCCGAGGCCGAGATCACCCAGGGCGGCCGGCTGATCGCCCGGGCGGTCACCAGCCACGCTGTTCTGTCGTAGTCCCGTCGGGACCGCTTCACCGGACGAACGGGGGGAGCGGCCGATGCAGCCGTCACGGCGGGTGGCGACGACCTTCCGGATCCCCCCAGGCGCTGCGGCCCGCCGATCGGCCATCCTTGTCCCGATGGCGGGTGACGCAGTCGTGGTCGATGTGGACGGACGCGAGGTCCGGGTCTCGAGCCCGGGCCGGGTCGTCTTCGAGGCGACCGAGCTGACCGGCGCGGTGACGAAGCTCCAGATCGCCGAGTACTACGTCGCCGTCGGCGACGGGATCATGCGGGCGCTGCGCGAACGCCCGACGACGCTGGAGCGCTGGCCGAAGGGCGTCCGCGACGGGATCGTCCTGTCGACGCGAGAGCGCGGCGGCGGCGATGCCTTCTACCAGAAGCGGGTTCCCAAGGGGGCACCCGAATGGGTCGAGACGGCCCGGATCGAGTTCCCCTCGGGCCGCCACGCCGATGAGATCTGCCCGACCGAACTGGGCGTCGTCGCATGGTGCGCGCAGATGGGGACGCTGACCTTCCACCCCTGGCCGGTCCGGCGCGCCGACGTCGACCACCCCGACGAGCTCCGGCTCGACCTCGACCCCCAACCGGGCACCGGCTTCGGCGACGCAGTCCGGGTCGCCGCCGAGGCGCGGAAGCTGCTCGGGGAGCTCGGCTACGCCGGGTTCCCGAAGACATCGGGCGGCCGCGGGATCCACATCTACGTCCGGATCGAGCCGCGCTGGACCTTCACCGACATGCGGCACGCGGCGATCGCCTTCGGGCGCGAGCTCGAGCGGCGGATGCCGGGCGAGGTGACGACCAAGTGGTGGAAGGAGGAGCGGGGCGAGCGGGTCTTCGTCGACTACAACCAGAACGCGCGCGACCGCACGATCGCCTCCCCCTACAGCGTCCGCCCGAGGCCCGGTGCGCCGGTATCGGCGCCGCTGTTCTGGGACGAGCTGCCGGACGTCGAGCCGGGCGACTTCACCGTCGAGTCGATGCCGGCGCGCTTCGCTGAGGTCGGCGATCGCTTCGCGGCGATCGACGAGGTCCACCACTCGCTCGAGCCGCTGCTCGACATGTACGAGCGCGATGAGGCGGAGGGTGAGGGCGACATGCCCTATCCGCCCGACTACCCGAAGATGCCGGGCGAGCCGAAGCGGGTGCAGCCTTCCCGCGACCGCGATCGCAGGCAGGACTAGGGGGAATCGAGCATCCGGTCGGAGACGCGGTCGATCGCCCATCCGAGCCGCAACGCCGGCGTCGTGAAGAGGGGCGCCGGGGCGAATCTCGGCGAGTCGCGCCAGACCGCGGCGAGGTCGTCGTGGGCCTCTCCGCCCGCGATCCGGTCGGCGATCAGCGTTCCCAGGTACGGCGCCTGCGAGAGCCCGTGTCCGTTGTAGCCGAGCGCGTAGAAGACGTCCGGACTCGCCTCCCCGGCGACCGGCAGCCATGAAGGCGTCATCGCGATCCATCCGCCCCAGGCCCGCTCGGCGGCGACGTCACGCAGCGACGGGAAGCGCTCGTGGAAGCCGCGGACGACGTCGGCGACCACTCCCGGTTCGGGAACGCGTGCCCCGAGCGCGCCGCGCGGTACCTGCGGGAGACGACTGCCGAAGACGACGGTCCCGCGCTTCGTCGCCCGGTAGCTCTCGAGGATCACGTGCTGGGTGTAGATGCCCTTCGGGCTCGTCCACCCGGCGTCCTCGAGCCGGCCCGGGGCGATCGGCTCGGTCTCGGCGAGGGTGACGTAGAGGGGCGCCACGACCCGGGGTGGCGCGAACGGGATGTCGCGGGCGTAGGCGTTGGTCGCGAGCAGGGCCCGGTCGGCGCAGACCACGCCGGCCGGCGTTCGGATCGCCACACCGGCACCGCTGCCGTCGATCGTTGTGACCGCCGACCGCTCGTGGAGGGACACGCCCGATGCGAGGACCGCCGCGCGAAGCCCACGGGTGAGCAGTCCCGGGTTGAGGACTCCGCCGGCCCGCTCGAGGATGCCGCCGCGAAAGGAGCGCGGGAGGCCGGCCGCATCCCCGTCGACCAGCTCGACGTCGCCTCCGCACTCGGCGAGGAACGCGACGATCTTCTCTGCCCGCCGCATCTGCCCTTCGCTCAGCGCGGCGGAAACGTTGCCGCCGGCCTCGTACTCGCAGTCGATCCCGCGGTCGGAGATCAGGCCCCCGGTGAAGCGCACGGCCGCATCGGCCAGCCGGACCAGCTCGGGTGCCCGGCGCCGGAAGAGCGTCGCCAGCAGCTGCGGGTCACCCCCGATCGTCGGCGTCAGGTGCCCGGCGTTCCGTGAGCTCGCCCCCCAGCCGCAGAAGGCGGACTCGAGCAGGACCACGTCGGTGCCGAGCTCATCCAATCGCAGCGCCGCGGCCATCCCCGTCAACCCGCCGCCGACGACCGCGACGTCGCACCGCCGCTCGCCCTCGAGCGCCGGGACGGGATCGTCCGGCGGGTCGATCCAGCCGCTGAAAGGGAGGCGCTCGGTTGCGCTCCGTGTCATCGCGGACAGCCGGGCTGGGCCCGCACGACCTCGGCCTCGAGCAGGGTCCGCGTCAGGTCGACGACCCCCTCGATGTCGGGCTCCTGGTCGACGGCGATGTTCGCCCAGACCAGCGTTTGCGCGACCAGGCCGATCGCCCGGACCACCGCGTCCGGGGTCTCGCGACCGGGCAGCATCTCGGCGAGGACGGCGACGATCGTCGCGTCGGACTTCTTGGTCACCGCACCATCGCGGTCGGTGAGGACGCGCAGAGCAAGGGGCGGCTCGCGCCGGGTGAAGGCCGTGAGGGGCTCGTAGTCGGAGGCGAGTTCGAGGAACCGGCGGACGATCTCGAGGACTCCGTCGACGCCGGTGTCGGTCACCGTCGGCCTGACCTGGTCCAGCCACTCGTCGATCAGGCTGCTGATCAGGGTGCCCATCAGCTGCTCGCGCTCACCGACCCAGCGGTAGAGCGTCGTCCTGTTGATGCCGAGCTGCTCGGCCAGCGCCCCCATCTCGACTCGCTCGCCGGCGAGGAACTGCTCGCGGGCGACTCTGACCGCGTCGTCCGCTGTCGGGCGGCGGAATGCGAATGCCGTCTCGCTGATCTCGGTCTCCGTCATGCCGGTCAGGATAGCGGCCCCGTGCGACGTACCAACGATACGTTGCGATTGCATCGTCTTGACATTCTGTTGCACAACCGCTAGGCTGCTCGCTCACGCGAACGGAGGAGAGACGCTTTGACCGCCACGATCGAATCCCCGGACCTGAACGAGCTCGACGTCAGCGACCTCGAGCTCTGGCAGGAGGGGCCGCCCCACGAGGTGTTCCGGGAGCTGCGAGAGCGACCCGGGCTCCATTGGAGCGACCTCGGCGACTTCCCCGACGAGGGCGGGTTCTGGTCGGTCGTCCGCTTCGAGGACATCGCCACGGTCGGCCGTGATCACGAGACGTTCTCCTCCGACCGGAGCATCATCCTCGTCGATCACCTCGCGCCGGAGGGGGAGCCCGATCCGATCGACCTCAGCGCCAACATGCTGATCTCGCAGGATCCACCCCGGCACGACCGACTCAAGAGCCTCGTCCAGCGCGCGTTCACACCGAAGCGCGCACAGGAGCACACCGAGCGGATGCGGGAGATCATCAATCTCGTCTGGGACCGGGCGCTCGAGGCCAATCCCGACGGGCGTCTCGACCTCGTCCAGGACGTCGGCGTCTACGTCCCCTCGATGGTGATCGGCGACATGCTCGGCGTGCCGAGGGAGGATGCCGACAAGCTCGTCGACTGGACGAACCGGACGACGGCGTTCGAGGACCCGCGGATGGTCCCCGATCTCGGCGAGGTCTGGCGCGCCCTCGAGGAGTTCATCCCGTACGTCAACGAGATGATCGTGGAGCGGGAATCGAACCCGACCGACGACCTCACCTCGGCGGTCATCGAGGCCGAGATCGACGGCGAGCGGCTCAGCCACGAAGAGGTCCTGATGTTCTTCTTCCTGCTGATGGTCGCCGGCAACGACTCGACCCGGGCCGTCTTCACCTCGGGCATGAAGAGCCTGATGGAGGACCCCGAGCAGATGGAGCTGGTCCGCTCCGGCGCCGTTCCGCTCGAGCAGGTCGTGGAGGAATTCGTGCGCTTCCATCCCGCCTTCGCCTACATGCGCCGCACGGCGACGCGCGACGCGGAGGTCGCAGGGCAGGAGATCGCTGCCGGCGACAAGCTCGCGCTCTGGTACGTATCGGGCAACCGAGACGCAACCGCGTTCGACGACCCCGACGTCTTCGATGTCCGCCGCGACCCGAACCCCCATCAGGGCTTCGGCGGCGGCGGCCGCCACTTCTGCCTCGGCGCCGGCCTCGCCCGGCTCGAGCTGAAGCTCTGGATCGAGGAGACGCTGGATCGCTTCTCCGGGCTCGAGATGGACGGGCCGACGGAGCGCATGCGCTCCACCTTCCTCAACCAGTGGAGCAACATCCCGGTCGCCTTGACTGAGCGCTGACGGCAGCCCTCAGGTCGGCGGTGACCCCTATCCTCGACGGAGGATGGACGGGCGTCCCGCAGCGCCATGAGCGATCGGCCCACCGCGTTGCGGCGGCTTCTCGCGATCGGCGGAGACCCGGCCGACACCGAGGAGACGCGGCTGCGGAAGTCGGTCCTCGTCCTCTCCGCGCTGCTGATGGCGGGGCTGGCTTCGATCTGGATCCTGACCTACGCCGTCCTCGGCCTCTGGGAGTCGGCCGCGATCCCGTTCGCCTACCAGCTCGCATCGGCAACGAGCCTCGCCGTCTTCGCCGGGACGCGGCGATTCATCGTTTTCCGCCGCAGCCAGCTCCTGATGAGTCTTGTCTTTCCCTTCGTGCTGCAGTGGTCGCTGGGCGGATTCGAGAATGGCTCGGCCGTCTGCCTCTGGGGGTTGACGTCGCCGCTGGGCGCGCTGCTGTTCGCCGGGGCGCGGCAGTCGATCCCGTGGTTCGCCGGGTTCGCCGGCCTCGTCGCAGTATCGGCGGCCTTCGACTCCACGGTTGCCGGCTCGGCCCCGGACATTCCCCAAGACGTGGTGATCGTCTTCTTCGCGCTCAACCTCCTCGGTGTGGCCACGACCACCTACGCGCTGCTCCAGTACTTCGTCCGCGCGCGCGAGCAGGCGGCGGCGGAGCTAGCGCTGGAACACGCCGCGCTCGAACTCGAGCAGGAGAAGTCGGAGCGGTTGCTGCTCAACGTCCTCCCCGAGCCGGTCGCCGCGCGACTCAAGGAGCGCGAGGAGATCATCGCCGACGGGTTCGCCGACGTCACAGTTCTGTTCGCCGATCTGGTCGGGTTCACGGAGCTCGCCGGGCGGATGCCGCCGGACGAGTTGGTGTCCATGCTCGACCGGGTCTTCGCCCACTGGGACTCGCTCGCCGCCGAGCGCGGCGTCGAGAAGATCAAAACGATCGGCGACGCCTACATGGCCGCCGCGGGGGTGCCGCTCCCCCGCGAGGATCACGCCGAGGCCATCGCGTCGCTGGCGCTGGCGATGAACGCCGACATCGAGGACTCGGCCGAGCGGCTCGGAGTGCCGCTCGCGGTCCGAATCGGGATCGACACCGGTCCCGTCGTCGCCGGCGTGATCGGCCAGTCGAAGTTCATCTACGACCTCTGGGGCGACACGGTGAACATCGCGAGCCGGATGGAGTCCCACGGCGTGGCGGGCGAGATCCAGGTCACCGCGAGGACCCGCGACCGGCTGGTCGGGAGTTTCGAGCTGAGCTACCGCGGGACGATCGAGGTCAAGGGCAAGGGAGCGATGGAAAGCTACCTCCTGCTCGGCCCCCGGTGACAGCTGCCGCGCTCGGGGCGGTGCGCGTCAGCGAGTCAGGATCGGATTCTTGGAAGCCCGCCAGTCGACCAGACCGGTGTTGCAGTGCGTACCCGGGCCCGCCAGCTCGCCCCTGATCTTGAACGAGCCGGACGCGCGCCCGCGGCGGCGGAGCTTTCCCGTCACCTTGCCGACCGGGTCGAGGGGAAGTCCGATCCAGTCGCCGCGCCCCTCGAAGCGACGCGACCTGACCCGCATCCCGCGGTCCAACAGCCAGCCGTCGGTGAGACCGGGAAGGGCATCGCGGCACTGGTAGGCGACGCGGGTGACCGTGAAATCGACAACGCGCTTGCGACCCGATGCCGAGCGAGTCAGCGAGAACCCGACCGAGCTCCCATCCTGTCCCTTCGCATCGCCGACATAGTCGAAGTTGGCCGCGAATCCGAACGACGACGGGGCGGCGCCCAGCGCCAAGAGTCCGAAGATGCAGAGTGACAGGGTCAACAGCTTCACCGGGAACCTCCTCCGAGCTTGCCTCGCCACTCTATGCCCGATACTGCCGGCCCGCAACGCCGACGAGCGCACCCGACTGGTCGGCCGTGCTCTTCTCGTCTCCGAAGGCGACGGCAGCCGCGATGATCGCGACGATCCCGTAGAGGACGCCCTTGGCGACGAACCCCGCCCTGCCGAGGCGCTCGTGGATGTCGGACAGCTCTCCCCGGGCCAGTTCGGACGATCGTTCCATCGCGCCCTGTTACCCGAGGAGCGTGCTGCAGAAACCGTCGTCGGAGATCGTCGTCGGAGATCCGAACTTGATCGATTCAAGAAAACGGGTAGGCTGGCGACGGTGCCGACCACTGCCGAATTCGAGGAGCTGCTCCGCGGAGCCGACCTGCGCGTGACCCGCCCTCGGCTGGCCGTGCTCAACGCGGTCTACGAGCACCCCCACGCCGACACGAACTCGATCATCGGGTTCGTCCGCGACGACCTCGGCGAGGTGTCGCATCAGGCGGTCTACGACGTGCTTCGCGCGTTCACGGACGCCGGATTGGTCCGCCACATCCAGCCGCCCGGATCGGTCGCCCGCTACGAGTCGCGGGTCGGCGACAACCACCATCACATCGTCTGCCGCTCGTGCGGCTCGATCGCCGACGTCGACTGCGCCGTCGGCGACACGCCATGCCTTACACCGTCCGACGACCACGGCTTCGCAATCGATGAGGCCGAGGTCGTCTACCGGGGCCTCTGCCCCGGCTGCTCCGTCGCGAGCACCCCGAAGCAAACCATCGAAGCCCGAAAGGAACCCAATGTCCCCCACTCCTGATGCCGTAGTCGGCGAGATGAACGAGGAGGAGGACGGCGGCTGCCCGTTCTCCGGCGACCGCGCGCCCCACCCCTCCGAGGGCGGCGGCAGCCGCGGCTGGTGGCCGGAGCGCCTCAACCTGAAGATCCTCGCCAAGAACCCGGTCGAGGCGAACCCGATGGGCGATGACTTCGACTACGCGAAGGAGTTCGAGTCGCTCGACCTCGACGCGGTCAAGGCGGACATCGCCGCGACGCTGACGACCTCGCAGGACTGGTGGCCGGCCGACTACGGCAACTACGGCCCGCTGATGATCCGGATGGCCTGGCACAGCGCCGGCACCTACCGGATCAGTGATGGCCGCGGTGGCGCCGGGTCGGGCCAGCAGCGGTTCGCGCCGCTCAACAGCTGGCCGGACAACGCCAACCTCGACAAGGCGCGCCGGCTGCTCTGGCCGGTCAAGGCCAAGTATGGGCGCAAGCTCTCCTGGGCCGACCTGATGGTGCTGACCGGCAACGTCGCGCTCGAGCAGATGGGCTTCGAGACCTTCGGCTTCGCCGGGGGTCGTGAGGACGTCTGGGAGCCGGACGAGGACGTCTACTGGGGCCCGGAGACCACCTGGCTCGGCGACGAGCGCTACACCGGTGACCGCGACCTCGAGAATCCGCTCGCCGCGGTCCAGATGGGGTTGATCTACGTCAACCCGGAGGGCCCGAACGCGGAGCCCGATCCGCTGAAGGCGGCCGTCGACATCCGCGAGACGTTCCGGCGGATGGCGATGAACGACGAGGAGACCGTCGCGCTGATCGCCGGCGGCCACACGTTCGGCAAGACCCACGGCGCCGCCGACCCCGACGAGTACGTCGGCCCCGAGCCCGAGGCCGCCCCGCTCGAGGAGCAGGGGCTCGGCTGGAAGAACTCCTACGGCAGCGGGGTGAACGGCAACGCGATCACCAGCGGCCTCGAGGGCGCCTGGACGAACACTCCGGTCGCCTGGGACAACTCGTTCTTCGAGATCCTCTTCGGCCACGAGTGGGAGCTCGTCAAGAGCCCCGCCGGCGCCTCGCAGTGGAAGCCGAAGGACGGAGCCGGGGATCACACCGTTCCTGACGCCTTCGACCCGTCGAAGACCCATTCGCCGACGATGCTGACCACCGATCTGTCGCTCCGGATGGACCCGATCTACGAGCCGATCTCGCGGCGGTTCATGGAGAATCCCGAGCAGCTCGCCGACGCGTTCGCCCGTGCCTGGTTCAAGCTGACCCACCGCGACATGGGGCCGATCTCCCGCTACCTGGGGCCGGAGGTCCCGGAGGAGGAGCTGCTCTGGCAGGACCCGGTCCCGGCCGTCGATCACGAGCTGATCGACGACGCCGACGCCGCCGAGCTCAAGCGCCTGATCCTCGACGCGGGCCTGCCGGTGTCCGAGCTCGTCGCGACGGCGTGGGCTGCGGCATCGTCGTTCCGCGGCAGCGACAAGCGCGGCGGCGCCAACGGCGCCCGGATCCGGCTCGAGCCGCAGCGGAGCTGGCCGGTCAACGAGCCCGACAGGCTCGCGCCGGTGCTGAGCGCCCTCGAGGGCATCCAGGAGTCGTTCAACGCCTCCCAGGCCGGCGCCAAGAAGGTCTCGCTCGCCGACCTGATCGTGCTCGCCGGCTGCGCGGGCGTCGAGCAGGCGGCCCGGAGCGCCGGCCACGAGGTCACGGTCCCGTTCGCGCCGGGTCGCACCGACGCGTCGCAGGAGCAGACCGACGTCGATTCCTTCGACGCGCTCGAGCCGACCGTCGACGGGTTCCGCAACTACCTCGCCGGAGAGCAGCGCCTGCCCGCCGAGTATCTGCTGATCGACAGGGCGAACCTGCTGACGCTCACGGCGCCCGAGATGACCGTCCTCGTCGGCGGTCTGCGCGCGCTCGGCGCCAATCACGGCGACTCGCCGCTCGGGGTGTTCACGGACCGCAAGGGAGAGCTGACGAACGACTTCTTCGTCAACCTCCTCGACCTCGGCACCAAGTGGGCGCCGAAGTCCGACGATCCCGACACCTACGAGGCCGTCGGACCCGACGGCGACGGCCGGTGGACCGGCAGCCGGGTCGACCTGGTGTTCGGCTCGAACTCCGAGCTGCGCGCCATCGCCGAGGTCTACGCGAGCGAGGACGCCGGCGAGAAGTTCGTGGCCGACTTCGTCGCCGCTTGGGACAAGGTCATGAACCTCGATCGCTTCGACCTACGGTGATGAACAGCGTCTCGGGCCGGCCGACCCCGGGCCGGCCCGAGCGCTAGGTTTCGCTCGAGCAATCCGGAAAGGAGCTTCGCATCGACGGGCATTCCGAACCGGGGGGCCGGGGACCCGCCGAGCCCTACGCCAGCCGTGCTGACGCAAGCGCCGCCTTCGCGGCGCACGTCAATCGGGGCAAGGTTCGGACCCTCGAGGCGATCGGGGTCGACATCGTCATCGGGGATCGTCGCGGCGCGCGGTTCCAGGATGCCTACAGCGGTCGCTGGTACTGGAACTGCCACTGCAACGGCGGCGTCTTCAACCTCGGCCATCGCAATCCCGCCGTCGTCGCGGCGGTGCGAGACGCTCTCGACCGGCTCGACGTCGGAAACCACCACCTGATCAGCGGGCATCGGGCGCACCTCGCCGAGCAACTGGCGGCGAGCACCGACGGCCTGCTGCCGTTCGCGGTCTTCACCCCGTCCGGAACCGAGTCGGTCGATCTCGCCTTGCGGCTGGCCCGGGCCCGGACCGGAAGGGCGGGCATCGTCGCCGCCCACGGCGCGTACCACGGCCTCAGCGGTTTCGCGCTCGCGGCCAGCGACCCGCGCTGGTTCGACCCCTTCGGCCCGGCTCCGCAGGGCTTCGCTCACGTCGCCTACAACGACGTGGATGCGATCCGCGAGGCGATCGGGCCGGATACGGCTGCGGTGATCCTCGAGTCGATCCCGGCGACCCTCGGCTTCCCCGCGCCTGCCCCCGGCTACCTGGCCGCCGTCGCCGACGCCGCTCGCTCCGCGGGTGCGCTGCTCATCCTCGATGAGGTCCAGACCGGGCTCGGCCGGACCGGAACCCGCTGGTACTACGAGCAGGAGGCAGTCGAGCCCGACATGCTGATCACGGGCAAGGGGCTGGGAGGCGGTATCTACCCTGTCAGCGCGGTGCTGCTGCGGGCCGAGATCGAAGCGTTCTTCGACGACAATCCCTTCGCTTACGTCTCGACCTTCGGCGGAGCCGAGATCGGCTGCATAGCCGCCTCCGCCGTCATGGACCAGATCGGGGAGCCGGACTTCCTGAGCCGGGTCGAACGGATCGGACGTCGCTTCGAAGAGGGGCTCGCAGGGATGCCGTTCGCGCTGCGTCGCTTCGGGCTGACCATGGGGCTCGCGTTCGACGACGAGAACGGAGGGGTGCTGGCGGCGAAGCAGCTGATCGACGCCGGCGTCTTCGCCGTCTACGCCGAGCATGACCATTCCGTGACGCAGTTCAAGCCGCCGCTCGTCGTGTCCGAGGCCGAGGTCGACGAGATCGTCACCGCGGTCCGCGGCGCCCTGGGATGAGCTCCCGGGCCGTGTTGGAAGATGCCGATCTGAGGACGCTCGACGGGATCGTCGATGAAGCGCTGACCGGCGGCCTGGAGAACGAACTGCCCGTGCTCGGATACGGGGAGATCTCACTCGTCCTCGGCTGGCCGCAGGCGAAGCCTCGGTTCGCCTGCAAGCGGATGCCCGCATTTCCCTCCCGGGCCGCATTCGACTCCTACCGGCGAGCGATCGACGACTACGTGGGCGAGCTCGAGTCGGCCGGGATCGCCGTCGTGGCGACGGAGATGCGCGGAGTCGGTCGCGGAGATGGAACCGTCGTCGGCTACGTCGTCCAGCCGATCCTCGACGCCGGGACGCTCGCTCCGGCGATCCTCCACCGCACGGAACCTGACGACGGACATCCGCTGGTAGCCGGGATCGTCGAGGCGGCGGCTACGTCGATCTCCCCCCGCCTCGGGCTCGATGCCCAACTCTCGAACTGGGCGTGGGAGGACGATCGCCTGATCTACCTGGACGTCTCGACACCGATGCTCTGGGACGAGCGCGGGGTGTCTCGTCTCGATCTCGACCCGCTTGCACAGGCCTATCCGGCGGTCCTTCGTCCAGCGCTGCGCAGGCTCGTCGCGCCGCGGATTCTCGACGGCTACCGCAACCTCCGCGACGTCTTCCTTGATCTCACGGGGAACCTCCTGAAAGAGCGGCTCGAGTCGTGGCTGCCTGCGTTCCTCGCTGAGATCGACTCCCGGCTCGACGACGCTCTGGACGAGGAAGAGGTCCATCGTTACTACCGCTCGGATGCGCGCCTGTGGGCGATCCTGCTTCGCCTGCGCCGGATCGACCGAGCCTGGCGACTCAGGACCGGCCGGACCTATCCGTTCCTGCTTCCCGGCCCGATTGAGCGCTGAATCGAGCGCCCGCGGTCGTCGGCGCCGAGCGCTCCGCCCCGAGCCCGCCTATGGACCGGCGGCGGGCGGGCGGTTCATCTCGCCGAGCAGGTCGACGAGTGGGGTGTCCGGCACCTTGATGATGCCTCGCGTCGGGCGGTCGAGGTCGGCAGTCACGAACAGCAGGAATGCGACGAGCGCCGATGCGAGGAAGACGGCGGGCGCGCCCCGGCCGACCATCGCCAGATACCCGGCCAGCAGGGCGAGGGCGATACAGGCGCCGGCGACCTCGAGCCAGAGCACCGCGCTCGGCACGCGGTTGTTGAGCGAGGCGATCCGCGAGGCCTGGGCGTCGATCATCTCATTCAGAGTCTCCACGTACAGCTTCGGGGCGGTGCCGATCGGCGCATCCCTCACTGCGACATCCGCGAGGTTCCAGAGCCGGCTCTGCAGCACCAGCTCCTCGGCGGCGGCCGCCGTCTCCCGCTCGCTGCCGGGCACGTTGTCGGTCACGTTCACGGCCATCTCGGTGTAGTGCTCGAGCAGATCCAGCGACCGGGTGCGGACGGGCTCTTCCAGCATCTGGGCCCGCAGGTAGGTAGTCCCGATCGCGTTCGCCTCCGTGACCAGCGTCGCCCGTCGCTCCTCGTAGCGGGAGAGGGCGAGTGAGAGCCCGAACGCGAGGATCAGCCCGACGACTCCGAGCAGGGCGCCCTGCAGGACCCCGAACGACTCTCCGAGCCCCTCGGACAGGTGACGGGCCCTGCGGCCCAGGTAGGCGCCGAGCAGAGTCGACCCGAAGGTGAGCGCGAGCAGAACGATCGCAAGCGTGGCTGTCGACATGTCGAAGAGAATCGGCGGGAACCTCGGCGGACAGCATCGCCGCCCGGGCGGACGCCCACGTCACTCCGATCGGATGACGTTCGCGATCGCCTCGCGGCAACGGCTCAGCGCCAGGCGAACACCGGCTCCTCGACGTGGTCGACCCTCTCCCCCGCCCGGCCGAGCAGCGCGACCTGGCGCAACTGCAGCAGCAGCGCCCCGGTCGGAGCGTGGATCAGGTCGTTGCCGAGCGGGATCTGCAGCACCGGGCGCTCGCTCTCGGGGATCGGGACGTAGCGCGGCTCGCAGTTCCGGAGGGCGCTCAGGCCGATGCGGTAGGCGGCGAACACCTCGTCCGGATCCGGCTCGATGACCGGATCGCCGGCGCACCAGAGGACGACCGGCGAGATCACGAACCCCGAGCGCGTGACGTAGTCGTCGAGCCATCCGAGCACTTCGTCGGGGCCGAGCCGAAGGCCGAGCTCCTCCTCGAGCTCACGCAGGGCTGCATCGAGCGGCGACTCGCCCGGATCGAGGCGACCGCCCGGCAGGGCCCACTGCCCGGGGTGCCGCCGCATCCCGATCGGGCGCCGGCAGAGCAGAAACGACGCTCCACCGGCGACGCCGACCATCCTCCCGTCGAGTCCGGCCCATCGCTCGCCCGCCGCGGTGCCCGGAACCCCGGACATGTCGATCGCTCCGGTCGGCACTGGTTCGAGGTCGTGGCGCTCGGGATCGCTGTCGATGACGACGAGCGCGACCGCCGCATGGCGACGGCCCTCGAGCGGCTGGCGTCGCCGGTCATGCGCCTCGAGATTCGCACCGATCCGGGCGCGGAGGCGCTCGTCGAACTCGATCGGGTCGCCCCGGTCCATGCCGAGATCCTGACGGAGGCGGTTGCGCGGCGGGGCCGGCAACCGGCGCCGCTCCGTAGGCTGACATCTATCTTGCCGCCGATGCACCGCGACCCGACAACGCTCGCCCGGCCGCTGGCGGGCACCGCACTAGTCGCGCTGGTGCTCGGGCTGATGCTCGCCGGCCCGACCGCGGCGACGGCGGCGAGCAAGATCGATGACGGCCGTGCCGTGGTCACGTCAGCGGGGTCGTCGGTCAGGATCGGCTTCGATCCGTTCCGGATCGGCTTCGCCGACTCCCATGGGCGCACGGTCCTCCGCGGGCTCGCCGGTCGCGATGGCGCGGCCCGGGAGGTGCCGGGCCTCCCGCGCTCGCAGTTCGGCGCGCCGGGCCCGGCGCCACCGACCCTGTACGCGCCGCTGAGCTTTCTCGTCGGCTCCGTCGAGATCGAGCAGTTCCCGACCTTCCAGTGGAACGGCAACCTCGAAACCGTCACCGAATCAGGGACCGAGTACGCCGCCGTCGCCGTCGATCGGGCCGTCCGCCGTCGCGGCGGCGTCCGCCTCCGAGTGACCACCAGCGACCCGAGCGGCCGGAAGCTGATCGTCGACGTCCTGCCCGGGTCCGAGCGGGGCACGTTCGCGGTGCGGGCGCGACCGGACGACCCGAGTGGCGTCGGCGCGATCGGCGACTCGTTCCGGTCGCCCGCGGGAGAGGCGTTCCGCGGCTTCGGCGGCCGTCACGACTCGCTCGATCAATCCGGAAGCGAGTTCTACAACTGGACCCAGCAGCAGAACCTGAGCTCACCGGGGCTCGGCGGGCCCACTCCCCCGGGCGTCGATCCCGAGACCTACATGTTCCCCAACGGGGAGCACGCCGCCTATTACGTGCAGTCGTCGTTCGTGTCACCGGACCGCTACGGGTTCCTGCTCGACCGGGACGAGCTCTCGCACTGGCGCCTCGGCTCCGACCGCAGCGATGCCTGGCAGGTCCAGTCGGCGTCGGCACGGCTCGACTACGTCGTCGCTCCCGGCTCGTCCCCGACTGCGATCCGTCGCCTGACGGCGATCACCGGGCGCCACCGGATCCCGCCCCGGTGGGCTCTCGAGCCCGCCCTCGACCGCCTCGTCGAGTTTCCGTCCCAGCCGGCGGACGAGTACGCCGCCGCCGTGCGCGACGACCTCAGGCAGATGCGCGCGACGAACACCGATCTCGCCTCCTACCGGATCGAGGGCTGGCAGTTCCTGCCGCGACACTTCCTGCGCCAGGTGATCGCGAAGCTGCGCAACCGCGGAATCAAGCCGCTCGTCTACTTCCGGTCATTCGTCGGCAAGGACGAGATCGGGACCGACGATCCGGCTGACTTCGACGAAGCCGTCGAGCGGGGCTATGTAGCCACTGAGGCCGACGGCGACCCCTACGTCTTCGACTCCAACTTCAGCGCGCCGGCCGCGCAGATCGACTTCACGGACCCGGCGGCCGTGCGCTGGTGGAAGCGGCGGGTCACGGAGGCGCTGCGGCTCGGAGCCGAGGGCTTCATGCAGGACTTCGGCGAGCAGGTCCAGGTCGGGATGCACTTCGAGGACGGCTCCACCGGTGCGACGATGCACAACCGGCTGCCGGTGCTCTTCCACCGGGCGACCTTCGAGGCGGTCCGCTCGTTCGAGCGCCGGCACCCGCGACGCCACATCTACTGGTTCACCCGCAACGGCTATTCCGGCAGCCCGGGCTCGACCCGCTACGAGATGGCGAACTTCCCCGGTGACGAGACGACCGACTGGAGTCGCTCCGCCGGACTCGCATCGCTCACCACCGACATGCTCAACCGCGCGATCGGCGGTGCATGGGGCTTCACCACCGACATCGGCGGTTACTTCGATGTCCCCTACGGGGCGACCGGCAAGGAGCTCTTCCTCCGCTGGGCCGAGTGGGCGGCGCTGTCGCCGTTCTTCAGGATCCACGGCTCGGTCGACGCGGGCACCCACACCCCGTGGTCCTACGACGGCGCGACCCTGCGTGCCTACAAGCGCCTCGCGAGGCTCCATCGGCGCGCCGTGCCGCTGATCGAGCGCCTCTGGCATGAAGGTCGCCGGTCCGGGACCCCGGTGACGCTGCCGCTCTGGCTCGCCTACCCGTCCGACCCACGCGCTGCACGCCAGGATCAGGAGTGGCTGCTCGGACCCGACGTCCTCGTCGCCCCGGTCGTCGAGGAGGGCGCCACCGCGCGGCGCGTCTACTTCCCGCGCGGGTGCTGGCAGGCGGCGGACGGGACCCGCTACCGCGGACCCGCGAACGCCGAGGTCGGCGCCCCGCTCGGCCGGTTGCCCTGGTTCGCCCGCTGCGGCACCGAGCCGCTCGGCTGATCAGCCGCGGCTGCTCCTCGGGTCGTCCCGCTCGGGGCAGACGTGGTGCAGGATCTGCTCGGGGAGCCGGTCCCAGCGCTCGCTCAACGCGAGCCACGTCGTTGCCTCCTCGTATGCCGGGCCGACGAGAATCGGCTCCCAGAGGCCGACGGATCGGCCGCACTGGCCGCAGGGTGGCGGTAGGGGAATCCTCTCCATCGACCCAAGTTACGGCGTGGGCCGGCCTTTGGATTCAGTGCTGAGTGCGGATCTCGGCCCCGGATGTTCCACGAAACCCGGGCTCGGGGGCAGCTGAGCTCAGCGGCTCTCGGGATCCGGGTCGGCCGCTTTCTGACTGCCGAGGAGGTCGAGGATCTCCCCGACCGCATGGTCGCGCTCGATCGGGTGCCGCAATGGGCGGTCGCCGTTCAGCCGATAGGTGTTCCTGCGCCCGACCTTGATCCTCTGCAGGTAACCCTCTTCGACCAGGTCGCCCACGATCCGCTGGGTCGCGCCCTCGGTGATCCCCACCTCCAGCGCAACGTTCCGCAACAGCGCTTCCGGGTCCCGGGCGAGGCAGATCAGTACGTGCGCGTGGTTGGTCAGAAAGGTCCAGTCCTTTGCCATGGGCAGAAATCTACTCGTCCGGCCCACTATCTATGCTTGATAACATCTATTTTGCAAAGTCGCTATTGTGAATTGCATGTTGGCGGCTGGATGAAAGGATGACGATGACTGCAACAGCAACAACGTGCCGGCCGGGGAGCGGATCGGTCGGGGAGCGGCTCTGGGGCTCACCCCCGCACGACCGGACGATCCCGACGATTCCCCGAGGCGCTCGGGCGCGCGCCGCTGCCGCGGTGGCGGCTCACATCGAACGGGAGCTGGCAACGGGGCGCTCCCTGTACTGCGTCGTCCGGGATCGCTTCATCGCGGAGCGGATATCTGAGTTCGACGGCAGGGTGCTGATCGGCCGCAACCTGCCGGAGGCGGTCGGTTGAGAGCTCGCGGCCACCTTCAGCTGTCCGTCACCGCCGGGCTGACGACCGCCTCGCTGGCGGCACTACTGCTCGTCGTGGCGGGCGGCGACTTCGCAGTCTCGGCCGGTGCTGAGCTCGAGCTCACGGGAAGTTCGGCAGCGGTCCTCTTCGCCGTCACGGCGCTCGGGCTCGTGGTCGTGGCGTTCACATCGCGCTACTGCATCGACGATCCCGCACCGGACCGGCTCCTGTGGCTGATGGTGGGAACGATCGTCGGCGCCGGCTTCGTGGCCGGCGCCGCTGACCTGGCCACCCTGCTGGCCGGCTGGGTCGCAACGACGATCTTCCTCGCCGCACTCCTCCTCCACCGCTCGGACCTGGGCGTCGTCAGAGCCAGCCGGAGGCGCACCGGGGTGGCACTCGCGGCGGCCGACGCGATGCTCTTGGGAGCGGCGGCAATCGTCTTCGCCGAGGCGGGCAACGTGCGGCTCGGTGAGCTGGGTGCTGTCGCCGAGCGGCTCGCGGACGCTTCCGTGCTCGGAATCGATGCGGCGACGCTGACGGCCCTGCTGATCGTCGGCGCCGCGGTCGGCAGGTGCGCACAGATTCCGTTCGGGACCTGGCTGCCGACCACGCTGGCAGCGCCCACACCCGTCTCGGCTCTGCTCCACGCCGGCGTCGTCAACGGCGGTGCACTGCTACTCGTCGGCCTGGCGCCGCTCGTGTTCGCGCAGACCGCCGCGGTCTGGGCACTCTTCTCGATCGCCTCGGCGACGATGCTCTGGGCGACGAGCCAGATGGTCGCGCGCCCGGACGTCAAGGGCGGGCTGATGCTCTCGACCCGCGGGCAGATGGCCTTCATGCTCCTGCAGTGCGCGATCGGCGCCTTCGCGTCAGCGATCTTCCACCTGATCGCTCATGGGATGTACAAGGCCTACCTCTTCTTCGCCTCCGGCGGCGCGATCGCTGAGCAGCGCAGTCTGGCGGCAGCGCCGGGCTCGGCGATCCCGCCGGCCCGAGGCCGGCGGGCCGTCCGCCAGGGGGTGATCGCGCTCGCTGTGCCGGCGATCGCGCTCGCGGCGCTCGACTGCGGTGCTCGCGCCTTCCCTGCCCGAGGACTCATCGGGTCTCGTGTTGCTCCTCTTCGCCTTCGCCACCGGCGCGCAGCTCACCTGGTGGTGGATGCGCTTCCGCGAGCCGCATGGCCGAACGCTCTACGCAAGCTTGCTGGCGCTGCTGCTCGGAGCCGGTGTCTACGTCGAGTTACTCGAGCAGGCGAAGGCACTGTTCGCGATCGTCCCCGTCTCCTCACCGGTACCCGCCGCCGCGCTGTTGCCGGTCCTGGCACTGGCCGCGTCGGCGACCTTGGTGAAATGGCTGGCTGCCGCCGGAGTCAGCCTCGGCGAGGGTCACCCGCGAATCCGGCGGCTCCAGCGCCGCGCCTATGCGATCGCCCTCTCACTCGGCACCTGGGCGCCACGACCGCGGCGCCTCTCCGCGCCGGCCGCCGGGGCCGGTCGGCTCGAACCCACGAGCTCACCGCTGGGAGCGCGATGAAGACGCTGATCGGAAAGCGTGCAGAGGAACGACCCGACCGAGGAGGACCAGTGCAGACGACCACGAGACCGGACGTCGAGGCATCCCTGATCCGGGCCGAAGTCGGCCAAGCGGCGAATGTCCTGTTCCCGCTCTGGCCGCTCGAGTCCTTCATCGCGGTGAACCCGCTCGGAAACCTCGCCGGTGACCCCTTCGAATCCGCCGGTGCTCTCGCTGCGGACGCGCTCGGCGCCCGGTGGCTGCCGGACCACAGCTATCTCGCCGATGCACGCGAACGCGGCCGGATAACCAGCGAGGACATTGAGGCGGCGATCTTGCGGGCAGCCTCAGAGGGCCGTAGCGTCGTCGCGCCACGGGTCGACGGCAACCCAGCCGGCCGGCCGGCGGAGAACTCCGGAGCGATCGCCGATCCGGTCGTCCATGAGGTCTCGAAGTGGTGTGCGGCCTTCCTCGACACCGGCCAGTCGACCTGGCCGATGCCCGGGCGGGAGCGGGGCCTCTACCGGGCCTGGCGCGCGCTGGTCGAGGTGGACCCGGGCTCGAGGCGTCTCGGCGCCGGCGATATCCGCGAGCTGGCCCGCGCGCTTCCCGATCGCCCGGAAGCGGCGCTCGCTGATCTGCTCGACGCGCTCGGCGTCTCCCGCGAGGAACGGCCGGCCGCACTGCGACGCCTGCTCGGACGCTGCCCGGGCTGGGGCAGCGCGATTCGCTGGCGCAACGAGCGGACCCGCGACGGCCACCCGGCCGACCTCATCGAGCTCGCCGCGATCATCGCCTTCTACGTCCGGTCGCTCGAGGGATCGATCTCGATCACGGACGCGGTCGACGCGCCCGGCGAGCGAATCGCCCTGCTCGAGGCATTCGAGTGGCACTGGCGCGATCGCCTGATCTCGCGGCTCGACACCGGCGGTCGCGAGGGCCACCGGACCCGTCCCGATGCCCAGGCGGTCTTCTGCATCGACGCCCGATCGGAGGGCATCCGTCGCCACCTCGAGGCAGCCGGCAACTACGAGACGCTCGGGTTCGCGGGCTTCTTCGGGCTGGCGGTGAGCCATCGTCCGCTCGGTGCGGCGCTCGGTGCGGCGCAGTGCCCGGTTCTGGTCGAGCCGGCCGCGGAGACGACCGAATCACCCTTGCCCGGCAGCGAGGCTGCGGCCGAGCGCTGGCTCGCCGGACGCCGGAGCGAGGCCGCCGCCATCGAGGCCTTCCACCGGACCAAGAACGACCTCTCCTCGAAGTTCGCCCTCGCGGAGCTGACCGGCTGGTTCCTCGGACCCTGGCGGCGGTGCGGACCCTCGCACCGGGTATGGCGCCGGACGGGTTACGGCCTCCGGCCACGGAACCGGTCGTCGAGAGGCCCAGTCGCGAGCAGGCCGAGGCCGAGGCGGCGAGCATCGAGCGCGAGAACCTCCAGCGACTCGCCAGGGTCGTGATCGGCCGCGGCGCTGCTCGGGTCGGCGAAGTCGACCTCGAGGCGCTCCGGCGCCACCTCGTGACCACTGCCGACGAACCCCCCCTCGCCCCGCCGCGGCTGTCGAATCGGCGCTGGGCGCGATTCGTCGCGGAGGCGAGGCGGATGCTCGACCGACGGGCCCATGAAGCGCTGGTCGAGCGGATCGGGTCGATCGGAATGACCGCTGCGGACCAGATCGCCTGGGCGGAGGTCTCGCTGCGAATGATGGGCCTGGTCGACGGCTTCGCGCGGATCGTCCTGCTCTGCGGGCACGGGAGCACCAACGTCAACAACCCCTACGGCTCGGCCCTCGACTGCGGCGCCTGCGGCGGTCATCAAGGCGGACCGAACGCACGGGTCGCCGCGGCCCTGCTGAACCTGGAGCGGGTCAGGCGGGGCCTGCAGCGAACGAGGGATCGAGATCCCCGGTGACACCCACTTCGTCGCCGGGCTGCACGACACGACGACCGATGCGGTTGAGATCTTCGACGAGGATCTGGTGCCCGTCACGCACCGCTCCGACCTGCTTCACCTGCGCCGCGACCTCGCAATCGCGGGCCGGGCGCAGGCGGACGAGCGGATGCGGAGGCTTCCCGGCACGGGCCACGGCCGGCCCCGGATGCGAGCGCGGGACTGGGCGCAGGTCAGGCCCGAATGGGGCCTCGCTCGCAACGCGGCTTTCGTGATCGGCCCGAGGTCGCTGACGGCCGGCCTCGACCTCGAGTGCCGGGCGTTCCTGCACAGCTACCGCACCGAAGCCGATCCCGACGGATCCGGACTGGAGACCATCCTGACGGCGCCGCTGGTCGTCGCCGAGTGGATCAACCT
The DNA here is from genome assembly GCA_963784885.1 of uncultured Conexibacteraceae bacterium. Classification (GTDB taxonomy): domain Bacteria; phylum Actinomycetota; class Thermoleophilia; order Solirubrobacterales; family 70-9; genus RHKX01. The sequence continues at coordinate 195,764 of CAWATA010000005.1, forward strand.
CCAGTACTACTTCTCGACCGTCGATCCCGACCTGTTCGGAGCAGGCGACAAGACCCTTCACAACGTCGTCGGGCTCCACGGCGTCCAGACCGGGCCCGGCGGCGACCTGCGGATCGGCCTGCCCCGGCAGGCGACGTTCGCCGGTGAGCGGCCCTACCACGAGCCGATGCGCCTGCTCGCGGTCGTCGAGGCGCCACGCGATCGAATCGGGGCGATCATCGACCGCAACGCGATCCTGCGCGAGATGCTCGGCGGCGGCTGGGTGGCGATGTGCGCACGCTCGGACCCGAACGAGGATTGGTTCCGCCTCCGGCGGGACCTCGAGTGGGAGCGATGGAAACCAGCTCGCGAGCTAGTGCTCGCGGGCGCCGGCGAGGGAGGTCGAGATGACTCGTGAGGGCCTGACGAAGATGACGAAGGTCGAGCTGGTCGTGCGGGGAGCGGATGCTCGCGCCGCCCGCGAGCTGCTGAGCACATCGGGAGCGAGCGGCTACACCGCGGTCTCCAACGTGTCGGGCCTCGGCCACCACGGATACCACGAGGGCCGACTCCTGTTCAACGACGAGGCCGTGCTCGACCTGCTCATCGCGGTGATCCCCGAGGGTCGCAGCGATGCGCTGATCGCCGCTCTGCGGGTCTTCCTCTCCGACAAGCCCGGCGTCATGTTCGTCTCCGAGACCTTCGTCAGCCGGCCGGAGTACTTCGCATGACCGGGTGGCGGCCAAGTGCGACGGTCGGCATCGTCGGCGGCGGGCAGCTCGCCCGGATGACCCAGCAGGCGGCGATCGACCTCGGCATCGAGCTCCGCATCCTCGCCCGCGACGGAGAGGACGCTGCCGCCTCGGTCAGCAGCTCGACCGCCTTCGGGCAGCCAGATTCGCTGACGGACGTGCGGCAGCTGGCGGAGTCCTGCGACGTCCTCACGTTCGACCACGAGCTCGTTCCCAACCGGCACCTGCGACAACTCCAGCGCGAGGGCCACGACATCCAGCCGCAACCGGGGGCGAAACTCCTGGCCCAGGACAAGCTCCACGCGCGGGAGCTCATGCGCAACGCGGGGTTCCCCGTCCCCGAGTTCACTCCGGTGCGGTCCGCCGACGACGTCGAGTCGCTCGCCATGCGGTGCGGCTGGCCGGTGGTCATGAAACGGCGCAGCGGTGGTTATGACGGCCGCGGTGTCTGCCTGGTCGCGGACCGGCGTGCGGCGGAAGAGCTCGGATGCGATGACGGCGGGTGGATCGCCGAAGCCCTCGTCCCGATCGAGCTCGAGGTCTCGCAGGTGGTCGTCCGGTCGCGCGGCGGCGAAGTCGCCGCCTATCCCCTCGTCCGGACCATCCAGCGAGACGGGATCTGCGTCGAGACGGTCGCACCGGCCGGGGTCTCCCCCGAGCTCGCAGATACCTGCCGCGACCTCGCGATCGAGATCGCCGAGACGATCGAGTCAGTCGGGGTCATGGCAGTTGAGCTGTTCTTGACACCAGCGACCGAGATCCTCGTCAACGAGCTCGCCCTGCGCCCGCACAACACCGGGCACTTCACGATCGAGGGCTGTCAGACCTCGCAGTTCGAGAATCACCTCCGCGCAATCCTCGGCTGGCCGCTCGGACCGACTTGGCCGGTGGCCCCGGCGGCCGCGATGCGCAACTTGATCGGCGTCGGTTTCGAGGACCCGTCCGAGCGGGTCGGAGCCGCCCTCCGCGTAGCGGGCTCGCACCTGCACCTGTACGGAAAGGATCCGGCGCCGGGCCGCAAGCTCGGACATGTGACGGCGCTCGCTGAAGACGCCGATGAAGCCCTGCGCAGGTGCAGGGAAACGATCGAGATCCTGCAACCGGAGGAGGTTCCGTGGACACCGTGAGAGTCAGCGTGGCGATGGGGTCGGATTCCGACCTGCAGGTCATGCGGCCGGCCGCAGAGGCCCTCGATGAGCTGGGAGTCGCAAGCGAGATCCGCGTCGTGTCGGCCCACCGAACGCCGCACGAGATGGTCGCGTTCGGTGAATCGGCGGCCGAGCGTGGAATCGAGGCCATCATCGCCGGCGCCGGCGGCGCGGCTCACCTACCGGGAATGCTCGCCGCGTTGACACCGCTGCCCGTGATCGGGGTGCCGGTGCCGCTCACCCACCTCGACGGCCTCGACTCGCTGCTTTCGATCGTGCAGATGCCGCGTGGCGTACCGGTTGCAACCGTGGCGATCGGCAACGGCAGGAATGCGGGGATCCTCGCCGCCCGGATTCTCGCCGTCGCAGACCCCGATCTGCGCTCCCGCCTTCAGCAAGTGAGCGAGGCGGCCCGCGAGAATGCAATGCGGGCGGACGCAGCATTGCGCGCGTCGGGCGGCGCTGATGCTTGAGAACAAGCGGCTCCTGATCAGCGGTGTCGTCAATCGCGAGTCGATCGCGTACGCCGTCGCGGAGCGAGCGCAGTCCGCAGGTGCCGAGATCGCCCTGACGACACTGAGCCGGGATCGCGAGCTCACCGAAGCCGCCATGGAGGGCCTCCGGCATCGGCCGGCTCTGTACGACCTCGATGCGACCGACGGCAGCCGCCATGACGAGCTGGCAGACGAGCTCGCTGAGCGCTGGGGGTCGCTCGACGGGATCCTCCACGCGGCTGCCTTCGCCCCGCGAAGTGCACTGAACGGGGAGTTCACGGAGGCCGATCCCGACGACGTCAACCTGGCCTTCCAGACGAGCGCGTTCTCACTCGCTCACTCGGCGCGGATGCTGAGGCGACTGGCCCCGGCTTCGGGTGCGAGCCTCGTCGGGCTCGATTTCGACGCCGCGCGTGCCTGGCCGGTCTACAACTGGATGGGCGTCTGCAAGGCCGCGCTCGAGGCTGCGACCAGGTATCTGGCCCGCGACCTCGGTGCGCGGATGATTCGCGCCAACCTGGTCGCCGCAGGGCCGCTGCGGACGCGCGCGGCCTCCGGGATCGGCGACTTCGATCGACTGCTGAGCGCCTGGGAGACGACCTCGCCGCTGCCGTGGGACCCGACCGACCCGGGTCCTGTGGCGGACGCAGCGTGCTTCCTGCTCAGCGACCTGGCCCGCGCGATCACCGGCCAGGTCCTGCACGTGGACGGCGGCTACAGTGCGATGGCAGCGCCGCTGAGATGAGATGGCTCCTCGCCGTATGAAGACGACTTGAGCTCAGCCGTCCACGGCGGCGGCCGCCGCGTACAGCGGCCATTCGCCCGGTACGCCCTTGAGCTCGTGGATGCCTCGCTCCTCGAACGAGAGCCCGGATCCGATCACCAGATCCTTGACCGTTCCCGTCGTCGTCACCTCGCCCGGGCGGCCCGCAGCTTCGGCCCGGGCGGCGATGTGGACGGCGATGCCCGCGATGTCGTCCCCGATCAGTTCGCACTCCCCGGTGTGGATGCCCGAGCGGGTCTCGACGCCGAGCGGGCGGACGCTCTCGCGGACTGCGGTCGCGGCGCGAACGGCCTGCGCCGGGCCGTCGAAGGTCGCGAGCAGGCCGTCGCCGGTGCTCTTGACGAACCGACCGCGGTGGAGTTCGATCTCGCGGCGCCAGCGCCTGGCGCAGCCGTCGAGCAGCTCCCTCCAGGCACCGTCCCCGAGCTCGGCGGCGCGAGCGGTCGAGTCGACGACGTCGGTGAACAGGACGGTCGCGAGGACGCGGCGTGCCGGTGGCGCTGCCGGCCTGCCGGTCAGGAACTCCTCGATCGCATCGAGCACCGAGTCGGCATCACCCGCCCAGGGGATGTGATCGTCACCGTGGAGCTCCCTGCCGATGGCTTCCGGAATCCCGTCGGCGACGGTGCGGCTGAAGCGCGGCGGGAGAACGCGATCGCCATCGCGCCAGAGGATCAGGGCGGGTACGGAGATCACCGGCAGCAGCGGGCGGATGTCGATCTCGCGGTACATCTGCATCAGGGTCCGGGCGGTTCCCGGGCCGGCGCCCCAGCGCATCAGCTGCGACCACCACTCGCGCTGAACCGGATCGTCGGCCATCGAGGGCGCCCAGAGTTCGAGCGTTCCCGGTTCCCCCCACCGGTCCTTCATGATCTCCTCCAGCCGGTCGAGCCGCGCCTCCGACAGACCCTCGGGATAGTCCGGAGCCACGGAGAGCCTCGCGTAGCTGCCGAACTGGATCAGGTGGCTGACCCGATCGGGATGCCCCGCCGCGAGCATCGCCGCAGCCGGCCCGCCCTCAGAGACGCCGAGTACGGCCGTGCGCTCGGAGCCGGCGGCGTCGAGGACGGCGAGCGCATCGGCTGCGATGTTCTCGAGCGTGTAGGCGCCGCCAGTGTCTGAAAGGCCCTGCCCGCGCTTGTCGAAGGCGATCAGGCGCGCGAACGAGCCGAGGCGATCCCAGAAGCGGCCGGAAACCTCGTTTCCGAACAGGAGCCCGAGGTGGCTGACGAACCCTGGGACGAAGATCAGGTCGACCGGGCCCGAGCCCTGAACCGCGTAGGCGATCGAGAGCTCGCCGCTGGTCGCGTAACTGATCTCGGGAGTCGCCCTCATCCCTGGCACCCGAGGGTACTCGGGCACGGCGGAGGTACGTCCTCGTCATGCGCGGAACCGACCCCGGTAGCTCGCTCAGCGAATCCCCTTACGGAGAATGGTGATCATCCGGCGCATCTAGCAGATCGGCCCTGACGGCAGGCCGGCCGGCTCAGAAACGGCGCCTGCGCGGTGGGCTCGCCACGCGAGCGCGTGCGGCAGGGCAGCCAGCAGGAACAACGCCCCGAACGTCATGCCGAGCGCCGGGTAGCCACCACCGGCGAGGGCGAGGCCGCCCGCAACCGTGCCGAGCAGATACCCGAACTGGGTCGCTGCGGCCCGGATGCGCATCGCGAACATCCGTCGTCGCGAGCAGACCTCGAGCCCGAGTGCGCTGCCGGCGATCGTGCGCCCGGCAGCAACGAAGGTCAGCGCCGCAAAGGTCACGGCGCTGACCCACAGCGCCGGCCGCCAAGCGCCGAGCACGACGACCAAGCCTCCCGCCAGGATCGGCAACAGTACGAGCAGCTCTCGGGTGGAGGCGCCGACCCAGCGGCGCGCCAGGAAGTTGCCCGGGAGGTAGGCGACCGCCCCCAGTCCCAGCACCAAGCCAGCCGTCCCCGGACTGACGTCGTAGGACTCTACGAACAGGGCTCCGGCGAACACCAAGCTGCCGGCCCACGCCGAGTACGCCAGCAGCTCTCCGAGCGCCCAGCCGGCGACCGTGCCGTCATGCCGGAGTAGGGCCCAGCTTCCCCTCACCGGGTCGGACGGACCGTCTGTCGGCTGCGCCCAGATCGCAACTCCCGCCACGACTGCGACTGCGAACGGCAAGACGATCCAGCCCAGCCGCCAGCTCACGTCCCCGACCATGCCGATCACCGGCATTCCGACGATCCACGCGACGGGCTGGCCGATCAGGGCCCACGAGAGCACCGTCGTGCTCCGATCCGGAGCCGACCACTCGGCGGCAGCAGCCAGGCCGGCCGCGAGCACCGTCGCGAGCCCAGCTCCGACCGCGATCTGAGCGGCTGCGAGAGCAGCGAAGGAGGGAGCGGCGGCGCTGGCGACCGAGCCGGCGGCGAGGGCCCCGAGCCCCAGCAACAGGGTCGTCCGGAGCCCGACACGGGAGCTGAGCGCGCCCATCGAGAGGGCGACGATGCCGGCAGCCAGCCCGGAAACCGAGCGCAGCTGTCCGGCGGTCGCCGTGGAAACATCGAGATCGGTCGCCACCTCGGCGAGGACGGGTGAGATCGCCACAACTGCGGCCTGGGCGGCGAACAGGCTCAGGAAGAGGCCCGGCGCAACCGAGGGCCGAGACGCATCGCCGGTGCCGGTCGCCGTCACGGGCCGGGCCGGCTACTCAGTCCCGCTCGACCTCAGAATCGAGCGTATAGAGGGTACGAGTGCCAAAGCCCTTGACGTCGAACTCACCCCATTCGCTGCAGACGAACTCGTCGCCGATCAGGTCGAATGTCTCCTCGGTGATCGTGATCTGCATCGGCTCCGACAACGCCTCCATACGGGCCGCCAGATTCACGCCGGGACCGAAGATGTCGTAGACGTACTTCTGCACCCCGACGATCGAGCCCACGATCGGACCGGAGTGGATCCCGATCCGTGCCAGCCAGGGCTCCCGGTGGGAGGTGTTTCGGCGTTCGAGGTAACGGCGCATTCGCAGTGCAACCCTTGCGACACTCTCGGCGTGGTCGCTGCTCGGCTCGGGCATCCCCGAGACCGCCATGTACGCGTCACCGATCGTCTTCATCCGCTCGCAGTTGAACAGCTCGACGATCCGGTCGAAGGCGCTGAAGATGTCGTTGAGCTCGCTGACGAGACTGCCCGGGTTACGTGAGACCGCCATGTCGGTGAAGCCGACGAAATCGAGCATCAGGATCGTCGCGTTGTCGAAGCGCTGCGGGGTAACCGAACCGAAGTCCTTCATCTCCTCGAAGACCGAGCGGGGCATCAGGTTCAGCAGCAGCTTCTCGGCCCGCTCTTTCTCGCGCTTGAGATCACGCGCGTTGTTGTCCGCCATCCGCGAGTACGAGTCGAGCATCGATTCAGCCTGCTTCAGCTCGCTCTTGTCGTGGCACTCGACCACGACGTAGTCCGAATCGGCGAGCTCGATCCGGCTGACCCGAAGCTCGAGGGACACGGCACGCGCCCCAGAGCCGGCCTCGGCATCGACCTTGTAGGTCTTGCTCCGGCCGAGCTTCGCCTCGAGCTTGTCGATGTCGATCGCCGGTATCCGTCCCGGCAGCGGCTGATCGGCCTCCGGATCTGGACTGAACCACTCGAAGAACCGCTCGTTCTCGAAGAGAATCGCCCAGTCCTCTGGGTCCACCACAGCGGCCCCGACCTTGAGCGAGTGCAGCAGATCGCGCAGCAGTTCGGCGGTCACCCGGTCGCCGCCGGCCCGCTCAGGCGGTGACGATGAGTGATTCACGCTTCCTCAGCTCCCGCTCCACTGCTGCGATGTCGTCGCTGTCGAAATCGTGATCGTCCATCGCCTCGGTCAGGATCGCCACCATCTCATCGAACTCGTCGTGGGTGATGCCGCGGGCCCGGTGGATCCTGGCGAGATGGTCGTCTGAATAGCCGGTCGCCGGGCCACCCGTTAGGAACGCGATGAAGCGGGTCTGGTGGTCCATCAGGCGTGGCATGTCCACGTCCTCGAAGTGGTGAGCGAGAACCTGCGAATCGAGGACCTCGTCGTAGAAGTCGCTGACGAGCATGCGGATCTTCGGGAAGCCTCCGTTGCGCTCGTAGATCGTCAGTGCCATCAGGTCGCCCCATTCAACGGACCGCCGCCAGATCGCGGCACCGGGCCGGGCAGCCCGGAAGCCACGCGATGGCCTCGGTGACCGGATCTGGATGTATCCCCACTCATGAGAACGCTCTCCCCGATGTCGATCATCGTAGTACCGTCAAGTCGCGCCCGCCCAGCGGATGTAGATCGTGCCCATAGCTTCGCCACAGATGCAGCAACCTGGTGGACGACGCGTAAGACCCGCGTTGATCGCCGTGGACGACAGCGAGAAAGACCTCGCGGTAATTCGGGACGAGCTCGAGCGCAGGTACGGCGAGGATTATCAAGTCTCGTGCGCGCAGTCGGCGAGCGAGGCCTTGGATGAACTTGGCCGGTTTCGGAAGTCTGGTCATGCGGTGGCCCTGGTGCTGGCGGATCAGTGGATGCCCGGGACCACCGGCTCAGAACTGCTCGCCAAGGTTCGGCGTGAGTACCCCGAGGCGAAGCGGGGCCTGCTGATCGAGTTCGGGACCTGGGGTCACAGACCGACCGCCGACGCGGTCCTCAAGGCGATGGCGCTGGGGGACATCGACTACTACGTGCTGAAGCCGTGGAACACCCCGGATGAGCTCTTCCACAAGACCGTGACGGAGTTCCTCCACGAGTGGTATCGAACCGAGGGCCCGGGAGAACGTGAGGTCGACGTGATCGCGCGGCCGTCCCTACCGCGAACCCACGAGGTCCGAAGCCTGCTGAGCCGAAATGGGATCCCCCACTCCTTCCATGCGGTCGACTCCCACGAAGGGAGGGTGATGCTTGAGAAGGCCGGCTTCGAACCCAGCGGCGAGGGCCCATTCGTGATCACTTTCGAGGAACGCGTCCTCGCCGATCCGTCCAACACCGAACTCGCCCACGCCTTCGGCTTCTCGACGGAGCTCAGGGAGAAACGCGATGTCGATGTCGTGATCGTGGGAGCCGGGCCGGCCGGGCTGGCCGCAGCGGTGTATACGAGTTCCGAGGGATTCGAGACCCTCGTCATCGAACGCGAGTCGATCGGCGGGCAGGCTGGGGCGAGCTCGCTCATTCGAAACTACCCGGGGTTCTCGCGCGGTATCAGCGGGGCGGAGCTCGGTCAGCGCATGTATCAACAGGCATGGGTCTTCGGCGCCGAGTTCCTGATGATGCAGGAGGCGACCGGGCTCGAGGAGTCGGATGATCGGTTCTTCGTATCCACGTCGGCGGGCAACGAGGTCGGCGCACGCGCCGTGATCCTCGCGATGGGCGTCACCTACCGACGACTGGACGTTCCGTCGCTGGACGGCTTCACCGGCGCCGGCGTCTACTACGGTGCGTCGAGCTCAGAGGCACGTGCGCTCGAAGGCGGATGCGCCTACGTCGTCGGTGGAGGTAACTCGGCGGGGCAGGCGGCGATGCATCTCAGCCGTTATGCCAAGCGAGTCGTGATCGTGATTCGCTCCGGGGGCCTGGAGAAGACCATGTCCAGCTACCTCCGCGAGGCGCTCGAAGCCGCCGGCAACGTCGAGCTTCTAACCGAGACGGAGGTCGTCGGAGCCGCAGGGGATACGCAACTACGCGAGTTGGCCCTTCGCGGCATCAGCTCCGGCGAGCAACGCGTCGTGCCCGCCGACGGCCTGTTCATCTTGATCGGCGCTCGCCCGCACACCGAATGGTTGCCGGACTCGATCGCCTGCGACTCGCACGGCTTCATCCTCACCGGTGAGCAGCTCGTAGAGCGCGGAGCGTGGCCGCTGGACCGGGCCCCCCTGATGCTCGAGACGAGCGTTCCCGGCGTGTTCGCGGCCGGCGATGTCCGCCATCGCTCGATCAAACGCGTCGCTGCCGCAGTCGGGCAAGGCGCCGCTGCTGTTCAGCAAGTCCATAGTCACCTGACCAACGAGACCCTGAAACTACGAAGCCGGCGCTAGCTGCCTGGCTCCAGCCTGATTCGCTCGCGCCATCCCGGGTAGGGAACAGACATGTCGTGGCTTCTGATCGTCGTTCTCGTCCTGCTGGTCTTCGGACTGGCCTACGGCCTCTACACGCGCAAGGGGAGCGGCATCGACCTTCACCCCGGCCCCGATTCGGGCGATCCGGTCGTCGGCGACGAGACGAGGCGGCAGAACAAGGATCTTCAAGACGATCAACGCGCCGGCGTCGATCGCACCGAGAGCGCCGAGCTCGATCAGCGCGGCACCCGCTGATCCGGGGCCGGGCTTGGCTGCCGTCCCGACGGGTGGCCGGATCTCAGCACACGGAGCGGTCGCGGCCGGACTCCTCCATTGCCTGGCGGCCCGTCCAGCCCTAGAGTGATTCCCCCGAGCCATGGAGGAGTTCTCGATGACGCGCCTCGTCGACGCCGACTACCTGGTCGTTGGAGCCGGGGCGGCGGGCATGGCTTTCGCCGATGCGCTGACGGGGCGGGCGGACGTGCGGGTCGCCCTGGTCGATCGCCGGCCCGCTCCCGGCGGCCACTGGCGCGACGCGTACCCGTTCGTGCGACTGCATCAGGCGTCGTGCTTCTACGGGGTGGCCTCGACGGAGTTGGGCTCGGGGTCGATCCAGCGCGAGGGACCCGAGGCCGGCCTGCACGAACGGGCCGGCGTTGCGGAGATCTGCGCCTACTACGACCGGGTCTTGAACGAGACGCTTCTGCCCTCGGGCCGGGTGGAGTTCCACCCGAACTGCGAGTACCTCGGCGACGGCTCGTTCGTCTCACGCGTCTCCGGACAGCATCACCGGGCGCAGCCGGATTGCCGGATCGTCGACGCTCGCTACCTCGCCCCGGAGATACCAGCGACCTCCGCGCCCCCATTCGGAGTCGCCGACGGGGCCCGGGTGCTGCCTGCCGGCGAGCTGGCGAGGCTCGAATCCGCGCCGCGGGAGTTCGTGATCGTCGGGGCCGGCAAGACCGCCACCGACGCCTGCGTGTGGCTGCTCGACAACGGAGTCGATCCGGATTCGATCTGCTGGGTTCGCTCCCGCGAGCCGTGGATGTTCAACCGCGCGGTCCTTCAGCCCGACCCCGCCGTGTTCATCGGCATGACCGCCGACATCATGGAGGCGGCGAGCGCGGCCTCGACTCCGGATGATCTCTTCCTGCGGATGGAGGCAGCCGGAGTGATGCTTCGCATCGACCCCTCGGCGACGCCGACCATGGCCAAGACGCCGACGCTTGCCCGCTGGGAACTCGACCTCTTGCGCAGCATCGAGCGGGTCGTGCGGCTCGGACACATCCGCGGGATCGAAGCGGGACGGATCGAGCTGGACGACGGCGAGGCCGCGATCCACCGAGAGGCCGTCGTCGTCCACTGCGCCGCCTCCGGGCTTCAGTACCCCCCGCTGGTCCCGATCTGGGGCGAGGAGGCGATCACGATCCAGCCGGTTCGGACGGGCTTCCCGTGCTTTGGGGCCGCATTGATCGGCTACGTGGAAGCAACCCGGGAGGAGGATGAGGAGAAGAACCGCGTATGCCTCCCCTCGCCGCTCTCGAACACCACCCGCGATTGGGCGCTGATGCAGGTCGTGGGCGGCCGCTCCTCCCGCGCCTTCAACGCCGAGCCCGACATCGAGGAGTGGGTCAACAGCGTGGCCCTGAATCCGGCGCGCATCCCCACCGGCCGGGCCGCGGATGCCGATGTCGCGGCCGCCGAAGAGCGCCTCCGCGCTGCCGCCGACTCCGGGATCGCGGCGATGGCCGAGCTCGCGGGCCTCAGCTCAAGCGGCAGCTGATCGGATCAGGGTCTCCGGTCCGCTACTTGATCTTCTTCCTCAGGAAGGGAACGACCGTCTTCAGGAAGGCGTTCTTCGACGGTGCGGCGCTGATCGGATCGATGTGCGAGTTCGTCTTCGTCCGCTTGACGGTCTTGACCCAGCGCTTCGGCACGTCGGACTGCTCGGCGAGCTGGCGGGTCGCGTCCGCGACGCGTCCGCCACCGAGCGAGGTGTCGAACGAGTACATCGGCAGCCTCACCGAGTCGCCCATCGTCGCGTGGTCGCCGTAGACGGACTGGGCTGGGTTGTCGACGCCGTTGTTGATGGCGCCGGAATCGATCGACAGCTTGGCCGGGTGATACCAGGAGGTCCCGTCCTCGCCGACCTTCTGGTTCTTCATGCCGCCGTACTCGGAAAAGACCGAGGCGGCTCGACCGACGCTTCCGAGCTCGCCGTCATGCCAGCCGCGGGGATCGCCCGAGCCCGCCAACTTGCCGATATGGCTTTGGACCAATGCCAGGTTGGCGGGACTGGTCGTCTCGTCCACGGCATATCCGTACTGAGCGGCGTTGGTGGCCGGGACGGGTGGCTTCAAGTCCGCCGGCGCGAGTACCCAATCGGCGAAGATCGATGGCTCGTCCGGCTCCTCGACGGCGGCCGTGGAGCCCGTCGCGTTGAAGACGCCGGCGATCCACGGGAACGGTGGAACCAGCGTTATGAACGGCGAGGCCGCCGGTTCGTTCAGCTTGTCGACGTTGGCCTGGGCCTCCTCGGCGGTGGGTAGCGGCCTGGTGGTCGGGCTGTTGGCTCCGGCGCCGTCGATGAAGACGAGTCCCGACAGACCCTTCGCCCCGGCCTTGCCGTTGAAATCCCAGGTCGCGTACGCGGTCGTGATCGAGCCGCCGAGGGAGTGACCGCCCATGACGACGGTGCGTCCGCCCTTCCTCGCTGCTCTGACGACCCTGCGCGCGTCATGGACGGCGACGTTCATCCCCCACTTCTTGGCGAACTCGGTCTCCGCCGTCGTCTTCGGAGTGAAGTGCGGCGATATCGAAGGCTCGGATATCCAGCGGAGGTAGTAGTCGAAGACTTCCTCGTTGGAGATCTCGCCGTTCACGTATTCCTCGAGGCGGGAATGATCTTCGAGCAGGTTCTCGCGGCGCTCGATCGCCCAGACCTGCCAGCCCTTGAGCTTCTTGGTCAGGGCGTTCGCGATCGGAGTGAAGAAGGTGCCGCCGGCGGAGGTGCCGGGGTTCAGCACGAGAACCTTCTCGCTCTCGGGTGACCCGTACTTGACCACCTTCACCTCGTTGAGCTTCTCGGGCGTCCCGGGCGCCTTGAATCCGTCGATCGTCGTCACCCGGGGCGTCGCGGCGCTCGCGGCGGCTCCGCTCAGCGCAATCAGCCCGCAAACGACGGCGAGGACCAGGCCCGGGCCGAATGTCTTGCTTCGCAACGCGGTCAATTCATTCCCTCGAGGCAAAGGCTAGATACTTCTCAGGTGCTCTGCGCCGGATAGGCTTCACCACCCTTCACCCGGCTACCTTCCGGACGCGGATCACGCTGTTCGCTACCGCTGAGACGAACACATGAAGGCGATCATCCAGCACGGCTACGGCTCCACCGACGTCCTCGCGTTCGAGGAGGTCGAGACCCCTGAGCCCGGGGATGACGAGGTACTCGTTCGCGTCCTCGCGGCCGGCGTCAACACCGGCGACTGGCATCTCCTCCGGGGCGTGCCATATCTCGTGCGCCTGATGTTCGGGCTGCGGCGGCCACGGAACGGGGTTCCCGGGATGGACATCGCGGGCCGGGTCGAGGCGGTCGGCGGGAAGGTCGAAGGGCTCAGGCCCGGCGACGAGGTCTTCGGCTGGTGCGACGGTGCCTTCGCCGAGTACGCGAGCGCCCCGGCGAGCAACCTCCTGCCGAAGCCGGCCGGGCTCGGCTTCGAGGAGGCCGCGGCGATCGGGGACTCCGCCCTCACTGCGCTGCAGGCGGTCCGCGACAAGGGGCGGGTGGATCCCGGGCAGCGGGTCCTCGTGATCGGCGCCTCCGGAGGGGTCGGGAGCTTCGTCGTCCAGATCGCAAGGGCTTTCGGCGCTCACGTCACCGGCGTCTGCAGCACGCAAAGCATGGACGTGGTCCGCGAGATCGGCGCGGACGAGGTCATCGACTACACCCGTGAGGACTTCGCCGACGGCGAGCGGCGCTACGACGTGATCTTCGATCTGGTCGGCAACCGTTCGCTCGCCGACTGCAGGCGGGCGCTGACTCCGCGGGGCACCTACGTTGTGATCGGGGTCCACGACGTGGGCCGCTGGTTCGGGATGTCGCGGCAGGCCAAGGCGCTCGTCTCCTCACTATTCCTCCGGCAGCGGATGCGGATCCTGATCGCCAAGCACACCCGCGAGGACCTCGAGGTGATCAAGAGCATGGCCGAGGAGGGCAAGATCGTGCCGGTGATCGACCGGCGCTACCGGCTGGAGCAGGTTCCCGACGCCCTCCGCCACCAGGGAGAAGGGCACGGCACGGGAAAGTCCGTCGTCGTCGTCTGAACCGGTCCCGGACTTACCCTCGGCCCGGGCGGCGCGGCGCGCCCGTAGTGCTCAGCGGACCGAGACGCCCCAGCAGAACCCCGGCGTCTCGTAGGAGCCGTCCGGCATGCGGAACGACCCCAGGTTCTCCGCGATCGCATCTCGCGTTGCGTGCTGCTCTTCGGCGGGCAAGCCGTTGATCACCCGGGCAAGCGGCCCGGCGAGACGCACGATGCTGTCCCAGACGTCATCGAAGTCCGCGTAGCTGAACGTGAACGCAACCTCTTCAAGGTCCGGCTCCGAGAAGCCGGCATCCACGACCAGCTCACGGATCCGTTCGGGGTCGGCCAGCGCGAAGATGCCGGGAGCGCCCGGCTCGGGCGGGGGCAGATGTCCTCGCTCGACCAGGGTCTGCCCGGGTATCGCCGCCCACGGATTGCGGTCGGGCGCTGCCCAGACGGCGAAGGCGAGCGGGCCGCCGCCGCGAAGCACCCTCCTCGTCTCGCGGAGCGCCGCTGCCGGGTCGGCCATCAGCATGTAGCCCCAGCGGCAGAGCGCGACATCGATCGCGTCGTCGGACAGATCCATCTGCTCGGCATCGAGCACCAGGTAGTCGATGTTCGCCAATCCGCGGGCCTGCCCGATCCGGCGTGCCACATCGACCATCTCGGGCGAGAAGTCGCTCGTGATCACCCTGCCCCCGGGGCCGACGCGGTCGGCCGCCTGGAAACCGAGGTCTCCGGGACCGGCGGCGATGTCGAGGACGGTCTGGCCCGGGCGGGGATCGGCCCGGTCGAGTATCCACTCGTTCACGGAACCGGCCACCTCGGCCATCCACTGATTACGCGCCTCCCACCCGGGAGCCATCTCCGACCAGGTCGCAAGGCTCTGCTTGCGGTACACGTCGAGGTCCACCATCGCCTCAACCTCCATCTGTCGACCGATGCGAACCTACCACCGCCGTCGCCCCGGATCGAGCCCATTTCGGCTTTGAAGACGCGCGTTCGCCCGTCTAGCCGCCCGCCCAGATGCCGCTCGGCGGGCACCCGCCCTGGGCGGGCGTGGTGCAGGTGAAGTCATTGGTCCCGCCGGCGTGCCGCTCGATCGTGAACGTGTTGCCCGTCGGAGAGGCGGCCCTGATCGTGTACTCCTCATCCGTCGCGGTCACGATCGTCAGATCCCCGGTCGCGAGGGTCGACTCGATCGAGTCGAGGTCGCTGACCGTTGCACCCGTGTAGGCGCCGTCGTGGTCGGTGCGGAACGTCTCGAGAGCCGTCGCCGCGGTGCGCACCGAAGTCTTCGCGGACGCGTCATGCGCCTTGTCGCGCTGACCGAGGAAGGAAGGCACGGCGATCGCCGCGAGCAGGCCGATGATGAGCATCACGACCAGCATCTCGACCAGCGTGAAACCGCTATCAGCGCCGATTCGGCGTGCCAACTGTGTTTGTCTCGGCATCACCGCCTCCTTGCCAGCCTCGCCGGTAATCGACCAATCGGCCGATCGGCGCCAAGCCTGAAGGGAATGCGGTCGACGTCCGGACGTTCGATCCAGCCGCCGCTCGGACGCCCGTCCGGGGGCGGCTCAGGCAGGCTCGCCGCCCGATGTCACGTGCTCGATCACCTTGGCGAACTCCTGCGTGGGAGAGAAGTCCACGTACTCCGAGTCCTCGAGAGCCTCGGGCGCGTGACCGGGGCCCCAGTAGAAGGCCTCGCCGGCGGCGAAGTCGGTGTGTCCTTCCACGGTATGCATGCGCACCTTGCCCTTGAGCATGTAGCCCCAATGGGGGCAGGGGCAGAGATCGTCGGGCAGACCCTTGGTTGCGGGCCGCAGGTCCGCCCCCGCCGGCATGGTGACGAAGCCCACCGAGATTCCTTCTTGGTCGAGAACGCGGATTTCCAGGTCGCCGTCGGCGATCACGACCGGCACGCTTTCGCGGGGTATTGCTTTCATCTTCAGTCTCCTGACAGGCTTCCCGGCTCTCGGTGCTCGAGAACCGTGGATCGGGGCATTTTCCCCCTTGTGCCGTTGGGCGAGTGTCAGAACGGCGAGGCGCTCGCTAGCGTCGTGGTCGATGGACCGACAGTCGCTTGTGCCGGTCACGCTACCGCACGGTCTCGCGCGACGTGACAGAGGACTTGATCATCAGCTGATGATCCCCGTGCAGTCGATCGAGATCAGCAGACCGAGCGGGAGCGGCACCTGCATAGCCCACTTCCGATCCGACGGTGGTGCGCAGATCGGCCCCTATTCCGATGCCGAACGAGTGCTCCGCGGTGGCGAGCTCAGAACGTCATGCCCCCTGCGAGCGACGGCTAGCGCTTGATCTTGAACTTGACCACGGCCGGGGACGCGTCGGTGTTGCCGGCCGCGTCGGTGGCCCGCACCCTGAATCTGTGCCTGCCCGGACTCAGGCGTCTGAGCCTGTGCGGAGACGTGCAGGACCTGAACCGGCGCTTGTCGCGCTTGCACTCGAAGCTCGACCCGGACTCCGACGATGTGAACCGGATTATCACCGTGCGCCGGTGGATCTCCGGACGCCGACCGCCGATCCTCGTCTGCGGGGCCGTGACGTCGGTCGTCGGAGGATCTGGCGGGCCGGTCAGGGCGTCGACAGCAACGTCGCGGGGGAAGGTGAACATTCCCGTGCCGATGAAGAGGGGGTTCACCGCACTGCCGTCGAGCTTGGAGCGGACGACCGACGGATACGAGAAGTCCGCCCAGTAGAGGTGGCCGGAATCGACTGCGACACCGGACGGGAAGCCAAAGCCCGGAGGAGAGGCGCTGCCTGTGAAGATCTGCCTGATGCCACTGCCGTCGATATCGGCGCGGCCGATCGCACCGAATTCTCCCTGGAGCGCGGCGTTCACCCAGTAGATGTGGTCGGCGTCGACCGCAACGCCGCCAGGGGAACCGTCGGCCTCGACGAAGTTCCGGTCGGCACCCGTGCCGTCGAGCTTGGCCCGACCGATCGCGTTACCGCCGTTCGCCCAGTAGATGTACTTGGCGTCGACCGCGAGGTGACCGGGTGCGTCCAGGCCGCTGATGAACGCACGCTCCACGCTGGTGCCGTCGGGGTTGGCGCGACCGATCGTCTCATCGCCCGCGTTCGACCAATAGATGTGATTCGCATCGACCGCGACGCCGTCAACCTCGTCACCCGTGATGAAGCTGTGGTCGACCTCGGTGCCGTCCAGTGCGGCCCTGCCTACGGCATCCGTTGCGTTCGTCCAGTAGATGTGCTCAGGGTCGACGGCAACGGCCTCGGGGAAGCCGAGCGTCGAGATGTAGCTCGGATCAACACCGGAGCCGTCGAGCTCGGCGCGGCCGAGCGAGGCCCCGTTGCTGTTCGTCCAGTAGACGTAGGCGTCAGCCGCCGCGGCTATCGCCAGACTCCCCACCCACAGCGCCGACCCCGCCAGCACGATCCCCAGGGTGGGCTTCAGGCGGCGCTGCTTCAGCATCTGTCCCTCCTCCGAACCGTGGCTCGCAACGAGCCTACCGACCCTGAGGCCTCCTCCCTGCGCGCGCTGCATCGTCCGTCACCACGGGGAAACATCGCCCGCTGCGGGCCGCGAGATCAGGAGCCGGCCAGCGCCCCGGCATAGACCTGCCACGCAAGGGCCGACTTCGCGGTCAGGCTGAGGACGATGTAGCCGCGCTCACCGAAAAGGTAGTCGCGCCAGCGACCGATCTGCCGGTACTGCAGCCACATGTTCACCGCGAACAGCGCGAAGAGCACGAGCAGGCTGAAGAAGATCCCATAGACGAAGCCGGGAACGCCACCGGTCTCGGATTGTCCGCGTGCCAACTGAAGCCCGATCACGACCCACGGAACCAGCCCGACGCCGGTACCGATCCAGAACGGCAGCCAATCGGCATCCGGCCCAGGCCGCGAGCCGCGCTCCATCAGCAGCCCGAAGAGGATCATCGCCGCGTTGACGGCAAAGATCGCGATCAGGGCGCTCAACTCCCAAACGCCGGCGAGCATCGCGATCAGGGCGATCATCAGCGAGGCACTCACGGAGTACTCGATCCACCTCGCGTAATTGACCGACCGGGCGAGGTTGCGCTCGTACCAACGTCGGCTTCGGCCGAAGGAAACCAATAAGTGGTCGATCGCAGCGAGATAAAGGAAGGCGGCCACCGCTGGCGCGAAGGGAAGATCGAACAGCGGCTCCCCCTGGTTGAGACTCGCCGCCCCGGGTGGCCCGTCGATCCAGCTCGCGTAGACCGGGAGCGAGACGTCGGCCGCTATCAGAAGCAGCACCGTCGCTTGCGCCGCGTGGATGAGCCCGACCGCGAGATTCCAGCGCCTCAGCCGCCGCGTCTCTTCAGTCTGGGTCTTGCTGCCTTTCACGATGCTAATTGTTGCCGACGACGGGCCTGCCCGGGGCCGGACGCCGGCCTCGGCCGCCGGCGATCTCACCGTGCCCGTGGGCGCCCGACCACGAAGGAAGCTTCGCCTGTGCGGTCATACTCGATTCGGGTGTCTGCAGGCAATCCCGCTCGCGGATCTGAAGAGAAGTGGTTCGAAGTATGAGCACGATCGAAAAGGAGTCCGACGGCGCGACCCGGGTGGCCTACATCCTTGGGGTGCCTTTGGCCGAGGACGTCGTTCGGCAATGGCCGCAGATGGGTGAGATCGTTCGCAGCAGCAGACTCGTTGCAGATGTGGAGGGCAACTTTCCCGAGCTGACGCTGGAGGTAGGCCGGCGCCTACAGCTCGACGACGTCGTTGTGGTCGAGTGGACCTGCAACTACGGCGATGGCCGGCTCTACCGGAATGTCACCATCGGTGAGATGAGCAACGGAGAAGCAGTCCGGGTCACCGATTACTGGGGTGAACCGGTCGCGACTCCGGAGTGGCGCCGGGAATTGACCGACCGGCTGGAGATGCCCGGAGATCTCGATATCTGGCCGGACGACGAGGACCTAAGCCACTACTGAGAATCGGCGGCTCCGTCTGGACGGGCGAGTGCGGGCGAACCGCGGTACGACGATCAGGGTTTTCTACCGCCGCCAACCACGGGATCGGCTCGTACGCTGAAGGCATGCCCGCGTCGATTCAGATGCCGCATGCCGACGCCGCTTGGCTCCATATGGACCAGCCGACGAACCTGATGGTGATCACCGGGGTCCTGTGGTTCCGCGAACCGCCCGATTGGAACGTGGTCCGCGAGATCGTCCGGGCCCGTCTCGTCGACCGCTATCCGCGCTTTCGTCGGCGGGTCGTCGAGGGACGACAGCCGATCTCCGGCCCGCACTGGGAGGATGATCCGCACTTCGATCTCGACCTCCACCTTCGCCGGATCGCCCTGCCGCCTCCGGGCGACGTGGAGGCGTTGCGCGCCATGGTCGCCGACGTGAGCGCCACGCCGCTCGATCCGGCCAGGCCGCTCTGGCTCTTCCACCTGATCGACGGCTACGGCGACGGAGCGGCGATGGTCATACGCATCCACCACTGCATCGCCGACGGGATCGCCCTGGCCCGCGTCCTGCTCTCGCTCACCGATCCCTCCCCGGATGCCTCGCCGGCGCCGCGGCAAGCCTCCCGCGACGATGAGGGTGGTACGGGTCGCGGCCCGCTCGGCAAGCTCGTCGCACCGGTCGCAGGGGCGGCTGCCGGCGCGCTCGGCGCAGCCGGGGCGGTGGCGCACGAGTCGGTCGAGGTCATTCGGCACCCCGAGCACATGCTCGACATCGCCGCGACCGCACGAGGTGGTGGTGGCGCCCTGTCCAAGATGCTGCTCAAGGCGGATGAGCCGGCGACGCCGCTCAAGGGCGATTTGGGCCTGGCGAAGGCGGTCGCCTGGACGGCGCCGATCCCGCTCGAGGAGGTTCGGATGCTGGGCCACGAGACCGGGACGACGGTCAACGACGTCGTGCTGACAGCAATGGCTGGAGCGCTTGGTCGCTACCTGAACGACCGTGACTCGCCGGTCGATGAGCTGACTGCCTTCATTCCGTTCAACCTGCGGCCGCTCGACGAGCCCCTCCCGAGCGAGCTGGGCAACCGATTCGGCCTCGTCTTCCTCGATCTGCCCGTCGGGATCGCCGATCCCCGTCGCCGGCTCCGCATGCTGCACGAACGGATGAACGAGATCAAGCATTCGCCGGAAGGCGCGGTCTCCTACGGGGTACTCGACGCGATCGGACGGACGCCCCTTCAGATCGAACAGCGTCTCGTCGACTTGTTCTCGGCCAAGGGGAGCGCCGTGATCACCAACGTTCCGGGGCCGCGAGCGCCGGTCTACCTCGCCGGCACCGAGGTTGCGGGCGTGCTGGTCTGGGCCCCTGCGAGCGGCGGCGTCTCCACGACGGTCTCGATATTCAGCTACGCCGGGCAGATCACCGTCGGACTGATGGTCGACGCCGGGCTGATCCCCGATCCGGACGGGATCGTCGCCGGGCTCGAGGGCGAGATGGACGCCCTCCTGCGCACGAGGCGGTAAGTCGAAAGAACCGAAGGTGAAGCGGAGGGTGCGCTTCGGAGCGACCTCATCGCGAGAACCCCGGGCCGAGCTGCCGCAGGCAGGCGCGTTGACCCTTGCGAGCCCCGAGCACGAGAGCGCGG
Source organism: uncultured Conexibacteraceae bacterium (assembly GCA_963784885.1). Lineage (GTDB taxonomy): Bacteria > Actinomycetota > Thermoleophilia > Solirubrobacterales > 70-9 > RHKX01. The sequence goes on from CAWATA010000005.1 coordinate 215,828, forward strand.
CGCCGCTCGTTGGCTCGGCCGTGAGCGGAGGGGTTCGCCCACGGCACACCACGTGGGTCGGCGACGTTGAGGATGCCGGCGGCAAGGGCATCGAAGTCGACGGAGTCGAAGCGCTCCACCTTGCGGTCCATGGCTCCGAGCCAGGCCCCGGCAAGACAGTCGGCGTTGAGCTCGCCCTCGATCGTCAAAGGGAACCTACGGTCGATGCGGAGCCGGTCCTGGACGAAGTGGGCGTACTCGTGAGCGAGCAGGAAGCTGACCGCCGCGTCGCCGAAAGCGCGATAGAGCCGGCCGTACACCCAGTTGCCGTCCCAGGCGATCGTCTCGGTGCGCGCGCAGTACTGGGCGTTCCGCGCGCCCGCGGGACGGCCACCGCAGCCCGGGTCCTCGGCACGATTCCAATAGGAGACGAGGCGCTTCGGCACTCGCGGCTTGACGCCGAGATCGGGCAGCTGGTTGTCCCAGTAGCCGGCCAGGAGCATGAAGGTGCGGTCGATCAGATCCCGATAGGCCTGCGGGCCCTCGTCGTTCTCGATCGCAGGCAGGACAGGATCGTCGCTGCCGGAAGCGGATCCGGTGCCCGTCCCAGAGCTGTCCGCCACTCCGCATCCAGCGAGCGCAGCCAGCGCCAGCAGCAGGAGGATGGGCCGCATCCGCGACATCCGGATCAGGCTATTCGAGGCGAGCTGTCCGCCGACAGCATGAGCGGCGCCGAACGACCCGAGAACCGTCGGCAGCCACGGCTAGCCCGCCGCACTGAAACACGGCGGGAGCCGCGGCTGCCTGCTTCCGTCAGGACGCCGCCGGCTGTGGCAACGCGCCGACCTGAGCGAGCAGGCCCATCGTGTCGACGAGTTCCCACTCCTCGACGATCCGACCTCCCTCACAGTGGCTGATCGTGATCCCGGAGAACTCGACCTCCCGGCCCGTCGCCGGCATTCCCATCAGTTGGCCGTCGTGCGTGCCCTGGATCCGGTACCGGGTCGCGACGAAGTCACCCTCCGTGAACTGCTGATCGATCGTCACGGTCAGGTCACTGAGTGCCTCGCGGTATCGCTCGACCGATTCACTCAGACCGTCGGCTCCGCGAGCGCCGTCGGGATGGACGATGTAGTGGGGCGCGACGATCCGCTCCAGCGCCTCGAACCGGCCGGCCGATGCGTTTTCAAAGCAGGCTCGGACGAGGGCCTTGTTGTCCTCGATGCTGGTCATTTGCTTCCACCTCCATGGTTGGTTTGACTCGGTGGTCGCACAATCGCCGTAGCCCGTAACCGGCACATCGGCAGGACTACCCATTTCACTACGGGTCTCCGCGGCCCCCGCGTATCGCATAGGCGGCGGCCTCGCTGCGGTTCTTCAACTCCAATTTCGAGAGCAGATTCGCGACGTGATGCTCGGCTGTGCGGCGACTGATGAACAAGCGCTCGGCGATTGCGGCGTTAGAGCAGCCCTCGCCGAGCAACGCGAGTACCTCCGTTTCGCGCTTGGTCAGCCCTCCGGCGCCCTTCGGCCAGTTCCGTCGTCCCTTGGCTCCGAGCTCATGAAGCAATGCGACGACGGCGTCGGCATCGCGGGCCGCGCCGATCCGCTCGAATGAGCTGAGCGCTGCCTGCGCCTCCGTGATCGCAGCCTGGCGCGCGGTCGAGGACAGGGCCCGTGCAAGATCGTGCTGCGCGCGAGCTGCTTCAAGCGGCAACCCGAGATCTCCGAAGGCACGCAACGCTGCCTGCAGTTCGGGTACCGGATCGGCTTCGGAGTCTTCATCCACAGCCTCGAACCGGCCTCTCGCGAGTGCCGCGTAGGCGGCGCAGCTCTCGGCGTCGGTCCGCTCGGCCAGCCGCTCGAGACGGGCGAGCGCCTCGGTGGCGGCGGGCGTGTCCGAACGAGCAAGGCGGGCGTCGACGAGGAGGCTGAGTACCGGTGCACAGCCGGGATCGTCTTCGGCTTCGTCACCAAGGCAGAGCGACGTCAGCTCTGCGGCTAACTCGTGCTCACCCTCGGCGTGGGCGATCGCCGCCCGCGTCCGCCTTGCACTTGGGTGCGATTCGCTGCCTTCGAGCAGCCGCTGGGCCTCCTCGAAGCGACCCTGCCGAAGGCGCAGGTCGGCCAGCCTCAGAAGCGGGCCTTCGCGCATCAGACGGTAGCTGTGCTCGAGCGCGTCGAGCGCGCTCGCAAGCTCTTCCTCCGCCCGGTCCCAGCGCCCGACCGCGGTGAGGATCCCGCCGTAGTGAGTCCGGCACACCGGCGGCACGAACGACTGCCAGGCGAGGCGCTCGATGACCGGCATCCACTGCTCGGCTCGTCGCAGGTCGAAGGTCAACTCGCAGGCGCCGAGCAACCGGCAGCAGATGTCGCTGACCGCAACCGTATCGGCGACCTCGCCGCTGGATACGGCGGTCATCGCCTGGTCGACGCAGCGCATGCCGTCCGCCACCCTGCCCGCCGAGATCCGTGCCTCCCCGAGCAGCGCCAGAGCGTCATATTCAAGGTCGGTATCGCCGAACCGCCTCGCGATCGTAAGCGCCGCCGAAGCGAGCTGCTCTCGCTCGAGCGGATCGCGGCTGAACGGTGCCTGATCGAGCCGCAGCCAGCCGTGGCTCGCGCACTCCTCCGTGTCGGCGAGCAACTCCTCAGCCCGCGCCATCCAACCGCCGGCTACGGCCATGTTGCCGTTGATCGTCGCCTGCAGGAATGCCAGCCAGCGAGCACGATCGGCCGCGTCAGCTCTGCGCCCCTCGGAGCAGTATGCGGCGAACGCAAGCTCCGTGAACTCGATTGCTCGCGGGTAGTCCCCCTCGAAATGAAGTGCCCGACTGAGACCGTCCAGGACTTCGGCGCTCTCCTCGAACCCTCGAGCTTGCTCGAAGCATGCGCGGGCACGCTCCCAGTTGCCTGCCTCGAGAGCGTCCCAACCCCCCTTGATCAGCCCATCTCGCTCATCGCCCCTCACTTCCCGGGATCCTATGCTCACCTGCTCGCCATCCGGCTCCGGTCAAATCGCATCTGCATCAATGCAAACCGGACTCTCGCCAGCGTTGAAGGCGATGGCGGTTCGCGATTCCGGCCAAAGACTCGATACCGCCGTGGACGGGGTCCCGCGACAATGCCCCGGTGCTGTTCGAGCTTGACCAAGTGTCCCTGCGGCGGGGAGGAAAACCCGTTCTCGCCCAGCTATCGATTCGGCTGCCGGAAGGCGTCAACGCCATCGTCGGTCCATCGGGTTCGGGCAAGTCGACCCTGCTGCGACTACTCAACCGTCTCTCCGACCCGGGAACGGGCACGGTCCGCTACCGGGGAACCGACACTCGAAAGCTCGACCCGTTGCGGCTTCGCCGTGAGGTTGCCCTCGTGCCACAGCTCCCGGCGCTGCTCGATGGGACGGTCGCCGACAACCTGCGTTTCGCGGCAGCGATCGACGGTCGCGAGCCCGATGTCGAGCGCTTGCTGGAGATCGGCGGCCTCAACGGCTCGTTCGCCACGCGGGACGTCGCCCGCCTCTCCGTCGGCGAGCAGCAGCGCGTGATGATCGCCCGGGCGCTCGCCACCGAGCCGGAAGTTCTGCTGCTCGATGAGCCGACATCGGCTCTCGATGAGCGCGCTCGCGACTCGATCGAGAGCACGATCCTGGACCTGCACCGAGAGTTCGGCGCCTCGATCGTCGTCGTCACCCATGACCCTGCCCAGGCACGGCGCCTCGCCGACTGGGTCGCGAGGATCGATCAGGGTCACCTCGTCGAGCAGGGCCCGGCCGCGGAGATTCTCGCGTGAGCACCACGATCGACGTCAGCGTCGGTGAGGTGGCAGCGGCGCTCGTCCTCGTCGCGGTGGCGGTCGCGATCTCACGATGGCGAGGCGCCGGGCTCGAGGCCGACATCGGGATAGCGGTGGTCAGGAGCTTCGTTCAGCTGACAGCGATCGGATTCGTGATCACGGCGATCTTCGACGAGGACAGCCTGCTGCTCGTCGTGGTTCTGCTCGCAGTCATGGTCGCCTTCGGCGCGTTCACGGCGCGCGCGCGGGCTCGACACGTGCCGAATGCCCTGCGGCCACTCGTGATCGCCCTCGCACTCTCCGCGACCGCCACCCTCGGTCTCGTTCTCGCGCTCGGGATCTTCCCGGCCACGCCCCGGTACCTGGTGCCGGTCGGCGGAATGGTGATCGGAAACGCGATGACCGCTTCCGCAGTCGCGCTGAACCGCCTCGGGGACGAGATGCGCAGCGATGCCGCGAGGATCGAGGCGACCCTGGCTCTCGGAGCGACAGCCCGGATGGCGGCCGGACCGAGCGTCCGCCGAGCACTCCGGTCGGGAACGATCACGCTTGTCGATTCAACGAAGACCACCGGCCTGATCTTCTTCCCCGGAACGATGGTGGGCATGCTGCTGGCCGGCGCCGATCCGACCGATGCCGTCCGGTTGCAGCTGATCCTGCTCTATGTGTTGCTGGGTGCGGTCGCGATCTCCGCCCTGACCGCAACCTCCCTCGCCTATCGGAACTTCTTCACGCCCGCGAATCAACTTCGCGACACCGCCGAGGACGAGTCGGGGTAGTCCATCACGACTGCCGTCCCTGTCCGGTCACTCTGAGTGACTGTCGGGCGGTTGTCCTGGCCTTTTCACATCCGATCCCAGGCAATCAGGGTGTCGGGAGAGTTCGCGGGACGGCTGGTGCCTATGATCGGATTCGACTCCGATCAGAGGCCCCCTCGTGGAATCTCACTCTCAACTCGATCTCGTGATCAAGGGACTGGTCCTGGTCCGGAAGGCGTCGAGCGCGGTCGAGGTTGCGCTCGGGCTGCCGCGGCCCGACCGCGATCAGCTCGACGCACAGGTGGACGCCGTCCGTCGCGACCTCGGCCGGGTCGTGACTCAGGTCGGTGCAGCGATTCCCGGCGCAGGAGTGCTCGGGAGACGACCGGAGGTGAAGATGGCCGCCGGGATCGTCGAGTTCATCGCCCGCCAGGGTGCGAACCAGCTCGGGGCCGTCGCCGGCGCCGCCGACACACTGCGCACCGGGAACGATTCGCGCTCGCTCGCACAACGGATAGAGCGGTACGTCGCCGAGGTCGGGGTCGCCTCGCGCGCCGACCTGGCGGAGATGCTCGGCGTCGATCAAGGTTCGACCGAGCTGCAGGAGGCGATCGAGCGGGCGCTCGGCAGCGGTCGCGCCGAGTGGTACGGCCCCGGCGTTTACGGTCTGCCGCGGGGACAGCTCGAAGCGCTCGGCAGCCGGCCCGCATCGGCAACGCCCGAAAGCTCGGAGCGGGCGGCTCCGGAGGAGTCCGCGTCCGAGCACAGCGACGAGGCCTCGTCGGAGCCCGGCAGCGTTCCCCAGCTTCAAGCCGCGGTCAGCTCGCTGGAGGGCTCGCTGCGTGCCCTCGGCAGCGCCCTCCACCGCACCGGAGCCGAGCGCTCCGACAACGATCGCCTCCAGGACCTGCGTCGCCTCGCCGACGACGGCGCGATCAGCCGCGAGGAGTACGAGGCTCAACGCCAGGAGATCCTCGGCTCCGTCTAGCGCTGCTCGGCCGCCACGGCCAGACCACTACGACCAGGTTCAGCCCCCGGCCGACATGGTCCTCCTCGCAAGTCCAAGGACCTGACCCAGCCTCGCCCACCCACGGTTGAGACACCGGGGTTCCGGAACAGCGGCAACAGCGCCTACCCATACCGAACCGGAGCCGTCGGTAACGTCGGGGAATGGCTTTGTCCTTGGCGGAGATCGAACCGGCCGGGGATGCCGCCAAGCTTGCCTTGGCGTTCGGCGTCGGCCTGCTGATTGGCGTCGAGCGGGAGCGTCGCAAGGGGACCGGGCCAACTCGTGAGCCCGCCGGCATCAGAACGTTCGCGCTGACCGGACTGCTCGGCGGCATCTGCGCCCAGTTCGGCGGAGTCGCGATCGTCGCGGTCGGAGCCGGATTCATCGGGCTCGCCGCCATCGCCGGTTACCTGCGGAACGGCGGCAGCGACCCCGGGCTGACGACCGAGGTGGCGCTCGTCCTCACGTACCTGCTCGGTGCACTCGCCCACAGCGAGCCGGCGCTCGCCGCGGCGCTGGCGGTCGCTGTCGCGCTCATCCTCGCGAATCGCGAGCGCTTCCACCACATCGCCCGCGAGACGCTTTCCGAGCAGGAAATCCACGACGGGCTGCTGATGGCTGCGGCGGCGCTGATCGTCTTGCCGCTCGTGCCGAATGAGGGGCTTGGCCCAAACGATTCGCTGAACCCCTTCCTCGTCTGGCAACTCGTGGTGATCATCATGGCCGTGCAGGGCATCGGCTACGTGGCGCTGCGGGTGATCGGGCCGCGTTACGGCTTGTTGCTGAGTGGCTTCATCTCAGGCTTTGTCTCGAGCACCCTGACTGTCGCGACGATGGGCGCCCGGGCACGCGACGAGCCGACGCTCCTGCGTCCCGCCGTCGGCGCAGCGGTGGCATCCACAGTGGCGACCGTGGTCCTGCTCGCGATCGTCCTGGCGGCCACGAGCCCGGAGACGCTTCGCGAGGTGCTCGTGCCGCTCATCCTCGCCGGCCTCGCGGCGGTCGGGTACGCGGCCGTGGTGACAGCGCGGATGATGCGAGTGAAGCCTCCGGAAGACGCCACTCTCGGCCGCGCCTTCGAGTTCAAGACGGCGATCCTGCTCGCTGTCGTTCTCTCCGCGGTCCTGGTCATCACCGGTGCTCTCAACGACCTGATCGGCGTCCGCGGCGTCACCCTCGGCACCGCAGTTGCGGGCTTCGCCGACTCGCAGTCGGCGGCCGCGTCAGCCGCGGCGCTCGCCGACTCCGGCAAGATCACGCCGGCCAGCGCGGCGGTGCCAGTCCTCGCGGCCCTGAGCACGAACACGATCAGTAAGGCTGTGTTTGCGTGGGGAGCCGGGACCCGCCGCTATGCGGTCGAGGTATGGATCGGTCTCGCGATCGTGCTCGCCGCCGCCTGGGGCGGGTGGGCGCTCACCCAGGTCACCGGCTAGGTGCGATCGGTAGCCCGACAGCTCCGACGGCACTGGCTACCGGCAGCGGTATTGCCCGTGGTCGCGGGCGTTCTGATCTGGGCGTTGTTTCCCCGTGACAGCTCCGAGCCGCAGCCCGTCCGCAATGACGTGTACCGATACGCGACCCGGGGGTTCGAGGAGATCGACGCGCTCGGGGGCGCACGGCATGACTATCCCGCCGAAACCGGCATCAGCGTGAAGGAGACCGGAAACGGTCGTTGCCGACGGCTCGTGTGGAGGCCGTTGCAGGACCGCGTCACGTCGTGGACGCTGTGCGGGCAACGACTCACGACGATCCATGAGGTCCACGAGTTCTTCGGCAATCGCGACGAACGCACTTACCGCTGTGAGCCGGGCTCGACCCTGCGCCGCGGATGGACGTGCACCTACGACCAAACGACCGAGACCGCCACCGGCGGTGTCATCGGTCGCAGCCGCATCGCGGATACACCTGTCGAGCACGTTCGGCTAGAACGCCGAATCGAGGGCGGCGTCCAGGGCTCCGGCGTTCGCGAGTTCTGGCTGCGCCGCGGCGACGGCTTCCCGGTTCGCCTCGCCGGAACGACCGACGACGTCTCCCCCAGCCAGATCGGCGACGTCCGCTACCGGGAGCGCTACGTCCTGACCCTCGAGCAGCCGCCCGGGGGTTGACGGCACCCGACCGCTCATGCGCTGGGTCCTCGGGGTCGCGAGCGAGGCTGCTTCGCTGGCCATCTACCATTCGTCGAACCGGGCAAGCCTGAGAAGATGGCCTGGCTGATGGACAACGCTGTGTTCCTGGTCAAGCGCATCCTGGTTGCGGCGGCAGAGAGTGGTTGATCCACCCGGGCAATGATGAATGTCAGATGGACACCCGCAGTTGCGATCGCGGCGACGCTGCTTCTATCCGCCTGTGGCGGTGACGAAGGAGGCAGCGCCGAGAGCGACTCGCTCGCCGTCGGAGACTGCGCCGTCGTCGTTGACCCGGCCTCGACCTCGCCGGACCTCCAGAAGGTCGACTGCGGTGACAGCTCTGCCGAATACGGCATCACCGCGATCGGGGCGACCGCCGATGATCTCGGCGCCTGTGGCTTCTCGATCCAGCTCGATCAGGCCTACTGCCTGGGTGAGGTCGGCTCCACTGATGACCCTGTGGCCGAGGCCGAGGCCCAGCTCGACTACTCGACGCTGGAGGCCGGCGACTGCACCGACGCCACCGTCGAGCAGTCCGAGCCGACGCGGGTGATCCCCTGCGACGATCCCGACGCCGCGAGCGAGGTCCTGGGCATCGCTGCGGACCCGTCTGATTGCGAGGGCAACGTCGCGGCTCAGCGCGACGGCGTCGTCGTCTGCATGCAGACGCGGTAGCGCCGGGGAACGCATGGCTGTCCGCGGTCGCGGAGGCGGAAGGGCATCCCATGGCAATGCCCGTGAGTCATTGCGGACTCTTCGCCCAACGCGCCCGACTGGATTCGAACCGGTGACCTTCGGTTTCGCAGCCTGACCGTCGGTCTCCCTTTGAGCTTCGGCTCGGCCCGTGCCTGCTCTTCCGGGGTGCCCTATTCGGGGTCGTCGGAGAAAACGGCCCGTGGTTTTCACGAGCGGCTAGTGTTGACAGACACTTGATGCGCACTGCGACCGACAACGACGAGGAGTCGCCCACGATGCCCGGCGCGCCGATCGACGTACGGGTGTTCACGATCCCCGGCTCGCACGCAGGCATCGCGGTGCTTCGGGAGCTCGAGCACAAGGGCATTCCCTACAAGCGCACCGACCTGCTTCCGGTGGTCTCTTGGGTCGCGCTCAAGACCATGCGGTTCCCAAGGACGACCGTCCCAGCGGCCAAGATCAACGGACGCAGGGTCCAGGGCTCACGTGAGATCACCCGCGAGCTCGATCGCATAAAGCCGGAGCCGCCGCTCTTTCCCGCCGACCCCGATCGCAGGGCAGCGGTCGAGGAGGCCGAGCGCTTCGGCGACGAGGACCTCCAGCAGCGGATCCGCGAGATCCTCCTGTGGTCGCTGCGGAAGGACGGAGCACCACTCCTCAGCTTCCTGGAGGGCGCGAAGATCGGCCTCCCGCACGGGCTCGCGGTGAAGACGGCCGGCCCCTTCGTCGCCCTTGACGCTCGTGCCCGCGAGGCGACCGACGACAACGTTCGCCGTGCCATCTCGATCCTGCCCGACATGCTTCAACGGATCGACGACTGGATCGCCGATGGAGTGCTCGGCGGCGAGGAGCTGAACGCGGCTGACTTCCAGATCGCCCCGAGCCTGCGACTGGCCATGAGCTTCGACGACCTGCGCCCATCAATTGAGGACCGCCCCGCGGGGGCGTTGGCCGTTCGGGTCGTCCCGGACTACCCGGGCAGGATCCCGCCGGTGCTGCCGGCGGATTGGCTGGAGCCGCTTCGCACCCCAGCCTGATCCACACCGGCCTTCCAGTGATGCGCGCCCAACTGGATTCGAACGAGTGACCTTCGGTTTCGTAGCTCGACCGTCGGCGTCAAGCAGAATTGGGCCGTGATTGCGTCGCAGCTGCTACCTCGTGCTCTGGCCGAGCCGCCGAGCGACAGGGCCGACGTCATCCGAAGCCCTGCGCCACTCGGACGACGACGAAGATGAGCCCGGCGATTCCCAGTGTTCTCCGAAAGCCGTTGGCGCCGTTGGCCGCCTCCTCGTAGGCCCAGACCGCCAGCGCGAGATAGAAGACCGATCGGGCGACGTCCGAGGCGGTGGTGCCGTCATCGATGAGAGCCGACGCAACTGCCGCGCCGAGGGCGACCAGCAACGGGGCGTTGGGAAACTGAGCGACGACGTAGCCGTTCAGCTTGAGATCGGGACGCGCGATCAATGGATCGTAGATCGTCATCGAACTGCGGCGATGCGGCTCTCTCCCGAAGCGCGCCCGATCGGATTCGAACCAGTGACCCAGGCCCGTCGGCTGCGAATCGGGGCAACGGCGGCGGCGCCTGGAGAGCCGCGGCGGGCGGCCTCGCGGGCTGCGCGCCCAAACCCGCCGTCCTCAAGCGCCGTGCGGCGGTTGCGGAATCGCTCGCAGCGCGGCATACCTTCGGTTACATTCACAGAGTCAGGGGACCGTTCAATCCAGGAGGAATCCCATGAAGAGCAAGAAGCTAGTCGCGAGCATTGTCGCGGCGGGCGCTCTAGCGGTTGCAGTTCCAGCGTCAGCATCGGCGGGCGGCGGGGGCTTCGGCCCGGGCGGGCTGCCGGCCAATCATCCCGATGGCCCATTTACCGGCGCTCAATGGGGAGCCGCGGTAAGCGCTGCTGCGCCCGGAGGGTTTATCGGCTGCCACGCCAGTGGTGGGCAGGCGGCTACCTGTCCAGACGAGGAGTAGCCAACCCGTTTATCGCGGGGAGATCTGGAGAGAGGGCCGCGTACGCGGCCCTCTCTCTTTAAGGGCGGCCGAACGGTGTGTGGTGCCAATTCGTATCGAGAGGGACTGATCCGACTCCGCGAAGGTGCCACCCAACGTCGGCAGCCGAGCAGCTGAGTGCGTGTTGGTTGCGCGATGGTTTCTTTCCGCACATCCATGCGGTTCGCCGTTTCAAGACCTTCGGTTTCGTAGAGCCTGGGCTGGCCTGATCTCGTCGGCCACTTGAAGCGGTTTGCGAACTATTCGAGTTCTGCATGTTGGTCGCGCGCGGTGGTTTTTCGGACATGTCCGTGCTGCAAATGACGGTCTGATCCCCAGACTCTCCTCAATTACGGAGCCGCGCAGACGACATGCGCAACGAGCCGAATATCGCCGGTGACGCTTGCGGGCTTCCCCTGAAGCACGCCCCTCATTTCCGGACCGGCGCTTGGCCCAGCGCAATCAGTCAGTCGCCTAACCGCTGAAGAACGCGATTCCCGACCAGGTGCAGCCGGGAACGCCGTCCGCCCGCTCGTTCCAGCCCTGAGCAAAGACGGTCATGACCTCTCCTTGGGCGTTGACGGCCTGAACCACGTATTGGCCGTTTCCGTCCTCGACGATGTCGTCCTGCTGCCCCGATAGCGCCTCGAAATGTGAGTCGTTCACGATCACACCCGTGTTGGCGTCGAGGCTTCCCGCGGAGCCGATCGAGCTGTAGGTGCTCCGCTCGGGTTGCGGTAGGGGGCCGACGAATAGGCGGGGACGCAGGGGGCCCGGGATGCATCGTCCCTGAACGGTGGCCCCCCCTCCCTGGGCGATACCACCACCCGAGTTAGCCGCCGGCAGGGTGAAGAAGATGGGCTTGGCGTCGATCCCGTCCACCCGGTCTGCAGCTGGAACTTCCCCGAGCGTGCTCTCATCGATGTCATCGCCGCCGAGCGAATCATCGGCCACCTTTGCCGAGTCGACCGCGGCGGGACTGATCACGGGATTCGGGAACACGCCAGCGAGATCGCCTCCCGCAGGACCTGCCGGGGTGACGCCCTTGAGGCTCGACTCATCGATGTCCTTGCCGCTCAGGCTGTCGTCTTTGACATCACCGGACTTCACCGCCGCGCCGTTCTTGAGGTCCCTCGACTTGACCCCGTCGTCGGCGATCTGCTTCGACTTGACCGCGCCGGTCCTAATGTCCTTAGAGTCGATCTTCTTCGCTGCGTAGGCGGTCCCGGACAACGCGATAAAGATCGCGACCAGCCCAAGATGATGCTGACGGACGTAGAGGTAGATCCTCGATGGCACGGCTGCCCTCGCTCTCTGGTCGACCTGGTGGAGAGCCTAACCTCGCCCACGATTCGCCGCAACAGGGAAGCCATGGGTCTCCCCCCGAGATCTGGTGCCGGATCGCAGCCCGGATGTCCTGCTCGCACGGTTTGGCTGTGCGCGACGGGTGGGCGGATGCCGGTGCGGAACGACCCTCGTACCGCGTGGTGGTTGCGCGATGGTTTCGATCCGCACATCGATGCGGTTCGCCGTTTCGGGCGATTCCCGGCTCTTGGGCGTAGCTCAGCCGGAACGGCGGCTATCGCAACACCCGTGCGACATTGCGGCCTCCTCCTGAAGCGCGCCCGACTGGATTCGAACCAGTGACCTTCGGTTTCGTAGCTCGACCGTCGCGCTGGCCCCGCCCGCCGGTCGCCGGGGCTGTCAGCGGCGGACCGGGGGAACGGCGGCGGCGCCGGGAGAGCCGCGGCGGGCGGCCTCGCGGGCGGCGCGCTCGAGCCCACCGTGCTCAAGCGCCGCGGTCGCCGACTCACCGCGCCAGACGATGCCGCCGCGGCGACGGCGGACGACGACGCTCATCGCGCCGCCGAGATGCTCGAGCGCCCCGGCGACGTTGCGGCGCTCGCGCGGCAGCGGCACCGGCAGGACGTGCGAGGCGCCGCGGGGCGCCCGCCCGTCGATTACGACCTCCCAGAGCGCGCTGCGGCCGTGCAGGAGCCAGCGCTCGTCCGACACCTCGGCGCGGACCGCGGAGGTGAGGGGATTGCCCAGTCGCAAGAGCCGGCCGTCCGGCAGGACGACGACGATCGCCGTCACCTCGGTCCGCAGGGGTCCGGAATTGATCTCGCCGCCTGCGAACGCGACGCACACGCGACGGTCGCTGAACCCCTGGGCCTGGCCCCACCACCACGCATCGGGGAAGCCTCCCCTCCCCCAGTTCTTCTCGCCGTAGACCTGCCAGCCGTCGAGATCCCAGCTCTCGTCGCCGATCCGCGCGATCCCCTGGGCGGTGCCGCCGAGCAGCCACGGGTGCCAGTACTGGTTGAGGGCCGGCACCGATTGGAAGTAGCTGGAGCCGCCGAATCGCCGGCGGCTCCATGGCAGCGGCTCCGTGACCCGGATGTCGAGCTTCGCGTCCTCGCCGAGATCGACCCGGAGCCGCTCGGCGTTGCCCGCGAAGGCAGTTCCGGCGAAAACGCCGAGGCGCTGGGGATCGGCCGCCCCCTGCGGATGCTCGATCGTGCTCAGAAAGCCATTCGGATGGGAGGCGAGACCGAGGGTCGACCAGTAGCCGTCGTCGGCCCGATTGACGCCGCAAAGCGCTATCACCGCGCGGTCACCGCCGGGCTCCGTCAATCGCCAGAAGTAACCCTCCATCCGGACCCCCGGATGCGAGGCGAGCAGATCGCCCCGCGGGAGGTCGGCGCCGGTAGCCCGGTATCGCTCGATCAAGCCCATCGGATGAGTATGCCCCTTGCCGCCTTGCCTAGCCGGCTTTCGGGCTCTGCGTGGTTGATTGCGCGATCGCCTGCCGATCCGGGTCGCTGGGGCCCCGAAGACATCTGGGCGAATGAGAGGGACCTCATCTTCCACGGTGTAATGGATGGGAGCCGTCGGCGAGCGCGCCGTGAATCTCCAAAAGGGACAAGCACGGCCAAGCAACTACGACCGATCACGGGAGGAGCATTGATGTTGCTCGCCGGAATCGCCATGCTCGGCCTGCTACTGCAAACGGGCACAGATGGCGGCCGTGAACGTCGCCAGGCGGCTAGAGCGAGAACGGAAGGAGTACGCCGTCGATCACGTGGATGACGCCGTTCGACGCGCGGGCCGCGTTCGGCGCGACGATGTCGACCCTCCGTCCGGTCGCGTCCTTGAGAGTGTCCGAGCCCCGGCGCTTGGTCAGCTTGGACTTCTTGAGCAGGGTCGGGATCCGCTTGGCGGCTACGACCTGCTTGGCGCCGCGCTTACCGGGGGCGATGTGGTACCTGAGGATCTTCTTCACCGTGGGCCGGCCCAGTGCAACCACGATGTTGAAGGCCTCAGCCTCGGTCGCTGCGCCTGTCAGGTCGAGAAACGCCTGGTCCGGAGAGGCGAACAACGTGAGCTGGCGCTTCCCGCCGAGGTTGCCGTCGAGGCCAGTTGCGACGGCTGCATCGCGGAGGATGTCGAAGTCGCCGGGTTTGTGGTCGAACCCGCTCGGGCCGGATAGGTCGACGACCGTCTCGAGGATGGTCACCTTCGGCTTGCCCGGCTTCGGGCTGCCAGTTCCCAGCAGGACCGAGACCGTGCTGGGGTAGATGTCAGCCACGGCCAGGTCGGGGTCGCCGTCGCCGTTGAAGTCGTCGCTTGTGACCGCGTAGGGAAACGTGCCGGTGGGGAAGTCGGTCCCGGCCACGAAGCTGCCGGTGCCGTCGCCGAGCAGGACCGAGACGGTGTTGGACCTCCCGCTGGCCACGGCCAGGTCGGGGTCGCCGTCGCCGTTGAAGTCGTCGCTTGTGACCGACCTGGGCAGCGGGCTGGTGGGGAAGTCGGTCTTCGGGTCGAAGCTGCCGGCGCCGTCGCCGAGCAGGACCGAGACGGTGTCGGAGCCATCGTTGGCCACTGCCAGGTCGGGGTCGCCGTCGCCGTTGAAGTCGTCGCTGGCTATCGACCTGGGTTGGGTGCCGGTGTCGAACTCGCTCTTCGGGCCGAAGCCGCCGGTGCCGTCGCCGAGCAGGACCGAGACGGTGCCGGTACCGTCGCTGCCGACCGCCAGATCCGAGTCGCCGTCGCCGTTGAAGTCGTCGCTGGCGATCGAGACGGGTCTCTCACCGGTCGCGAAGTCAGTCCTCGGGTCGAAGCTGCCGGTGCCGTCGCCGAGCAGGACCGAGACGGTGTTGGAATCGACGTTGACCACCGCGAGGTCGGGCCTTCCGTCCTCGTTGAAGTCGTCGCTGGTGGTCCATCGGGGAACCGACCCGGTGGGAAAGTCGGTCCTGACTGCGAAGCCTCCGTTGCCGTTGCCGAGCAGGACCGAGACGGTGTCGGATCCGACGTTGCTCGCCGCCAGGTCGGGCTTACCGTCGCCGTTGAAGTCGTCGCTGATGACCGAGTAAGGGATCTCGCCAACCGTCAAGTCGGTCTTGGCTGCGAAGCCGCCCGTGCCTGTTCCGAGCAGGACCGAGACGGTGCCGGCGCCGCCGTTGGCCGTTGCCAGGTCGGGCCTGCCGTCGCCGTTGAAGTCGTCGCTGGTGACGGAGAGGGGATTCTTGCCGGTGGTGAAGTCGGTCTTTGTGCCGAACAGCGGCGGTGCTGAAGCGGCCGCCGGTACCGCGGCAAGCAATGCCGCGGTCAGGATCAGGATGGGTCCGATCCGGCTTCTTCTGGCTTTCACTGTTTCCGACGCCTTTGTGGAATCACTCGGGTGGCTTTCTCGAGCCTGCTTCTTAGGGTCCGTGAACGGCCGCCGAGACGCCCGAGAGGGTCGGGTTCTCTGAGGTCGGCGGCGCGAGGCTGGACATGAGCGCGTTCGCCCTGGCAGGGATTACGCTACAAGAACTCCGGGATCACAGATCCATCTCCCTACCGCTGATCCGCCGCCGGCCAATTGACCTACTGGGCTGCGACGGGGCGAAGGGCCGCTTCGACCTGGAGGGAGTCGCAGTTGGAAAAACGACGGCGCGGCACGACTGAGGGTGGCTAGGGTCTCGGCATCGATGCTGAGCCAACACTTCCGCTTCCCGGGGATGCGGCGCTCGCGGCAGCGGCAGCCGCGCTGAACTCCACCGGCCACTGGGCGGAGATCGTCGATGACGGTTGGCGCCTGGTGTACGTCACGGATGAGCTGCGGCGCAGCTTCGGGGGCTTGCGGCAACTCGAGCCGATCACGACGATCGGGGAGCACTACTTCGGGCCAAAGGCGGTGCGGGCGCGACTCGAACTGGGCCGGGGACCAAGCACGATCGAGATCAATCGCGAGACTTTCACGCAGTACGGTCACGCCGTCCTTGCGGATACCAGGGGCGGGCGGGACGAGCTACGCGAGCTGGTCGACCCGGAGCTTCGCGATCTGGTCGATGGGATCACACCCGCCGAACCCGAGTCGATGACGGCGTGCATAGGGCGCGGCCTGACCTTCGGCGATCGCACGGTTCCGATTCCCGTCGTCCTGGACCGCATTCACGACTCCACCGGACGACTTGCCGGAACCGCGATCATCCTCAAGCCCGAGCCGGGCATGGCGACGCTCGCCACGATGGCCGCGAGCGGCGACCCACGCCACCTCGAGCGCACCCAGCACGTAGCCGCGGCCGCGCGGCGTCCCGCGGCGATCCTCTTCGCGGACCTGGAGTCGTCCTCCCCACTCTCCCGCCGCCTTCCGACCGCCGGCTACTTCTCGCTGGGCCGCCGCCTCACGCTCGCCGCCGACCAGTGCGTGATCGACGCCGGGGGCATCGTCGGCCGTCACGTCGGCGACGGCATCGTCGCGTTCTTCATCGCCGAGACCGCGGACTCGGAGTCGGCAGCCGCACGAGGATGCATCACGGCTGCGCGAGCACTTCGCGACGCCATGGCCGACGTCGCCGCCCGCAGCGATCTGGCCGACGAAGACGTCGTCTTGCGCTTCGGCCTGCACTGGGGCTCGACGCTGTACGTCGGAATGATCGAGACCAGCGGGCGCACGGAGATCGGCGCGCTCGGAGACGAAGTCAATGAGACCGCCCGGATCGAGGCGTGCGCGACCGGCGGGCGCGCCCTCGCATCGAAGCCGCTTCTCGAGCGGTTGGACCCCGACGACGCGCAGGCGCTCGACCTCGAGCCCGGCCGAATCACCTACACGCCGCTCGGCGACCTCGCCACCGCCACCGATAAGGCACGCCGAGACGCCCCCGCCATCGCCGTCTGCGAGATCTGAGGCAGCAGGCGCGAACCGCAAGCGCGCTCCTGGCATTGCCAGCGCTGGGGATCGCGACCCGCTGGCAGGCGGAGCCCGCAAGTTGCAAGGTCTACTTGCGGGGGCGTGCTCCTCTTGATCTTCAGGTTGCCCTGGTACATCGCGATGCCGCCCCCCACGTTGCCGGCGAAGCGACCGGAACTGACGCGACCCCGCGAGTGCGTCGC
The DNA here is from genome assembly GCA_963784885.1 of uncultured Conexibacteraceae bacterium. GTDB lineage: Bacteria > Actinomycetota > Thermoleophilia > Solirubrobacterales > 70-9 > RHKX01. Next base: position 232,562 of record CAWATA010000005.1, read on the forward strand.
GACAGGTGGGCGGGTCGAGAGACAGAGTGCGTGTTGAGGGTGCGTGTTGAGGGTCGGAGCCACGCGGGCGGGCTAGGTGTTTCGGTTTCCGCCGCCCAGTTACAGCGGGTCCCGTGGGCACGGTTGGCTAGGGTGCGGCCCGATGGCGAGATTTCCGACCCGGCCGGACGGACGTCCACTGTTGCGCATCCCGCGCTTCGTTCGAGCGATCAAGGAGCGCAACGACCCGCCGCGGGACCGAAACAAGTGGGAGCGCTACGCGCTGCCCGAGGACATGACCGGGAAGTCTTTTATGGACGTCGGCTGCTGGGAGGGCGTCAACTGCGCCGAGGCGACCCGGCGCAATGCCGAGCACGTCGTCGGGCTCGATCTCTGCACCTCCGACGAGCTCCGCAAGAACGTCGAGAAGTTCGGCTTCGAGTTCGTCCAGATGGACATCTTCTCGGAGAAGTGGCTGGAGCTCGACAGCTACGACGTCGTCGTCTGCTCCGGGGTGCTCTACCACGTCGAGAACGTCGTCTCGCTGCTGCTCAGACTCCGCAAGGTGACGCGCGGGTTGCTCGTGCTCGAGACCGCCACCCGCGACGTCGGCATCGAAGAGCCGCTGCTGATGCTGAAGACCGGCGACCATGACGACGCCAACCTCTCGAATTGGTGGGTGCCGAACCGGTCCGCCGTCTTCGAACTGCTCCGCCTCTGCGGATTCGAGAGCGTGACCCCGGTCTGGGAGCGCAAGCGTCCATCCGGCTCGCGCCTCTGCGTGCATGCCGAGGCGACCGGCAAGATCTCCTACGAGCGGATCCTGCCGCGCAAGCCCGAGGCGATGAGCCTGCTTGGCGGCGACCGCACCTTCGACTGAAGTGGGCCTGGGGGCGACGGCCGTCGTCGTCGCCGTGGCGCGGCGCTGCTCGGGCTTTTTGAGCCCCGCCCGCTTCCAGAGCCTCGTCGCGGTCCGCATCGCGTTGGTGGGATCGAACGGCCGCTCGCCGCCGCTTGTCGAGAAGACGAAGCCCTCTCCCCCGCCTCCCTGCAGGATCCGGTAGCTCCGGAGCTCGCGGGCGATCGCCCGCGGCACCGGGACCTTGCGGCGGCCGGCGTCTGTCTTCGGCTCGATCAGCCCGACGACCCGGTCCCAGCTCGCCTCGACGCGGATGATCCCCGCCTCGAGGTCGACGCTCTCCCACTGCAGTGCCTGAAGCTCGCCGCGGCGAAGGCCGGAGTAGACGGCGGTCGTCCAGAGCGCCCGGTAGTGGGGCGGCAGGACCTCGAGCAGGGCCTGGATCTCTCTCGGCGGGGCGATCCGGTCGCGGCGGGCTCTGTCGCGAGGCAGGTCGAGCTTGGTGGTCGGGTCGTAGGCGAGCTCGTCCGCTCGATCGCGCGCTTGAAGATCACCCGCAGAGGCAGGACGGCGTTGTGGACGGTCGAGGGGGCGAGGCCGGAGGCGGTCCAGCCGTCGATCAGGTCCTGGATCTGGTTGCGAGTGATCGCCGAGAGCCGGCGGGATCCGAGCTCGGGGAGGATCCGGAGCTTCAGGGTTGACTCGTAGCCGCGCAACGCCGAAGGCTTGTAGGCCTCGCCGGAGCGGGTTCTGACGATTCCCGCCTTGGCCTGGGTGAGCCAGCGCTCGGCTGCGACCGCGAGCGTCTCATCGGCGGGGGCTGTGATCTTCCTGCGGGCCAGGTCGACGGCGGCCGTCTGGCGCCGGCGGCGGGCCTCGCGGATCGTCGCGAAGGTCTTTCGGATCGGCTTACCGTCCCGGGCCGACCAGATCTGGGCTTGGTAGCTCGGCTTGCAGTCGCAGCTGCCTTCTGAGCGGAGGGCGCAGCGGCGGGAGTGGCGCTCGGTTATGCCGAGCTCGGTTACGCGGTCGGGGGACGGACGACGGCGGTCGTCGGAAGCCTTGGTCGGTTGCACCCCTTTGTCGTAGCTTGGGCCTGAAGTTGATTCAAGTGGATCGAGACCAGCGGGCGCACGGAGATCGGCGCGCTAGGAGACGAAGTCAATGAGACCGCCCGGATCGAGGCGTGCGCGACCGGCGGGCGCGCCCTCGCATCGAAGCCGCTTCTCGAGCGGTTGGACCCCGACGACGCGCAGGCGCTCGACCTCGAGCCCGGCCGAATCACCTACACGCCGCTCGCGGACCTCGCCACCGCCACCGACAAAGCGCGCCGAGACGCCCCCGCCATCGCCGTCTGCGAGATCTGAGGCAGCAGGCGCGAACCGCAGCGCGCTCCTGGCATCGCCAGCGCTTGGGATCGCGACCCGCTGGCAGGCTGAGCCCGCAAGTTGCAAGGTCTTCCTGCGGGGGCCGCGGCCAGTTTTTCCTGGCCTAGCTAGGATGGCCGGCGATGAGCAGCCATCGGGCGGCACAGCAAGGTCAGGGCGGTGTAAGCGCCAGACAGATATTCGGCTGGTTCGCACTTGCGCTGCTCTTGCTCTGGGTCGTGCTCAACACGCAGTCGGTTGAGGTTGATCTGATCCTCTCGACAGTGAGGATGCCGCTGTTCGTTGCCCTCATCATCGCCGGCCTGCTCGGCGCGCTCATCACCTGGCTTCTGCCTCGCGTACGCAGCGATCGGAACTGACGCGAACCCGCGGGTGGCGCGGCAAGTAGACGACCCGAGCAACCGAGTGCGTGTTGGTTGCGCGATGGCTTCCTTTCGCATGTTCATGCGGTTCGCCGTCTAGGGCGGCATCACGCGTGATCGATAGATGGGCGAACTCGGTCCGGCTTGGGCGCCCTACGGCGGCTGGCGGCGGGGGTGATCAAGCGTGGCCCTCGCGCGGATGCCGACGGCCCGTATCGGGCATGCCGCGACCTGCTAATGGCCCCTGGTCCTGGTCTAATTGGATCCTGTAGATCTCAAATTCTGGTCGGCGTCTAATTGGATCCTGTAGATCTTCGACCTGGACCTCGTGCAGATCACCGTGTGCTTGCCCTGGAACGCGTTCTTGATTTTGATCCTCGGACTGCCGAGCTGGTAACGGCCGACGGGGAGGTCGAACCCGAAGGAGCCCGCCAAGTTCGCCTGCCCCTTGGCAAAGCGGGTCTTCCCCTTGGCGGTCACCTTGCGAACGACGATCGGGTAGCCGCTGTACATGCAAGCTTCCCCGTACTTGCTCCCCTTGGTTCGGAATCGCCCGTAGATGCCACCGTCGGTGTTGACCCCCTTGAACACCTTCTCGACCTTGTAGACCTTGCCGCTGCCCTTCCCGGCCACTGCAACGCCGGAGAGGCAGAGCAGGACCAGCGCGGCCGCCAATGCGATCTTCTTGTAGCCCATCAGTCCCTTTACTCGGAAACGCCGACAACGCGAACCTATACCAGCCGAACCGACTCCGCGATAGGCGGAGGGCCCCCGCTCGATCCAGCTCTCCGGGAGGGGTTTGCGAGGGAGACCGGAGGAGCTTGAGCAATCCCAACTCTACGCCCCAGAACGGTCTATTGGGTCGCAGCTACTTGCGTTCGTAGGCGCCGCTGTCGGGATCCTTGTCCCGCTTGACGCCGCGCTGATCCCGGCGCGGTGAAGACTTCTTCTTCGCCAGGCCGATCGCCGAGCTGCCCTTCTTCAGGGCATGGGTGGCGGTCGGACCACCGTTCTTGGCGAGCGGCTTCAGCTTCGGGCTTCGTTGCTGTCGCTGGCCTGCTGGATGCAGCCGGTCCCGTCGCCGATGACGCTGTTCCCGCTCGAGCTGGCTCCGGAGCAGTCGTCCTGGGGGTCGACCGGGTTGAGGTCACTGTTGCCGAAGACGATCGAGTTGACGAAGAAGATGCTGCCGGCGACACCGCCTCCGTGCTCGAAGTTGTCGAGTGCGACCGTGACCGCGGTGTTGTCGGTCACCGTTGACGACTCGAGGGAGACATCGCCGACGTACTGGTAGATGCCGCCGCCGGAGCCCTCGGCGCGATTGCCGCTGACCGTCACGTTCGTGAGCTGAGCACCGTCGGTGCCGCCCGCGGTCGTGCCGTAGATCGAGGCGTAGATTCCACCTCCGTCATCGCCGGCCGTATTGCCGGAGACCGTCGAGTCCTTGACCTTGATCACGTCGGGATCGGAGGTGCTCCCCCCGAGATAGGCATGCCGCCACCGACGTAGCCGCTCTCGTTGCCGGCGATCGTGCTCCGCTTGATCTTCAGGTTGCCGTCGTAGGTCGCGATGCCGCCACCGACGTTGCCGGCGAAGTTGTCCTTGACCGTCGTCTGGTCGAGGACGGCCGTACCGGTGCCGATCAGGATCCCGCCGCCGTTGTTGGAGCTGTTGCCGATCGTCGGTTGCCGATGACCTTCACCTTCGACGTCCTCAGCGCCCCGTAGCTGCGGACACCGGTGCCGTCGACGAGGGAGGCGGGTAGGTCTCGATCGCGCCGGTCACGGTGACCCGCGAGAGCGTCAGGTCGCCGCCCGCCAGAACGTCGATCACGCGGTCGAAGCCGACGGCGTCGATCGTCGCCTTGCCCTTCCTCGGTCCGATCGTCATCTGCGAGTTGATGTCGAGGTCACCGGTGGCGTTGGCGTCCTCGTCGTTGCCGTCGATCGACCGCGAGTAGACGGAGCCCTCTCGAAGCCGGATCTCATCGGCGCCCGACCCGCGGCAGCCGCCGAAGGCCGTGTCGGTGTTCGCGGATGTCAGCGCCTCGCGCAGCGAGCACTCGGCGCCGACTCCGTACTCGTCGAGGGTCGTGGTCACCTTGATCGTCGCCGCAGTCGCGACGCCGGCCGGGACCAGCAGGATCGACGCCGCGATCGTGACGAGCAACCCGAGCCGGATCTTGAAATTCCGCACCGGCGAACACCGTAGCGCAAGAGACGCCAGATTCCGCTGCAAGCTGGACAAGGCAAAGCCCGGGCCCTGCCACTCACCGCAGACCGCAACCTCAAGCCGGGATCCCTCGACCGTCCCCGCCACAAGGAGACCCGACCCGGAACGGTCAGAGCGATCTGCCGGCAGCTCGGCGTTCCCGCACCGCGATCACTGACCTGAGTCGCGTGTTCGACCCTCTGCGGAAAGGTTCGCGCCGTCCGACACCTCGCAATCCCTTTGTTCCTCGGCCAAACGCGTGTTGGTAGCGGGGTGGTTCCTTTCTGCCTATCCATGCGGTTTGCCGATTTCGGGGGGTTCGACGGCTGGGTTGGCGAGGGTGTGCCAGAGGGCGGGCTATCCCAATGTCCATACGGCATCGCAACTAACCCGGAGAGCGCGCCCGACTGGATTCGAACCAGTGACCTTCGGTTTCGTAGACCGACGCTCTATCCGGCTGAGCTACGGGCGCTAGTGGCTGGACCTGCGTCCTGCGCCGCGCGATTGTAGAGGGCGCGGGCGAGGGAGAAGGCGAGCTCAGCGGCCGGGGATGCAGAGCTCGCTGCGCAGCGACTGGAGGTCGACGTCGGCGATCAGGGGCAGCTGGAGCCGGCGGGCGAGGCGGCAGCCGTAGCCGAGATAGAGGCCGATCGGCAGCTCGGGCTCGAGCGTCGTCCGATGGCCGTCGCGACCGACGATCTCGAAGGAGACGGGAACCCGCGGGACGATGACGCCGCGGGGGTCGCGAACGCCGGTGAGCCGGATGCTCCTCGGCCCGCCGCCGGCAACGGTGCTTTGACCTCGCCGGCGACGCCGGCGAGCTTGATCGGGTTCAGATACCAGCGCATGATCCCGGGCTACCCGCACTCGGCGCTCTCAACCGGTCGGGGCCGGCGAGGCGTGCGTGTGCGCAGTGTCACATTCAGGACTGGCCAGCCAGCCAGTAGGCTGCGCGAACAGTTCAGCGCGGACCCGAACCGGAGGAGAGAGATGCCCGCCGACACCGAACAGAGCCTCGACGAGATCGACGTCGGCGCTCCCACGAACTGGCAGGACGGCGCCCCGCACGAGATCTTCAAGCGGCTGCGGAACGAGTGCCCTGTGCATTGGTCCGAGCTCAACGAGTACCCCGACGAGGCCGGCTACTGGTCGGTGGTGACCGCCGAGGACGTCCACACCGTCAGCCGCGACTGGCGCACGTTCTCCTCCGAGCGCGGCGGCTGCATGGCGCTGACCCATGCGATCCCGCTCGAGCTGATGACCTCGATGTTCATCGCGATGGATCCGCCCAAGCACGACCGGCTGAAGGCGCTCTTCCAGCGCGGGTTCACGCCGAAGCGGATCGCCCAGCACGAGGACGAGATCCGGGCGATCGTGGTCCGGGTGCTCGACCGCCTCGAGGGCCGCGAGACCTGCGACGTGATCGAGGACATCGCCCAGCCCGTCGTCTCGCGGGTGATCAGCAGCTTCATGGGCATCCCCGAGGAGGACGACAAGGTCTGGGCGACGCTGGTCAACACGACGCTCGGGGTCGGCGACGAGGAGCTGGCGCCGGGTGGACTCGAGAAAGTCCTCGCCGAGGACTTTCCGGAGATCTTCCGCCGCGCGCAGGCGATGATCGACGATCGCCGGGAGAACCCGACCGACGATCTGACCAGCGTCCTCGTCCACGCCGAGATCGACGGCGAGATGCTCGCCGATCACGAGATCGTCATGGGCTTCTTCCTGCTCGTCGCCGCCGGCAACGACTCGACCAAGGCGACGTTCACGAGCGGCATGAAGGCGCTGCTCGATCATCCCGACCAGATGCAGGAGCTGATCGACGACCCATCGCTGATCCCGATGGCGATCGAGGAGTGCCTGCGGATGTTCCCGGCCTTCGGCAACTTCCGCCGGACGGCGACGAAGGACACCGAGATCCACGGCCACCCGATCGCCGAAGGCGACAAGGTAGTGATGTGGTACGTCTCGAGCAACCGCGACGAGACGCGCTACGAGGACCCGGACGTCTTCGACATCCACCGCAAGCCCGAGCACCAGGCATTCGGCGCCGGCGGCCGACATTTCTGCCTCGGCACCGCGCTGGCGCGGCTCGAGTTGAAGGTGCTGTTCGAGGAGACGCTGAAGCGCTATCCGAAGATGACGCCCAACGGCGAGGCGAAGCCCGCCTCGACGGCCTTCCTCAACCAGTTCAAGACGCTGCCGGTCCGCCTCGGCTGAAACGGGCCATCGCGATTTGCGACGCCCCGTCCTCGGCAATAGGGTCGTCGCATGAACATCACCGGAACCGACTTCATCATGCTGCCGACCCGGGACTTCGAGGAGGCCCAGAGGTTCTACGGGGAAGTCCTCGGCCTCGAGCGCTCGAAGCAGTGGGGCGACATGCCCGGCCGCGAGTTCGAGACGGGGTCACTGACCATCGCCGTCGTCGAGACCGAGAAGTTCGGGATGGAGTTCGCCCCGAACCCGAACCCGGTGGCGCTCCACGTCGACGACGTCCCCGGCGCCCGGGCCGAGCTCGAGGCGAAGGGCGTCGAGTTCTCCGCGGACACGATCGACAGCGGCGTCTGCCTGATGGCGCCGTTCCGCGATCCCGACGGCAACGGGCTGATGCTGCACGGTCGCTACGCGCCGCCCGAGAGCTGAACCGGCGACGACCGGCGCGACCTGCGCGACCGGCGTCGTAAGATCGCATCTCGGCCGAAGGAGGCAGATGGGCGAGGAACGGCAACCGGATTTCGCAGTCGAAGGTGGCGGCCCCGACCTCCTACGCGGCCTCTACGCACCGCGCATCTCACGCCGACGGTTCATGCGCGGCGCCGCGGGGCTGGCGCTCGCGGGATCCACGGCCGCCGCGCTCTCGGCCTGCGGGATCGGAGGGACGCGCGACACCGGATGGGAGGACGTCGACTGGGAGGCCTGGTGGAAGGATCAGAGGCGGCAGGGCACCTTCAACTTCGCCAACTGGCCGCTCTACATCGACCGGACCAAGGACGGCTCGCCGACCCTGAACGACTTCAGCGAGAAGTACGGGATCACCGTCAACTACCGCCCGGTGATCCAGGAGAACGCGTCGTTCTTCGCGCAGATCAGCCCAGTGCTGCAGGCCGGCCAGTCGACCGGCTACGACCTGATCGTGATCAGCGACGGCTGGGAGCTGACCCAGATGATCAAGAACCACTGGCTGATCCCGCTCGACCACTCGCGGCTGCCGAACTTCAATCGCTACGCCGCGCCGAGCGTCAAGGACCCGGTCTTCGATCCCGGTAACGAGTACACGGTCGCCTGGCAGTCGGGGATCACCGGCATCGCCTACGACCCGGCGAAGGTCGGACGTGAGATCACGAGCGTCAAGGACCTCTGGGACCCGGCGTTCAAGGGCAAGGTGGGGATGATGTCCGACGACACCGAGCTCGCGAGCTGCGGGATGCTCGCGCTCGGGATCGAGCCGTCGACGTCGACGCCGGCCGACTGGCGAGAGGCGGCGGCGCTGCTGAGCGAGCAGCGCGACCAGGGCATCGTCCGTCAGTACTACGACCAGAGCTACATCAAGGCCCTGCAGCAGGGGGACACGTGGATCAGCCAGGCCTGGTCGGGCGACGTCTTCCAGGCCCAGGTGTCAGGCAACTCGAACCTGAAGTTCGTAGTGCCGGACGAGGGTGGAATGTTCTGGCACGACAACTGCATGATCCCCTACCACGCCGAGCATCCCGTCGACGCGATCGAGTGGATGGACTACGCCTACCGGCCGCACGTGCAGGCACTGATCACCGACTGGGTCAACTACGTCTCGCCGGTCCCGGCGGCGAAGCCGATCGTCGCCGGCGAGCTCGACGACCCCACCGTCGCCGACAGCCCGCTCGTCTTCCCGACGCCGGCGATCAACCGGCAGCTGGTCTCCTACTACGACTTCAAGGGAGTCGACGACCACGAGGAGTGGGTCTCCACCTTCGACCCGATCATCCAGTCGTGAGCCCGCGGTGGAAATCCGGGCTGGTCCCCTACCTGCTGAGCCTGCCGGCAGCACTCTGGCTCGGCGCGTTCTTCGTACTGCCGCTGGTGACGATCCTCGGCGTCTCGCTGATGACCGGCAACTCGATCGACGGCTGGACCCTGACGTGGAACTTCAGCATCTTCGGCGACGCGATCTCCCAGTACTCGACGCAGTTCGGGCGCTCGTTCCTGTACGGCGGGCTCTCGACGGTCGTCTCGCTCGTCGTCATGTACCCGGTCGCCTACTGGATCGCCTTCTACGGCGGCCGGTTCAAGTCGGTGCTGCTGTTCCTCCTGCTGCTGCCGTTCTTCGTCAGCTTCGTGATCCGAATCATCGCCTGGCAGTTCATCCTCGCCGACGACGGCATCATCCTCGGCGCGCTCAAGGACATCGGGCTGATCCCCGACAGCACCCACGTCCTCTCGACACCGTTCGCCGTCGTCGCCGGGCTGACCTACGACGCCCTGCCGTTCATGCTGCTGCCGCTCTACGTATCGCTGCAGCGGATCGACCGCGCCCACGTCGAGGCCGCCGCCGACCTCTATGCGAGCGCCACCGCCCGGTTCCGGTCGGTGATCCTGCCGCTGTCGGCGCCGGGCATCTACGCCGGCATCGTGCTGGTCGCGATCACCAACATCGGCGACTACGTCAGCGCCGCGATTCTCGGCGGGCCGTCGACGACGATGATCGGCAACATCATCCAGAAGCAGTACGTCGACAACGCCGACTACCCGATCGCATCGGCGCTGGCGCTGATCCTGATGGCCACCCTGCTGATCGCGATGGCCCTGTATGCGCGGTTCTTCGGGGCGCGGACGCTGCAGGAGCACGTCGGGTGAGCGGCGCGGCGGCAACCGTCCCGACGGCAAGGCGCAAGTCGCTGCGTCCGCCTCTGTGGAAGCGGGCGATCCTCCCCGGCTACGCGCTGATCGTGCTGCTGGTGACGCTCGTGCCGATCGTCGTGATCATCCTCTACAGCTTCAATCAGGCTCCGAACGAGCGCCTCAGCTTCACCTGGCAGGGCTTCACGAGCGAGTGGTATCAGCGCCTGTTCGAGATCCCCGACCTGACGTCGGCGCTCGTCACCTCGCTCGAGGTCGCGGTCCTGAGCACGGTGATCGCAGTCGCGATCGGCACGCCCGCGGCGCTGGCGCTGGCGCGGTACCGGTTCCGGGGCCGCGGATCCGGCGACCTCGTGATCCTCGCCGACATCGCCGCGCCGTCGGTGGTCGTCGGCGCGTCGCTGCTCGGGCTCTTCGTCTACCTCGGCGTCTCGCGCGGGTTCGGCACGATTCTGATCGCCCACGTGGCCTTCAACATCGCCTTCGTCGTCGTCGTCCTGCAGTCGCGGCTGCGGGATCTCGACCCATCGCTCTCCGAAGCCGCTCGCGATCTCGGCTCGAGCCCCTGGAACGCCTTCTGGCTGGTGACGATGCCGGTGATCTTCCCGGCGATCCTCTCGGCCTCGCTGCTCGCGGCGGTGCTGTCGATCGACGACTTCATCATCACCAGCTTCGTCGCCGGGCAGAAGCTGACGTTCCCGCTCTGGGTCTACGGATCGGTCAAGGTCGGGATCCCGCCGCAGGTGTTCGCGATGGGCACGCTGATCTTCGCCGTCGGGGTGCTGATCGCGATTGCCGGGCTGGTGGCGGCCCGGCGGTCGCCGGCCCAGGACTGAGACCCCACCACGGACGAACAGCACCGTAGCGGGACATTCCGTCCCGCTACCGTTCGGCGCCCATGACCCTCCGCAACTTCAAGCTCGTCGCCCTGATCGAGGCGACCACCTTCCTGCTCCTGCTCGTCGCCAGCTACATCAAGCGCGCCGGCGACCAGCCGCTCGGCGTCGAGATCCTCGGCCCGATCCACGGCCTGCTGTTCATCGCCTACGTGGTGATGGCCCTCGCGCTTCGCGATCACGCCGGCTGGACCGGCAAGCAGACGCTGCTGATCCTGCTCGGCGCCGTCGTTCCGTTCGGCGGCTACGTCGTCGATCGCTGGATCGACACCAACAACGCCGCGCTGCTGCGGGCGGAGGGCGCCGGCCGGGCCTCGTAGGCTGTCCGGCATGGGCTTCTTCTCCCGCCGGTTCCGAGCACTGAGCTCCGATCGTCCCGACGGCATCGGCGCGATCGCGATCGGCGACCCGCGCTTCGACGACTGGGAGGTCGTCGGCGAGTTCGACGACGTCGCCACCGCCCGCGCCTGGCACCAGCAGCTCCTCGACGCCGGCATCGAGGCGGTGCTCACCGCCGACCACGAGCCCGGACGCCTCGGCGGCGACGTCTACCTGCAGGTTCCCCCGGGGATGTGGAGCGAGGCCGAGGAGCTGCTCGGCGGCTTCGGCTGAGAGTCGGCCGCGGCGCTCAGTGACCGCGCAGCAGGATCCTCGGGACCGACGCGGGGCGCTCGCGGAGCGCCTTGCCGACCATCCGGGCGATGTGGGGATAGAGGCCGTCGCGGGGAACGGCGCTCCAGAGGCCGCGGACCCAGCCGCGACTCGTCCCGAAGTTGACGACGCCGGAGGAGAGCTCGGTCATGTCGGCGCGGCGCATCAGCTCGACCTCGGCGCCGTCCTCCCACTGGCTGCGGACCTCGTGGTGGCGGTCGATCGCGTCGCGGCAGAGCGTCAGGCGACGCTCGTCCCAGCCGGGCCGGCCGGCGAGCAGGTGCCCGGCGAAGTCGGCACCGTCGGTCGTGTAGACGCCGCCGGCACTGGCGCCCTCGTAGAGGCCGATGTCGTGGAGGAGCGCGGCGACCAGGAGGATCTCGTGGTCGACCATCAGCCCGCGATCGGCGGCCATCCGCTCGGCGAGCAGGAAGCAGCGCATGCTGTGCCGCTCCATCGGCCCGTCGACCTCCTCGGTGACCGCACGGAGCGCGGTAAGCGCCGCCTCCTCGGCCTCGGTCTGGACCAACTCCTCGGCTCTCACGCGCTCGCCCGCCATGCCCGGCATCCTCTCAGGCGACGGCGTGATCCGCGGTAGGGTCGGGCCATGAGCGATGAGGGTCCCGACCAGCTCTCGTCGGCCGACATGTCGTCGCTGCTCGACGAGAAGGGCGCGATCCACGTCCACGTCGGCGGCACCGCGGTCTTCAGCGGCGATCCGCCCCCGTTCGAGGGGTTCCTGGACCACGTCGCGGCGCGCCTCGAGCTGATCCCGCGCTTTCGCCGCCGGGTTCGCTGGCTGCCGGGCAAGATCCTCCGGGCCGAGTGGGAGGACGATCCCGACTTCGACCTCCGTCGCCACGTCCGCCACGTCGCGCTTCCCGCCCCCGGTGGCGAGACCGAGCTCCGCGACCTCGTCGGGATGGTGATGTCGGAGCCGCTCGACCAGAGCCGGCCGCTTTGGCAGCTCTACCTGATCGAGGGCTACTCGCCGGACGGCGAGCCCGGCTTCGCGGCGATCTCGAAGACCCATCACGCGCTCGTCGACGGCGTCTCGGCGATCGACGTCGGCGCGATCATCCTCGACCCCGACCCCGAGGGCACCGACCTCGGTCTCAGCGGCGCCGAGTGGAAGCCGCGCGAGGCGCGACGCACCGAGGCGGTGATCGCCGACCGCGTCCTCGACGCCCGCCGGCGGCTGTTCGGGATGCCGCTCGAGGCGGCGCGGCGGGCGCTCGACCTCTCCTCCCCCCAGTCGGCGCTGAGGACCGCCCAGGGATTCCTCGACCTCGCCCGTAACAGCGAGCCGGTCCCCCCGACGTTCATCAACGCGGAGATCGGTCGCGACCGGCGCGTTGCATTCGCGGCCACGACCCTGACGGCGCTCAAGGAGGTGGCGGCGGGACGCGGGGCGACGGTCAACGACGTCGTCCTCGCCGTCTCGACGGGTGCGCTGCGGCGGCTGTTCGAGCGCCGCGGGGAGCCGATCCCGCGGGAGTTCTCGGCGCTCGTCCCGATGAGCATCCGCAAGCCCGGCGAGGAGCTCGCCCTCGGCAACCGGATCACGACGCTGATCGTCCCGCTGCCGCTGGCCGAGCCCGGCGCCGACGAGCGCCTGCGCCGGATCCACGCGACGACGACGCAGCTCAAGCAGTCGGAGGCGGCTCGGGCGGCTTCGCTCGTGATCGAGGCGTCGGGCTGGGTGCCGCCGACGATGTCGCGGGTCCTCGGCCAGGTCGGCACGGTCGGCGGCGCCGCGGCGCAGCGGACCGGCGTCAGCCGAGTCGTCCCCCAGCGGATTCCCTGGAACCTCGTGATCTCGAACGTTCCCGGGCCGGCGATGCCCGTCTACCTGCTCGGCCGCCGGCTCGAGTCGATCCACCCGTTCGTTCCGCTCTCCCCCCAGCGTCGCGCCCTGTCGATCGGGGTCATCAGCTACGACGGCAGCCTCTACTTCGGACTGGTCGGCGACCGCGACAGGCTCTACGACCTCGACGAGCTGGCGAGCTTCGTCGGCGCCGAGCTGGACGCGGTCACAGCTTCCTGACGTTCTCGCCGCCATTCGGCACCCGGGGGTGCCCACGCGTGACCCTCCGGTGGGCAGGATCCGCCCATGCCCCGCGAACCTGCAGAAACCGGCCCCCACAGCCGGTTTCTGCAACCTCGCGCGGGGAGCTGGCCGGCGATCGCCGAGGTCGCCCGCTCGCAGCATGGGGTCATCTCCCTTTCCCAGCTCATTGACTGCGGGTTCACCGCTGCGGGCGTGACGACGCTCGCCCAGGCCAAGAAGCTCCACCGCGTCCATCGCGGGGTCTATGCGCTCGGGCCGGCGCCGCTGTCGCCGCTCGGCAACCGGATGGCCGCCGTGCTCGCCTGCGGGCCGGGATCGCTGCTCGCCGGCCGCTCCGCCGGGACCCACCTCGGACTGATCGCGAACTCGAGTTCGTTGATCGACGTGATGACGCCGCGACAGGTCCGGCGGCGGGGAATCCGCGCGCACGCCCTGCCCACGCTCGCGGCCGCGGACCGGGTAACCCGGCTTGCCGTGCCCTGCACGTCGGTGGCACGGACGCTGCTCGACCTGGCCGCGGTCAGGTCGAGCGACGTCCGCGATGCCCTCGAGCAGGCCGAAACCCTCGGCGAGTTCGACCTCAACGCCATCGACGACGTGCTCGAGCGCAACGCCGGCCACAGAGGCGTCCGCCGGCTGCGGAACGCGGTGAGGGCGATGGGCGCCGGCGGTCCGCGCTTCCGCAGCGAGTTCGAGCGGCGCCTGATGCCGATCTTCCGGGAGGCCCGCCTGCCCGTTCCGCTCGTCAATCACACGATCGAGCTGCCGGACGGGCCGATCGAGGTCGACTTCTGGTGGCCGTCGCTGCGTCTCGTGGCGGAGGTCGACGGCTACCGGTTCCACGGCAACCGGCGCGGGTTCCGGAACGACCGCCGCCGCGACCGGGGCCTGGCGGCGGTCGGGATCCTGTCCGTTCGCTTCGTTTGGGAGGACCTCGACGACCGGCGGCGCCTCGTCGCCGAGCTCAGCTCGGTGCTGGCAAGCCGCCTCGCCCTCTCCGGCTGATCGGCGCGAGGCGGGACCGCTCCGATCTGAGTCTCTGAACGGGCCACAGCGGAGAGGGAGGGATTCGAACCCTCGAGAGAGCTTGTCGCCCCCTACTCGCTTAGCAGGCGAGTGCCTTCAGCCGCTCGGCCACCTCTCCGGGGGGTTCGCCGCAGACGTCAAGCCGGCCCGCGAACGGCGCCGATTCTAGAGGCAGCCGGGTGCATCTGCGCGTTCCAGCGCCATGGCCGGGTGCGGCGGCGCTCCCGGCGGGCGAAGCGGCGGGCGCGGGAGCATCGGCTAGGCTCGCGCCGAGATGAGCCCGCCCGTCGCCGACGCCCTCCACGACCGCTACGAGGCGATCTTCGAGGGGATCGAGGCACCGTTCGCGTTCGTCGACCTCGAAGCGCTCGCCGCCAATGCCGACTCGATGCTCGCCCGCGCCGGCTCGAAGCCGATCCGGGTCGCCTCGAAGTCGGTCCGCTCCCGCGACGTCCTCGAGCGGATCGACGAGCGCGACGGGCGGTTCCAGGGCCTGCTCACCTACACGCTCCCGGAGGCGCTGATGCTGGCCGAGGCCGGCCGGCGCGACCTCGTGGTCGCCTACCCGACCGTCGACCGCCACGCGATCTCGCGCCTGGCCGAGCTCGCCAACTCCGAACCCACAGCGTCGCCGGTCCTGATGGTCGACGAGGCGGCCCAGCTCGACCTGATCGAGGGCGCGGTCGGCGGCGGTCCGAGCCCGATCCCGGTCGCCATCGACATCGATGCCGGCTACCGCGCGCTCCGCGGAGCGATCCAGGCTGGACCGAAGCGCTCGCCGATCAGGACCGCCGCCGCCGCCCGCAGTTTCGCCGAGGAGATCGTCTCGCGCCCGGGACTCGAGCTGGCCGGCCTGATGGCCTACGAGGGCCAGGTCGCCGGCGTCGGCGACGCGGCGCCCGGCCGGGCGCTCCGGAACGCCGGAATCCGCCGGATGCAGCGCGCCTCGATGACCGAGATCGCCGAGCGCCGCGCCGAGATCGTCGCCGCGGTGGAGGCGGTCGCGCCGCTTCGCTTCGTCAACGGCGGCGGCACCGGCAGCCTCGAGCTGACGGCCCGCGAGGATGCGGTGACGGAGCTTGCGGCCGGCTCGGGCTTCTACGCACCCGCCTTGTTCGACGACTACAGCCGCTTCTCGCTGCTACCCGCCGCGGGCTTCGCGCTGCCGATCGTGCGCCGCCCTGCCCCCGGATGCGTCACCGCGCTCGGCGGCGGGTACGTCGCCTCGGGCGCTGCCGGCGCCGACCGGCTGCCGCAACCCTGGCTGCCGGACGGGCTCCACCTCGATCGCTTCGAGGGCGCCGGCGAGGTGCAGACGCCACTGCTCGGGGAGGTCGCCGTCCGGCTCCGGGTCGGCGACCGCGTCTACATGCGCCACGCCAAGGCGGGTGAGCTCTGCGAGCACTTCGACTCGCTGTACCTCGTCGAGGGCGACGCGATCGTCGGCGAGGCCCTCACCTACCGCGGCGAGGGCTACTCGTTCCTCTGAGTCAGCGGCGCCTGCGGCGCCGGCGCGAGGACGCGACGACCGGCCCGAGTACCTGTTCGAGATAGGGGTTGGCGAAGGCGCCACCCGGATCGAGCCGGCCGCGGACGGACTTGAAGTCCTCGAAGCGAGGGTAGAGGCCGGCGAGCTCGTGCGCGGTCAAGGAGTGGCGCTTGCCCCAGTGCGGCCGGCCGCCGTACTCGGCCATCACCGCGGCGACGGCGTCGAAGTAGGGCTGCCAATCGCCCTTGTGGTCGTGATGGACGGCGACGTAGGCGCTGTCGCGGCCGTGCGCGGGGCTGAGCATCGCGTCGTCGCCGGCGACGAATCGGACCTCGATCGGAAAGCAGACCTCGAGCTCGGGACGCGAGGCGATCTCGAGCACCCGCTCGACCGCCTCGCGGGCCTTCTCGCGCGGGATCGCGTACTCCATCTCGGTGAAGCGGATGCGGCGCTCGGAGGCATAGACGCGGAAGCTCGCATCGACCTTGCGGCTCTTCCCGGTCCCGGCGGCGGCCAGCCGCGAGAGCGTCGGGATCGCCGCCGGCAAGTGGCGGGCGAGGTGGGCGAACGCCCCGGCGAGCCAGTTCTCGACGACGACCTCCTGGGCGTAGACGGCGGCCGGGCTCGGCGGCTCGGCCGGCGCCTGCGTCCGCGTCGACTCCCGGCACAGCGCCGTCTCGGTGTGCGGAAACACGTAGAACTCGAAGTGGTCGAGCGTGCCCACGAAGTGGTCGAGGCCGTCGAGCACCTCGGCGAGCGGGCGGGGCCGGTCGGTGCGGTCGATCCGGAAGTTCGTGATCGTCCGGAGGGTGGCCGAGTAGACGATCCCGAGGGCACCGATGCCGATCCGGGCGGCCTTCAGCATCTCGGCGTCGTCCGGGCCGATCTCGTGCAGCGCGCCGTCGGCGGTGACGATCTCCAGCCCCTCGACCTGGGAGGAGAGGTTGCGGAAGGCGGCCCCGGTCCCATGCGTTCCGGTCGAGATCGAGCCGGCGAGGGTCTGGCGGTCGATGTCGCCGAGGTTCTCGAGCGCGAGCCCGCGGCGGTCGAGCCGGCGGTTGAGGTCACTTAGCGTGATCCCCGCCTCGACCTTGACCCTCCCGCCGGCGGGATCCCAGTCGAGCACGCGGTTGAGCAGGCCGATGTCCAGCATCACCCCGTCGGTCAGGGGCGCGCCGCTGAACGAGTGGCCCGAGCCCGCGGCCTTCAGCATCCGCCCCTGCTCGGTGGCGGCGATCGCGAACGCGATCAGCCCCTCCCGGGTCCGCGGCCGCTGGATCAGCAGCGGCCGGCAGCGTTGCTCGCCCGACCAGTTCCGCCACCGTCTGCGCAGTTCGTCCGCCACGGGGCCAACCCTAGCGACGGCGGGGAATCCGCTTCGGCGCCGGGTGGGAGACAATCCTCCCACCCGGAGGGGTGGCAGAGCGGTCGAATGCGCCGGTCTTGAAAACCGGTGACGGGCAACCCCCGTCCGTGGGTTCGAATCCCACCCCCTCCGCTCGCGGCCGGGAGGGGCGCTACTTGACCTTGACCTTCCCGTTCATGCCCGTGTGGAGCGTGCACCGGTACTTGTAGGTGCCCTTCTGCTTGAACTTGTGGCTGTACTTGCCCTTGCGCATGACCGGGCTCTTGAAGCCGCTGCCCTTGACGTTGTGCTTGCCCTGGACGAACTTCCAGACGACCTTGTCGCCCTTCTGGATCTTCACGGTGCCCGGCGAGAACTTGTAGTTCTTGACCTTCACCGTCGCCGCCTCGGCGCTCGCGCCGAACGCAAGCGTGCCCGCGACCGCAGCGGCGGCCACCGCTCCTACGGTCCTTCTTCCGATCGCCATCTCTCGCTCCCTCATGTGTCCCTGTTGGTCAATCGCCGAGTCGACCGGGATCGGTTGACTCGGCGTCAGCAGCGGACTATATGGACGGAGCGCCGATCTCGCGCCGGTTGCCCGGTGTCTGGCGGCCTAGGCCTCGCGCTCGATCACGACCTCGCAGCGGTCGACCGAGGCGCGTTCACCGGGCGTGTCGCCCCGGTCCATCTGCTCGAAGACTGCGTCGGCATCGCGCATGTCCTGCTCGGTGGCGAAGAACGCGACGAAGATCGCGGTCCCCTGATCTGCGTCGAACAGCATCTTCATCGACGTCGCCCGCACTCCCGGTGGCGGCCCCCCCTCCTCATCGATGCGGGCCTTGACTCTCTCGACGGTCTCGTCGTTCGTCCCCGTGAACCTGACCACTCGTGCATGCATGGGAATCCCCTTCCGGTTGGCGGGCCCCTGCCTGTCCTCGCGAGCGTACTCCCGCCGCGACGATTCCGCCATACCTCGGCAGCTCGACATTCGTCAAGCTCTTGCGGATCGAGGGCAGCGGCGACAACAACGAAGGCGGAACTGCGAGCGCACGGGCCACGGCCGGCGGAAAGAGCGCCGGGCGCGAGCGCGTCGCGGCCCTCGACGGCTTCCGCGCGCTCGCGCTGCTCGGGGTCGTGACCGTCCACCTGCTCGGCTTCTCCGGCGTCTTCGCGCGCTACGAGGGCACCAGCACCGACGTCGTCCTCTGGGCGATCCTCGGAAACACGATCGACGCCTTCTTCATCATCAGCGCGTTCGTTCTGTTCCTGCCGGTCGTTCGCCGCGGCGGCGACTTCGGTGACCGTCGGTCCTTTTGGGTCGGGAGGGGCGCCAGGCTGTTGCCCGCCTTCTGGCTCGTCCTCGCGATCGTCGCGTTCCTGATCCTGGTCAAGCCGCCGACGCCGGGGTACGGCAGCCCGACGTTGGTCGAGGTGCTCGCCCACGCCTCGGCGATGCAGCTCCCCGTCCAGCTCTTCGATCAGAGCTTCCGGATCGGTTTCGGCATCAACGGGCCGCTCTGGCTCCTTTCGATCGTCGTCATCTTCTACGCGGTTTTGCCGTTCGTCGCGCGGAGCTGGTACCGGCGGCCGTGGATCTGGCTGCTGGCGACCGCCATGATCACGATCGCCTGGAAGCAGGCGGTCGACTGGGTGCCGGGCGTCTTCGAGGCGGTCTCGAACGGCACCCCCGAGTTCGTCGCCGGCATTGCGGTCGACCAGTTCCCCGGCTGGGCCTTCTCGTTCGGGCTCGGCCTGACGGGCGCCTGGGCGTTCGTGCGCGCGCGCGAGCGCTGGAGCACCGCGCAGCTCCGGCGCGGCGCGATGATCGCGGCCCCGTTCGTTCTCGTCGCGTACGGAATCCTGGCCTGGCAGTACGGCCGCTACTCGCTGACGTTCTCGGGAAACATCGGGCCGGAGGCGCGGTCGGAAACGGTTCACGCACTCGCCCACTCGGCCCTGCGGGCCGCCGTGATGGGAGTCGTGATCCTCGGCCCTCTGTGGCTCCAGCGCCCGTTCGCCAACCGGGCGACCCGCAAGCTCTCGGAGCTGAGCTACGGCGTCTATCTGGTCCACATGGTCCTGGTCATCTACGCGACCGTCTTCCTCGACATGCCCGAGGACGGGACCCTCGGGGCGTTCCTCCTCTGGGTGGCGCTGATCGTCCCTCCGTCATTCGTCTACGCAGCGGTGACGAGGCGCTGGGTCGAACTGCCGGCGAGGCGCTGGATCGAGCAGCGCTTCCGCCGTTCACCGGTGGCCGCGGCGACTGCCGATCCTCCGGCCGAGGCCCCCGCCCGTCCCTGATCGCCGCCGGACGGCAGCGATCGTCATATGCGGAAGCCGCCTGGTGGAACCGGCGCCGCTCGACGGACGAACTGGTTTACTGCCGCCGGAGATCGCGCCGCTCACGTAGAGCTTCGCCGGATGGTCCGGCGGCGGGAACCTGGCGCAGGAGGAGAGACGTTGAGAACGAGGTTCGTTGCGCTGCTCGCAGGAGCCGCCGCCCTGCTGACGGTCGGAGTCGCCCCCGCGTTCGGAGCCCTCGGAGACGTCGAGACGCCGACGGTCGACGGCCCGGTCCCGGTCACCGCCGACTCGACGCCGTGGGCCGCCACCGACAAGCCGCTCGCCGACTACGGGTACGTCGAGCAGGAGTTCGAGTACTCCGGCGACGCCTACCGGTGGGACACGACCGGGGACGTCGACCAGACCGGCACCCGGATCACGACCGGCGGCACCGCCGACGACGGCAAGTTTCCCTACAGGACGCGGATGATCGTCCGCCGCCCCGTGAACCCGGCCGACTTCAACGGCACGGTGGTCGTCGAGTGGCAGAACGTGACCGCCGGGTTCGACCTCGAGGCGAACTGGTTCGGCGACCCCGAATACCTGCTGAAGAACGGCTACGCCTATGTCGCCGTCTCCGCCCAGCGTGCCGGCGTCAACTGGCTCCGAGGCTGGGATTCCGATCGCTACGGCGACCTCGACGTCAGCGCGCGCGACGGCTCCAACGCGGAGACGATCACCAACGACGCGCTCTCCTACGACATCTACGCAGCCGCTATCAAGTCGCTGCTCGACGGCGGCGACGGCGCCGATCCGCTCGGACCGCTGGCCAAGCCCGACACGGTGATCGCCTCCGGCGAGTCCCAGTCGGGAAGCCGGCTCAGCGCCTACTACAACAAGGTCCAGCCGATTCAGGACGTCGTCGACGCATTCCTGATCACCGTCTCGGCCGGGCCGATCCGCCACGACACTTCGACCCCCGTCATCCGGGTGCTCAGCGAGACCGAGAACCGGATCCCGAGGACCGAGGCCGACGCGCCGAACTACCGGCAGTGGGAGGTGGCGGGCGGCTCGCACCTGCCGCGGATGGCGTTCGAGAACTTCCAGAAGCCGATCGAGCGCGACACAGGAATCACCCTCGCGGCGAGCTGCCTCAAGTACCCGCTCTCCAGGGTGCAGTGGCCGTTCGTCGTCAACTCGGCCTACGAGCACCTGGTCGACTGGGCCAACGGCGGCCCGGCGGCGCCGGTCGCGCCGCGCGGCGTGTACCAGGCTTCCCCGGCCGACCCGAACGACCAGCTCGAGCGCGACAGCCTCGGGCTCGCGAAGGGCGGCATCAGGCTGCCCGAGATGTCGGTGCCGGTCCGCCTCAACACCGGGATCAACGCCGCCGAGCCGGGCGGGGGCGGGATCTTCTCGGCGTTCTGCGTCCTGCTCGGATCGACCGAGGACCTCACCGACTCGGTGCTGATGAACCGCTACGACGACTGGTCCGACTACGTCGACGACGTCGCAGCGCAGGCACAGCATCTCGTCGACCAGGGATTCCTCCTCCAGCAGGACGTCCCGCGGCTGCTCGAGCAGCACCGCCAGGTTCCGAACCTGAGGCCGACGAAGCCGCGGCGCAACGCCGGCGGAGCCCGCAACGCCGGCGGCTTCACGCTCGCGTGGCGCGGCACCGAGGCCCCGCAGTCGACGTTCGAGCTCGAGCACTCGGGCGACGGCGGGGCCACCTGGAGCCCGGTCGCCGGCGCCGGCGCGATCGACGACGGGGCATTCACGTTCACGGGCGAGGGCGAGCAGGAGGGGGAATGGATCTACCGCGTGCGGTCGAACACGACGATCCCCGCCGACGCAGTCCGCGACGAGTTCGTGGTGACGACGCCATGGTCTGAGACCGGCGGCAGGACGACGGTCGACAAGACCGCTCCCGAGCTCAGCCTCAAGTGCCCGAAGCGGGTCAAGGCCGGCAAGCGCGCCTTCGCACGGATAGCCGCCTCCGACACCGGCACCGGGCTGCGCAAGGACCCGAGCGGCAAGCGCCGGATCAGGACCGGGCGCGCGGGCAAGTCGAAGATCAGGGCCCGGGCGGTCGACGAGGTCGGCAACGCGACCGTGAGGACCTGCGCCGTCAGGGTGGTCAGAGCGAGATAGCGCGATCGGCGGGGGCGTCCGCTCGGGCGGCCCCCTTCAGCGCCTGCGCCCGCGCCCGGCGGATTGCCGCGCCGCAGGTATTGTCGCGACACCATGAGCACTTGTGTAGTCACGGGCGGAGCGGGCTTTCTCGGCTCCCACCTCTGCGAGCGCCTGCTCGCGCAGGGCCACCGCGTCATCTGCCTGGACAACCTCGACACCGGGTCGCTGTTGAACATCGCCCACATCCGCGACGGCGAGTTCGACTTCCGCAACGTCGACATCACCGAGCCGGTCGAGATCGCCGAGCCGGTCGACTTCGTCTACCACCTCGCCTCCCCGGCCTCCCCGATCGACTACGCGCGGCTGCCGCTGCACACGCTCAAGGTCGGCTCCTACGGCACCCACCACATGCTCGGAGTCGCGAAGTTCAAGCGGGCGCGGTTCCTGCTCGCCTCGACCTCCGAGGTCTACGGCGACCCGCAGATCCATCCCCAGCCCGAGAGCTACTGGGGCAACGTCAACCCGATCGGCCCCCGAGGCGTCTACGACGAGGCCAAGCGTTACGCCGAGGCGCTGACGATGGCCTACCACCGCCAGCAGGGCGTCGACACGGCGATCGTCAGGATCTTCAACACCTACGGTCCGCGAATGCGCGCCCACGACGGCCGCGCGATCCCGACCTTCCTCCGCCAGGCGCTCGAGGACCGCCCGCTGACCGTGTTCGGCGACGGCTCCCAGACCCGGAGCTTCTGCTTCGTCGATGACCTGGTCAGCGGACTCGTCTCGCTGATGGAGTCCGACGCCCGCGGCCCGATCAACATCGGCAACCCGGACGAGTACACGCTTCAGCAGCTCGCCGAGACCGTCATCGAGGTCAGCGGCTCGAAGTCGGAGATCGTCTACGAGGCGCTGCCGGTCGACGACCCGCAGGTGCGCCAGCCCGACATCGCCCGAGCGCGCGAGATCCTCGGCTGGGAGCCGACCGTGAGCCTCGCCGACGGCCTCACCCGAACGATCGAGCAGTCGGGACGCGAGCGGCTGATCGGAGCCATCGGCTGATCCGGGCGCCGTGGACCCGCTGCACATCGCTCACCTGACGGCGACCTTCCCGCCCTATCCGGGCGGGGCCGGCAACACCTGCTACCGGTTCGCCCGTGGGCAGGCCGAGCGCGGCCACCACGTCGAGGTCTTCACCGCCGCCGCCGAGGGCGAGGCGCCCGACCCGGGCGGGGCGATCGTGCATCGCATCGATCCGGTGATGGCGATCGGGAACGCGCCGCTGATCCCGAAGCTGGCGCGTCTCGACTCCTTCGACGTCGTCCACGTCCATTACCCGTTCATCTTCGGTTCGGAGCTGACGCTGCTGGGCCGGCTGCGGAAGCGGAGCCGCGGCGCTGCACTGATCGTCCACTACAAGAACCGGCTGCTCGGCAAGGGGCCTCGGGGGATGCTCTTCGAGACCTACGAGCACACCGTCGCCCCGGCATTGATCCGCGCCGCCGACCGGATCCTCGTCCTCAGCCCCGACCATGCCCGCTCGGTCTCCTACCTGAAGCGGGCGCTCGAGAACACGCCGGAGCGCGTCATCGAGATGCCCAACGGCGTCGACACCGATGCGTTCGCACCGGGCGCGGACGAATCCGGGCTGCGCGAGCAGCTCGGGATTCCCGGCGACGCGGTCGTCGCCGCGTTCGTCGCAACGCTCGATCGCGCTCACCATTTCAAGCGGCTCGACGTCGCGATCGAGGCACTCGCGCGGACCCGCAGCCGCGACATCCATCTGCTCGTGGCGGGCGGAGGGGAGCTGCTCGACGGCTTTCGCGCTCAGGCCGTGGCGGCCGGGGTCGGCGGGCGCGTCCACTTCCTCGACCGCGTACCGCACGGCGAGCTGCCTTCGGTGCTGCGGGCCTCCGACCTGTTCGTGCTGACGACCGAGCCACCTGAGTCCTTCGGGATCGTCCTGATCGAAGCGATGGCCTGCGGGCTGCCCGCGATCGCAACCGACTACCCGGGCGTCCGTGCGGTCGTCGATGAGGAGACCGGGATCCTGATCGGCGCCGGCGACTCCGCGGCTGCGGCCGAGGCTTTCGACCGGCTGGTCGACATGGGGCCCGAAGGACGCGCGGCGATCGGCGCCGCCGGTCGCGCGAAGGCCGAGCGCCTCTGGGCATGGCCGGCGCTGCTGGACCGCATGGACACGGCGTATGCGGAGGCGATCGCCGCCCGCCGCGCCAAGCTCGGAGCGGCGGCGTGAGCGGGCCGCGGCGCTCACTGCTCCTCGTCTCCTACTTCTATCCGCCCACCCGCGACACCGGCGCCCAGCGGCCCGCCGCGATGGCGAAATGGCTCGCCCGCCTCGGCTGGGACGTGACCGTGCTGACGACGCGGGCGTTCGGGGCGGGCGGCACCTCGCGGGACGGCGTGCGCGTTCTCCGGTCTCGCGACCTGCAGACGGTCAGGGCCAGGCTCTCCGGTCACGAGAGGGTCGACTCGCTGTTCGACTCCGACACCTACTCCGGCCGGCCTCACCCGCTGAGCAAGGTGATCGTTCCCGAGCCGCTCGCGGTCGCCTGGGCGCCGTTCGCCCGCCGCGTCGCCATCGGCGCCCACCGCGAGCGGCCGTTCGACTGCGTGCTGACGACCTCGCCGCCGGAGTCGGCTCACACGATCGGCCACGCCCTGCGCCGGCGCGGCGTGCCCTGGGTCGCGGACGTCCGCGACGCCTGGACGTTCGAGCCGCTGCGGCCGCCGTTTCCGACTCGGGCGCAGCGCCGCCTCGACGAGCGGCTCGAGCGGCTGCGGCTCGGTGCCGCCGACCGCGTCGTCTGCGTCAGCGAGCCCGCTGCCGCCGATCTCCGCGGCCGCGGGATCGCCGACCCGGCGGTGATCGCGAATGCCTGGGACCCGGACGAGAACCCGGGGGCGGACGCGGAAGCGGTGGCGGCGGGTCTGCTCACAGCCGAGCGGACCTCGTTGCTCTACACCGGCCGCTTCGGGAGCTACGGCCGTGACCCTGGCCCGCTCGCCGAGGGGCTCGTCCGGCTGGCGCGGAGCTCGCCCGAGGTCGCGGGCGCCCTCGAGCTCGCGATCGCGGGTCCGCTGCAGCCCCACGAACGCGAGCTCTTCGAACGCCCCGACCTGCAACCGATCAAGGTCAGCCTGCTCGGCTCGCTGCCGCGCGAGACGTCCCTGTCGCTGCAGCGACGGGCCGACGCCCTGCTGCTGCTCGCCCAGCCCGCGCGCTCGCAGCTCGTCAACTTCAAGCTCTTCGAGTATCTCGCCGCGGGGGTCCCGATCCTCGCCCTCGCCGCCGGCACCGAGGCGGGGAGGATCGCCGCCGATGCCGGCGTCGCGCCGATCGTCGCTGCCGACGACCCGGAGGCGATCGCGACCGCGCTCGCCGAGCTCGTCGGCGGCCGCCTCGCCGGGCCCGACCCCTCCGCCTCCGGCCGATACAGCTACCCGGCGGCCGCCGAGGCGATGGCGCGAGTGCTCGACGCGGCCATGGAGGGCTGACCGGTGGCCGGCAGCCACACACCGCTCGCCGCGGCCGCACCCGACGCGGTCGCCCCTCCCCCGCACCATCCCCGCTTCCCCCTGCTGGATGGAATGCGGGCGATCGCGGTCTTCGCCGTCGTCGTCCTCCACGTCGGGGTGTTCGGGCTCGTCGGCGACTCGATCGCCGGCAAGCTGGTTCTCCACCTGAACGTCGGGGTGACGATCTTCTTCCTGATCTCCGGCTTTCTGCTCTACCGCCCGTTCGTCGCCCACCGGAGCGGTGGAGCGGCCGCCCCGGCCGTAGGCGATTACGCGAAGCGCCGCCTGCTGCGGATCCTGCCCGCCTACTGGCTCGTTCTCGTCGTTCTGATCCTAGTCCCCGGCCTGACCGGCGTCCCCGGAGACGGCGCCCTGCAGCAGTTCGCGCTGCTCCACACGCTGCCGATCGGCGACGGTCCCGGTTGCGTCGAGGCGGTCGCCGACTGCGGGCTCGCGCAGACCTGGAGCCTCGTCGTCGAGTTCACCTTCTACGCGGTGCTGCCGCTGTACGCGCTCGGCGCGGCCGCCCTCGCACGTGGCCGCTCGACCGCCCGCTGGCTCGGCGCCGAGCTCGTCCTGCTGGCGGCGCTCTCGCTGGCGTCGGTGCTTCTCCACTTCGTCGTCCTCGACGGTGCCGGGCCGGCCAGCGTCGTCGGCGGCACCCTGCTCGGCTACTGGCTCTGGTTCGCCCTCGGGATGGCGATGGCGCTGGTCTCGGTCGCGATCGGCGACCGCCGGCCCCCGTTCGTCGCCGCCGTCGCCCATCGCCCGTCGGCGCTCTGGGCGGGCGCCGTCGTCGTCTACGTCGCCGCCGCGCTGACGCTCCCCGCGACCCCCTACCTCGTCGCCGCGAGCGATCAGCTCCTCGCCCACCTCGCCTTCGGCCTCGTCGCCCTGCTGCTGATGCTCCCGGCCGTCTTCGGCGACGCCGACGGCGGCGCCCCCCGCACGCTCCTCCGTAACCGGGCGGTCGCCTGGCTGGGGCTGATCTCCTATGGGATCTTTCTCTGGCACTACGTCGTCACGCTGAAGCTCGGCGTCCCCGGCGCGGGCTGGAGCTTCCTGCCGCTGCTGACCGCGACCGTCGCGATCACGGTGCCGGTCGCCGCGGTGAGCTACTACCTGCTCGAGCGCCCGCTGCTCCGGTTCAAGTACCGCCGGATCAGCCGAGCGGGGAGTGACGATCCCGACCCAGTGCCCGGGCGATAGCAGCGGAAAGCACCTCGATCCGATCCCGATAGACCTCGGTCCTGAAGTGGATGTAGTCGGCATCCTCGCCGTGGGGGGCGGGATGGTCCTCGATGTAGGAGGCCCAGTCGACCAGTGCGATGCGATCGCGATGCGACGCGGCGAACCGCTCCAAAATGGCGTTCACCCTCAGGTGGAGGTTGCGGAAGTCCGCCCTCCAGGTGTTGACGAGGACGATCCTGCGGGTGCCGGTCCGCTCGAGCAGCAGATCGAGGTTCGCCGCCAGCGCCGGAGGGTCGAGGACGTCGTTGGTCGAGAGGTCGAAGACGACCACTTCGTGATCGGGCCGGAGGGCCATCTCCACGATCGCCAGACCCTCGGTCGATTCGCGTCCGAAGCGCGCCGACACGTCGCACCCGGGAAACGCCTGGTGAGCGCCGCAGAGGAGGATGTGCGAGTCGCCGACGATCAGGACGTTGCCGCCGCAGGTGACATGCGCCGCACGGAAGAGCAGGGAGTCCGGGGCCGCCGCGAACACCCATGCCGGCTCGGATGCGACGTCGTCACTGACGTCGCGCGATTCCGTGATCCCTCTCAGACGTCCCAGCAAAGCGGTGATGCTACGGCACGACAGGCAAAGCGAATGGGCGCTGGACTATTCTTCCGAACCCGTGAGCGACGCCCCCGAGGACTCCGAACACCGCTTCATCGCCCCGATCGTCGGCCCCGGGGACGAGCGTCGCTTCACGGACTCGGGAATCGAGGTCGACAAGCTCTACGGCGCCGAGGACGTCGCCCCCGACCTCGAGGAGCGCCTCGGCGAGCCCGGCTCGTTCCCGTTCACCCGCGGCATCCACGACGGCATGTACCGCGACCGGCTCTGGACCATGCGCCAGTACGCGGGGTTCTCCAGCCCCGAGGACACCAACGAGCGCTACCGCTACCTGATCGAACACGGCTCGACCGGCCTGTCGATGGCCTTCGACCTGCCGACTCAGCTCGGCCGTGACTCCGACGACCCGCTCTGCGACGGCGAGGTCGGCCGCACCGGCGTCCCGATCGACACGATCGAGGACATGCGGATCTGCTTCGACCAGATCCCGCTCGACCAGGTCTCGACGTCGATGACGATCAACGCGCCGGCCTCGGTGCTGCTGCTGCTCTACGAGCTCGTCGGCGAGGAACAGGGCGTCGCTTCGGAGCAGCTGCGCGGCACGGTCCAGAACGACGTGCTCAAGGAGTACATGGCGCGCGGCAACTACATCTACCCGCCTGAGCCGACGATGCGGCTGACGACCGACATCTTCGAGTACTGCCAGCGGAACGTCCCGAAGTGGAACACGATCTCGATCAGCGGCTACCACATCCGCGAGAAGGGCTGTTCGGCCGTCCAGGAGGTCGCGTTCACGCTCTCGAACGCGATCGCCTACGTCGAGGCGGCCCTCGACCGAGGCCTCGAGATCGACTCCTTCGCCCCGCGGCTCGCCTTCTTCTTCAACTGTCACAACAACGTCTTCCAGGAGGTCGCGAAGTTCCGCGCCGTCCGCCGGATGTGGGCGGAGATCGTCCGCGACCGGTTCGGATCGGAGAGCCCGCGGTCGCAGATGATCCGCTTCCACACCCAGACCGGGGGCGTGACCCTTCAGGCTCAGCAGCCGGAGGTGAACATCATCCGCGTCGCCCTGCAGGGTTTCGCAGCCGTCGCCGGCGGCACCCAGTCGCTGCACACCAACGGCTTCGACGAGGCACTCGCGCTGCCGACCGAGCGCTCGGCCCGGATCGCTCTGCGGACCCAGCAGGTGATCGCCTACGAGTCGGGCGCGACCGAGACCGTGGACCCGTTCGCGGGCTCCTACTTCATCGAGTCGCTGACCGACGAGATCGAGCTGCGGGCGAAGGAGCTGATGACCCAGGTCGAAGACATGGGCGGGTCGGTCGAGTCGCTCGACTTCATGCAGCGCGAGATCGAGGAATCGGCGGCCAGCTACCACGAGCGCTACAAGAACGGCCAGGACGTCATCGTCGGCGTCAACAAGTTCGTCACCGACACGATCGACGACGTCGACATCCTCAAGGTCGACCCCGAAGCCGAGAAGCGCCAGGTCGCCAGGCTCAAGAAGCACAAGGAGTCGCGCGATCAGGCTGCCGTCGACGCCCGCCTCGCCGACCTGACCGCGGCCGCGGAGGGCGATGTCAACCTGCTGCCGCCGATGAAGGAGGCGCTTCGCGCCGGCGCCTCGATCGGCGAGGTGTCGGGGGCGCTCCGAGACGTCTTCGGCGAGTACAAGGGCGGGGCCTTCTTCTAGGCCCGCGATCGCTGGATGCTGATCACCGAGCAACTCGCCTGGGCGCACCTGCCCAAGGCCGCGGGCGCGGCGACGCAACGGATGTTCGAGGCGGTCCCCGGGCTGGTCGAGTGGGCCGACTCGCAGGATTCGAACGCCAAGCACGACCCGTTCTGGCGCCACGAGGACGCCGTCCGGGGAAAGCTGCTGGTGATGAACATCAGGCGACTGCCGTCCTGGGCGCTCAGCATCGCCCACCACAGGGCCGTCGCCGGGGTCTGGCCCGACTACGAGCCGCTGCCGATGCCCACCGTCGAGCAGATGGTCGAGAACCGGCTGCCCGACGACACCCTCCGGTACATGACCGACGGCGCTCGCTTCCCGGTCGACCGCTGGCTGCGGCAGGAGAGCCTCGCCGACGACGTGGTCGCGTTGCTCGAGGAGGTGGGCGACCTCAGCGATGAGGGTCGGGCCGGGATCGCCGCCGTCCCCTACAAGGCGAAGGGCTACGACCACGACGTCACGGCGACGTTCACCGTCGCCCAGATCCGGCGGATGTACACGCTCAATCCGGCCTGGGCGGAGATCGAGCGGCGCGTCTACGGCGACGTCCACGAGCTCGGCCGCCCCGGCGCGGTCGAGCCACCACCACCGCGCTCGCGGCCGCGCCGTGCCGCCGAGCGCGTCCGCTCGCGCGTGCTCGACTCGACCAAGGCCAGGCTGCGTGAGCGCTACGGGGGCGACGGAGCGGGGGCTCAGGACGCCGCCTACGCCGCCGACGAGATCGATGTCGACAGCTGGCTGACCAGCCTCTACGGTCGCGAGCTCGAGCCGATCGATCGCGAGCTCGCTCAGGTCGGGCCCAGCCTCGACAACTACGCCCTGTTCCGCGACCTCGACGACGACGTCTGGGCGCTCCTGCTCAGCCGCCGCTACTCGACCTACAAGAGCATCCTGGAAACCCTGCCTCACGTGCCCGAGCCGGCCCTGCAGGTCAGCTGGAACGGCGCCCATGGGCTGAAGCTGCTGAGCCAGACGAAGGCCTTCTACCGGCATGCCAAGGCGATGCACGAGCGGCACGGCAGCGGCGTCGAGCTCGCCGGCACGCGGATCCTCGACTTCGGTTGCGGGTGGGGCCGGATCACGCGCTTCTTCTGCCGCGACGTCGATCCCGGCGGACTGCACGGCTGCGACCCGGTCGAGGAGATCCTCGAGGTCTGCCGGAGCAGCCGGCTTCCCGCGGTCCTGCACCGGACGGATTTCGTGCCCGAGTCGCTGCCCGAGGGCGATTTCGACCTCGCCTACTCGTTCTCGGTCTTCACCCACATCTCCGAGCCGGCGGCGGTCGCCTGCCTCGCGGCTCTGCACGGCGCCCTGAAGCCGGGCGGGTTGCTGATACTGACGATCCGACCCCCCTCCTACCTCGATCTCGACGCGAAGATGCACGGCGCCCGCGACGCTCTCGACCCCGATCCGCTCACCGCCCTGAAGGAGCCGCGCTACGTGTTCGTTCCCCACGGCGCCGACCCGGACCACCCTCAGTACGAGGGTGGCGAGATGACCTACGGCGAGGCCGTGATCAGCCTGCCGTGGATCCGCGAGCACCTCGGTGACCGATTCGAGCTCGTCGACGTCAAGACCCCAATCGAGGACATCTACCAGGTCGCGGTCACGTTGCGGAAGCGCTGAGATGGCGCCCCGCCGGCTGCGAGCGCGACTCGGCGGCGACCGGCTCGGCGACCTCGAGTCGCGCCTGACCTGGATCTGGGGCTCGCCGCGGTCGGGGAGCAGCTGGCTGCTGCAGCTGCTCGCCGACCCGCTCGAGCCCGACCTGAACGCGCCGCTCGGCTTCCGCCCGCCGCCGCCCGGCGCCGGCTCCGCTCACGTCGTTCCGATCGACGAACTCCTCTTCGCCAGCCACCTCGTCCCCTGGGACGGCAACCCGGTCGACGTCTACGGCGAGTGGTGGCCGGGCAGCATCAACGGCTTCAGCGGCGGGCGCCCGAGCTACTTCCTCTCCGACGCCTACCGGGACACCTGGGAGCCGGAGATGCGCAGGCTGCTGCTGGTCCGGATCGACGCGGCCGTCGAGCGCGCCCGCTCGGGGACCGAGGCGCTCGTGCGACGGCCCGAGGTGGTCGTCAAGGAGACGCCGAGCGGGCACGGCGCCGACCGGGTGATGGACCTGCTGCCCCGGGCACGGGCGCTCCTGCTGGTCCGAGATCCGCGCGATGTCGTCGACTCGCTCCTGCACGCGTTCAAGCCCGGGGGGTTCATGGCGGTCCAGTACGCGCAGAGCTTCGAGACGGCGGACGAGCGCGCTGCGGGTGCCGAGTGGGCCGCGAAGCTCTGGGCGATGTCGGCCGACGTCGGGCGCGCGGCGATCGAGCGGCACGACCCGGCGCTCGCCCGCACCCTCCGCTACGAGGACCTGCTCGCCGACACCGCGACCGAACTGATGGGGCTGTTCGCGTGGCTCGGCATTTCCCGCGACCGAACCGAGGCGGAGGCGATCGCCGCGCGCCACGCATTCGCGAACCTCGGAGCCGAGAGCGGCGACCTGCGCCGCAATCGCTCGGCCCGCCCGGGGCGGTGGCGGGAGAGCCTCAGCGATCGCGAGACGGAGATCGTCGACCGGATTGCGGGCGAACGGCTCCAGCGCTGGGGCTACGGAGCCTGAAGCCGCCGCGCCGCTAGAGCTCCTCGGCAATCCGCGGCGCCTCACGGTTGAAGAACCAGACCGACCAGATGCAGACGCCGATGAAGATCGCTGCCGCCGGGACCAGATGCCACCAGCCGTCGGCGAGCTCGACCACGCCCGGCACGTTCGGATCGATGATCCACTTGTGCGCCTGGGTGAACAGGATCACCAGCGGATTCATCAGCATGATGTCGCGGACGATCCCGGTGGCGAAGGTGATCGGGATCAGCACCGCGCTGCCGTAGAACAACGCCATCGTCGCCACTGACCAGATGATCGAGACGTCGCGGCGCCGGACGTAGAGGGCCGAGAGGAGCGTCGAGACCGAAGCGGTGAGGATGATCATCAGCGGCAGCAGGACCAGCGGAAAGAGCAGCCAGGTCCACATCGGATCGACGCCGAACACCAGCATGAACACGATGACCGCGATCATGTTCATGCCGAGGTTGAAGAGCCCGGTCAACACGATCGAGAGTGGGATCACCAGTCGCGGGAACTGGGTCTTGCGAACGATGCCCTCCTTCGCCGCGACGGAGGTGGTGGCGATGTTCGTGCTCTCCTGGAAGAACCCGAAGAAGACGATGTTGAAGAGCAGGAACATCGGATAGTTCGGAATGCCGGATCCGACCCGGAGAATCCTCGTGAAGACGACGAGCAGGACGCCGAACAGGAGCAGCGGCCGCAGCAGCGACCAGGCATAGCCCAGGGCCGTGCCGAAGAACGCCTTGCGAAAGTCCGTCGTCGCCGTCAGCAGGAGCAGGTCGATGAAGCGCCGGCGCCCACCGCCGACGGCTCGCGGGCCGCGTACCTCCTTCAGCACCGGCGCCGTGCCGGCAGCGCCACCGTTCACGCCGGTTCCCCCTCGACGGTCGTCGCCTCGACGTCGGCCTCGACGTCGACGAGCCCGAGCGGCTGGGACGTCCCGAAGACGACGAAGTCGGCGAGGCCGACTGCCTGAAATGCGACCTCGCCCCGCTCGGCGTCGCGCGAGATCCAACAGCTCAGAACGTACTTCCCGGGCGCGAGCGGGTTGGCGACCGTTCCCTTCAGCTCGATCCGCTCGCCCGCGGACACCACCACGACCTCGTCGTCACCGCGAGCGAGGTGGCGCCGGAAGCCGAAGACGTGGGTGCCGTTGCGGCTCGAGCAGAGGAAGGAGAACACCGGGTTGCGAAGCTCCTCGCGCGCCTTGAGCACGGCGCGGAAGCGAATCGGCATCCCCTGCTCGAGGTTCCCGGCCTCGTTGCCGTCCTCGTCCTCCAGCCGGGCCTCGACCAGCTCCGTGTGGGCGTCGAGCTCGGCGCCCTGAGCTTCGAGGGCATCCTGCGACATCGCCAGCGCCTCGGGGTCCTGCGCCGCCGTCTCGAAGTTGACCCGGTAGTACTCGCGGGCCACCTCGTCGGGCTCGCCCTCGATGACGATGTCGCCGTCGTGGATCATCATCGCCCGGTCGCAGTAGGTCTCGACCGCGCCCATGTCGTGTGTTACGAGGACGATGGTCTTGCCGCTGTCCCGCATCCCGTGGAAGACGTCGGCGCACTTCTGCTGAAACGAAGCATCGCCGACGGCGAGCACCTCGTCGATCAGCAGGATGTCGGTGTCGGCCTGGATCATCACTGCGAAGGCGAGCCGGACGACCATGCCCGAGGAGTAGTTCTTGAGGCGCAGCTCCTTGAAGTCCTCGAGCTCGGCGAACTCGAAGACGGCATCGATTCGCTCGCGCGCCTGCTGCGGGGTCAGGCCCATCATCACGCCGTTGAGGACGACGTTCTCGCGGGCGCTGACATCGGCGTTGAAGCCGACCCCGAGCTCGATGAACGGGGCCATCGTGCCGGCCATGCGAATCCGGCCCGAGTCCGCGGCGTAGATGCTCGCGAGGATCTTCAGCAGCGTGCTCTTGCCGGAGCCGTTGCGGCCGACGATCCCGAAGAACTCGCCCTTGCGGATCTCGAGTGAGACGTTTCTGAGGGCGACCAGCTCCCGGTAGTGCTGCCGCCGGAGCGGATGCACCGCGCGCTCCTTGAACGTCTGGATCTTCTGGTCGGGGATGTGGAATGTCTTGCAGACGTCGCGCGCCTCGAGCACGACCGGCGCCGAGGCGAGCCGCTCACGCCGCCGGCCCCGCGTCCCGCCGTCGTCGGAGCCGGGACCGGCGATGCTGACCGGTTCGGCGCCGGCGGTCCCGACCTCGCTCACCCGACAGCCCTCGCCGGCACGCCGACGACGGTGGTTCCGGCTTCGACGTCGGAAACTACGACTGCGTTGGCGCCGACCTTCCCGCCGGCGCCGACGCGGACGGGGCCGATCAACTTGGCGCCCGTGCCGACATGGACGTCGCGCTCAAGCGTCGGGCCCTGCACGTTGCCCGCCTGCAGGCCGATCGACACCCAGGGCCCGATCACCGCACCGGGACCGATCTCGACGATGCCGTCGACCACGATCTGACCGTGGATGATGTAGACGCCGGGATGGATGACCACGGGGTCGCCGATCGCCACCTGGGCGGTCATCATCGCGAGCCGATGGGCGAGGCGCGGCAGGATCGGCACGCGGCGAGCCTGCATCGTCGCCTTCAGCCGGTAGAGGATCTGCGCGAGGAACGCGTCGCTCACCCAGCACAGCCGAGCGATCTGCACGGCCGCATCGGCCTTCGAGCGGAACTGGTGGCGCTCGCCCCGGTGCATGGCCGTCATCTGCGCGTCCGCAAGCGCGGCCTCGCGAAAGCCCGGGTGACGTTCCTGCAGCGCGCGCATGATGACCCGCCTCGGGTCGTCTTTTCTCGCCCTGGACATGCGGAGGAATCTAGCGATCGCTGAGTGGCTCCTCGGCGGTCGAAATCGGCGCGGGAGCCGGCTTTCCCGGGAATGTCCGCACCGGCTTCTCGCGCACCGGCTTCGGCTTCCCGCCGCGCAGCAGCTTCGCGACCCACCGCAGCGGACGGGTGATCCGCCAGCTGAGGCTGTCGCGATACTTCTCGATCTCGCCCTGGAGCTCCGCCATCCGGTGCTCCCAGATCATCTCGCCGGCGCCGGCGCCGAGCCTGATCGCGGCGAGCTCCGCCTCGGCGAGGCGCGCCCGGCGCCGCCAGTCAAGGCTCGTCACCGGGAGATGGTCGTGCCACTTCTCGGCCAGCTTGATGTGCGCCTCCATCCAGCTGTCGACACCGGTGATCAGAACCAGGGAGTGGTGGTGGATCACCCTCAGGTCGGCGGTGACGACCTTCTTGCCGGCGGCTCGCGCCTGCATGCAGATGTCGAAGTCGTAGCCGTGCAGCACCCCGCCGATCGTCTCGTCGAAGCGAAGGTTCTCGATCGCCCACGGCGAGAACGCGATCACGAACCCGTCGATCGAATCGACCTCTCCGGTCTCGGCATAGACCGGGATCTTCTCGGGGATCCAGCTCAGCGCCGGCAGGTCGCCGCCGCCGTACTCGTCGAAGCGGTGGGTGAACGACGCCCAGGTGACCGACCCCTCCCACCACGCGATGCTGCGGACGTCCACCGCACCGGCGCAGCCGACGAGCGCGACGTCAGGGTCCCTCAGCGCCTCCCGGACCTTCGGGAGGAAGTCTGGGTCGACGATCTCGGCATCCTGATGAACGATGACGAGAGCCTCGAGATCACCCCTGGCCTTCGCCTTGTCGAGCAGCATGTTGTAGCTCCGGAAGACCGACCCGATCGCTCCGTAGGCGATCAGTTCCGTATCCGGCTCAGAGGCGAGCTCGATTCCCGGGAGCGCGCAGCGCTCGTAGATCTCGTCCTCGGTGACCGCGCAGCCGAAAGCGATCATCGGAGCGACGGGCAGGCCCTCGCGGGCTCTGCCGGGCAGGCGTCTGTAGCAACGGTCAGCATGGTTCGGTATGGCCTCCCCGGGCGCCTCGCGCCCTCGGCCAGCGGGCGCCGAAAGATACCGGGGGCGAGCCGCTTCCGCGCTGCCCGGAAGCCCGGCCGACGGGCTATCCGGGCTCAGTCACCGGTTTCGATGACGACGACGTTGACGTCGCCGAGCCCGTCCCAGTGCCTCTCGGCGACGATCCGGGAGCCCTTCGGCAGCGGATACCGCACCGTCGGGCCCTTCCCGTCGACGAACGGTGGCACGAGCAGGGCGATCGCCTCCTCGCCGCTGCGCTCGACGTCGGAGTCGGCCGCAACCACGAACAGCCTCTTCCCCTCCGCCGCCGCGACCGCCCTGCGCAGAAGCGGCACCGTCGGCGGGATCGGGGTGATCGGCAGAAACGGCGGCTCGCCCTTCGGGAGCAGGACCCGGTACTCGGGCCGGGTTTGCGGCAGATACGCGTCCAGCGAGGTGAGCGGTGCCGGCGTCACTCGCGGAGAGCGGAGGTCGAGGACTACGTCGTCGGGCCCCGCCTCGGCATCGATGTAGTGGGCAGCCGACTCGAAGTCGACGAGCTTCGCCTCCGTCCCGAGCGAGCGGCCCGCCGCGATCCCGAAGCAGGCGATGACCAGCGCCGTGCAGACCATGCCCCAGATCGGGCCCGCCGCGGCGAGGACGCCGCCGAACAGCAGCGCCAGGCCGGCCGACGAGGTGACGAGGTTGCGGGCGCCGAGCAGGTCGTTTCCGGTCAGGGCGAGGATCAAGAGTTCGAAGACCGGCGTGGAGACGGCGATCGCGATGACCAGGATCGCCCCCTTCGGCAGGAGCGGAACCGCTCTGCCCGCGGCGGTCGCCGCGGCCCGGAGACGGAACCGGCGGACCGACGCCGCGACGACGGCGGTCAGCAAACCGGCGGTCCCGAGGACGGCCGCCAGCATCCCCGGCACCGACTCCGGCTGCTGGAACGGATATCCGGCGATCCAGACCTCGACCGCCTGGCGCTTGACGCCGAAGCCGTCGCCCTGGAGGGCCGAGAGGATGTCGATCGTCGGCGAGGCGGAGTCGTCGAGCAGGCCCGGCACCCACGGCAGGTAGAGGAAAGCGGCTCCGACGTTGGCGATCAGCGCCGCCTTCCGCGCCTCCGGATGGGCCCACATCAGCCAGCCGAGCTGGGCGATCAGGACGAACGCCGCCGTGTAGTGCGTGTACATCGCCGCGAGCGTGAATGCGCCGTAGGCCACCCACCACGCGGTCCTTCCGGTCCGCGCGGCCGCCAGCATCGCCAGCGTCGAGGCCAACAGGAACGCGATCGCGACCGCGTAGCCGCGACCGTCGGCCGAGTAGAAGATCATGAACGGGGTCAGCGTCATCACCGCCGCCGCGATCAGCCCCGCCCTCCGGTTCATCGCGCGAGCGCCGAGCAGGTACACGAGCGGAATCGAGATCGTCCCGGCGATCAGCGAGGGCAGCCGGACCAGCTCCGGGTTGGAGCCGAGCTTCGTCGTCAGCCAGGCGAGGATGAAGTACAGCGGGGGCGAGATCTCGGCATCGCTCGAGACCAGGTCGAGGACGTCCGAGAGGCTGCGGCCGTCGACGATGTAGAGAGTCGACGTCTCGTCGCCGAGGACGGTCTGCTGATAGCGCGCCAGCCGGAGCGCGAACCCCAGCAGCGTCAGCGCGGCGACCGCCAGGAGAACCCGGCGGGAGGCCACGGACAGCCGGCTCAACTCGCCGCCGCCCCGGTGACGCTGACGGTCGGCACTTGGGGCTCCGCTCAGAAGGCGATCGGCACGTAGTTGTCGGGGTACGCCGACGGCCCGAAGAACCAGCTCTCGATCGCGTAGCGCGGGTTCGGCATCGACGGGTCCGAGCCGGTCTGGTGCAGCATCAGGTCGTCGAACAGCAGGGCGTCGCCCGGGTTGAAGATCGGGCGAACGATGCCGGCGTCCCCGGCCGCCTGCTCGGCGACCGCCTGCGACACCTGGAAGTCGAGGAAAGTGCCCTCGGTCCCGGACTCGACGAAATCGTCGAGCCGGCGCGGCACGACGTCCATGCTCGGCGCGACGTCGCCGCACCGCGAGAGCGAGAGCCAGACGTTGAGGGCGCGAACGTCTCCGAGGAAGGCGCCGTCCTGATGCCAGGCGCCGGCGACGTCGGGGGTCGCCTTGCGCAGCGTGCACTTCTGCGCCGAGATCGCCGGCTTCTCGCCGAGGTAGCCGGCGATGACGCTGCGGAGACCCGCCTCCTCGAAGCTCTCGAGCATGTCGAACAACAGGCGCGGCGAGTCGACGGCGAGCACCCCACCGCCCTCCTCGATCCAGGAGCGCTCGCCGATGATGAACGGCGCCTCCGGCTCGAGTTCGTCGTAGTAACCGTCCGGATCCGGCGTCCCCGCCTGGACCCGCTTCCGGATCTCGAAGGAGCGGTCGATGTCAGCGGCGATCCGCTCCGCCTTGGCGGGGTCCATCAAGCCGCGGATCAGGAGCGCCCCGTTCTCGAGGATCGCCGCGCGCAGCAGCTCAGGGGTGAGCTGCTCGGGGGTGATCTCGGGAAGCTTCGACTGAGGGGCCGGCTCGGGCAGCGCGGCCGCCGGCTCGGGGTACTGAGGATTGGAGGGAGGATCCTCGAGCAGGCTCATGCCCGCGAGATTCCGGATCCGCCGGATCTCGACCTCGATCGCGGTGCTGCGAGCTCTGCGATTCGCGTCGCTGAGGTGGTCGATCGCCTCGAAGTACCTGCCCTCGCCGATGAGCGCGTGCGCATGCGCGACGTCCGGGTTCTCGGCCTGCGGCTCGGCGACCGCCCCGCCGCTGTCCGCACCCTTGCGTCTACCGAAAATCACCTCTTCGAAGCTCCTGCTTTCGCTCGCTGGGACCGGGGCCAACGTAGCAGCCCCAGGCCTGGCGTGGACCCGTATCCGGTACGTAGGCGTGGCCGTGAACCCGGTCTTGAAATGATGCCCGCCATGCCACGCTCACGAGCAGGCCGACGAGCTTGAGGGTCACAGGGGAACGGGTTGCGACGCCCGAAGGCGGCTTCAACCCGACATGGCAGCGCCACGTCGCCGCCTACATGCTCTGTGAGCCGTTCCTCCCCGCCGCCTCGGACGGAGACGGCGGGCGGGTGCTCGACCTGGGCTGCGGCGTGGGGCACAGCTACCACCTGCTCGAGCCCCGGGTGAGCCTCGGCGTCGACCTCGACGCCGAGGCGCTCGCGGGCCAGGACCGGGAGACCGTCGTCGCCGACATGCGGGAGCTGCCGTTCGCGGACGACTCGTTCGCTTCGGTGCTCTCGGTCCACTCACTCGAGCACGTTCCGGACCCCGACGATGTCGTCGCCGAGGCCGCCCGGGTCGTCGAGCCCGGCGGGGTCGTCGTGTTCGTGACGCCGAACCGGCTCACGTTCGGCCGGCCGGACGAGATCATCGACCCCTACCACCACGTCGAGCTCGACTCCGATGAGCTGCGCGAGCTCTGCTCCGCGCGCTTCGACGAGGTCGACATCCGCGGGATCTTCGGCTCCGCGCGCTACATGGCGATCTTCGACGCCGAACGGGTCCAGCTCGACCGACTCCTGAGCCGCGACCCGCTGCGACTGCGCCGCTTCGTCCCCAACGGTATGAAGCGCCGGCTCTACGACGCGATGCTGCGTCGCCGCCGGCACGGCGACGACCCGCAGGCGGCGGCAATCGAGCCGTCCGACTTCGAGCTCGGCGCCGACGATGTCGACGCCTGCCTCGACGTCTGCGCGATCTGCCGGCGCCCGATCCCGTGACCGCTGCTCACCCAGAGCACTGCGCGTGGTGCGGCGCGCCGCTCGGCGATGCCGGCGAGCGGCTACGGGGGCGGATCCGCTGCGATCGCTGTGGCGCGATGACCACCGACCCGTGGCCCGACGAGGCCGGCCTCGCGGCCGCCTACGG
Source organism: uncultured Conexibacteraceae bacterium (assembly GCA_963784885.1). GTDB lineage: Bacteria > Actinomycetota > Thermoleophilia > Solirubrobacterales > 70-9 > RHKX01. Next base: position 271,564 of record CAWATA010000005.1, read on the forward strand.
CGACTGGTACCGCCCTGACGCGGGCGCCCGGTTCCACTTCGCGGGCGACGCCCTGCTCGGCCGCACGCGGGGCCTTCTGGCCGCGCGGATCGACGCGATCGCGCCGCCGGGTCCGGTGCTCGACGTCGGCGCCGGCGACGGGACCCTGCTCGATGCGATCCGCCGGCGCGGGCGGGAGGCGACCGGCCTGGAGCGCAACGCCGCCCGACCCGACTTCGAGGACCGGCCGATCGAGGACGTCGAGGGCGACGGGACCTGGGCCGCGGTGGTCCTCTGGCACTCGCTCGAGCACCTGCCGGAGCCGCGATCGGCCGTGCGCGCGGCGGCCCGCCTGCTGATGCCGGGCGGCGTTCTGGCGATCGCGGTGCCCAACAGCGACAGCCTCCAGGCCACGACCTTCGGCGACGACTGGCTGCACCTGGACATCCCGCGCCATCTCGTCCACCTCTCGACCCGGACCCTCTGCCGGGGACTCACCGAGGACGGGTTCCGGATCGAGCGGGTCTCCAACCTGCGCGGCGGCCAGATCGTCGTCGGCTGGCTCGCCGGCCTCGTCGGGGCCCTGCCCGGCGACCTCGACCTCTATCAGGCGATGCGACGACCGGAGGCGCGATTGGCGCCGCTGAGCGGAGGGCGCCGGGTTGCGTCGATTCTCGCCGGAGTCGTCATGCTCCCGGTTGCCGTTGCCTGCTCGGTGGCCGAAGTCGCCAGGCACCGCGGCGGCACCATCTACGTGGAGGCACGACTTGTCTGACAGCGAGCAGAGCACCGGCGAGGCGAACGTGGTCGTCGTCATGCCCGCCCGGCAGGCGGCTGCGACCCTCGGTCAGACCGTCGCCGACATCCCCCTCGAGCACGTGAACAAGATCATCCTCGTCGACGACTCCTCGACCGACGAGACGGTCGAGCTCGCCCGGGAGCTGCCGATCGAGGTCATCTGGCATCCCCATCAGGTGGGCTACGGCGGCAACCAGAAGACCTGTTACATGCAGGCCCTTCATCACGACGCCGACGTCGTCGTGATGCTCCACCCCGACGGTCAGTACGAGCCCGGCCTGATCCCGGAGATGGTCCGGCCGATCCTCGCCGGCGAGGCCGACCTCGTCCTCGGCTCCAGGCTCCTGATCCCCGGTGCCGCGCTCGCAGCGGGGATGCCGCGCTGGAAGTTCGCCGCGAACAGATTCCTGACGACGATCCAGAACCGGATCATGGGAACCAGCCTCTCCGAGGCTCACACGGGCTACCGCGCCTACTCCCGGCAGCTGCTCCTGACCGTGCCATTCCTGCGCAACTCGCTCGACTTCGTCTTCGACGCGGAGCTCCTCTACCAGGCGGCCGAGTTCGATTTCCGGATCGCGGAGGTGCCGGCCCGTTGCCGCTACTTCGACGAGATGTCGTCGGTCGGCTTCAAGACCGGCGTCGTCTACGGCCTCAAGACCGTCTGGGCCGGAATCAGGCTGCTCCTGCACCGCCGCGGCATCTGGCGCTCGCGCAAGTACCGGCGGTAGGTGACTCCGGCGGAATGCTCCGCTTCGCGTCCGCTTCCGCCGGTTGGCGCGGTGGTACGGAACGGGATGACAGATGACTCCGGCGGAATGCTCCGCTTCGCGTCCGCTTCCGCCGGTTGGCGCGGTGGTACGGAACGGGATGACATGTGTGTTGACCCCAGTCGGGGCTCCTCGCGTCCGGTCTCCCCGGCCCTATCGCGGCTCCAGCTCGACGACGCGGAACCCGGGCCCCCCCGTGGACTCGCAGACGGTCTTCAGCCGGTAGCGGAAGCCGATCTCCTTGATCAGCCAGTCCTGGAGCTTCGCGAGACCGGTCGGGACGATCTCCTCCCCGCCGGTCGGGCTCGAGAGCGGGTCGCGTCCGGGGTCGCGAAGGTAGATCCGGTAGGCCCTGAGCGCCGCGTCGTCAACCAGCATGCGGTCGCCCGGCTCGAGCCCGGCGACCGCGGCGGCGAGCTGGTCGAGATGGGTGTCCGGCACGAAGCTCTCCTCCCACGGGTCGGCGAGCGGAAACCCGTTCCGGCGGTCGACCTTGGCGAGGATCTCGATCCCCAGATCCGCATCGGTCAGGACGTAGGTGCGTTCCCGATCGGGCATGCAGCGCTCGAGGACCTCGGCGCCGCTGCTGGCGCCCGAGCTCAGATCCGGCGGATGCCAGAGCCGATCGAAGGCGCTCGCCGGCGACGGACCTCCGGGCACGACATGGGCGAGCAGCGACTGCGAGTACAGCGTCCCCGCGCGCGGCCAGGCGACGGCGACGAGGAGCAGGCCGGCTGCGAGCATCGCGGTGAGCCCGGCGGTTCGGACCCGTCTGGACGCGACGGAGGCGGGATCGAGGAGCAGCCCGAGCCAGATCGCCGCGATCATCGCCGCGGGCAGGCTCACGTAGGGAACGATGTGCTCGGCCGAACGATTCACGAAGTAGCTGAACAGCGCAATCCCCCAGGCCGTCGTCCCCCCGAGGGCGATCAGCCGGGCGGGATGGCGGCGCGCCTGCCCGGGCAGCCGGATCAGGTAGAGGACGAGCGCGGCGAGCGCGGCGATGTAGAAGGCGCCGAGCGCGAAGGCGACCGTCCACGGCGCGAAGTCGTAAGTCAGCTCGCCGACGCTGCCGGTCAGGAACTCGCGGAGGGTGTTCAGATACCAGCCCCAGTCGGGGAGCTCGCCGGCGATCACGAGGGTCGCGAGCGCGAGCGCAACGTGGAAGACGACGCCTGCGAGCAGCGACCCGGCGGTCCAGCGGCCGAGCGTGCGCATTCGCGTCCCGCGGGGATGCAGCCAGAGCCGCACCGCGAGCACCGCGCCGGCCGTGGCGAGCGTGTAGGCGAACGCCTCCAGGGCCCAGATCGACGCCAGGCCGAGGCCGAGCAGCTGGATCCCCTGCATCGGGCGTCGCAGCGACGGCCTGGCGAACTCGATCGTCGCCGCCGCGATCACGATCATCGGCAGGCCGAAGCGGATCGCGCCGTGCTGGAGCAACCCGCCGAGCGGATAGTCGAGCGCGTACACGAAGGAGACGACCGAAACCGACAAGGTCGCCGCGGCCACCAGCCGGGACGTGCCGGCGAGGCGAATGACGCCGTAGGCGGCGACGAAGACCAGGGCCGACAGGGAGTTGTCGAGGAAGCCGAGCGTGCCGTTGCCGATCGGGACGAGCTCGAACCAGCCCGCGATCAGGTAGATCGAGGCCACCCCGTACTGGGAGAGCGTGTCGGTGAGCATCGCCCCGCCGTTGGTCACCTGTCCGGCGGGGCCGAGGAAGAAGTTCTGGTGGAACTGGATGACGTGCGTCACCAGCGGGTTGGAGAGATCGAAGATCACGATGTTGGGAACCGCGAGAAGGATCAGGAGGGCGATCACGACGTCGGCGGCCCGCCCGCCGCGCGCGCCCAGGGCGATCCGGTCGCCGACGCCGGCGCGCCAGAGAAGGACCGTCGCCGCCACGACGAGCGCGCCGGCGATCACCGGAGCCAGAACCAGGGCCTGCAACTCGACGAAGGCGAGCGACGCGACTGCGGCGAGCGCGAGCGCGAGCCACCAGAGCAGATCCGATGCCGCGGCGATTCGGTCGATCAGGGCGCGGCCGCGACCGCTCCAGGCCATGCTGATCAGCGCCGTCGCGAGCGCCCACCATGCGAGCGAGACCGCGAGCAGCGCCGATGCGCCCCCGACCGTCAGAGTGGCGTCGGCGGCCTTGAGGGCAACCACACCCCCGATCAACGCCACCGTGAGCGCGGCCGCAACGCCCTCGAGGCGGACCGCGCCCGCGGCGCCCAGCCGGGCTTGGAGGCGGAGGACGAACAGCAGCGCCAGCGGCAGGGCGACGGCGAAGCTGAAGACGAACGTGAGCGTCTCGGCGTCCTGGTGCTGGCTCGGGAACGGCGGCGGCAGATCGGTCGCGGGCAGGATCAGGTGGGTCAGCGATCCGACGACCCCGAAAGCAGCGAGGACGAGGCAGGCCGTCAGCGCGACCGCAGCCCCGAGGCTTCCTTCGGTCGCACGGCGCCCGCTCGCCGGGACGGCCGGTTCAGAGGCTGCCACCGGCGACTGCCGTTCAGTCCCCGGAGCTGCCCCTGCCGAGCGCCCGGTCGATCTGCTCAGTCCAGCTCGGGCCCGATCCACGGATGGCCGTAGCCCGGCTGACCGCCTCGAAGATCCGTGAGGTGCGGATGCCGCGTACGACTCCCACGAGGTCCTCGTACCTCTCGCGCAGATGCCAGATCTCGGCCTCCAGCTCCTCGAGCCGCGTCTGCGTGCGGATCTGGTTGGCGAGATGGAACACGCGGTTGGCTTCGAGGCGGGTCAGGATCGCGTTCCGGTCCCAGGGGTCGACCAGCGCCGCCACCTCCGCAGCCCAAGGCGCTTCCCGATGCCAGGCGACACCGAAGCCGAAGAACATCGGCATCACCGCGATGCGTACGCCCTGTTGCCCGGCGACGAAATCCTCGATCGCGGTCAGGACACCGTTGCGCGGGCCCCCCTCCCGTGCCGCGGTGAACGGGTAGGGGAGGCCGCCGCCGCCGGTTCCGGGATCACCTGGGAAGATCGTCGTGTCGGCCGCGATCGGCGGGCGCCGGTCCTCTGGAACCCGTTCCGGCGCGTAGAAGGAGTCGCGGCGACCGTGCGGCCAGCAGACGTCGTGGAAGAGCAGCAGCGGCATCGCGGCGCCGGGCGCCCGGGCGGCGATCGTCGCGAGCTCCTCGCTGACCGTGTGGTAGTTGTGGTCGCCGTCGATCACGATCGCGTCCGGCATCTCCATGTCGCGGAAGGCTTCGGCGCTGGTCTTCCGGATCAGGTCGAGGTCGGGACGCCGCTCGGCGAGCTCCTCCAGCGCCGGCTGCGGCAGCGGGTCGATCGCCGCCACCGCGATGCCGCGCGGCTCGGCCCACTCGACCAGCACCTCGGTCAGGTCTCCGGCGAAGGCTCCGACCTCGGCGACGGTGCGGGCTCCGCTGGCCTCGATCACCGGCAGCATCAGCTCGGCGAAGTTCGCCATCGAGTAGCCCCACCGGCCGGGGTCGTACCCGCGAACGTCGCTGCGTTCGCCGTCGGTTTCGGTCGCGCTCAAAGCCCGAGCAGTGTACGTGGGCTCAGAACGCGATCGGCACGAAGTCGTCCGGGTACGCCGAGGGGCCGAAGAACCAGCTCTCGATCGCGTAGCGCGGGTTCGGCATCGACGGGTCGGAGCCCGTCTGGTGCAGGAACATCTCGTCGAACAGCAGCGCATCGCCGGGATCGAAGATCGGCCGGACGATGCCGACGTCGCCCGCCGCCTCCGCGGCGACAGCGTCGGAGACCTGGTAGCTGAGGAAGGTCCCCTCGGTGCCTGCTGCGACGAAGTCGTCGAGGCGGCGCGGGATCACGTCCATGCTCGGCGCCAGATCGCCGCAGCGCGACAACGAGAGCCAGACGTTCATCGAGCGGACGTCGCCGAGGAACCGCCCGTCCTGGTGCCATGCGCCGGGGACGTCCGGGGTCGCCTTGCGGAGCGTGCACTTCTCGGCCGAAACGGCCGGCTTCTCGCCGATGTAGGTCTCGAGGACCTCGCGCAGGCCCGCGTTCTCGAAGCTCTCGAACATGTCGAAGAGCAACCGCGGCGAGTCGGCTGCGAGGACCCCTCCCCCCTCCTTGACCCAGTCGCGCTGGTCGATGAAGTGCGGCGGCTCGGGAACGAGCTCATCGTAGTAGCCCTCCGGATCGGCCTCGCCGGGGGCGAGCTCGAGCCGGATCTCGAAGGAGCGATCGATCTCGTCGGCGATCCGCAGGGCCTCGTCGCGCTCCATGAGGCCGCGCACGAGCAGGCAGCCGCTGTCGAGGATCGCCGCGCGCAGGACCTCGGGAGTCAGGCCGTCGGGCGTCACCTCAGGGATCCGCGACTGCTCGCCGCGCGGCGGCAGGTCGGCTGCCGGCTCGGGAAACCGCGGGTCGGGGGCGGGATTCGCGAGCAGCTCGAGGCCGGCGAGGTGGCGAACCCGGCGCAGCTCGCGCTCGAGCTCGGGATCGCGGGACTCGCGGTTGGCGGCGCTGAGCATGTCGACGGCCTCGAAGTGACGACCATCGGCTGCCAGGCGCTCGGCCTCGACCACCTCCGGGCGGCGCTCCGCGACCGCTGTCCCTCGCTTACGTCCAAGTCCGAAAACCATCGTGCTCCCCTTCGAATCGTGCCCCCTGCAACCCGCCGGAAGCTAGCAGGCGCCGGGCATGCCCGGCGCCGATCGAGCCCGGCTCAGCAGGCGTCGAGCAACCCGACGACGGCCGCCATGGTGGTGGCGTCGAACGACTGCTCCCAGTCGCGACTCCACTCGACGCGCGACCCTGCGATCCGGCGTTCGTAGTCGCCGGCCCCGCCGACGGCCTCGGCGAGCCCGGCGGCGATCCCGTCGACTCCGGGGGGCACCGCGATCAGGTTCGGCGAGAGCCCGGCCATCACCTCTGCCGTCTTCGTCTCCCAGCTGTTGGTCACGGTCAGCATTCCCGCCGAGGCCATCTCCAGCGGCACGAGGCTCGGGTGCGGGGTGCTCATCAGCGCGAGTCCGGCGTCGTGAGCGGTCAAGACCTCCGCATAGCCGCCCTGGTCGCGCCGGTTCAGCAGCTCGAGGTGCCGGCCGCCGGGGAGCCCGATCGCGCGATCGCGGCCGCCGACGGTACCGATCCCGTGGAAGTCCCACTCGGGGCCGAAGGTGCCCCGTTTGATCGCGGCGGCGAGCCCGAGCAGTCCGAGCTCGAACATGTTGCGCGCACCGTGTCCCTCCGGCCGTGCGTAGAAGAGCAGCGTCCGCCGCTCGCGGGCCGCCAGCTCCTCGGCAGTCGGGGGCACGACCGCCGTGATCGCGTTCTCGAAGGCGAGCGAGCGCTCGCGGCCCTGCTCCTCGGTGCCGGCGAACACGCCGATGCGCCGCGCCGCGAAGAAGTCCCTCAGCAGCTCGGTCGAGAACATCGCCACGTGCGGAAGCTCGTAGGTGCTGAGCGCGTAGGCCGCCCACGACCCCATCGGATGGGTGTAGGGCTCGAACTCCTGGATCAGATAGAGGAACCGCTGTCGGCGGGTCCGGCCGACGGCGGCCGCGGCGATGTGCGCCGTCCACCAGGTCGTCGCGACGAACCGGTCGTTCGGATTGATCGCGACCGGGGCGTCACGGTCGCGGGCGAACGCGACCTCGACCTTGTCGAACAGCCCCTCGAGCCCCGCGTAGCCCTCGACCTCCTCGCGCCAGTCGGCCGGGAGCGAGGGCGTCGGGTCGACGGTCATGATCCGGGTCCGGAGGCCCTGCTCGGCGAGCTTGCGGGCGAGGTTGAACTTCGTGATGTAGCCGCCGAACAGATGCCGGAGCTCGATCGTCGGCAGCAACAGGTTGACCCGCTCGGGCTCGTCCTCGCTGACGGTCAGCGCGAGCGGCTCGACGACGCGGCCGAGCGCCAGCGTGCCCTGGTGGTCGATCCCCTCGAGATCCTCGGGCACGTCGTCGGAGGGCCGGGTTCCGGGCAACTCTGCGTCGTAGGGGATTCCGGGGATCGGGCGGCCGCGGAGCCGGCCGATCGCGGCGATGCCGCGGCGCCAGAGCAGCCCGTGGACGACGATCCGCTCAGCCCCCATCGTCTCGGTCCGGCCGAGGCGGTTGCGGAGGCGCCTGAGCTCCAGCCAGGCGAGCGCTGCGGGAGACCCCTCGGCGCCGACGAGCCGGCGGAGGACCCGGGCCGGGCCGGGCCGGAGCCGGCCGGGGGCGCTTCGCAGCAGCAGGGTCGCAGCGAGCACGCGAAGCCGGCAGAAGGCCTCGAAATAGGCGGCCCGGGAGCCGCGAGCAGTAGCGACGAAACGAGCGAGGAGTCCGCGCGGCGGATCGGCGTCGGACGGCGGAGCCGTGTTGGCGGCCTCGTACCCGAGCAGCGCGCCACCGTGCTGGACGTAGTCGTAGAGCGGCCGGTCGACGTAGGCGATGCGGCCGGTGGCGAGCGCGCACAGGCCGAGCCAGTGATCCTGGTACTGCGTGCCGGGAACGTCCGGGAAGGGCAGGGCGAGCTCCAACAGGTCGCGGCGGAACATCGACGCGGCCCCGGTGATCGTGTTCGCGATCAGCAGCGACGCGAAGTTCGTGTCGTTGCGGCTCCGCGGCCCCGACCAGTAGCTGTCGGCGATCACCGAGCCGTCGGGCGCAACCAGGCGCTGGTCGCTGTAGACGAGCTGCGCGTCGCCGATCGCGCTTCGCAGCGCCGTGAGCTTGTCGGGATCCCAGCGGTCGTCCTGGTCGCTGAGCGCGACGAGCCCGGCGCCCTCGGGGACCATGCGCAGCGCTCGCTCGAAGTTCCGGTAGAAGCCCAGCCGCCGCGGCGAGCGCGAGACGACGAAGCGGCGGTCGCCGGCGACCAGCGACTCGATCACGGCGAATCCCTCGGGGCTCGAGCAGTCATCGCTGATCAAACAGACCCAGTCCTCGTCGGTCTGGGCGCGGATCGACTCGACCTGAGCCTCGAACAGCTCCGGGTCCGGCTCCCAGGTCGCCATGCAGATGGCGAGCGAGGCGTCGCCGGCAGCCGGCGCGGCGGGAGGCACTGCAGCGATCGGCTCGAGCCGCGACTCCGCCGAGCTCCCGTCGGAGAGCGCGGCCCGGACGGTCAGCGCGACCTCACCCGTGGCGGGCATCCGGACGGGAACGGTCGCCCAGAAGCCGCTGCGGTAGCTGTGACGGAGCGGGTCGGCGGCGGAGCCCGCCTCCCCGTCGTCGTCCCACGGAGTCGGGGGGTTGAGCTCTTGGTAGAGGTCGATGCGCGGCATCGCGTACGCGGTCGCGGCGGTCGGCACCCCATCGACGAGCAGCTCGAGGCCGGCGAGGCGCTGCCGGCGGTGAAAGCACGTCCCGAAGATGAACAGGGCGTTGACGCTGCCGGCCGGCAGCTCCTGCGGCAGCCCCCGCTCGATGCGCACGTCAAGGTCTCGATCGGGCGCCGGCATGGATGCGCGATGTTAGGGGCCCGGCCCGGAGACGTCGGCAGGATCACCCAGCGCTGGGAGCGGGCTCGCTTCGATTCCCGGCCGGATACGATCCGGCCTCTTCGCGGAGAGGAAGGATGGATCGATGGCCCACCGGGCCGCGTCCGGGTCGCGTCCGGAGCCGCATCAGCACGAGGAGGACCTCCGCGAGGAGATCGAAGCCGCGATGGCTCCGCCGCGCAGCCACGCCCGCTTCCCGCTGTTCGACTCGCTCCGTGGGCTGGCCGCGATCTCGATCCTGTTCGTACACGTCGGGATCTTCACGGACGCCTTCGGCGACACCTGGCACGGGCGCCTCGTCGCACACCTCGACATCGGGGTCCCGTTCTTCTTCCTGCTCTCGGCATTCCTGCTCTATCGGCCGTTCGTCGCCGCCCGCGTCCGCGGCACGGGCCGGGCCGGGTTCGGAGGCTATGCCCGCCGGCGGTTCCTCCGGATCGCTCCCGCTTACTGGGCGGTACTGGTGTTCTCCGCCGTCATCCCGGGGATGGCCGGCGCCTTCACGGGCAACTGGTGGGTCTACTTCGGGCTCCTTCAGAACTACCCCGTCTACACGGTCGAGGGAACCTGCGCGGTCAATCCCTACAGATGCGCGGTTCCGCCGTCCTGGAGCCTCGCGATCGAGGTCTTCTTCTACGTCCTGCTGCCGTTCTTCGTGCTGCTGATGGCATGGATCGGGTCCCGGTGGCGGGGCCGGTGGCTCGTCCCCGAGGCCGTCGCGGTCACGGTCCTGTCGGGTTTGTCGTTCGTGATCCAAGGAAGCGACGTGAACTCCGATCTGGAGCAGATCCTGTTCTTCTCGCCGATCGGGCGTGGGTGGTGGTTCGGGCTGGGGCTCGGCCTCGCAGCGTTGTCGGTCTGGGTCAGCGAGCGCCCAAGGGACCCGGCCCCGGTGCGGGCGCTGGAGCGTCACCCATGGCTGCCGCTGCTTCTCGCCGCTGCGCTCTACGGCTGGATCTGCCTGTTCGTACTCGATCCCTCCCCCAGGTCGTGGGCCCGGTCGGGGGCGTCGGCCCGTAGTCGATCGAGTTCCTGGTCTTCGGCCTGATCGCGCTGCTGGTCGTGCTGCCGGCGACCTTCGGCGGCGAGGGCCCGGGGCGGTATCGCCGCTTCCTGCGCCATCCGATCCCGACCTGGCTCGGCCTCATCTCCTACGGGATCTTCCTCTGGCAGTTCGCCGTGCTGATCGCGCTCGGCGACATCGGCGCCGTCGAGTGGTGGCCGTCCTCGGTGCGCTTTCCGATCGTCGCCGGGCTCACCCTCGCGGGGACGATCATCTGCGCGGCGATCAGCTACTACGCACTCGAGCGGCCATTGATGCGCTGGGGCAAGCGACGCTTCGGATCGGCCGCGCCCGCGAACGCACCCTCCGAAGTCGCCCCCTAGACTGGCGCGCCGATGCGTGCGAAGAACCCTGAGACCTTCGAGGAGAAGCTCGGCCAGCTCCGGGAGCTGCGCGAGGCCGCCATCCATTCGGCCTCGGAAGCCGCCGTCGAGAAGCAGCACGCGAAGGGCAAGCTGACCGCCCGCGAGCGGATCGAGAAGCTGCTCGACCCCGGGACGTTCGAGGAGCTCGACACCTTCGTCCGCCACCGCACACACGAGTTCGACATGCAGAAGAACCGGCCCTGGGGCGACGCCGTCGTCACCGGCTACGGCGAGATCGAGGGCCGCACCGTCTTCGTCTTCAGCCAGGACTTCACCGTCTTCGGCGGCTCGCTCGGCGAGGTGATGGCGGAGAAGATGGTCAAGGTCATGGACATGGCCGCCAAGGTCGGCGCTCCGGTCATCGGCCTCAACGACTCCGGCGGCGCCCGGATTCAGGAGGGCGTCGTCTCGCTCGGCGGCTACGGCGACGTCTTCGTCCGCAACGTCCAGTGTTCGGGCGTGATCCCGCAGATCAGCGTGATCATGGGCCCCTGCGCGGGGGGCGCCGTCTACTCCCCGGCCATGACCGACTTCATCTTCATGGTCAAGGAGACCTCGCACATGTTCATCACCGGCCCCGACGTGATCAAGACGGTCACCGGCGAGGAGGTCGAGTTCGAGGAGCTCGGCGGCGCGATGACCCACAACTCGAAATCGGGCGTGGCTCACTTCGCCGCCGAGGACGAGGAGAGCTGCCTCGAGGACGTCCGCTACCTGATCGGCTTCCTGCCCTCCAACAATCTCGAGATGCCGCCGCGGGTCGAGCCCTACGACGACCCCGAGCGGCGCGACCCCGAGCTCGACGGGATCGTTCCCGCCGACCCGCAGAAGCCCTACGACATGCGCAGCGTGATCTCGCTGATCGTCGACGACGGCGAGTTCTTCGAGGTCCACGAGCACTTCGCCAAGAACATCATCTGCGGGTTCTCGCGCCTCGACGGCTTCCCGGTCGGGATCGTCGGCAACCAGCCCATGCACCTCGCCGGCGTCCTCGACATCGAGTCCTCGGAGAAGGCCGCGCGCTTCGTCCGCACCTGCGACGCCTACAACATCCCCCTGGTCACGTTCACCGACGTTCCCGGCTTTCTTCCCGGGACCTCGCAGGAATGGAACGGGATCATCCGCCACGGCGCCAAGCTGCTCTACGCGTTCACCGAGGCGACCGTCCCGAAGCTCACCGTCGTCACCCGCAAGGCCTACGGCGGCGCCTACGACGTCATGAATTCCAAGCACATGCTCGCCGACTTCAACTTCGCCTGGCCGACCGCGGAGGTCGCGGTGATGGGACCCGAGGGCGCGGTCAACATCATCTACCGCAAGGACCTCGCAAGCTCACCGACCCCCGAGGAGCGGCGCCAGAAGCTGATGGACGACTACAAGGCCCGGTTCGCCAACCCCTATTCGGCGGCGGAGCGCGGCTACATCGACGACGTCATCGAACCGCAGGACACGCGCCCGAAGCTGATTCGCGCCCTGCGCACGCTGCAGACCAAGCGCGTCGCCCAGCCGCAGCGCAAGCACGGCAACATCCCGCTCTGAGCCGGCTCAGCGACCGGCGAGGGCGTTCATCGCGCTTCGCAACTTCCGCTTGCTGACGACGCCGTCGGGGACGGGGTTCGCTCGGTAGCTGAAACCGAGCCCGAGCTTCAGCCTGAACAGTGGGCTCCCGTCGGCGTCGTAGCCGCCGACGGTCCCGTCGCCGCCCCAGCCGACCAGCCAGTCGCCGGAGTCGAGCCGACGGGCGGAACCGCAGCAGAACGAGGACGGGACCTTCGGGTCGGCGACCGACTGCACCAGCCGCGCCGTGCCGGCATCGGCGTCCACCTGGTAGCGGACCGCTCGCGGCGGATCGCCGAGACCGGTTCGGTTGTCGTGGATCGTGATCGAGCCGTCGGCGAGCATGCGCGCGTCGTGCTGCCCACCGAGCGGGTAGTCGCCGTGTGGGTCGTCGACTACGTCGAGGCTCTCGGGCGTCTCGGTGCCACCCAGCTTCCAGACGATGTCGCCGCTGCGGCGATCGACCTCGTAGACGGCGTCGAGATGACGGAAAGACAGCAGCATCCGGTGCTTGCCGACCGGCTCGACCGAGTTCCAGTGGCTTGCGTCGTAGGGCTCGTCGTCGAGGATCGGCACGTTCCACCAGCGCCCGGTCTCCTCGAGGCCGATGTGGTCCTGAGAGCTCCAGCTCGACACCAGATCACCGCCCGGCGTGACCTCCTGGATCTCGATCCCGATCACGGTCGAGTCGACCGATCCGCCGTAGGCGGTGGCGTCGGCCTCGTACTCCACCTGGGCGCCGATCAGGTAGTTCCCGTTCGGCAGGAGCTGAATCTCGTGGATGTCGGCGGCCGCTCCGTTCGCTCCCCGGATAACCCGCAGCAGCCGCCCCCGAAGCGTCCTGATCTCGTAGTCGCCGGTCTGGAAGTCGGCCTGGTCGACCGGATCGAAGGCGATCGTCCCGTCGGGGAGGATCTGGAAGTTGTCGGGCTCGCCGGAGGCCCGGTACCACCAGACGGGCGCGCCGTTGCGGTCGAAGATCGCCGCCCAGCGGTAACCGAGCTGCATGGCGAACAGCTTCGGCCCTCCGGGAGCGAGCCGGCGGAAGCTGTAGTCGGGGAACGTCCGTGGCAGACAGCGGACGTGGTACGTCGAGTTCTTGCCGCTCGCCCGATTCCGGAACGTGACCCGGATCTCGCGGGTGGAGTGCTTTCGCAGCCGGATCGTCCGATCGCCACCGCGGTAGGGGTCGGAGCCGAGCCGCGATCGCCATCCCTTCACGCCGTCGATGTTCAGGCGATCGGCTTCCGGACCGCAACGGACCCCGTAGTCGTGGCGGTCGAACCGGTACTTCGGCGTCATGGAGTCCGTGGGTGCCACAGCGAAGCTCGGACGCGAACCGAGCGCCGGGGCGCTGAACGCCGCCGCAGCGACCGCCACGGCGACTGCCGGTGCGATCAGGCGCATCATTCGTGCCGGCATCACGGGCCGGCGATTTGAAACCCAGGGATTCAGAACCCTCCTCCTCCGGCCGGAGATTATGCGACTCGCCGACCGGCGGTGCCGGTCGGCGAGTCGACCGAGTCGCCCCCCGGTCAGAGGTGACGCCGCACGGTCGCCGCCTCGGAAACGGTCTCGACCACGTGCCGAGGCTTGACGGTGCTCTTGCCCTGGAGCCTCGGACGATGCGCCACGCCGATCTGCTCGATCCGAAAACCCAGCCGCTGGGCCTTGAGCAGGAGTTCGGCGTCGACGAAGAAGCCGTCGGACTCGATCTCGATCCGGTCGAGCACCTTCCGGTCGAACAGCTTGAACGCGCAGTCGACGTCGCGGACGCGAAGCGAGAAGGCCGCCGCGATGAACGCCTTGTAGCCGCGCGCGGCGATCCGGCGCGGGAGCGGGTCGGCGCGCGCGGCCCGGTACCCCGCGACCACGTCGCAGCGTTCGAGCATCGGCAGGGCGCGTTGAAGGTCGGCGTCAGAGGTCGACCAGAGTGGGCTCGACCTCGCCCCGGCCGAGCGCGTCACGTACCGCAAGCGCGATCCCGAGATCCTGGATCGCCAGCCCGGTCGAGTCGAACAACGTGATCTCGTCGCCTTCCCGCCGTCCCGGGGCGGCGCCGGTCAATACGGCTCCGAGGTCAGTGACGTCCTCCCGCGACACCTCACCGCGCTCGAACGGGCCGGCCAGTTCGCCGCCGGTCGAGGCCTGCTCCCACTGGTCGCAGAAGAGCCGGCAGCGCGCGATCGCCGCCGCCTCGACTTCGGCCTTGCCGTGGCCGTCGGCGCCGAGCACCGCGAGGTGGGTGCCGGGGCGGAGCCGTTCCGCGGTGACGAGCGGACGGTCCCCCGGGGTGACCGTGACGACGACGTCGCAGCCGAGCGCCGCATCGAGATCACCGGTCTCCCATCCGAGCTCGGCGGCGAGCCGCTCGGCCGCCTCGGGCCGGGCGTCTGCGCAGAGGCCCCGCTCGTACCCGCAGGCGTTGAGGCAGCGGGCGGCCCAGGATCCGTTGATCCCGCAGCCGACGATGCCGACGGTCCCGGCACCCGGCCGCGCCAGCGCCTGCGCCGAGACGGCGGCCGCGGCCCCGGTTCGGAGCGACGTGACCGCAGCGCAGTCGAGGATCATCTCGAGCTCGCCGGTGGCGTCGCTGGAGGCGAGCAGGGCCCCGGCGACGACCGGCAGCCCGCGTTCGGGATTGCCGGGGAACGAGGTCACCCACTTGACGATCGCGAGGCCGCCGCCGCGCGCCGGCATCGCCCGGAAGTCGCCCGCCGGAGGCGCGTCGACGTAGAGCTTCGGTGGCATCTCCCACTCGCCGGCGGCGTGGCGGAGGAACGCGTCGCGGGTCCGCTCGACGGCATCCGCCGCGCCGACCGCAGCGAACACCGCGGCGCTGTCGAGCACGGGGACCACGACCTGATTGAAACAGCCCGCGCCTCCGGGCCGCTCGGACGCCCCGCCGCTAAGGTTGCGGCCGTGTCGAGCAACGGAAACCGGCGCCCGCCCCGGCCGCGCATCGAGATGCTCGGTTCGGCCGAGCCGAGCGAGGCGGCCGCGGTGATCGCCGCGGTCGAGCAGTTCCTCGCCGACACGACCCCGGCGCCGGCGCCCGAGCCGGCCGGCAATCCGTGGCAGCGCGCCGCCCTTCTCGAGGGCGTCGCCGCCAAGCAGATCTTCGGCCCCGAGAGGACGGCAGACAGATGGCAGTAGTGAAGATCATCGAGCTGGTCGGCAGCTCCAAGGTCTCGACCGACGACGCAGCCCGTCAGGCGCTCAAGAGCGCCCAGCGGAAGATCCGCAACATCCGCGCCGTCGACATCGTCAGCACCGGCCTCCGCGGCGAGAACCTCGACGAGTACCGCGCGCACGTCCGCGTCGCCTTCCTCGTTGAGAGCTCCGAGATCAACGACGGCATCGACTGACCGACCTCGCGGGGTGTCATTTCGCGCCCGGCATGCGGGCGCAGGATGACCCATGTCCGGATGACCGTAGGGCGTTCGCGGCCAGTTCCGCAGAGCGCTCCCAGCTAAATACCTGATTTCCAATCAGGATTTGCTACTTTTCAAGAAGAACGCAGCAAGCGAGCGCGGGCGGCCGTCCGCGTGCGATCGAAAGGGACCATGGAGCCGACCTCCGCGCCAGCGGCCAAGCCGAAGGCCACCGAAGCAGACCTCGACCAGAGCCCGGACAAGGTCCAGAAGGGCAAGGGGCCGCTGGGATCCCGAGAGAACCCGGAGGTCTACGAGAACGTCCCCGGCCACGTGATCCCGATCCTCGAGGACGAGTTCGACGACTTCGACGTCGAGGCCGACAAGTTCCTCGACGGGCAGACGCCGGAGGACGAGTTCATCGGCTTCCGCCTCAAGCAGGGCGTCTACGGCCAGCGGCAGCCCGGGGTGCAGATGGTCCGGGTGAAGCTCCCCTTCGGCGGGGTCACGCCGGAGCAGATGGAGGCCTTCGCGAACGTCGTCGAGCGCCACGCGCCATTGAACAAGGGCCACATCACGACCCGCCAGAACGTCCAGATCCATCACGTTCCGCTGACGGAGATGAAGGAGCTGATTCGCGAGATCTCCTCCGCCGGCCTCTCCTCCCGCGAGGGCTGCGGCAACACCGTCCGTAACGTCACCGGCGATCCCTGGGCGGGCGTCTGCACCGACGAGCTCTTCGATCCGACCCCGTATGCGGCTGCATACGTGCGCTATTTCGTACGCCACCCGACGACGCAGCTGATGCCGCGGAAGATCAAGACCGCGTTCACGGCCTCCGACGCCGACCGGGCGATCACCGGCATCCACGACATCGGCTTCATTCCACGCGTCCGCGACGGGGTCAGGGGATTCGAGCTCCGGGTCGGCGGGGGCACGTCGATCATGCCCCGCGTCGCCCCCACCCTCGCGGACTTCGTCAGCGCCGACGACGGCGAGTACCTGAAGTTCACCGAGGCCGCCCTGAGGATCTTCGATCGCCAGGACTGGCTGCGCGTCAACCGCGCCCGTGCCCGGATCAAGGTCCTCGTCGACAAGATCGGGATCGAGGCGTTCCGGGAGATGGTCGATCGCGAACTCGAGGGCGATTGGGTCGCCGAACGCGACTTCTCGATCGATCATCTGACGCTCGACCTCGACGAGGAGTCGAGCGCTCCGGCGCCTCCCGCCGACCCGGGCTCGCCGAACGGCGACCGCTCCGCGTTCGACCAGTGGGTCGCCGACAGCGTCCAGGCTCAGAAGCAGGACGGCTTCTCCTCGGTGCTGGTCCGGGTGATCCGCGGCGATCTCAGCCCCGAGCAGTTCCGTGGCCTCGCCGCTGTGATGCGCGAGTACTCCGGCGGCAACGCCCGGACGACGGTCGATCAGAACTTCGTCCTCCGCTGGGTGCGGAACGAATCGGTCCACGACGTCTACGCGGCTCTTCGCGAGCTTGGACTCGCCGATCCGGCCGCCGGCAAGATCAACGACGTCGTCAGCTGCCCCGGTACCGATTCCTGCAAGCTCGGCATCACCGCCTCCATGGGCCTGAATCGGGCGCTCCAGGAGAAGGTCGACGAGATGGGGATCACCGATCCGCTGACGCGGAAGATCCACCTGAAGATGAGCGGCTGCCCGAACGGCTGCAGCCAGCATCACATCGCCAACATCGGCTTCTACGGCGCTTCGATCAAGGTCGGAGAACACACGATGCCGGCCTACATCCCGCACATCGGTGGCACGGCCGAGGATGGCGAGGTCATCTACGGCGGCCGGCTGAAGGTCCGCCTCCCCGCCAAGCGGGTCCCGGACGCGGTCGAGAAGTGGCTGCGTATGTACGAGGCCGAGCGCGACGAGGGTGAGGAGTTCAATGACTTCGCCGCCCGCGTCGGGACCACCCGCTTCGAGGACGAGATCCGGGAGCTGTCGATTCCGGCCGAGTTCAACCTCGAGAACATGCTCCAGTTCATCGACTGGAGCCGCCGCGATCCCTACAAGGTCGAGCGCGGTGAGGGTGAATGCGCGATCTGAACCCGGGCCGGGGTTGAGCCCCGTGGCGACGGGCGGCGCCGAGCTGCCGTCGATCGAGGTCGAACGTGTCCCGCACGCGGCCGAGCCGCGCTCGCAGGCGTCGGCGCTGACGGCGGCCGGCGGCGAGCAGATCGACCCGCGCGAGGTCAACGCCCACCTCGAGGGCCTCGGCGCGGTCGAGGCGATCGCCTGGGCGCTCGAGACGTTCCACCCGCGGCTCCGCTTCGCCGCCTCGTTTCAGAAGACGAGCTCGGTGACGATCGACATCGTCAGCCGGCTCACCGCCGGCTCCGCGAGTGGCCCGGCGAACTTCTTCTACCTCGACACCGACGTCCTGTTCGAGGAGACGTACATGACCCGGGACGCGCTCGCCGCCCGCTACGGGATCGAGTTCCAGCGCTTCTCGGGGATCTCCCTCGCCGAGCAGGCACAGCTCTACGGCGATAGCCTCTGGGCCCGCCAGCCCGACGCCTGCTGCGGGATCCGGAAGGTCGAGCCGATGCGAGCGGCCCTGACCGGGATCGACTGCTGGGTGTCGGGCATTCGTCGCGAGGACTCCCAGACCCGCGCCGGAGCAGCCAAGTTCGGCTGGGACAAGCGGTTCGGCCTCTGGAAGCTGAACCCGCTCGCCGACTGGACGGAGGCCGAGGTCTGGGACTACATCAACGAGCATGAGATCCCCTACAACCCACTTCACGACGCCGGATATCCGTCCATCGGCTGCACCCATTGCACGCGGCCGCCGGGCGCCGACGGCGATGCCCGCTCGGGCCGCTGGGCCGACGCCCACAAGACCGAGTGCGGCCTCCACGGCTGACCGGACGGCGCTTGGCCTGTAGCTTTCCCGTCCGCACAAGCCCGAGATCAGAACCGAACCCTTCCGAAGAGGAGCCCCCGCAGACATGAGCGACAAGTCCCTGACCCTTTCCGCCCGCCAGACCGCCGACTTCGAGCTGCTCGCCAACGGCGGCTTCGCTCCCCTGAAGGGATTCCAGGGCTCCGAGGACTGGGGGTCGGTCGTCGAGAACATGACCCTCGCCGGCGGCGACGAGGTCTGGCCGATCCCGGTCGTGCTCGCCACCGGCCTCGATGTGAGTGAGGGCGATGTCGTCGAGCTCAGCGCCGACAACGGCAAGAAGCTCGGCCGGATCCGCGTCAGCGAGATCTTCGAGCGCGACGTCGAGAAGGAGTGCGAGCACGTCTACCGGACGACCGACGATGCCCACCCCGGCGTCGCCGCCACGAAGCAGGAGGGCAGCCGCTGCATCGCCGGCGAGATCGAGGCCGACGACATGCCCGACCACGAAGAGGCGTTCATGCGCCGTTACTTCACGCCGGAGCAGTCACGGAAGGAGTTCGCCGACCGCGGCTGGAAGCGGATCGTCGCGTTCCAGACCCGGAACCCGATCCACCGCGCACACGAGTACCTGACGAAGGCCGCGCTCGAGGTCTCCGACGGCCTCTTCCTGCACCCGCTGATCGGCGAGACCAAGAAGGGCGACATTCCCGCCGACGTGCGGATGCGCTGCTACGAGGTCCTGATGGAGAAGTACTACCCGAACGACCGGGTCGTGCTCGGCGTCAACCCCGCCGCGATGCGCTACGCCGGCCCTCGCGAGGCGATCTTCCACGCGGTGGTCCGGCGCAACTACGGCGCGACGCACTTCATCGTCGGCCGCGACCACGCCGGAGTCGGCGACTACTACGGCACCTACGACGCCCAGCAGATCTTCGACGAGGTCGACATCGACAAGCTGGGCATCCGCCCGCTGATGTTCGAGCACACGTTCTGGTGCTACAAGTGCGAGGGCCTGGGCTCGAACAAGACCTGCCCGCACACGCCCGAGGACCGGCTGTTCCTGAGCGGCACCAAGGTGCGCGAGATGCTCGAGAACGGCGAGGCCCCGCCGCACGAGTTCTCCCGTCCCGAGGTCGCGGAGATCCTGATCGAGGCCTACAAGGACCTTTAGGCCGGACGAACACGAACCGCCTGCAGACCTAACGCAACCAAGGAGACACTTAAGAAATGTCAGGACACAAGGGATTCACCCTCTGGATGACCGGCCTCTCGGGCTCGGGCAAGTCGACGATCACCGACGTGCTCATCGACGAGTTCGAAGCACGTGAACTCCCGCTCGAGGTGCTCGACGGCGACGTCGTCCGCGAGAACCTCTCGAAGGGCCTCGGGTTCTCGAAGGAGGACCGCGACATCAACATCCGCCGGATCGCCTTCGTCGCCGACCTGCTCTCGCGCAACGGCGTCCCGGTGATCACCGCCGCGATCTCGCCCTACCGCGAGATTCGCGACGAGGCCCGGAAGATGCACGAGGAGAACGGCGCGACCTTCGTCGAGGTCTTCGTCGCCACCTCGCTCGAGGACTGCGAGGCCCGCGACACGAAGGGCCTTTACGCGAAGGCCAGGTCCGGAGAGATCAAGGAGTTCACCGGCATCTCCGACCCCTACGAGTCCCCGGAGAACCCGGAGATCCGCGTCGAGACCCACGACAAGACCCCCGAGGAGAGCGCCAAGCAGGTGCTCGAGTACCTCGAGGCCCAGGAGCTGATTCCGGCACAGGGCTGACCGGCCCGAAGGACTCCGAGGAAAGGCTCGCGGGCCGGTTTCCTCTCACGATGAGAGCTTTCCGGCCCACGAGCCACTTCGGCCCGGCCGGACGCGGGCGGGCTAAGAGGTGCCCAGCGTCGCGAGGCGCCTGACCGTCGCCTCGCGGTCGGAGCCGAAGACGATCGCGATCATCGAGTCGGCGCCCGAGTCGGCGAAGCGGCCGACGCGCGAGTCGAGCTGATCGGGGGTGCAGGCGATGCCGCACATGTCGATCACCTCCGACGACAGCGCCATCGCCGCGCCGATCCGGTCGCCGCCGAGGAAGCGGTCCTGGACCTCGTGCGCTTCGTCGGCGAGCCCGTTGGCGGCGAGCAGATCGACGTAGAAGTTCTTGCCCTTGGCGCCCATGCCGCCGAGGTAGAAGGCGATCAGCGGCCGCAGGGCGTTGCGGGCCTCGTCGAGGTCGTCCTCGACCGCGACCGGCACCGTCGGCGCGACGTCGATCTCGCTGCGACCGCGGCCGGCCTTCGCGAGCCCGGCCTCGAGCGCTGCGAGCAGGCCGGCGCCGTCCTCGGGGTCGAAGAAGGCGGGGATCCAGCCGTCGGCGATCTCGCCGGTCAGCTCGACCGACTTCGGGCCGATCGCGCCGACGTAGATCGGCAGGTTCTCCTGCGGAGGCTTCGCCATCAGCTTCAGCGGCTTCCCGAGCCCCATCCCCTCGCTCGTCGGGATCTGGAAGTTGCGGCCCTCGTGGACTACGGGCTCGCGGGCCCACGCCATCCTGACGATCTCCACGTACTCGCGGATCCGGCCGAGCTGGCGCTCGAACGGGACCCCGTACCAGCCCTCCGACACCTGCGGTCCCGAGACGCCGAGCCCGAGCCGCATCCTGCCGCCGGAGATCGTGTCGATCGTCGCCGCGGCCATCGCCGCCGCGGTCGGCTGCCGGGCCGGGATCTGCATCAGGCCGGAGCCGATCCCGATCCGCTCGGTCCGGTCCGCCAGCACCGCCAGCACCGAGACGACGTCCTGCCCCCACGCCTCGGAGACCCAGACGCACTCGATCCCGGCCTCGTCGGCCGCGGTGGCGAGGGCGATCTGCTCCTCGAACGAGTACCAGGGCCAATACAGCGCCGACAGGTGGATCTTCATCGCCGCGATCCTATTGGCGACGGCGCCGTCCGGACCGGTTGCTCCACTCTTGCCCTACGGCTTCGCCGGCACCTGCGGCTCGCCGAGCCCGTAGGTGTCGTAGTCCCCCCACTTGCTGAAGGTCTTGTGGGTCGGGCCGTGGAAGTCCGAAGACGCCGTCGGGACGAGACCGAACTCCTCGCAGAGCTCGAGGCAGTGCTTGGTCTGCTCCTCGGTGTGGGGCGGGTAGAAGGTCTCGATGCCGTCGAGGCCGACGTCGCGGACGAGGCTCTCGACGAGATCGCGGACCTGCTCGGGGTCCTTGACGTCCCAGTAGGGGTGGGCGACGACGGCGGCGCCGCCGGCCTCGTGGATCAGCTCGACCGCCTGCTCGGCGCTCGGCCAGCTGCGCGACACGAACGCCTTCGCACCGGGGACGAGGTACTCCTCGAAGAACGGGCCCAGGTCGGGACCGGCGCCGGCGGCCCTGGCGATGTGCGGACGGCCGATCGCGTCGGCGGCGCCGGCCTTGGCGACCGCGTCCTCGAAGCTGACGTCGACGCCGTGCTCGTTGAGCTTGGCGATGATCTCCTTCGCCCGGTCGACGCGCTCCTGCTGGGCGCGGTCGCAGGCGGGCTGGATCTTCTCGAGATCGATCCAGTAGCCGCAGATGTGGAGGTCCTCGGAGTACTTGTGGACGCAGGACATCTCGGTGGCGGGGACGTTCTCGATGCCGAGCTCGGCGGCGACGCGGCTCGCTTCGGGAACTCCGGCGACGCCATCGTGGTCGGTCAGAGCCATCACGGTGACCCCAGCCTCAGCGGCGGAGCGGACGACGTCGGCGGGCGGGAGCTGGCCGTCGGAGACGGTCGAATGAGACTGGAGGTCG
Organism: uncultured Conexibacteraceae bacterium; assembly: GCA_963784885.1. Taxonomy (GTDB): domain Bacteria; phylum Actinomycetota; class Thermoleophilia; order Solirubrobacterales; family 70-9; genus RHKX01. The sequence continues at coordinate 293,570 of CAWATA010000005.1, forward strand.
ATCATGTCTGCCATTCTTACCTATGACGGTCAAGAAGGGCCGGATCCACCCGATGCGCATCTCAGCCAAAGCCGACTACGCCGTTCGGGCGACGCTCGAGCTGGCCTGCTCACCCGACGGAAAGCCCGTCAAGGGAACGAAGCTGGCGGACGCGCAGGAGATCCCGCTGCAGTTCCTCGAACACATCCTCCTCGACCTCAAGCATGCCGGGATGGTCCGGACCAAGCGCGGGGCCCACGGCGGCTACTGGCTCGCCGAGGACCCGGCGATGATCTCCGTGGCCGACGTGATCCGCGCGGTCGAGGGCCCGCTCGCCAACATCCAGGACCTGCCCCCGGAGGAGACCAAGTACGACGGCGCGGCCGAGCGGCTGCGGGACGTCTGGATCGCCGTTCGCCAGAACCTCCGCGAGGTGCTCGAGAACGTGACCCTCGAGGAGCTCGCCACCAAGCGACTGCCGGAGGCGGTCACATCGCTGCTCGACGAGCCGGAAGCCTGGGTGGCCCGTGAGACCGGTACTCACGACGTCGTCGGCTAGCCGCCGGTTCCGCTAACATCGCGCAACTGATTCTAGACCGATCTGGTCGAGAAGGCGAATTCTTCGCCTGACGGCAGCCCCCCAGCCCCTCCCCACACCCTCACGCATGGATCCCGCGATCGTCGCATTCGGCTTCGGCATCGGCCTTCTGGTCGGCATGACCGGGATGGGCGGCGCCTCGCTGATGACGCCGCTGCTGATCCTGATCTTCGGCATCCAGCCGGTGACCGCGATCGGGACCGACATCTTCTACGCGGCGGTGACGAAGACGTTCGGCGGCATCCAGCACCTCCGCGCAGGCACCGTCCACAAGGGCCTGGCGTTTTGGATGGCGGTCGGCAGCGTCCCGGCCGCGCTGGCCGGAGTCGGCGTCATCGACTACCTGCAGAGGACAGTCGGCGAGGACGAGCTCGACGGCATCGTCTTCGGGATCCTCGGCGCGACCCTGCTCGTGGTCGGCATCTCGACGGCGTTGCGCACGATCTTCATCCCCGACGTCATCAAGGAGCGCTACGCGCTCCACCTCCAGCGCCGCCACATCATCGCCGCGATCGCAACCGGCCTCGTCACGGGTTTCGTCATCGGCCTGACCTCGGCCGGCTCGGGAACGCTGATCGCGATCATCCTGATCGCCGTCTTCAGGCTCACTCCGCAGCGCGTCGTCGGCACCGACATCTTCCACGCGGCCGTGCTCCTCTGGGCGGCGGGGATCGCCCACTGGGTGGGCGGCAACGTCGACTTCGGCCTCGCCGGGAACATCCTCGTCGGCTCCGTCCCCGGCGTCCTGGTCGGCGGCCGTCTTGCCCTGAAGAGCGGCAAGAACCTGCTGCGCAGCCTGCTGTCGCTGGTCCTGATCGCCTCCGGCATCGCCCTGATCGTCAAGGGCGACAGCGCCGTGGTCGTGATCACCGCCGCCTTCGTCTCGCTGATCTTCGGCGTCGTCTTCACCTACATCCTCCGCCGCGAGGTCAAGCTGCCTCACGGCGAGGGCGTCCGGGCCTGGAAGCTCATCAGCTTCCCGTGGTCGCGACCCGACCACGTCAAGCAGATGGCAGAGCTCAATGCGCGGAAGAACGGCGAGCGGAACGCCGCGGACGAGGCGGGCGAGAAGCCGGACGAGCCCAAGTCACGGACCTGAGGTCGATAGGCTCCCGCCGGCATGGACTTCTCGCTCGGCGACCGCCTCGAAGAGCTGCTCGGCCGCGTTCGCGGCTTCATGGAGGAGAACGTCTACCCCGTCGAGGCGGAGGCGATGCAGGCGCTGGACGACGAGGTCAAGCCCGGGGTCGCCTACCCGGAGATCATCGTCGGGATCCGTGAGAAGGCCCGCGCCGAGGGCCTCTGGAACCTCTTCATGCCGGGCGACGAGCATGGGGCCGGGCTGACCAACTGGGAATACGGGATGCTCTGCGAGGAGATGGGCCGCAGCCCGGTCGTCGCGCCGATGGCCTTCAACTGCGCCGCCCCCGACACCGGCAACATGGAGATCCTCGCCGAGCACGGGACGGCCGAGCAGAAGCAGCAGTGGCTCGAGCCACTGCTCAACGACCACCATCGGTCCTGCTTCTCGATGACCGAGCCCGAGGTCCCGGGCTCCGACCCGACGACCCTGCAGGCCCGCGCCGAGCTCGACGAGGCGGCCGGCGAATGGGTCATCGACGGCCACAAGTGGTTCACGTCGGGCGCGGTCGGCGCCGACTTCGCGATCGCGATGGTCGTCACCGACCCCGAAGCCGCCCCCTACGCGCGGGCCAGCATGATCATCGTCCCCGTCGACAACCCGGGCTTCAACCTCATCCGTCCGGTCTCGGTGATGGGCCACGACAAGGGGCCCGGCCACTGCGAGATCCGCTACGAGGACTGCCGCGTCCCCGCCGGAAACCTGCTCGGCCCGCGCCAGGCGGGCTTCGTGATCGCTCAGGACCGACTCGGCCCCGGCCGGATCCACCACTGCATGCGCGCGATCGGCACCTGCGAGCGCGCGATCGAGCTGATGAGCCGCTACGCCAACCGGCGCGAGGCCTTCGGCGGCAAGCTCGCCGACAAGCAGTTCATCCAGGACTTCATCGCCAAGAGCCGGATGGAGACCGAGCAGGCTCGCCTCTTGACCCTCAAGGCGGCCTGGCTGATGGACACCGCGGGCAAGCGCGAGGCGCGGCGCGAGATCTCGATGATCAAGGTCGTAGCCGCCAACGTCGTCATGGACGTCCTCGACCGCGCCATCCAGGTCCACGGCTCGCTCGGCATGTCCGACGACACCCCCTTGGCTGCGATGTGGCGCTACAGCCGGATGCTGAAGGTGGCCGACGGACCCGACGAGGTCCACAAGATGGTCATCGCCCGGCGCGAGCTGAACAAGTACGCGTAGCCGGCGCAGCGACCCCGGCCTCCAACGCCGACCCGGCGCCTGCCGTCCACCGCTGGACGATCAGGCGGCATCGCCGAGCGCCGCCAATCGAGCCACCAACCACTTCTCGTCCTCGAACCGGTCCCGCGTGAACCGGTGACAACGCCAGCCCGCGAGGGCCAGGAGCTGATCCCGCTCGCGGTCCGCCCTCGCCCGCGCCCAGTCGCCGTGGAAGCGTTGGCTGTCGGCCTCGACGACCATCCGGAGCTCCGGCCAGGCGAAGTCGACGACGAACGGCCGCTCACGGCCGGGGACCGCGATCGGATGGTTCACCTTGGGCCTGCCGAGCCCGGCCAGGCGGGCGAGCGGCAGCATCCGCAGTTCGAGCTCCGACCGGGCGATCGCCACCTCCAGCGCCAGCAAGCGCTCGAGCTTCGGGATCCCGGGCCTGCCCCGGCGCTCGTCGACGAGCTCACCGAGCCGTCCCCGCTTGAGCAAGCCCTGGGATTCGGCGGCGACGAGCGCCACCTCGAGGTCGGCCTCGCGCGAGGGTCGGCGCCAGGTCGATGAGAACGAGGTCGGCTGAGACGGTGCGGATACCTTCGACGATCCGGAGGTCGCGGGGTTCGATCTCGCCGCGATGGACCTCGATGCCTCGCCGCCTGCGCCCGATCCTCGCCGGCGAGCGGACGTGGATGGCTCCGGCGGGCGGATTGGCGATGCCCTGGAGCGCGGCCGCGGAAGGACCGCAGAGCGCCGACTCAGGTCCGCACGCCAGCACCGCTGCCACCCATCGCTGATGCACCGAAAACGGCGGCGAGAAGAGGCAGTAGACGCCGTGGTGAACTCGATGGAGGCGGCCGCGCGCGATGCGATTGTCGATCGCGGGCGCGCCGAACCCGATCCTCTTCAGCTGGCCTCGGCTGACCACCGAGTGTTGCCTGCGCGCGAGCTGCGCGAGGCGGGCTTCCCGCTGCTCGTGGGCCGATTTCCTCTCACTACGAGTGATATTCGGCCCGCGACCCACCATGGCGACGAGGTTGCCAGGGGAACTCGCGCGGGTGGGCGACCGACTCGCCCTTCCCCGCAACTAAAGCGTGCCGACCGGCGAACAACTCCCGGCGCGGGCCGAGGGCGACCGCCCTCAGCCGAGCCGGTCGACCGCCTGGTCGGCCGCCTCGGCGAGCCGGCCGACGTTCTTTCCGAACTCCTCGAAGCCGTCCTCCGGCTTGCCGTACTGGCCCTTCGCGTAGCGCGAGTAGACGCCCTCGAGGATGATCGCGAGCTTCCAGTAGCCGAGGGCGACGAAGAAGTCGATCTCGGAGAGGTCGCGGCCCGAGCGCTCCGCGTAGCGGGCCCTGACGTCCTCGCGGCCGGGAAATCCCGGGGCCATGGTCGCCGGCTCGAACAGCGGCAGGAGCGTGTCGCCCTCTTCCCCCCAGTAGACGAGCAGCAGGCCGACGTCGGCGAGTGGGTCGCCGAGCGTGCAGAGCTCCCAGTCGACGACCGCGGCGACCTCGCCGCCGGGCGTCAGGATCATGTTGTCGAGCCGGTAGTCGCCGTGGACGAGCGTCGCCGGGCCCTGTTCGGGGATCCGCTCGGCAAGCCGTTCGTGGACGCGTTCGACGAGCGGCACCTCGCGCGTCTTCGACCCCTCCCACTGCTTGCCCCAGCGCCGCAGCTGGCGGGCGACGTAGTCCTCCTTCTTGCCGAGGTCGCCGAGGCCGACCTCGTCCGGGATCTGGGCGTGGATCTCGACCAGCGTGTCGACGACCCGCTCGCCGATCGCCCGCCGATCGGCCTCATCGAACGCCTCAGCGTCCTCCCGCAGCCGCAGGATCGGCCCCTCGACGAAGTCCATGACGTAGAAGGGGGCGCCGTTGACCTCCTCGTCGGTGCAGTAGCCGGCGATCGGAGCGACCGGAACCGCCGTCGGGGCCAGCGCCGAAACGACCCGGTGTTCGCGGCCCATGTCGTGGGCGGAGCCCAGCGCCTTGCCCATCGGCGGGCGGCGCAGCGCCCACCTGTGCCCGCCCGCGTCGGTCACCCGGTAGGTCAGGTTCGAGCGGCCGCCGGCGATCCGCTCATAGGTGAACGGGCCGCTGGCGCCCGCCACGTTCGCCTCGAGCCAGGCGCCGACGCGCTCGCCGTCGATGCCCTCCGGATTGCCTGACTCCTCCGCCACGGGGCGCAGCCTATTGCGCGACCGGCTGGGATGATTGCGCCGTGACGGACTCAGGGCCACGTGGGCTGCTCGTCGACTTCGGCGGCGTGCTGACGACGAACATCTGGGACAGCTTCGACGCCTTCTGCGAGAGCGAGGGCCTCGAGCGGGGCACCGTGCTGGAGCTGTTCCGCGGCGACGGCGAGGCGCTCGCGCTGCTGCGTTCGCTCGAGCGCGGCGCGGTTACCGACGCCGAGTTCGAGCACGACTTCGGTGACATGCTCGGCGTCGCCCCGGAGGGCCTGATCGACAGGCTGTTCGGCGGTCTCTCCCCCGAGAAGTCGATGATCGAGGCCGTCTCCGCCGCCCGCGATGCCGGAGTCAGGACCGGCCTGATCTCCAACTCCTGGGGAACCGGCATCTACGAGCGCGCGCCGCTGCGGATCTTCGACGCGACCGTGATCTCCGGCGACGTCGGCCTCCACAAGCCGCAGCCGGAGATCTACGAGCTCGGGGCCGAGCGGATCGGCGTCGCGCCCGCCGCCTGCGTGTTCGTCGACGACCTCCGCGAGAACGTCGCCGGCGCCGAGGCGGTCGGCATGACGGCGATCCTCCACCGCGATCCGGCCGCGACGATCGCCGAGCTCGAACGCCTGCTCGGCATCGGCATCTCCGCCTGAGCGGCTAGAGGAGCTTCTCCTCGATCACGGTCCGGAGCTGCGGGCTCGTCCAGCGGCCCGTCGCCTGCTCGATCCTGATCCCGACCTCGCCACCTGCGATCTCGAGCGTTCCGATCTGATTGCGGAAGCGGGGCCGGGTGGTCATCTCCCAGCTCAACCGGGGTGGCCGGATGCTGGCCGAGGCAGCGAGCATCCGCGCCGATCTTCGCCGCGATCCAGGTGTGACCGAAACCGAGGACGAGGCGCTCGTTGAGCTGCAGCTCCTTGCGCAGGCCCGAGCAGACCGCGTGCCAGACCTTGGAGTGGACGGTGCCGGCGTCGCTCGGCAGGTTCACCTTCGAGACGAAGCAGTGGTGGACGTCGCCGCCGAACATCACCAGGGTTTCGGGCGGGTCCCCGCAGCGGCCCGAGGCGATGTCGATGACGAGCTCCTCCATCTCACGATAGGAGCGCTGGAAGCAGGCCCAGTGGTCGAGGTTGGCGGCGATCCTCACCTTCTCGCCGAACGGCTTGAACTTCTTGCCCCAGGCGCCCTCCCCGATCGCCTCCGACCAGGCCTCGAGGTCGTGCATCCCGTACGGCAACAGGAACGGCAGCGAGCTCGCCAACAGCAGGTGCGGTCGCCCGCCGTCGGCCTTGTCCTTGACCCACTCCCATTCCTCCTCGCCGACGATCCGCCGCCGTCCCTCCACGAGCTGCCGGCCCGCCCGCGAGTCGACGACCACCAGCCGGGCCGGGCCGAGATCGCTGCAGAAGCTGAAGCGCGAGTGCCCGTTCTGGGCCTCCGCACGCTCGGCGAGATCGCGAACGAGCGCGGAGCCGTCGCCACCCTCGCGGAGCTGCGAGTAGGTGTCGTCGCGGTCGAGCTCGGCCGGCGAGAGGTTGCCGAGGTGCTGGTAGACCCAGTAGGCCATCAACCCGCCGATCACCCGACCCTCGTACCAATCGGTCTGCCGCATCTCGTCGAGCCACGCCTGCGACGTCTTCCACTTGTCGTTGATCTCGTGGTCGTCGAAGATCATCGACGTCGGCAGCGTCGAGAGCATCCAGCGGACGACCGGATAGGTCCAGATGTCGCGGTAGCCGACCGTGTACTCCTCGAAGTCCTCGAGGACCTCGACGGGTCCGTCGGCGTGAACCTCCCGAGGGGCGACGGCTTCGCGGACGTTCTTCGGCGGCTGATCGGCGTAGAGCTGGTCGCCGAGCATCACCATCGCGTCCGGCCAGAGTGCCTTCGGCTGGCGAAGCATCCGCAGGGCGAACGTGTGCATGGCGTCGATTCCGCGGCCCTTGCGGTGCCACCAGCGCTGGAACGTGTGCGGCGGGCGGTGCGGCGCGGACGTGCGGCAGGAGCCGAACAGCAGGCGCAGGTCGCCGTCGGCGGCGAGCGGCCGGATCGACGGGTGCGGGAACTCGTAGCCCTCCGGCGGCCAGGCGCACCGGCCGTCGAGATGGACCTCGTAATCGTGACGCTTCCCGGCCTCGAGGCCACCGACCGCGACGATCGCGTAGTGGTGGTCCTCGACCGTGAACGTCCGGGTTTTCGAGCCGAGGATCTCGACCTCGCAGGGGGCGCCGGTCTCGACCCAGACCGTGGCCTCCGTCTCCCCGACGTAGCGCAGCATCGGACCGACGATCACCTCGGGCATGGACCCCTTGTTCCCAGCTTCGGCGTTGTTCAACCGGGGCGGTCGCAGATCGGGTCGCGGCGGAGGACCCCGGCGAGCGAGAACGACGCTCGGACCTCGATCTCCTGCAGCGTCGGCGCACCGTCCGGGACCGTCAGCAGGGTCGAGTCCTTCCCCTGCGGCTCCAGACAGCCTTCGCCGGAGACGATCCGCAGGTACGGCGAGTAGCGCATTCTGATCAGGTAGCGCCCGGGGCCGGGAACCGACACGGTGTATCCGTCTGGGCCGACCGAGTCGAGGCGCACCGATTGCTGATCGGCCGGATCGACCTTCCACAGGACCCAGTTCTCGTTCGACCAGACCTCCTGCAGGTAGGGGAGCTCGCCGCTGCGCACGAGCCTCGCCTCGTCCTCACCGAGGAAGTCGAGGGTGGCGTCGGGAACGGCGACGTAATCGACGCCGTGTCCGCGCAGCCACTTCGCGTAGGCAACGCCCGTCAGGCGGTCATCGGTGAACCGGCGGAAGTCGTCGGACTCCATCTGCCGCAGCCAGCCGCGCGCCAGCGGCACGTGCTCGGCGACGTAGACCGATTCCCAGCGGCTCCGGGTGGGCGGGATCTCGACCCTGATCGGTCTGCCCCCGCCGAGGTCCTCGAGCTCGGCGACGAGTGGCGCGTAATAGCCGGCCTTCGTCGCCGGGTCGCCGCGGGCCGCCTCGACGTCGTGGAAGGTGGCCGCCCACTGCCACCACAGAAGCGGCGCCGCCAGCACCAGCAGGACGACGGGGCGCCGCCGGTACAGCGCGAGCGCCATGACCGGCCCGGCGAAGGTCGCGCCGAGCCGGATCGCGTTGCTGCCGAACGGGGTTGCGACGGAGAAGGCGGCGATGGCGACGAGGGCGTAGATGACGATCCCGACCCTCAGCGTCGTCTCCCCGACCGGCAGGACCGCGAAGCAGATCGCGCAGACGATCGGGATCCAGATGAACGAACCGGTCGTGAAGGGCTGATAGCCGTCGGTCGGGAACGCCGCCGAGAGCGCCACGGTGCCGCTCGCGGCGGCGAGGGCGACGACGAGGGCCGCCCGGTTGAGGCTGCGCCGCGACGCGGTCCCCACCGGCTGCAGCCGCGAGGCGATCAGGACCGCGACGGCGGCGATCGCCGTGTAGAGGCCGGCGACGGGGCTCGCGAGCGCGGCGAGGAGCGCCGCCGTCCCGCCGAGGACGGGGCGCCGCCGCTGCAGCGCGAGGACCGCCAGCAGCCCGAGCGCGAGCCCGAGCGCGAAGGTGATCCGGCCGCCGTAGAGCGCGACGGTCGAACCGAGGCCGAACCAGAGGGCGCCGAGCCAGGCCCGCTCCCCGTAGGCGCGGAAGGCGATCGCGGCGAACGTGATCGCGGCCGTGATCGCGCAGATGACGCCGAGCGCGGACGGCCCGAGCCAGGCGCCAAGCGGCGGATAGAGCAGGCTGTAGCCGGGGATCGTGTGCCCGCCGTACCAGGCGTCGTTGTAGAGGACCCAGCCGTTGGTGTCCCAGAGGTCGGCCCGGAAGACCTGCGCGGCGAGGTCAAGGGTCTGCGGCTCCCAGACGAGATAGACGGCGCTGAGCAGCGCCGCGAGGGCGGCGGCGAGCAGGATGACGGGACCGGATCGGCTCCTCGCCGCGACCCCCACCGGGGGCCTACCCGTTGGCGTACTCGAGGCGGATCTGCTTGCCCTTCAGCTTCGTGCCGTCGAGCCGGTCGAGCGCCTTCTCGGCCTGATCGCCGTCGAGGTCCACGAAGGTGAACCGCTCGAGGACGCGGACATCGTGGATCGCGCCGGCGGGGATGACGGCCCCCTCGCTCAGCGCCCAGCGGATGTCGTCGTCGGTGATTCCGCTGCGCGCGCCGCGATTGATGAAGAGCTTCACGTGGCCGTTGGGATCGGCGGGCTCCACCTCCGGCGTCTCGCCTCCGAGGTCGGCCCCGCTCTCCTCCTCGGCCTCGGCGATCAGCGGGTCGGCCTCCGCGGGCGCGACCTCGTCCGCTGGGCGTTCGCCCTCCGCTTCGTCCTGCTCCGGCGGAGCCGTGTCCCAGTCGACCGTGACGGGCTTGGCTCCACGGTCGCGACCGCGTCCGTGACGCCGCTTCGGGCGTGGCGCATGGTCGAGGCGCTCCTCGGGCGGCTCCCACTCGCCGATCGAGGTCTTCACGTCACGTTCGATCTGCTCGATCTCGCCGCGCTCCTTCGGGGTGACGAACGTGATCGCCCGGCCGGTGCGGCCAACCCGGCCGGTGCGGCCGATGCGGTGGACGTAGATCTCGCTGTTGTTGGGGAGGTCGAAGTTGATGACGTGGGTGACGTGCTCGATGTCGAGCCCGCGGGCGGCGACGTCGGTTGCGACGAGCAGCGGCGACTTGTGCTCCTTGAACGAGATCATCACGCCGTCGCGCTGGCCCTGGCTCATGTCGCCGTGCAGCGCCTTCGACTGCAGGCCGCGGTCGCGAAGCGTGCGGTCGAGGCGCGCCGTGCCGATCTTCGTCCGGCAGAAGACGATCGCCTGCTCGGGCTCCTCGGCCTTCAGCACCTCGATCAGGCGGTTGGTCTTCTCCTTGGCATCGACCTCCACGAAGGCCTGCTCGATCGCGTCGACCGTCAGCTTCTTCGGGGTGATCGAGATCGTCACCGGGTCGTACATGTAAGTCTCGGCGAGCCGGGCGATCGGCGGCGGCATCGTTGCACTGAAGAGCATCGTCTGGCGGCCGCTCGGGCACATCCGCAAGATCCGCTCGACGTCCTCGATGAAGCCCAGGTCGAGCATCTCGTCCGCCTCGTCGAGAACGACGTAGCGAGTGCCGGTGAGGATCAGCGCACCGCGGGAGATCAGGTCCTTCATCCGGCCGACGGTGGCGACGACCACGTGGGCCTTGGAGCGGACGCGGGCGGCCTGGTCGCGGACCGAGGTGCCGCCGAAGACGGCGACGACGTTGATGTCGACGTGCTCGGCGTAGGAGCGCAGCGCCTGGGTCACCTGGATGCAGAGCTCGCGAGTCGGCGTCAGCACGATTGCCTGCGTCTCGTCGCTGGTCGGATCGAGGTACTGCAGCAGCGGCAAGCCGAATGCGGCCGTCTTGCCGGTCCCGGTCTGCGCCTGGCCGATCATGTCGTGGCCGGCGAGCAGCTCGGGAATGGCCTTCTCCTGGATCGGGGACGGCTCCTCATAGCCGAGCTCGTCGAGGGCGCGGCAGACGTCCTCTTTGAGACCGAGGTCGCGGAAGGAGGTCACTGCGTCGGATCCAGCAGGAGCTTGCCGTGAGTCGCCCGGTCCTGCAGGGCCCGATGCGCCTCGGCAACGTTCGAGAGTCCGTATTTTCCGCCGATCACAACCTCGAGTTTGCCGGAAGCGACCGCTTCGAGTAGTTCGGTGATTCCCTGGCCGAGCAGATCGGGACGCTCGAGCAGGTGCACGATCCAGAATCCGACGACCGCGCGGCTGGTCCGCATGAGCTTCTGGGACATGATCTGGTTGGGCTCGCGGGAGGCGATTCCGAACGTCACGAGCCGGCCGAACGGCGCGAGGACCGAGAGGCAGGCGTCGAAGGCGTCCCCGCCCGCCATCTCGAGAACGATGTCGACCTGCTTGCCGCCGTTGGCCTCGAGGATCGCTGCCGCGAGGTCCTCGGAACGGGAGTCGACCGCCGCGTCGGCGCCGAGGCGGAGCGCGAGCTCGCGCTTGTCGGGCGTCGAGGCGAGCGCGATGACCCGCCCCGCTCCATAGCGCTTCGCCAGCTGCACGGCCTGCGTCCCGGTGCCTCCGGCCGCGGCCTGGACGACGACGCTCTCGCCGCGCTCGAGGCGGCCGCTGATCCGCAGCAGCGCCCAGGCGGTCAGCCCCTGGAGCAGAACCCCGGCGGCCTGATCGTCGTCGACGTCCTCGGGAATCGGGACGAGTGCCCGGCGCGGGACCGCGACCTTCTCCGCGTAGCCCCCGTTGGAGATCATCGCGGCGACGCGGCGCCCGTCCGGTGTCCGGCCGCTGATCTCGCCGCCGGGGATCAGCGGCAACTCGGCCTTGGCCAGGTACTGGTTCTGGCGCTGGTGGGTGTCGGCGAAGTTCATCCCTGCGCGGGCGACCTCGACGACGACCTCGTCCGGGCCCGGCTCGGGATCGGGCAGGTCGACGACCTCGAGCACCTCGGGCCCACCGAATTCCTTGATCTGGACGGCTCTCATCGGCGGCAGAGTCTGACGCCTCCGGTCCGTCGGCGGGCTGCGCCGCTCAGCGACCGCGGGAAAGCCTCAGCAGCCGGTCGGCTCCGACCTTCCGCAGCCGGGTCTCGCGACCGCCGGGCCAGTGGACGACCAGCCGCTTGATGACCCGGGCGCCGCCGAGCCCGAAGTAGAGCCGGTAATGCCCCTGCGAATGGCGGGCGTCGTCGTTCTGACCGACCCACTGGGTCAGCTTCCTGCCGCCCCGCAGCCGAACGCTCGCGCTTGCGCCGATCGCCTCCCGGTTCTTCCCTCCCCCCGAGAGCTCGACCTCGAGCCAGTGGCCCCCGCGGGTGACGTTGCGCTTGCGGATCACGTGGCTGCTCGGCGAGAACTCGCGCTTCGAGGTGGCGATCAGCGGGTCGCGACGTCCGTCGTTGTCGTAGTCCATCCACTCGACGATCGCGTAGCCGACCCGCCGCATGTTGAGTACGCCGGTGCGTTTGAATCGGTGACCGTGGCGGCGATACAGGCCCTGCGGGGCGAGGCTGACGTCGAGGCGGCCGTCGTTGTCGTAGTCGACGAAGGAGGCGGCGGCGGCGTGCCCCGGCAGCCCGAGCCGGGACGGAACCGGACGCAGCCTGCCGCGGCGGTTCGCGAACAGCCGCACCCCTCTCGGTCCGGTGACGAGGACGTCGAGGGACCCCGAGTTGTCGTAGTCACCGAGCGCGATCTGATCGGCCTCTCCTCCTCCCTTGAGCCGCTGGACCCGGCGCCAATCGGCATGGCGGGAGCGCCAGACCTCGAGCCCACGCCGGGTCGAAACCAGCAGATCGGCGCCCCTCCGGTCGAGCTGAGCCCACCGGTAGGCGGTGCCGATCGCGGGCGGCGCGGGAATCTGGACGAAGCCCCCGCGGAAGACTTGCGCGAACACCCTCGGGATGTCGCCCTCGCAGCTCGAGAACAGATCCAGGCGCCCGTTGCCGTCGGCGTCCGCGTAGGAGACCGACCGGCCGCGGCAGCGGCCCTTGCTCATCCCGCTCATGGCGATGTCGTCGGCGTACCCGGCGACGGCTGAGACGAGGAGCTGGTCGGCGACGAGGCCGAAGAACTTCTTCGACGCGATCCCGCCGCCGAGCCCGCCGGTCGTGACGAAGACGTCCTGGTCGCGGTCGCCGGCGACGTCGGCGAACGCGAAGCCGTGACGGTCGCGAAGCTTGAACTGGAACTGCAGCCCGGAGGGCGCGACGGCCTCGGTACCGACCTTGATCTGCGCCGGCGTCAACGCGTCCGGCCCCGTCCCCGGGAACGAGAACTGGATCGGCAGGTCAGCGAGGCCGTTGGAGGCGAGCACGAGCTCGCCGCCGGGACGGACGTCGAAGTCGACGAGCGGGCGCTCGTCCGCGTCGAAGGTGACGCTGACGTCAGCATCCTCGGCGCGGCGGACTTTGACCCCGCGGGTGTAAAGGCTGATCCGGCCAGACGTCGCGAGGCCGGTCGAGGAGATGTGGAGCTGTCCGGCGTCGCCGGGCTCGTCGGTCGGCCAGATGTAGATGCCGGGACCGTCGTCGGCGGGCCTGCGCAACAGGTCGAGGCCCGGGAATCGCGGGTCCGGCCCGAGGCCCATGCGGTTGATCTCATCCCGGAACGAGCGGCCCCGGACGTTGCGGAGGAACACCGACCTGAACTTGTGGTTGGTCGTGAAGATGTCCTGGTGGCCGTCACGGTCGGGGTCGGCCACGCCGATGTCGAACAGGCGCTTGGTGACGATCCGGGCGTCCGGGGCGGAGTCGAAGCGCGGCTTCGTCGCGGTCGCGGGCGCAGCCGCCGTCGTCGCGGCGAGCGCCGCGAGCGCACCGAGTGCGATGAACCTCCGCCCCACCCCCGGAAGCGTAATCGCGCCTCATCCCGCCCGTGCCGCTAGAGTGCCGCGGCCGTGGCCCTGACCGTCGTCGGATCAATCGCCTTCGACGCCGTGCGGACCCCGTTCGGCGAGCGCGAGCGAATGCTCGGCGGATCGGCGAGCCACTTCGCCCTCGCAGCGAGCTTCTTCACCGATGTCCGGGTGGTCGGCCCCGTCGGCGACGACTTCGGCCCGGAGGAGATCGGCGTGCTGGAGTCCCACGGCGTATCCACCGTCGACGTCGAGCACGTCAAGGGGGGCCGCACCTTCTTCTGGCGCGGCCACTACGACCACGACATGAACATCGCCCACACCGACGACACCCAGCTCAACGTCTTCGCCGAGTTCATCCCGAAGCTCTGCGAGGAGAACCGGGACGCGGAGATGCTGTTCCTCGGCAACATCCAGCCCGACCTCCAGCGCCAGGTCCGCGAGGAGGCCGACGGCGCCCGCTTCGTCGCCCTCGACTCGATGAACCTCTGGATCGAGACCGCGCGGCAGCCGCTGCTCGACGTCATCGGGATGATCGACTGCGTCCTCCTCAACGACGCCGAGCTTCGGATGCTCACCGACCAGCCGAACCTCGTCGTCGCCGCCCACGAGATCATGGAGCACGGACCGTCGATCGTCGTCGTCAAGCGCGGCGAGTACGGCGCCGCCCTCTTCACCGGCGACGACACGTTCGCAATGCCGGCGCTGCCGATCGCCGAGGTCCGCGACCCGACCGGCGCCGGCGACTCATTCGCCGGCGGATTCCTCGGCTTCCTCGACGGTCTCGGCGCGCACAGCCCGAGCAACGGCGAGCTCCGCCAGGCGATGGTCCGCGGCTCCGCCATGGCCTCGTTCAACGTCGAGGACTTCGGCACCGAGCGCGTCCGCCGCCTCGACCGCGACGAGATCGATGCCCGGGTCGCCGCCTTCAAGGACCTGACGCACTTCTAGCGACGAGCCGGGGGTCACGACGCGGCGGGGGACAGAGGCGGCGTCGCCGCCGAGATCGCGTCGATTCTCCGCGAACGGGGTAGTGGGCGGTTGCTGGGATACTAGTTCCGAGCTTTCAGACACCGATCGAGGAGAGACAAGTGGCAGACACTCTCACCATCACCGACAACCGCACGGGCCAGACCTACGAGGTCGACATCACCGACGAGACGATCAAGGGGATCGACCTCCGCCAGATCAAGGTCAACGAGGACGACTTCGGGATGATGTCCTACGACCCGGGCTACACCAACACCGCTTCGTGCCGGTCGGCGATCACCTACATCGACGGCGAAGCGGGCATCCTCCAGCACCGCGGCTACCCGATCGAGGAGCTCTGCGAGAAGTCCTCCTACCTCGAGGTCGCCTACCTGCTGATCTTCGGCGAGCTGCCGACCGAGCCGCAGCTCGAGCGCTGGGTGCACGACGTCACCCACCACACCTTCGTTCACGAGGACATGAAGGCCTTCTACGGCGGCTTCCGCCACGACGCGCACCCGATGGGGATCCTGCTGGCGGGCGTCGGAGCCATGTCGACCTTCTACCCGCACGCCAAGGAGATCGACGACGCGGAGGAGCGCTACATGGCGGCGATCCGCCTGATCGCCAAGATGCCGACGCTGGCCGCGTTCTCCTACCGCCACAGCCTCGGCCTGCCCTACGTCTACCCCGACAACGATCTCGACTACGCGTCGAACTTCCTCGGGATGATGCGGAAGATGACCGAGGTCAAGTACGAGGCCGACCCGCGCCTCGCCAAGGCCCTCGACGTCCTCTTCATCCTCCACGCCGACCACGAGCAGAACTGCTCGACGGCCGCGGTCCGCGCGGTCGGCTCCTCGCAGGTCGACCCGTACTCGGCGATCGCCGCCGGGGTCGCGGCCCTCTACGGCCCCCTGCACGGTGGCGCCAACGAGGCGGTGCTGCGGATGCTCCGGCGGATCGAGAAGGTCGAGAACATCCCCGGCTTCCTCGAGGGGGTCAAGAACCGGGACGAGAAGCTGATGGGCTTCGGCCACCGGGTCTACAAGAACTACGACCCGAGGGCACGGATCATCAAGAAGCACGTCGACGAGGTGCTCGAGGTGACCGGCGCCAACCCGCTGCTCGAGATCGCGACCGAGCTCGAGAAGCAGGCGCTCGACGACGATTTCTTCACCTCCCGCAAGCTCTATCCGAACGTCGATTTCTACTCGGGCCTGATCTACGAGGCGCTCGGGATCCCGAGCGAGATGTTCACGGTGATCTTCGCGATCCCGAGGACCTCGGGATGGATGGCGCAGTGGATGGAGATGAACGGCGACTCCGAGCAGCGGATCGCCCGGCCGCGCCAGATCTACACCGGCGAGCGCGACCGCAGCTACGTCGAGATGTCCGACCGCGTCGGCCCCGAGAAGATCACCGGACCACCGGCCCGCCGGCCGGTCAAGGCGCGGCGCGGCGCATAGCCCTCCGCCCGGAGGAGTCGCGTCGCTGCCGATACCCTCGGGTCGGGTGGGATCGTTCAAGCTGACAATCAGGGACGGGCCGAAGGTGACCCGCGAGAAGCACCGGAGCCTCGACGAAGCGCTCGCCGCGCTGCGAGCCCACACCGAGCGGATCCGGGCGGAGGGAGACCTCCCGGAGGTCTCCGTGATCCGCACCTACGAGCCCGGGGATCAGGTCCGGGCGCGGCTCGAGATCTCGGCCGGGGGCGTCCTCCGCAGCCGCGATGCGGGCATCGATGTGATGGGCGACGGCGCGCTCGTCCCCTTCCGCGGGGGGGTGTTCCGCAAGGAGCTTGCGCCGGTCGGCGTCGACGGCGCCTACGAGGCGGTCGAGCGGGCGATGCTGGGGGAATCGGCCAGATGAGCTCCGGCAGTCACCGGGGCCACGGCAGCTCGGAGGAGGGCGGCAAGCCGGTCGGCCGGCGCGTGCCGCTCCCCCGCGGAGCCGAGCGCCCCTACACCGTCTTCATCAACGGCTCCGAGCAGGTGGAAGGCACCGACTACGACGTCGCCGACGGGGCGATCGTCTTCCGCGAGCCGATCCTCAAGGAGGATCTGAGTCAGCTCGGGGCGTTCCGCAAGGTCGTGCTCGGGCTCGGGCTCGTCGGCAGCTACCAGAAGAACGAGGTCGTCGACGTCCAGTACCGGATCGGGTCGGCGACCCATCTGGCCTCCGATCTCGAGGTGCTGGCCGACTAGGGCCGGCGGCCGAGAAGCCTGGCCTTCTCGCGCTCGAACTCGGCGTCGGTCAGAGCGCCCGACCGGCGAAGCCGGTCGAGCCGTTCGAGCTCGCCGATCCGATCGCCCCCGACTCCCGAAGCCGGCGGCGCCGCGATGTCGGGAGCCGCGGTGCTGACGCGCGCCGATGCCGGCGCGCCGAGGCCAATCGCGCCGGCGAAGCCGGCCGGCCGCTCGTCGCGCCCCGCGAGATCGCTGAAGACGGTCCAGGCCCAGAAGACGAGGACCGGCAGACCCATCAGCAGGAAGGTCGCCCCGACGATGATCCCGCCGGCCTTGCCGTCGGCGGGGATCGATTCCGAGGTGAGCGAGTGGAACAGGCTGGCCGCACCGGTGACCGAGAAGAAGATCGCCCAACCGGCGAGGAACGGGCTCACTCCGCGGCCCCCACCGCCACCCGGCCGGTCGCCGCGGAAGGCGAGGACCGCCATCGCGGCGAACAGCCCGAGGATGGAGCCGATCAGCGTCAGGATGTCCGCGCCGGTGCCTTCGGGACACTGCTTGGCGATCACGTACGGCGTGTTGCCCGACCCGCAGGTGCCGGTTTCGAGCAGGTCCGACAGCGCGCCGGAGAACGCGTACACCGAGCCGGCGAAGATCACGAGCCCCGCGATGAAGCAGACCCAGTACCGCACCGGGTCGCTGCCTTATCCGAGGCCGGAGAGGGCCGCCACCCGCTCCTTGTGCTGTCCGGCGGTGCCGAAGAGCTGGGCGTCGGCGCGGGCCCGCTTGAGCAGGAAGTGCAGATCGTGCTCCCAGGTGAAGCCGATTCCGCCGTGAACCTGGATCGAGGCCTTGCAGACGTCCCAGGCCGCCTCCGATGCACGCGCCTTCGCCATCGCAGCCGCCAGCGGCAGCGACTCCGGCTCGGCGTCGGCGGCCCATGCCGCCGCGTAGGTCAGCGACCGCGCCTCCTCGACGTCGTAGAGCATCTTCGCGCAGGCGTGGGAAACGCCCTGATAGGCACCGATCGGGCGGCCGAACTGCTCGCGTTCCTTCGCGTACTCCACCGCCATGTCCATCGCCCGCTGGCCGATCCCGACGAGCTCGGCGGCCACGGCCACCACCATCCGGTCCGAGGCTGTGCCGGCGTCGCCCTCGAGCGGCTCGCCGTCGCCGGCGGTCAGCCTCGAGTAGCGGCGGGTCTGGTCGATCAGGTCGAGCGGCTCGAGCGTAGCCTCGGCGGCCGGGATCAGCCGGGGACCGTCGGCGCCGAAGATCACGATCACGTCGGCTGCCTCGGCATCGATGACGACCTCCTCGTCGCCGATCGCCCCACGGCTCTCGCCGGAGGCGATTCCGGGCAGGTAGCGCTGCTTCTGCTCGTCGGAGCCGGCGCCCTCGATGACGATTCCCGCGGCTGCGTTGGCGAGGAACGGCAGCGGCGCGCAGGCGAAGCCGAGCTCCTCACAGAGGACGATCAGCTCGACCATTCCCAGGCCCTGTCCGCCGTACTGCTCGTCGATCGCGATGCCGGACCAGCCGAGCTCGGAGACCTCGGCCCAGAGGGCGTCGTCGTAGCGGTCGCCCTCGGCCAACTCGCGGACCACGTCGGGCTTGAACCGGGACGCGAGGAACTGCTTCGCCGTGTCCTTGATCTCGGCCTGCTCGTCGTTGAAGTCGAAACGCATTCTTCTCTCCCTTACCTGAGGCGGGGTAGCTGGAGCACCCGCTCGGCGATGATGTTCTTCATCACCTCGGTGGTGCCGCCCTCGATCGAGTTGGCGCGGCTGCGAAGCATCCGGTAGGTCCACGGCGCGCCGCGCTCGAGCCCCTCGGGCCCGAGGATGTCGCAGGCGAGCTCCGACAGCGACTGGTTGAGCGTCGCCCACTCCCACTTGCCGATCGAGCCCTCGGGGCCGGGGATCCCGGTCTTCATCTGCGCGGTCATCGCCCGCATCCCGCCGAGCCGCAACGCCTCGCAGCCGATCAGCAGGTCGGCGATCTTCGCCCGGATCTGCGGATCGTCCTCGAGACCGCGCTCCTTGACGACCTCGATCAGCCGGCCGAGATCGCGCGAGACGGCAACCGCGGCGCCGCCGCCGAGCCCGGCCCGCTCGTTCATCAGCGTCGTGATCGCAACCATCCAGCCGTTGCCCTCGCCGCCGACGAGGTTCTCGTCGGGCACGAACGCCTCCTGGAAGAAGACCTCGTTGAACTCGGACTCGCCGGTTATCTGCACGAGCGGGCGGATCTCGACGCCGTCCTGCTCCATGTCGCAGATGAAGTAGGTGAGTCCCTTGTGCTTGGCGACCTCGGTGTTCGTGCGGGCGACGAGCATGCACCACTTCGACTCGTGCGCGAACGTCGTCCAGACCTTCTGGCCGGTCACCCTCCAGCCGCCGTCGACCTTGACCGCCTTCGTCTTCAGCGAGGCGAGGTCGGAACCCGACTCCGGCTCGGAGAAGCCCTGGCACCAGATCTCCTCGGCGCTGAGGATCGGCTCGAGCCAGCGCTCCTTCTGATCCTCGGTGCCGTGGGCCATGATCACCGGCCCGCCCATGACGAGGCCGAGCACGTTGGCCGGCGACGGCGCGTCGGCGCGAGCCATCTCGCTCGAGAAGATCGCCTGCTCGATCAGGGTCGCCCCGCGCCCGCCGTACTCCTTCGGCCAGGAGATGCCGGCCCAGCCGGCTTCGTGCATCCGGCGCTGCCACTCGCGCCGGAACACGAACGCGGCCTCATCGCCGTGCGGCTCCGGGCCGGGATGATTCGCCTCGAGCCATGAGCGCACCTCGTCACGGAAGGCCGCCTCGGAGTCGTTCAGGGTCAGATCCACCTTCTGTCTCTCCTCCTCGCCGAATTGCCGGGAAACCCGTCCCGGGGTCCGGAAAACCTACATGCCGGCGGCCGCCGGTCCCCGCTCCGGGTCGATCAGCACCCCGGGATTGAGGATGCCCTCCGGATCGACCGCCCGCTTCGCGCCGGCGAGCGCGTCGGCGAAGCGGTCGGGGCGCTGCAGGTCGTACCAGGGCCGGTGGTCGCGACCGACCGCATGGTGATGGGTGATCGTCCCGCCCGCGGAGATGATCGCCTCCGAGACGGCCGCCTTGATCTCGTCCCACTGCTCGACCTCCGCGCCGCGCCGCGCCTTCGCGAGAATCGTGTAGTAGGGCGCGGGGCCGGTCGGATAGACGTGGGTGAACCGGCACATCACCCGCGGCGAGCCCTCGCCGTCGGCCGGGGCGTCGGTGACCTCGGCGACGGCGCGGCGCGCGGCCTCGCTGACACGAGAGTGGAACTCGCCGAAGCGGTCCCAGGTGATCGCGGTCTCGAAGGTCTCGCTGAGCACGCCGAGCGCGACCAGGGTGTCGCGCAGGTAGGGGGCGTCGAGGAACGCCGAGCGCCAAGTCTCGGCGGCTGAGCCCTCCCGGCCGCCGGCTTCGCCATCCCGCTCCGGCTCAGGAGTACCGCCGAGCTCGGTCGCACAGCCGACCGCCAGCCGGAGCTGGTCGTCGACCGGCGCGAAGGCGGATTCGAAGCCGAGGATCAAGACGGCGGTGGAGCCGTCGCCGGCGCCCGTCGTCTCGGCCTCGAGCGGGTCGAGCAGGCGGCAGTTCGACGGGTTGAGGCCCGACTGCGACAGCGCCCGGACCGCCTCCGCTCCGGCGGTGAACGTCGGGAACAGGACCGGCCGCGACGCCTTGAACCGCGGCCGCGGCCGAACCTGGACCCAGGCCTCGGTGATGATCCCGAGGACGCCCTCGGAGCCGAGCAGCATGCGGTCGGGGCTCGGGCCGGCGCCGGATCCGGGCAGCCGGCGGCTCTCCCAGGGCCCCGCCGGTGTCAGCGCCCGGATCGAGTCGACGAGGTCGTCGATGTGGGTCTGCGCGGTCGCGAAGTGGCCGCCGGCCCGGGTCGCGATCCAGCCGCCGAGCGTCGAGAACTCGAAGGACTGCGGGAAGTGACGGAGGGTGAGGCCGTGCGGGCGAAGGCCGTCCTCGAGGTCGGGGCCGAGCGTGCCGGCCCGGATCAGAGCCGAGCCGGACACCTCGTCGAGGGCGGCGATGCCGCTGAGGCCACCGAGGTCGATCGAGACCGTGCCGCGGTAGCCGTGCCCGACCCGAGGCTCGACCCCGCCGACGACGCTGGTCCCGCCACCGAATGGAATCGCTGCGAGACGGCGCTCGGCGCAGAGCTCGAGGACCCTGCGGACATCCTCCTCGTCGCTCGGGAAGGCGACCAGGTCCGGCGTCCGCTCGAAGCGCCCGCGGAATCCGCGGACGACGTCCCGGTAGGCGCGGCCCATCGAGTGGCGGATCCGATCGGTGGGCGCGTCGCTGACGATCGCGGCGAGGCTCTCGGGGGGCCGGAGGCGGGATGGGGCGAGCTCGATCGAGTCGAGCGGCACCGGCTCCTCGATCCGTTCGCCGCCGAAACCGAGCCGGCGACGGAGCTCCGGCGCCGCCGCCTCGAGCGCCGCCCGATCGGGTGAGCGATCCGCGTACCCCCAACCCCAGTGGCTGCGCGCCCGGGCGCCTCGCTCACCCTCCTCGCGATCGCCGGCGGCTCCCATCGGGGCGACCCTAGCCCGAAACGCTAAGACACCGCAGTTTGCGGGGTCGTCACCGGCCCCCGATCGGCCGGTCAGTAGTTACGTCTGACACTAGGCGTAACTTTTCCGCACCAGGCCTCCGTCGACGGGAGAAGAGGGCATGCAAGGAGAGAGCAGCAACGAGCGCTGGCAGGAGTTGGTGGACCTGCGCGAGGAGTTCGAGCACGGTGACGCCGTCCTGCCGACGCGGATCAGCGCCGTCGACGGCAGACGGCTGGAGGCCTCACCGGAGGCCGTCCGTTTCGCCGAGGCGCTCGCATTCAACGCCGGCTGGTCCGGGATCTCGGAGGCGCGACGCCGCAGGCGGCCGGACGACCTGGCCGCCTAGACGAGAAGCCGAGGCCGACCCGGCCGAGGGCGAACCGTCCTGCGCTAGCGATGAGGGCAGCCGGAGCGGGCGGCTTCGCTGAGGCGCGACGACGAAGCCCGATCGCGACCGATTGGCAGCAAGCGGCTGCGACAGCGCCGTTTCCCGCCAATCGCCGAGTGACTGGGCGACACACATGTCATCCCGTCACGTTCACCGCGCCGCCCGGCGGAAGCGGACGCGAAGCGGAGCATTCCGCCGGAGTCACCTACCTAGGCGGCCCGTTCGTCCAGCAGCCGCTGGATCTCCTTGTTTCCCAGCCGCGCCGGCTTCGTCTCCTTGACGAACCTTGTCAGCGCCCTCGCGAACGGGAGCGGCCGGTCGAGGTGAGGGAAGTGGCCGGCGTCCTCGAAGACCGTGAAGCGGCTGCCCGGCATCGCCTCGGCGGCCCAGTGGCCGTGGGAGACGGGAATGATCCGGTCGCGCTCGCCCCAGACGATCATGGTCGGCACCGCGTGGGCGAGATAGAGACGGTCGCGAGCGCTGACCCGCTGGCCGCGATGGTCGATTACCGATCGGGCCGTGCAGAGGAACGCGGCCCGCGCCTCGGGATCGGCGAGCGAGGCGTAGCCGCGCGCAATCTCGGTGACGTCGGCGCCCGGGGTAAGACCGATGGCGCCGAGCCAGCCGGCGAGGCGGCGGCCGGTGTCGGTGACCCAGGCCTTGGTGATCAGCGGCAGGACGAGCTCGGCGCCGGGGAGCGTGGCGGCGCGGAGGAAGATGCTCACGTCATCCCCGAGGCCGCCGCTGGAGACGAGCCCGAGCCGGTCGGTATGGGTCGGGAACTGGTAGGCGTACTGCATCGCCACCCCGCCACCGAGCGAGTGGCCGACGACGGTCGCCGACTCGTAGCCGAGCGCCAGCAGCAGGTCACGGGCCCCGGCGGCATAGGCGCCGAGCGAGTAATCGCCGCGCGGCTTCGCTGAGCTGCCGTGACCGAGCATGTCGGGCGCGATGACGGTGAAGTCGTCGGCCAGCGCCGGGATCAGCGGCGCCCAGGTCTCGTAACTGCCGGCGATGCCGTGCAGCAGGAGGAGCGGCGGGCCCTCCCCGGCCCTGAGGAAGCTGACGCGGTTCCCGTGCAGGACGACCTGCTCGGCTTCCACCTGACCGTGCGGATCCGTGAATCCCTGTTCCGAAGAGGTGCTCATCTGTGCAGGTAGGCTAGCCCCCTTGGAGACGGTCCTGATCACCGGCGCGGGTGGGTTCATCGGCAGGACGCTCGCCGAGCGGCTGCGCGCGGAGGGCGCCACGGTCCGCGGCGTCGATCTCATGCCCGACCCCGGGAACGAGGTCCTCGCGGGCGACGTCGGCTCGGCCGGGCCCTGGCAGGACGGGGCGGTCGGCTGCGACACCGTCATCCACACCGCCGCGATCGTCTCGAACGCCGCCTCGATCGCCGATGCCTGGCGGATCAACGTGCTCGGCACCCGCAACGCGCTCGACGCTGCGGTCGCCGCTGGAGCCCGGCGATTCGTGCACTTCTCGTCGGTCCGGGCGTTCGGCGACGTCGGCTTTCCCGGCGGCGTCGACGAGAGCTGGCCGGTCCGCCCCGACGGCCACACCTACGTCGACACGAAGATCGCCTCCGAGCAGGTCGTGCTCCAGGCACACGCCGCCGGCGAGATCGATTGCACCGTCATCCGGCCCGGCGACGTCTACGGACCGGGATCGCGGCCGTGGACGATCCTCCCGGTCGAAGCGATCGCCGCCGGCCGGTTCTTTCTGCCCGCGATGGGCCGCGGTGTGCACAGCCCGATCTACGTCGACGACCTCGCCGCCGGAGTGCTGGCCGCGGCTCGTGCCGGCGAGGCCGCGGGACAGGTCCTGACGATCTCCGGTGGCGTCGGCATCAGCTGCAACGAGTTCTTCGGCCACTACTCGCGGATGCTCGGCAAGCCACCCGCCCGCCGGGTGCCGACGGCCGTCGCAATGGCCCTCGCGGCGATCCCCGAGACCGCCGCCTGGCTGACCGGAAGCACGACCGAGCTGCGCCGCTCGTCGGTGATCTACATGACCCGGACCGGTACCTACTCGATCGAGAAGGCCCGGGGACTGCTCGGCTGGGAGCCGGAGGTGGACGTCGCCGAGGGAATGCGGCGCACCGAGGCCTGGCTGCGCGAAGCCGGCCTGGTGCCGGCCGCTTAGGGGTCGCGCGGATCGGGCATCAGCGCGGCGAAACGCTCGGCGAGCGCGGTGATCGTGAGACTGGGGTTGACGCCGAGGTTCGCCGGGATCGCGCTGGCATCGGTCACGTATAGGCCCGGGTGGCCGTAGACCTCGTGGCGGGCATCGACGACGCCCGACCCGGCGCCGGAGCCGATCGCGGCGCCGCCGAGCACGTGGGCGGTGATCGAGAGGCCCCCGACGCTCTCCGGAAGCAGGTTCAGCGGGCGGCCGCCGGACGCAGCCGCGAACTCGCGGGTGACCCGGTTGGCGATCGCGAGGTAGCTCGGCGGCCGCCGTCCGGGCACCGTGCGGCTGCGCAGTACCCGCCGCCACGGGCGCAGCGGCGAGCGGGCGAGCCGGAACTCGATCTCGCTCTCGACGTCCTGCATCACGGTCAGCGCGGTCAGGCGCTGCTCGAGGCCACGCGAGCCGACGATGCGGGCCTGCCGCAGCGGCGAGCGGGCGATCGCGGCGATCGCGGCGCGCCGGCGCCGGCGTGGGTCCTCGCCGTCGACGAGCGGCCCGAGCATC
Organism: uncultured Conexibacteraceae bacterium; assembly: GCA_963784885.1. Taxonomy (GTDB): domain Bacteria; phylum Actinomycetota; class Thermoleophilia; order Solirubrobacterales; family 70-9; genus RHKX01. Next base: position 317,845 of record CAWATA010000005.1, read on the forward strand.
CAGCGCATGTGCGAGCCACCTACGTAGCGGTTCTGGGTCACGTGGGTGCGATCGTCGGGATGGAAGTCACTCGAGATCGACGGTCCCCGGCTGAGGTCGTCGCCGGGAGGTTGCATCACCGCCGTAACGGCCTCGCTGTTCGTCCGGACCGCCATGCCGAGCCGCGACGAGAGGCGAGGCAGCGTGCCGAGCTCGTCGCGGCAGCGCAGCAGCAGCTCGAGCGTCCCGAGGACGCCCGCGGCGAGAACGACACGCCGGGCGCGCAGCGACGCCGGGCGACCGCCGGGGCCCGTGACGCTGACCTCGTAGCCGCCTCCGGCGGACGGCGCGAGGGCGGTCACCTCGCGCTCCGGGAGGATCCGCGCTCCCCGTCGCTCGGCCAAGTGCAGATAGTTGAGGTCGAGGGTGTTCTTCGCGCCGTACGGACAGCCCGCGAGACAGCCGCCGCAGAGCGTGCAGCCGCTCCGCTCCGGTCCCTCGCCCGCGAAGAACGGGTCGGAGGAGCGACGTCCCGGTCCGTCGCCGAAGTGGATCCCGAGCGGGACCGGCCCGAACGTGTCGGCGGCGCCCATCGCCTTCGCTGCGGAACGGAGGTGCTCGTCCATCGCGCCGAGGTGCGGGTTCGTCGTCCGGCCGAGCATCCGTGCCGCGGTCGCGAGATGAGGGGCCAGTTCGCCGCGCCAGTCGGCCAGCCCGGCCCAGGAGGGGTCGGCGTAGAAGCGGTCCGGCGGCTCGAGCAACACCGCCCCCCAGACGATGCTGCCGCCGCCGACTCCGGTCGCCCCGATGATCCCGACGTCGCGGAAGAACCGCTGCCAGAAGTACCCCCGGCGGAGACCCAGCCCCGGGTCCCAGAGCAGCTCCCGAGGATTCCGCCGCCCTGCCTCGATGTCGGCCGGAGCCAGTCGGCGGCCGCGCTCGAGGACGACGACGTCCATGCCCCGCTCGGCGAGGCGCAACGCGGAAGCGGCGCCGCCGAAGCCGCTGCCGACGATCGCCACGTCGCAGTCGAAGCGGGGGTCGGCGCGCACGGAGGCTCCGTCGAGAGCCGGGCCTACCAGTGCATGCCGCGCATCAGGTACGCGAAGGCGAGCTGCTGGCTGTTCGCCTGCTCGTCGGTGGAGGTGCCGCGCTTCTCGCGAGGAGCGGAGTCCTTCGGCTTGCCGCCCTTGGCAGCGGCCGAGTCCGGGAACATGTGGTAGGCGCTGTTGAGGATGTAGTCGATCGACTTCGGGTTGATCGCGTAGAGAATCTGCCCGAGCGTCCCGACCGGCGTCGCGATCCGCTTCGGCTTGTAGATGATCGCGTCGCAGAGCATGTCCCCGGCCTCGTCCGGCGTGATCGTCGGGAACCGGTCGTACATCTTCGTCGGCGCGATCATCGGCGTCCGCACGAGCGGCATGTGGATGGTCGTGATGTCGACCTTGTCGTCGATGATCTCGGAGGCGATGCACCGGGAGAAGGCGTCGAGCGCCGACTTCGAGGCGACGTAGGCGGAGAACCTCGGCATGTTCGTCTGCACGCCGATCGAGCTGACGTTGATGATCTGGCCCGAGCGCCGCTGGCGCATCGTCGGCAGCAGCCGGAGGATCAGCCGGACCGGTCCGAAGTAGTTGAGCTGCATGGTCCGCTCGAAATCGTGAAAGCGGTCGTAGGAGAGCGCGATCGAGCGCCGGATGGAGCGACCGGCGTTGTTGATGAGGACGTCGACGTTGCCGTGCTGCTCGAGCACCTCGGCCGCCATCCGGTCGATGTCGTCGACGTCGGAGAGATCGCACTGATGGATGTGGGCGATGCCGCCGCCGTCGGTGATCTGGTCGCGTGTCTCCTCGAGCTTCTCCGGGGTCCGGGCGACGAGCAGAACGATGCCGCCGGCATCGGCGATCTTCATCGCCGCCGACTTGCCGATCCCCGAGGACGCGCCGGTGACCAGCACGACCTTGCCGCTGACCTCCTTCTCGAGCGACGCGTTTCCCTGCAGGCGGCGGCCGAAGCGAACCACCTCGTCGGGGATCTGGTGCTCGAGGATCTGGGCGATCCCGCCGAAGATCCCGGCCTGCCCGCGCGCGGCGCCGACGAGCGTGTTGTCACGGTAGAGGTCGGGGTCGAGGTGGCGGGCCCAGTAGTCCCAGAGCTTGCCGGCGTAGGCCTCCAACGGCGGGACCTTGATCCCGGTCCCGGCCAGGGCCGCCTGGGTGCGCCGCGAGTCGAAATGGGTCGGGTAGTTGAGGTACATCAGCACGGACCGCGGGACCCCGAAGTCCTCGAGGACGCGATCGGTGAGGGCGTTCGCGAACGGGATGTTGCCGAGCGCTACGCCGAGCAGCGGCCCGAGCGCCTCGGTCGTCGAGGCCGGGGCGCGGACCGTCGACTGCGGCGCGTGAGCGGCGCGGGCGAAGACGTCGATTACCTCGCCGGCCGAGAGCGGGTCGGGGTCGGTGAGGCTGAACGCGCGCCCGTCGAGCCCGTCGAGGTGGGCGATGTGGTCCATCGCCTTGACGACGAAATCGACCGGGACGATGTTGATCTCGCGCCCCTCCACCCCGGGCATCGGCATCCAGGCCGGAACGACCTGGCGGATCCGGCGGATCAGCTTGAAGAAGTAGTAGGGACCGTCGATCTTGTCCATCTCGCCGGTCTCGGAGTTGCCGACGACGATGCCGGGCCGGTAGACGCGCCACGGACGCGTGCACTCCTCGCGAACGACCTTCTCGGACTCGTGCTTGGTCCGGAAGTACGGATTGGTGTCGAGGTTCTGGGCCTCGTCGAACATGTCCTCGCGCCAGGTGCCCTTGTAGAGGCCGGCGGCGGCGATCGAGCTGACCATGTGGACCCGGCCCGCTTCGACCGCCTCGGCGAGCTCGACCATGTGCCGGGTGCCCTCGACGTTGGCGATCCGCTGCGACTCCGCGTCGGCCTTCATGTCATAGATGGCGGCGAGGTGAAAGAGATGGTCGACGTTTCCCTTCAGTCGCTCGGCGTCCGCATCGGAGACGCCGAGGCGGCGCTGCGAGAGGTCGCCGACGATGCCGACGACGCGTTCTTCGTCGACTCCCCAGCGGTTTCGCAGCTCGGCGAGGCGGCCCTGGGAGCCCTCTCGAACCAGCACGTAGATCGTGCCCTCCCGCTCGAGCAGGAGCTCGACCAGGTTGCGGCCGATGAAGCCGGTTGCGCCGGTGACGAAGTACGCCATTCTCAGTTCCCTCCGAAGTCGCGAAAACCCGACCGGACCCTACACGCTGGGCGCAGGCCGGCGATCACGCGCAACGATGCTTGAGCGGCCTTTCATGCGGGAATACCGGTCCTTGTGAGCGCCGCAGTCGCCAGCACCGCCTCAACCGGCACCGCAGTGGTCTGGTTCCGCCGCGACCTCCGCCTCGCCGACAACCCGGCGCTCGCGGCCGCTGCCCGCGCCGACAGGGTCCTGGCGGTCTTCTGCTTCGAGGACGGGCTGACCGGAGGGCGTCACCACTCGGCCAACCGCAACGCCTACCTGCTCGCGTCGCTCCGCGAACTCGGCGACGGCCTCCGCGCTACCGGTGCCCCCCTGCACCTGCGCCGCGGCGACCCGGCGAAGGAGATCCCCCGCCTCGCAGCCGAGTGCGGCGCCTCCGAGGTCCACGTCAACCGCGATCACACGGCCCATGCCCGCAGCCGGGACCGGGCCGTCGCCGCCGCGCTGGAGGATTCCGGGGTGGCGCTGGTCGGCCACGACGGCCTCACCTGCGCCGAGCCGGCGCGGATCCTGACCGGCGAGGGCCGGCCGTTCCGGGTCTTCACCCCGTTCTTCCGGGCCTGGGAGAGCGCCCCGCGCCGCGAGCCGACCCCGCCCCCGCGCAAGCTCGACGCGCCGCCGGGAGTCGCGGTCGGGCGGGCGCCGAGCGAGGGCGATCTCGGCGTCGACGCCACGGCGAAACGGATCGCGGCGGCCGCCGGCCCGGGCGAGGATGCCGGCCGGCTGCTGATGCGGCGCGCGGTCGAGCGCGCCGGCGACTACGCGAAGGTGCGCGACCTCCCGGGCCTCGACGAGACGACTCGGCTCTCACCGGCCCTGCACTTCGGGACCATCTCGGCACTGGAGCTCGAACGCGAGCTGGCCCGCAAGCGCAGCGACGGCGCCAAGGCACTGCGGCGGCAGCTCGCCTGGCGGGACTTCTGGCTCAGCGTGATCCGCGACAACCCGAGCAACCGGACCGAGGAGTTCGACCAGCGGTTCCGCGGGATGCGGTGGCGCGACGATCCCGACTCGCTCGACGCCTGGAAGCACGGCGCCACCGGCGTCCCCTGGATCGACGCCGGCATGCGACAGCTCCTGGCCGAAGGGTGGATGCACAACCGGGTCCGGATGGCCGTCGCCTCCTACCTGACGAAGAACCTGCTGATCGACTGGCGCGAGGGCGAAGCCCACTTCATGCATCACCTGCTCGACGGCGACGAGTCCCAGAACAACGGCAACTGGCAGTGGGCCGCCTCGGTCGGGGCCGATTCACAGCCCTACTTCCGGGTCTTCAACCCGGTCCGCCAGCAGCAGCGCTTCGATCCCGGCGGCGAGTACGTCCGTCGCTGGGTCCCGGAGATCCGCGATCTCCCCGGCGAGCATCTCGCCGCCCCGTGGGAGGCGCCCGAGGAGGTCCAGCGGGAGGCCGGATGCGTGATCGGCAGGGACTACCCGGAGCCTCTCGTCGACCTCGGAGACTCGCGCGAGGAAGCGATCTCGCGCTTCCGCGACCAGGCCGGCTGAGCCCCGTGCCGCCGACGTCCGCAGGTGCATACACTCAGTGATCGCGCTGTGAATGACGCTCCGACATCGTCCTGACCCGGTGGCTGCAACCGAGACCGTGCAGATCGAGATGCCCGCGATGGGCGAGTCGGTGACCGAGGGAACGGTCCTCGAATGGCACGCGCAGGAGGGCGATCACGTCGAGGAGGGTGACACGCTCGTCGAGGTCTCGACCGACAAGGTCGACGCCGAGGTCCCCTCGCCGGCGACTGGGACGCTGACGAAGATTCTCAAGGCCCCCGACGACGTCGTCAAGATCGGCGAGGCCCTGGCTGAGCTCGAGCCCGGCGGCGGCGGCGCGTCGCCCAGCATGGATGCGGCCGCCGCCGAGGGCGAGCCGGTCGAGCTGACGATGCCCGAGATGGGCGAGTCGGTCACCGAGGGCACCGTCCTCGAGTGGGCGAAGCAGGCCGGCGATGCGGTCGAGGAGGGTGAGACGCTCGTCGAGGTCTCGACCGACAAGGTCGACGCCGAGGTCCCCTCGCCCGTGAGCGGCACCGTCCTCGAGACGCTCGTCGAGCCCGACGAGGTCGTCGAGGTAGGGCAGGTCCTCGCCCGGCTCCAGCCCGGTGCCGGAGCCGCGCCGCAGGCGACGGCGGCGCCCGCGGAGGCCGCTCCCGCGGCCGGCAACGGTGCCGGCGCCGATTCCGGCGCGGACGCGAAGGCCTCTCCCGTCGCCAAGCGGATCGCAGCCGCCGAGGGGGTCGACCTCGCGGCGGTGAGCGGCACCGGAGCGGGCGGGCGGATCATGAAGGCCGACGTGCTCGCCGCCAGGGACGGCGGAAACGGCGCGGCCGCTCCCGCCGCCGCGAGCGACGGCGAGGCGAAGGTCCTGCGCGGGCCGGCCGGGATGCTCGCGAAGGCGATGGAGGAGAGCCGCTCGATTCCGACGGCCACCTCGTTCCGGACGCTCGCGGTCGACACGCTCGATGCCAAGCGCAAGGCCCTGAACGCGCTCCTGTCGGAGCGCGGGATGAAGGTTTCGTTCACGCACCTGATCGCCTGGGCGATCGTCGAGGCGGGCAAGGACTGGCGGGCGATGTCGCGCAGCTACGAGATCCGCGACGACAAGCCGAACGTCATCGACCACGGCGTGATCAACCTCGGCATCGCCGTCGACGTCGAGAAGAAGGACGGCTCACGGAGCCTGATGGTCCCCTGTATCCGCGGGGCGGATCAGGCGGACTTCAAGGCGTTCCACGCGAAGTACGAGGAGCTGATCCGCAAAACGCGCGAGAACTCGCTGACCGCAGACGATTTCATCGGCACGAACATCACGCTCACCAACCCGGGCGGCCTCGGCACCGTCGCCTCGGTGCCGCGGCTGATGAGTGGGCAGGGGACGATCGTCGCCACCGGCTCGATCGCCTACCCGCCCGAGTGGTCCCACTCACCCGCCGAGCGGCTGAAGACGCTCGGCGTCTCGAAGGTCATGACGATGACTTCGACCTACGACCACCGGATCATTCAGGGGGCCGAGTCGGGCTCCTTCCTGCGCCGGATCGACGAGCTGCTGAGCGGCGACGACAACTTCTACGAGGGCGTCGCGGAGGCGCTGGACCTCGATCCCTCGACCGTGTCCAAGGCTCACCCGGCGTCGGCGTCGGCGCCGCCGCTCGTCGCCGGGACGACCACGACCTCGCCGCCCAGCGCAGTCCAGGCGCCGCCCAGCGAAGAGCTGATGCAGGCCGTCCAGGCGGCGACCTCGCTGCTCAAGGCCTACCGGACCCACGGCCACCTCTCGGCGACGCTGAACCCGCTCGGCGGCGATGGCAAGGGCGACCCCGCGCTCGAGCCCGAGAACCTCAACCTGACCCCGGAGCTGATGGGCCAGATCCCGGCGTCGATCCTCCGAATCGGCGTTCCCGGCGAGACGCTGCTCGACGCGCTGCCGCGGATGCGCGACGCCTACTGCGGCACGATCGCCTACCAGATCGAGCACCTCTCCTCGCACCAGCAGCGCGTCTGGCTGCGGGAGATGATCGAGACCGGCGCCCATCGCAAGCCGCTCGACAAGACCGAGAAGCGCAACCTCCTGCGGCGATTGATCGAGGTCTTCGAGTTCGAGCGCTTCCTCCAGAAGGCCTACCTCGGCCAGAAGATGTTCTCGCTCGAGGGCCTCGACTCGACGGTTCCGATGATCGACGAGCTCGCTACGATCGCGCGCAAGGACGGCGGCGAGCAGGTCGTCATCGGCATGGCCCACCGCGGACGGCTCTCGGTCCTCGCGCACAACCTCGGGCGCTCGCTGGAGTCGATCATGGCCGAGTTCGAGGGCGCGAAGGCGCTCGACGCCGTCAAGCGCACCGACGCGCTTCGCCACGGCGGGACCGGCGACGTCAAGTACCACCACGGCGCCGAGGGCCTCTTCGAGTCGCCGGAGGGCGACGTCCGGATGCGCCTCTACCCCAACCCCTCCCACCTCGAGTTCGTCGACCCGGTCGTCACCGGCGGCGCCCGGGCCGCGCAGACCGAGCACGCGGGTCCGCTGATCCACCACGACACCAAGGTCGCCGTGCCGCTCCTGCTGCACGGCGACGCGGCGTTCCCCGGTCAGGGCGTCGTCGCCGAGACCCTGAACCTGCAGTCGCTCGACGGCTACGCCACGGGCGGCACGATCCACATCATCCAGGACAACCAGGTGGGTTTCACGACCGACCCCAAGGACGGCCGCTCGACCCCCTACGCCGCCGATATGGCGAAGGGCTTCAACGTCCCGATCATCCACGTCAACGCCGACGACGTCGAGGGCTGCATCGCTGCGATCCGCCTCGCGATGGCCTACCGCGCCAAGTTCGGGCGGGACGTCGTCATCGACCTGATCGGCTACCGCCGCTACGGCCACAACGAGACCGACGAGCCCGCCTACACGCAGCCCGAGCAGGCGGCGAAGATCAAGAAGCACCCGCCGATCAGCGAGCTCTACGCGAAGAAGCTGATCGCCGAGGGCACGGTCACGACCGAGGAGGTCGAGGGCGACGGCGGCAAGCTGCGCGAGGGGCTGAGCGGAATCCTCAAGGCGCTGCGCTCGAAGATCGAGGCCGGCGAGTTCGAGGATCCGACGGTCACCGGCGGCACCGGCGAGCTCGACCGCTCCAAGAGCCCCGCGGTCGAGACGAAGGTCTCCGAAAAGCGGATTCGCACGCTCAACGAGGAGCTGGTCAGCTTCCCCGACAGCTTCACCGTTCACCGCAAGCTCCGCAAGCCGCTCGATCGCAGGCTCGAGATCCTCGACGATGGGCCGATCGAGTTCGCCCACGCCGAGGCGCTCGCCTTCGCGTCGCTGCTGACCGAGGGCACCCACATCCGGCTGACCGGGCAGGACACCAGCCGTGGGACCTTCTCGAACCGCCACCTCGTCCTCCACGACGAGAAGACCGGCCTCACCTACGCGCCGATCCAGAACCTGTCCGGCGCCCTCGCCCCGTTCGAGATCCACAACAGCCCGCTCTCGGAGAACGCGGCGCTCGGTTTCGAGTACGGCTACGCGGCCGCCTCGCCCGAGAGCCTGATCCTCTGGGAGGCGCAGTTCGGCGACTTCGACAACTCCGCGCAGGTGATCATCGACCAGTTCATCGCCGCCGGCGAGTCGAAGTGGGGGCAGACGACGCGGCTGACGCTGCTGCTCCCGCACGGCTACGAGGGAGCCGGGCCCGAGCATTCGAGCGCCCGGATCGAGCGCTTCCTCCAGCTCGGCGCCGAGGGCAACATGCGGCTCGCAAACCCGACGACCGCCGCCCAGTACTTCCACCTGCTGCGCCGCCAGGCGCGGATCAGGAAGGCGCGCCCGATGGTGGTATTCACCCCGAAGGGCCTGCTGCGGCTCGGCGACGCCGCCTCGAAGCTCAGTGACCTCACCGAGGGCACCTTCAAGTACGTCATCGACGATCCCGACGCCTCGCAGCGACCGGAGGAGATCAAGCGCCTCCTGCTCTGCTCCGGTCGTGTCTACTACGACCTCCAGGGCCACGATCGACGGGCCGACGCGACCTCGGTCGCGATCGCCCGCACCGAGCTGATCTACCCCTTCCCGAAGAGCTACATCGCCGAGCTCGCGGCCGGCTACCCGAACCTCGAGGAGATCGTCTGGGTCCAGGAGGAGCCGGCGAACATGGGCTGCTGGCCCTCGATGCGCTGGCGCCTGCCCGATGCGATCGAGGCCGACATCCCGATCCGCTACATCGGCCGGCCCGAGCGGGCGAGCCCCTCCGAGGGCTACCCGGCTGCTCACCGGACCGAGCAGGAGCGGATCGTCCTCACAGCGCTGACGGCCTAGGTCCGATTCCAGGGTGCCGGGCGGGACCGGCGGTTGCGTCCCCGCCGGGGCGACTCGCTTCGCTCGCGCTCGAGTCCCGTCGGGCCCGCACCCGCCGTTCCCGCCCTCGCGGGTTCGCCGAGGCGACGGCCACGCCGGCGGACTCTCGTTTGCGAAGAAATCGAAACCGGACGTGCAAAGGGCGCCGGACGGTGGTCCGGCGCCCTTTGCGGCACCCACGGGAGAGAGGAGTGGGGTCAGCCGGGAACCGGTGCCCTGCCGATCAACGCGGCGGGAACGGCGCCACACACCGTGCAGGGCTCCTCGGCGCGGCTCTGACCGCGCCCGGTCCCACAGTCGGGACACGAGATGCGGGGCGCGTGTCCAACGAAACCGCGCCTCGCCTCGCGAGCCCGGGAGACAACCCGTTCTCCGATCCTCGAATTGGAGGAACTCTGCATGGACTGGAGTCTGCTCAGTCGCCGGACCCGCTCACATGTACCCGTGTCCAAGATCAGCGGCCGGCGATTGTGCAACCGGTAGGGGTCCTCCGGCCGGAGGGTTGCGTGATCTAGCCTCCCGGCGGTGAACGATGCAGCCACCGAAGGCGAGCGCGAGTTCCGCCCCCGCGCCCCCGGGCCCCTCTGGATCTGGGTCAAGCGCGCCTCGTTCATCGAGCTCGCGATCTTCATCGGCCTGCTGATCGTCTGGATCGCGCCGGGCCTGGAGGGGCCGACGTTCGCGTTCGGGATGGCCCACGGCATCGGCTACATCGCCCTCTGCCTGCTGCTCTGGGTCGCGATCCTCCGGCGCGAGGCGCCGTTCTGGCTGTTCGCAGCGACGCTGACGCCGGTGGGCCCCGTCGGCAGCGTCGCCGGCATCGAGTGGATCGAGCGTCGCGGCGGCAGCACCGGGAATGAGCCTGCCGCCGAGGCGGGGCAACCGGCGCAAACCTGATTGGATCCGCGACATGCAGCGACTCATCTTCGATCACGACTATGCCCAGCCGCCCGAGCAGGTCTTCGCCCATCTCGCCGAGCACGAGAACCTCGCCGATGTCTTCGGAGCCAAGATCACAAGGCTCAAGAACGGCACCGACGGCCATCGCAACGGCGTCGGCTCCGCTCGCGAGCTGAAGGTCGGCCCCTTACCTCCCTTCGAGGAGACCGTGACGGAGTTCGTCCCGGGCGAGTTGATCGCCTACGAGATCACCAAGGGCTCGCCGCTGAAGGGCCATCACGGTGAGATGAGGTTCACCGCCGAGGGAACCGGCACCCACCTCCACTACGAGATCTCCTTCTCCTCGAAGCTGCCCGGCCTCGACATCGTCATCGCCCAGGGTCTGAAGAGGAACGTCGGCAAGAGCCTCGCCTCACTCGGCCCGAAGATCGGCTGAGACCTCGGCTCCTGCGCCGCCGGCGGCGTGGATCGCCGCCCAACGCGACGGACCCCGCCGGGGCGGGGTCCGTCGTCGTCTCGCCGAGCGAGGGGCGCCAGTCGGGCTGAGCCCTACTTGACCTTCGCCTCGAGCAGCATCCAGCAGCCGTCCTCTGCGTCCCAGGTCCGCTTGTCGCCGACCTTCTTCAACGGCGGACTGAGCTGGAGGTTGTTGTCTCCACCGCTCGAGCAACGGAGCGTGCTGGTCTCCTTGGCCTTGATCGCCAGGTACTCGCCCTTCTTGACGGGGACGTGCACCTTGAACTTCTCGACCCGGTAGGTGCCGGCGGGGCCGCCGTAGCCCTGCTGGCCCTTGTAGTCGATCCGAGGGCCCTTCTGCTTCAGGATCACGTCGCCCAGCTTGTTGAGCTTCACGATCTGCAGCTTGAAGTGACCGGCCTCCTGCGCGATCAGGCGCAGCTTCTTGATGTAGCCGGTGTCCGGAGCACCCTCCCGGCCCGGTGCGCCGTAGGCCTCGTTCAGGACCCAGGTGCACTGCTTGCCGGGGTTGTAGTCGCACTTGTGCGCGGGGCCCGCGTTCGAGGGCTGCACGTTCTTGCTCAGGTCCGAGCCGAAGTAGGCGGAGCCGGTCTTGCCGCTCGCCGGCGCGACGGCGACGGCCAGGGCGACCAGCGCCCCGAGCAGCATCGCGATCCGCAGGAACCCGGACGTGGACTTGGTGTTCGAGTTGGTGTTCATCTTGATCTCCTTTTGATCTCGCTTGCGGTCGGTTTCCCGATGCAAGGAGTCTCGGCGCGAGCGGCCTCACCAACCAGGGGCCGCGGGGCGCAACGGCGTTACCAGGGGGTGTGGTCCCGACCACCCCGAGGTACCGGGATCATGGCCGCGGCGAGCTTCGCGAGCCGCATTTTCTTTCGAGGCTGCGCGGATGCGAATCAAGGAAGAGGCCGGCGACGCGGCCGTATGGGCCGCAAGCCGGCCGATGACGCCGAGTCGCGACCGCGCAGGCCGAAAGAAATGGGCTGGGGGTTGGGCCGCGGGAGGCAGGGGGTCCGCGCGGCCCGCACCCCAGCCCGCGCGTCGGTAGCCAGGGAGGGATGCCGACGCGATCGCCCCCGGAGGCGGGACTAACCGGGAGCGAGCTTTATGAAGCCTGCAGTTTCATTCTGCTACATCGGAGCCGGGTCTGCAATCCCGCTAACCATGGGTCAGCGGAGTTCGCGGAGAACCCGATGCAGGATGCCGCCGTGCTGAAAGTACTTTCGCTCGTTCGCGGTGTCGAGGCGGACCCGGACCGTGAACGTGATCGGGTCGCCGGACTCAGGCTCGGCGGTCACCCCGGCCTCGGTGGCGCTGCCGGGATCGAGCTCGCCGACCGAGATCCGCTCTTCGCCGGTGAGGCCGAGCGACTCGGCGCTCTCGCCATCGGCGAACTGCAGCGGCAGGACGCCCATCCCGATCAGGTTCGAGCGGTGGATCCGCTCGTAGCTCTCGGCGATCACCGCGCGGACCCCGAGCAGCAGAGTTCCCTTCGCCGCCCAGTCGCGCGAGGAGCCGGAGCCGTACTCCTTGCCGGCCAGGACGACCAGCGGTACGCCCGCTTCGGCGTACTTCATCGCCGCGTCGTAGATCGGCATCTCCTCCCCTTCCGGCATCAGCCTGGTCCAGCCGCCCTCGCGGTCGACGAGCTGGTTGCGGAGCCGGACGTTGGCGAACGTCCCGCGCATCATCACCTCGTGGTTGCCGCGTCGTGACCCGTATGAATTGAAGTCGCGAACCTCGACCCCCTGCTCCATCAGCCACCTGCCGGCGGGGCTGTCCTTCTTGATCGCACCGGCCGGCGAGATGTGATCGGTCGTGATCGAGTCGCCGAGCTTCGCGAGGACCCGGGCGCCCGTGATCGGCTCCGCCGACTCGGCCGGCTCGGGATCCATGCCCTCGAAGAACGGCGGACGGCGGACGTAGGTCGAGTCGGGCCAGGTGTAGCGGTCCTCGTCCGGCACCTTGATCGCCTTCCAGCGCTCGTCGCCCTCGAAGACGTTGGCGTAGTTCTTCTCGAACATGTCGGCGCGGACCGCGTCGGCGACCGTGTCGCGAATCTCCTCCGCGCTCGGCCAGACGTCGCGGAGGTAGACGGGCTCGCCGTCGCTGCCGGTGCCGAGCGGCTCGGAGTCGAAGTCGAAGTCCATCCGCCCGACGAGGGCGTAGGCCACGCAGAGCGGAGGCGAGGCGAGGTAGTTCGCCTTGACGTCCTGGTTGATCCGGCCCTCGAAGTTGCGGTTGCCGGAGAGCACCGCGCAGACGACGAGGTCCTTCTCCGCCACGGCCTCGGAGATGTGCTCGTCGAGCGGGCCCGAGTTGCCGATGCAGGTCGTGCAGCCGTAGCCGACGAGGTCGAACTTGAGCTTGTTCAGGTACTCGTCGAGGCCGGACTTCTCGAGATAGTCGGTGACCACCGTCGAGCCCGGCGCGAGCGAGGTCTTCACCCATGGCTTGACGTCGAGGCCGCGCTCGACCGCCTTCTTGGCCAGCAGGCCGGCGCCGATCATCACCGATGGGTTCGAGGTGTTCGTGCAGCTCGTGATCGCCGCGATGACGACGCGGCCGTGGTCGAGGTCGAACTCGTTCCCCTCCGCGTCGGTGATCGCAATCGAGTCGTCGGTCCGGCGCTCGCCGGCGACGGCCGTCGAAACCGGTTCGCCCCGGGGCGCGTCGGTCGGGGCGCCGGTCGCCGTCTCGCTGCCGTTCCCGGGCGGGTCGGAGGCGGGGAACGACCCCGTGTCGGGCTCGTGATCCCTCCCGAGCGCACCGGCGGCATCGTCGTTGAAGCCGCGCAGCGTCTCGAAGAACGCGTCCTTGGCGTCGGTCAGCGCGATCCGGTCCTGCGGCCGCTTCGGGCCGGCGATCGCCGGGACGACGTCGCCGAGGTCGAGCTCGATCGTGTCGCTGAAGGTCGGCTCCTCCGAATCGGGTTCGTGGAACATGCCCTGCTCACGGGTGTAGGCCTCGACCAGCTCGACCAGCTCGCTGCCGCGCCCGGTGAACTCGAGGTAGCGGAGGGTCTCGACGTCGGGCGGGAAGATTGCGCAGGTCGAGCCGAACTCCGGCGACATGTTGCCGAGCGTCGCCCGGTCGGCGAGCCCGAGGGTGGGAAGCCCGGGGCCGTAGAACTCGACGAACTTGCTGACGACGCCGCGCTCGCGGAGCATCTCGGTGACCCGCAGGACGAGGTCGGTCGCCGTGGTCGCGTCGCCGAGCTTCCCGTCGAGCCGGAAGCCGATCACCTGCGGCAGCAGCATCGAGATCGGCTGGCCGAGCATCGCGGCCTCGGCCTCGATCCCGCCGACGCCCCAGCCGAGCACGCTGAGTCCGTTGATCATCGTCGTGTGGGAGTCGGTGCCGACCAGCGTGTCCGGGAAGGCCCGGTCGACGCCGTCTCTGGTGTCGGACCAGACGACCCGGCCGAGGTGCTCGAGGTTGACCTGATGGCAGATGCCGGTCGCGGGCGGGACGACGCGGAAGTTGTCGAAGGCCTTCTGCCCCCAGCGCAGGAACTCGTAGCGCTCCTCGTTGCGCTCGAACTCGCGCTCGGCGTTGACCTCGAAGGCGCGCGGGTTGCCGAAGGCGTCGACCTGAACGGAGTGGTCGATCACGAGATCGACGGGGACCAGCGGATTGATCTTCGCAGGGTCGGAGCCGAGCTCGTCGATCGCGTCGCGCATCGCCGCCAGATCGACGACCGCCGGGACGCCGGTGAAATCCTGCATCAGGACCCGCGCCGGCTGGAACGGGATCTCGTCGGTCGGCTCGGCCTTCGCGTTCCAGGTCGCGATCGTCTCGATGTCGTCGGCCGTGACCCCGACCCCGTCCTCGAGCCGGAGGCAGTTCTCGAGCAGGACCTTGAGCGAGTAGGGAAGGCGGGCGACGTCGTACTTCGGCTGCAGCGCGTCGAGACGGTGGATCTCGTACTCGCGCCCAGAAACCTCGAGTGTCGATCGCGCGCCGTAGCTGTCCGTCATCTCGACTCCTCCCAGCGCCCCGCGGCGCTCAATCGCTGTCTTCCTTCTCTGATGTCTTCTCGTGGTCCGCCTCTCCGTAGATCGTAAGACCCTCCGATCTCGCGTCCTCCTCGGGGAAACCGTCGCCGAGCGGATGCCCGTGCTTGTCGCCGTGAGAGGCCGACTGGATCAGCTGCTGCTCGGCGAGCTCGAAGCCTTCGGCGACGCCCTCGCCGCCTTCGGCGAGCGGGCGCTCGGCCTCGGGTAGGCGTTGGCTGTCGGTGTGACCGCCGATCTCCGCCGCCTCCGCGGCCGCAGCGGCCTCCTCCTCGGCGACCACGTCGCGTTCGCGCTCCTCTGATTCCTCGCTCATTACGTCTCCAGTCTCGATTTCGGGGCTGAAGGGAAGGTATCCGGTCCGGGCGGGCCGGCAAACACGGAAGGTCAGCGCTTGTCGGTCTGGCCCCGGGCCACGTGCTCTGCCACCCTGGTGCCGCCGCCGCGCTGCGCCCGCGCCGCGACTCCGGGAAACCAGTGGGCGAAGTGGGCCAGCGCGCGCTGCTGGAGCGGCGCGACCGGGATCTCGGCCTTGTTCTGCTCGATGCCCTTGACGACGCCGGCGGCGACCTCCTGGGGCGTCGCGGTGCCGACGCCGGGCGGCACCTTCGCGCCGGAGTCGGCGAACATGCCGGCGTCGCGGATGAATCCCGGGAGGACGACGGAGACGCCGACGCCGGAGCGCTCCCCTGCCAGGTCCTCGCGAAGCGCGAGGGCGAAGCCCCGCAGCCCGAACTTCGTGGCGTTGTAGACCGAGGCCCTGGGCGAGGCGGCCTTGCCCGCGAGCGAGGAGACGAACAGGAGGTGGCCGCCGCGGCGCTCGCTCATCGCGGGCAGCAACGCGTGAGCGAGGATCATCGGCGCCTCGAGGTTGACCCGGACCGCCCGCGCGACCTCATCGGCGTCGAAGTCGGGGAGCCGCCCGGAGCCGGGGAGGCCCGCATTGGCGACGAGGATGTCGATTGCGCCGGCCGCTGTCGCCTCGGCGGCGAGGCGACCGGCCGCGCCCGGCTCCGCCAGATCGGAGACGATCACCGTGTGCCCGCCGCCGGGCAGTGCCGCGGCGAGCTCCTCGAGCTCCGCCTCCTTGCGGGAGCTGAGGACGACGGCGGCGCCGCGGCTCGCGAGGGCGGTGGCGATCGCGCGCCCGAGTCCCCCGGTCGCGCCGGTCAGCAGGACCCGCTTGCCGGCGATCTCCATGCGGCCAACCTACACCGAGCGACTGCGCGGAAGCGGCCCGTGCACTGCGTGTCTGACGCGGTGGCGGCTTTTGTAAGGGTTTGCTTGCATAACGCTCATGGCTTCGCTACAGTACCGCCGACCCTAACGCCGAGTCTCCCTAACCGGAGAGCGGGGGACCCAACAGGACCCCGATGGTCAATGGGGCTAATCCACCCGATCCGGTGGAGGCGCAGGCTCCTTCGCAGCGCCAGCCCGTCAGCTAACCCCGCAGGCGCAAACGAGCCGGATAGGAATATGCACAGACTCACCTCGAACAGCTCGGTGCAACGCACCGCGATGACCCTCGCCGCGGCGCTCGCAGTGACCGCCGCGGTCCTCCTCCTCGTCTCCGCGTCGGCCCTCGCCGGCGGCGGGCTCAACACCGGGCCGAAGACGTCCGGGAAGCCCGGGAAGGCGAAGCTGACGCCGAACGGCAAGGCGCTCCCGCCGGACAACGCTCCGAAGCGTGTCGTCAAGGCGATCAAGGCCGCCAACGAGATCCGCAAGACCAAGTACGTCTGGGGCGGCGGCCACGGCAGCTTCAACGACCGAGGTTACGACTGCTCCGGCGCCGTCAGTTACATGCTCCACGGCGCGCGGATGCTGAAGACCCCGATGACCTCTGGCTCGCTCGCGCGCTGGGGCAAGAAGCGCAAGGGCGACTGGATCACGGTGTACGCCAACTCCGGCCACACCTACGCCGTCGTCGCCGGACTCCGCTGGGACACCTCCGGCGGGGCGGGCCCGCGCTGGCACAAGGACATGCGCTCGCGCTCCGGCTACGAGGTAAGGCACTACAAGGGCTACTGAGGCCCACCTCGATCGCACCCCGAAGCCCGCCCGACCGGCGGGCTTCGGCGTTCATGGGGGTCGACGGGGGCCGTGGGCGCGAACGCCGTTCACATGGAACGGAAACCGCGCCCGGCCCCGGTGGACCCGAAGGTCAGGCGCCCAGGTTGATCATCACGTGCTTGATCTCGGTGTAGTCCTCGACCGAGTAGATGCTCATGTCCTTGCCGTAGCCGGACTCCTTGTAGCCGCCGTGGGGCATCTCGTTGGCCATGGTGAGGTGATCGTTCACCCAGACGCAGCCGAAGCGGATCGCGTTGGTGACGCGCATCGCGCGGCCGACGTCGCTCGTCCAGACCGAGGCCGCCAAGCCGTAGCGGGTGCCGTTGGCCCACTCGATCGCCTTCGCCTCGTCGTCGAAGCGCTGGACGGTGATGACCGGGCCGAAGATCTCCGACTGGACCATCTCGTCGTCCTGGTGGAGGTTGGCGACGACCGTGGGCTCGACGAAGTAGCCGGGCAGGTCGGGCACGCCGCCGCCGGTGACGATCTCGGCGTGGTCGGGCCGGCGGGCGAGGAAGCCCTCGACCCGCTCGCGCTGGCGCTCCGAGTTGACCGGGCCGAGCGTCGTGGCCTCGTCGAAGGTGTCGCCGGTCACGTAGTTGGCCTTCGCCTGGTCGGCGAGGCCGGCGACGACGTCGTCGTAGACGCCCGGGGCGGCGAGGACGCGAGTCGCGGCCGTGCAGTCCTGGCCGGCGTTGTAGTAGCCGCAGGCCGCGATCGTCTCCATCGCCAGCTCCATGTCGGCGTCGTCGAAGACGATCACCGGCGCCTTGCCGCCGAGCTCGAGGTGCACGCGCTTGAGGGAGTCCGCCGCGGCACGGGCGATCCACTTGCCGGTCTCGGGAGACCCGGTGAGCGAGACCATGTCGACCTCGGGGTGGGTGACGAGCGTCGAACCGGCCGGCTGTCCGAGCCCGCCGATCACGTTGAGCACGCCCGGGGGGAAGACGTCGGCTGCGAGCTCGGCCAGCTTCAAGGTCGCGATCGGCGTCGTCTCGGCCGGCTTCAGGACGGTCGTGCACCCGGCCGCCAGCGCCGGGCCGATCTTCCAGACGGCCATCATCAGCGGGTAGTTCCAGGGGGCGATCTGGCCGACGACGCCGGCCGGCTCGCGGCGGATGATCGAAGTCTTGTTCTCGACGTACTCGCCGGCGGCGCTGCCGGGGAGCACCCGGGCGGCGCCGGCGAAGAACCGGAGCTGGTCGGCCATCGCCGGGATCTCGTCCTCCTTGAAGACGTCCCGCGGCTTTCCCGCGTCGGTCGCCTCGAGGTCGGCGAGCAGGTCGGCGTTCTCCTCGACGACGTCGGCGAGCCGGAACAGCGCCTTCGCCCGCTCACCCGGCGTGGTCGCCGCCCAGCCGTCGAAGGCACGGCGGGCGGCGCGGACCGCCCGGTCGACGTCCTCGGCCGTCGACAGCGGCGCCTCGGCGAAGACCTCGCCGGTCGCCGGGTTCACGACCGAGTCGGTCGCGCCGTCGGCGGCGTCGGCGAGGTCGCCGTCGATGAAGTTCCGCACCTTCGTCTTCTCCGCGGTGGCCATGTTCGATTCTCCTTTCAGCCCGCGCTCAGGCGATCCCGAGCGCTTCCTTGACCGGCACGTACTCGGACCCGACTCCCTCGGCGACGCCCGGATGGGTGACCTTGCCCGCGGCGACGTTGACGCCGGGCCAGAGGCCGGGGTCCTTGGCGAGGGCGCCCTCGACGCCGTTGTCGGCGAGCGAGAGGACGTAGGGAAGCGTCGCGTTCGTCAGCGCCTGAGTGGAGGTGATCGGCACCGCTCCCGGCATGTTCGCCACGCAGTAGTGGGTGATCCCGTCGATCTCGTAGACCGGATCGCTGTGCGTGGTCGGCCTCGAGGTCTCGAAGCATCCGCCCTGGTCGATCGCGACGTCGACGAGGACCGCGTTCTTCTTCATCAGCGCGAGCTGGTCGCGCTTGATGACGTGCGGAGCCCGGGCGCCCTGGACGAGGACGGCGCCGATCACGAGGTCGACCCGCGGCAGCATCTCCTCGATCGACAGCGTCGAGCTGAAGACGGTGGACAGCGAGCCGGCGAACTGCAGGTCGGCGCGCCGGAGCGCGTCGATACTGAGGTCGAACAGGAATACGTCGGCCGCCATGCCGACAGCCATCTGGGCGGCGTTGATGCCGACGGCGCCGGCGCCGATCACCATCACGTTCGCCGCGGCCACGCCCGGCACGCCGCCGAGCAGGATGCCGCGGCCGCCCATCGGCTTCTCGAGAAAGAACGCGCCGGCCTGGGTGGCGATCCGGCCGGCGATCTCGCTCATCGGCGCGAGCAGCGGCAGCCTTCCGGCTGCGTCCTCGACGGTCTCGTAGGCGATGCAGGTCGCACCCGACCCGCACAGCCCCCGGGTCAGGTCCGGCGCCGGCGCCAGATGCAGATACGTGAACAGCGTCTGGTCCGGCCGCAGCATCTCGACCTCGACGGCCTGGGGCTCCTTGACGCCGAGCAGCATCTCCGACTCGGCGAAGACCTCCTCGGCCGAGTCGACGATCCGGGCGCCCTGCGCCTCGTAGTCGGCATCGGCGATCGCGCTGCCCTCCCCCGCCCCCTTCTGGATCAGCACCTCGTGACCGTGCTCGGCGAGCTCACGGGCGCCGACTGCGGTCAGCGCGACGCGGTACTCCTCCTCCTTGATCTCGGTGGGGACTCCAACCTTCATCTCTCTCCTCTTTCCATTTCGGTGGTCGGTTCGGGGCTACCTGACGAGTTCGCGGGCTCGAAGTGCGAGCCAAAGCTCGATCCTGTCCTGAGCGTGACTCAGGTCACGTCCGGTCAACTCCTCGATCCTGCGGATCCGGTAGCGGAGCGTATGCCGGTGGCAGTAGAGGTCGCGTGCCGCCCGCTCCCACTGACCGTTGCGCTCGATGAACGCCTCGAGCGAGCGCAGCAGCTCCGGGCCGTACTCCCCCTCTCCCTCGGAGATCGGCCCGAGCAGGTTCTCAGAGTAGGTGCGCAGCGCGTCGTCGTCCTGCAGCGACAGCAGCAGCGTGAAGGCGCCGAGGTCCCGGTGGGAGGCGACATCGGGGGCATGACCGTTGGCCATCGCCGTCGCCTCGAGCGCGCAGCGAGCCTCATGGAAGGCGCGGCGCAGCCCCGCCACCTGCGACGGCCGGCTCGCCGCCGCCCTGACCTTGCGGCCCGAGGTCGCGAGCGCGTCGCGGCCCTCGCGGGCCAGCTCGACCGGATCGCGGTCGCCGGGATCGACGATCGCACAGAGCAGCGGCCTGCCCGCCGCGCCGTTGACGGCGACGAGCGATGGGACCGCGAGAGCGTCCGTCAGGATCGCGAGGTCGTCGGTCGACTCCTCGAGCTCGTAGAGCATGACGGCGACCCGGCCCTCGATCCCGAACGGCTGCAGGCGCCCGCGCAGCTCCTCGTCTCCGAGCTGGCCGCCGAGCGCCTCGGCGAGAACGTCACCGGCGAGGCGTCGCTCGGTCTCGCGAACGGACCGCTGCCGCATCATCTCGAGTGCGACCACCATCGCAGCCTGACGGGCGAGCAGCCGCTCGAGATCACCGACGGATCCGGTCCGGCGTGCGAGCACGAGCCAGTGACCGCGGCCGCCGCGGCCACCGAGCGGCACCGGGACCGCGACGGCACGCCCGGCCAGCGAACCGCGCTCGGCCACGAACATCGCCTGCCTGCCCGCCTCCGAGCGCTCGTTCACCTCGACCCGGATGTCGGAGGCGGCCTGCCGGGAGAAGCCCCGTTCCTGCGGATGGCGGGCGAGCTCGCCACCGCGGTCGTCGAGCAGCATCGCCGCGCCGGAGACCGATTCGGCGATCGCCCGCATCACCTCGGGCAACCCGCGCTCGGCGAGGACGAGGCCCTCGAGCAGCGCATGCACCTCGATGCTGCGTTCGAGCGCCTGGTAGCCCTCGTTGATCAAACGGGTCGACGCCCACCGGGTGATCGCGATGAAAGGCAGCTCGAACGGCAACTCGAACAGCGGCAGCCCGCGGGATTCGGCCTCCTCGACCAGAGCCGTCGGCATCGCGGCGTGATCGAGGCCGACGGCGAGCCCGAGCCCGGCCGCCCCGGCCTCCGAGAGCAAGCGGACGAAGCGGCGCTGGCGCGCCGCGGTCTTCAGGTTGATCCCGTTCGTCAGCAGCAGCTCGCCTCCCGAAAGGAACCGGGTCGGGTCGTCGAGCTCGCTGATGTGGACCCAGCGGATCGGGTTGTCCGTCACGCCCTCGACCGCCATCTCGAGGTCGAACTCGTCGAGGAGGCTGCGAACGGTCAGCATGGTCGCGGGGGCGTGGGGCCCGGCGCTCGGGACTACTCGCCCTGGACCTTCCGCCAGGCCTCCTCGAGCACGTCACGGAGGACCGTTCCGATCTCCTCGAACTGCTCGGGCCCGCAGGTCAGCGGCGGGGCGAGCTGGATGACGGGGTCGCCGCGGTCGTCCGCCCGGCAGATCAGGCCGCGGCGGTAGAGCTCGCCGGAGAGGAACCCGCGCAGCAGCCACTCGGACTCGTCGTGGTCGAAGCCCTCCAGCGTCTCGCGGTCCTTGACGAGCTCGATCGCCTGGAAGTAGCCCGCGCCGCGAACGTCGCCGACGATCGGAATGTCGCGCAGGTCCTCGAGCATCTGCCGGAACTCGGCCTCGTTGGCGCGGACGTGGCCGCAGAGGTCCTCCTCGGCGAAGACGTCGAGGTTGCGGAGCGCGACCGCGGCCGCCACGGGATGCCCGCCGAACGTCGAGCCGTGGGCGAACGATGCGGCACCGGTCGAGAACGGCTCATACACCTCCTCGGAGGCGATCATCGCCCCCATCGGGATGTAGGCGCCGGTCAGCGCCTTCGCCGTCGTGATGATGTCCGGCTGGTACTCGTAGCGCTGGGCGCCGAAGTAGTGGCCGAGCCGTCCCCAGGAGCAGATCACCTCGTCGGAGATCAGCAGCACGCCGAACTCGTCGCAGATCTCGCGGACCCGCTGGAAGTAACCCTCCTGCGGCGGGATGCAGCCGCCGGCGTTCTGGAGCGGCTCGAGGATCACGGCCGCGACGGTGTCGGGCCCCTCGAACTCGATCCTGTCGCGCAGGCGCTCGGCGGCCCAGAGGTTGTCGCGGTCGGCGGGCCAGCGCAGGTGGTTGGTGTTCGGGACGTGCGAGCCGCCGGGCATCGACGGCTCGAACGGGACCTTGAGCGGAGTGATGCCGGTCGCCGTGAGCGCCCCCATCGTCGTACCGTGATAGGCGACCTCGCGAGAGATGATCTTGTGCCGCTGGCCGCGGCCATGAACGCGGTGCCAGTTGCGGGCGACCTTGATCGCCGCCTCGACCGCCTCCGACCCGGAGTTCGTGAAGAAGACGTGATTGAGGTCCCCGGGGGTCAGCTCGGCGATGCGCTCGGCCAGCTCGATCGAGCGGGGGTGCGCGTAACTCCAGTTCGTGTAGAAGTCGAGCTCCTTGATCTGCGCCGCCGCGGCCTCGCCGTAATCGGCCCGGCCGTGGCCGGCGTTGCAGCAGAACAGGGCGCTGAGGCCGTCGAGGTAGCGGTTGCCGTGGTCGTCCCATACGTAGGGACCATCGGCGCGAGCGATGATCGGGATCTCGTGCTGGTCGTCGTAGCCACCCATCCGCGAGAAGTGCATCCAGAGGTGCTTGCGGGCGACCTCCTGCAGGTTCGAGCCTGCGTCACCGGTCTGCGGATGGACGTCCTGGGGGGTGCTGACAGCCACGATCCCAACTCTCTTTCATGGTCGACTCGACGCTTTGAACAAAGGTAGAACGTCGATTTAGAGGGCACAACCGAGATTTGGTTCAAGGCCCGAATCAGCGATTGTACGCCTTGTACAACCGATCGTCCCCCAGTTGGGACATGCGAGGATTTCCGTGGTTCCCCCTTTCGCGCAGCATTCAAAGTAGGTTAGGTTTCAGGAGGGGTTCAGTTTCCGGATCGATAGGAGGAGCTACGGAAGCAGCAACCACATCGGAGGACGATGCCCAAGCCGGAGTGAGCCTTAGAGGCATCACCAAGCGCTTCGGCGATTTCACCGCGGTCGATGCGATCGACCTCGACATCGAGGAAGGGGAGTTCTTCACGCTGCTCGGTCCGAGCGGTTGCGGAAAGACGACGACCTTGAGGATGATCGCCGGCTTCGAGGAGCCGAACGCGGGTCAGATCCTCGTCGGCGGCAACGACGTGGCCGGGCTTCCCGCCCACAAGCGCCCGACCAACACCGTCTTCCAGAGCTACGCCCTGTTCCCCCACCTCACCGTCAAGCAGAACGTCGCCTACGGTCTCAACCGCAAGCGGGTGGCCAAGGACGAGATCGAGCAGCGGGTCACGCAGGAGCTGGAGCGGGTCGGCCTCGCCAACGAGGCCAACCGCAAGCCGAATCAGCTCTCCGGCGGCCAGCAGCAGCGCGTCGCCCTGGCCCGCGCCGTCGTCAACCTCCCGAAGGTCCTGCTCCTCGACGAGCCGCTCGGCGCTCTCGACCTGAAGCTGCGCAAGGGCCTTCAGCTCGAGCTCAAGCGGATCCAGCAGGACATCGGGATCACGTTCGTCTACGTCACGCACGATCAGGAAGAGGCCCTGACGATGTCCGACCGGATCGCGGTCATGAACCGCGGCATCGTCGAGCAGGTTGCGGGACCCGTCGAGGTCTACGAGCAGCCGGCGACCACCTTCGTCGCTGGCTTCATCGGCGTCTCGAACCTGATGCCGGGGACCGTCCGCGCCGTGCGCGGCGAGCGTGCCGAGGTCGAGCTCGAGGCTGGTGTCACCGTCGAGTCGGCGGCTCACGGTCTGTCCACCGGAGAGGTCTGCCACGCCGTGGTCCGGCCCGAGAAGCTGACGGTCAGCGACGGTCGCGGTTCCTCGCGGGTGCCCGACGGTGCCCAGAGCGTCGCCGGGGTCGTGGCGAGCTCTGTTTATCTCGGCACCGCGACTCAGCTCGTGGTCGAGCTGCGGGACGGCGCCAGGATGACGGTGCTGTGCCCGAACACCGATGAATCGGAGCGACAGTCGCTGCCCGCGGCGGGCGCCGACGTAACGCTGTCGTGGACACCGGAGCACATCCACCTCGTTCGCGAATCCAGCGCCGAGCGGGCGACAGCCGACCACGAGGCGCTGGCCCGCGACCGCGGCGAGGCGGCGGGGACCGTCTAGGACTTCGACGATGACCGAGACCCACCAGGAGAGCAATTGCCGAGGAGGCAGCACGAAATGAGAAACGGGGCAAACCACGGGGCCCGCCTGCTGGCGGCCATCGCAGTGCTGGCGGCGGCGGTGCTGCTCGCGGCCTGCGGCGGCGACGTCGGCGGCGGCAACGGCAGCGAAGACGTCACCGTCGCCGAGGCGAGCGGCGAGCCCAGCGGCGATCTGAACATCTCCAACTGGCCGTTCTACATCGACCGCGCAACCGTGCCGGACTTCGAGAAGGAGACGGGGATCTCGGTCGAGTACAACGAGGATGTCAACGACAACTCGGCGTTCTTCGGCAAGGTCCAGCCGCAGCTCGACCAGGGCGAGTCGGGTGGCCGGGACATCATGGTCGTCACCGACTGGATGGCCAAGAAGATGTACGACCTCGGCTATCTGCAGGACTTCGATCAGGAGGCCGTGGCGCCGGCGATGGAGAACCTTCGCGCCGAGCTCCAGGACCCCGCCTTCGATCCCGAGCGGGATTTCTCGATTCCCTGGCAGACCGGCATGACCGGACTCGTCGTCAACAGCGCCGAGGCGCCTGACGTCACGTCGATCAACGACCTCTTCGATCCGAAGTACAAGGGCCGTGTGACGATGCTGACCGAGATGCGCGACACGGTGCCGCTGGTCATGAAGGCCGACGGGATCGACCCCGCCGAGGCGACGACCGAGGAATGGATGGCGGCGATCGAGAAGATCCGCGAGGCGGCCGACTCCGGCCAGATCCGCCGGTTCACCGGCAACGACTACACAAAGGATCTCGCCAACGGCGACACGGTCGCGGTGATCGGCTGGTCCGGCGACGCCGTCCAACTCCAGGCCGACAACCCGGACATCGAGTTCGTGATGCCGGACGAGGGCTGCATGATCTGGGGCGACAACATGGTCATCCCGGTCGGCGCGCCGAACCCGACGGCCGCCTACGAATGGATGAACTACGTCTACGAGCCCGAGAACCAGGCTCAGATCACGGCCTACAACAGCTACGTCCAGCCGGTCGACGGCGTCCAGGAGATCTTCGAGAAGGAAGATCCGGCGCTCGCCAAGGACCCGCTCGTGTTCCCCGACGAGACGTACACGGAGAACTGCTCGACGCAGGTCGATCCTCCCGGCAGCGCCGAGGACGTGGCCGACGTTGAGCGGGAGTTCCAGTCGGTCGTCACGGGCTGACCGGCGGATCTGCGGGAGGCGGCGAGGTGAGGCTCGATGAGCGATAAGGGATCGTCGAGCTCCACCCGCCGCCGCCTGCTGCCCTACGGCCTGATGGGGCCGGGGTTCATCTGGCTCGTCCTGTTCTTCGTCCTGCCGATGATCTACATGGCGGAGCTGGCGCTGCGGTCCGGCACCCTCGAGCAGGGCTTTCAATTCACCTGGGAGTTCGCGAACTTCACCGACGCCATCTCCCGCTACGACGAACAGTTCGTCCGCTCGCTGATCTACGCCGGCACGGCCACCGTGATCGCATTGCTGATCGCCTACCCGCTCGCCTACGCGATCGCCTTCCGCGGTGGGCGGTGGAAGAACGCGCTCCTATTCGCGGTCGTCGCGCCCTTCTTCACGACGTACCTGATCAGGACGATCGGCTGGACGACGATCCTGTCCGACGACGGGCTCGTGGTCGACACCCTGAAATCGATCGGGATCCTCGGCGAGGACGGGAGGCTGCTGGCCACTCCCGTCGCCGTCATCGCCGGCATCACCTACAACTTCCTGCCGTTCATGGTCCTGCCGATCTACGCCAGCCTCGAGCGGATCGACACCCGGCTGATCGAGGCGGCCAAGGACCTCTACTCGTCGGCGACGCAGGCGTTCCTCCGCGTAACGCTTCCGATCTCGCTGCCCGGCGTCGTTGCCGGAACGCTGCTGACCTTCATCCCCGCAGCGGGCGACTACGTCAACGCCACCTTTCTGGGCTCGGCGAACCAGTCGATGATCGGCAACGCGATCCGTTCGCTCTACATCGACCTCCGCGACTACCCGACCGCCGCTGCACTCTCGTTCATCCTGATGCTGGCGATCCTGATCATTGTTCTCATTTACATCCGGTTTGCGGGGTCGGAGGCGCTGATGGGGGATGAGGAGGACGTGAAGTGAGGGCCTGGGCATGGCTGCGCCGGAACGCGGTGGTGATCTTCGCGGCGTTCGCGATCGCATACCTGCTGCTGCCGATCGCTCTGATCGCGGTCTTCTCCTTCAACGATCCGGAGGGGAAGTTCAACTACACCTGGAACGGCTTCACCACCGATTACTGGACCGGCGCATTCGACATCACCGAGCTCAACGACGCAATGCTGACGAGCCTCGAACTCGCAGCGGTGACCACCGTGATCGCAACGATCCTGGGAACGTTGATCGCCCTCGCGCTCGTTCGCCATCAGTTCTTCGGACGCCGCGCCGCGAACCTGCTGATCGTGATCCCGATGACGACGCCCGAGGTCGTGATCGGCGCCGCGCTGCTGTCGCTGTTCGTCTCGTTCACGGTCACTCTCGGCTTCACGACTTTGGTGATCGCTCACGTCATGTTCTGCATCAGCTTCGTCGTGATCGTCGTCCGCTCGCGCCTGATCGGGTTCGATCGCAGCCTCGAGGAGGCGGCGCGGGACCTCGGCGCTCCGCCCCTGACGACCTTCCGCACCGTCACGCTCCCGCTGCTGGCGCCGGGTCTGCTGGGTGCCGCACTGCTGTCGTTCGCGCTGTCGATCGACGACTTCGTGATTTCCGACTTCAACAGCGGTCAGACGGAGACGTTCCCGCTGTTCATCTACGGGGCCGCTCAGCGCGGGATTCCGGTTCAGGTCTACACCCTGGCGACGATGCTATTCGCAATCACCGTGCTGGCGATGATCTTCGTGACCTGGCAACAGGCGCGGGCCGAGAAGCTGGCCGAGATCCGTCCCGACGACGACGAGACCGGCCTGGCGGCGATCGCCACCGGCAAGGACCCGGTCAGCAGCGCCGGCTCCGCCGCGTGAGCGACCGCAGGCTCCTGATCGGCGGCGAGAGCGTCGCCGGCGACGGGGACCCGATCGACGTCGAGAACCCGTTCACCACCGAGACGATCGCGACCGTCGGCTCGGCGTCGGCGGAGCAGCTCGGTGCGGCCGTCGCCGCCGCTCGCGAGGCGTTCGAGGGCTGGTCGCGGACGCCGGCGCTCGAGCGCGGCGAGATGCTTCACGAGGTCGCCCGGCGGCTCCGCGGCGGCGGCGAGGAGCTGGCCCGGACGATGACCTCGGAGGGCGGCAAGCCGCTGATCGAGAACCGTGACGAGATCGAGTGGTGCGCGGCGGCGTTCGACTACTACGCCGAGATCGGCCGCGACAGCGCCGGCCGGGTGATCCCGCCGATCGAGTCGACGCAGCTGGCGATGGTCGTCAAGGATCCGCTCGGCGTCGTCGGCTGCATCGTCCCCTGGAACTACCCGCTGCTGCTGCTGACGTGGAAGGTCGCGCCGGCGCTTGCCGCCGGATGCTCGGTGGTGGCGAAGCCGTCGGAGATCACGCCGCTGTCGACGCTCGATCTGGCCGGCTGCTTCTCCCACCTGCCCGCCGGCGTCGTCAACATCGTCGCCGGGGCGGGCGAGACCGGCGCGGCGCTGTCGGCCGACGAGCGGGTCGACTGCATCGCGTTCACCGGCTCGGTGGCGACCGGGCGCAGGGTTGCGCTCGCCTGCGCCGAGCGGCTCGCCCGCGTCAACCTCGAGATGGGCGGCAAGGACCCGTTCATCGTCTGCTCCGACGTCGCCTCCGAGATCGAGATCGCCGCCCGCGGCGGCGCCTGGGCGGCATTCCTGAACGCCGGGCAGGTCTGCACGTCGGCCGAGCGCTTCTACGTGATGGAGGACGTCTACGACGACTACGTCTCGGCGTTCGTCTCCCACACCGAGAGCCTCGTCCTCGGCGACCCCTTCGACGAGTCCACCGACGTCGGCCCGATGGTCTCGGGCCCGCAGCGGCAGAAGGTGGTGGATCAGGTCGAGGCGGCGGTCGCCGCCGGGGCCGAGGTCCTCGCCGGCGGCGGCGACGGCGGCCGGCAGCGTGGTCACTTCTTCGCGCCGGCGGTCGTGACCGGGGCGCCGCTTGAAACTGATCTCTTGCGCGAGGAGACGTTCGGCCCGGTCGCCCCGATCGTCCCGGTCGCGGATCTCGACGAGGCGATCGAGCTCGCCAACGGCACCCGGTTCGGCCTCGGGGCGAACGTCTACACCCGCGACCTCAAGAGCGCCGTCCATTGCATGCGCGAGCTTCGCGCCGGCACCGTCTGGATCAACGACCCCCTGACCGACAACGACGCCGGGCCGTTCGGCGGGTTCAAGCAGTCGGGGATCGGCCGCGAGCTCGGCCGCGAAGGCCTCGAGGCCTTCCAGGAGACGAAGCACGTCCACATGGAGACCGAGATCGAGCGGAAGGACTGGTGGTATCCCTACGGGTCGCCGGAGGCGGGTGACCGGTAGACACCGCGGACGTCAGCTGCGCCGGGTGGCCCTACGATCGAGAGCATGCGTGGTGAGCTGGGCAACGACCGTTCCGGAGACCGCCCCGGCGACGACGTCGCCCGGGTAGTGAACACCGGTGTGGACCCGCGAGTAGGCGACGGCCGCCGCGAGCGCGTGCAGAGGCACGGCGGCCGGCGGCAGGATCCGGCCGACGCCGGCCGCGAAGGCGAACGCCGTGGCCGAGTGACCGGAGGGGAACGAGGTCGAGGTCGGCATCCGTACGTGCCGCGCGATCGGCACCTGCTCGGCGATCCGGTCCGGGCGGGAGCGGTTGCTGAGCGGCTTGACCACGAGGTTGAAGAACCCGGCCGCGACGCCGACCGACGCGAGCCCCATCGCCGCCGCGCGGCGTCCGGTCCGGCCTCCGGTCGCTGCGAGCACTCCCGCCGACGCGATCGAGATCGCCGAGAAGTCGGCGGCGCGAGAGAGCCGCGACATCGCCCGGTCGAGCGTCGGCGTCGGGGTACGGGCGATCGCGGCGTAGAGCGCCAGGTCGACCCGCTCGGCATCCTCCAGCCAGCGGTTCGGCCAGCTTCGGGCCGATTCGGCGGTGGGTTCATCCATCGGCCGTGATTCTATGAGCGCCCGCCGATCAGCAGCCGTCGCCGCCCTCCTCTCGGGAGCAGCCGCCGTCGTGCTGGCGGCCATGATCGCGATCAACGCCTTCCCGCGAGGCCTGATAGTCGTCGCCCTGCTCGGGATCGCGGCGGCCGGCACCTGGTACGCGCTGGTCGGCCCGCTGACGCTGCGGATCCTCGGCGGTTCGGCGACGCTGGCAGCCCTGGGAGTCTCGATCTGGCTGATGCTCGACGGCCGACTCGTCGACGAGCTCGTTCTGATCGCGGCGATGGCGGTCTGCTCGGCCTCCACCCGGTGGGCGTTCAGGGCCGAGGCGGACCTCGAGCCGGTCGCACCGCCGGAGCACCCCGTCCTGTTCTTCAACCCGCGCTCCGGAGGCGGCAAGGCGGAGCGGTTCGCGCTCGCCGATGAAGCGGCTCGACGCGGCTTCGACGCCGTCGAGCTTCGGGCGGGCGACGACCTCGAGACGATCGTCCGTGACGCGGTCGCAGGGGGCGCAGACGCGCTGGCGATGGCGGGAGGGGATGGCTCGCAGGCGGTCGTCGCCGCGGTCGCAGCCGAGCTCGGCCTTCCCTACGCCTGCATCCCGGCCGGGACCCGCAATCACTTCGCCGGCGATCTCGGTGTCGAACGCGACGACGTCGTCGGCGCCCTCGACGCGTTCGTCGACGGCGGCGAGCGGCGGGTCGACCTGGCCGAGGTCAACGGTCGGGTGTTCGTCAACAACGTCTCGCTCGGCCTCTACGCAAGCGCCGTCCAGCGGAGCGGCTACCGCGAGGCGAAGCTCCGGACGCTGCTCGAGACGGTGCCCGACGTCGTCGGGCCCGAGGGCTCCGGCATCGATCTCGAGTGGACCGGCCCGGGCGGTCATCAACACACCTCCGGCGTCGCGATCCTCGTCTCCAACAACCGCTACCGGCTCGGGCACGCGGTCGGCTCGGGCACGCGGCCGCGGATCGATGACGGCCTGCTCGGCATCACGGTCTTCGGCGCCCCTCGTGGTCGCGGCGGCGACCGGAGACCCCAGCGCCCGTGGCGCGAGTGGAGCACGCCGGAGTTCGAGGTCGGTGCCCAGCACCCGGTTCCGGCCGGAATCGACGGTGAGGCAGCTACGCTCGAGGCACCGCTGCGCTTCCGGATCCTTCCCGGCGTCCTCCGCGTCCGCATCTCCCGCCGTCACCCGGGCGCCTCGCCGTCGGCGGCCCTGCCCGAGAGCTTCACTGAGGCCGCGCTCGGCCTTCTGCAGGTGGCGCTCGGCCGCAACCCGGCCACCGCCCCACTTGGGTGATCCTGGACCCGCATCGCGGGGCCGAGATGACTGACGTCGCCGAGAGGCACGAGTCGATCGCGGTCGGTGTGCCGCCGCGGCAGAAGGACGCCGCCGAGATTGTGCAACGGCGGACCGAGGTCCGGGAGTAGCATCGGTGGGGACTCAGAAGACCGAAACGCCCCAAGGAGACAGGCGATGGAGCCCGAAACGCTGACGCAGGCCGGCACTGACCAAAACGCATCCGGCGACCCCGAGACGCTGAAGAACTACATCGGCGGCGAGTGGGTCGAATCGGCCGCGACCGAGACCGTCGACGATGTCGATCCCGCCACCGGCGCGGTCCTCGCGCGAGTCCCGCTCTCGACCGAGGCCGACGTCGATGCGGCGGCCCGAGCCGCCCGTGCCGCCCAGCCGGCCTGGGCCGCGGTTTCGGTCGCGAAGCGCGCACGTGCCGTCTTCGCGCTGCGCGAGGCGCTCTGGGCCAACCGGGAAGAGCTGACCCGCCTCGTCACCGAGGACATGGGCAAGGCACTCGACGACGCCCGCGGGGAGGTCGGCCGCGGGATCGAGTCGACCGAGAACGCTTGCGGCATCCCGAATCTGCTCAAGGGCGAGACCCTCGAGGGCGTCGCGACCGGGATGGACGTCGAGATGTGGCGGCAGCCGGTCGGCGTCGTCGCCGCGATCACCCCGTTCAACTTCCCGGCGATGATCCCGCTCTGGTTCCTGCCCTACGCGATCGCCTGCGGTAACACGTTCATCCTCAAGCCGTCGGAGCGCGACCCGCGGACGCCGCAGCGGATCGTCGAGCTGATCGACGGCATCGACGAGATCCCCGCCGGGGTGGTCAACATCGTCCACGGCGCCCACGACGCCGTCAACGGCCTCCTCGACCACCCCGAGATCGACGCGATCAGCTTCGTCGGACAGGCGTCGACGGCGCTTCACGTCATGGATCGCGGCACCCGCTCCGGCAAGCGCGTCCAGGCGCTCGGCGGCGCCAAGAACTCGATGGTCGTGATGGATGACGCCAATCTCGAAGAAGCGGTGCCGTCGATGATGCAGTCGGCGTTCGGAAACGCCGGCCAGCGTTGCCTGGCCGGCTCGGTCGCCGTGATCGTCGGCGATGAAGAGCGGCGCCGCGAGGTCCGCTCTGCATTGGCCGAGGCTGCGGCGAACCTGCCGACCGGCAACGGCACCGACGAAGGCGTCGTCTGCCCGCCGATGGTCGCCGCCGACGCCCGCGACCGCATCGCCGCGGCGGCCGAGCGCGCGATCGAGCAGGGCTCGGAGGTCGTCGTCGACGGTCGTGACCGGACGAACGCCGCCGGCGCGCTGATGGGGCCGACGATCCTGACGGTCAATGACCGCGAGTCGGAGCTGGCCCGCGAGGAGCTCTTCGGCCCGCTGCTGGCGGTGCTCGAGGTCGGTGATCTCGGCGAGGCGCTCGAGTTCGTCAACTCCAGCCGCTACGGCAACGCGTCGGTGATCTTCACCTCCTCGGGCGCGGCGGTGCGCCGCTACCGCAACGAGGTCGAGGCGGGGATGATCGGCGTCAACGTAGGCGTCCCGGCCCCGGTAGCCTGGTTCCCGTTCGCGGGCTGGAAGGACTCGATGGTCGGGGACCTCCACGCCAACGGCCACGACGCCGTCGAGTTCTACACGCGGAAGAAGGTCGTCACGACTCGCTGGCAGCACCCCCAGAGCCACTGGACGGGATAACACCAGCACCGTGGAGGCGTAGTCTGGCCGGGTGTTCATCACCTACGAGCCGGACACCGGCGCCGTCTACATCAGCCTGATCCCCGAGGACGCAGGGTTCGTCCCGCGCAGCCCGGTCACGCTCGAGGAGGTCGAGGCGCTCGGCGACTCGGGCTCGGAGATCACCCTCGACGTCGACGAGGAGGGTCGCCTCGTCGGCATCGAGGTGCTGGCACCCGAGAGCCTCCTGCGTTCGGAGACCCTCGGGCACCTGCGGAGGGGCTGAGCTCTAGAGCTCGCCGAGCTTGCGGATCTGAAACGCCCGGACGATGTCGGTGACGCCCGACATCAGGGCCCAGATCCCGGCGAAGACGAGGAGCGTGTACTGCTTCTCGATGAAGAACTGCCCGCCGGTCCAGAAGGCGAGGATCACCATCAGGATGCCGGCTCCGAGACCGAGCCACCAGACGTCGTTCTCGTCCCGCTCGGCGAAGGCCTGGACGATCCAGAAGATCCCGACGATCAGAAACAGGAAGCCGAGAATGTCGGCGATCGCGGCGAACGTGTCCTCGGGGGATATGAACGCGATAACCCCGGCGACCACGAACAGAAAGCCGAACAGCACGAACAGCCAGCGGCCGCGCTCGACCATCCCGGCGATCGCGAACTGCTGCAGCCCGCTGACGAAGAACATCAGCCCGATCAGCACGCCGACGGTCGTGATCGAGGCCTGGTCGAACTGGAGGATGACCAGCGAGATCACCACCCAGCCGATCCCGAACACCAGCCACAGCCACCAGAACCTCGAAAGGCCGCGGAGCATCTCGCGCCCCTCCGGCCCGGTCATCATCGGACTACCTTCCATCGTCTCTCCTAAGTTCGCGTTTCGGTCCGTTCCGGAACGTGAATTCGCCGTCGCGCGGCGGAATCCTCGGCGCTCAACGACCGACGTGGATGCCGATCAGCTCCGGGATCCCGCTGACCATGCGGGTGATCGGCCCCGGCGCCCGATCCTGCTCCTCGGCCCGCTCCTTGCGGATGATCGCTCGCCGGACGATCGACCCACCGGCGAAGCGGAACGGCTCGGGCGGAACGCTGACCGGCGGCGGGTCGACGATCGGCAGCCGTGTGAACTCGTCGCGGCGGTCGAGCGCCAGTGACGCGAGCGCGTGGCCGACCATCTGCGACGGGCCGACGCCGTGCCCGGTGTAGCCGTATCCGGCGAAGCACCGCTCGCCGACCGTGCGGACGACCGGCAGGTGGGTCGGCGAGACGTCGATCGGGCCGCCCCAGGCGTGGGTGATCGCGCGGCCCTCGAGCTGAGGAAAGAAGCGCAGCAGGTCGGACCTCACCACGGCGGTCAGCTCGGGGTCGATCTCGGCGCGGCCGTGCACGTTCGCCCCGCGGACGATCTTGCCGCCGCCCCAGCCGAAGGCGATCCGCCCGTCCCTGGTCGTCCGGAAGTAGTGGACCATGTGCCGCGAGTCGGTGATGCACTCGCCGCCGGTCCATCCCAGCTCCTCGAGGACGTCGGGAACGGGCTCGGTCATCACCATGTGGCTGGAGGTGACGGTCAAAGACCGGCGCAGCGGCCGGAAGCGGAGCAGCGAGCCGCCCGCGGCGAGGATGGCCGCGCGAGCGCGGATCGTACCTCCGGGCGTCGTCGCGACGACGCCGCCGTCGCGATCAGAAACGGCGTCGACCCGGGTGTGCTCATGAACCTCGACGCCGGCCTTGACGACCCGGTCGCGCAGGCCGGCCGCGAGGCGCGCCGGCTGGACGGTCGCGGCGACCGGGTAGAAGGCGGCGCTGCGGAACAGCGGCGAGTCGCACCGGGCGCGGATGCCGTCGCGATCGAGGACGACGATCCGCTCGCTCTTGCCGAGCTCGGAGCAGGCGTCGGCGGCCGGTTCCCAGGCGTGGTCGAAGGGCGGCGCCGTCGAGGCCTGCAGGTAGCCGGCGCGGGTGAACCAGGCATCGACGCCCTGCTCCTCACACCAGCGCCCGATCGCATCGACCGAGGCGTCGCCGGCTTGAAGCATCTCGATCGCGGCGCTGTCGCCGAAGTTCCGGCGGAGCGTCGGCAGGCTGAACCCCATCGAGTTGACGAAGCCGCCGTTGCGGCCGCTCGGGCCGAACCCGCAGTGGTCGGCTTCGACGAGCACGACGCGGGCGTCCGGATCCTCCTGCTTGATCCACCATCCGGCCCAGAGGCCCGTGTAGCCGCCCCCGACGATGAGGACGTCGGCGGCGACGTCCTCGGTCAGCGCGGGCAGCGACGCGGTGCCGTCCAGGCCGGCCTCCTCGATCCAGTATCCGTGTGCGTCGTGCCGCATTGAGTCCAGCGGGGGGGCCTAGAAGGTCTGGGGTGCCTCCACCGCGCGCGAGGTGCTGCGCTCGATCATCGTCGCCTGCACGTCTCGCATGGGCTCGCCGGGCTCGCGGACGCGCCGGGTCCACTCGCCTTCCGCGTCCAGCATCCAGGCGCCCATGTTGTCGGCGAGGCTGAGGTCGAGGATCTCCACCATCTCCTGCCGGACGCCCTCGTCCTCGACCGGGATGATCAGCTCGACCCGGTTGTAGAGGTTTCGCGGCATCAGGTCGGCGGAGCCGGTGTAGATACGGGTCTCGTCCGGGCGCTCGAAGCAGTAGATGCGCGAGTGCTCGAGGAAGCGACCGAGGACGGAGACGACGCTGATGTTCTCGGAGACTCCCTCGACGCCGGGGCGCAGCGCGCAGATGCCGCGAACGTTGAGCTCGATCCTGACGCCGGCCTGCGATGCCCGGTAGAGCGCCTGGATCGTCCGCGGGTCGAGCAGCGAGTTCATCTTCATCCGGATCCGGGCCGGGCGCTCGGGGCTGTGCGCCTCGATCGTCCGGTCGATCTCGGCGAGCAGGCCCTCGGCGATGTTGAACGGCGCGATCAGCGCCTTGCGGTAGTTCTGTGGCCGGGCGTAGCCGGTCAGGTAGTTGAACATCTCGGCGATGTCGGAGCAGATGTCGGGGTCGACGGTGAAGATCCCGAGGTCGGTGTAGAGGCGGGCGGTCTTCGGGTTGTAGTTGCCGGTCCCGATGTGGGCGTAGTGACGGACGCCGTCGCCCTCGCGACGGGCGATCAGGACGCACTTCGCGTGGGTCTTGAGGGCCGGGATCCCGTAGACGACGTGGACGCCGGCCTGCTCGAGCTTCTTCGCCCAGCGGATGTTGGCCTGCTCGTCGAAGCGCGCCTTCAGCTCCACCATGCAGACCGCCTGCTTGCCCCGCTCCGACGCCAAGATCAGCGCCGGGACCAGCGGTGAGTCGTCGCTGGTCCGGTACACGGTCTGCTTGATCGCGAGTACGTCGGGGTCGTTGACGGCCTGGCGGACGAATGCCTCGACCGAGGTCTGGAAGGAGTCGTAGGGATGGTGGACGAGGATGTCGCCCTCGCGGATCGCCGCGAGCAAATCCATGGTCTGACCCTCGGGCGCCTGCAGGCGCGTCTGCGTGACCGGGGAGAACGGCGGGTAGCGGAGATCTTCGAAGCCCGAGACTCCGGCGATGTCGAAGAGGTCGTCCATGCCGATCCAGCCGACGTCGTAGACCTGATCGGGGCCGATCCCGAGCAGTGAGACGAGGCGCTCGCGCAGGCGCGGCTCGAGCTCGCCCTCGAGCTCGAGCCGGATCACCTCGCCGAAGCGGCGCCGGCGGATCTCCTCCTCGACGGCGCGGCGAAGGTCGTCGGTCTCGTCGGCGACGTCGTAGTCGGTGTCGCGGGTGACGCGGAACAGCGTGTGCCCGATCACCTCCATGCCGGGGAAGAGCGCCTCGAGGTTGTGGGAGATCACGTCCTCAAGCGCCACGAACGTACTGCCGTCGCCGATCGGCAGGTAGCGCCGGAGCAGCTCCTTCGGCACCTTGACGCGGGCCATCACCTCGGTGTCCTGTACCGGGTCGCGAAGGACGACGAGGAGGCTGAGAGAGAGGTTCGAGATGTAGGGGAACGGGCGGCCGACCCCGAACACCAGCGGCGTCAGCGCCGGGAACACGCGGCTGTTGAAGAGCTCGTCGATCTCCGCGAGCTCCTCGGCGCTCGCCTCCGCGTAGGAGACGATGCGGATCCCCCGCTCGGCCATCGCGGGAATGAGCTCGCCGACGAGGCGGTGCTCGAGTCGCTCGCGCTGAGCGATCGCGCGCTCCCGGACGGCGGCGAGCACCTCGACCGGCGGGATCCCGTCGGCGCCGCCGGCGGTCAGCGAGGCAACGACCTTGTCGTGCACTCCGGCGACGCGCACCATGTAGAACTCGTCGAGGTTGCTCTCGTAGATGGCGCAGAACTTGAGCCGCTCGAGCAGCGGGAGGCTCGCGTCCTCGGCGAGCTGCAGGACCCGGTCGTTGAAGTCCATCCATGAGAGCTCGCGGTTGAAGTAGAGCCAGGAGTCCTCGAGGTCGATGGCCTCGCTCGGCGCGTGCGAGGGCTCGGCGGGCACGCTCGGGACGGGTCCGCCGTTCGTCGCGGCGGCGTCACGTTCGATGTCGAGCTCGCTCACCTCATCAACTGTAGAGCGCCGGAGTCCTCGGCGGGATGCCGGTGGCCCGAGCTGAGAACAGGCTTCCCGTTTCGCGAGTGCCGGTCTCGAGCGCCAGCGAATAGCCGTCGGCGAGCTGAGCGAGCGAGCGGCCCCAGTGCGCTTCGCCAGCTCGTAGACCTCCTCGGGCGGGGTCGCACACTGCAACGCAGGGGTTAATTGGCTGTGAAGCGAAGGACGGCGTCGCAGAGTCGGTGGCCCGAACGCCATTCGGGCACTCGATGGCGACTCATGCACCTCCCGGGGACCGAACTCGCCGGTCGTCGGCCGCCCGAGGCTGCCCTCTAGCTGACGTCCGCCTCGGCCTCGGCCAACTCGGCGGCCGCCCGGGCCGCCCGCTCGGCGGCAGCGATCCGCTCCCGCTCGGCGTCGGCGAGCGCGACGCGCGCCTGCTCGGCCCGCTCGGCGGCGCGGCGCATCTCGGCGGCCCGGGCGATCTCGCGCTCGGCGGCGCGGACGAGGAGCCGCCAGACGCCGCGCTCCTCCGACTCCGCCCAGAACTCGGCGAAGCGGTCGAAGAGCAACGCGCGGCGGGCACGGAGGTAGACCTCGAGGACGTCGAGGCCCCGGTAGGCGGTGCGGTGAGGTGCGCGGGCGGCGAGCTTCGGATCGAGGTCGGGATCATCGCCGGCGCGCGAGCGAACCGATTCGGCATCGGTGAGCCTGAGCTTGCGCCGGTGGCCGGCGACGCGGGGCAGCATGACGTCGCAGTCGTGGATCTCTCCGAGCAGGTCCTGGAGCTCCTTGGTCCGAGCGCGCGCCGTCGCGGCCGGACGCCCGAAGCAGAACCCGGTCGCCTCGAGCACGTAGCGGAGCCGCTTGGCGGCGATCCGCATCGCATGCTGGGTCTCGGACGCCTCCGGGTCGAGGGCGTCGGCTGCGAACGACTGGA
Organism: uncultured Conexibacteraceae bacterium; assembly: GCA_963784885.1. Lineage (GTDB taxonomy): Bacteria > Actinomycetota > Thermoleophilia > Solirubrobacterales > 70-9 > RHKX01. The sequence goes on from CAWATA010000005.1 coordinate 355,090, forward strand.
GCTCGTCGACGCGGACGAGCACGATCCGGGCGGCGTTCTCGGCCAGCGTCTCCGTCGGGTCGAGCTTCTTGACCTTGCGGGCCTTCATGCCGGGTCCGTTCCGCCCCCGTTGGAAGCCGCATCGGCGACGTCCGCCGGAGCGTCGCCGGTGGCCTCGCGGGCGGCGGCGGCGAGCTCGTGGACGGCCTCCTCGAGCCGGGCCAGTCGCTCACGCTCGACCGGCGCGGCAAGTGCTTCGTTCGCCTCGATCTGCTCACGCTCGAACTCCTCGATCAGCGACTCGATCCCACGCCGGTCCGGGTGCGGCATGACGGCGGCGAACGAGCCGAGCATCTCGACTGCGACGTCGCGGTCGCGGCGCTCGCCGAGCGCGTCGGCGAGACCCTTGACCTCACGCAGCACCGCCTTCGCCCGCTGCTTCGGAAAGCAGGGCCAGAAGACCTCGAGCGCTGCACGCAGCCGTCGCGAGGCGACCCGCATGTCGTGGACGCGATCGATGTCGCCGATGTCGAGGACGTCGTCGGAGTGGTCGATCAGCTCGCGGCAGCGGACCTCGAGCACCCTCGCCGCGACCTCGCCGTAGGCCAGGTCCGTACTCAAGCCGGGGATGTCCCGTGCCTTGGCCATCACCGCACCCTAGCCACCCGGGGGACCGAGATGGCTCTAGGCGGCGCGATCGGCGGCGGCGGCGGACCCGTCGCTGAGCATCTCGAGGATCACGCCCTCGCGCAGGCCGCCCTTGCCGATCTGCAACGGCTGGCCGAGCATCTGCGAGAACTGCTCGAGCAGCAGCACGCCCGCGGCCAGCACCTCGACCCGGCGCGGATCGAGCTCGAACTTCTTCGCAACCTCGGCGGCGGGGTCGCTGGTCAGAACCCGCACGCCGCGCTCGAGCGTCTCGTACTCGAGGACGGCACCGACGAGGCGGCGCAGGGAAGTCGCACTGCCGCCGACGGCCACCGCCTGATCGGGGTGCTCGAGCTTGACGTCAGCGAAGAAGTCCTCGATCCGCTCGCGGAGCTTGCGGATCTCCGCCGGGCCGGGAGGGTCGCCGGTGATCAGGTCCTCGGAGAGGACGCCGGAGCCGATCCCGAACGAGTGAACGTCGCGGACGCCCTCGGCGATCGTCCCCACCGAGACCTCGGAGGAACCGCCGCCGACATCGACGACGGCGATCTCGCCCTCGACCGGGTGCCCGAGCGCCTTGGTGGCTCCGATGAACGCGAGGCGCCCCTCATCGTGGTCGCTGAGCACGTCGACAGGCACCCCCGCTGCACGCTCGATCTCGGCCGCGACGGCGGGCCCGTTCGCTGCCCTGCGGATCGCGGCCGTGGCGACGATGCGGATCGCCTCGGCGCCGAGCTCCTGCGCGAGCCGGACCTGGGTGCAGACGACGTCGGCGACCTCGTGCAGCTTCTCTTCGGAGATCTCGCCGCCGCCGCGCGTCACGTCCTTGCCGATCCGGGTGTAGGCGCGCTGCTCCATCACCTTGCGCAGTTGCCCCTCCTCCGGTTCGGCGACGAGAACCCTGGTGGTGTTGGAGCCGATGTCGATCGCGGCACAGAGCATCCTCTGGCTGATCTTGTCAGAGGTGCCGCGGCGGACATGGGCGGGACGAGGCCGCCCGACCTCGCGAAGGAGCGTGACCCGAGCCATGGGCTGATCATCGTGAGCGCGACGGCGGAACTGGTTAACCACGGGTGAACGTCGCCCGGAAGTTCATCGTTAGCAGCGTTTTCACCGCGAGTTCACCGATGTTTCACCGGTTTCGGGCGCCGCGCCGTGATCCTCGGTCCATGCGCAATGGAGATCCGCTCGGCGATCGGCTGGGCCTCAACGTCCCGTACGAATGGTGGCCCGGCGAGGATCGTCTCGCCGAGATCGAGGAGGCGGGGTTCGGCTGGGTGCAGCTGCCGGCCCCGCCGAGCTCGGTTCTCTCGGACACCCGAAGCTGCATCCGCCACGCCCGCGCCGTCGCCCGAGCGCTGAGCCAGACCGGCCTGCGCGCAGTCCTGCACGCCCCCGGCGACCTCTCGGCGGGAACCCCCGTCTCGGACCGGGCGATCGCCGGAGCGCTCTCCTACGCAGCCGAGTGCGGGGCCGATCAGGTCGTCTACCACGCGCAGATGGTCGTCGACGGACGCGGGGCCGAGGACCGCCTGCTCGCCGAGACCCGCTCGCTCGCCGTCCACTGCAGGACCGCCGAGCGCGTCGGCGTGAAGCTCGCGCTCGAGAACCTCGCTCCGGTCTATCCCGGCCCGGAAGTGGTCTCCGCCAACCCGCTCGCCGTTCGCGCGCTCGTCCGCCGGCTCGACTCCGAGGCGGTGGGCCTCTGCCTCGACGTCGGCCACGCCAACGTGATCGCCGGCCTGCGCCGCACCTCGCTGCACCGGATGCTCGCCCCGGTGCTAGACGTCACGACGCTCTTCCACGTTCACGACAACCTCGGCGCCCGCTGGCGCGCGACTGACCGGCGCCCGGGCATCGACCCGCTGCGGCTCGACCTCCACCTCGCCCCGGGCGAGGGCTCGATCAACTGGGCACAGACGGGATCGCTGCTGACCGCTCACGACGCGCCGATGCTGATCGAGATCCATCCGCCCCGCGCCGGCCCCGCCGAGCTCGCCGCCGGCTTCCGCGCCGAGCTAGGAATGCTTGACGACGATGCTCTCGATCCTGTTGCCGGCCGTCCGGCAGCGGTCGATTCCCTCCTCTAGCGCCCCGTAAATGTCCTTCCAGCGGAGGACGAACATCGGGTCGATGGCGTTGTCGAAGAGCGAGGCCAGCGCCCCCCGATAGAGCCGGTCCCCCTCGCGCTCGAGGTCGCGGATCTCGTCAAGGCGCTCAGCGACGCCTTCGAGCTTCTCGAGCCCGTCGAGGGCGGCGCAGAGGGCGCGACCGCTGTCGCGAAGCACCCCGGCGAGCTGCTGCGCCTGCTCCATCGGCGCCTCGACGTGCTTGATCGCGAGCTGCTCGGAGACTTCCTCGACGTCGCCGACGACGTCGTCGAGTGCACCGGCGAGCGCGTGGATGTCCTCGCGGTCGAACGGAGCGAGCTTGCTCTCGCGCAATCGATTGACGAGTTTGTGGGTGAGCCGATCGCCTTCGTGCTCGAGCCTGGTGATCTCGGCCTGCAGGCCTCGATTCTCGGGCCAGGTCCGCAGCAACTCGTCGAGGGCCACGACCGCGCTCGCGAGGTTGTGACCGGAGTTCCGCAGCAGCGCGAACATCTCCACCTGCGGGGGCCTGGCCCCGAAGGCGTTCCAGTGACGCCTAGCTGACGGCAGGTCCTGGATGCGACGCATCCTCGAACTCGCGGAAGAGGCCGGTGACGACGAACGCGGTCTGCTCGCCGATGTCGACGGCGTTGTCGCCGACCCGCTCGAGCGCCCGGGCGACGAGCATCATCGTGATCCCCCACTCGCGCATCTCGATGTCGTCGCCGATCTCGATCGCGCGGGCGAAGCACTGGCGGTTGAGGTTGTCGACCACGTCGTCCTGGCGGACGAGATCGCGGGAAAGCTCGACGTCGCGGTCGGCGAAGCCCTGCTTGCACTGGCTGACCAGCGACTTGACCTTCTGGCCCATCGTGACGATGTCGCGCATCATCTCCTCGTCCCGCGGCGGCTCGTGGCCGGTCAGCGGAATCACCTTGGCGATGTTCACGCACTGATCGCCCATCCGCTCGACGGACTTCATGACGTGCAGGAGCGCGGCGATCAAGCGTAGGTCGGTGGCTACCGGGGCCTGCGTGGCGAGCAGGTTGAGGATCGACTGGTGGACCTCCAGGTAGCGGCCGTCGATCCGGTCGTCGTCGGCGATCACCATCTCGGCCAGCTCGACGTCGGAGTGGCGGATCGCCTCGAGCGTCCGGCTGAGCGTCTCGCTGACGAGATCGAGACCGCCGAGTGCACGCACCTCGAGCTCGGTGAGCTCCTCCTGATAACCCTGCCGCATCGTCGTCATCCGAACCTCCCGCTGACGTAGTCCTCGGTCGCCCGCTCATCGGGGTTCGAGAAGATCTTGGTCGTCTCCCCGAGCTCGACCAGCCGACCCGGATCGCCGCTCTTCTCGAGGTTGAAGAACGCCGTGTAGTCGCTGGCGCGACTCGCCTGCTGCATGTTGTGGGTGACGATGGCGATCGTGTACTTCGACTTCAGCTCCTGGATCAGGTCCTCGATCGCCAGCGTCGCCACCGGGTCGAGCGCCGAACACGGCTCGTCCATCAGCAGCACTTCGGGCTCGACAGCGATCGCGCGAGCGATGCAGAGCCGCTGCTGCTGGCCACCGGAGAGACCGGAGCCCTGCTTGTCGAGGCGATCCTTGACCTCGTCCCAGAGATGGGCACCTCGCAGTGAGCGCTCGACCACCTCGTCCATCTCGGACTTGGGCATCTTCGAGCTGTTCAGCTTCAGCCCCGCCGCCGCGTTCTCGTAGATCGACATCGTCGGGAACGGGTTCGGGCTCTGGAACACCATCCCGACGAGCCTGCGCACCTGGACCGGATCGACGTTCGGTCCGTAGATGTCCTCGCCGTCGATCCTGATCGTGCCCTCGGCCCGGGCGCCCGGAGTGAGCTCGTGCATTCGGTTGATCGAGCGCAGGAACGTCGTCTTCCCGCAGCCGGACGATCCGATCAACGCCGTCACCTTGTTCGGCTCGATCGTCATGCTGACGTCGGCCACAGCCTGGAAGTCACCGTAGTAGAGGTTCACGTCCTCGGCCTCGACGCGCTTGGCGACGGCGCCCTGCGCACCCGCGCCCGAACTCGACAGTCCGACCGGATCGGGCGCGCGTTCGAGCGGCGGGACCTCGGCCCCCGACGGCTCGGAAGCCACCTCGGGGTTCGCGGTGCTTTCGATCATCTTCTTCCTTTCCTCCTCCATGGAGCTCAGCGGATCTCCGTCCCGAAGCGCCTGTAGACGAATCGTGCTGCCAGGTTGAGGATCATCACGATCAGGATAAGGACCAGTACAGCAGTCCAGGCACGGTCGAACGAGGGCTCCGGCGGAACCCCGGGGTTCTTGTACTCGTTGAAGGCGTAGACGGCGAGGTTCTGCATGCGCCCGTCGAACGGATTCGAGTTCATCGAGTCGATCACGCCGGTGGTGACCAGAAGCGGCGCGGTCTCGCCGATGATCCTTGCAATCGCGAGCATGATCCCGGTGACCAGGCCGGCCAGCGCCGTCGGCAGGACGACCTTGGTGATCGTCTTCCACTTCGGCGTGCCGAGCGCGTAGGACGCCTCGCGGAGATGGTTCGGGACGATCTTGAGGATCTCCTCCGAGGAGCGGATCACGATCGGGATCATCAGCACGGTCAGCGCTACCGAGCCCATGATCCCCAGCCGGATGCCGGGGCCGAAGAAGATCTCGAAGAGCGCGTATGCGAACAGCCCGGCGACGATCGACGGAATCCCGGTCATCACGTCGACGAAGAAGGTGAGCGCGCGACTGAGCCGGCCGTTGCCGCCGTACTCGTTCAGGTAGATCGCCGCCATCAGGCCGACCGGGACCGCGATGATCGTCGCGACACCGGTGATCACCAGCGTGCCGACGATCGCGTGGCTGGCGCCGCCGCCGGCGCCGATGACGCCGCGCGCCGACTCGGTGAAGAACTCGACGTCGAAGCGGTTGATGCCCTTGCTGACCACCGTCCAGAGCAGTGACGCGAGCGGAATCATCGCCAGCGCGAACGCCGATGTGATCGACACGGCGACGAGCCTGTCGATACCGCTTCTCGGGCCCTCGACCGCGCGGGCCCAGAAGTAGATCGCCACCGGGGCGACGATCATCGTCCCGACGACGAGGAATCCGAGGGCGAAGATCCCGGTGGCGATCAGCAGGGTGGCCACCAAGAGGGCGGATGCCCCGACCGCGATCCAGGTTGCCGCCTTCGGGAGCGAGCCGCGGCGGGCGGCCAGCAGCGACGAGGCCTCCCCGGCTGTGCGATCGGCTGTGGTGGAGGTCATCGGCCGGCTCCTACTGGACGTTCGACCGCGCGATGACGGCGCGCGCGGCCATGTTGACGACGAGGGTGATCGCGAACAGGACGAGTCCGGAGGCGATCAGGACGTTGACGTCGAGGCCCGAGGACTCCGGGAACTGGAGGGCGATGTTCGCGGCGATCGTCGACGGGTTGCTGGTGCTGATCAGGTTGAAGGTGATCGCTCCCGAGCCGGAGAGGATGATCGCGACGGCCATCGTCTCGCCGAGCGCACGACCGAGACCCAGCATCGATCCGCTGATCAACGCCGACTTGCCGAACGGCAGCACGGTCATCCGGATCATCTCCCAGCGGGTCGCCCCGAGCGCAGTGGCGCCCTCCTGGAGCTTCTTCGGAGTCTGCGTGAACACCTCACGGGCGACGGCGGAGACGATCGGCAGGATCATCAGCGCGAGGACTATCGCGACCGTGAACATCGTCCGCCCGGTCACCGACGCGGGGCCGGCGAAGATCGGAATGAAGCTGAGGTTGTCGGCGAGCCACTGCGTGACCGGCACGATCGCCGGGCCGAGGACCGCGATGCCCCAGAGGCCGTAGACGATGCTCGGGATGGCGGCGAGAAGATCGATCAGATAGCCGAGCGGCTGTGCCAGGCTGCGCGGGGCGATGTGGCTGATGAACAGTGCGACGGCGGTCGCGAGCGGCACGGCGATCAGGACGGCGAGAGCGGCGGCGAGGAGCGTGCCGAAGAGCAGCGGCCAGATGTAGTTGATCAGCGTTTCCTGGCCCGGAAGCTCGGCGGTTGAAGCGGTGATCGCCGGCCAGGCCTGGCCGAGGAGGAAGATCGCGACCCCCGCCAGCAGGATCAGGATCGTCAGACCCGCCAGCACGGAGAGGTTGGAGAAGATCCGGTCGCCGGCGCGGCGCTTGCCGCCGCTGGCGGAGGCGAGGATCTGGCCGGCGTTCGTTGTCGTGTCGAGGGTGCTCAAGTGGTTCTGCTCCGATCAGCGAAAGCCGACGGGGGCCCCGCCGCGACTGCGGCGGGGCCCCCGTGACTCACGTTGTTCGGTTCCGGCGATGGCGCTCAGGATCCGATCGCGTCGACCGCCGGCTGGATCTGCTCACGGAGCTGGTCGGTGATCGGAGCCGATCCCGCGTTGGACGCGGCAGCATCCTGACCGTCGGCGCTGATCATGTAGTTCAGCAGCGCCTTGACGATGTCGGCGGTGTTGCCGTCGTCGTAGGCGGTGCATGCCATCTCGTAGGAGGCGAGGATGACCGGGTAGTTGCTGGGGTCAGTCGTCGTCCGGTTGATCTCGTACGCGAACACGTACTGGCCGCCCGACGTGTCCTCCTTGGAGGCGTCGAGGTCGTTCGCGGCGCCCTCGGCGCTCGGAGCGACGTACTCGTCACCGACCTTGACCGCGGCGACTCCGAGGTCACCGGCCTGGCTGTCGTCGGCGTAGCCGATCGTGCCCTCGCCGTTCTTGACCGCGTCGATGACGCCCGAGGTGCCGTTGGCGGCTTCGCCGCCCTTCACCGGCCACGCGTCGTCGGCGCCGTACGTCCAGACGTCCGGAGCGGTCTGCGACATGTAGTCGGTGAAGTTCGCCGTCGTACCGGAGTCGTCCGAACGGTTCACCGGCGTGATCGCCGTGTCCGGCAGGTCGGCATCGGGGTTGTCGGCGGCGATCTTCGGGTCGTTCCAGGTGGTGATGTCCTGGGCGAAGATGCCGGCCAGCGTCTCCGGCGAGAGCTGGAGATCCGAGACCTCGGGGAGGTTGAAGACCACCGCGATCGGCGAGATGTAGACGGGAATCTGGATCAACTCGCCGCTCTGGTCCTCGCAGCGCTTCTTGGCGCCGTTGAGCTCGCTGCCCTCGAACGCGGAGTCCGACCCACCGTAATCGGTGCCGCCGGCGATGAACTGCTCTCGACCGCCGCCCGATCCGATCGGGTCGTAGGAGATCGTCACGTCCGGGTTGTCGTTCTGGATGCCTGCGATCCAGGCCTCCTGGGCAGCCTCCTGGGCGCTCGAACCGGCGCCGGCGATCTCACCGGAGAGATCGCCGCTGGATCCGCTGCCGCCGCTGCTGTCGCTGCTGTCGCTGCTGCCACAGGCGGCAACGAAGACGGCGAGCAACGCCGCGGCTGCCAATGCAAAGAACTTGCGTGAGTTCACTGAGTGTGACTCCTTGTGTCGATGGGTGGGATGCAATCCGGAGGGGACGGGCACGGGCTCGCCCCAGACGAATCTCCGGGCAGATGGAGAGTCCCAGCGGTTGAGGCCCAGCTTGTTACGAGCTTGTGCCCGGCGTGTGAAAAGGGTGTTAACGGAGGCCGGAATCCGGCATTCCCGGCGTGCGCGCGGGACCCGGCCGCAACCGCGTGGGATCGGCGGCGGCCCTGACTAGGCGCCGGCGGACTCGACCGCCGGCTCGGCCTCGGCCGGAGCCGGCGCGCCCGCGGAGGCCGGCTGCGGCGAATCGGAGGCCGAGGGATCGAGCGGCTCGGGGTCGAACCGGTAGCCGATTCCGAAGTGGGTGTGGATGTAGGCCCAGCTCGGCGAGAGCTGCTCGAGCTTGATCCGGAGCTTGCGGATGAAGACGTCGACGGAGCGATCGCCGTGGGCCATCTCGTAGCCCCAGACGCGACGGTAGATCTCGCCGCGCTCGATCACGCTTCCCTGCGCGTCGGCGAGCGCCTGCACCAGCTCGAACTCGCGGCGGGTGAGATCGGCGCTGCGGCCTGCGACGAAGGCCTGGTACTGGTCGGCGCGGATCTCGAGCTCACCGACCACGACTGGCCCGCGCTCATCGCCATCGGAGCCGCGACGGCGGCGGCGCCTGACGACTGCCTCGATCCGCGCCATGACCTCCTCGGGGTGGCAGGGCTTCGCAACCCAGTCGTCGGCCCCGAGGCGAAGACCGCGAACGCGCTGAGCGACGGTCGACTCGTTGGTGCAGATGATCACGCCGAGGCCGGGGAGCATCCCGCAGACTCGCTCGAGGTAGGGCCACGCCTCCTCGGGCGGAAGCACGGACATGTCGAGCACGAGGGCGTTGATCTTCATCGCCACCAGCTCTTCGACCGGGACGATGCCACCGAGCACGCGGTGTTGCCAGCCGGCCGCGTCGAGGCGGTTCCCGAGCACCTTGAGGAAGGCGCCGTCGCGGTCGAGGACTGCGACTCGGAGTGTTCCGGTGGAGGAGCTCATCGCGGAGCGGATCGGGCAAGTTCGGGCCGCGACCTCACGGCCATCGTACCGGCGCCGGCCTCGAATTCAGCGTTTTCGCGGATCGGTAACCGGATTTTCACAACACCGTCTCCGGATCTTCACCGGTACGCCACGGCCACCGGCGAGGGTTACCGACGAGCACGGGAGCGCATCCTCGTGCCGCGCGCGGCCTGCTCCTGCCCCTGGGCCGCGCGCTTTCGTTCCGGGGGATCAGCTCGTGATCGCGCCGCTTGCAGCGAGCGCGATCACGAGTACGCCGAGAGGGATCCGATAGGCGACGAAGATGGCGAGCGAGTGATTGGCCAGGTAGCGGAGCAGCCAGGCGATCGCCGCGTAGCCGGAGATGAAGGCCACGATCGTCGCCACGGCGGTCGGCACGAAGCCGACGCTGCCCTCGCCGCCGATGTCCTTGAGCTCGAAGAGGCCGCTGAGAACGACCGCCGGTACCGAGAGCAGGAACGAGTAGCGCGCCGCCGCGGTCCGGTCGAAGTTCCGGAACAGCCCCGCCGAGATCGTCGCGCCCGAACGCGAGACACCCGGGATCAGGGCGAACGCCTGCCAGATGCCGATGAAGAGGCCGTCGCGGCCGTTGATCTCCTTCAGTGGTCGCTCGCGACTGCCGAACCGTTCGGCGGCGAGCATCACGAACGAGAAGACGATCAACATCGTGCCGACCAGGTAGAGGCTGCGGGCGCCGGACTCGATCTGATTGCGGAAGATGAACCCGAAGATCGAGATCGGGATCGTGCCGAGGATGATGAACCAGCCGAGGTTCGCCTCGGTGCTGCGCTCGCCGAACGGAATCCGGATCTCGGCGAGCCAGGCGCGGCTGATCCGGATCAGGTCGATCCGGAAGAACATCAGCACCGCGGCCATCGTCCCGAGTTGGATGACGGCCGTGAAGGCGGCGCCGGGGTCGCCCCAGCCGGCCATCGCCGGCACGATCAGCAGGTGGCCGCTCGAGGAGATCGGCAGGAACTCCGTCAGACCCTGAACGAGCCCGAGCACGATTGCCTCAAACACCGACATCGGCGCGCAATCCTAGGGGTCGCGGCCTCCGGTAGAGTGCGCTCCCGTGCAAGGGACCCGTCGCAAGCGCGCACTCATCGCCGGTCTGATCGCGGTCGTCGCGGTCGTCGCGATGGCGCTCGCCCCCGCGGCGATGGCCGCCGACGGCGTCGGTCTCGGCGGCCGCACGACCGACAAGAGCGTCACGTTCTTCTGCTTCGGCGTGATCGCGCTGTTCATGATCCTGCCGATCGTCCTCTCGCTGATCCAGGCGAGGCTGGAGGGTCGGAAGGAGCGGATGCGCGAGCAGATCGAGCGCGTCCGGCGCTCCTAGCCGACGCGCCGTCCTCGACCCCGGAACGGCCCGTGCTGCAAGTCCGCTTGCAACGGTAACGCCATTCCTGCATTTCGTGTGACTTCGCTCACACTTCCTTAATACTTTGCAGGCCCCCGGGTATCCACCGGCGAAGCCCGCCCTCCCGACCACCCGTCGCCGGCTCGGGCCGCCTACATGCGGATCGCTCCGACACATGCAGTCTCTCCTCGCCGTGCCGCCGCGCGCGCTGTCGTGCTGCTCGCGCTTGCCCTGCCCGCGAGCGCCGTTGCCGCGCCGCCCGCCGGCGGCGGCGACCCCCGCGATCCGGGCGCCGATCGCGACGGCGCCGGGACGGCGGCCGACATCGCGGCCCTGATCATCGGTCTGCAGGCCGGCCGGAGCGCCGAGCCGGAGCGGCCGGTCAACCCGGTCGCCGGCCCGGTCGATTACGGAACCGCGATCAACGGCTTCGGCGACGAGCGCGGACGCCCGCACGAGGGCCAGGACATGTTCGCCCCCGAGGGCACCCCGGTCGTCTCGCCGACCGCCACCGAGGTCCTCGAGACGGGCTCCGACGGAGGCCGCGGCAACTGGGCCGCACTCTGGGACGGGGCCGCCGGGCACACCTACGTGTACATGCACATGAGCGCACCCGCCGACGTCGGCCCCGGTGAGGAGCTCGACCCGGGCGACCGGGTCGGACTGCTCGGCTGCACCGGCTCCTGCGACGGAGCCCATCTCCACTTCGAGATCCGCCAGGGCAAGGGCCCCTACGCGACGGCCATCGATCCGCTGCCCGAGCTGCGGCGCTGGCGGCCCGCGAAGTAGCTCGGCGGGCTTGCGACGCCCGCAAGGCGGTCGGAATACGATCGGGCCGTGGAGCTCGTCACCTACGAGAACCGCGGCAGCACCGCGATCCTGACGATCAACCGGCCCGAGCGCCGCAACGCCGTCGACACCGCAACCGCTGGAGAGCTGCTCGCGGGGCTGCGCCGCTTCGAGGCCGACGACGAGCTCCGGGTGATGGTGCTGACGGGCGCCGGCGATCAGGCGTTCTGCGCCGGCGCTGACCTCAAGGCGCTCGCCGAGGCGGGCCCGGCCGTTCCCGCGGACGTCGTCGAGGCGGTTGCCGGGCGGCCCGAGGGGCCGATGGGCTTCACCCGGCTGACGGCGGCGAAGCCGGTGATCGCAGCGATCGGCGGCTGGTGTCTGGCCGGAGGCCTCGAGCTCGCTCTCTGGTGCGATCTGCGGATCGCTTCGCGCAACTCGCGGCTCGGCTACCCGGAACGCCGCTGGGGCGTTCCGCTGATCGACGGCGGCACGCTGCGGCTGCCGCGGATCGTCGGCCTCGGCCGGGCGCTCGACCTGATCCTGACCGGCCGGATCATCGAGACCGGCGAGGCGCTCGACTGGGGCCTTCTGACCGAGGTCGTCGACGACGGCGCCCACCTCGATCGCGCGCTCGAGATCGCCGCAGGACTCGCCCGATTCCCGCAGACGACGATGCTGTCCGACCGCCGCTCGGCGATCGAGGGATCGACGCTGCCGCTCGCCGAGAGCCTCGAGTTCGAGGCCCGGCTCGGTCTCGAATCGGTCCAGACCGGAATCGAGGGAGCAGCCCGCTTCGCCGGAGGCGAAGGCCGAGGAGGAGAGGGAGCGGGCGTCTAGGCCCCGCCGTCGGCCGAACTTCGCAAGCGCCGGAGGCCGCTGGTCCCACCGGCCGGCCGGGGCACCGCGGGGCCCCGCCGCCCACGAAAGCTCAGATCCTGAACTCCCGCATCAGCCGCTTCTCCGTCTCCCCTTCGACCGAGGCGATCACCTCGATGTGATCCTCGAGCGGGGTGCCCCGGATCTTCGTCGCGAGGAGGTCGTCGACCTGGAAGATGCCGGCCGAGTTGTTCATCTTGATCTCGACCCGGATCGGGCGGTCGGTCCCGCGCTCGATCTTGACGTCGTCGATCGCCGCGGCGGAGATCGAGTGGATACCGATGTCGCCGCGCTCGACCGGGAGCCGCGAGCGCCCCTGGGCCATGTCGAGCGCGTCGGCGACCCGGACCACTCCGGCCTCGAGCGTGTAGGGCTGGCCGCGGCGGCGATGTCCGATGATGCAGTGCAGCGCTTCGGAGACGACGACGGTCAGCTCCGGCTCCTCGTAGATCCCGTCGAGGAGCTCGCGAAGCTTCGGCTCGGCGAGGAACAGGCTGTAGGCCTCGTGGTCGGTGCGGTGGATCGTCAACCCCGTGTCGTGCAGCATCGCCCCGGCCGTGACCACGACCTCGGCGTCGTGCTCGTTCAGCCCGTGGTCGGAAACCATCGCCGACCGGATGCCGGCGCGATCGGCGAGTCGCAACATCCGCAATGCGATGTTGGCGACGATCTGGATGTGGACCCACGAGTGGTCGGACATCCCGAGCCGCTCGGAGCCGACCTGCTGGAGATGCCACCAGGCGCGCACCTGCGGGTCGGCGGCCGCGCGTTCGACGAACCGCTCGAGCCTGCGGTTGCCGCGGGTCGGGACGCCGAAGCGGACCGACTCGATCCGCTCCCCGAGCGAGCGGCCGTCCGCCTCCGGTTCACGCTGCTCAGCCATCGCAGCGCAGTCTGGCAGCGACGTCAGGCGAACGGCGCGACGGTCTCGAGCAGGCGCGGCCAGACGGTCAGCTCGATCGCCGCCGCAACCAGCAACATCGGCAGGGCGATCGCAACCGTCGCGAAGGTCGCGGCGAGCAGGTCCTCCCACTCGTCGCGGCGCGAGGCGATCAACCAGGCGGCGAGGGGGAGGAAGACGGCGGTCAGCTCGAGCAGGGCATGTGGAAGGACCGTCAGGATCAGCTCGCCGCTGCCGATATCGAGCTGTGCCGCCATCGATGCGGCGGTCAACCCGAGGCCGAGCGCCTGCGCGAGCAGCGAGAAGGCGGTGACGGCGACTACCCAGGCGATCGCCACGGGCCCGGCACGCTCGTGGATCACGCGCGAGAGCCCGGTCTTCGTCTCGGCCACCTGGCGGAGCGAGCTGCCGGCGATGAACCCCGCCACGCAGGCGGTCGCGTGCAGCGCGAGGACGAGCAGGTTGCGGCCGAGGATGTGCCCGAAGTCGGCGTAGCTGACGGGGTCGCTGATGCCCGGGAGAAAGACCGGCGAGGGATCGGCTATGACGAACTTGGAGACGACCCAGACGGCAACGAGCAGCCCCGCGGAAATCGCCGCGGCACCGGCGAACCAGGGGCCGAGCACCGGCCCCGGGTCCCGGAGCCAGCCCTCGAAGGTCGCCCGGCTCGTCCGCAGGCCGGCGGCGATCACCAGCCCCTCGGACCCGGGGGACGTGGGGGCTTCGGAGCTCACGCCGCTCTCATCGGCGGCGGCGGTCCGCCGCTTGAGCGCGACGGACCGCCGGAGGGTCGCCGCCGTCAGGCGGCGAGAGGGGTCAGCCTCCGCAGACCGGCCACGGGCTCGAGCCGGAGCGCGACATCAGCAGCGCCGCGCGGTAGTCCTGCTCGGCCTCCGGGGCGGCGGCCGGATCGCCGGACCCGCCGACCGAGGCCCAGGTCTGCATGTCGAACTGGTACTTGCCGCGGTAGGTGCCGGAGGAGTCGACCACGGTCGGGTCGCCTCCGGACTCGCAGGAGGCGATGGCGTCGAGCGTTCCCTGGTCGACGCCGACGGACTCCGGCGTCCCGAACTCGGGCTCGGCGGCGCGGCGCTTCTTCTCGGCGGCGATCTCCTTGCGGAGCTTCGCTGAGCCGGCGGCGAGCGCGACCCTGCCGACCCGGGCCCCGGAGAGGCTCCGCTTCGGCGCGACGTCGAGTTGCTCGGCCTTGTCGTAGAGCTTGTCGTAGCGGACCCGCGCGACGCCGATGCCGAGCGAGCGCTCGAACTGGCTGTCGTGGTCCAGGACCGGGACCGCGGCGGCGGGCTCGTCGGGGCCGGTGGAGGCGTCGGGGGTGGTGGCGGCCAGCGCTACGCCGGCACCGCCGAGCGCGATCGTGGCTCCGACGGCGATGACGGCGAGGCCGTCGCGCCGCGAGCGACCGCGGTTCTTGCGAGCAGGTTCAATCGGTTGTCTGGGCAGCATCGATCCAATCCGTGTGCGTTATCCGAACCGGGGTGAGTAGGTTGCGAGCGTCGGGCCGGCAACGACCGGGTTCGGTTGACGACACAAACGATCCCGGCCTCAGCGCGTTTTATGTGTGAGGCCTGTCACAGTCGCAATCATTCGTTCACACTTCGCAGATAAGCCTTGAACATGCCGCCCGAGCAGCCGATCGCGCTCGTCACCGCCTCGTTCCCGGACGACGCCGCCTTCGAGACCGCGATCTCGGCGGCGCTGATGCGCCAGGTCGCACGGTCCGAGGTGCCGCCGACCATCCGCCTCAACCGGACCGGGCCGATCCTCGCCTTCGGCAAGCTCGACCGGCTGCGACCCGGATACCGGCGGGCGGTGGCGATCGCCCGCGAGGCGGGCTACGTCCCGATCGAGCGCATCGCCGGCGGCCGCGCCGCCGTCTTCGGGCCCGGAACGATCTCGTTCTCGCACGCGATCCGTGCCGGGGGCGGCTCCTACTCGGGAACGCGCGAGCGGTTCGCGGAGATGGCCGGGCTGATCGCCGCCGCGGTCCGCTCGCTCGGCGCCGATGCCCGGGTCGGCGAAGTGCCGGGCGAGTACTGCCCGGGCGAGTTCAGCGTCAACGCCCGCGGCGCCGCCAAGCTCGCCGGCATCGGCCAGCGCGTGATCGTCGGCGGCGCCCACGTCGGGGCGGTCATCGCCGTCCGCGGCGCCGGCGCCATCAACGAGGTCCTCGAGCCGGTCTACGACGCGCTCGAGCTCGACTGGGATCCGGCCGCAACCGGCTCGCTCGCCGACGAGCTCGGCGCCGACGACGAGCCCCTTCCCCGCGGCGAGCCCGATCCGCTGACCGCCCGAGCGATCGCGGCGATCCGCGACGAGCTCGACAAGCGGTACGAGTTGCAGGAGGCGGATCCGGCCGATTCGACGCTGCGGATGGCCGAGCAGATGAAGGGCGACTACGAACCGCGCGCGTAGAGCACAGCTCGCGTCCGGCTCGGCGGCGATTGGCGGATTCCGGCGCTGCGAACGCCGCTTGCTGCCGATCGGTCGGCACCGGAGAGCGCGCTCCCGGCCCCCCGTCAGCAGCCCGCCCCGCCGACACCGGGCCGCGATCGGGTAGAACAGACACCAGATGCCCGGCATCGGCACCTTCATCAGCGCCGGCCGCTCGCTCCCCGAGGCGATCGAGCGGGTCCGGCTCGCCGAGTCGCTCGGCTACGACTCCACGTTCGTCACGCACATCGCCGGGCGCGACTCGCTGACGGTGCTGGCGACGTACGCCGCGCACACCGAGCGGATCCGGCTCGGGACCGGCGTGCTGCCGATCTATTCGCGGACGCCGGCGGCCACCGCGCAGACGGCGGCGACGATCGACGAGGCGTCGGGCGGGCGAATGGTCCTCGGCGTCGGCGTCTCCCACCGGGTCACGGTCGAGGCCTGGTACGGGCAGACGATCGACAAGCCGGTCGCCGAGATGCGCGAGTACGTCGGAGCGATGCGGTCGATGTTCCGCGGCGAGGAGCCGCCGGAGGGCGACAAGTGGCCGACGAAGTTCCGGTTCATGGGCTACGAGGTGCGGCCCGAGCTGCCGATCTACATCGCCGCGCTGTCGCCGAACATGCTGCGGCTCGCAGGCGAGATCGGCGACGGCGTCCTGCTCTGGCTCTGCGATCCGCCGTACGTCCGGGACGTGGTCATCCCCGAGGTGACGAAGGGCCGCGAGCGGGCGGGCAAGGGGCTCGAGGGCTTCGACATAGTCCCGGCCGTTCCCGCGGCCGTCACCGAGGACCGCGAGAAGACGCTCGATCGGATGCGTGGCGATCTGGTCACCTATCTCTCTCTGCCGTTCTATCGCTCGATGCTCGAGCGCTCCGGGTTCGGCGCCGAGATCGCGAGCTTCGACGAGGGCATCGCCGCCGGAGACGTCGAGCGCGCCAAGGCCGCGATGTCGGCGCCGATGCTCGACTCACTCGGGGGTTTCGGCGACGCCGACGAAGTTCGCAACGCCGTCAACCGCTATCTCGAGGCCGGCGCGACCTCCCCCGGGGTGAGCCCGGTCCCGACGGCGGATTTCGACGCCACGCTCGAGGCCGGCGCCGAGCTGATCTGAGCGCTGTGGCGCGCGTCGTCGCGGTCGCAGACCTCCACGGCAACCTCCCCGGAGAGCTGCCGGACGGCGACGTGCTCGTGGTGGCCGGTGACGTCTGCCCGCTCGAGGATCACTCGCCCGGCTACCAGCGGCGCTGGCTCGAGCGCAGCTTCTACCCCTGGCTCGATCGGCTCCCGCACCCGGAAATCGTCTGGATCGCCGGCAACCACGACTTCGCCTGCGCGGAGGACGGCTGGGCGCCGGGTGGCCGCGGGACCTACCTGCTCGACTCCGCGACGACCGCGGCCGGACTGCGATTCTGGGGCACCCCGTGGATCCCGAAGCTGCGCCGCTGGGCCTTCTACGCGGGAGACGAGAGGCGGGCGGAGCTCTGCGCGGAGATCCCGCCGGTCGACGTCCTCGTCTCGCACGGCCCGCCGCTGGGACACGGTGACCGACTCGTCGGCGGCGGCCGCGCCGGGTGCCGGTTCCTGGCGGAGAGGATCGAGGCGACCGCCCCGCGGCTCTGCGTCTGCGGCCACATCCACGAGGACCACGGGACCTCCCGGATCGGCGCGACGACGGTCGCCAACGTCGCCTGGGTCGACGAGCGCTACGCCGTCCGCCCGGATGCGGCGATGCGCTTCGACCTCGAGCCGCACGCATAGCCGCGGCCGGGAGCCGTCGGATCAAGGACGCAGGAGGCGGAGCGGCCTCGGGCCGTGAGCCGACGAGGACGCCGAGCCGGCGCCTCCCCGCCCGGCTATTCGTACTGGAGCGCCTCCATCACTTCCACCTTCGAGGCGCGGCGGGCGGGCCAGATGCCGGCGACGACGCCGGCGATGCCGGCGACGATCAGCACCACCACGATGCCGGCGATCGGGATCGCGAGCACGAGCCCCTCGTCCTTCAGCGCCTCGACCGCCGCGATCGCGATCCCGAGCCCGATCACGGCCCCGATCAAGGCACCGATCATCGCCGTGATCAGCGACTCGTAGCGGACCATCCTCCGGATCTGCGACTTCGACGCACCGATCGCGCGCAGCATCCCGATCTCCCGCGTGCGCTCGTAGATCGTCAGCACCAGCGTGTTGACGACGCCGAAGAGGCTGACGATCACCGACAGCGCCAGGAGCACGTAGATCAGCGCCAGGAGCTGGTTGATCCCGTCCTCCTGCTCCTGCTTGAACTGCTGCTGGTCGCGCGCCTCCGCCTGCGGGAACCGGTCGGCGAGGAGCTCGTCGACGCGGTCCTTGGTGGCGTTCGCGTCGGCCCCCGGGGCGAACCCGACGAGATCGGCGAAATCCTGGCGGGCGTCGAACTGCTGCCGCACCGTGTCCACGGACAGGGCGAGGCTCGCGACGAGGAGCTGCACCCGGTCGCGGACGCTGCCGACGATTCGGATCTCGAGCTCCTCCCCGGTCGCCGTCCTCAGCGTCAGCGTGTCGCCGACGACGACACCGTTGTCCTCGGCCCACTGCGACTCGACGATCGCCTCGTCGGCGCCGAGGCCGGTCAGGGTCGAATCGTCGCCGTCGACCCAGTCGAGCTTCGCCACCTTGGTCAGCGTGTCCGGGTCGAGGCCGGTGATCAGCTCCTGCTTCGCGGTCGAGAGCTCGATCTCGGCCGGCGCGCCCGAGAGCGGCGAGACCGTCTCGATGCCCTCGACACTCTCGACCTGTCGAGCGACGTCGGGCGAGATCGGCGAGAAGCCGTCGGTGTTGGCGATGATCAGGTCCCCGGCGAACGTCTCGTCGAGCGCGTCGCCGACGGACTTCGTCGCCGAGGCGGCGAAGACGGCGGCGAAGACGACGAGCGCGACGCCGATCATCAGTGCGGCTGAGGTGGTGGCGGTCCGGCTCGGGTTGCGGAGCGTGTTCTCGCGGGCCAGCCGCCCGGTCACGCCCCGGAGCCGCTCGATCGGCTTGCCGACGAACGAAGCCAGCGGCGTCACGAGGGTGCCGGCCAGCATCGCGATGCCGACGAAGAGGAGGATCAACCCGAGCCCGAGAAGCGGGAGCGCCGATCCGAACGACGCGGTCCCGAACAGCCCACCGGCCAGCGCAAGGATCCCGGAGATGACGAGGAGCCGCGCGATCCAGACCCGGCGGCGGCTGCGGACGTCTCCGCCCTGACCGTCTTCGCGCAGCGCCTCCAGCGGCGTCACGCGGGTCGCGCGGATGGCCGGCACGATCGAGGATCCGAGCGTCGAGAGCACACCGACGATCAGCGGGACGACCACCGAGGCGCCGGTGACGACGATGCCGCTCTGCGGCAGCTCGAAGCCCATCGCCTTGAAGGCGCCGGTGACCAGCGCGACGAAGCCGAGTCCGGCGACGATGCCGAGGACCGAGGCGATGATCCCGAGGACCAGGGCCTCGCCGAAGACCGTCGCGAGGACTTGGCGGGAGGAGGCGCCGAGCGTCCGCAGCATCCCGAACTCGCGGGTCCGCTGAGCGACGGTGATCGAGAACGTGTTGAAGATCAGGAAGGCGCCGACGAAGACCGAGATGCCGGCGAACACGAGCAGGAACGTCGTCAGGAATCCGAAGCCGTCCTTGAGGTCTGCGGACTGCTGGGCTGCGTCCTCGGCTCCGGTCTGCGCCTCGGCGTCGCTCGGCAGGACCTGGTTGATCCGGGTCGAGAGCTCCTCGGCGCTGACCCCGCCGGAAGCCTGGACGTCGATGTTGTCGAGCTCGCCGACCTTGCCGGTGATCGCCTGCGCCTCCGGCAGCGTGAACAGCGCGAAGCTGGCACCGCCGAGCGGCACCCCGGACCCGAACCGCCCGATCCCGGACAGCGTGTACTCCTTGGCGCCGCGCACGCCGCTGATCGTGATCCGCTGGCCGACCTCGTAGCCCTCCTCGTCGGCGGTGATCGAATCGATGCCGACCTCGTCGGGCTCCGAAGGTGCGTCGCCCTCCACCCATGTGAACGGGTTGAACGGCTCGGGTGCGACGCTCTGGGCGATCTGGGGCGGGCCGCCGCCCGCCGGGCCGATCCGATCGCCGTTCTCGTCGAGGATCGCGATCGAGGTCGCGTCCGAGATCCCACCCGCCGCCGATTCGACGCCGTCGACGGAGGTGATCCCGCCGACGAGCGACTCCGGCAGCGCCGCGCCCGACTCGGGCAGGTCGAACCCGGTGTCGAACGCGGACTTCGGCTGAACGGTGACGTCGACGCCGGCGTTCGCCTCGGCGAAGATGTCGTCGAAGGCCTTGTCGACCGAGCCCTTCAGCATGAAGGTGCCGGCGACCATCGCCACCCCGAGCATGATCGCGAGCGCGGTCAGCGCCGCCCGGAGCTTCCGTGACGCCAGCCCGCGGAGTGCGAGGCCGAACATCAGATCAAAGATCCCGCATCAGGCCGATGACGTCGTCTTCGCCCTCCACCTTCTGATCGGCGGCCACCTGGCCGTCGGCGAGGACGATGACGCGGTCCGCGTAGGCGGCGACCTTCGGGTCGTGCGTGACGATGACGACGGTCTGACCGAACTCGTCGGCCGACGTCCGCAGCAGTTCGAGCACTCCCCCGCCCGACTTCGAGTCGAGATTGCCGGTCGGCTCGTCGGCGAAGATGACCGCGGGACGGGCGATCAGCGCGCGCGCGATCGCGACGCGCTGCTGCTGACCGCCCGAGAGCTCCGAGGGGCGGTGGCTGGCGCGGTCGGTGAGCCCGATGGTGTCCAGGAGCCGGTCCCGCCAGCCAGGATCGACGTCGCGGCCCGCGATCTTCAGCGGCAGCTCGATGTTCTCCTCCGCGTCGAGGACGGGCACGAGGTTGAAGAACTGGAAGATGAAGCCGAGCTTCTCGCGCCGCAGCGCGGTCAAGCCCTTGTCGTCGAGCGCCGTGACCTCGACTCCATCGATCCAGGCACTGCCGCCGGTCGGCTTGTCGAGTCCTGCGAGCAGGTGCATCAGCGTCGACTTGCCGGAGCCCGACGGCCCGACGATCGCCGTCAGCTGGCCCTTCGGGAAATCGAGGGTGACGCCGCGAAGTGCGTCGACGGCGGCCTCGCCCTCGCCGAAGCGGCGGCTGAGGTCCCGGCAGGAGACGATGGCCGCCTCCCCGCTCGCGCTCTGCTGAGCAGTTGCCCCTTCGTCGGTCACAGTGGCCGAGGTTAATGGCTTTGACATGAGAGGATCAGTACGACTTCGGAAAGGAGAGGACGATGGCGAGATCAGAGTTGGTGGAGCGGCTGCGAGAGCGGTTCCCCCGCGTCGAGACGACGGGCTTCGAGGTGCGGGCGGGAACCGCTCGCGGCCCGGCCGTCCTCGGGCCGACCGCATCGGCTCCGGTGGCGGTCGGGGCGCTGGCGATCGGCGCGGTCGCGATCGGCGCCCTGGCGATCGGCCGGCTCTCAGTCGGCCGGGCGTCGTTCGAGCGCCTCGAGATCGAGGAGCTCGAGGTCGGTCGGCTGCGGGTTCGCGAGCTCGAGGTGCTCCGGCGCAGCGACGAGGAGCCGGCATGAGGGTGCTCGCGTTCAGCGACCTGCACCGGGACCACGCCGCTGCGGCCGACCTCGTCGGCCGCAGCGGCGAGTTCGACGTCGTGATCGGCGCCGGCGACTTCGGATCGGTTCACGAGGGTGTGGCCGAGGCGATTGCGGCGCTCGCTCCGATCGAGACTCCGACGCTGCTCGTCCCGGGCAACAACGAGACCGAGGACGAGCTCCGCGAGGCCGTCGCAGCCGCGGACTGGAACGCCGCCACCGTCCTCCACGGCGAGGGGACGGACGTCGGCGGCACCTCCTTCTACGGTCTGGGCGCCGGGATTCCGACGACGCCGTGGGACTGGAGCTTCGACCTGACCGAGGACGAGGCGGCGGTGCGGCTCGCGGGCTGCCCGGAGGGCGCGGTGCTGATCGTCCACTCGCCGCCGCAGGGCCACTGCGACCGCTCGTCGGCCGGCGACCATCTCGGGAGCATCGCGATCCGGGAGGCGATCGAAGCGAAGTCGCCGCCGCTCGCCGTCTGCGGCCACATCCACGAGGCATGGGGGGAGCGCTCGACGATCGGTGGCTCCGCGATCGCCAACCTCGGTCCGGCCGGGGCCGAGTTCGAGGTCTGAGGAGGCGTCATGGCGAAGGAGAAGAAGCTCCCGCGCGACCTCTACGAGGCCGAGCTCTACGAGCTCCAGGTCCGGCTCGTGCAGATGGTCGACTGGGTGAAGCGCACCGGCGCCCGGGTGGCGGTCGTCTTCGAGGGCCGCGACGCCGCCGGCAAGGGCGGCGTGATCAAGCGGATCAACGAGTTCGTTCCGACGCGGGTCGTCCGCACCGTCGCCCTCCCGGCTCCCTCCGACCGCGAGCAGACCGAGTGGTACTTCCAGCGCTACATCGCGCACCTGCCGGCGGGCGGCGAGGTCGTCCTCTTCGACCGCTCCTGGTACAACCGCGCCGGGGTCGAGAAGGTGCTCGGGTTCTGCACCGCGGACGAGCATAAGCGCTTCCTGCGCCAGTGCCCGACCTTCGAGCGGATGCTCGTCGACGACGGGATCATCCTCCTCAAGTACTGGTTCTCGGTCTCGGAGAAGGAGCAGGCGAAGCGCTTCGAGGCGCGGATCGACGACCCGCTCAAGCAGTGGAAGCTCTCCCCGACCGACCTCTACTCGCGCAGCCACTGGGTCGATTACTCGCGGGCCAAGGACGAGATGTTCATCCACACCGACATCCCCGAGGCCCGCTGGCACGTCGTCGAGTCCGACGTCAAGCGCAACGCCCGGATCAACTGCATCTCCCACCTGCTCAAGAGCATCCCCTTCGAGCACGAGGAGCAGCCGCGAGTCAAGCTGCCGAAGGTCCAGAAGGACGACGGCTACCAGCGCCCGCCCGAAGACCTCTACGCCTACGTACCCGACCTGGCCGCCGAGCTGATGAAGGAGAGCGACTGATGATCCTCGATCCCAACTCCCCCGGGTTCGACCACCTCGAGCCGCGGGATCGCGAGGCGATCGAGGCGACGATCGCCTGGTTCGAGGAGCGCGGCAAGGTTGCGCTCAAGGACGCCGACCGCGAGCACCGGTGGTATTCCGACTACCTCGCGTTCCAGGCGCGGGAGGGGATCTTCTCGCGCTTTCTGACCCCGGCGCGCGACGGCGGCGGCGATCCCGAGCGGCGCTGGGACACGCAGCGGATCTGCGCCTTCAACGAGGTCTCGGCGTTCTACGGGCTGTCCTACTGGTACACGTGGCAGGTCACGATCCTCGGCCTCGGGCCGATCTTCATGTCGGAGAACGAGGACGCGCGGGCGCGGGCCGCGCGGGCGCTCCAGGGCGGCGAGATCTTCGCGTTCGGCCTCTCCGAGCGCGCCCACGGCGCCGACATCTACTCGACCGACATGATCCTGACCCCGGAGGCGTCGGGCGAGGGCTGGCGCGCCAACGGCGGCAAGTACTACATCGGCAACGGCAACGAGGCGGCGATGGTCTCGGTCTTCGGGCGCTTCGACGGAGTCGAGGGCGCCGACGGCTACGCGTTCTTCGCCGCCGACTCGCGCCATCCCAACTACGAGCTGATCCGCAACGTCGTCAACTCGCAGAACTACGTCAGCCAGTTCGATCTCCGCGACTACCCGGTCGCCACCGATGACGTTCTCCACACCGGGGCCGGTGCGTTCGACGCCGCTCTGAACACGGTCAACATCGGCAAGTTCAACCTCGGGTTCGCCTCGATCGGGATCTGCGAGCACGCGCTGCACGAGGCGATCACCCACGCCGACGCGCGGATCCTCTACGGCATCCGCGTCACCGACTTTCCGCACGTGCGCCAGGCGTTCACGGACAGCTACGCCCGGCTCGTCGCGATGAAGCTGTTCGCCAACCGGGCGATCGACTACATGCGCACCGCATCGCCGGAGGACCGGCGTTACCTGCTGTTCAACCCGCTGACGAAGATGAAGGTGACGATGGAGGGCGAGCGGGTGATCGACGCGCTCTGGGACGTGATGGCCGCGAAGGGCTTCGAGCGCGACATGTTCTTCGAGATGGCCGCCAAGGACATCCGCGGACTGCCGAAGCTCGAGGGCACCGTCCACGTGAACATGGCGCTGGTCCTCAAGTTCATGCCCGCCTACCTGTTCGACCCCGACCCGGCCCTCGCTCCACCCGATCGGGCTCTCGCGGCCGGCGACGACGAGTTCCTGTTCCGCCAGGGGCCGGCGCGGGGGCTCTCGCGAATCCGCTTCAGCGACTGGCGCGCCGCGTTCGAGCCGTTCGCCGACGTTCCCAACGTCGCCCGCTTCGCCGAGCTGGCCGAGTCGTTCAAGCACCTCCTCGTGGACGCCGCTCCCGACGCCGAGCAGCAGAAGGACCTCGACTACCTGCTCACGCTCGGCGAGCTGTTCACGCTGATCCCCTACGCGCAGCTGATCCTCGAGCAGGCCAAGTTCGTCGACCTGCCCGCCGACACGCTCGATCAGATCTTCGACGTCCTGGTGCGCGACTTCTCCGCCTACTCCGTGGAGCTCCATGGCAAGACGTCCGCAACCCCGGCTCAGGCCGACTGGGCGCGCGCCGCGATCACCCGTCCCGTGGTCGACGGCGAGCGGTTCGACTCGGTCTTCGGCAGGGTCCGCGACCTGGCCGGCACCTACGAGATGAAGCCTTAGACAACCCCGGCGGAATGCTCCGCTTCGCGTCCGCTTCCGCCGGGCGGCGCGGTGGTAGGGGACGGGAAGACATGTGTGTTGACCCCAGCCGGGACTCCGCTTCGCGTCCGCTTCCGCCGGGCGGCGCGGCGGTAGGGGACGGGATGACATGTGTGTCTCCCCCAGCCGGGACTCCGCTGCGCGTCCGCTTCCGCCGGGCGGCGCGGTGGTGCGTGGCGGGATGACGTAGATCACTCCGACCGGATCCTCCGCTTCGCGTCCGGTCCGGTCGGCCGGCGCGGTGGTGCGTGGCGGGATGACACGTGTGTCTCGCCCAGCCGAGCGCGAGGTCTCCTACAAGTAACGCTCGTCCTCCGGCACCTTCGGCATCTCGCTCGTTATCCGCTGCATCGTGCCGAGGAAGCGGTGGATCTCCGGGTAGAGGACGGGCTTGCCGTTGTTGAGGACGGCGACCGAGATCGCCCGCTCGGGATCGGTCCAGGCGAGCATGTTCGTGAAGCCGAGGTGGCCGAAGGCGTGCTGGGTGTCGAGGCCGTAGAGGCTGAGGATCCGGGCGCCGAGCATCAGCCCGTAGGAGAAGCGGGTCGGGAAGCCGAGTGAGAGATCGACCTCGAGGTGGGAGCGCTCGACCAGGGCACGGCGGATCGTGTCCGTCTCGAGCACCCGGACCCCGTCCAGCTCGCCGCCTCGTCGCATGATCTCGAAGAAGCGCGAGAGCTCGTTGGCGGTCGTGACCGCGTTGGCGGCCGGAACGATGCCGGTGAGAAACCGCGGGTCGTTGGTCGTCTCGACCAGGTCGTCGAGGCCGGTCCCGAGCGCGCGGCTCAGCAAGGTCGAAAGCGGCGGCGCCGTCATCGGCCCGGTGATGTAGTTGACGGCGACCTCCTCGACGTCGGCGGGGTCGACCCCGTAGTTCGTCCACCGGAACCCGAGCGGATCGAGGAACTCCTCGGCGAGCACGGTCCGGATGTCCTTGCCGGTGACGCGATGGACGACCTCGCCGAGGATGAAGCCGCCCGACACCGCGTGGTAGGCGAGCTGGGTTCCGGGAAGCATCGCCGGCCGGGCGTCGCAGAGGACCTCGCAGAGGTACTCCCGGTCGTCGATGTATTCGAGATCGAGCGCCTCACGGGGAAGGTTCGGCACGCCGGCCTTGTGGGCGAGGACGTGACCGACTGTGATGCTGCGCTTGCCGTGGCGCTCATAGCCGGGGATGTGCTCGGCGATCGGATCCTCGAGGTGGAGCAACCCGCGCTCGCAGAGCTTGTGGACCACGAACGCGGTGATCGCCTTCGAGGTCGAGTAGACGCAGAAGGGGGTTGCGGGCGTCGCCGGCACCTTCTCCGCGTCGCCCGGATCGCACGGCCCGTTCCCTCGGGCGTGACCGATCGCGCGGTCGAGGATGATCTCGCCGTTGCGGCGGACGCAGACCTGCAGGGCGGGATGGACGCCGCTGCGGTACCAGTCGGTCGCCGCCCGCCAGATCGCCTCGACGTTGCGGCGCTCGACGCCGCCCGCCTCGGGCTCGGCCTCGCTCCCGGTCGTCGTGATCGCATCGAGGTCCTTGGGGACGCGGATCCGCCGCAGCGGATCGGGTACGACCGGGAGCCGCGGGACGGTCGGCAGCCGGTTCAAGGCCGCCATCCCCGACGGCAGGCTCGGAATCAACTCCGCTCGATCCCCGGCCCGGCGGCCAGGTTCAGCCCTTCGTGGCGGGCTGCTCGTCGGCGGCCGCCTCGGTGGTGCTCTTCGCGGCCCGGTCCTCGTAGTCGGCGCGCTCCTGCTCGTCGACCTCGGCCAGAACCTTGTCGGCCTTCATGAACCGGGCGATCGCCTCGCGGCCGCTGCGCGGCACCAGGTTGAGGATCACCGAGATGCCCGCCGAGGACTTCGGCACCCAGACGTCGAAGCGGTTGGTCTCGATCGCCTCGACGATCGCCTCGGCGACCTCCTCCGGCTCGAGCTTCTTGACGCCGCGCGTATCGGTCAGGCCGCTGCCGAGCTCGGTGTTGACGACCGCCGGCATGACGCACGAGACCTCGATGCCCTTGTCGATGTTCTCGAGCCTGACCGCTTCGCTGAGACCGACGACCGCGTGCTTGGTCGCGCAGTAGGTGGCTCCGCCGGGGAGCCCGGCCTTGCCGGCCTGGCTGGCGATGTTGACGATGTGGCCGCTGCCGCGGGGCAGCATCCGCTCGAGCGCCAGCTTCGTAC
Source organism: uncultured Conexibacteraceae bacterium (assembly GCA_963784885.1). GTDB lineage: Bacteria > Actinomycetota > Thermoleophilia > Solirubrobacterales > 70-9 > RHKX01. Next base: position 381,574 of record CAWATA010000005.1, read on the forward strand.
CGAAGATGACGCCGTGGAGGTTGATGTCGACCATGGTCTTCGCGGTCTCGTCGGTCTCCTCCACGAACGGGCCGACGGGCATGATCCCGGCGTTGTTGATCAGCACATCGATCGGCCCGAGCTCGTCGGCGGCTGCGTCGAGGAAGCGGGCGAACGATTCGCGGTCGGTGACGTCGAGCTCGAAGGCGACGCAGTTGCCGCCGAGCTCGGCGGCCGTCTGCTCCGCGAGATCGGGGTGGATGTCGCCGATCGCGACCCTGGCTCCGCGGCGGATCAGCGCCTGGGCGGTGCATCTGCCGATCCCACGGGCACCCCCCGTGATCGCTACGACCTTCCCCGCTACCGACTTGACCTGCTTGCGCGCCACGATCGGGCTCCTCTCCAGTTGGAAGTTGTGTGGCTGAATCATCCCGCAACCGCGCGGTCGGCGCGGTCACGGACCGAGAAGGGCGACCGCCAGCGCGAGCGCCACCGCGGCGCGATCCTCGAGCGAGTCGACGAGCAGGTGCTCGGCCGGCGAATGGGCGGCGCCGCCGAGCGGCCCGAGACCGTCGATCGCAAGCGGCAGATGCGGCGCGAGGTTGCTCGCGTCGCTGGCGCCGCCGCGGGAGGCTCCGACGATCCGGCGGCCGAGCAGCGCCGATGCCCGCTCGAGCGGCTCGGCGGCGGCGGCGCCCATGTCCATCCCCGGCCACAACCGCAGCCGCTCGACGGCGAGTCCGACCCCGTCGAGGCTGCCGGCGATCGAATCGATGACCGGCACGAAGCTGGCCTCGTCGTCGGCGCGCATGTCGACCGAAAGCTCGCCGACCCCGGGCACGACGTTGATCCCCTCGCCGGCGCTGATCATCGTCGGAACGACGCTGAGGGCGTCCGCTCCCCCCGGGTCGTGCCGGGCGGCGAGCGCGGTCGCCACCGAGGCGAGGGCGAGCAGTGCGTTGCGCCCGGCATCCGGCTGCGCGCCGGCGTGGGCGGCGATGCCCGAAGCCTCGACCCGGATCGCGGCGGCGGCCTTGCGGCGGACGACCACGGCTTCGTCGCCGTCGGCGGTCCGCTCACCGCCCTCGAAGCAGAGACAGGCGTCGAACTCCGCGAAGCGCGGGCCGTGGGCGAACGGCTCGGTCCGGAACTCCTCGTCGTTGACGAGGAGCAGCGCGACCTCGGCGTACCGCTCCGGGAGCTCGATCAGCGCTCGCAGGACCCCGAGCGAGAGCGCGACGCCTCCCTTCATGTCGATCGTGCCCGAGCCGATCAGGCTGTCGCCGTCGCGGGTGGTCGCCCGGTGAGCCTCGTGGGCGACGACCGTGTCGAGGTGGCCGACGAGGAGCAACCGCCGCTCGCCGTCACCCGAGATCCGAGCGACCAAGTCGGGAGCGTGAGCCGGCGAGGAACACGGCACCCGTTCGACCCGGGCCGCCGACGGCAGCAGGGTGGTCACGAGGCCGACGATCTCCTCGGCGGCGCGGGCGTCGCCTGAGGGCGTCGAGACCGCGACGAGCCGCTCGACCTCGGGGAGCGCGCGGGCGGCGATCGACCTCGCCCAGCGCGTCCGCCACTCGCTGTCCTCCCGTGCAGACATGACGGTGGCGCAACCTACAGGCGCTGATAGCTTGACCGCGGCCCGGATCCGCCGGGCGCAAGCACGAAGCAGCTACGGAGGTCAGCTTGGCCGGAACGACCGTGGACAGGACGCCGCTCGGCGACATCGCCCTCTTCGACGGCGGGCTGACCGAGCTCGCCCCCGGAACCTGGGCCTGGCTGCAGCCGAACGGCGGGCTCGGGGAGTCGAACGCGGGACTCGTCGTCGGCGAGGGCGCGGCGCTGCTCGTCGACACCCTCTGGGACGAGCGGCTCACCGCCGAGATGCTCACGTCGTTCGTCCCGGTCTGCGAGCGCGGAGGGGCGCCGGTCACCGATCTCTTCAACACTCACGGCGACGGCGACCACTGGTACGGCAACGGCCTGCTGGGCGCCGGCGTGGAGATCGTCGCGAGCGCGCCGGCGATCGAGCAGATGCGGGCCGAGCCCCCGTCGATGCTGACCCGCCTCGCTCCGGTCGGGACGGTCGCCGGCGTCGCCGGGCGAGTGCCGTTGCTTCCGGGAGCCGATCGGCTGCGCGGGCTCGGCGCCTTCAGCTCGATGTTGGGGCGCTACCAGTTCGGCGGCATCGATCCGCGGGTGCCCGAGCACTCGTTCACCGACACGAAGCTCCTCGACGTCGGCGGGCGCCGGGTCGAGCTCACGTTCGTCGGTCCGGCCCACACCGCCGGCGACGCGATCGCCTGGGTGCCCGACGCCCGCGTCGTCTTCGCCGGCGACATCGTCTTCAACGACGTAATGCCGATCATGTGGGCGGGCCCCGTCGGCAACTGGATCGCCGCCCTCGAGCGGATCGAGGCACTCGAGCCCGCGGCCGTCGTCGGGGGCCACGGGCCGGTCGCCGGGGTCGGCGCCCTGGCGTCGCTCCGCGAGTACTGGACCTGGCTGCGGGAGCAGGTCCTCGCCGCCGGCGACGACGTTGACGCCCTGGCGCTCTCCGAACGGCTGATCCGTTCGGGCGAGTTCGAGCCGTGGCGCGAGTGGCGCGGCGCCGAGCGGACGCTCGTCAACGTCGCGCGGATCGCGGCGACCGAGCGGGGTGGCTCGAGCGAGATCGGGACCGGCGAGCGGCTGAGGCTGATCGCATCGATGGGGGCCCTGGCCGAGCGGCTGCGGCGTCAGCCGGGCTAACAGGCTGACTGGGCCCACGGCCTTGCCGCCGTACCCGCCGGCCTCCCGCGTTTACGCAGTTCGGCCGCTTGCCACGGTCCGGTCCCCTGCCCCGGCCTCTGCCCGATCCGGTCGCTCACTCAGCACCGCCTGGGCCCCCTTGTCAGGGACGACGGTGATGCTGCGGCGGCGGTGCGCCTCAAGGGCCCCGTCGCCGCCGGCGCGGACCTCCATCCGCGACAGGACGGCACGGAGGACGATGTCCATCTCCAGCAGCGCGAAGCTCGCGCCGACGCAGCGTCGCCGGCCACCGCCGAACGGGATCCAGGTGTAGGTGCCGGGCTCGTTCTCGAGGAAGCGCTCGGGCCGGAACGCGTAGGGGTCGGGGTAGATCTCGGGGTCGTGATGGACGAGGTAGATGTTCGGCACCACGTGGCAGCCAGGGCCGAAGGTGTGCCCGCCGATATCGATCTCGCTCATCACCCGGCGCGGCCCGGCGATCGTCAGGACGGGCCGGCGGCGCAGGGTCTCGCGGATCGTCGCCGTCACGTACTCCACACCGCCCGAATCGACCTCGGCGACCAGCCGGGAGAGGGCGGCGGGATTGCGCACGAGCCGCTCGAACGCCCAGGAGAGCTCCGTCGCGGTGGTCTCGTGGCCGGCGACGAGCAGCGTCATCAGCTCGTCCCGCAGCTCCTCGTCGGACATCGGCGAGCCGTCCTCGTGGTGCGCCTGCAGGAGCATCGACAGGACGTCGTCGCGGTCCTCGCCGGCGGCGCGACGCTCGTCCACGAGCGCCTGGATCTCGGCATCGGTCTCGGCCCGGACCTGCTGGAAGTCCGCCAGCGCCGGATGGAGGCGGCCGAGGCGGTAGGCCTGCGGAATCAGGGCGATCGGGCTCATCCCGAACTTGAGCATCCGGCCGAGCAGGAAGCGGAGCCGTTCGAGCCGCTCGCCCTGCTCGAGCCCGAACACGGCGCGAAGGATTACCTCCATGGTCAACCCCTGCATGTAAGGGTGGAGCCGGACCGGGGATCCGGTGGTCCAGCGGTCGACCTCGGCTTCCGCGACCTCGGTGACGAGGCCGCTCAGGGCCTCCATCTTCTCGCCATGGAAGGCGGGGAGCATCAGCTTGCGCTGGGTCATGTGGCGCTCCTCGTCGAGGAGGAGGATCGAGTTCGGCCCGACGACGGGCATCAGAATCGCCGCGCCCTCGCCGGGATGGAGAACCTCCGGCGGCGCGGTGAAGATCGCCTTCACGTCCTCGCGACGGGACATCATCACGAACGGATCGATGCCGAGCAGCCGCAGCGTGAAGGTCTTGCCGTACCTCGCCCGGCAGCGCTCGAGGTAGGGAATCGGGCGCTTCTGCCAGCCCAGAGACTGCCACGCCCGTGGCGCTCGTGGCCCCTCCGGCAAGCTCGGTGCCGCTCCCATGACATCAGGGTACCCGCACTGGCTGACCAGCCAGTGCGACCTCGTCACACTGGCGTCACGGATAGGCTCGGTCCGTGCGCCTGAACCACGTCACGCTTCCCTCCCGCGACGTGGAGCGGACCGCGGGCTTCTATCGCCGGCTCGGCCTGACGCAGATCGTCGCGAGCTATCCGGACTACGCGCGGTTCGTCTCCCCCGACGGCGACGTGACCCTGTCGCTGCACCGCGACGAGCTGGCGTCTCCGGGAGCGAGCATCCACTTCGAGGTGGCCGATGTCGACGCGGCCGTCACCCGTCTCCGTGAAGCGGGGTTCGAGATCGAGACGGAGCCCGTGGATCAGCCGTACCTCTGGCGAGAGTCGACGCTGCTCGATCCCGACGGCAACCGGGTCTTCGTCTACCACGCCGGCGAGATGCGCCTCGACCCGCCGTGGCGCCTCGTCTGAGGCGAGATCTCGGCGAGTGGCGAGATCCGCCGCCGGCCGACGGAAATCCGCCGGGCCGGCTGGGCCGGCGGCGCGATTCAGCCCTGGTAGGGGTCCCGCTCGATCAGCTCGATCCGGTAGCCATCGGGATCGCGCACGAAGCAGAGGCGGGAGCCGCCCTCGCGGACCGTGTAGGGCGGCCGCTCCGGCTCGATCCCGAGCTCGGCGAGGCGGGCGAGCGTCCCGTCCATGTCCTCGACGGTGATCGCGATGTGGCCGTAGCCGGTCCCGATCTCGTAGGGCTCGGTGACGTCGTGGTTGTGGGTCAACTCGAGCCGGGCGCCGTCGCCCGGTAGGCCCATGAAGATGTTCGTTGCGTCGTCGCCGATCGGCATCCGGTGGAGGACCTCGAAGCCGAGCTTCTCGTAGAAGTCGACGGACGCGTCCGGATCGAGGATCCGGTAGCAGGTGTGGATCAACTCGCTGATGACTGGAGCGTATCGCCGACGCCCCGCCCCCACGGACACCGTGGGCTGTTTCGGCGACGCATCGCGTCGCCGATCCGGCCCAGGGGTGTGGGGGTCGCGGCGCCCGTGGCCTAGAAGCCGGCGGGGTGGGTCGCGGTGAAGCTCTGCGACTGCTCCCAGGAGCTCGAGTAGTCGGCCCAGCTCGGGCCGTCGCCGCCGGAGTCGGAGGTGTCCCAGCGGAGCCCGGCGATCACCGCGTAGGCGTGGCCGGAGTTCGCGTAGACCGTGATCCAGTTGCCGACGCCGGGCTCGCCCCAGCTCATGAAGCCGGTCGAGTCGAGCGGGCTGTCGAGGAAGCCGCCGCCGTGGAGGGCGTAGCTGACCGCGCCCGAGCAGTCGTAGCCGGACGCCTCGAAGCTGCCGTGGCCGCCGCCCCAGAGGTAGGGCTTGTCGCGGATCGCGTTCGCGGCCGCGATCACGTCCTTGACCTGCTGGGGAGCGTCGGCGGGCGCGGTCGCGCTGCCGTCGGGGTTGAGCGTCGCGGTGCTTCCGTTCGGGGCCGGGGCGCTCGGCGCCGGGGCGGCGACCGACGTGTCCTCGGAGGCCGCCGCGGCGGCTGCGGCCTGGCGGCGCTGGGCGCTGGCGATGCCGGACTCCAGGTCGCCCTCGCGGGCGGTCAGCTGCTGGAGCGTCTCGCGGCGGGCGGCGCGGGCGGCGTAGAGCTGCTGCTCCTGTGACTCGAGCGCGGCCCGCTGGTCGGCGAGCTCCTGATGGCGGACGGCCAGGTCGTCGCGGGCGGCGGCGATCCGGTCCTTCGTGTCGGCGAGCCGGGCGACGGTCGCCTCGACCTCGTCGCGCAGGTCCCTGACCCGGCTGACGGTGTCCTCCTGGTACTGGTGGAGGCGGTCGAGGTAGGTGGCGTCGATCGACGCGTCCTCCCAGCTCGAGGACTCGATCAGCAGCTTGATCATGTCCGGGTCGTCGGACTTGTAGACGCCGACGAGGATCCCGGAGAGCTCCTTCAGTGCGGCGCGGAGGTTCTCGCGAACCTTCGCGAGGTGTTCGCGGCCGGAGTCGAGCTCGTCCTGGGCGGTGGCGAGCTCCTGCTCCTTGGCCCGCAGATCGGCTGCGGCGGACTCCTCGGCCTGCCTGGCCGCGGAGACCTGGCCGATCAGCGCGTTGATCTCCTGGTTGCTGTCGGCGAGCCGCTGGGAGATCGCGCTCTGCTGGTCGCGAACGTCGGCGAGCGCTGCCTGCTGCTCGGCGATCGTCGCGCCGGCGGGCGCCGGGCGCACCATGACGACCGCCGCGCAGACGGCGATCAGAAGGAGCGCGGCGGCTGCGATCAGGCGGGCAGGAGCCGCGGCCCTGGTGTCGAAGAGGTTCGGTCGCATCGGTGTCGCCGAGGGGGTCGAAACCCCACTCGGGACGCGGCAGGCTAGACGGAGGTGCCGTCTTTGCAAGCGCTCGCTAACAGAGTTGCAACGGATCTTGCGGGCGCCGGAAAGCGGTACCGGGGCCCTGTTTGCAGGGCTTTTCTCATTCTCGACGCCCCGGTGAGCGTTCCGTTAGCGCCCTAACCGGGTGCTCGCAGGCGGGCGATCGGGCCGAGCTCCCCGGCGAGATGGAGCGCCGGGGACTCGGACTGGGGCCCGCGCACCGCGAACGCCGTCCGATCGCCGCGCTGCTCGGCGGCGAAGCGGACGCGGCCCGGCAGCGGGACGGCTCGCCGGAACGTGACCGCGACGTCGAAGGCCTCGGGCGCCCGCCCCTCGAGCTGCGCGAGCGAGCGGGCCATCGTCCACATCCCGTGGGCAATCGGCTGCGGGAAGCCGAAGGCGCGGGCGGTCAGCGGGTGGATGTGGATCGGGTTGCGGTCGCCGGAAACTCCGGCGTAGCGGCGGCCGAGATCGCCGCGAAGGCGCCACTCCGCCGAGGCCGGGACGTCGTCGCGGGGAGGGGCCGGCCCCTCCCCCGCGGTCGCCGCCGGGTCGCCGCCGCCACGGTGCAGGATCGTCCCGCTCTCCTCCCAGACGAGCTCCCCGCCTGAACGGGCGGCGATGAGGAGGGAGAAGGCCGTGCCCTTCGGGTGCGGCCGCAAGTCCTCGGCGCGGATCTCGAAGTCGAGTCGTTCGCCGATCCCGATCGGCCGGTGCTGGGTGATCTGGTCGTCGAGATGGACGAGGCCGAGCAGCGGAAAGGGAAAGGAGCCGGACGCCATCAACTCCATCTGCAGCGGGAACGAGAGGACGTGGGGCCAGGTGGCGGGCAGCTGGTTGCGCAGGGTCAGCCCGCAGACCCGGCAGTAGTCGGCGAGCGCCCGCGGGTCGGTCGCCACCGCCGCCGCACCGATGCCCTCGTCCGGCAGCGCGTCGGCGCGGCGGTCGCCCGGTAGAAGCGGCAGGCGTCCGAGCAACGCCGCGCCGGGTACGGCGCCGATGCCCACGCGCGCGTACAGCGACAGCAGGGACGGCATGCCGTCGAGCATCCGGACCTCGCCGGCCATGCTCAGGCGCCGATCAGACTCTGGCCGCAGACGCGGATCACGTTGCCGTTGACCCCGGTCGAGTCGGGAGCCGCGAGCCAGGCGATCGCCTCGGCGACGTCGACCGGCAGGCCGCCCTGCGACAGCGAGTTCATCCGCCGGCCGGCCTCCCGTGGCCCGATCGGCATCGCCGCGGTCATCTGCGTCTCGATGAAGCCGGGCGCGACGGCGTTGATCGTCGCCGGCCGCTCGGCGAGGACGGGCGCCATCGCCTCGACCATGCCGATCACGCCCGCCTTCGAGGTCGAGTAGTTGGTCTGGCCGGCGTTGCCGGCGATCCCGCTCATCGACGAGACGCAGACGATCCTGCCGTCGGGCCGGAGCAGCCCGTCGCGGGAGAGGAGCTCGTCGTTGATCCGCTCCTCGGCGGTCAGGTTGATCGCGATCGTCGCCTCCCAGCGATCCTCGTCCATCCCGCCGAGCGTCTTGTCGCGGGTCACGCCGGCGTTGTGGACGACGACGTCGACGCATCCGTGCTCGGCGGCGAGCGCGTCGCAGATCGCCTCCGGCGCGTCGGGCGCGGTGATGTCGGCGGCGATCGCCGAGCCGCCGATCGCCTCGACGACGCGGTCGAGATCCCCTTTCAGGGCGGGCACGTCGAGGCCGACGACGTGGGCGCCGTCGCGAGCCAGCACCGCGGCGATGGCCTCGCCGATCCCACGGGAGGCGCCGGTGACGAGCGCGACCCTGCCGCGCAGCGGGTGCTCGCGGTCGACCTCGGGCACGTCGCTGCCGGGGCCGATCCGAGCGGTCTGCCCGGAGACGTAGGCCGACCGGGGCGAGAGGAAGAAGCGGAGGCTCGAGCCGAGCCTCCGCTCGGAGCCGGCGCCGACCCGGAGCAACTGCGCGGTGGCCCCATGGCGGAGCTCCTTGCCGGCCGAGCGGACGAAACCCTCGAGCGCGCGCTGGGCCGTCGCGACCGCCGGAAGGTCGCATTCGCCGGGCTCGGCGCCGAGCACGATCAGCCGGCCGCTCGGCTCCAGCCGGCGGATCGTCGGGTGGAAGAATCGCCAGAGCTCGCGGAGCTCGGCGCTGCTCGCGATCCCGGTCGCGTCGAAGACGAGACCCTTCCACCGCTGCGAGCCCGGCGCCTCGTCGTTCCAGACGCCGGCATCGATCGAGGCTCCTCCGAGCGCCGACCGGACCTCGTCGTCGAGCCGGCTGTCGACGGCGGTCCCGGACTCCGCCAGCACCGCGGCGACGGCGTCGCCGCAACGGCCGCCCGGGGCGGATCCGACGAGCACGCGCCCCGCGATCAGCGGCGCGCCCTGCTCCCAGCGGTCGAGCTCGACGGGCTGCGGCAGGCCGAGATTCCTGGCGACGAAGCCACCGACCGGGTTGTTGACGATCTGCGTGTAGGCGTCGGCCACGACTCAGGCCTCGAGGATCGCGGCGACGCCCTGCCCACCGGCGGCGCAGATGGAGATCAGGCCGCGACCGCCGCCGCGCTCGCTCAGCAGCTTCGCGAGGTTGCCGACGATCCGGCCGCCGGTGGCCGCGAACGGGTGACCGGCCGCAAGCGAGCCGCCGCGAACGTTGAGCTTGTCGCGATCGATCGCGCCGAGCGGCTCGGAGAGCCCGAGGCGCTCGCGGCAGAACACCGGATCCTCCCAGGCGGCGAGCGTGCAGAGCACCTGGGCGGCGAACGCCTCGTGGATCTCGTAGAGGTCGAAGTCCTGGAGCCCGAGCCCGCGACGAGCGAGCAGCCGCGGCACCGCGTAGGCGGGGGCCATCAGCAGGCCCTCACGGGCGGTGACGTGATCGACTGCGGCCGTCTCGGCGTCGACGAACCGGGCCAACGGCTCGAGCCCGTGCTCCTCGGCCCAGCCCGCGGTCCCGAGCAACACGGCCGAGGCGCCGTCGCTGAGCGGCGTCGAGTTGCCCGCGGTCATCGTCCCGTCCGCGCCGCCGAAGGCCGGCTTCAGCCTCGCGAGCGACTCAACGCTCGAGTCCGGGCGGAGGTTCTGGTCGCGCTCGAGCCCGAGATAGGGGTTGACGAGGTCGGCCTCGAACCCGGACTCATAGGCGGCACCGAGGTGCTGGTGGCTGGCGGCGGAGAGCTCGTCCTGCGCCCGCCGGGTGATGCCCCACTCGCGCGCCATGATCGCTGTGTGCTCGCCCATCGAAAGGCCGGTTCGCGGCTCGGAGTTGCGAGGGATCTCCGGCACGAGCTGACCGGGCCGGATCCGCGTCAGGGCGCGGATCCGGTCGAGGTTCGATCGGGCCGAGTTGGCGTCCAGGAGGATCTCGCGGAGATCGTCGTTGAGCGCGATCGGAGCGTCGGAGGTCGTGTCGACGCCACACGCGATGCCGCTCTCGACCTGGGCGAGGGCGATCTTGTTCGCGACCAGGATCGCCGTCTCGAGCCCGGTGCCGCAGGCCTGCCCGACGTCATAGGCGGGAGTCTCGGGCGCGATGCGGGTTCCGAGCAGCGACTCCCGCGTCAGGTTGAAATCGCGGCTGTGCTTGAGGACCGCGCCGCCGGCGATCTCGCCGAGTCGCTCGCCGGCGATGCCGGTGCGCTCGATCAGCCCGTCGAGGGCGGCGGTGAGCATGTCCTGGTTGGAGGCCTTCGAGTAGGGGCCGTTCGAACGGGCGAACGGAATCCGGTTCGAGCCGAGCACGTATGCCGGTTCGACCCCCGCCATTACGTGGCTACTTGAGCTCCGCCGACGTCAGGCCGAGCAGCTGGCGGGCGATGATCAGAAGCTGGATCTGCTGGGTGCCCTCGAAGATGTCGAGGATCTTCGCATCGCGCGCCCATTTCTCGAGCAGCTCGTCCTCGCCGAGGCCGGTGGTACCGCAGAGGGCGACGCAGCGCAGGGCGATGTCGACGCAGGTCCGCCCCGCCTTCGCCTTCGCGTAGGAGGCGTGCAGCGAGTTCGGCTTGCTGTTGTCGGCCATCCAGGCCGCCTCCATCGTCAGCAGGCGCGCGGCCTCGTAGTCCGACTCCATCGCGAGCAGCTCGGCGGCAGCGGCGCTCTGACACGCGGCGGGTCGGTCGGGATCGACCTCGACGCCGGACCCGGCGAGCAGCTCGGTCGTCCGCTCCAGGCAGGCGCGGGCAAGGCCGACCGCCATCGCGGCGACGAGCGGCCGCGTGTTGTCGAAGGTCCTCATCGCGCCCGCGAAGCTCTTCTTGGTGTCGATCTCGGGGCTGCCGAGGAGGTCCTCCTTCGGGACCCGGCAGTCGTCGAGGATGAAGGCTGCGGTGTCGGAGGCCCGGATGCCGAGCTTGTGCTCGAGCCGGTCCAGCTTCAGGCCGGGGTTCGAGCGCTCGACCACGAACGACTTGATCGCGGCGCGGCCCTGCTTGGGGTCGAGGCTCGCCCAGACGACCACGAGGTCGGCGCGCTCGCCCGCGGTGACGTAGATCTTCTCGCCGTTGAGGACGTAGTCGTCGCCGTCGCGGACCGCGGTCGTGCGAATCGCCGCTGAGTCGGAACCGGCCTCGGGCTCGGTGATCGCCATCGCCGCCCACTTGCCCTTGAAGCGCTCCTTCTGCTCGTCGTCCGCCACCGCAGCGATCGCCGAGTTTCCGAGGCCCTGGCGCGGCATCGACAGCAGCAGGCCGACGTCGCCCCAGCACATCTCCATGATCCCCAGCACCGAGGCGAGGTTGGAGCCGTTGCGGTTGCCGCCGTCGCCGTTCTCGGTCGCGCGACTGACTCCGGCAGCTCCGGCGCCGCCGGAGCTGCCGCCGTCCTCGAGGCCGTCGATCATCGCCGCGAGCATGTCGAGCTCCTTCGGGTACTCGTGCTCGGCGAGGTCGTACTTGCGGGCGATCGGGCGCAACACCTCGGCCGCGACCATGTGGGCCTGCTGGACGAGCGGCTCCATCTTCCTCGGCACCTCGAGGTTGATGCTCATACGAGCAGCCCTCCCTCGATCACGCCGGCCGCCCGAAGGTCCCGGTACCAGCGCTCGACCGGGTACTCCTTGACGTATCCGTGCCCGCCGAGCAGGCCGACCGCGTCGGAGCCGACCTTCATTCCCTTCGCCGCGGCGAGCTGCCGGGCGACCGACGCAGCCCGGGCGAAGTCACGGCCCTGGTCGGCGAGCGCGGCTGCCCGGTAGGTGGCGAGCCGCATTCCCTCGATCTCGATCGCGAGGTCGGACATGTTGAAGGCCACCGCCTGGCGATGACTGATCGGCTCGCCGAAGGCCTTGCGCTCGTTCACGTAAGGAATCAGGAAGTCGAGGGCGCCCTGCGCCGTGCCGACGGTCATGGCGGCCCAGGCGATCCGGCCGAGCCGGATGCAGTCCGCGTATGCGCCGGCGTCGCCGAGCCGCGCGGAGCCCGGGATCCTGACTCCGTCGAGGCGGACGCTGCCGGTGGCGGCGGCGCGAAGGCCGACCGCCGGCTCGGGCCGCACGGCGAGGCCCGGCGCCGAGGACTCGACGAGGAAGAGCGAGGGACCCATGTCACCGGTTGCGGCGGCGATCACGAAGAGCTCCGCCGCCTCGGCCCGCGGCACCAGCGACTTGGTGCCTTCGAGGACCCAGTCGTCGCCGTCGGCGCGGGCGGTGGTCGCGAGCTTGAAGGGGTCGAAGAGGGGGGCCGGCTCGTGGACGGCGAGCGCCGCCGCGGGCACGTCCTCGCCGGTGAACGCGGGAAGGTAGGCGGCCTGCTGGTCGGCGTCGCCCCAGAGGCCGAGGGCGGTGCTGACGGCGGCGGGCGCGAGCGCGGCGAAGGCCAGGCCCATGTCGCCGCCGGCGAGCGCCTCGGTGATCAGAGTCGAGGTGACGGCGGAGCGATGCTCGACGGCGCCGCCGAGCTCCTCGGGCACGCCGAGGACCGCGATGCCGAGCTCGGCACTCTGGGCGAGGAGCTCGTCCGGTCCGGCGCAGTCGGAATCCGCCCGCTGAGCGGCCGGGCGGAGCCGCTCGGCGGCGAAGTCCCCGAACGCCTCGATCATCATCTTCTGCTCCTCGTCGGGCTCGAGGTCGAACAGCCCGGTGCTCGAGGCGCTCTTCTGTCGCGCCGGTCCCGCGAGCCTCTGCGCCGCGGCGAAGCTGCGGCCGGCGGCGTTGGCGGCCCGGAATCCGTTCGCCGTACCCCGGTGGACGATGCGCTCGGTGAGGTCGCGAAGCCCGATCCGGTCCAGCAGCTCGGAGCCGGCGATCCGGTTGAGGGCCCGGAGGCCCGCGCTTGTGCCTTGCTCGGCGAGGTTCATCGCTGTCGAGGGAGGCGCCCGGACAACTTCCGGGCGGCGAAGGGAAATTAGCACAGCCCCGTGGCACATCAAACAGTGACATCCACGCGAGGAATCGGGCTCGCCGCTGATCCGATCGGGAGGCCGCTGCGAAGTGGGTCGGTGACGGGACAACTCCCCTCACCAACCAAGGAGCAGACTGAATATGACTCGCAAGTCACCAATAGCCAGGGCAGGAGCGGTCTTCCTGATGATCGCCGCGCTGGCCGTCGGCGTCGCCGCGTGCGGCGACGACGACAGCACCGGCAGCAGCGACCAGACGTCGGCAGAGGACGTCAAGCCGGTCGCGCAGATCGACAAGCTGACGGGCGTCGACACCGCCGTGACGCTGGACACCGGGTTCGTCGAGGCGCTGACGAAGCTGAAGGTCACGCCGGGCCCGGTCGGGGATGCCGAGATCAGCAAGGACGGCGTCGCCTCCTTCCCGATCACCGGCGGCAACGTCATCTACTACGACCCGGCCTCGCCGGTGCGGCCCTACGTCCAGGGCGTGATCGACCACGAAGGCAGCGGGCTCAGCCTGACCGCCGGCAAGACCGAGGTCGAGCTCACCGACTTCGTGATCGACCCGGGAACCTCGGAGCTGACCGGCACCGTCTCGGTGAACGGCAAGGAAGCCGCTACCGACGCGCTGCTGTTCGACCTCGACGGCTCGACCCTCGAGGCGCTGAAGACCAACTCCGACGGCACGGCGACCCTGGAGGGCACGACGGTCGAGCTCTCCGACGACGCGGCGAGCCTGCTGAACGACACGTTCGGCATCAACGATCTCGAGGGCGGCCTGGTGGTCGGTATCTCGGCCATCACCGTCAAGGGCTAGCCAGGGAAGGCGACCGACGCCGGAGGCCGGGGACCGTTTCCTCCCCGGCCTCCGGCGCTTCGCGTTCAGGCTCGCGGCTTGCGCAACAGCGCGAGCTGGCGGGACTGGGCCAGCAGGCGACCGTTGCGATCCCAGACCTCGCCCTGCTCGTCGAACAAGCCGTCGATCGAGGCGTCGGTCCGGAACCGGACGAGCGCCAGCGTGTCGCCCGGGTCGGGCTTCGCCCGGTAGTGGATGGTCAGCTCGAGAGTCGGGGCCGGGGCGAAGGTCGTCATCGCGCCGAACGGCGCCGGCCACCAGGCGTCGGTGTAGAGCGAGAGCAGCTCCGGCGTCATCCGGTCGTCGGCGGGAGCGCGCAGCCACCCGCCGGTGACCGCCTCGGACTCGCCGCTGAACGGAATCGCGCCCCAGACCGGTCGCGTCTCGAGCTGCTCGAAGATCGGCGGCGCGCCCGGGCCTGATCCGAGCGCATCGACCGCATCGGCGAGCGGCGCCTCGGGTGCCTGTGGATCTCGGCTCCAGGCCGGTTCGAAGTCGGTGCTGAGGACGCAGAGCGCCAGGGTCACGGTTCGGCCACCTTCGATCAGCCGGGCCGAGCAGGTCGTCGCCGATCGCCCCGCGCGCTCGACGATGACCTCGATCTCGACCTCGCCCTCGGCGGGGGGGTACAGGTAGTGCAGCGTCAGCGACCGCGGGAGGCGATCGGGATCGCCGACCTCGGCACGGATCGCGCGCAGGATCAGCGCCGCGATGAAGCCGCCGTTGGGCCCCGGCGGGCCGAACCAGGCGGGCACGATCGAGCCGCGGTAGACGCCGTCGCGGACCCGGCTGACGTCGGTATCGACGGCGAAGCTCCTGTGCGGGACCGCTGCCACGCGCGGCAGTCTCGCATGGGCCGATGGGCGGGATGTGTGCGCTCGGCACCCCGGAGCCGGGCTCCCGCCGCCGACTGGCGCTGCATCCGCGTAGGATGCCCGCGTTCGCGTTTCCAAGATCGGACGTTCCGCCCGGAGGTCGTCGTGTCCCAGTCCCGCATCCTCAAGTTCCTGCTGCTCGCCTGCATGATCGGCGCCGCGTTCGCGGTCGTCGCCTGCGGCAGCTCCGACTCGTCCGACTCGACGTCCGGCGACTCGACCGTCGCTTCGCTCGACGACTGCACGCCCGACACCCTCGACACGGTCACCGCCGACACGCTGACGATCGGCACCGACAAGCCGGCCTACCCGCCGTACTTCGAGGACAACGACCCGAGCAACGGCAAGGGCTTCGAGAGCGCCACCGCCTACGCGATCGCCGACCAGCTCGGCTTCAGCTCCGACCAGGTCGAGTGGACGGTGGTCCCGTTCAACTCCTCCTACGCGCCGGGGCCGAAGGATTTCGACTTCGATATCAACCAGATCTCGATCACGCCGAAGCGTGCCCAGCAGGTCGACTTCTCGAGCCCGTACTACACGGCCGACCAGGCGGTGGTGACGCTGAAGGACTCCGACTACGCCGACTCGACCTCGCTGGAGGAGCTGAAGGGCGCGACGTTCGGAGTCCAGATCGGGACGACGAGCCTCGACGCCGTCAACGACGTCATCCAGCCCGACAGCGATCCGCGGGTGTTCCAGAACTCCAACGACGTCGTCAGCGCCCTCAAGCAGCGGCAGGTAGACGCGGTCGTCGTCGACACGCCGACGGCGCTCTACCTGACCGCAGTACAGGTTCCCGACGGGACGATCGTCGGCGAGTTCCCGGCGCCCGGAGGCGACGAGTGGGGTGCGCTGCTGGCCAAGGACTCCTCGCTCACCGCCTGCGTCTCCGCCGCGGTCGACGAGCTCAAGAGCTCGGGCCAGCTCGACGAGATCCAGCAGCAGTGGATCAACAGCGCCGGTGGCATCAAGGAACTGCAGTAGCCGCACTGTGAAAACCTGAGGCAGTGGAGGCGAACGCGGCCAGCGCCGACCGCCGCGCCGAGCGGGAGGCCGCCCGGAGACGCCGTGATCGCCGCGGCATCGTTATCGCGGCCGTTTCGACGGTCGTCGTCCTCGGCGGCCTGGCGGCGCTGATCCTGACCAGCAGCGGCTGGCCGGCGGTCCGCGAGACCTTCTTCAACGCGACGGTCTTCAAGGAGTCGTTCCCCGACGTCGCCCGGGCGTTCTGGCTCGACATCCGCGTCTTCATGATCGTCGAGGTCGCGGTCCTCGCGCTCGGGCTGATCGTCGCCCTCGTGCGGACCTCGGTGGCCCCGGCGATGTTCCCGTTGCGGCTGCTCGCGATCGTCTACGCCGACGTCTTCCGCGGGATCCCGACGATCCTCCTCGTCTACCTCGTCGGCTTCGGGATCCCGGCACTGGCCAACTCCACCGCCGAGGGCAGCTCCTCGCTCTCGTGGCTGCCGACCGAGCCCGTGGTGCTCGGCGCGATCGCGCTCACCCTCTCCTACGGAGCCTACGTCTCCGAGGTCTACCGGGCCGGTCTCCGCTCGGTCCACCCCGGCCAGCGCGACGCCGCCCTCGCCGTCGGGCTGACCGAGCAGCAGACGATGCGGCACATCGTCATCCCCCAGGCCGTCCGCAACGTCGGCCCGCCGCTTCTGAACGACTTCATCTCGCTGCAGAAGGACGTGGCGCTGATCTCGATCATCGGGGTCACCGGTGAGGCCTTCCAGGTCGCCCAGATCCAGGCTTCGAGCGACTTCAACTACACGCCGCTGCTGTGCGCGGCGGTGCTCTACATGGCGGTCACGATCCCGCTCGCGCGGATGCTCGACCGCTGGGACCGGGGCAGGGTCCGGTGAGCGCCCCGGTCATCGAGATCGCGGGGATCACGAAGGCCTTCGGCGACCGTGAGGTGCTCAACGGCATCGACCTCGCCGTCGCCGAGCACCAGGCGGTCGCGCTGATCGGCGCGTCCGGGTCCGGCAAGTCGACGCTGCTGCGCTGCATCGACCTGCTCGTCGACATCGACGACGGCGACATCAGGCTCGACGGCGAGGTGATCACCGACCCCGCGATCGACCCCGTCGCGGTCCGCCGCAGGCTCGGCTTCGTCTTTCAGGCCTACAACCTGTTCCCGCACCTGAACGTGCTCGACAACGTCACCCTGGGACTTCGGAAGGGAAGCGGCATGAGCGCCGCCGAGGCCGAGGAGTCGGCGCTGAAGATGCTCGCCCGCTTCGGGCTCGAGGGCCGCGAGCACGAGAGCAGCTCGAACCTCTCGGGTGGCCAGCAGCAGCGGGTCGCGATCGCCCGCGCCTTCGCCGCCCGGCCTCGGGCGATGCTCCTCGACGAGGTCACCAGCGCCCTCGATCCTGAGCTCGTCGGCGAGGTGCTGCGGGCCGTGCGCGACCTCAAGGAGGAGGGCGTGACGATGCTGATAGCCACCCACGAGATGAGCTTCGCCCGCGAGGTCGCCGACACGGTCGGCTTCCTCCACGACGGCCGGCTGGTCGAGGTCGGTCCGCCCGAGCAGGTGCTCGAGGACCCTCAGGACCCGAACACCAAGCGGTTCCTCCGCCGCCTGCTCGAGGCCCGCCGCGCCTAGCCCGCCGACGTCGGCGTCGCGGCATTCGGTGCCGCGCCGATACTCGTGCAATCGTGTTTCCGAATGTTCATCCGACCACGGAAGCCGGTGATCAGGACCCGGATCTCGGTCGCCGAAGACCCTGACAGCGAGCCCACTCCAGCCGATCGAAGCTTCTTCGCCGGCCAGACATGGCGAAGCTGGGAGTGCCTTGGCGCCGGGTGCTGAGGACTGGCTGTTCGGCTACGGCTCACTTGCGGGCGAGCACAGCCCGATCAGTGGAGCGAGCCGGTCGCTGTGGGCGAGGCTCCACGGCTTCCGGCGAACCTGGAACGTCGCGATGGCCAACTCCGACCCTCGACACGACTCGAAGCACTACGTCGATCCGGCGACGATGGAGCGTCCGGACATCTATGTCGCTTTCGCCAACCTCAGAACCGCCGCCGCAGGCAACTGCATCGGAGTCGCCATCCCGGTGACGCCGACCTCGCTCCGAGAGTTCGACGAACGCGAGGTGAACTACCGGCGCATCGATGTCTCCAGCCTCCTCTCCCCGTCCCCCACCCGCCGAGCCTGGACCTACGTCGGACTCGACGAGGCCCGCGATCGTTTCGAGTCGGGCATCCGCAATCAGTCCGTGAGCATCCCAACCGACTACGTCAGTGGCATCGAACGGGGCTTTTCCGAGGCCGGCCCTCATGTTCGTGCCGAATACGACGCGTCGACCGATCGACTCGCCGTTCCCCAGCGGGACCTGCGCCTGATCCGGAGCGATCACCCGGGCGAACCCTAGACCCGGGTTCGTCCCGGTGGCCGAATCGGGATCGCGGATTCCGTCTCCGATTTCCGACGGATCGATCCTGGTTGCCGTACCCTTTGCGGGCCGCCGTGAGGTCCCGAATCCCGGGCTAGCGAAGGACCCACGCGTCGGCGGGCACCGATCCGCGCGCGACGCGGTGCATCTTGATGACTCGCAACAACCACAACGACGCATCCACCCCGGCCGCCCCTCGCGAGGAGGACTTCGCTGGCGTTCACGATCCCTCCTTCTTCCACGACGGCTGCGGCGTCGCCTGCGTCGCCCGCCTCGACGGCCGCGCGATCCACGAGACGATCGATCGCGCCCTCGTCGCGCTCGACCGGCTCGAGCATCGCGGCGCCGCCGGCGCCGACGAGTCGACCGGGGACGGTGCCGGGATCATGTTCGGGCTCCCACATGAGTTCTTCCGCTCGCGGACGGCCGAGATCGACACCAAACCCGTCGTCCTCCCCGACCCGGGCAGGCTGGCGGTCGCGATGTGCTTCACCCGCCGCGGCTCCGTCGGCGGGACCGAGCGGATCCGCAACCGCGTCGAGGAGCTGGTTGCCGAGGCCGGGCATCGGGTGATCGGCTGGCGCCAGGTTCCGGTCGACGAGACCTCGTGCGGCGAGCTCGCGCGCTCCTCGGCCCCCCGGATCAGCCAGCTCTTCATCGAGGCCGGCGACGACATCGACGGCGAGGCCGCCTTCGACCGGAGCCTGTTCGTGGTCCGGCGGCGGGCGGAGCGCGAGTGCGGCGGCGACGTCTTCTTCCCGAGCATGTCGTGCCGGACGATCGTCTACAAGGGGATGCTGACGGCTCCCCAGCTGCCGCAGTTCTACCCGGACCTCCGCGACCTCTCGCTGCGCAGCACCTTCGCGATCGTCCACTCCCGCTTCTCGACGAACACCGCGCCGAGCTGGGAGCTGGCCCAGCCGCTGCGGATGATCGCTCACAACGGCGAGATCAACACGGTCCGCGGCAACGTCAACTGGATGCGCGCCCGCGAGGCCGTGCTCTCCTCCGAGGCCTTCGGCGACGACCTCGCCGACTGCCTGCCGCTGATCGACGAGGACGTCTCCGACTCCGCCGCCTTCGACCGCGCGCTCGAGCTCATGGTGCTCGGCGGGCGGACTCCGCAGCACGCGATGATGATGATGATCCCGGCCTCCTGGGAGGACCGCGACGACGTCCCGGCGGAGCTCGAGGGCTTCTACCGCTACCACTCGCGGCTGGTCGAGCCCTGGGACGGCCCGGCGGCGATCGCCTTCTGCGACGGTCACACGCTCGGCGCGATGCTCGATCGCAACGGCCTGCGGCCCGGGCGCTGGATGATCACCCGCGACGGCTGGGTCTGCCTCGGCTCGGAGTCGGGGATCTTCACCACGACTCCGAACAAGATCGCCCGGATGGGGCGCCTCGAGCCGGCGCAGCTCTTCGTCGTCGACCTCGAGACCGGGCTGGTCCGCACCGACGGCGAGCCCGAGCTCGCGGTCGCGTCGGCAGCGCCGTACGGCGAGTGGTACTCGGAGGGCAAGCTCGGCGTCCGCGAGCTGCCGGACCCGATGGCGACGATCCAGCCGATCGAGCCGCTGCTGACCCGCCAGCTCGCGTTCGGCTACACCCAGGAGGACCTACGGACGCTGCTCGCGCCGCTGCTCCGCGACGGCCGCGAGCCGACGGGATCGATGGGCAACGACGTCTCGCTGGCGGTCTTCTCCGACCACAGCCCGTCGCTGTTCAGCTACTTCAAGCAGCGGTTCGCGCAGGTGACGAACCCGGCGATCGACTCGGTGCGCGAGCAGTGCGTGATGAGCCTGCGAACCGACATCGGACCCCAGGGCAACCTGCTCAGCAGCGAGCCGCAGATCGTCAACCACGTCGAGCTCGCGCAGCCGATCCTCACCGACTTCGAGCTCGAACGGCTGCGCCGCAACCCGCACAACGCACTGCACAGCACGACGATCGACACGACCTGGCAGCTCGACGACGGCGAGGACGGGCTCGAGACCGCGCTCGAGCGGATCCGGCGTCAGGCGGTCGAGGCGCTGGAGGGGGACACGACCCTGCTCGTGCTCAGCGACCGTGCGGCGAGCGCCGGTCGCGTCCCGATCCCATCGCTGCTCGCGTGCTCGACCGTCCACCACGCGCTGACGCTCGAGGGCACTCGCCTGCGGGCCGCGCTCGTCGTCGAGTCCGGCGAGCCGCGCGAGGTCCATCATCTCGCGGCGCTGATCGGCTACGGAGCGACCGCGATCAACCCCTACCTGATGCTCGAGACGATGACGATGCTCGACGAGCCGACGGTCGGGCTCGACGGCCCGCTCGCCGACGCGAACGAGATCGCGATCGCCGGCATCAGCAAGGGCCTGCTGAAGATCCTGTCGAAGATCGGCATCGCGACGATCCGCTCCTACCGCGGAGCCCAGATCTTCGAGATCGTCGGGATCGACCGCGAAGTCGTCGACGTTCACTTCACCGGCACGCCGTCGCGCCTCGACGGGATCGGGCTCGGCGAGATCGCCCGCGAGGCACTCGACCGCCATGCGCGCGCGTACCCGGAGGCGCACGGACTGGCGCTCCCCCAGCACGTCGAGTCCGCGCGCCTCGCGGCCGAGAGCGAGAAGCTCCTCCCCCAGGGCGGGGTCTACCGCTGGCGCCGCGACGGCGAGAAGCACATGTGGGACCCGGAGACGATCGCCTCCCTCCAGCGCGCCGCCCGGACCGAGGGCGAGGGTTCGCTCGAGTCCTACGAGGACTTCAGCCGCCGCGTCAACGATGAGAACGCAGCTCACGCCCTGCTCCGCGGGCTGTTCGAGTTCAACGCGTCGGACTCCCCGGTGCCGCTCGAGGAGGTCGAGCCCGCGACCGAGATCGTCAAGCGGTTCTCGACCGGCGCGATGAGCCTCGGCGCCCTCTCACCGGAGGCGCACGAGACCCTCGCAATCGCGATGAACCGGCTCGGCGGATGGTCCAACAGCGGCGAGGGCGGCGAGGACCGCCGCCGCAACAACCCGGACCCGAACGGCGACCAGCGCCGCTCGCGGATCCGCCAGGTCGCCTCGGGCCGCTTCGGCGTCGACGTCGAATACCTCTCGCGTGCCGACCAGATCCAGATCAAGATCGCCCAGGGCGCGAAGCCCGGCGAGGGGGGTCAGCTCCCCGGCCACAAGGTCGACGAATACATCGGCGCCCTGCGCTACGCCCTGCCCGGCACCGAGCTGATCTCGCCGCCGCCCCACCACGACATCTACTCGATCGAGGACCTCAAGCAGCTGATCTACGACCTCCGGGCGGCCAACCCGACCGCGGCCGTCTCGGTCAAGCTCGCGGCCGAGTCCGGCTGCGGCACGGTCGCCGTCGGCTGCGTCAAGGCCGGTGCCGACCACGTCGTCATCGCCGGACACGACGGCGGCACCGGCGCCTCGCCGCTGTCGTCGATTCAGGGCGCCGGCTCGCCCTGGGAGATCGGCATCGCCGAGACCCAGCAGGCGCTGCTCGACAGCGGCCTGCGGACGCGGGTCGTGCTGCAGACCGACGGTCAGATGCGGACCGGCCGCGACGTCGTCATCGGGGCGCTACTCGGCGCCGACGAGATCGGGATCTCGACGGCCCCGCTGATCGCGACCGGCTGCATCATGATGCGCGTCTGTCACCTCAACACCTGTCCGGTCGGGGTGGCGACGCAGGACCCCGAGCTCCGCGCCCGCTTCTCCGGCAAGCCCGAGCACGTCGTCCGCTACATGCTGCTCGTCGCCGAGGAGGCGCGGCAGATCATGGCCTCGCTCGGGATCCGGCGCTTCAGCGACCTCGTCGGGCGGACCGAGTTCCTCCGCCAGTCCGAGGGCATCGACCACTGGAAGGCCGGCTCCCTCGACCTCGCGCCGCTCCTCGCGGTTCCGAAGGCCGGCATCGACGCGCCGCGCGGCTTCGTCCCCGGTGACGCGAAGGAGCACCCGGTCGGTGCTTCCTTCGACGAGCGCAAGCTGCTCGGGCCGGCGGCACCCGCGATCGAGCAGGGCACCGGCGTCGCATTCGCCACCAGCGTCACCAACATCGACCTCGCGGTCGGCGGCCGGGTCTCGAACGCGCTCGTCCGGGCGCGCGGGCCCGAGGGCCTGCCCGAGGACACGATCCGCTTCGAGCTCACCGGGTCGGCGGGCCAGACCGCCGGCGGCTGGCTGGCGCCCGGCGTGACGATCAACGTCCACGGCGACGTCAACGACTACGCCGGCAAGGGCCTTTCCGGCGGGGTCCTCTCGGTCACCCCGGCGACGACCGCGGGCTACAAGGCGGAGAACAACGTGATCGCCGGCAACGTCGCCCTGTACGGCGCGACGGCCGGCAAGGCGTTCTTCCGCGGCCGCGCCGGCGAGCGGTTCGCCGTCCGCAACTCCGGCGCCCTCGCGGTCGTCGAGGGGATCGGCGAGCACGGCTGCGAGTACATGACCGGCGGCTGCGTCGTCGTCCTCGGTCGGACCGGCCGCAACTTCGCGGCCGGCATGAGCGGCGGCATCGCCTGCATCTGGGACCCCGAGGACGTCTTCCCGCCGAAGTGCAACATGGGAATGGTCGAGCTCGAGCCGGTCCACCCCGACGGCAACCGGTTCCTCCACGACCTCGTCAGCGAGCACCAGCGCCGGACCGGATCGACGGTCGCCGCCGGCCTGCTCGATCGCTGGGACGAGGCCGCGAGCGAGTTCGTCGTCGTGATCCCACCCGGCTTCCGCGCCGCCCTCGCCCACACCGCCCCGCCCGCAAAGGGCCGGACGATCAACCTCGCGTAGCGATGGCGAACCCGCGCGGATTCCTCGAAGTGCATCGCGTGCCCGCCCCCGAGCGGGCGCCGCGGGAGCGAGTGCACGACTACGGGGAGATCTACGGCACCCTGCCCGAAGACGAGCTCCGCCACCAGGCCTCGCGCTGCATGGACTGCGGGGTGCCGTTCTGCAACAGCGCCTGCCCGCTCGGGAACCTGATCCCGGACTGGAACGACCTCGCCCGCGTCGGAGACTGGAAGGCGGCGATCACTCAGCTCCACGCGACCAACAACTTCCCCGAGTTCACCGGCCTGATCTGTCCGGCCCCATGCGAGTCGGCGTGCGTGCTCGACATCGACGACGACCCGGTGATGATCAAGCAGATCGAGTACTGGACGATCAACAAGGCCTTCGACGAGGGCTGGGTCGTCCCGGAGCCGCCTGAGAGCCGAACCGGCCGCCACGTCGCGGTCATCGGCTCCGGCCCCGCCGGCATGGCCGCCGCCGCCGAGCTGAACAAGGTCGGGCATCGGGTGACCGTCTACGAGCGCGACGAAGCGCCCGGCGGGCTGCTCCGCTTCGGCGTTCCCGACGCGAAGCTCGAGAAGTGGATGATCGACCGCCGGATCGAGATCCTCGAGCAAGAGGGGATCGAGTTCCTCTGTGACGTCGAGGTCGGCACCGACCTCAGCGTCGAGCGCCTCCGCGACCAGCACGACGCGGTCGTGCTCGCGACCGGCTCGCGGGTGGAACGCGACCTCGAGGTCCCCGGCCGCGAGCTCGACGGCGTTCACTTCGCGATGGAATACCTCTACGGCCGCAATCGCTGGGTGGCAGAGTCGCAGGGCCGCGTCGCCCGTCACGCCGATCGGGAAATCACCGCCGCGGGCAAGCGGGTCGTGGTGATCGGCGGCGGCGACACCGGCATGGACTGCGTCTCCAACTCCCTCCGCGAGAGCGCCGAGGACGTGCTGCTGCTCGACGTCTACCCGGAGGTCCCCGACGACGGCCGCTACCCGAACACGCCGTGGCCGATCCAGCCGCGGCGGCTCGTCACGACGTACGCCCTCGAGGAAGGCGGCGAGCGGCGCTTCGGTCGCCAGGTCCTCGGAATGGAGGGCGAGGACGGCCGGGTCAGCAGGGTCATCGCCCGCGAGGTCACCGGCGAGTCCTCCCGGAGCCTGGTGCCGGTCGCGGGCAGCGAGTTCGCGATCGAGGCCGATCTGGTCCTGATCGCGGTCGGCTTCACGAACCCCGAGCACGAGGGGCTCCTCGACGACCTCGGCGTCGCCTACGACAGGCGCGGCAACGTCAAGGCCGGCACCTTCTCGACCTCCGTCGACCGCGTCTACGCCGCCGGCGACGTCCGCGTCGGCGCGTCGCTCGTCGTCACGGCGATCGCCGAGGGTCGCCGCTGCGCGCGCGTCGTCGAGTCGGCGCTCAGGTAGCCCCGGCACGCGCCGGCGGGTAGCCTCCGCCGCATGAGCACAGCCGAAAAGCCCGAAGTCGAGATCCCCGCCGGAGAGGCTCCGAGCTACGCGCTCGAGATCGAGGACCTGGTCGTCGGCGACGGCGAGGTGGCGGCGGCCGGGCACCTGGTCGAGGTCCACTACGTCGGCGTAGCCTGGTCGGACGGCAATCAGTTCGATGCCTCCTGGGACCGCGGCGACACGTTCAAGTTCGGGCTCGGCAAGGGTCAGGTCATCCAGGGCTGGGACGAAGGCGTGGTCGGGATGAAGGTCGGCGGCCGGCGGCGGATCACGATCCCGCCGATGCTCGGCTACGGCAAGCGCGGCGCGGGCGGCGTCATCGGCCCGGACGAGACGCTGGTCTTCGTCGTCGACCTCGTCTCGCTTCGGTAGCCCGCTCCCCGCCGCCGGATCCCGCTCGACTTGCTAACTTCAAGTCAACGGCACCGCCCGCGAGCCTGGAGTGGAATGAAGATGCGACCGAGGATGATGATCGTGACGCTGGCCGCGGCAGCTGCCCTGTTCGCACTGTCCGGCTCCGCCGCCGCGAGCGTTCAGAGCGGGAAGATGCGGGACACCCGCTACTGCGAGATCTTCACGATCTTCCTCTCGCCCTCCCCCGTCGCGAAGGTCAACAACTCCTACAACCTCAACAACTGCCGCCAGGGCTGGTGGGAGTCGCTCGACACCGGCGCGCTCGCGTCCGAGTCTGGTGCTGACCTCGTAACGCTGAACGGGCCCCGCTACTGGCTGATGGACAAGGTCGTCGTCGACGAACCGGGCCCGGTCTCGTCCTTCGACGGCAAGGAGTTCCGTGAGGTCGCGGCGATCGACCTGACCAAGGTCGGGCTGGCGCCCCCGCCCGCGTTCACCCAGGTGAAGATCCAGCGCGGCACCAAGTTCGTCTTCCGCAGGAAACGCCCGGTCTTCCGGTTGACCGACCCGAACGGCCGCCACTACGTGATGCAGTCCTACGCGCAGATCGTCGATCCCGACCTGACCTACGACGAGCTCCGCGGCCTCCGCAAACGGGTCGGGCTTCCCGACGGCTGGTCGTATCGCGTTCACCGCCCGAAGCGGGACATCGTCCTGCGGGCGAACGGTCAGGCGACGATCGTCCAGGACGCGCTCAGAAACACCTACCAGCGCGTCCATCGCTGACGTGTAGCGGCGGCCGCCGCCGGGTAGGACGGGAGCGAACCCCGAACCCGACGGAAGGCAGGCGATGAGGAAGCGACGACTGGGCACCAGCGATCTCGAGGTGACCGAGATCTCGCTCGGCTCCTGGCTCACCTACTCCGGCGGCGTCGAGCGCCAGCACACCGAGACCTGCACCCGTGCCGCCTTCGACGCCGGCATCAACTTCTTCGACACCGCGAACGCGTACGGCAGCGGCGCGTCCGAGCGCGCCTGGGGAGAGATCCTCAGCGACTACCCGCGATCCGACTACATCCTCGCGACGAAGGCCTACTTCCCCGTCGAGGGTGGGGGCGGCCTCTCCTCCGAGCAGATCCACCGTCAGATCGACGCTTCGCTGGAACGCCTCCGAACCGACCACGTCGACCTCTACCAGTGCCACCGCTTCGACGTCGAGACTCCGATCGAGGAGACGATGGAGGCACTGGCCGAGATCGTCAAGGCGGGCAAGGCTCGCTACATCGGTTTCAGCGAGTGGACCCCGGAGCAGATCGAGGCGGGGCTCGAGGCGGCCGTCGACGGGGTCTCCTTCGTCTCCTCCCAGCCTCAGTACTCGATGCTCTGGAGGGCTCCGGAGGAGGAGGTCTTTCCCCTCTGCGAAAGCCACGGCGTCTCGCAGATCGTCTGGTCGCCGCTGGCGGAAGGCGTGCTCTCGGGCAAGTACGAGCCCGGCAAGCCGCCGCCCGAGGACTCACGGGCGTCGAGCGACGAGATGAACTCGTTCATCAAGAGCCGCCTCACCGACGAGACCCTCGAGGCCGTCCAGCGGCTGCGGCCGATCGCCGAGGAGGCCGGGATCTCGATGGTTCAGCTCGCGCTCGCCTGGGTCCTCCGCCGCGACGAGCTAGCCTCGGCGATCATCGGCGCGAGCCGGCCGGAGCAGGTGCACGAGAACATCGCGGCCACCGAGGTCGAGATGACGTCCGACATCTGCGACGCGATCGACGACGCGCTCGGCGGCGTTCCGGTGCGGGGCACCACGCTCGCGCCGGGGGCGCGCGGCGGGGTCCTGCACCGCCACGGCGACTGACCCTCCCGCCGCATAGGCTGGCGCCGTGCGCAAGGGCGGCGAAGCAAGAGGCGAGCGGCCGGACCGGCTGCGATTCCGGCCGATCCTGACCCAGGTGGCCGCGGGCTACCGCTGGGACTGGCGCCTGCTGCTGGGCGCCGGACTGCTCGTGTTCGTCCCGGTCGGGCTCATCTCTGCGCTCGAACCGTTCGACGGGTACTCGATCGACGAATGGGATGGGGCCCGCTCGATCGGCCTCCTCATCCTGATCCTCACCCAGGCCACGGTCTCCCTGCTCGGCGCGGTCTTCTACTCCGGCGTCGTCGCCGCCGGCGAGGAGCGCCGCCGGCACGGAGTCCACCACGGGATCCGCGACGTCGCCCGCAAGCTTCCCTACAGGACGCTGATCCTCGCCGACTTCGCCTTCATTCTCGCCATCGCCGCCGGCTTCCTGTTCCTCGTCGTCCCCGGGTTCATCTTCGTGATCTGGTTCGCCCTGATCGCCCCGGTGATCGAGATCGAACAGCGCGGCGTCATCGCCTCCTTCCGCCGCAGCCGCGAGATGATCCGCCACCACTTCTGGCGCGTCGCCGGCGTCATCTTCCCCCTGGTCTTCGTCGAGTCGCTGCTCGAGGGCTTCGGCGATGGCATCGGCCACGGCATCCTCGGCGAGAACTACCTAGGCAACCTCACCGGCTCGGTGGTCGCCAACCTCCTCGTCTCCCCGCTCTACGCGCTGACGGTCCTGGCCCTCTACTTCGAGATCCGGGCGCGGGAGCAGCAGGCGTAATCCGGCCGTCCTGGCGGTCGTCCGGCTCCGCACCGCGACCGGGCCTCTGACCGCTTCGCGAGGCGACAACCCCGCCGGTCGGTAGAAATGCGGGCGTGGATCTCGAGCTCGCCCTGACGACTGTGCTGGTGGTGGTCGTGCTCCTGCTCGTCGCCGCGCAGTTCACGCGGGTTCCGTATCCGATCCTCCTCGTCCTCGGGGGCCTCGGGCTCGCGGCGCTGCCGCCGATCCCCGACGTCGAGCTCGATCCGGACCTCGTGCTGATCGTGATCCTCCCGCCGCTGCTCTACTCGGCGGCCTACTTCACGCCGCTCCGCGAGCTGCGCCGGAACGTCCGCGAGATCTCCGCGCTCGCCGTCGGCCTGGTGCTGGCGACGATGACCGGCGTCGCCCTCGTCGCCCACTTCGCGCTCGGCTTCGACTGGGCTCCGTCGTTCGTGCTCGGCGCGATCGTCTCCCCGACCGACCCGGTGGCCGCCACGGCGATCGCCCGCCGGCTCGGGATCCCGGGCCGGATCGTCACCATCGTCGAGGGCGAGTCGCTGATCAACGACGGCACCGCCCTCGTCGCCTACAAGTTCGCCGTCGCCGCAGTCGTGACCGGCGCTTTCAGCCTGCTCGACGCCGCCGGCGAGTTCGTGGTCGTCGTCCTCGGCGGGATCGCCGTCGGGATCGCCGCCGGCGCGGTGATCGCGTTCGTCCGCCGCCGCATCGATGCGCCGCCGGTCGAGGTCACCATCGCACTCTTCAGCGGCTATTTCGCCTACCTGCCGGCCGAGGCGATCGGCGTCTCCGGAGTGCTCGCGGCCGTCACGGTGGGCATCTACATGGGGCGGCTGACCTCGGTGCTGACGACCCCGACGACCCGGATCCAGGGCGAGGCGGTCTGGGAGATCGTGCAGTTCCTCCTCAACTCGGCCCTGTTCGTCCTCGTCGGGCTGCAGCTCCCCGGAATCCTCGACGCGATCGACGGGAACGAGACCGGAAAGCTGATCCTCGACGGAGCCCTGATCGCCGCCAGCGTCATGGTCATCCGGCTGATGTGGGTGTTCCCCTTCACCTACCTCCCGAGGCTGCTGATCCCGCGCCGCAAGCGCCAGCCGGCGCCACCCTGGCGGCATACCCTGATCGTCGCCTGGACCGGGATGCGCGGCGCCGTGTCGCTGGCGGCCGCTCTCGCCCTCCCGCTCTTCGTCGATGCCGGCGGCGGCTTCCCGGAACGGGACCTGGTCATCTTCCTGACCTTCTCGGTGATCCTCGGCACCCTGCTCCTGCAGGGGTTCACCCTGCCGCCGCTGATCCAAGCGCTCGGTCTCGACGACGTCGACGAGGTCCTCGAGCTCGAGGAGCTCGCCGCGCGGCAACGCACCGCCGAAGCCGCCCTGGCGCGCCTCGAGGAGCTGACCGGCGAGGAATGGGTGATGGACGACACGGCAGAGCGCGTGCGCGGCGCCTACGACTATCGCTACCGACGCTTCTCGGCCCGGATCGACGACGGCGACGGCCAGAGTGCGATCTACGAGGAGCGCACCGAGTCCTTCCAGCGGTTGACCAGGGAGCTGCTCGAGGCGCAGCGGTCGGTCCTGATCCGGATGCGCGACGATGGCGAGATCAACGACGACGTCCTCCGCACGCTCGAGCGCGAGCTCGACCTCGAAGACTCCCGCCTGGAGATCTGAGCGGCTTGCGCGTCCACCTCCTGCGCCACGGCGAATCGCTGTCGAACGCCGACCCGGACCGGATCGCGCTGCCCGAGGCCGAGGGCGACGCGCTCAGCGACCGCGGGCGCCGTCAGGCCGCCGCCGCCGCCGAGGCCGTCGCCGGGCTCGGGATCGGGCGGATCGTCTCGAGCCCGATGGGCAGGGCGCGCGAGACGGCCGCGGCGGTGTCGGAGCGGACCGGCCTCGAGCCCGAGATCTGGGATTGGCTGCACGAGCTCCGCGAGCCCTCCGACTACCCGGAGCTGCCGCGCATCGAGCAGGAGCGCCGGCGCTGGTCGAACCGGATGTCGCAGCACCCCGACCCGGACCACCACGCCGGCGACGGGGAATCGTTCGCCGACCTGCTCGGCCGCGTCGAGCGGGCCCGCGAGCAGCTCGTCGCCGACGGCGTCGACAACACCCTCCTGGTCGGCCACGGGATCTTCTTCCGCTTCATGTTCGCGCGGGCCCTGCTCGGCGAGGAGTTCGCGCCGCGCCACGCCGCCTGGTTGTGGCGGATCGGGTCGCTCAACTGCGGCCTGTCGACGTTCGACCATCTGACCGGGGGAGGCAGCGACGACCCCGCCGACATCTCGGGCTGGCGCTGCGTGACCTGGATGGCCCCGACCGTCTCCCCCGACCTAGCGACCGGGACCGGGGGCGTCGGGCCGGGGTTCTGACGGCGCCGAAGGCGCCTTCACCGCACGCGCCTAGGCGATCGGCTCGAGCACGAATACGTGGATGTGGCGGTGCGCGGCCCGGGTCTCGTAGGTCGCGTAGCCCGGATAGACCCGCATCGCCTCGTCCCAGATGCGCTCCCGGCGCTCACCCTCGACCTCGACCGCCCTGACCCTCCAGGTGCGCTCGTCCATGCCCACCTCCGCGTCCGGGTTCTTGCTGAGGTTGTAGAACCACGCCGGATGGCGCTCCTGCCCGTAGTTGGAGGCGATCACCGCGACTCCGCCGTCGACCGGGAGCCCGACCACCGGCACGGTCCGCTGCTTGCCGCTCCTGGCGCCGGTCGTCGTCAGCATCAGGATCGGCAGGCCGGCGATCAGCGAAGCGACCGTGTGCCTGCCCTTGGTCGCCCGGTAGAGCGGCTTGTCGAGGCGGTGCGCGACGCGGGCGAAGATCCACGAGCCGGGGCCGCTGGACGCGAACCTGCGGACGGCGCGCTGCGCGGCGTTCGCCTCGCTGAAGGTGATCGGTTCCGATGCGGTGCTCATCGATGACGATTCTCGCCGATTCGGGGATCATCCGCGCGCTGGGGGACCTCCAGGTCTGGAGAGCGCGACGGCTCCCTACTTCTGGGCCTTGATCGAGTCGCTGATCCCGTCGTCGCAGCCCTTGATCTGCTTCGCGTAGGCGTAGAAGTAGCCCTTCATGTAGCCGGTGTTCCCGGTCGACCACATGTACTTGGTGCCGTTCGCCTGGGCGATGTCGGAGGCGATCTTCTTGTCCTTGCCCGGTTTGGGGTTCTTGCCCTTCTGCTTGTAGAGGACGACCTTGCGGCCGTTGGCGCACTTCTTCTTGTCGCTCTTGACGTAGCCGTAGAAGCCGCCGGACTCGGCCTTGATCTTGACCTTGGTCTGGGCCTTCCCGGCGAATGCCGCCGAGGCGACGACGAGCGCGGTGCAGGCGGTCAGCGCGAGTACGGCGAGGACGGGCTTGGACTTCACGATTCGCTCCTTGTTGGTTCGCGAATCAACCTAGTCCTCTTCGCCGCCGTGCACAAGGAGCGGTGGAGAATCAGTGGAGGCGGCCGGTACTGCCCCGGCGTCCGCGAAGGACGCCCCGATGCGTCAACGAGCGTTCCCTACGGAGTCAATCTCGGCTTCCGGCTCGGTCGATCCGAGGGGCACGTCGCCGGCGCCAAATCCTCCTGTTGATGTCCCCGGCCGGCCGAGGAAACTGCCGGTGAGTGAGCCCACTGATGATGCCGCTGACCCGGAACGTGGGCGATCCGGAGCGACAGCTCTCTACTGCTGTTTAGGCAGCGAGAGCGAACTCGTGAGAGTCCGCACTTATTGGTTTCCCTGGGCTTTTTAACGAGGCCGGCCCAGGAACCTCGACTCGCAACACCGGGACGAGAACCGTTCACGTCGATTCTGTGTCGCCCCCTATGGATGTGTCTATGTCTGCACATTGTAGCCGGCGGCCTCAGCAGCTTTGCGGTCAGGTAGGTTCTGGCGCATGGGTTGCCTGGTAGTCCTGTTCGCGCTGATCTCCCCCCGTCTCGCGCTCTTCTTCGTCGCGATCTTCTCCGACCTGTTGAGCCGCGCGTTCGACTCCTGGATGATCCCGCTGCTCGGCTTCTTCCTGCTGCCATGGACGACCCTGGCCTACGCCTGCATGTGGAGCCTCGGCAGCCATGAGGTCTCCGGGTTCGAGTGGTTCATCGTGATCCTCGCGTTCCTCGCCGACCTCAGCGGCTACGGGCTGATCGGCAACCGCCGCCAGTACTCGCGCTGAGCGGCGCCGCGAGCCGCCGATTGCGGTCTCGCCCACGCGGGTAGGCGAGACCCCATGCATCGGCGCAGAACGAGCGTCGCCGGCGCTTCGGCCGCCGGCGACCGCCACGCGAACATGGAGTCCGTCAATCGCCGCGGTTCAGCTCAGCTCGGGCAGGAAGCGCTCGACGTGCTCGGCGATCGTCTCCCGCACCCATCGGCGCTCGTCCGCCGTAGCCATCCGGTAGCGGCCGAGCAGGGTGCGCTGGTCGTCGATCGGAAGGCCCGCGATCTCCCAGCGCACCGCGAGGCGCTCGAAGAGCTGCTCCTCGCGTCGCGCCCAGGCGTCATCGACCGAGGCCGCCGCACTCGCCGGCCGCTCCGCGAGCTTGCGGATCGATCCCGGGCTGAGCTGCTCGCGGAGGACCAGGACGTTGCCCTCGGGGTCCCGGTACTCGCTCGTCGGCGGCGGCTCGCGCCGCCGCCGCTGCTTCCGCTTCGCCACGGAGCGAAGTCTCGCACCGCCGCCGGTGGGTTGGATCGATGAGCGGGCGCGAGTTCGACGTGATCGTGATCGGGGCCGGACCGGCCGGCGAGGTCGCCGCGGGGCGGCTCTCCGACGGCGGCATGGAGGTCGCCCTGGCGGAACCGGAGCTGGTCGGAGGAGAGTGCAGCTTCTGGGCCTGCATGCCGTCGAAGGCATTACTGCGACCGGCGGAGCTCCTCGCCGAGGTCAGGCGGGTGCCCGGCATTCCGGTCGGCGACGAGCTCGCCGTCGAGCGGATCCTCGAGCGGCGCGACGAGGTCATCCACGACCTCGACGACTCCAGCCAGCTCCCGTGGCTGGAGGAGCGCGACATCAGGCTGTTCCGCGCCCGGGCCGAGATCGCCGGCGAGCGCCGGGTCCGGGTCGGCGACGACGAGCTGACGGCGCGAGTCGCCGTGATCGTCGCGACCGGCTCCGGAGCGGCGATGCCCCCGATACCGGGGCTCGACGAGGTCGGCGCATGGACGAATCGCGAGGTCACGACCGCCGATTCCCCGCCGCGCTCGCTCGTGGTGCTGGGAGGCGGCGTCGTCGGGATCGAGATGGCGCCGACGGCGAGCTCGCCGGAGCCGAGGAGGCCGGGCTGCCGGTCAGCGCCGTCGACGTCGCGACGTCAGGCACGGCCGGGGCGAGCTTCCACGGTCGCAACGCCGACGGGACGAGCCGCCTCGTGATCGACGACGAGCGTCGCATCGTCGTCGGCGCGACGTTCGTCGGACCCGACGTCAACGAACTACTTCATGCCGCTTCGATCGCAGTCGCCGCAGACGTGCCCGTCGAGACCCTGATCGAGGCCGTGCCCGCGTTCCCGACCCGGAACGAGATCTGGCTGAACCTCCTCCGGGAGCACGGGGTCTAGGCTCAGCCGGCCCGATCGTTCAGACGGTCAGCCGGGACTTGATCTGCTCGAGGAACTGGCGGGGAAACCCGGGGATCCCCTCGAGCTCGTCGACCGACGCGAACCGGCCCGAGCGCTCGCGATGAGCGAGTACCCGTCCGGTCTGGGTGACCGAAAGGCCCACGTCGCGAAGCTGTTCGAACGTCGCGTCGTTGAGGTTGAGCGGCAGGAACTGGACCGAGCTCATCTCCGACGGGTCGGGCAGCCTGATCGCTTCCTCCGACTCGGCCTCGGGAGCCGGGGGCTCCGGCACGGCCGACTCGGCAGCCGCGGGCGCCGGCGGCTCCGGCCCGGCGGGCTCGGCGGGCTCGGCGGGCTCGGCGGGCTCGGGTACCGCGGCTGACGCAG
This sequence comes from uncultured Conexibacteraceae bacterium, assembly GCA_963784885.1. Taxonomy (GTDB): domain Bacteria; phylum Actinomycetota; class Thermoleophilia; order Solirubrobacterales; family 70-9; genus RHKX01. Next base: position 414,667 of record CAWATA010000005.1, read on the forward strand.
CGGCGGTCGGCTGCTCCGGCTCGGAAGCTCCAGCGACCGCAGGCGCTGGTTGCTCCAGCTCGGCGGGGGGCGGAGCCGGCCGCTCCGGCTCGGCGGCGGGCGGAGGCGGCTGATCGCGGATCACGGCGGCGGGCGGTGCCGGCTGCTCAGGCTCGGAGGCGGGCGGTGCCGGCTCCTCCGGCCCGGCGGGGGGCGGTGGCGCGGGCGGTGCCGCGGCGGGGGCGACGGGCGCCGTGGCTCCGGGGGAGTTGGGGTCGAGGGGCTCGGCGACGCCGGTCACGGCCTCGCGCGCACGGTTCTCGGCCTCGCGCGCCCGATCTTCGGCCTCGTTGATCCGGGCCAGCATCTCCTGCAGCCGCCGCTCCCGCGCGGCCTCCTGCTGGCGCAGCTCGGCGAGCTTCTCGGCGCGGGATGCACGGGCCTCCGCCTCCCCGGCCTGCGACTCGATCATGTCGAGCCGCTCCTTGGCCTCCTCGATCGCGCGCTCGGTCTGCTCACGCTGCTCGTCGATCCGGCGCTCGGTCAGGTCGAGCTCCTCGACCAGCTCACGATCGCGCTGGCGGCGACGGTCGATCTGCTGGTCGGCGATCCGCAGCTCGGTGGCGAACGGATTCTCCTCGCTGACGGACGCGGCCTCGCGACGGGCCTGATCGCCGGCGGCCATCTCCGCATCGGCGGCCTGACCCTCGGCCTCCATCCGCAGACCCTCGACTTCGCGGATTCGCCGCTCGGCGTCGGCGGAGGCCTCGGCGGACTGGGCGCGAACGATTGCCTCGTCCTCGCGCCGGCGCGCGGACTCGAGCCGATCGGATGCCTCGGCCGCGGTCTCCGGAGGAGGCGCGGCGGGCGGCGGGGCGATCGGGACGCCGGGCGCGCCCGGCAACTCGGCCTCGGGCGTGAGATCGGGCGGCGGGGGCTGGGGGGCGGCCTGAGCGGGCACGGGCGGTTCCGGCGCGGCCGGAGGCTCCGGAACGGCGAACGCCGCCGGCTGCTCGGGTGCGGGAGGCGCTGGGACCGGCGCGGCCTCGGGCTCGTCGCCGGAACGGGCCGCAGCCACTCCGCCCGCGGCAGCCGCCGCCGCGGCGGCGGCCCCGAGGGCAAGCTTGGGATCCGACTTCGCCTCGGTCGACGCGGCCGGAGCCGGCGGAGGCGGGGCGGCGGGTTGAGGCGGGGCGGCGGGCTGTCCCTTCCCGGCTGCGCGGGCCGCCTTCTTCTCGGCGAGTGCCTGGCGACGCTCCTCGCGGGCACGGTCGCGCTCGGCCTTGGCCGCCGCCTTCTTGGCGGCGCGCTCGCGCTTCTTCGCCTCGCGCTGTCCCTTGCGGTCACCGGAGGCGGGAGGCGGCGGCTGCAGGACGACAGGTACCTCGGAGCCCGGCACGGTTACGGGCGTGCCGGCGGCGGCGGGCGTCGCCTCTCCAGTCGCCTCGGCTGCGGGCGAGGGAGCGGCGGGCGGCGCGGGCGCGGTGGGCTGCGGCGGCGTCGCACCGCGCTTGCGGGCGGCTTTCTGCTGGGCTCGCTGCTGCTTCTGCTGCTCGCGCTCGGCGCGACGGCGAGCCTTCGACTCCTCGCGCCGGCGCTTCTTCTCGTCGCGCTCGCGCTGCTTTCGCGCGCGAGGGCTCTCGGCGGTCGGGGCCTGGGCAGGTGCGGGGGTCGCGGGAGCGGGCACGGCGGGGGCGGTCGTCTGCTGCGCCGGCGCGGGAGCCGTGCCCGGCGGCGGCGGCGGAGGCGGCGCGCCCGTCGGGGGCGGAGGCGGCTGGGCGCCGGCCGGCGGCTGCGGGTGTTGGTCCTGCTCGCTCACTCGATTTCCTCCGTCATCAGGGTCGACCCTCGACATTGAAGCAAGGGTGACGCCGATCCGTGAGCAACCCCGGTGGCGCCTGAACGCAGGCGTTCAGCGGTTTCGATGTTTGACCTCGCGCTCGATGTCGCGCGCCACGTCCCGATCGCGGATCTGACGGCGCTTGTCCTGCTGCTGCTTGCCGCGCGCAAGCGCCAGCTCGACCTTCGCGCGCCTGCCCTTGAAGTAGATGCGGGTGGGGATCAGAGTCAGGCCCTTCCGCTGCATCCGCCCGATCAGCCGCTCGATCTCCCAGCGGTGCATGAGCAGCTTCCGCGGGCGCTCCGGCTCGTGGTTCTCACGCGCCGGCGGGTACGGGGGAATGTAGGCGCCGCGGAGGAAGACCTGGCCGTCCTCGATCGCGGCGTAGGAGTCCTGCAGACGGGCCTTCCCGTCGCGCAGGGACTTCACCTCGGTGCCGGTCAGGACGATCCCGGCCTCGAACGACTCGACGATCTCGTAGGAGAACCTGGCAGCCCGGTTCGTGGCGACGTCGGGCCCGCGTTCGGCGTCGCTCATCGTCGCCCCCTCCCGCCCCGGCCACGACCGCGTCCGGTCCGGCCCGCTTCACGGGGCCGGCGCCGCTCGCGCTGCTCGTCGGCGGCGGCCACGAGGTCGACCCGGCCCCGAGCCGCCTCGACGGCCTCGACCTTGACCTCGATCGCGTCCCCGATCCCGACCCTCGTGCCAGTGCGCATCCCGATCAACGCCGACTCGACGTCGTTGATCTCGAACCGCTCCCCGGGCATGCGGCGGGCCGGGAAGAACCCCTCGTAGATGTCGGCGTGCTCACCACGGAAGAGGATGAAAGCACCAGCGCCGATGACGCCGGATACCTCGCCCTCGAAGACCGTCCCGGAGCCGCGCTCGAAGAGCTCCCGCTGGAGCAGGAAGGCGGCGCAGATGTCATCGCCGTCGCGCTCGATCCGCATCGACTCGCGCTCGGAGTCGGAGCAGTGCAGCGCGGCGCCCGCGACCTCGTGGACGTCCGGGCGCTCCTCGCTGCCGTCGATGACCGAGAGCAGCCCGCGGTGGGCGATCAGGTCGGGGTAGCGGCGAATCGGCGAGGTGAAGTGCGAGTAGGCGCTGCTCCCGAGGCCGGCATGACCGAGGTTCACCTCGCTGTAGCGCGCCGGCTTCAGGGCCCGGAGGACGAGCGAGGAGAGGCTCGAGGCGCCGTGGCCCCGGCGCTTCGCCTCGGCCGCAACGAGCCGGCTGGCCTCGATAGCCGCCTCGCCGGCCTCGCCCGGCCCCGCCGCCTTCCCGAGTGCGGGCGTCGGGACGCCGAGGGAGGCGAGCTGCTCGATCAGGACCTGAACGCGGGCCGGGTCGGGGGGCTCGTGGACACGGTAGAGGGTCGGCACGGCCTGCTGCTCGAGCAGGCTTGCGACCTGCTCGTTGGTGAGGATCATCAGCTTCTCGATCAGGCGATGGGACTCGGTTTGGACGAGCGCGTGCGCCGCCTCGACGTCGCCCTCGGGGGTGAAGGTGAAATCGGGCTCGGCGCTGCTCACCTCGAGACCGCCGCCGCGCTTGGCGGCCGCGATCGCCGCGGTCGCCCGGCGGGCGGTGGCGATCGCGTCGGCAACCGGTTCCGGCGCCCGCTCGGTCCCGGCGAAGATCCGGTCGAGATGGTCGTAATCGAGGCGAGCGTCGGAGCGGATCCGCGACCGGTAGAAGGCCGCCGATCGGGCCTCCCCGGTCCCCGACAGCTCGATCTCGGCGGTGACCGCCAGCCGCTCGACCCCAGGATTGAGGCTGCAGGCGTCACTGCTCAGCGATGCCGGCAGCATCGGGCTGACCGTCCCCGGGGCGTAGGTGGAGTTCGCCCGCGCGAGCGCCTCGCGGTCGAGCCCGCTCTCGGGCTTGACGTGGGCGGCGACGTCGGCGATGTGTACCCAGACGCGGAAGCCGTCGCCCTCCGGGCGAGCCGAGACGGCGTCGTCGAAGTCGCGGGCGCTCGCCGGGTCGACGGTGAAGGTGGGCTCGGCGGTCAGGTCGCGTCGAGCGCCGGCATCGCGCCGGAGACGGTCCACGGCCGACCGTGCCTCCTGCTCGTGGCGGTCGCGAAACGTCGGGCGCAGCCCGCGATCGGCGATCAGCGCCGCGACGACGTCGCGGGCGTTGTCGGAGCGGCCGAGGTCGGCGATCGGCTGGCCGCCCCGGTGGTCGATCCGGCAGAGCGCGATCCGTCCGGGGGCGACCTTGACCCGCCCACGCGCGAGGCTGACCTGCGGCCCGCGCTCGAACAACGGCTCACCCACCCAGAAGCGACCGCGGCGGGCGACGACGAGCGCCCGTGGGCGCCCGGCATCGGCGGCGCCGGGCATCAGTCGCCCCGCAGCTGCGCGGCGACGTCGGCGAGCCCCGCGTCGAGGACGTCGTCGCCGTTCCTCGGGTCCCGGTCCTCGACTCTCTCGTCCGGCCGGACACCCGTGCCGAGGATCGAGGTGCCGTCCGCGGTCAGGTACTCGCCGACAGTCAGGTCCAGAGCCCCGCCGGTCTCGAGCGGGATCACCTCCTGGAAGACGCCCTTTCCGAAGGTACGGGTACCGATCACGGTCGCGAGGTCGTTCTCCTTCAACGCAGCGGTGACGATCTCCGAGGCCGAGGCCGTGTTGCCGTCGACGAGGACGGCGATCGGCCCGATCCCGTCGAGCGCGTCGCCGGTCACCTCGAACGTCTGCTTGTCGCGGGCCCGGCCCTCGATCGTCAGCACCGGTCCCTCCTCCTGGAAGATCGACTGGACGAGCACGGCCTCGTCGACGAGTCCGCCGCCGTTCCCGCGGAGGTCGAATACGAGGCCCTCGGCGCCCTTCTCGTCGAGCTTCTCGATCTCGCTGCGGAGCTCGCCGTGGGCACCGCGGGTGAATCCGGCGAGCGCGACGTAGGCGACCTTGCGCCCGTCGACCTCCTCGATCCGGCCGGTGACGGCCGGGACCTTCACGTTGGCGCGCTCGACCTCGACGTCGCGGCGCTTGCCGGTGCGGCCGTCGACGACGGTCAGCTCGACCGATGTTCCGGGCGGACCCTTGATCCGGGTCGCCGCGGCGTCGGCGGGGACGCCGGCGAGCGACTTGCCGTCGACGGCGACGATCAGGTCGTCGGGACCGATGTCGGCGTCGGCGGCGGGCGCTCCCTCGAAGACCTGGGCGACCCGTAAGCCCTTCTTGGTCTCGCTGACGGTGACGCCGATGCCGGAGAACTCGCCCGACGAGGAGGCCTGGAATCGCTTGTAGGTGGCGGGGTCGAAGTAGTGAGAGAACTTGTCGTCGTTCGCCTTGCTGATCTTCCTGACCATCCCGTCGATCGAAGCGTTCTGGAGCTCCTTCGAGTCGGTCGGCCGGAAGTAGGAGTCCTCGATGACCTCCTGGGCCTCCTGCTGGCGGGTCTGCTCGCGGTTGTCGGGCAGCAGGTCCTGCAGCGGCCCGCTGAACGCGAGCAGCGCAACGGCGATGACGACCCCGGCGACCGCGCCGAGGACGAACGCAGGGAGTCGGCTTCGGCGCTTGCTCAAATGCGGAGGAAGCGGCGCAGCGTCACTCCGCTGCCGAGCGCCGCGACCACCATCGCGCCCATCACCAGTGCGGCGATCAGGGGTCCGAAGGAGATCGTGTTGAGATTCTCGACCAAAGCGAAGTTGTCTGACAGCGGGTCGACGATTGTCACCTTGCCGAGAAACAGTATGCCGACTGCGATCAGCGCGCCGAACAGGCCGACGACGAGCCCCTCGATCACGAACGGCCAGCGAATGAACCAATTGGTCGCTCCGACGAGCTGCATCACCTCGACCTCGCGACGGCGCGCGTAGATCGAGAGGCGGATCGTGTTGCCGACCAGAAACAGCGATGCGACCGCCAGCAGGACGGCGATGACGGCGAGGAGGATCTTCACGGCCCCCGTCACCTCGCGGATCTGCTGGGTCTGCTCGCCGGTGACGATCTCGTCGATCGCGGCGCTGATCGGCTGCGGCTTGCCGGTCGAGTCAGGAGGCGACAGTGCCGTCTGGACCGACTCGAGGTTGTCGGGGTCGTCGACTTTGACGTTGAAGGCCGGCGGCAGCGGGTTGCTGTTGAGCTGGTCGAGCAGGCTCTTGTCCTCGAGACGGTCCTCGAGGATCTTCAGCGCCTGCGCCGGCGAGACGTACTCGACGCCGGCGACGTGCGGGATCGCGGCCACCTTGTCCTGAAGGTTGGCGATCTCGCCGTTGGTAGCGTCGTCGAAGAGGAAGACCTTGAGCTCGAGCTGATTGCGGACGTCGTCGGTCTTCGAGCCGCTGGCGTCGAGGACGGGCACGAGCACGCCGATCAGCAGGACCGTGACGGCGATCGTGACGATCGCGGCCAGCGACGGCGCCGCGTTGCGGCGAAGGGCCCGATAGGCCTCGCCGAGGAAGAAGGCGAACCGGCTCACAGCGCCGCCCCGGGGTCGTCGTAGTCGTCGGACTCGAACGGGACGCCGAGCTCGTTGCGGACGCGGACGCCGAACTCGGAGGTGTCCTCGTCGGTCGCGTACATGCCGGCGGCCTGGTCGCGGATGACACGGCCGTCGTAGAGCTGGATGACTCGGCGGCGCATCTTGTCGACCATCTCGCGGTCGTGGGTCACGACGACCACCGTCGTGCCGGTTCGGTTGATCCTGTAGAGCAGCTGCATGATCCCGATCGACGTCTCGGGGTCGAGGTTGCCGGTCGGCTCGTCGGCGAGCAGGAGCGGCGGGTGGCTGACGAATGCGCGAGCGACCGAGACGCGCTGCTGCTCGCCACCGGAGAGCTCATCGGGATAGTTGTGGATCTTCGCCCCGAGGCCGACCATGCGAAGGATCTCCGGAACCTGGCGCTTGATCTCCGAGCGCGGAGTCCCGACGACCTGGAGCGCATAGCCGACGTTGTCGTAGACCGTCCGGTTCGGGAGCAGCTTGAAGTCCTGGAACACCGTGCCGATCCGGCGGCGCAAGGCCGGGACCCGGGAGCGGGGCATGTCGTTGATGTCCTTGCCGGCGACGCTGACCGTCCCGCTTGCGGGCTCGAGATCGCGGAGCAGGAGCTTGATGAAGGTCGACTTGCCGCATCCGGTCGGGCCGACGAGGAACACGAACTCACCGCGGTCGATCGAGATCGAGACGCGCTCGAGGCCGACGTGGCCGCCGGGATAGACGACGGTCGTGTCTCGTAGCTCGACGATCGGGGGACGCTGCGGGCGGGAATGCGTCTCGGGCATCCGCGAGCGGCGGGCCCGGAGTCGGCTTCGTGTACGTGCTCTGGCCATATTCGACAGCCTCCTTCGTCGGCGCCGCGGACGTTCCTCCGACCGCGCTGCGTGGGCGGAGCCGTGCAAGACGATGCCTGCGCGAAGCCAGCATCATAAGCAAAGGCTCACACAACGCTGATACTTCCCTCGCGAGCTGCACGTTCTCGCCCTGCCCCGCCCTTACGATCCCGCCCGTGGTTCACCTGCGGATCGTCGCCCCGAACTCCCAGTGCGACCACGTCGTCGAACTGCTCGAGAACTCGGAGTCGGTCTTCAACATCGTCCGGCTCGAGAACGTCGCGACCAAGCCCGACGGGGATCTGGTCCTCTGCGACGTGGCCCGTCGCGACGTCAGCTTGATCGTCGCCGACCTCCGCGAGCTCAACGTCGACGTCGACGGCTCGATCGCGATCGACGAGATCGACTCGGAGATCTCCGGGCTGAGCAGCCACGCGTTCCGGCGGCGACGCGACGATCTCGGCTCCGACCCGGTCGTCTGGGAGAACGTCTCCTCACGGACGTCGGAGAACGTGGAGCTCTCGCAGAGCTACCTCGTCTTCATGACGGCGGCGATGCTGATCGCCGCCGTAGGCATCTACTTCAATCAGCCGATCCTGATCGTCGGGGCGATGGTCGTCGGCCCCGACTTCGGCCCGATCGCCGGGATCTGCGTCGCCCTCGTCAACCGCAACCGCGAGCTCGTCCGTCGCTCGGCCGTGGCCCTGTTCGTCGGCTTCCTCGTCGGCACGGCGATCACCTGCGTCGCGACCGTGCTGCTCCGTGAGGTCGATCTGATCCCGCAGCGGATCGACTTCGAGTCCCACGTCCTCGTCAGGTTCATCGCCGAGCCCGACTTCTTCTCGGTCTACGTCGCGCTCGTCGCCGGCGTCGTCGGGATGCTCAGCCTCACCACCGCGAAATCGAGCGCCCTCGTCGGCGTGCTGATCTCGGTGGCGACCGTCCCGGCGGCTTCGAACATCGGCGTCGCGGCCGCGTACACCGACTGGTCGACCGCCCGCGGGGCGACGGTGCAACTCGGGCTCAACCTCGCCTCGATCTTCGCCGCCGGCCTGATGACGCTCGTCCTCCAGCGGCGGATCTACATGCGCCGCCGTCGCGACCACCTCAGCGACGGCGCCCGGGCGCCGGCCGGCCTGCCGATCGGCACGAGCCGCCGCCGCCACGTCGACCCCGATGAGGAGCCGGCAGCCGAGTAGGCGGAAGCCGGACGCGCCCGCCGGAGGCGCGCGGCCGATGGGCCTTCGCGGCGCCGCTAGCCGATTGCGACCATGCGCTCGATCGGCACCTTCGCCCGCTCGGCGATCTCGGGCGGCACCTTGACCTCGCCGGTCATGTCGCGAAGGCAGTCACGCAGCTTCGGGAGGGTGATCATCTTCATGTAGCGGCAGAAGGCCATGCGGTTGGCGGCGATCAGGCCGGCACGGGGCGCGGCCTGCTCGAGCGGGTAGAGCATCCCCGTCTCGGTGGCGACGATGTAGGAGCCGGTCGGGTTCTGCTCGACGTGCTGAAGCATCCCCGACGTCGAGAGCATGTGGACGCCCTCGCCGGAGATGTCGCCGGCCGCGACGTACTCCATCGCCTGCGTCGAGCAGCCGCACTCGGGATGGATCAGGAACTCGGAGTCCGGGTGCTCCGCGCGCATCGCGGTGATGTCGTCGGGACGGATCCCGGCGTGGACGTGGCACTCGCCGTCCCAGATGTGGAACCGGCCGCGGCGCTCGGGGTCGTCGCGAATACCGGTCTCGCGCTCCACGAACGAGCCGAGCCACATGTCGGGGCCGAAGAGGATCTCGGTCTCGGGCCCGTGCTCCTGCCAGATGTGATCGACGACGTCGACGGCGTTCGAGGAGGTGCAGCAGTAGTCGGTCTCGGCCTTGACCTCGGCCGAGGTGTTGACATACATGACGACGACGGCCCCGGGGTACTCCGCCTTCCAGGCGCGAAGCTGGTCGGCGGTGATCGAGTCGGCAAGGGAGCAGCCGGCGTGGAGGTCGGGAATCAGGACCGTCTTCTCCGGCGACAGAACCGAGGCCGTCTCGGCCATGAAGTGGACGCCGCAGAACGCGATCACCTCCGACTCGGTCGCCGCCGCGGCACGCGAGAGGCCGAGTGAGTCGCCGACGTAGTCGGCGACGTCCTGGAGCTCGGGGAGCTCGTAGTTGTGAGCGAGGATGACCGCGTCGCGCTCGGCTGCGAGCGTCTTCACCTCCGCCGTCAGCTCGGCGATCTCCTCCGCGGTGAGGCCACCGCTCGAGGCGGGGAGATCCGGTTGGGACTGGACTGTCGGGAGTTCCTGCATCGGTGCCTCCCACCCATCTGGGCGGATCGTCCTTGATGTTCGCGAGCCGTCACCGAAAGGGTCGATGGCGGACGAGCGAATGACTGCGGTCAGTTTATCGCCGCGGCGACGCCGGCCTCGCTCGAATGACCGCGGTCGTGCTCATCTACGCTGCGACGCCGTGCCGGAGCTTCCCGAGGTCGAGATCGCCGTTCGCCGCATCGAGGGGATGCTGAAGGGCGCCGAGGTCGAGTCGGCGCTCGCGCCGGGTATGGTCGCCCTGAAGAGCGTCAAGCCGCCGCTCGATGCGATCGTCGGCTCCGAGATCGGCGCAGTCCGCCGGGTCGGGAAGATGCCCGTCGTCGAGTTCACGCCGCACGGCGACTCCGGCGAGCTGGTGCTCCTGATCCACCTGATGTCGGCGGGAAGGCTCCAGGTCTTCGATGAGCGGGCCTCCCTGCGCGACCGCCGATCGCGGGTCCTGATCCGCCTCGCCGACGGCCGCGAGCTCCGGCTCCGCGAGTTCGGGACCAAGCAACGAGCCTGGGCGAAGCTGATGCCGGACGCCGATCTCGAAGGCGATGGGATGGTCGCGACCCTCGGGCCCGAGGCCTGGCCCGCCCCTAGCGTCGAGGAGGTCGCCCGGCTCGTCGATGGGCCCCGTCACCTCCACACCCTCCTCCGCGACCAGCGCACGATCGCCGGGATCGGCCGCTCCTGGGTCGACGAGATCCTCTGGGAGGCCCGGCTCTCACCCTTCGTCAAGGGCGCCGAGCTGCAGGCCGACCAGATCGAGCGCCTTCACGCCGCCCTCTCGGTCCTCGACCGCGCGATCGACCACTACGAGGAGGTGGTCGGCGACAGCGTTCCGGACAAGATGCCGATCCCACTGCAGGTCCATCGCCACGAGGGCGAGCCGTGCCCCCGCTGCGGCGACACGATCGCCGCGATCCACTACGCCGAGCGGATCACCTGCTACTGCCCGAATGAACAGACCGACGGCCGGATCCTCAAGGACCGTCGCCTCTCGCGGCTCCTGAAGTAGCTCAGGTCTCGAGCAACATCGAGAGGTCGAGCGCCGGCGCCGAGTGGGTGAGCGCGCCGACCGAGATGAAGTCGACCCCCGTCGCCGAGATCGCCCCGACCGTCTCGAGCGAGACGCCTCCCGACGCCTCGAGCGTGGCCGGCGATCCGCCGGAGGCGTCGCGCGCGGCCACGGCGCCGCGAAGCCCGTCGAGATCCATGTTGTCGAGGAGCAGGCGCGAGGCGCCGGCGGCAAGCGCGGCATCGACCTCCTCGGCGTCGCGGCACTCGACCTCGACCGGGATCTCGGGGTGAGCGGCGCGGGCGCGCTCGACGGCCCCGGTCACCCCGCCGGCGAGGACGATGTGGTTCTCCTTGATCAGTACGGCGTCGTAGAGGCCCATCCGGTGGTTCTGCCCGCCGCCGGCCCGGACGGCGCCCTTCTCCAGCGAGCGGAGCAGTGGGGTCGTCTTCCGGGTGTCGAGGATCACGGCGGTCCCTCCCTGCGAGCGCGACGCCTCGACGAAGCGGGCGGTGAGCGTCGCGATGCCCGAGAGGTGGCCGAGGAGGTTGAGCGCGACGCGCTCGCCGGCGAGCAGGGCGCGGGCCGGGCCGGCGACGACCGCGACCTGTCGCGGCATCGTCTCCGACCAGGTCCCCTCGACGACGAGCTTGCCGAGATCGCCGGCGCCGGTGAGCCGGAACGCCTCGGCGGCGACGTCGAGGCCGAAGACGATGCCCGGCTGCTTCTGGACGATCTTGGCGCGGCCGCGGGCGTCGGCGGGAACGGTCGCGTCGGTGGTGATGTCGCCGTCGCCGAGGTCCTCGGCCAGCGCGTTCGCGACCAGCTCGGTCACGGCCGCGTCGACGCTCACGCGGCGGCCTTGCCGGCGGCGCTCTGGAGCAGGTATTCGCGGATGAACCCGTCGAGGTCGCCGTCGAGGACGCGCTGGGCGTCGCCGACTTCGTGGCCGGTCCGGTGATCCTTGACCCGGGTCGAGGGGTGCAGCGTGTAGCTGCGGATCTGCGATCCCCACTCGACCGCCTTCTGCTCGCCGCGGGCGGACGCCAGCTCCTCCTCGCGCTTGCGCTCCTCCTCGGCGATCAAACGGGCCCGCAGCATCTGCATGGCGGTCGCCTTGTTCTGGGTCTGCGAGCGCTCGTTCTGGCACTGGACGACGATTCCGGTCGGGACGTGGGTGAGGCGGACGGCCGAGTCGGTCTTGTTGACGTGCTGGCCGCCGGCCCCCGACGCCCGGTAGGTATCGACGCGGATGTCGCCCTCGTCGAGCTCCACGTCGACGTCATCGGAGACGAGCGGGGAGACATCGAGCTGGGCGAAGGCGGTGTGGCGCCGCGATTGCGAGTCGAAGGGCGAGATCCGGACGAGGCGGTGGACGCCGCGCTCGGCGGCGAAGAGGCCGTAGGCGTTCTCGCCGCGGACGATGAACGTCGCCGACTTCAGCCCCGCCTCCTCCCCCTCGGAAGCCTCCTTCATCTCGATCTCGAAGCCCCGCGATTCGGCCCAGCGCAGGTACATCCGCAGCAGCATCTCCGCCCAGTCCTGGGAGTCGGTGCCGCCGGCGCCGGAGCGGATCGTGACGACCGCATCCCCCGCGTCGTGCTCGCCGCTGAACAGTCGCTGTTCCTCGAGCTCGGCGAGGCGGATCCCGATCGACTCGAGCTGGCTCTCGAGCTCGGCCGCCATCTCCTCGTCCTCGGCCGCCATCTCGGCGAGCTCGCCGAGATCGTCGACGTCGGCGGAGATCCCCTCCCAGAGGTCGATCTTGCGCTTAGCGCGCGTGTGCTCGGAGGAGACCTTCGCCGCCCGCTCCTGGTCGTCCCAGAAGCCCGGCGCCTGCATCTCCCCCTCGAGCCGATCTACCTCTGCCCGCAGCTGATCCGGGTCAAAGGTAGTCCCGGAGCAGGGTCAACTGCTCGCGGACCTCCGCGATGCGGGCGTTGGTCTCCGGCGCCTCGCTCATCGGCGAGGGAGGCTAGCGGGGCGGGCCTCCTGGGGCCCGCCCCGCCCTTGCTCAGGCGGAGGGAAGCTTCACCCCGTGATCGCTGATGACCTTGTCCTCGGCGGCGTCGCGGAGCTTCACGCTCAGCGTCGCCTTGCCCTTGCCGGCGCTGGGCCGGACCCGGACCTTGACCTTCTTCGCGCCGACGCCGACGTCGACCCGCGCGTGGCCGACCCGCTTGCCGTTCTTGCGGAGCACGGCGTTGACCCTCGTCGCCTCGCCGCTGTCGACGCTGACGACGACCGTGCGGCCGCCGCCGCGCGACTTGACCTCGGTGCCGGCGACCGAAGCGGCGACGATGCTCGCCCCCAGCGGCTCCTCGCCGGGGCTCAGCTCGTAGGCACCCCACGGCGGGTTGGCGTTGACGACCCGGCCGTTCTCGCAGGTCGCGAGGAAGCTCGCGAAGCGGGCGTCGGGGCTGGTCGTCTCGATCCGATAGGTGCCGGCCGGGACGACCGACCAGACGATGCCGCCGTCCTCGGAGGTCTCGGTCTTACTCGGATCGGGGATCACGTTCTCGTTGAAGTAGATCGGCCCGTCGATCGCCGGCGACTCGGACGAGGTGGCACCGGGAACGCCGTGCGGGGTCCGCGCGTGGAACGTCTCGTAGTCGACGCCGCGAACGTTCCTCGCCGAGGCCGTGGTCACGATCACGCACTGCGACGGACGGCCCGTCGCTTCGTCGATCGGCACCGAGAGGATCGCCGCCAGCAGGCTGTATTCGAGGTCGGCCGGGGTCTGGAAGTTGGCGTTCTCGATGTCCTCGCCGCGCGTATGCATGGTCTGCAGGTCGATCTCGTTGTAGCCGTCCGGCGGATCGATGTAGGGAGTGACGTTCGTGTCGTCCGGCACCTCGAGCGAGTAGTCGCCGTTCACATCGGTCGTGGCGGTCAGACCCGGGATCTCCCGGATCTTGATCGTCGCGCCCTCCAGGTAGGTGCTCATGTGGTTGAACGCGTAGGCGCGCCCGGAGATCGTGACGGTGTCGGCGGAGGGACCGGCGCTCGCAGCACCCGGCAGCGCCAGCGCCCCGGCGACGACGGCGAGCAGCACCAATCGCAAGCTTGCGTACTTCTTCACTTGGCCCTTTCTCTCAGGGTGCGGCCGATCCGCACGCGGAAAAACGAACCCCCGAATAGAGCATCGATCGTAACGCCGTCCGGAGAGCCCGGCGCCGGTAGCGGCTACGGAAACGGCGCGGTGCGGACCGGAAGTCGTCACACGCGGACCCCCACGCGTCACAGGCGATGGCCGAGGATCGATCGATGGACGGCGATCGGCAGGAAACGGCGCTGGGACCGCCGCGTGCTGCCAAGCGATCCGCCGTCGACGATGCGATCGAAGCCGTCGCGGGCCGGCAGCAGCACCTGCTGACGTCGGCACAGCTGTGCGCCTGCGGGTTGAGCCCACGCGGCGTCCGCGACCGGGTCGCCGCCGGTCGCCTCCACCGGATCCACCCCGGCGTCCACTGCATCCATCCGCCCCCCTTTCGCCGCGAACAGCGGCTCCTCGCGGCGGTTCTCGCATGCGGCCCGGGCACCTCGCTGAGCGACCTCTCCGCCGCCTTCCATCTCGGCATCGCGGATGTCGCCCCGACGCCTGTGCATGTCTGCAACGCCGGCGGCACCGGCCGGACGCTGCGAAGGTTGGTCGTCCACCGGCGCGCCGTCGCGAGCCGTGACCTGCTGATCGTCAGGGGTATCCCGTGCACGTCGGCGGCCCGTATCGCCCTCGACTGCGCGGCGACGCTGAAGGCGGACGACCTTGAAGCTCTGCTCCTCGCAGCCGACGCGCGACGGATCCTCAACCGGCGACGCCTCGGCGAGCTCCTGCAGGAACGCCGTGGACAGCCGGGCACCGCCGTGCTGCGAAGGCTGATCACCGACGATCCGGTCGAGACCCGCTCCCTGAATGAGCGGCGGATGCTCATGATCTGTCGCCGCTTCGGCGTGTCGGAGCCGCTCGTCAACCACCGGATCGACGTCGGCGAACGCCACTTCTACGCGGACTTCTGCTGGCCGCATCTGAGGCTGGTCGTCGAGGTCGACTCCTGGCGCTGGCACGGAGGCCGGCGAGCCGGCGAATCCGACGCCGATCGAGACCAACTGCTGTCGCTCGCCGGCTGGCGCGTAGTCCGGTTCACGCGCGATCAGGTCGTCGCGAAGGCCGAGCGAACGGGTCGACGGCTACTGGCCCTGACCGGCATCAACCGGCCTCCGCTCGAAGCGCGTGGCAGCTAGCGGCGCCGACGGCGCCGAAATCTGCCAATCGGTGTAGCTACGGAACCGGCGCCGTGGTCAGGCGGCGCCGTGGCACTTCTTGAACTTCTTGCCGCTCCCGCACCAGCACGGGTCGTTGCGGCCGATCTTCTCGTCCTCGCCCTTGACGACCGTCGCCGGGTTGGTGCCGCCGTTGCCGGATCCGTTGCCCGTCTCCGTGCCCGGGAGGGCGGGGGCGGCCGTGGCGGTCGCCGCGCCGGCGACCCCGGCGGCGGCGGCGGCGCGGGCCTCGGCGAGGGCTGAGGGCTGGTCGGCGTCGGTGCCGCCCGAGTAGCTGACGCCGTCCGGCTCGTCCTCGGGTCCGAAGGCCTCGTCGACCTGGTTCGGCTCGATCTCGACGTCGACGTGGAAGATCAGGCGTGTGTACTCCTCCCAGATGGAGTCCATCAGGGCCTGGAACATGATGTAGCCCTCGTTCTTGTAGGCGACGAGGGGGTCGATCTGGGCGAAGCCGCGGAGGTGGATGCCCTCGCGGAGGTAGTCCATCTCCGCCAGGTGCTCCTTCCAGCGGGTGTCGATGATCTGCAGCAGGATGTGACGCTCGAGCGCCCGCATCAACTCCTCGCCGAACTCCTCCTCGCGCTCGTCGTAGGCGGCGAGCGCATCCTCGGTCAGCAGTTCCGTCACCTGCTCGCGGCTCGAGGTCTGCGGGTCGAGCTCGGACAGGTCGACGGATACGGGCCATAGCGTCCCGAGCTGGGTCTCGAGGCCGGCGAGGTCCCACTCCTCGAAGACGTCGGAGTCGGTGTAGTCGTTGACGCGGTTCGCGACGACGCCGCCGAGCTGCTCGCGCGCGACGTCGCCCATGTCGCGGCCCTCGAGAACCTCGCGCCGGTACTTGTAGACGACGCGACGCTGCTCGTTCATGACGTCGTCGTACTCGAGGACGCGCTTACGGCTGAGGTAGTTCTGCTCCTCGACCTTCTTCTGGGCGTTCTCGATCTGCTTGCTCAGCATCTTCGCTTCGAGCGGGAACTCCTCGCCCTCGTCATCGGTCGGACCGAGGCGATCGAGGATCTTGTAGATCCGGTCGCCGGCGAAGAGACGGACGAGGTCGTCCTGGGCGGAGAGGAAGAACCGCGACGCGCCGGGATCGCCCTGGCGGCCGGCGCGGCCACGGAGCTGGTTGTCGATCCGCCGCGACTCGTGGCGCTCGGTGCCGCAGATGAACAGCCCGCCGGCCTCGCACACCTTCTCGCCCTCGGCCTTGCAGCGCTCCTCGAGGCCGGGCATCAACGCCTCGAGCTCATCCTCGTAGTTCGGGTCGCCCTTACGGACGCCGAGCTTGC
The DNA here is from genome assembly GCA_963784885.1 of uncultured Conexibacteraceae bacterium. GTDB lineage: Bacteria > Actinomycetota > Thermoleophilia > Solirubrobacterales > 70-9 > RHKX01. The sequence goes on from CAWATA010000005.1 coordinate 430,667, forward strand.
GGAGCTCGCCCTCGGCGAGCATCTCGGGATCGCCGCCGAGCTTGATGTCGACGCCACGGCCGGCCATGTTCGTGGCGATCGTGACCGAGCCGAGCCGGCCCGCCTGGGCGACGGTCTCGCCCTCGCGCTGGGCGTACTCGGGCTTCGCGTTCAGGACCTCGTGCTTGATGCCGCGGCGCTTGAACTGCTCCGAGAGCATCTCCGAGACCTCGACGGAGACGGTGCCGACGAGGATCGGCTGGCCGGTTTCGTGACGCTCGGCGATCTCGTTGACGACCGCCTTCCACTTGCCGTCCTTGGTCTTGTAGATCTGGTCGTTGGCATCGTCGCGAACCATGTCCCGGTTGGTCGGGATCTCGACCACGGGCATCTCGTAGATCTTCATGAACTCGGTCGCCTCGGTGAGGGCGGTGCCGGTCATGCCGCTGAGCTTGTCGTACATCCGGAAGTAGTTCTGGAGCGTGACCGTCGCGAGCGTCTGGTTCTCCTCGCGGATCGCGAGTCCCTCCTTGGCCTCGATCGCCTGGTGCAGGCCCTCCGACCAGCGCCGGCCCTCGAGGATGCGGCCGGTGTGCTCGTCGATGATCATCACCTCGCCGTCGACCACCGCGTAGTCCTTGTCCTTGCGGTACAGCGACTCGGCCTTCAGCGACTGGATCAGGTGGTTGACGAGGGTCCCGTGCTCGGACAGGTAGAGGTTCTCGACGCCGAGGAACTTCTCCGCCCGCTCGACCCCGCGCTCGGTCGGCGCGACCGTCTTGTGCTTCTCGTCGTACTCATAGTCGTACTCGGCCTCGGAAGTGTCCTTCGACTCGCCGAGCGCCTTCAGCTTCGGCTTCGTCTCGACTCCCTCGAGCGTCTTGGCCATGCGCGCGAACGTGTAATAGAGGTCGGCGGCGGCCTCCGGTGAGCCGGAGATGATCAGCGGCGTCCGCGCCTCGTCGATGAGGATGTTGTCGACCTCGTCGACGATCGCGAAGCGGCGGTCGCGCTGGAAGCAGCGGTCGAGGCTCGGCGCCATGTTGTCGCGCAGGTAGTCGAAGCCGAACTCCGAGTTGGTGCCGTAGGTGACGTCGGAGGCGTACGCGGCGTGGCGACGGTCGCCGTGGTCGGGCAGATCGTTGTCCTGGAGGACCCCGACGGTGACCCCGAGCGCGTTGTAGAGCGGTGTCATCCACTCGGCGTCGCGGCGGGCGAGGTAGTCGTTGACGGTGACCAGGTGAACGCTGTCGCCTCCGAGCGTGTTCAGGAAGACGGCGAGGGTCGCCGTGAGGGTCTTGCCCTCGCCGGTCTTCATCTCGGCGATCGCCCCCGAGTGCAGGACCATGCCGCCGATCAGCTGGACGTCGTAGTGGCGCTGGCCCAGCGTCCTCCGGCTCGCCTCGCGACAAAGCGCGAATGCCTCCGGCAGGACGTCATCGAGGGACTCGCCGCCTTCGCGAACCCGCTTGCGCAACTCGTCCGCGGACTCGCGGATCTCCGCTTCGTCGAGCAGCTCCATCTCGGGCTCGAAACGGTTGATCGCGTCGACCCGCTTCTCGTACTCGCGGAACTGCTTCGACTCGCCGAGCCGCAGCGCGCGATCTATCAGGCCCCGTGCCATCGAAGTCAGAGTACCGAACGGCCGGGCCGCTTCCGGCCGGCCGGCGGCGCACCGCCGGAACCTGCGGGCGGCTCAGGCCTCCCGGTTGCGCATCCGCGCCATCAGCCGCCGCGTCGTCGTCCGCTTGCGGCGCAACTCGCGATGGCGCTTGACCTGACGGCGGATGTCGAGCGAGACCTCCTTGATCGAGTGGTCCATCTTCTCCGAACGCTCCTCGGCGTGGAGGGTCGTGCGCTTCAGCCGCAGCGTCGCCTCGGCCACGTACTTCTCGCGGATCGCGGGGTTCGTCTCCTCCCGGAGAACGACCTCGAGGCGGGCATGCTCGGAGACCTGGCGGCTGACGCGGTCGAATCGCCTGCGGATGCTCTCCCGGCATTCGCCGTCAACCTCGAATCCTCGGCCGACGATCTCGATCTGCACGGTGGACTCCTCTCCGTCGCCTGCAGTCCCGGCATCCTTATGCACCCACGCGCGATTCGCAACCGGTACTCAGCGAGGTGGCACGGCGGCGATGGCCACCGCCCTGACGGAGCTCGAGCCGGCCCGACGCAACGCCCGCGCGCACGCGTCGAGAGTGGCTCCGGTCGTCACCACGTCGTCGACGAGCAGCGCTCGGGCGGGGGCCGGACCGGCGAGCTCCACCGACGGTGGAGAGCCAAGTCGGCGGCTCCGCGAGCGGCCGCGCTGGCGGCGCCGATCGCAGCGCCTGAGCACCGGCGCCGGCTCGATGCCGGTCTGGGCGGCGAGCGCGGCCGCGATCTCCCAGGCGGGATCGAACCCGCGGCGCCGGGCGCGGAGCGGCGACGCCGGCACCGGGACGACCGCCGCATCGAGCCAGCCGGCCGGCGCGCGGTCGGCGATCAGCGCCGCCCCGACCTCCGCCACCGCGGGCAGGCGCGAGAACTTCAGCGCCGCGACAAGCGCCCGGCCGGCACCCTCGTAGGGGAGCGGGGCGAAGCCGGCGTCGAGCGCGTCCGCGCGCAGCGGGTGCCACGGCGAGCGTTCGATCTCCGCCCGGCAGCGCAGGCAGAGCGCCGGGCCCACCGGCGCCCGCGCCAACGGCCGGCGGCAGCAGATGCAGTGCGGCGCCGCGAGCACCGCCAGCAGCTCAGCCCGGATCGCACGGATCGTCGCCATCGCCCGATCGTGACGAGGCCGGGCGCGCGGATCAGCACCTGTTCGTCGCGGATCGCGACGGGTGAGGGACATTTCGGCGGAGAAGGGACCCGGTGGGAACCGGACCCGCCGCGCTACGCGACGACGGTCCGGTCGCGGCCCGCCTGCTTCGCCTCGTACAGGGCGTCGTCGGCCCGGCCGACCAGGTCGTCGGCCGACTCGACCCCGTCCCAGGCGGCGAGGCCGGCGGAGCAGGACTGCCCCGCCGGGGTCACCTCGCGGAGCCGGTTGACGAGCTCTCCGGCCTGCTCGAGGTCGCAGCCGGGCAGCGCCACGGCGAACTCCTCGCCGCCGTAGCGGGCGAGCAGGTCGGTGTCGCGAAGGACGGCCCGCCAGGCGCTCGCGGCCTCGCGGAGCACGCGGTCGCCGGCCTGATGGCCGTGACGGTCGTTGTAGGCCTTGAAGCGGTCGAGGTCGAGCATCGCGACCGCGAACGGCTCCTCGTTCCGGCGCGCGCGGCCCACCTCACGTTCGAGCTCGAGATCCCAGGCGCGGCGATTGATCAGTCCAGTCAAGTCGTCGGTGTGGGCCATCCGTTCGAGCCGGTCGAGCAGGGCGGCGCGCTCGATCGCGACGCCGGCCTCGGCCGCGATCAGCAACATCAGTCGCTCGAGCCGCTCGGTCGGCTCCGGGACCTTCCGGTTCCAGCCGATCGTGATCACGCCGACCGCATCGTTCTCCTGGACGACCGGGACCCAGTAGACCGAGACGAGGTCGAGCCCGTCGAAGAACGAGCGGCGGACCGCTCGGTCGGCGGTGACGTCGTCGGCGAAGAACGGCTCGTGACTCCCGAACACACGCACCGACGCGGCCGTCTCGGTGAACTGCACCATCTCTCCGACGAGGTCGATGCCGACCGAAGCGGTCGTCCGCAGCCCGGTCCCGGACGGGTCCGGCTCGAGCAGCACCGCCGCGTCGGCGCCGGCGATCCGCGTCGCCGCCCGGCAGATCGCCGCACGCGCCTCGCTGGCGACGTTGCTGCGGGCCAGCTCCCCGACGGCGGTCGCGAGGGCGGCGAAGTCGCTCGCGTGCTCCTTCATCCTCCGCTCGGTCTCCTTGCGGGCGGTGATGTCGTGCATTAGGCCGTGGACGACCGTCTCGCCGTCGAGCTCGGCAACGGTCACCGCGAGCTCGATCGGAAAGATCCGCCCCTCACGGTCGCGGGCGTTGCGCTCAGTCCGCACTTCGAACCTCCCGGTCGCCGGAACCCCCGGCCAGCTTCGCGAGAGCATGCCGCGGAACTCCGCGATCTCGTCGTCCGGCACGATCAGATCCGTCACCTGACGCCCGAGCGCCTCCTCGGCGGGCCAGCCGAACATCGACTCGGCGGCGCGATTCCAGCCGGTGATCATCCCGATCGCGTCGGTGGCGACGTAGGCCTCGTTCATCAGGTCGAGGACCACCCGGCGTCCGGCCGCCTGCGCCGAGAGCTGACGCCGGTCGGTGATGTTGTCGAGGACGGCGATCACGCCGGAGATCGAGTCGCCGTCGCGCATCGGCGCGAGCCTGATCGAGTAGATGCGCCCGCTGCCGCTGCTGGTGAACTCGAAGGCGCGCATCTCCCCACTCAGGGCTGCGCGACATTGATCGACGTACCAGGCGGCGTCGTCGGTCGCTGGGATCAGCTCCGAGGCGTGCTTGCCGATCGGGTCGACGTCGAGCTTGCGGAAGCCCTCGCCGAGCGCCAGCGTCACCTCGAGGTCGCGGTTGAAGCAGAGGACCGACGTCGTCGGCAGCTGCCCGAGCATCTGCCGGTAGCGGCGCTCGCGGCCGACGCTCCGGCGAGTCAGCAGGATCGTCACGGCGGCGGCGGCCGCCGCCGCCGCCAGCGCAATCTCGATGGCATCCACAACCGTCATGGCCCACGTTCCTCGAGTCCCGGCGGGCCTGCGCCCGCACCGGTCTCCATATCGGCGCGACCGCCGAGCCCCTTGACCGGCGGCCGGGTACGGCACGGCCCGCGGGAGGCCGCGCTCCCCGTCCGGCCGCGGCCGGCGGCTCAGTCGGCGAAGACGATCTCCTCGACGGCTCCGAGGTCGGGATCGCAGCCGATCACTGCAGGCGCCTTCCCGAGCGCCGTGTCGGGGTCCTTGAGGCCGTGCCCGGTGAGCACGCATACGACCGTCTCCGGCCGGTCCCCGCTCGGCGCGTCCGGGAGGCCGTGGGCGAGGATTCCGGCGACCGACGCCGCCGAGGCCGGCTCGCAGAAGACGCCTTCGCCCGCGGCCAGCAGGCGATAGGCGTCGAGGATCTGTTCGTCCTCGACCGCCGCGATCCGGCCCCGGGACGAGGTGACCGCATCCATCGCCTCTTCCCATCGCGCCGGGTTGCCGATCCGGATCGCCGAGGCGACGGTCTCGGGGGCCTCGACCGGATGGCCGAGAACGATCGGCGCGGCGCCGGCCGCCTGAAACCCGAGCAGCATCGGCATCTTGTCGCCGTACTCGTCGAAGCCTCGCCGGTAGGCGGTGATGTTGCCGGCATTGCCGACCGGGATCGCGAGCACGTCCGGGGCTCCGCCGAGGTCGTCGCAGACCTCGAACGAGGCCGTCTTCTGACCCTCGATCCGGTGCGGGTTGACGGAGTTCACGAGCTCGATCGGATGGCGGTCGGCGAGCTCGCGGACGATCCGCAGGGCGTCGTCGAAGTTGCCGCGCAACGCGATCACACGGGCACCGTGCATCAGCGCCTGAGCGAGCTTGCCGATCGCGATCTTCCCCTCCGGGACGATCACGGCTCCGCGCAGGCCCGCCCGCGCGGCATAGGCCGCCGCGCTCGCCGCGGTGTTGCCCGTCGACGCGCAGATCACCGCCTCGGCCCCGTCGGCGACGGCTCGCGAGACGGCGACGGTCATCCCCCGGTCCTTGAACGATCCGGTCGGGTTCGCTCCCTCGATCTTCAGATAGACCTGAGCCCCGACCAGCTCGGAGATCGCCGGCGCCGGCAGGAGCGGCGTCCCCCCCTCGTCGAGGGTGACGACGGGATCGTCGGGACCGATCGGCAGCCGCTCGCGGTACCGCTCGATCAGACCGCTCACGAGTACTCCTTCTCGATCACCCGGATCGCCCGCGGCGCGGCGCCGAGGAAGTCGAGGCCTGAGATCTGCTCGAGTGCGGCGTAGAACGAGCGCTCGGGGGCGCGATGGGTGACCATCACCAGGCTCGCCTCGCGGCCGGTGCCCTGCTGGACGACGCTCTTGACTGAGATCCCGTTCCGGCCGATCACGTCGGCGACCCGAGCGAGTACGCCGGGCTCGTCGGCCACCTCGAGATGGAGATAGAAGGACGACTCGAGGTCGTCGAGGATCTCGAGCCGGCGATCGGCGAAGTGGACCGGCGCCTCGCCGGTCAGGATCGAGGACACGTCGGCGAGCACCGCCGAGGCCGTCTCGATGCCGCCGGCGCCGGGCCCGGAGATCGTGATCTCGCTGATCGTCGGCCCCTCGAGCGTGACCGCGTTGAAGGGACCCTCGACCGGGGCGAGAGGGTGACCGCGGTAGAGGAAACAGGGGAACACGCGGACGCTGATCGCGCCCCCGTGCTTCTCGGCGACCCCGAGCAGCTTCAGCGACAGCCCGAGGTCCTTGGCGTAGGCGAGGTCGTCGGGCCGGATGTCGGTGATGCCCTCGAAGGAGACGTCCTCGAGCCCGACCCTGGTGTCGAAGGCGAGCCGGGCGAGGATCGCCATCTTCGCTGCGGCGTCGGCCCCGTTGACGTCGTCGGTCGGGTCGGCCTCGGCGTACCCGAGCTCCTGGGCGCGCGCGAGCACCTCCTCGTAGGAGGCGCCGGTGCCGGCCATCTCGCTGAGGATGAAGTTCGTCGTCCCGTTGACGATCCCCGAGATACGCTCGATCGGTAGGACGCCGTGTCCCTCCTGGACGACCCTGATCACCGGGACCGCGCCTGCGACGGCGGCCTCGTAGCGGATCTGCACGCCGGCCGATCGAGCGGCCTCGAAGAGCTCGTCCCCGCACTGCGCGACGAGCTGCTTGTTCGCGGTCACGACGGGCTTGCCGGCGCGCAGCGCCGCGAGGACGTACTCGCGGGCCGGGTCGATGCCGCCGATCAGCTCGACGATCAGGTCCGAGCCGGCGAGGATCGACTCGAAGTCGCCCTCGCTGCGCCGGAGGACGCCACTGATCTCGGGACGGATCCCCGATGCCGCCTCGACCGCGTCGGCGCGATCGGCCACGAGTTCCTGGAAGGCGCCGCCGACGGTCCCGCGGCCGAGCAGGCCGATCCGTGTGACCCGCCCGTCAGACATCGCGCGCCACCAGGTCAGCGTAGGTCTCCCGCCGGACCGCGAGCTCGGCCCGCCCGTCGTCACAGAAGACGACCGGCGGCCGAGGAATCCCGTTGTAGTTGTTGGCCATCGCGTATCCGTAAGCACCGGTCGCCGGGGTGAGGAGCAGGTCGCCGGGACGGGGGTCGGCGAGGGCGACGTCGCGAACGAGGATGTCGCCCGATTCGCAGTGCTTGCCGGCGACGGTGCTCGTGACGGTGGCCTCCTCGTCGGCGCGATCGGCGATCAGGGCCTCGTACTCGGAGCCGTAGAGCATTGGTCGCAGGTTGTCGGACATGCCGCCGTCGACCGCGACGTATGTGCGAATGCCGGGGATCTCCTTGACCGTGCCGACCGTGTAGATCGTGACCCCGGCGTTGCCGACCAGCGAGCGGCCCGGCTCGAGCAGGATCTTCGGCAGCGGGTCGAAGCAGCGCTCGAGCGCGTCGACCTTGAGATCGACGTAGGCCTCGATCGTCGGCGGCCGATCGGCGCGCGAGTAGGCGATTCCGAGTCCACCGCCGACGTTCATTATCCGCGGCGCGTGCGGCCGGCAGAAGTCGGCCATCAGCTCGATCGCGCGAACGTAGGAGTCGAGCTCATATACCTGTGAGCCCAGGTGAGCGTGAAAGCCCGCGAGCTTGAGATGCCGCGAGGCCGCGATCGCGGCAACCGCCTCGTCGGCCTGCCCGCCCTCGATCGCGAAACCGAACTTCGAGTCGATCTGGCCCGTCTGCACGAAGGAGTGGGTCGACGGGGAGACGCCCGGCGTCAACCGGACCAGGACGTCCTGGTCCCGATCGGCCAGGCGATCGGCCCGCGAGATCTCCTCGAGCGAGTCGACCACGATGCAGCCGATCCCGGCGTCGAACGCCATCCGCAGCTCGGCGGCCGACTTGTTGTTGCCGTGCAGGTAGATCCGCTCCGGGTCGAAGCCGGCGGCGAGCGCCATGTGCAGCTCGCCCCCCGAGGCGACGTCGACGCTGAGGCCCTCCTCGCGGAGCAGCCGGTAGATGGCGGTGAAGGGCGCCGCCTTGCTGGCGTAGAGGACCTCGAAGTCGATCCCGCGCGCGGCGAGGGCGGCGACGTAGGCGCGAGCGCGGGCACTGACGTCGCCGGGCGCATAGACATAGGCGGGGGTGCCGAACTCCCGTGCGACCTCGACCAGATCGCAGCCGCCGACGGTCACGTGACCCTCGGCGTTGATCGTGCTCCCGAGCGGGTAGACGAGGGATCCGGTGACCGGATCGACGGTTGCTGTCGCGCCGTTGTGTGCCATCCGCGGTCATTCTCACACGCAACTCACGACTAGGGTTGCCGGACGGTGCGGCTGGCAACACCCGATCCTCCCGATCGCACGGGCGTCCACGAGGGCCGGCCGTGGTGGATGTGGCTGCCGCGGAGCGCACCGCCGTGGCCCGCGATGGTGATCCTCCACGGCGCCGGCTCGGCCAAGGAGAACCACGCCGACTTCGGACGCCTCTGCGCCGCCAACGGCTGGGCGGCACTGAGCTACGACCAGCGCGGGCACGGTGAGAGCGGCGACGAGATGGCTCCCGCGGCGGTCGCGGACGTCGGCCGGATGGCGGCCATGCTCGGCGCGGTCGACGGCGTCGACGAGGGCTGCGTCTGTGCCCGCGGCTCGAGCATGGGCGGCTGGATGGCGATCCACGCCGCGGCGATCGACCCCCTCGTCGCCGGGGTGATCGCGATCTGCCCGGCGTCGGAGCAGGGCCTCCGGCGGGGGCTCCGCGCCGGGCGGTTCGAGATGCGGGCCGACGTCGACTCCCTGGACGCATGGCTCGGCGAGCATGACCTGCGCGACGCTGTCGCCCGGATCTCGCCGCGCCCGCTCGTGCTGCTCCACGCCCGCGGGGACGAGCAGGTTCCGAGCGAGTGGTCGGAGGAGCTCTACTCCCACGCGGGTGATCCCCGCAAGGTTCTGATCGTGCCCGGTGGGCACCATCGCTCCGTCCAGCACGACCCGGAGCTGCAGGTGACGGCGCTGCGCTGGCTTGGCCGCGAGCTCGGACGCGGCTGATGTGAGCGGCCTAGAGGTAACCCATCGGATCGACGGCGGTGCCGTTGATCCGGACCTCGAAGTGGAGGTGGTCGCCGTAGCAGTGGCCGGTGCAGCCGACGTAGCCGATGACGTCGCCCTGCTGGACCGAGCCTGAGGTGATCGCGAAGCTCGACTGGTGGGCGTAGCAGGTCGACAGCCCGCCGCCGTGGTCGATGCAGGTGAAGTTGCCGTAGCCGCCCGACTCCGACTCCGACTCGGCGAACGCGATGTTCCCGTCCTTGGCGGCACGGATCGGCGTCCCGGCGGGGACCGCGATGTCGACGCCGTTGTGCATCCTGCCCCAGCGCATCCCGAATCCGGAGACGATCGAGCCGTTGACCGGCCAGATGAATCCGGCCGAGCCGCCCTGGATCGGGCCGGCGGGCAGCGGTGAGACGCCGCTGGCGGCGGCGAGCTGCTTCTGGATCTTCTCCTGGATTCCGCTCACGTCCGCCTCGAGGTGGTCGACGTGATCCTTGATCCGCGACAGTGCCCGCTTGCTGCGGTCGCGGGCGGAGGCGAGCTGCGCCTCGCGCTCCTCGAGCTCCACGCGGGTGCGAACGAGCTCGGCCTGCTTGGCGGCGATCGAGTCACGCGTGGAGCGGACCCGCTCGACCGTCGCGGCGGTGTCGTCGCGGAGCTCGCGGACGCGGCCGACGATGTCGGAGTTGCGGTCCTGGATTCGCTGCAGGTACTCGTAGCGGCTGAGCGCGTCGTCGTATCCGTCGGACTCGAGGACGACCGATATCGCGCTCGGCTCGTCGGACATGTAGATGTCGACGAGGCGCTCCTCGAGGGCCTCGACCGTGCGGGCGAGGCGCTCGCGGAGGACCTTCAGATCGTGCTGCTCTGCGGCGAGCTCGGCCTCGGCCTGGTCGAGCTCCTGCTGGACCACGGCCTCTCGGGTCCGGAGCGCCGCGACCTCCCCGGTCAGCTTGTCGATCTGGTCGTTGTAGCGCGAGACCTCCGTCGTCAGCACCCCCTTCTTGTCCTTGGCCTGACCGAGCTCGGCCTGCTTGGCGTCGAGCTTGCCGTTCAGGTCCTCGGCGGGTGCGCGCGCGACCAGCGCGAGGCCGACCGCAAGGGCGGCGAGGGCGACGGCGAGAGCCGTCAGGCCCCGGCGTGGGGCGCTGGACATGTCCTGATTCGGTCCTGCCATTGGACTCGGAGGCGGGCGCCAATGTAGCAGTGGGAACGCCCTTTGTGAGCGTTCCTTAATAGGAAATCCTCTTGCTGCAACCCGCTTTGCAAAGCGCAATCCGGGTTGCAGGCAGAGCCGCGAGAGGTGGTGGGCGGCGCCTTGGGCTCCGAGCCGGCTCAGCCCGTCGACCGCGAATCGGTGATCACTGTGGTCACCGATCTGCAGTCGAGCACCGGGGCACTTCCGCCACTCGCCGCGAGACCGCCGCCGGTCGAGTGCCGGCGGCGCCTACGCGAGCGCCGGCTCGGGCTCGGGCTCGGCGGCGCGCTCGGCGCTCGCGAGGACGGCCCTCGCCTCCTCGAGGCGCTCGCGGTACTCGGCGGCCTGCATTCGCGAGATCACCAGTCGCTGGACCTGAGCGGTGCCCTCGAACAGCTGGTAGATCTTCGCGTCGCGGAACCACTTCTCGAGCGGCGAGGCCTGGGCCGCCGGCCCGACGAGGTCGATCAGGCGGGTCGTCGCCCACATCGTCACGTCGCCGGCCTTCAGCTTCGACATCGAGCCCTGGCCGCCGGACAGCGGGATGCCGTTGCGGCCCATCCACGACGCGCGCTGGCAGAGCAGCCTGGCCGCCTCGATCTCGGTCGCGACGTCGGCGAGGACCTGCTGGGTGTGCTGGCGCTCGAGCGGCGGGCGGCCGGCGGTCGAGCTCTCGTCGAGCGCCTCCTCGAACGGGTCGAGGATCGCTCCATCGCCGAGCAGGTACTCGAGCGTCCACTCGTAGGCGGCCTGGGCGATCCCGACGGCGGAGGCTCCGACGATCGGCCGGGTCAGCTCGAAGGTCGCCAGGGCGTTGGAGGCGCGGCCGCTGCTCTCGCCGGAGCGGGCACGCGCGAGCTTGCGCTCGAGCTTGTCGACCCCGCCGAGCAGGTGGTCGAGCGGAATCCGGCAGTCCTCGAAGACGAGCTCGGCCGTCTGCGAGGCGCGGATCCCGAGCTTGGTCTCCTTCTTGCCCATCCGCAGTCCCGGCGTGTCCTTCGGGACGATGAAGGAGGCCTGGCCGCGGTGCCCGAGCTCCGGATCGACCGTGGCGACCACGACGTTGACGTCGGCGATGCCGCCGTTGGTGATGAAGACCTTCGTGCCCTCGAGGACCCACTCATCGCCATCGCGGCGTGCGGTCGTCCGCAGGCTCTTGACGTCAGAGCCGGCCTGCGGCTCGGTGACCGCGTAGGCGCCGATCTTGAGGTCCTCACCGACGCCGAGGCACTCCGGGACCCACCGGGCGATCTGCTCGGGAGTGCCCGATGCCGCCACACCCGCCGCCGCCAGGCCGGAACCGTTGATCGCGAGCGCGATTCCGGCGCAGCCCCAGTGCATCTCCTCGGCGTAGATCAGGCCGAGCTGGCCATCGGGGTCGGTGCTCGTGTACTGCATCGCCTCGAGCCCGCTCAGACCCTGCCTGCGAGCTTCCTTCATGACCTCCCAGGGGACGCTCTCGTCGGCGTCGTGGACCGGCGCGGCCGGCCGGATCACGTCGCGCGCGAACTCCCGGCACCGCTGCTTGTAGGCGAGCTGCTCGTCGTTGAAGGCGAAGTTCATCCTGGTTCTCTCCTGGGAGCCCGGCGCCGCAGCCACCGGCGAGCGCCGCTGATTGACTGGTCAGTCAACCAGTCTATAACCCAGCGGCGCGGCGGGGCCGAGTGCGCAACACTCCCCGCCGATGCCTTCCATGCCCTCTCCCCTGCCGCCGTCGCTGTGGTCGGACACCGCCCGTCGCGTCGGTGCCGTGTTCGCGCTGCTGGCGGTCGCGGCGGTCGGCTTCGGCGTCGGCTACCTCGTCTTCGACGACTCCGGCTCGGGCCAGTCGGCCGGGACCGTATCCAGCGGTCGCGGCGCCGGCTTCCCGCAGGTCGCAACCCGTAACACGACCCGGGTCGGCGGCGCCGATGCGATCGAGGACGCAGCTGCGGTGGCGCTGGCGACCTACCCGTCGGCGGGCGGCGTCGGCGCGGCGCCGGCGGTGACGATCGTCCCGGCCGACGACTGGCAGCTGGCGCTCGCGGCGACCCCGCTCGTCGCCGATCCGATCGGAACCCCGATCCTGCTCAGCGAGGAGTCGAAGGTGCCCCAACCGACCGCCGACGCGCTCGACGCGCTGTCTCCGAAGGGGCTCGCCAAGGCGAACGGAACCCAGGCCTACGTGATCGGCGGTGTCGCCGCCCCCGACGACCTCAAGCAGAGCCCGGTCGCCGGAGCGGATCCCTCCGACGTCGCCGACGCGATCGACGGCGAGCGCGAGAAGATCACCGGTGAGAAGGATCCCGGTCACATCCTCGTCGTCTCCTCGTCCGAACCGGCGCTGGCGATGCCGGCCGCCGCCTGGGCGGCGCGATCCGGCGACCCGATCCTGTTCGCCGATGGTGACAACGTCCCGAAGGGGACCACGAACGTGATCAAGCGCCACCCGGACACGCCGGTCTACGTCCTCGGGCCCGAGTCGGCGATCTCCGACAAGACGCTCAAGGGGCTCGACGCTACGCGGGTCGGGGCTCAGGACCCGGTCGACAACGCCATCACCTTCGCGCGGTTCAGCGACGGCGACTTCGGCTGGAACATCAACGACCCCGGGCACGGCTTCGCGATCGCGAACATCTCGCGGCCGCTCGATGCACCGGCGGCGGCACCCCTCGCCGCGACCGGCGGCAGCCCCGGGCCGCTGCTTCTGACCGACGAGTCGGCGTCGGTGCCGCCGGCGCTCGAGAGCTTCCTGAGCGACATCCAGCCGGGCTTCGAGGACGACCCGACGCGCGCCGTCTTCAACCACACCTGGATCATCGGCAACACCGAGGCGATGTCGATCGGCTTCCAGTCCCAGGTCGACCAGCTGACGAAGCTCGCTCCGGTCACCGGTGCGACCACCCCGCCCGGCGTCGCACTGCCCGAGGGCGGAAACACCGATTCGACCACCGGCACCGGCTCGACCAGTTCGACCACGACCACCGACTCGACCACGAGCACCGGCAATACGGACGCGACGACGACGATCCCCGACCTCGGCGGGGACCTCCCGACCCCGACGTTCACGCCGATCCCGGACAAGTGAGACGCCGCTAGGCTGCGAGCGATGAGCGAGGCCGAGCGAGCAGAGCTGCGCAATCCCGCGCACCGGCCGACCGCCGAGGACATCCGCGCGCTGGCCGGCCCCTCGACCCCTCACTTCGCGCTGCAGATCCGCAACCGGATCGCGGCGCTGATCGACCGCCTGCCGGAGGACGATCCCGCTCACATCGAGGGTCAGCGGCAGATCGCCCGGCTCAACGACCTCGCCCGCCACACCGGCGACCCGCGCGGTCCCGGCCCGAGCCCGCCGGACCCGAGAGCGGGAGCCTAGGGGCTAGAGGCGCTGGATCAGCGTCCCGGTCCCGAGGCCGCCGCCACAGCACATCGTCACGAGTCCGACCTCCTTGTCGGAGCGCTCGAGCTCGTGCAGGAGGGTGGTCATGAGCCTTGCCCCGGTCGAGCCGAGCGGGTGACCGAGGGCGATCGCGCCGCCGTTGACGTTGACGCGGTCCATGTCCGGCTCGAGCTCGCGCTGCCAGGCCGCCAGGACCGAAGCGAAGGCCTCGTTGACCTCGAAGAGATCGATGTCGTCGATCTTCATTCCGTTGCGGTCGAGCAGCTTCCGGGTCGCCGGGATCGGACCGGTGAGCATGATCACCGGGTCGACGCCGACCGTCGTCTGGTCGACGATCCGCGCGCGCGGACGGACGCCGAGCTCGTCGGCCCTGTCCTTGGTCATCAGCAGCAACGCCGCGGCACCGTCGGAGACCTGGGAGCTGTTGCCGGCGGTGATCTTGCCGTCCTCCTTGAAGGCGGGCTTGAGCTTGCTCAGCGTCTCGAGGTCGGTGCCGGGACGGATGCCCTGGTCGGTGACGAAGGTGTCGCCGTTGACCTGGAACGGGATGATCTCGCGCTCGAAGCGGCCCTCCTCGGTGGCGTTGGCGGCAAGCGCGTGGGAGCGGACACCGAGCTCGTCGAGCTCGGAGCGGGGGATCTCCCACTTGTCGGCGATCATCTCCGCCGACAGACCCTGGTTGACGAGGTCGAAGCGGTCGAGCAGCTGCGGCGACATCGCCGAGCCGTGCTCCTGCATGACCGAGAAGCCGTCGGCGAAGGAGATGTGGCCCATGTGCTCGACGCCACCGCCGATCGCGACGTCGTGGACGCCGGAGGCGATCAGCGCCGCGGCGAAGTTGATGCCCTGCTGAGCGGAGCCGCATTGGCGATCGACGGTCGTGGCGGGGACCTCGATCGGCAGGCCCGCCTCGAGCCATGCGTTGCGGCCGATGTTCATCCCCTGCTCGCCGAACTGCTGAACGCAGCCGCAGATCACGTCGCCGACCTCGACCGGGTCGACCCCGGCCCGGTTCAGCAGCTCCGAGTAGACGGTGGCGAGGAGCGTCGAGGGATGGGTGTCCTTGTAGTAGCCCTTCTCCTCGTGGCCGCGACCGACCGGAAGGCGCGCCGCCTCCACGATCACAACCTCACGACCACCGAAACCTTCTTCTGCCATTGCCTCTACGCCTTTCTCGCGGGACCGAAGGTGTCGGACGTTAGACGATCGGACCGCGCGGTCCGCCTCCTGCGACGCCGTGCCCGCGTCTGCAAGACTCGTCCGCCCGCGTGCGCCGGAGCCTGCTGACACTGCCCGCCCGACCCAGGCTCAAGTGGGTCTTCCTGGTCGCCTGGCTGCTGATCGCGTTCGCGATCGGAGCCGGCAACCTGCCGGCGAAGTTCGACGATGCTCAGAGCAACGAGTCGTCCTCGTTCCTGCCCGGCGACGCCGAGTCGACGAAGGCCCTCGCCGCAAGCGAGGAGATCCAGGGCGACGAGCTGTTGCCGCTGGTGATCATCTACCAGCGAGCCGACGGCAGGCTCGACGACGACGACCTGAAGCGGATCGAGGCCGATCGCGAGGCGCTCAACGCCGATCTCGCCGCGCGCCAGAGTCGATACGGCAAGCCGGTCCCGTCGCCCGACGGCAGCGCCGCGCTGCTGACGTCCCAGATCCGCGCCAACGGCGAGTCGGAGACGATCACCGTGCCCGTCGATCGCGCCCGCGACCGGCTCGACGAGACGGCCCAGCCCGGGGTCGAGACCGCGGTCACCGGGGGCGCCGGGTTCTCGGCCGACGCGATCACCGTCTTCGAGTCGATCAACGGGACCCTCCTGCTCGCGACCGCGGCCATCGTCTTCCTGCTGCTCCTGATCGTCTACCGGAGCCCGATCTTCTGGTTCTTCCCGCTGTTCGCCGTCGGGATGGCGGAGCTCGCCGCCCGCGGCGTCGGCTTCGGCCTGACCGAGATCGGGGTCACGGTCAACGGCCAGTCGGCCGGGATCCTGCCCGTCCTGGTCTTCGGCGCCGGAACCGACTATGCCCTGCTGCTCGTCGCGCGCTATCGCGAGGAGCTGCGGGCCCACGACGACAGGCACGAGGCGATGGCACTGGCCCTGCGCCGGGCCGGGCCGGCGATCATCGCCTCCGGGCTGACCGTGATCGCGGCGCTCCTCTGCCTCACCCTCGCCGACGTCGAGGGCACCGCCGGGCTCGGGCCGATCGGCGCGACCGGCATCGCCGTCGCGATGATCTCGATGCTGACGCTGCTGCCGGCCAGCCTCGTGATCGCGGGGCGCTGGGTGTTCTGGCCGTTCATCCCCCACGTCGGCGACCAGCGGGCCGACGAGACGCACGGCGCCTGGCGGCGGATCGGCGAGAACATCGCCCGCGGGCCGCGCCGCGTCTGGATCTCCACCGTCGTCGTCCTGTCGATCATGGCCCTCGGCTGGATCAACCTCGACACCGGCCTGACCCAGACCAGCAGCTTCCGCGACGACGTCGACTCGGTCCGCGGCCAAGATCTTCTGAGCCAGGCGTTCCCGGCGGGGGCCAGCGCGCCCGCCTACGCGATCGTCCCCGATCCCGAGCGGGCGCCGGCCGTCGCCGAGGCGCTCGCCCGGCAGGACATCGTCGAGGACGTCCGCATCGACGGACGCGGGCCACCGGGCCAGGAGCTGCAGGTGATCCTCGCCGAGGACCCCTACGCAACCTCGACCTACGATCAGATCCCCGCGCTTCGGGAGGTCGCCAAGGAGGCCGGCGGCGAGGACGTGCTGCTCGGCGGGCCGAGCGCGATCGAGCGCGATCTCCGGGTCGCCGCCGCCCGCGACTCGAAGCTGATCCCGCCGATCGCGCTCGCGGTCGTGCTGCTGATCCTGATCGTCCTGCTCCGGGCCCTGGTCGCGCCGCTGATCCTGATCGCGACCGTGATCCTCTCGTTCGCCGCGGCGCTCGGGGTCGGGTACACGGTCTTCGACGTGGTCTTCGGCTTCGAGGGCAGTGACCCGTCGCTGCCGCTGTTCGCCTTCATCTTCCTGGTCGCGCTCGGCGTCGACTACAACATCTTCCTGATGGCCCGCGTGCGTGAGGAGACAGCCGAGAGCAACGCCCGGGAGGGAATGCTGCGCGGGCTCGCCGTGACCGGCGCCGTCATCACCTCGGCGGGGATCGTCCTCGCCGGCACCTTCTCCGCCCTCGCGGTGCTGCCACTGGTCTTCCTGACCGAACTCGGGTTCGTCGTCGCCTTCGGCGTCCTCCTCGACACGTTCGTCGTCCGCTCCGTCCTCGTCCCCGCCCTCACCCTCGATCTCGGCAGCAGGACCTGGTGGCCGTCGGCACTCGCCCGGACGGACGGCCCGGCCGCTGCCGAGCCGGAGCGGGAGGGCCCGTGAGCGATACGCACGAGCACGGCTACGAGAACCCGGCGGTCGCCGGCACCGGGGCGATCGCGCTCGGACTCGCCGCCTCGGCTTCGGTCCTCGGCCCGGTCCGGGTCCTCGCCCGCTCCGACAGCTCCGCGTGGCGGGCGGAGGAGAAGCTGGAGTCGCTCTGCGCCCGGATCGACGGCGGGGATGCCGAGCGGATCAGGGTCACGACCAACCCCAACGACCTCGACGGATGCGACCTCGTCGTCGAGGCGATCGTCGAGGACGCCGACGCCAAGAGCTCGATGCTCGCCGGCCTCGGCGAGATCTGCTCCGACGCCGACCTCGCGACCACGACCTCGTCGCTCGGAATCGCCGAGCTCGGGGCCCGGGCCGGCGTCGCCGACCGCTTCTACGGCCTCCACGTCTTCAACCCGGTGCCCCGCATGGAGCTGATCGAGCTCTGCCTTCCCGGCACCCTGCCTCCGCGCATCGGCGAGCGCGCCCGCGCTTTCTGCGGCGCCCTCCGCAAGCACGTCGTCGAGGTCCCCGACGAGGCCGGGTTCGTCGTCAACCGGCTCCTCTTCCCCTACCTCTTCGACGCCGTCCGCCTGCTCGACGAGCTCGAGCTCGACCCGATCGAGGTCGATGCCTGCATGTCGAAGGGCGCCGGACAGCCGATGGGACCGCTTCAGCTCCTCGACTTCGTCGGACTCGACGTCGCGGTGGCGATCGGCGAGAAGCTCCATCACGCGAGCGGCGACGCGCATCATTCCCCGCCGCAGCGGCTGCTCGACATGGTCGCCGCCGGCAGCCTCGGCCGCAAGAGCGGCGCCGGCTTCTACGAGTACGGCTAGTCGTCCCGATCGCCGGGGCCGGCGTCGGGCTCCGGATGGATGCGCAGCGCGACGATCCGGTTCTCGCGGACCGACTCGACCCTGATCGTGTAGCCGCCGGCCCTGATCGAGTCGCCGCGCTTCGGCAGCCGGCCGAGCTCGTTGAACACGTAACCGCCGACCGAGTTGTAGGCGTCGGTGTCGACCGGAAGCTCGATCTCGGCGTCCTCGAGGTCGCCGAGCGAGACGTGGCCGCGCACGTACCAGTCGCCGTCGGTGAGCCTGCGGACCTCCTCGCCCCGGGGGTCGGTCTCGTCCTCGATCTCGCCGACCACCTCCTCGAGGATGTCCTCGACGGTCGCGATCCCGACCGTCCGCCCGTACTCGTCGACGACGATCGCGATCGAGCTGCGCTGGCGCTGCAACTCGGCGAGCAGGTCGTCGAGCGGCTTCGTCTCGGGGACGATCGGCGCATCGCGGACGGCCGGCTCGATCGAGGCGTCGGAACCGGCGCTCATCATCAGCCTGACCAGGGAGTTGTTGTGGACGATGCCGCGAACCCGGTCGGGGTTGTCGTCCTCGATCACCACGAGCCGCGTGTGGCCGCTGGCGACGCAGCGCCGCAACGCGTCCTCGACGGTGTCGGAGGAGTCGACGGTGATCACCGCGGGGATCGGCGTCATCACCTCGCGCGCCTCCTGCTCATGGAGGTGGAAGACGCCGCCGAGCATGCCCGCCTCGCTCGCCTCGAGGCCGCCCCGCTCGTAGCCGCGGCTGATCAGGACCCGCAGCTCCTCCGGCGTGGTCTCGTCGTCCTCGTCGAGCTCGATCCGCAGCACCCGCTCGACGAGGACCCGGGCCGGGGGGTTGGTGATCGCGATCAGCGGCGAGAACATCCGGCGGAAGAACGTCATCGGCCGCGAGAAGCGGAGCATCAGCGACTCGGCCCGGGCGATGCCGAGCATCTTCGGCGCCTGCTCGCCGAGGATCACGTGCAGGAGCGTGACGACGGTGAACGCGAGCGCGACCGAGATGATCACCGAGGCGGCATGGCCGACCCAGCCGTCGAGGACGGGCTCGATCAGAACCGCGATCGCCGGCTCGCCGAGGAAGCCGATCGCCAGCGAGGCGAGCGTGATCCCGACCTGCGAGGTGGCGACGTACTCGTCGACGTGCTCGAGCTGGGCGAGCGCGACCTTGGCGCGGCGGTCCCCCTCCTCGGCAAGGTGCTGCATCCGCGAAGCGCGAGTCCTGACGACGGCGAACTCGGCCGCCACGAAGTAGCCGTTGATGAACACGAAGAGGAGGACGAGCAGGAGGAGGAGTACCGACGTCATCGGCTATCACCGCCGGCACAGGGGGCGTTCATCCGCCGGCGGCGGCCCAGCTCTGACGGGCCCCCTGAGGGAGCGCGGAGCCTGGTACTTCGAGGTAAGTCGTCGTCAATCACTGGGCGACGACGCAAGGCTAGCAGTGTGATCCGGGTCGGATTGGCCGATTCGGCGGCCGGGCACTACCGTGGGTGTCATGGACCAGACCCGGACTCCCTACCTCGACGCGCTCGTCGCGCTCGCCGAGACCGACCCGGGCCGCTTTCACATCCCCGGTCACAAGGGCGGCGCCGGGGCCGATCCGGGGCTGCGTGCAGCGATCGGCGACGCCGCGCTCCGGCTCGACTTCCCATCCGGCATCGAGGGCATCGACGTCGGCCCCGACCCGCTCGACCTGCCCTTCCAGCAGGCTCAGGCACTCGCCGCCGATGCCTGGGGCGCCCGCCGGAGCTGGTTCCTCGTAAACGGCGCATCCGGAGGCAACCACGCCATCTGCATGGCCCTCGCCCACCTCGGCGACCGCGCGATCGTGCAGCGCAACGTCCACTCCTCGGTGATCGACGGTCTCGTCCTCAGCGGCCTCCGCCCGACCTTCCTCGCTCCCGAGATCGACGACGATCTCGGAGTCGCGCACTGCCTGAGCGTCGATGCGCTCGCGGCGGCGCTCGCCGAGCAGCCCGACGTCGTCGCCGTGTTCGCCGTCTCGCCGACCTACTTCGGGGCCGTCGCCGACATCGCCGGCCTCGCCGAGGTCGCGCACACACACGAAGTCCCGCTCGTCGTCGACGAGTCCTGGGGCGCGCATCTCGCATTCTCCGATCGACTCCCCGCCAACGCGCTCGCCTGCGGCGCCGACGTCGTCCTCAACTCGGTTCACAAGCTCGGCGGGAGCATGACCCAGTCGGCGATCCTTCACCTCGGCGGCGACGCGGAGCACCCGGACGGCCGGATCGACGGCCGGATCGTCGACCGCTCGGTGACCCTCGTCGAGTCGACGAGCCCGAGCGCGATCCTCTCGGCCTCGCTCGATGCGGCGCGACGCCAGAACGCGGTCGCCGGAGCGGGCCTCCTCACCGAGACGGTCGACTCGCTGACCGAGCTTCGCCGCGAGATCAGGGAGATCCCCGGGCTCGACGTGCTCGGAAAGGAGATCACCGAGGCCAGGAGCGTCTTCGCCTGGGACCCGTTGCGCGTCTCGATCGACGTCCGCGGCACCGGCACGACCGGCAATCGGATCGCCAAGTACATGCGCGAGCGCCGCGACATCTGGTTCGAGCTCTACGCCGAGAACGTCGTCGTCGCCGTCTTCGGGATCGGCGAGAACGTCGCCGATACCGGTGCGCGCCTGATCGCCGGGCTCCGCGATGCGGTCGAGGAGCTCCGCACCCAGCCCGACGATCCGAAGGCGCCGTTCGCGCCGCCACCACCCTGGGGCCCGACGGTGATGACGCCGCGCGCAGCGTTCCTCGGCCCGCAGGAGACGGTCCCCTTCGACGACGCCGAGGGCCGGATCGCAGCCGAGTCGCTCGCCGCCTACCCACCCGGCGTCCCCAACGTCCTTCCCGGTGAGCGTCTCAGTCGCGCCACCCTCGACTTCGTCGCCGACTCGCTGGCCCACGGCGGCCAGGTCCGCGGCGCCAGTGACCGGACCCTCTCGACGATCAGGGCGGTGATCGAGTGACCGCAGCCGAGACGACCGGGACGAGCAACGTTCCCTGGGGCGCCGACTCCGAGTACGGGCGCCTGCACGACGTGCTGCTCTGCCCCCCCGACAACTTCCGCTGGCTGCCGACCAGCGCGATCTCCAAGGCGACGCTCGCGGGCGACCGGAGCTTCGACAAGCGCGCGGCGATCGCCCAGCACGCGGAGATGGTCTCGGCGTACGAGACCGCCGGGGTCCGTGTCCACTACCTCGAGCCCGATCCGGTTCTCCCCTACCAGGTCTTCGCGCGCGACTCGAGCGTGGCGACGCCCGAGGGCGCGGTCGTCACCCAGATGCATCAGCAGTGGCGGCGCGGCGAGTACGCCCCGGTGATCCGCTTCTATCAGGAGGCCGGAATCCCGATCCACAAGATGATCACGGCGGCGGCCATCGAGGGCGGAGACGTGGTCATCGTCGAGCCCGGGAAGATGGTGATCGGCAACGGTGAGGAGCGGACCGAGGTCCAGGCGGCCCGACAGCTCGCCGGCTGGATGGAGGAGCTCGGCTGGGAGGTCCGGATCGAGATGATCCCGAGCCAGTTCATCCACATCGACGTGCTGCTGGCGATCCTCGCGCCGAAGCTCGCCGCGGTCTGCGTCGACGTCGCCGGCCGGGGGCTGATCCGCTGGCTCACCGACGCCGGCTTCGAGATCCTCGAGGTCCCGGTTTCGGAGGCGTTCGCGCTCGGCGTCAACGCGATCTCACTCGGCGACGATCGCGCCCTGTCGGCGGAGTACTCGAAGAGCCTGAACGAGCAGCTCCGGGCCCGCGGAATCGAGGTCTTCGACCCGGACCTGAGCATGTTCACCCTCGGCGGCGGCGGCGCCCACTGCCTCGCGCAGGCGCTGCGCCGGGAGCGGGTCGCTTGAGCGAACCCGCGACGGTGCCGGCGATCGACGCCGACGGCGTCCTCGAGGACATCGCTGCGCTGGCCGCGGCGACCGGCGGGCCCGAGGGCGCTCGGCGCGTCTGCTGGACGCCGGAGTGGGAGAAGGCCCGCGACCTCGTCCGCCGGCGGCTCGCGGCGATCGGCGTCGATGAGGTCGAGATCGACGAGGCCGGAAACCTCTGGGCGAGGCTGGCGGGTGCGGACCGCTCCGCTCCCGCTCTGGCGCTCGGTTCCCACCTCGACTCGGTTCCGGCCGGAGGGTCGCTCGACGGCGCCCTCGGCGTGATGGCGGCGCTCGGGGTGCTCCGCGCCTGGGCGCTCGCCGAGAGGGTGCCGCCACGCGACCTCGTGCTGATCGACTTCGCCGACGAGGAAGGATCGCGATTCGGCCGCAGCCTGTTCGGCAGCTCGGCGCTCGCGGGCACGCTCGACCCGGCGGCGCTCGCCGAGCTGAGAGACGCCGCGGGGGAACCGATCGGCGCCGTGCTCGCCGCCGCGGGAGTCGAGCTCGAGAGCGCACCGCGTGCCGCCGGACGGCTCGGCTCGATCGGCTCCTACCTCGAGCTCCACATCGAGCAAGGGCCGGTCCTGGAGGCCGAGGGATGGAGCTGCGCGGCGGTATCCGGCTGCGCCGGCGTCGAGCGGTTCCGGCTCGAGCTGACCGGTCAGGCTTCACACGCCGGCACGACGCCGATGGACCAGCGCCGCGACGCGGGCCTCGCGGCCGCCGAGATCGCTCTCGCGGTCGAGCGGATCGCACGCGAGCACGGCGGCGTCGGCACCACCGGAAGCGTCGAGCTCGAGCCCGGTGTCGTCACGGCGGTCGCCGGGCGCGCGTCGCTCGCGATCGACCTCCGCCATCCACTGGCCGGCGAGCTGGCGGCGATGCTGGCCGCGACCCGCGAGGCGGCGTCGCGGGCGGCGGCGTCGCGAAACTGCGAGGTCGCCGAACACCCGATCTGGAGCATCGAGCCGATCCCGTTCGACCCGGAGCTCGTCCGGGCCGCCGAGACGGCGGCGGCCGCCGCGGGCGGGCGGGCGGAGGCGATCGCGAGCGGCGCCCTCCACGATGCTGCCGAGATGGCACGGGTCGTCCCGACGGCGATGGTCTTCGCGGCGTCGGTTCGGGGAATCAGTCACGCCCGGGAGGAGCACAGCGAAGAGGGGGACCTGCGAGCTGCGATCACCGCGTTCGGGGACCTGGCGGGGGCGGCGCTCGGCGGACCGCCCGGAGCGGGCTGACGGGAGGCGGCTTGGCGGGAGCTGCGGCGAGCGGGGCCGACGCCGGCGACGGGTCGCCGGAGAGCGGAAAGGCGAAGTCGAGGCTGGCGCGCCGGGTCGGCCCGGTCATGCTCCTGCTCTTCGTCGTCGGCGACATGCTCGGCGGCGGGATCTACACGCTCGCCGGCGAGGTCGGGGGCGAGGTCGGGGGAGCGATCTGGACCGCCTTCGGGGCGGCCTTCATCCTCGCCGCGCTGACCGCCTGCGCCTACGCCGAACTCGTCTCGAAGTATCCGAAGGCCGCCGGCGCCGCGCTCTACACGAACAGGGCCTTCCACCGCCCGTTCTTCACCTTCATGGTCGCCTTCGCGGTGATGGCCTCGGGTATCACCTCGGCGAGCACGCTCGCGCGCGGATTCGCCGGGGACGCGCTCGGCGAGTTCGTCGACGTCCGGGTCATCCCCGTGGCGGTCGCCTTCCTGCTCGTCGTCGCGGTGATCAACGCCCGCGGGATCGCCGAGTCGGTGCGCATCAACGCGCTGCTGACCCTCGTCGAGGTCGGCGGGCTGCTGCTGATCGTCGTGATCGGATTCGCGGCGCTCGGTGACGCCGGGAGCGACTTCGGCCGGAACGTCGAGTTCAAGGAGGGCGTGACGCCGTTCTTCGCGATCCTGTCCGGCGCCGGGCTCGCCTTCTACGCGCTGATCGGCTTCGAGGACTCGGTCAACATCGCCGAGGAGGTCCGCGAGCCGTCGCGCAACTATCCGCGGATCCTGTTCGGCGGGCTCGCGGTGGCAGGGACGATCTACCTGCTGGTCACGCTGGTCGCCTCCGCCGTCATCCCGACGGCGGAGCTGGCCGACTCCTCGGCCCCACTGGTCCTCGTCGGCGAGCAGGGCCCGCTCGGCGTCAACCCGAAGGTGTTCGCGACGATCACCCTGTTCGCGCTCGCCAACGGGGCGCTGATCAACATGATCATGGCTTCCCGGCTCGTCTACGGAATGGCGGAGGAGGGCATCGTCCCGGGCTTCTTCGGGCGCATCCTCTCCGGCCGGCGGACCCCGATCACCGCGATCGTCTTCACGACCGTGATCGGGCTGATCCTCGTCTCGACGGGCGATCTGGCCTCCCTGGCCGACACGACCGTGCTGCTGCTGCTCTGCGCGTTCACGATCGTCAACATCGCGGTGCTGGTGCTCCGCCGCGACGAGGTCCCGCACTCCCATTTCCGGGCACCGACGATCGCCCCGATCCTCGGGGCCATAGTCTGCATCGTTCTGATCGTGGACAACGAGGGCGAGATCTTCCTCCGGGCCGGGCTACTGCTCCTGCTCGGTGCGGTCCTCTGGGTCCTCGCCTACGCCGGCGGCCACCGGACTTCAGGCGACGAGGAACCGGCCGCCCTGACCGAGTAGATAGGAGAGCGGATGACTGAGTTGTGGCAGCGGATCGAGTCGATCCCCGTCCGGATCGAGTCCTACGAGCTGACCGGACACGACCGCGAGTACGGGAGCTTCACGCGCCCCTCGACCCTGGTCCACCTCCGCGGGCTCGGTGAGGAGGGCATCGGCGAGGACGTGGTCTACGACGTCCTCGACCACATCGCCAATCGCGATGCCGGGCCGGTCCACGACCTCACGGGCGTCGCCACCCTCGGGGAGTTCTGCGCGCTGGTCGGCGAGCTCGATCTCTTCCCGGTCGCCGCACCCGGCGCGGAGGCCTCCCGTCACTACCGCCGCTGGGCGTTCGAGAGTGCGGCGCTGGATCTGGCGCTGCGGCAGGCCGGACTCCCGTTCCACGAGGCGGTCGGACGCGACCCGAAGCCGCTCGAGTTCGTCTGCTCGACCCGGCTGACCGCATTCGACGAGGGGGGCTCTTCGACCGAGCCGATCCGCAAGCGACTGGAGAAGTACCCGGACCTCGCGTTCAAGCTCGACCCCGAGAACGACTGGACGCCGGAGCTGATCGCCGAGATCGCCGAGATCGCTCCGGTCCGCGTCCTCGACCTGAAGGGGCACTACCGCGGCACCCCGGTCGACGTCGAGACCGATCCCGAGCTCTACCGCCAGGTCGCCGAGGCCTTTCCCGGCGCCTACCTCGAGGATCCCGACGTCAACGACGAGACCCGGGCCCTGCTCGAGCCGCTGGCCGACCGCGTCACCTGGGACGCCCCGCTGCACTCGCTCGCCGACATCACCGCACTCGAGTGGAAGCCGAAGGCGATCAACTCGAAGCCCTCGCGCTTCGGGTCGCTGCAGGAGCTGTTCGCCGTCTATGAGCACTGCGCCGCCAACGACATCGCGATCTACGGCGGCGGCCAGGGCGAGGTCGAGGTCGGTCGCGGCCAGATCCAGTATCTGGGGTCGCTGTTCCACGCCGGCACGCCCAACGACACCGCGCCCTCCGGCTACAACGACCCGGCCGTCCCGTCGGGCCTGCCGACCGCGCCGATGGATCCGGTCCCCTCCGCGGTCGGCTTCCGCTGGGGCTGAGGTTCGGCGAGCCGAATCCCGGGTTCGGCGAGCCGAACTCCGGGTTTGGGCTACCGTCGGGGCGCACCAACCCGGAAACCCGACGGAGGGAAGATGAGCCAATCGAGCTTCGGTGAAGCG
This sequence comes from uncultured Conexibacteraceae bacterium, assembly GCA_963784885.1. Taxonomy (GTDB): domain Bacteria; phylum Actinomycetota; class Thermoleophilia; order Solirubrobacterales; family 70-9; genus RHKX01. Next base: position 456,286 of record CAWATA010000005.1, read on the forward strand.
CTGAACGAGCAGGTCGCGAACGAGTTCGCCGCCCACCAGCAGTACGTCGCGATCGCCGTCCACTACGACGCCGAGACGCTGCCGCGGCTGGCCGCGTTCTTCTACCGCCAGGCGGTCGAGGAGCGCAACCACGCGATGATGATCACCCAGTACCTGCTCGACGCCGACCTCGAGGTTCGGACACCGGGGGTCGAGGCACCGGAGGTCGGCTTCGGCGACATCGTCGCGCCTGTCGAGCTCGCACTCGCCCAGGAGAAGCGGGTGACGAGCCAGATCAGCGCCCTCGCGGCCAAGGCCCGGGACGAGGGCGACTACCAGGGCGAGCAGTTCATGCAGTGGTTCATCAAGGAGCAGGTCGAGGAGGTCTCGACGATGTCGGACCTGCTGAAGATCGTCGAGCGATCCCGCGACAACCCGCTGCTCGCCGAGGAGTACCTGGCGCGGGAGTCGATCGGCGAGGAGGGCAGCGATCCGACCGCCCCCGCCGCCGCCGGCGGCGCCCTCTGATCGCCGCCGCCGAGGTCGTCGCGCCACTCTGATCAGGGCCCCGTCCCGGGCGCCTGTGCGAATCGGCACGAAGCCCGGCGAAATCGGGTACGGTTCGTCTCCCTAGCGAGATCGCCCCCACGTTCGTCCCAGCGCATGAACTTCGGGCGGTCCCCGCTCTCGGGGAGGGGAGGAGGAGAGATCGAAACGACATCCGCCAGGCGGGTGTCGTTTCGTCTCTGCGTGAGTCTCCGGACGCGGCGGCCTCGCCCCGGCGCCGGCCTAGACGCTGACGATCCCGAACTCGATCAGACTCTCGCCGGTCTCGGCGATCGAGTCGTCGAGCGACCGCGGCGACCAGCCGAGATCGGTGCGGGCGCGCTCGCTCGAGTACTCCGGCCGCTGCCCGAGGTCACCGAGGATCCCGCGCACGGCCGGGTCGAAGAGGCTCATCACCCGGACCATCAGATCCGGTGCGACCCGCTTCGGCACCTTGCGGGCACGCTCGCCGAGCCGGTCCCGGAGCACCGCTCCGACGTCGGCCATCCACATGAAGCGGTCGACGGCGATGAAGCGCTTGCCGCCGGCCGGAGGCCGCTCCATGGCGCGGATGTGGAGGTCGGCGACGTCGCGGACGTCGACGAAGCTGAACCCGAGCCGCGGAACCGCCGGCATGCCCTTCAGGAGTCGCTCGACGAGTTGCAGGGAGAACGAGACGTCGTCGCTCAGCGCCGGACCGATGATCGCCCCGGGGTTGACGACCGCGAGGCGGTCCCCGGCGCCGGCATCCTCGACCAGCTTCCAGGCCTCGCGCTCGGCGATCGCCTTCGACCGCGTGTACGGCGTCAGGCCCGCGTCATCGCCGTCGGTCCAGTCCCGCTCGGTGTAGACCGAGCCGCCCACCGGTGCCCCACCGCCGCGGACGGCGGCGACCGAGGAGGTCATGACGATCCGCTCGACGCCGGCGTCGAGCGCCGCGCGGAGGACTCGCAGCGCCCCGTCGCGCGCCGGAGCGATCAGCTCGTCAGGGTCCTTCGGCTGCTTCGGCGGAAACGGCGAGGCGGTGTGTAGGACGTAATCGCATCCGGCCACGGCATCGCTCCAGCCGTCGTCGGAGTTGAGGTCGGCGGCGAGGACCGTCAGCCGGCCACCGGCGTCGGCGCCGGCCGCGGCGACCTGCGAGCGCACGTGCTCCTCGCGAACGAGATCGCGGATCGTCGTCCGGACCGCGTATCCGCGGTCGAGCAGGGCGGCGATGCACCAGCCCCCGAGAAACCCGCTTCCCCCCGTCATCAGGACCGTCTTGCCTTGCGCTGCTTCAGCCATGAGCGCAGCCTATTCCGACGGAGCCTCCGCGGCAGCGCGGGACGGGAGCGACGGGACTCGAACCCGCGGCCTCCGGCGTGACAGGCCGGCGCTCTAACCAACTGAGCTACGCCCCCACGTTTCCGGACCCGATCCGTTGGACCCGGGCGGGCGATTATGGCACCTCGCACGGGATAGGCTGCGCTCGTGCGACTGGTCAGCTACCGATCCGACCGCGGCGAGCGCGCGGGGGTGCTGCGCGACGGCCTCGTCCTCGACGCGGGCGACGCCCTCGGCCTCGAGGTCGCGACGGTTCGGGGACTGCTGACGGACGGGCTGCTGGGACGGCTGGCGGAGATCGGCGGAGACGGCCGGCCCTTGGACGATGTCGAGCTGCTGCCCCCGGTCCCCGACCCGGAGAAGATCGTCTGCGTCGGACTCAATTACCGCGACCACGCCGCGGAGGGGCGCCAGGACCCGCCGCCGGTGCCGACGTTCTTCGCGAAGTTCCGCAACGCACTCGTCCCCGATGGCGCGACCGTCGAGCTGCCGGCGGCGAGCGCGAAGGTGGACTACGAGGCCGAGGTGGCTTTCGTCGTCGGTCGCACGGCGAAGGAGGTCGCGGCGGCCGACGCCCTCGATCACATCGCCGGCTACACGCTGCTCAACGACCTCTCCGCGCGCGACCTCCAGTTCCAGACGCCGCAGTGGATCCCCGGCAAGGTCTTCGACGGCTCGGCCCCCTGTGGCCCGGCGCTGATCACCCCCGACGAGGTGCCGACGGCCCCGGACGGGATCGGCATCGCCCTCGATCTCAACGGCGAGCGGATGCAGGAGGCCACGACTGCCGACCTGATCTTCCCGATTCCAGAGCTCCTCGCCCACCTCTCGACGCTGATGACCCTGGTCCCCGGCGACATCGTCTCGACCGGAACGCCCGCAGGCGTCGGCGGTGCCCGCGAGCCACGGGTGTGGCTGCAGGACGGCGACGAGGTTCTCGTCAGCTCACCGGAGCTGGGGGCGCTGCGGACCTCGATCTCGCGGCGCTGACCGAGCGGTTGATTCGCGGCCCCGGGGGCCGGGGGACGGACCGATGGGCTCCGGCGCTTTCGGAGTTCGCCCATCGCCCCGTCCCCCGTCCCCCTACCGCTGATCGTCGGCGTTGGTCACGGCGGTTATCGAAGCCTGGGTGCTGAAGAGGTTGATCAGGACGTAGGGGGCCCACCAGAGGATGAAGAAGTAGAACCAGTGCGTCGAGCCGACCTGGGTCGCGATCAGGACGGCGGCGCCGAGAGCGGCGGCCTGAAGCGTGGTCCGCCGGCGGGGGACGAAGAACAGGGCGATGCCGAGGACGACCGGGAAGGCGCGCGCGACGTCCTGCAGCCGGCCGAGCGACGGCTCCAGCCCCCAGACGCTGAAGGGCGAGCCGCGCGAGGCCTGGTAACCGAAGGTGCGGTCGTAGAACTCGCGAAAGCCCCCGTCGGGGAGGAGCGGCACCAGGACGATGGCCCAGACGGCGACGAAGGCCGCGCCGAAGATCAGCGTCGAGCGAATTCGCCGCTCGCCGGGTCCGGCGGCGAACAGCGGCGCCAGAGCCAGCGGCCCGAACTTGACCGCGGCGCCGAGCGCGATCGCAAGGCCCCGCTGCAGCGGTGAGGCGAAGGCGATCAGCGCCGCCACGAGCAGCGCCGCGACGAGCGCGTCGTTGCCGCCGTTCGCGTTCAGCGCGTAGAGCGTGTACGGGTAGGCGAGCCAGGCGAAGGCGAGGGCGATACCGAGGTTGCGCCCCTCGGGGCCGCCGCGGATGCGGCGGCCGGCGAGGAACAGCAGCCCGACGACGGCGAGGTCGAAGACGATCGCCGCGGCGTGGGCCGCGGGCAGCTCCTCGAGGCCGCCGCCCCAGGGGAAGAGCTGCTCGAAGGGAATGAAGGAGATGTAGCTGAGCGGCCCGTAGGAGTCGCCGCGGTCGATCAGCGCCGTGAACTGGCCGTCGTAGACGCCCGCCCCGTCGGCGATCCGGTCGGCGCCGACCACGTTCGCAAAGCCGATGTCGATGACCTGGGAGTCGACGACGTTGAGGGTGACCCGGAAGGCCGCGAGCACGACCGCTGCGACGACGAGCCAGCGAACCGGCATCCACGGGATCAGCGGGCCGGGTCGGGTCCGCGGGAGCAGACCGGCGACGGCCATCCGCACGAACAGGTAACCGAGAACCGGGTAGACGAGCGGGACCGACCAGACGATCTCCCCCTTGTTGAAGAAGAACTGCGAGATCGAGAACGCGAGCAGGACCAGCAGGTCGAGATGAAGGAGCCGGAAGGGGCGGCGCGGGTCGAAGAACGGCAGGACGAAGAGGAGGCAGAGCGGGATCCAGATCCACGCCTCGCTGACATCGCCGGCGACGGCGCCCTCGTAGCCACGGGCCAGCTTGACCTCGACCTGCTGGTTGCGCCAGGCCTCGAGCACAGCGCCGGTCGCGTCGTCGATCACGACCTGCGCGACGTCCGTTCCACCCTCGTAGTAGTCGACCTGCCAGCGATCGCTGCCCCGCGTCGCCACCCGCGGCCGCATCGCGGGGCTCTCGGCCCGCTCGTCGCGGACGGTCGCCGTCGCGTCGGCGATCGCGATCGCGTCGGACCCGCTGAGCTCGAAGCCGGGCGGCCTCCGGTCGGGCGGCTCGACGGGCGTCAACGGCGCAAGCGGCTCCGGCCCGAACGGCGGCTGATGAGCAGGGTTCTCCGCGACCGCCGGCGCCGCGGAGAGGAGCGAGCAGGCGAGGGCGGCCGCGAGCGCGAGGATCGGAGGGCGAGGTCCCACGACGGCCATAATGAAGCGATGATGGGACGCGGACCCGCGCCGGGCGCCGATCGCACCAGCCCGGCCAGGGGCGCACTCGTGTTGCTCGCCGCCGCCGCCCTCGTCGCGGGCTGCGGGGAGGGCGGAGGCACGGGCTCGACGACGGCGCCGGCGCCGGAGCCGCTGAGCGTCGTCGTCGAGCCCGGTGAGACCGTGCCGGGCGGCACGCTCGAGGCCCGGGTCGTCAACGCCGGCCGCGCCGACTACGCCTACGGCGCCGGCTACGAGCTCGAGCGCCGGGTCGGCTCGCGGTGGCAGCGGGTGCGATTGCCGCCGCGCCCGGTGATCGAGATCGCCTACATCGCCTCGCCGGGCGATACCGGCCCCCCCGTCGCCGTCGAAGTACCCGGAAGCGCCGAGCCCGGCGCCTGGCGGGTCGTGATCGACCGGCGGGCGCCGGAGGTCGGCCTGCTCGCCGGAACGTTCGAGGTCACCGGTGGCTGAACGACGCCGCGCCGGGGGCCTCGCCTACGAGCGGTCCGGCGAGGGCCCGCCACTGGTCCTGATCCACGGGCTCGGGGCCACCCGCGAGATCTGGCGGCCGCAGCTCGAGCTGCTCGCCGGTGAGCGCGACCTGATCGCCGTCGACATGCCCGGCTTCGGGGATAGTCCGATGCTCCCCGGCCCGGCGACGCCGTGGGCTCTGGGCGACGCCATCGCGAGACTCTGCGACGAGCTCGGGATCGACCGTCCCCACCTCGCCGGCAACTCACTCGGGGGCTGGGTCGCGCTCGAGATGGCGAAGTCGGGGCGGGCCGCCTCGACCTGTCTGATCTCACCCGCCGGGCTCTGGCGGCGGCCGCTCGGGCCGCGGCGCTTCGACGCCCGCCGCTGGGCACAGCGAGTCCGGCCACTCGTCGTCGCGATGACCCGGAGCCGGGCCCTGCGTGAGGCGATGTTGCGGACGAGCCTCGGCCTGCCGGAGCGGGCGCCCGCGGCAGTCGGGCGGGCGCTGATCGCGGCGTGGATCGACGCGCCCGGATACGAGGCGGCCAACGCGGAGATGCGCCGCTACGTGTGCGAGGGCCTCGATCGGATCGAGGTCCCGACGACGATCGTCTGGGGCGAGCTCGACCGGCTCGTCGCCCCGCCTCGTCCAGACCGGCGCCCGCCGAACTCCCGTTACCTGCAGTTCGGGGGGATCGGCCACACGCCGAACTGGGACGACCCCGAGCTGATCGCAAGCGTGCTGCTCGAGGCCAGCGCTCCGGTTGCCGCCTAGGCGCCCGGCCGCTACCATCCCCCGACCGGAAGGGAAGTAGTTCGAGACGACGGTCGATCGTCAAGACGGAGTCCTCGTGGACCCCCGGCGACCGTGGCCCCAGAGGCGAACCAAACCTTCGCGCTGAACAAGCACGAAAGGACGGTTCCCGAATGAGCATCCCCTCTACCGAGTTCCTCGCATGGGCCGGGCTGATCGCCGCGATCGCGATCCTGCTGACGCTCGACCTCTGGATCATGCGGGGGCGCGGCGGCGAGATGACCGCACGCGCCGCTGCCGTCGCGAGCGCCTTCTGGGTCGCCCTCGCCCTCGCCTTCGGCGGCCTGCTGGCGCTGACCTCCGGCGGTGCCGATGCGAGCTCCTACCTCGCCGGCTACCTGGTCGAGAAGTCGCTTTCGCTCGACAACGTCTTCGTCTTCCTGCTCGTCTTCGGGGCCTTCGGGATCGCTGCCAACGAGCGTCACCGCCTGCTGTCCTACGGGATCGTGGGCGCGCTCGCGCTCCGGCTCGTGTTCATCCTCGTCGGCGCCGCTGCGCTGAGCGCGTTCGGCTGGCTCAACCTCGTCTTCGCCGCGATCCTGATCTGGACCGGGTGGCGACTGTGGGGCGGCCGCCACGACCACGAGGCGGAGGAGAAGCTCGTCGCGAACGTGCGGCGGCGCCTCCCCATCGCCGCTGCCGACGACGCCCCCGGCTGGCTCACGCGAGAGGACGGACGTCGAGTCCTGACCGCCTCGGGCGCGGTGCTGGCGGCGCTGATCATCGTCGACGTCGTCTTCGCCGTCGACTCGGTGCCGGCGATCCTCGCGATCACCGACGACGCCTACATCGTCTTCGCCGCCAACGCCTTCGCGCTGCTCGGCCTGCGCCCTCTGTTCTTCCTCGTCGCCGATCTCGTCGAGCGCCTCTACTACCTGAAGGCGGCGCTCGCGGTGCTGTTGGTCGTCATCGGGGCGAAGATGGCCGCTTCCTACTGGGTCGGCAAGATCGGTCCCGAGATCACGTTGCCGGCGATCGCATCCATCCTCGCGATCGGGGTCATCGCCTCACTGGTGCGACGCGCTCGGACTCCGCCCGACGCGCAGCCAATAACGTAGGCCGATGGAGCTGACCGAGAGGGTCCGGGACTGGGAGTCCCGCGGCGATCGCGAGTACTTCCGCGGCCACGGGATCCACGTCTTCCGGCGCGAGGGCGACGGGCCGCTGGTGCTGCTGCTGCACGGATTCCCCTCGAGCTCATACGACTGGCGCCCGCTGCTCGACGAGCTGCCCGCCCCGCCGGTCCTCGCCTTCGACTTCCTCGGATTCGGCCTCTCGGACAAGCCGCGCGACCACCGCTACACGCTTCGCTGGCAGGCGGATCTCGCGACCGAGCTCGTGCGCCGCCACGGCGGCGGCCGGCCCGTGTTCGTCGTCGCCCATGACATGGGCACCTCGGTGACCACCGAGCTGATGGCGCGCGATCTCGAGGGAAGTCTCGGCTTCGAACTGGCCGGAGTGCTGCTCTTCAACGGCAGCATCGTTCTCGATGCCGCAACCCTGACCCCGTCGCAGAAGCTCCTCCGTGGACCGCTCGGGCCGATTGCCGCCCGGCTCAGCAGCCGCCGCGTGTTCGATCAGCAGTTCGGCTCGGTGTTCTCCGCCGGCCACCCGCTGAGCGCCGAGGAGGCGGACGACCAGTGGTCGCTGATCTGTCACAACGGCGGCCGGTCGCTCGGGCACGAGCTCGTCGCCTACCTCGACGAGCGGGTCGAGCTGGCCGACCGCTGGCACGGTGCGATCCGCGACTGGAAGGAGCTCCAGCTCGCCTGGGGGCTGCTCGACCCGGTGGCGACGACCGCCGTCCTCGACGCGCTCCGCCGCCTTCATCCCGGCGTCCCGGTCGCCGAGCTTCCCGACCTCGGTCACTACCCCCAGGTCGAAGACCCTGCCGGGATGGCCGCGATCGTGGCCGCTGCGGTGGGCGGAACGGGCGTGCCCGGCGGAGCCACGTAGGCGCCTCCGCACCGACTACCGAACCGACCTGCCGGTCCCGGAAATATGGTTCCCCCGTGCCCGCGTTCGAGGAGGTTCAAGTCGGGAGCATGGATCCGGAGCGCTTCCGCTCCGTCGTCGGCGAGCGATTCGACGAGATCGAGCTCGGCATGGAGGACGGCCGGCAGCTTTTTCGCGGTCGCTCGATCTGGCACATCAACTCGACCGCCCGCGGCGGCGGCGTGGCCGAGCTCCTGCAGTCGCTGCTCGCCTACGTCCGCGGCATCGGGCTCGATGCGCGCTGGGGGGTGATCCACGGCGAGCCCGAGTTCTTCGGGATCACGAAGCGGATCCACAACATGCTCCACGGAGCGCCGGGGGACGGCGGCGGGCTCGGGGACCCGGAGCGCGAGGTCTACGAGCAGACCCTGGCACCGGTGGCCGAGGCGCTCGCGGAGGTCGTGACCAGCAGAGACATCGTCTTCCTCCACGATCCGCAGACGGCCGGCCTGGTCGAGGCTTTGCTCCCCACCGGTGCCGTGGTCGTCTGGCGTTGCCATGTCGGCCTCGACCACGCGAACGCACTGGCCCGGACGGCATGGGACTTCCTCCGCCCGTACGTCGAGAAGGCCGATGCCTACGTCTTCTCGCGGCCCGACTTCGTCTGGGAGGGCATCGACCGCGACCGGGCGTTCATCGTTGCGCCGTCCATCGACGTCTTCTCGGCCAAGAACCAGGAGCTCGGGCCAGACGTAGTCGAGGCGATCCTCGGGCGGATCGGGCTGACGGCCGACGACCCGGGCGGGGACGGCCAGTTCCTGCGTCACGACGGCAGCACCGGCCGCGTCGTGCGTCCCGCCGAGATCTTCCAGGACGCTCCCATTCCCGGCGACGCTGCGATCGTGACCCAGGTCTCGCGCTGGGACCGGCTCAAGGATCCGGTCGGGGTTCTGACCGGCTTCGTCAACCAGCTCGACGGGGGCAACCCCCACCTCGTTCTCGCCGGCCCGGCTACGGCTGCGGTGGCCGACGATCCCGAGGGCGCCGCCGTCCTCGAGGAGGTGCTCGAGGCGCGAGACCGGCTGCAGGCCGAGCAGCGCGCCCGCATTCACATCGCCTGCCTGCCGATGGACGACGTCGAGGAGAACGCGGCGATGGTGAACGCGATCCAGCGGCGCTCGGCGATCGTCGTGCAGAAGAGCCTGGCCGAGGGGTTCGGCCTCACCGTCGGTGAGGCGATGTGGAAGGGCAAGCCGGTGGTCGCCAGCGCCCGCGGCGGCATCCAGGATCAGATCACCGACGGGGTCAGCGGCATCCTCCTCGAGGACCCGGCCGACCTCGACGCGTTCGGCGCCGCGGTGCGAAAACTGCTCGACGACGAACCCCTTCGCGTTCGCATGGGCATCGCCGCCCGTCAGGAGGTCGAGGCCGGATTCCTCGGTACCCGTCACCTGCTCGATTACCTGCGCATGCTCCGGGCGCTGCTGGAGCGCCACGGACCGTCCTGAGGCTGCGACGGTCGGCGAGCTCGGTCAGCCGGCGATGTCGACACCGAGCCAGACGACGACGAGCGTGAGCAGCAGGATCGCCCCCTGAAGCGCATGGACGCGCGGATATCGCATGTGGACGAGCGTCAGGACGATCAGGACACCGACGAGGACCAGCTTGAGCCGCAGGGTGTCCGAATCCCAGAGCGAGTAATGGTCCGCCATCGCGATTCCGGTCGCGAGCAGGACCGCGAGCGCGACCGCGGAGCCGATCCCGAACCGTCGGGCTGCGGCCCGCAACCGCTCCTTGTCGGGGTTCGTCCGCTCGACCGGGACGAGCGCGAGGCCGATCACGAGCTGTCCGCCGAGGAAGAAGGCCATCGCCAGCAGATGCACGTAGAGCACCGCCTGCCAGGCGGTGCTCATCGCGCACTCTGGGGATCGGCGCTCAGCACGCGATCAGTCTATGGCCGTTGCACGTGCCCTACTCGATGCGCTCGGTCACCTCGGTCGCGGCGATTCCCGTGCTCGTCGGGCTCGGGTTGCGCGGCAACGAGACAGTGACGAGTGCGCCCCCGTTATCTCCGTTGGCCGCCCGTACCGAGCCTCCGTGGGCCTCGGCGATGGCGCGGACGATCGCGAGGCCGAGGCCGGTGCCGGAAGTCGTCCGGCCGGTCGCTGCGCGGCTGAAGCGCTCGAATGCACGCGGCGCGAAGCCGGGTGGAAATCCGGAGCCCTCGTCGGAGACCGTGAACTCCAGCTCCTCGCCGTGAGCCTGTGCTCCGATCGCGACGACCCCTCCTCCGTGGCGGAGGGCGTTCTCGACGAGGTTCCCCAACACAGACTCGAGCCGCTCCGGATCGAGGACCCACTCGAGGCCGGGATCGACGCTGACGGCGATCGCCCGCCCCTCCCCCTGCGCCCGACTCGCGAACCGCTCGCTGGTTCGGGCCAGCAGCCGATCGACGGCGACCGGCCGCGGATCGATCCGCAGCCGGGCGGCATCGGAGCGGGCGAGGGCCAGGAGGTCCTCGGCGAGGGCCTGCAGCCGAACCGCCTCCTCGAGAGCCGACCCCATCGCGGCCCTCGCCTCGCCGAGATCGCGACCCGGTCGCAGGCCCAGCTCGAGCTCGCTGCGGAGGATGGCGATCGGAGTGCGGAGCTCATGGCCCGCGTCGGCGACGAACTCCCGCTCCCGCTCGATCGAGCTCTCGATCCGAGCCAGCATCTCGTTCAGGGTCCTGCCGAGACGGCCGATCTCATCGTCGACGGGCGGCAGGGGCAGCCGCTCGCCTCCGCGCTGGAGGGTGATCCGCGACGCCTGGGCGCTCATCGCCTCGACCGGCCTGAACGCGAGGGTCGCGAGCGCGTAGCCGAGCGCGGATGCGAGCAACAGCGCCAGCGGCCCGCCGATGGCGAACGTCTTGACCAAGCCCGAGAGCGTCTCCGCGCGGTCGCCGAGCGAGGCGCCCGTGACCACTACGAAGCTGCCGGCCTCGGTCTCGACCGGCCGGGCGAGAAGCCGGGCTCGCCCCTCGACCCCGGGCGCCGAGTCGGCATCGAGGCGAATCGTTCCGGCTCGTGCGCGGGCCAGCTCCATCCGGCTGAGCGCCGAGCGTCCGCCCAGCCCCTCCGAGGAGGCGACGACCGTTCCGTCGAGGCGCAGGACCTCCGAAAGGACGTCCTCGGCGCCTTCGGCGCGCGGGCCCCCAAGGCCGATCTCATCGGGATCGGCCGTCTGCAGCTGGCGCGCGAGATCCTCGCTTCGGGTGCGCAGCGCGTCGTCGATCGAGCTGCTCAGATCATCGGCCACGCGCAGGTACACGAAGGCCCCGGCAAGGACCAGCACGATCGCCATCGCGGCGGCGAACGCGATCGTCAGGCGGCCGCGAATCGGGAGCCGCTTCAGGATGGCTCCACCTCACGGAGTCGGTATCCGGCCCCCCGAACGGTCTCGATCGAATCAACCCCGAACGGCCGATCGACCTTGTCCCGGAGGTAGCGGACGTAGACGTCGACCACGTTCGACCGGTTCTCGTACTCGTAGTCCCAGGCGTGCTCGAGGAGCTGCAGCCGGCTCAACACCGTGCCGGGCCGGCGCATGAACGTCTCCAGCAGGGCGAACTCCTTCGGCGAGAGCTCGATCTCGGCCTTCCCTCGTCTGACCACGCGGCTCGCCGGGTCGAGCTCGAGATCGCCCACCGTCAGCGTCGCCGGTCGCTCCACGGACCCGCGCCGGACGAGCGCTCTGATCCGCGCCGCGAGCTCCGAGAACGAGAACGGCTTGGTCAGATAGTCGTCGGCACCGCCGTCGAGCCCGGCGACCCGATCCTCGATCGAGTCCCGAGCCGTCAGCATCAGAACCGGCGTCCAGACATCATCCGCACGCAGTCGCCTGCAGGTCTCGAAGCCGTCGATCCCCGGGAGCATGACGTCGAGGACGATCGCGTCGTAGGGGGTGCTGCCGGCCATCCAGAGCGCGTCCTCCCCCTGTGTGCAGACGTCGGTGACGAAGCCGTCGTCGCGCAGGCCACGCTGCAGCAACCGGGCCATCTTCGGCTGGTCTTCGACGACGAGGACTCGCACGACCCCGATTATCGACCCGGCGGATGAGAAGCGGATGAGTGAGTCACAGGCCCCGGCGCCTCACCGACGCCGGGGCCTGCGAGCCGGGAATCGTCAGCCTTCGTCCTGCTGCGTCTCGATCGGCTGCAACGAACGACCCAGGAACACCTTCAGGGGCTGGCCGTCCTTGGTGATCTCGACCTCGTACGCCGCGCCCTTCGGCGTCGGCTGGTCCTCCGGATCCTCGACCGGGTCGGCGGGCTCGGCGGGTTCGACGTCTCCGTCGGCTGAGCCCCCGGTCGCCGCCTCAGCCGCGGCCCGCGCCTTCTGCTCGGTCGTCGCGGGCAGACTGCCGTCGCCGTCGCCGCCCTGATCATCGACGGCGCTGCCGGACCCGGCGGCGGCGGTGGAGCCCCCGCCGGAGGTGGCGTTGGCGATCGCCGCCCCCCCCAGCGCCAGCGCCGCCAGCGCGGCGAGGGCCGCGAGGGCTCGCTTGATCTTGCTGTTCATCGAATCTCTCTTTCTTCCGGTTGCCTCTCCGCACCGGGCGGTGCGAGGCAGGCAGGCTAGGAAGCGGGAATGAGACGCCTATGAGAGCGCTCGCGACGAGACGCCCTCCCCTTCGGCGCAACGGGATCGCCGGCGGAGGTCTTCGCGATCAGCGCTTCGAGTACTTGCAGCTGAGCGGGCCGGCGAACGAGTATCCCTCGGTCGCGCTCCGGTTCGGTGCCGCATAGAGACCGATCCCGACCCGGCGGCCGTCGCGGCGAAACGCGACCGCGCCGGCGCCGACCGTGTCCGGCGGCGTTCCCGGGAGCTTGAAGTTGCTGAACAGCTCGTCGTCGGCGCGGCGCCGGAGAAAGATCTGGGGATCCTTGCCCCCGTAGTAGGCGGTATAGGTCTCCCTGAAGCCCTGGAAGACCGGTGCGTCGATGAACGCGGTCAGGCTGAACTTCCCATCGTCGGACTTGGCGGTGAGGAAGAAGTCGCGATTGCCCTTCTTGCCGCTCACCCGGCATTTCCCCTTGCTGATGGTGTCGGCCACCCTGCTGCTCTCGCCCTTGAGGATCGTCACCTTCGCTTCGGCGATCGGTGCCAGCAGACAGAGGCTCAGGACGACGGCGGTTAGGGCGATGCCCAGGCGGCTGATGCGACCAATCTGTCACAGGTGGTGACCGGGGGCAAGCTCGGGCGGAGTCCCCGGGGTGTGCGGGCTCGGGCCGCGGGCTACGATCACGGCGATGACCGACCGCGATCTCGACGTCGTCGTCCTCGGAGCGACCGGCGTGACCGGTCGGCGCGTCGCCGCCTATCTCGACGAGCGGTCGCGTGGCGAGGGCTTCGCCTGGGGCGCCGCAGTCCGGGACGCCGCGAAGCTCGAGGGGATCCTCCGCGAGGTCGGCGTCGCCGAACCGATCACCCTGATCGCCGACACCTCCGATCCCGAATCGCTCGCCGCGATGGCGGGGCGGGCCAAGGTCGTCCTCAACCTCGTCGGGCCCTACGCGCTCCACGCCGAGCCCGTGATCGCCGCCTGCATCGCCTCAGGGACGAGCTACGTCGATCTCTCCGGCGAGATTCCCTTCGTCCGGCGGATGAACGACCGCTACGGCGACGCCGCCCGGGCGGCGGGAGTCGCCGTCGTCCAGGTCTGCGGGTTCGAGGCGCTGCCGCCCGACCTCGCGGTCCGCCTTGCCGCCGAGGCCGCGAGGGAGCGGTTCGGCGAGGACCTCGCCGCGGTCGACCTCGAGGTCCGCTTCGAGCCGCCGCCCGGGCTGCCGCGGCCATCCGATTCGGTCTCGGGCGGCACCAGTCAGAGCATGGCGGCGGTCGCGGCCGACCCCGATGCCGCGCTGGCCGCCGATCCCGCGGCGCTGATCGACGGCGCCCGGGCGGCGCGGGTGCGGGACGTCAGCCCGATCGAGGTTTCGCCGCGGCGAGGCCGGGACGCGACCGTGATCGCACCGATGACCCCCGCCGCGTTCATCAATCCGGCGGTGATCCAGCGCAGCGCCGCCCTCAGCGACGACGATCCTCCGCCCCCGTTCCGCTACCGGGAGGGGATCGCGCTCGACGGCTCCCCCGCCACCGTGCCGCTCCGCTTCGCCGCCGCGGGAGCGATCGCCGCCACGCAGATCGGTTTCCGCCGCGCCGTCCTCGCCGGCCCGGCGACGCGGAGACGAGTCGGTGCTGCGCTCGGGCGCATCCTGCCCTCCTCGGGCTTCGGCCCCGATCCCGACCGACTCGAGGACTGGAAGTGGTCGATGCGGGTCGATGCGCTCACGACCGGCGGGCACGCCCTGACCGTGAAGGTCGAGGCCACCGGCCACCCGGGATACCTGACGACCGCGCGGATGATCGCCGAGGCCGGGCTGATCCTCTCGGCCCGGACGCCGTCGCCGGGCACGTCCGGCTGCCTGACTCCGGCCGTCGCCCTCGGAACCGAGTCGATCCCGCGTCTCGAGCGCGCCGGACTGGCGATCGGAATGGCCTGAGGCGAGACTCGCTCGGCGGTTCGGGCGCCATATTCGGGCGACGAGATCCTGTCCCCCCACAAGTTGGATGACGGCCCGCTGGAGCAGGTGGACTTAGTCGTGGCGGCGCGCCTCGGCTTCGATCGCGGCTTCGACCTCGCGCTCGAGGCCGCCATGCTCTAGATCCTCGACGACCTCGCTCTCCTCATGGCGGGATCCGACAGTCCCGATGACCGGCAGGTCACGTTCGGCGGCGAGCTCGTCGAGCACCTCCTGCATCATCTTTGTGACGGCGCGGTAGACCGCCTCCTCGTCTGGGTCTGTGCCGAACTGGCGCCGCAGGTCGATCCTGGGCAGGACCTGAATCGTGATCTGGGACGGGAGCGGTATGCGGCCCGGGATGTCCAGCACGGTCACGCCGAACGGAGGCGCGATCTGGATCGGCATGACCTTCAGACGCAGCAGCCGGTCGAGGGCGAGGAAGTGAGAGAGACGCTCGCCGCGAGTCAGGAACAGGGCGGTCTCCTGACCGCCGACCGCCACCACTGGAACGATCGGAACGTCGGCCGCGAGCGCGAGGCGAACGAAGCCGCTGCGGTGGCCGAAATCGATCTCCCCGGATTGCCATGAGGGACGGTAGGTCTCGTGGTCCCCGCCGGGGTAGACCAACAGCGCCGCGCCCTTCCCCAGGGCCGCCATCGCGTTCTCGTGGTTGGCCGGGACCGTCCCGTACCTGCGCAGAATTGCGAGTCCCGGCACGCGGAAGACGAGGTCGTGGGCAAGCTGGTGGAACAGCCGGTCGGGGCCGAAGTGGTTGTAGAAGGCATAGGCGAAGGCGAAGGTGTCGGCGATCAGGGTGCCGCCCGAGTGGTTGCCGACAAGAAGCACCGGACCCTCGGCCGGGATGTGCTCGAGACCGCGAACCTGCGGACGGAAGTAGATCTGGGCCAGCCGACTGTAGGAAGGCAGGGTCTCTCGGACGAACTGCGGGTCGCGCTCCGCCAGCGGGTCCTCCCCACGGGAGCCGAACAGATCCTGTGCCATCACCGATGCGGTTGCGCGGGCGGCGCCGAGTGCCTCGCCGAGGAGCGTCCTCACTGGCCGCGCTAGGTCTCGCGGTTGGCGGCGGCTTGAATCAGGGCGCGCCACTCCTCCGCGTCGAAGCGGTTCGGCTCCGTTTCGACGAGAAACCGTTCAAGCACCGAGACGAAGCGCGCCGGCTCTTCTATCTGTGGCAGATGGCCGACCCCGTCGAAGATCTCCAGCCGACTCCCGGGAATGGCTTCGTGGGCCTGCTCGGCATGGTGGACGGGGATGATCGGATCACGAGCGCCCCAGATGATCAGCACCGGGAGTCCCTCGGCGAGATAGAGCCGGTCGCCGGCGTGTACGCGTTGGCCGCCGGTCCCGACGACCGAGCGCAGCGTGGCCAGGAAGGCGGCTCTCCGGCCTGGGTCGGTCAGCGATACGTAACCCCGGCCGACCTCTGCGACGTCGGCGTTCGGGCGGAGGCCGAGGAGGTTCATGCCGCGCCCGACTGCAGATCCCATCGCACCCAACCCGCCGGCGGTCGTGGCGATGAATCGGTCGGCGCCGGGCAACGCTGCGGCGCGGAGGACCAGGCTGACCTCGGAGCCGAGGCCGCCGCTGGAAACGAGCACGAGCCGCTCGGCCATCTCGGGGAACTGGTAGGAGAACTGCATCGCGATGCCGCCGCCGAGCGAGTGACCGACGAGGGTCGCGCGGTCACAGTCGAGCGCGGTCAGCAGGTCACGCAGGCCGGAAGCAAGTGCCCCCAGCGAGTAGTCGCCGCCACCAGGGGCCGAACCTCCGTGGCCGGGCAGGTCAGGGGCGATGACCGTGTGATGCCGGGCGAGCGGCTCGATCACCTCCCGCCAGTTATTGAGGTCGCCCGCCATTCCATGGATGAGCAGCACCGGGGGGCCCTGGCCGGCCAGGGCGTAGGTCACCGGTCGGCCGTGGAGCATCAGCGACTTGACATCCATTGAACTCACGCCGACGCGCCCTTCAGGGCTTCACTGATTCCGGCCAGCGCCAGCGCATCCTCGATGCACGCCGTGGCGACCCGCTCAGGCTCGAGGTCGAACGTCTCCGCGACACCGGGCGCGGCCTCGCGAACACCGAACCCGACTCGCGCAAGATGCATCGAGCCCAGCACCTGGGCGTACATTCGGTTGGCGGTGAAATCTGGGTCGTCGATCGCAAACACCCCACGCTCGGCGCCGGCGGCGAGGATCCGCTCAAGCGGCCCCACGGTGGCGGCCATCGCCCGGCCGAGGCGATAGAGCACCGCGCCAGAGACACGCCCGCGCAGTTCGCCGGCCGGCCGCTGCATCAACGACAGTGCACAGTCCAGGAAGGCGGGATAGTCCAGGCAGAATTCGACATAGAGCTCGCAGGCCTGGCGCAGTGCCGCGACTGGATCCGCAGGCTCAGCCAAGTCGGCGCCGCGGGCCTCGAGCTCGCCGAGGTAATCGGCCACCGTCAGTACGAATATCTCCTCCTTCGAATCGAAGGCACGGTAGATCAGCGCCTTGTTCATCTTCGCCGCACGAGCGATCTCGTCGACCTGTGCGTCCTGACGACCACGCCTGTCGAACAGCGCCCGCGTTGTCGCCACGATCTTCCGCTCTCGGTCACGGCGACGCTCGCGTCGCGTCGAGCTACGGCCATCTCGGCTGGAGGACACCCGTGGAAGACTACCATTTGAGTAACCGATGGTGCAACCAATAGTTACTCCAGTAAGCCGGTCCGGTGTCGATTGCCATCGCTCCGGCTTGCTCGTCGCTTCGCGAGCATTCCAGCGGTCGCCACGCGCCCGGTGGGCGCAGCTTGACGCGACGGCGTCTCGTAGTCGTCTCGACTTTGAGGGTGTTGGGCGGTGCTGGTCTCGAACCAGTGACCTCCTGCTTGTAAGGCAGGGCGGGAAGAGGGCGACGGAGGGGGCAGGCCGCTTGTACAAGCGATGCGGCCCAGATCGCCCTCTGGGGCGATATGCCTCGATTACTTTGGGTTGAGGTTGATTTGGGCACCAGATCGGTTCTGGTGCCCAATCGCAGACCTAACTCAAGCGAAAAGACGCCCGGGGGGGGTCGCGCCCCGTATGACCGGCGGGTAAGGTCGGTATGTGGAAGCGACACTGACGGTTCTGTTCACCGATGCGGTGGCCTCCACGGAGGCCCTTGCTCGGCTGGGCGATGAGCGCTTCGGCGTCGTCCAGGAGTCGCACCTGGATCTGCTCCGAAACGCTGTCGACTCCCACGGCGGCCGGGAGATCAAGAGTCTTGGCGATGGCCTGATGGTCGAGTTCACCGGGGCCGCGGATGCACTGGCGACGGCCGTCTCGATGCAGCAGGCTGTCGAGGCACACGCGCGCGGCGGCGAGGAGAGCCTGCCGCTGCGCGTCGGGGTCTCCTCGGGTGACGTGACCGTGGCCGACGACGGCGACCTGCACGGGACGGCGGTCGTCGAGGCGTCGCGTCTGTGCGCGGCCGCCGCCGCCGGGCAGATCCTCGGGACCGAGACGGTTCGCGTGCTCGCCGGATCACGCGGTGGCCACGCCTACACCTCACTTGGGCCGATCGAGCTCAAGGGCTTGGCGGAACCGGTTGGGGCCGTCGAGGTTGGCTGGGCTCCCCTGGCGGAGGCCGGCGGCCTCGCGCCGGTGCCGCTGCCGCCGAGGCTTGCGTTCGAGTCGGCTTACTCGTTCGTCGGTCGGGCGGCCGAGGTCGAGCGCCTCGACGGGCTCTGGCGGCAGGTGGTTGGTGGTGTCCGCGTCGCCTTGCTGGCCGGCGAACCGGGGGCCGGCAAGACGCGGCTCGCTCAGGAGATTGCCGCCCGCGCTCATGAGCAGGGCGCGCTGGTCCTCTTCGGCCGCGTCGACGAGGACCTCGCGGTCGCCTACCAACCGTTCGCCGAGGCGCTGCGCCACTATCTGGTGAGCGTCGATGAGGCGACGCGCGAGCGGGTGCTCGAGTTGCGCGGTGGGGTGCTTGCCAGGCTTGTGCCCGAGCTGGTCGAAGAGGCGCCCGAGGGGCAGATCGAGGCGTGGGCGATCTTCGAGGGCCTCGTCGACTGGCTCTCGATGGAGTCCGAACATCGGCCTGTGGTGTTGGTGTTAGACGACATCCACTGGGCTCCGAAGCCAACGCTGCAGGCGCTGATGCACCTGGTTAGGAGCGAGCGGCTCTCCCGGCTGCTGATCGTCGGCACCTACCGCGACACGGAACTGGACCGCCGGCACCCGCTCGCCGACGTGCTGGCCGATCTACGCCGCATCGACGGGGTGGAGCGGGTCGCAGTACGCGGCCTCGATCCCGATGGAGTCGCTGCTTTCGTTCAGGCAATGCGAGGCGACGCGCTGGACGAGGACTCGAGGGAGCTCGTCGAGCTGATCAGCGAGCAGACTCAGGGCAACCCGTTCTTCGTCGGGCAGGTCCTGCGCAACCTCGCAGAGTCCGGTGCGATCGAGCAGGTCGACGGGCGCTGGGTTCGCGCCGAGGGCGCGGAGCAGTTCGTCGTCCCCGAGGGAGTGCGCGAGGTCGTCGGTCGCAGGGTCTCGCGGCTCTCCCGGCAGGCGGGAGACCTGCTTACGGTCGCCGCCGTGACCGGGGCGCAGTTCGACGTAGCGATCGTGGCCGAGGTGGCCGAGCAGCCGATGGCCGATGCGCTCGACAGCCTTGATGAGGCACTGAGCGCACGCCTGGTGCTGGAGAGCGGCTCGCCCGGCCAGCTGCGATTCGCGCACGCACTCGTGCGGCAGACCCTGGAGGACGAGCTTTCCACCATGCGCCGCCTGCACACCCACCAACAGATCGGCCTTGCCTTGGAGCGACGCTTCGGCGAGGCCGAGAGCGCAGTCGCCGACCTTGCCCACCAGTTCGCGGAGGCGGCGGCGCTCGGGGAGGGCGAGCGCGCCGCTCGTTACGCCGAGCGCGCCGCCGCGCAGGCTCTCGGCCGTGCCGCACCGGAACAGGCGGCTGATTTGCTAGAGCAGGCGCTGGAACTGCTCCCCGTCGAGACCGACCCCGACGGTCTGTGGCGGGAGCGCCTCTACGCGCAGCTCATTCCGTGCCTTTGGGTGATGTTCGACCTCGAGCGGATCGAGGAGCTCAGCCGTGGATGGCTGGCGCTCGCGCGTGAGCTCGGCGACGACGTGATGTTGCTGAACGTCGTGCCCTGGGTGATCGACTCGTTCACTTGGGTCCGCCCGCCTGAGACCGAGGACTTCGAGCTGATCGCCGAGGCGC
>CAWATA010000006.1:0-389668 GCA_963784885.1 uncultured Conexibacteraceae bacterium
ATCGAGGGTATCTGAGCTTGCCATGGGTCGTCCTGGCCGCGTTCGTGGGAAGTCTTTGTGGCGACCAAGTCTACTTCCTGGTGGGCCGGAAGAAAGGCCATTCCTTGCTGCAGAAGCGGCCTTGGTGGCAGGCCAATCTGGGCAGAGTCTCGAAGTTCATGTCGCAGAACCAGACACTGCTCATTCTTGGTTTTCGTTTTTTCTACGGATTGCGCACGATCATTCCTTTTGCTTTCGGCATGAGTCCTGTACGAACCGCGCATTTTGTCCTTCTCAACAGCGTCGGTGCTCTGGTCTGGGCTGTTGTCGTGGGAACGGCTGGCTACCTCTTCGGGACGACCCTGGAGGCCCTTATGGGGCGTGTCGATCACATCGAGCGCCAGGTGATTATGACCATCGCCGCAACTGGAATCGTTATCTGGGCGTTCCACACGTTCAGAAAGAGAAGGAATCCAAAAAGTTGACGCGGCAGACATGACTAGGGCTTCAGATCCGCTGGGGGGCTCTCCAATCGACAGAGCTGCCAGAATATCTGCCAACTTCCATTTGTACACTGGCCGATCCACAGATTGTTGCCCGTCATGAGCCCAGCGTCGCTTGCCAAGGGCACAACCCTCATTTTCCATTTTTCTCGAACGAAGACCCAATCCTGAGCAAACTGATATTCCGGGATATACCGAGTAATCTGAGGCTTCAACTGAGTGAAGAAATCTTCGTAATAGCCCTCGACGGCCGTTCTCCCGGCCAGCTCCGGCCCGGTCGGCGGGACGTGAAGGGTATCCTCCCGGTAAAATAAGGCGAGTCTTGGCGCATCTCCAGCGTTGAATGCAGCGAGGTAATCGTCTAAGAAGCGTTCGAAACGTGTCTTCTGAATGTCGTGGTTCAGCTTTGATTCTTTGAAGAACTGGGTCCGCAACACCCAAACAGGTAAGGCACCAGGACTGTCACTCTACTCATCGGACTCTGCTCCTGCCTGCCGCCCTCTCCCGTTGTACGAAAGAGCAATGTGACGGCGGTTCTCATTTCAGGCATCAGTCTGACGACTGATGTTGAATCGGTACGACGGAGAATAGCCGTATGCTTCTTTGGGGTCACGATCGTCTCGATATTGCAGTCGGCGATTGGACAGCAAGTCCGGCGACGGTCCTCATTGCGTTAGATTCTAAAGAAAGCATTCTTCGACCCTTGCGTACGTCCACGAGAAATGCTAGTTTTTGCGATAAGATCGACAATGACTCTCAGCAAAGGAATATGATAGCGAAGTCTTGATATGGGGAGAGGCGTTAAGCAAGGGCGCCCCAAGTCGGGGGCGATTGGGAAGGCTTTGACTCAACGCTTCGGGACGGGGTTCGACCAGGTGCAGTTTTGGAGAGTTCCGAGAGCTTTGGGCGGCTCGTCCTGTGAGGACGGCCGTTCTTTGAGGGAGGTGGACAATAGCAAGTCCCAAGAAATCGATGGTTTTCTGGGTTGTGATTCCAGTTCTGGCCTTTTTCACGTGGGTCTGGTGGTTTCCCCGGGGCGTAGTCTGCCGACCGCTGGTCTGATTGCACCCATCTCTTCCGGAGAAGCTACCGCTTCCTCGGAACAGGGGAAGTCCCTGGCCATCCAGCTCAGTGAAGCTTTTGAGGAAGCGGCAGGAAGAGTCAGCGTGTCGGTGGTACCCATTTTTGCGGAGCGGGTGGTGGAAACTCGAAGCCCCTTTGGGATGCCCGACTCGCCGCTGCAGGATTTCTTCGGAGACGACTTCCTGCACCGGTTCTTTGGTGCACCGCCCGAGGGTCAGAGGCAAACGGTTCGAAGCATGGGATCGGGGCGTCATTGTAACGGGAGATGGCTACATTTTGACGAACATCATGTAGTCGAAGGAGCGGACAATCTGACGGTCGTACTGGACGACGGGCGGAAACTAAAGGCCAAGATCGTCGGCACGGATCCACCGACCGATGTGGGGGTGATCAAGGTAGAAGGTTCCAACCTTTCCGAAGCGACACTGGGAAATTCCGACGACGTCCGGGTCGGCCAATGGATAATTGCAGTGGGGAACCCTTTTCAGTTGTTGCACACGGTGACGGCGGGTATCATCTCCGCGAAGGGTCGGTCGGCCATGGGGCTGGCCGACTATGAAGATTTCATTCAGACGGATGCTTCCATCAACCCCGGCAACAGCGGTGGTGCTCTGGCGGATCTGGACGGATGTGTGATTGGGATTAACACGGCGATCGGAAGTCCCACGGGAGGCAATGTGGGGATTGGATTTGCTATCCCCATTAACATGGCGAAGGCTGTTATGGATTCGCTCGTTTCCGAGGGCCAGGTGTCCAGGGGTTATCTTTCTTTAATTCCTCAGGACATTGACGAGAATCTGGCAGCGGCTATGGGACTCAAGTCTACGGAAGGAGCGCTGGTAGCGGATGTAACCGCAGGTGGTCCGGCGGATAAAGGGGGCATTCAGCGGGGCGATGTGATTGTGGAGGTAGATGGTCAGAAGGTGACCAACGCCACTCAACTGCGAAACCTGGTGGCTCGGGCTTCACCCGGCAAGGAAGTTCGAATGAAAGTGCTTCGTAACGGACGCGAACAGGAACTGCGGGTGACATTGGGTGAACGACCCAAAGAGTTGGCTGCGCAAAGTCCAGAGGCGAGACAACCCGAGTCACGGCTGAGCGAGAGACTCGGTCTTACGATCCAGGACCTGACTCCCGATATCGCCCGACAGTTAGGTTACGAGGGCCGAAGCGGAGCGGTTGTGGCCGGAGTGGCAGCGGGAAGTCCAGCGGAAGAGGCGGGACTGCAGCGCGGCGACCTGATCGAGGAGGTCAGCAGAAACAAAATCCAAAGTCCGGCCGAGTTTGAAAGGTTGATTTCCTCGGCCAAATCGGGTCAGCAGATACCGCTGGTGGTTCGACGAGGACCAGGGGTGTTTTTTGCAGCGGTTAAGATGCCCTAGGGAAAAGTCTGGACTATTGAACTGATCTAGCGGAAGCTAGAGGTTCGGATTCGGCCGCGCTGACTAGCTTCCGCTCAGGCAGTCGATGAACGCACGGGAGAGAGACGTGGTTGTGGGCTCTTTTTTCGACTAGATGGAGGTGAAGTGCAATGAGGTGGTCGTGGAGAATTGGAAAGCTCGCCGGGATCGGCGTCTACATGCACTTTACGTTTCTGATCCTGCTGGGCTGGGTAGCCTTGGCACACTATTTCCAGAGGAGGAATGTCGGCGATGCCATTGATGGGCTGATCTTCATCGTCGCGCTCTTTGCCATTGTTGTGCTGCATGAATTAGGCCATGCGCTGATGGCGAGGAAGTTCGGTATCCCAACTCGTGACATTACACTGCTGCCGATTGGGGGCGTTGCACGTCTGGAGCGGATGCCAGAAGAGCCAAAGCAGGAACTGCTCGTTGCTCTAGCGGGTCCTGCGGTGAATGTGCTTCTGGCAGCCGTATTGCTGCTCTATTTACTGCCCTCGTCGGCGTTGTCTCACTTCAATCAGGTGGAGATAACCGGTGGTGATTTTCTCTCCAAACTGCTTTGGATCAATGTAGCTTTGGCTGGTTTCAATCTGATCCCAGCTTTCCCCATGGATGGCGGGAGAGTGCTTCGGGCACTGCTGGCCACAAGGATGGATTACGTGCGGGCAACAAGTATTGCGGCGGCGACAGGGCAAAGTCTAGCCCTTGTTTTTGGTTTTATAGGCCTTTTCTTCAACCCTTTCCTGGTCTTCATCGCGCTGTTTGTTTGGATGGGAGCGGCTCAGGAATCGAGTATGGTGATGGTCAAGTCGGCTCTTCAAGGAATTCCTGTCAGCCACCTCATGATCACCAATTTCGACGCTCTGGGCCCAGAGCAGCCCTTGTCTGAGGCTATTCAGAAGGTTCTTGCCGGTTCTCAGCAGGATTTCCCGGTGCTCGAGAATGGGAGTGTCGTAGGGGTCCTCACTCAGGCAAATCTGCTATCGGCCTTGGCGTCTGGCGGCCAGGAGATCTCGGTCGAAGAAGCGATGGAGCGAAAGTTTGAAACAGCAGAGACTTCGGAAATGGCGCAGACCGTTTTCGAACGCCTCCAGAGTTGCAACTGCCACTCTCTGCCGGTTTTGAAACAGGGAAGACTGGTTGGGCTGGTAACCACGAGCAATCTCGGAGAATTCCTCCTGATCCAGAAGGCACTCCATGAGCATCGGGCCGACCTGTCATCCGCTCCGGCGTGAGGTGCGGTTAGCATCCGTCGACTTCATCTCTTTGACGGATGCCCCTGGTGCCAGCAGATCAGTGCCACCCACAAAAAGAACGGACTACTCTCTTTTCCTTTTGGAGGCAAAGTAGCAGGCGATCCAGCGATGAGTATCAGGGATAGCCAGTAAGTAGCATCGCTCATCTCATCCGTGCCTCACACTTCCTAAGGACCAGAATAAGCAGGGCCTCTTCCTCTATCCCTCTGCGACCACCCCTTCAGCAATGATAATTTCCACTCTGCGGTTCTTGCTGCGACCATCCGCCGTCGAATTGCTGGCAAGGGGTCGTTCCATCCCGTATCCCGCTGTCTTCATCCTGTCGCTGCGGATCCCCTGTTCTGCCAGGAAATCGAAAACCGAATCCGCTCGACGTTCAGACAATCGAAGATTGAAGGAAGCTGTTCCGGTTGAGTCGGTATGACCTTCTACTCGCAGGTTGAGATCCTGCATGATCAGAAGGATGCCGGCCAGCTTAGCCAGCGCTATAGTTGCATCTGGCTTAAGTGTCGCCTCACCTACGTCGAAAAGGATATCCGGAAGGTTGACAATGAATCCCCTGGCTGACTCGCGCGTGTCCGCCACCTCTGAAAGAGCGGACTGCAAGCGACCCTGAAGGTCAACCTTTTCCACGCGCAGTTCCTGCATCGAAGACCTCAGGTTAGCCTGCTCTCGGCGCATTTCCTCGAGACTGGACTCAAGTTGAGCCCGCTCTGCCACCAGGGACTGCTTCTCAGTTTCTATTCGGCCCAGTTCCTGGCGGGCAGACTCCTGCTCTCGGGTAATACTCTCGATCTGCCTCTCAGCTGTCTGCGCTTTCTCTTCGGCTGCAGAAGCTCTATTCGCCAACGCGGTCATCTCCGCCTGACGCTTAGAGATCTGATCTTCCAGTTTCTCGATCTCGATCTTGCGCAAGGTCAGGGAGATGGCTTCATTACTGGCCGCCACGGAGCGCCTGGCGTAGCGCTCGGCACCCTTTCCTCGGGATCTGGTATACATGTGCGTAGCTTGTTCCAGCGAAATGGAAGCCTGGCCGAAAATGTCCTCAGCGTATTTTTCAGCTCCAAGTCCTCGAGCTTTTTCAAAGACCTTCTCAGCCTGCAGGAGATCTAATGGCTTTTTGCCGTCGTATTTGAAGCTGCCAATATCTTCCACTCCACGAGCCGGAGCCGGACCAAACGAATTGTAGACAATCTCATCACTGCCAACCGGCGGATCCGCATTTCGGTCATTCCAGAAAATCACCATCTCAGATGGCTCGACCACCTGGAAGTAGGCTTCGCCAGTAACCACCAAAGCGAAGTTTCTCAGCCCGGTCGAAAACTGAAGTTTGGAGTTCTCTTCCCCAGGCCTAACCCAGAACTCACCAAGATTCTGAGCGACTCCATCTCGATTGATAGCCCACAGTACGTAACTATTCGTGTCACCACCGAAGAGAACCGCCGGCTTCATTCCTTTGTATTCAAGTTCGATGCGAAACTGCCCTTCCTCAAATTTCACTTGAGCTTTCATCTCGGCGCCCGGAACTCTCGGAGTCGCCAACATATCGAATTTCACATCTCTGGTTTCGGAAAAGCGAAGCGGGTAAAGCTTCATTTCCTCTCCCAGCGCAGCAGTAGTGACGGCCGACATGGACAAGAAACTAAACAGAATAGAGAAAAGCTTGTGATTCATTGATTTTTTACCTCTCAAATTGTTTTAGGACTGCGACCTTGAAGCCACAGGGATGCGTTTTCTGTCAAATTCTTAGGAAACAAGCGGCACTCGCACTCAATTCAATTTGAATCTGCAATGATTGTACATTAGACAACAGAAGAAAGGCCAAAATTCACATCCCTCCAAAGAATCTGTGATCCCTGAGAGACATTTCTCGTTCGCATTCCCCTTCCTTGGATTCTTATCGGCATAGGGAGTCGGCGACAGCGGAAAAGCTATGGCCATT
The DNA here is from genome assembly GCA_963784885.1 of uncultured Conexibacteraceae bacterium. Lineage (GTDB taxonomy): Bacteria > Actinomycetota > Thermoleophilia > Solirubrobacterales > 70-9 > RHKX01. The sequence goes on from CAWATA010000006.1 coordinate 6,167, forward strand.
CTTCTTTTCCATCTACACTGCCGGAAGATTCGAGCAACGAGCTATTAGGAATACAGACAATCCTCTCGTCGGAAACTTCAATCTCAGTCGTAACCGTTCCTACTCTTCTCAGCTTCCCACGGTGATCCTTCAACTGAATCTGGTTCCCGGGCATGAAGAGGTCACGCGAAGCACGTATCTTCTCGATGCGAAGCTGAGCTTTCTCACGATCTCCTTCCCCCCCAAGGTCTCGCATCTAAAGCCCGAGCGGCTTGAGTTCTTCACCCACAGTTCCGAACCGCTGGCCTTGATTCAGGAGACCGCCATTTGTCAGCAGTTCAGCCACAGTCACCTCTGCAGTCCAAAAGTGACATTCCCACCTGGTCGAATGGTTGCTCAGCAAAACGCTAGTCTTCTTTGATCTCAGCTCTCTTGAAGAGAACCATTCGGATTCTAGTGGGTTCAGCTTCCAGGACAGTGACTTCATGGGGACCCAGCATCACCTTCTCATCCCGGGCAGGAATGCGGCCAATCTGCTCGACCACCATCCCACCGATGGTGTTAGCGTCCGTCTTCGGAAGTTCTATCCCCAGCTGATTGATGACCTCATCTGCGAGACAAGTGGCGTCGATCTGAAACTGGTTTAGACCTTTCTTTTCGATGGCGGGTCTCTCCTGGTCAAACTCGTCCTGGATAGGGCCAACCAGTTGTTCGATTACGTTCTCGAGAGTGATCATACCCGATACCATTCCATACTCGTCGACCAGTAACGTCAGAATGGTGTTATTCTTCTGAAAATCCTTGAGCAGAACTTCCAGCGTTACTGTCTCCGGACGAAAGGTGGGCTTGCGAGCAAGATCGGCCAGGGTGACCAGTTTCTCCTGCTTGGCGAGGGCCCGAAAGACATCCTTGACATGAACAATTCCGATGACCTGATCAAGATCACCATCGCAAAGCGGTAAGCGGGTATGGTGAGATTCAGAGGCCTTTCGCAGCTTCTCCTCCATGGAATCATTCTTGTCCAGATAAACAATCTCATTTCGCGGCAGCATGTAACGACGTGCGATTTTGTTCTCCAGATCCAGTACGTTTTCAATAATCAGGCGTTCCCTGCGGGTGAAATGCCCCCCCGCTGCTGATTCCAGCAGGATTGCCCTTACCTCCTCTTCCGTGTGAACAGCCTGATGTCCGGAAACGATTCCTATGCCAAGAGCTTTCAGCAGCAGATTGCTGATCGTATTGACAACCCAAATAAGAGGCTGAAAGATCCGATAGAAGAGTGTCAAGGGAATCGCAACGGCAAGAGCAGTGGATCTGTATTTCTGTATCGCCAAAATCTTGGGCACTTGTTCACCTGCGGTGATATGCAGAAGGGTGATGATTAAAAAGGCGATAGGAAAAGCCACAAAATGCACTTGGTCGGCAGGAATCTCCATGCGTCGAAAGATGGGCTCAACCATGGTAGCCACCAGCGGTTCTCCCACCCAGCCAAGGCCAAGACTTGCCAGGGTAATTCCAAGTTGACACGCCGAAAGATAGGCATCCAGATGGTCCATGATGCTTTCGGTTACCTGCGCAGCCTTACTCCCCTTGCGTGCCAGCAACTTGATCTCTTGCAGCCTTAGCTTCACAAGGGCAAACTCGGCCGCAACAAAAAAGCCGTTCGCAGCCACCAGCAGCAGCACTAAAGAGATTTTCCAAAACATCTTTGAATGATCCGGTCCAGAGATTATGACAGATTGTCAACGGGTTGTCCGACGGGCACCGCAGCAAATCAGACTTATGAGATTTTGCGACGGTTCTCTCCACCACTGCACGCAGCGGACTGTGGTCTTCCTCACAAAAGCAGGAATAGCTCTCTCTATAATCCTCCCAGTAGCTTTCTAAACACTGAAGAAACTGTCCTGTTAGGGGTGTCGCGTCGACAGGTGCCACCGAGGTCTTCGGCAAGAGTCGCCCGCACCCGACTAAAGGGTGGCCATCTCGACGTTCCTGAAGTTTCTCCTATAGAAGGTCATATAACCGACTTTGCGTTCGAGAGCCTGGATCACGGCTAGCGCGAAGTTTACCTTCTCGAAGTTACGCGCACTCCCCAAACCGCCAGGGCTGAAGACATTGATTTCCATGAGCTTGTCGCCCACGATGTCCAAGCCCACAAGGAACATTCCATCCTGAACCAGTTTGGGGCGCACGATTTCGGCAATTCTCAGATGCGTCTCGGTGATCTCCGCTTTGGCCAACTTTCCTCCCGCGTGGATGTTGCTTCTCATGTCGCCCCCGGTTCGAACACGTCGAAAAGCCGCATACTTGCCTTTGTGCCGAAGGGGCAGGCCGTTCATGAGAAACAGCCGAGTATCGCCTTTGGCAGCGTCCGGCAGGTACTGCTGGGCCACCACATAACCATCTCTGCTGACAGCTTCGATCATCTGATTCAGGTTTGGAATATCGTCGGGCCGAACGAGGAACACACTTTGACCTCCGGAACCCTGCAGGGGTTTGAGGACAATACTCCCGTTCTCCTCTTGCGCAAAAGCTTTGATTTCTTCGCGATCACGCGTGATCAGGGTTCGTGGCCGGACTTCCTCCGGGAACGTCTGGAAATACATCTTGTTCATTGCCTTGGCCAGGCCGTTCGGATCGTTCAGAACGACGACACCGTGACGCATGGCAATTCTCCCGAAAAGTATGCCGGCTGAGGCCGCCCAAGCCCGGGTACCCACTTCTTCCGCCGGATCGCTTCTGAGGAGCAAAACATCGAGATCATCAACCGTGATCCTCTCTGCGAGTGCTTTTTTCCCCTGCAGATCCCTCAGATAGCTTTCCGAAGTTGCATACTTCTTCTTTGGCGCTGCGCGGGCCCGGGCCCGAATCTTATCATCAGGGTCGTAGGCCAGATCGCCCAAACCGATCATCCAAGCTTTATGGCCCAGATTGGTGGCGGCCATTCCCAGCCGGACGGTCGTGTAGCCTGCCTTCTCTGTTATGATGTCGTTAATAACAAAACCAATTTTCATCTTCTTCTCCCTTCAATCAGATCCAGAATCGAGCTCCTGCTCCTGAGGCGAAGCAGTCTCTCAGAGGTTTTTGGGGAATTTAAGTATCTCGGACGCAACGGGAACGGGCGGAGGACCTTCCGCCACGTCAACTCCCGAATGATCGGGACGTGGCGTGTGGCTATCTTGCCCACAAAAAGATTGTCCAGTGCAGCACCCTTGTCCAAGTAATCCAGTAAGCGAACCAGGCCCCTGAGATAGACGGCATCCTTCGTCAGACCACCGGCTCGAAAGACTCTTAAAGTAATCGTAAAGGCTGTTTTCTGGTCGAATCCGTGTTTCTCCTTCAGTTGACGGTAGGTCTCAACAAAGGATGCTCCTTCGGTCAGGTGTTTGACTGCGACGACTCTCGCGGCAAGCAAACTCAATCGCGGAGCACTCAAACCTCCGACGAGGTGCTCGGACAAAACAGCCAGGCCTTCCTGCAACTCATCATACCCCGCCAGGCCGCAGTACAGCTGCCGGAAGGGCTGTGCTAAACCATTGTGGTAGGTCAGGATGTGGGTCCCCACTTCATGCTGCAGCAAGGCTTCCACTCGAGAAGCGGGGATCTTGACCGTACTTCCCACAAGTAGGTTTCCCTGCGACACCATGAGACCTACAATGTCATCACGCACCTGAACCTTTGCAGAAAAAGCCGGGTACAATTCGCGGTAGTATTCAATTTCACGCTCCGCGGCGGCGGCGAAATCTGCGGCCCGAAGAAGTACCTTTCCCGACCGCTCTCGACTTCGAGGAGGCAGTGTCTCCAGGATAAGATTGGCGGTTTTCTCCAACTCCGCACTTACTCCGCCAAACAATTGGAGGCTTCCATATAGGAAGTTCTTACTACCACGATCTTCCAACATCGTCAGTTGACGGTCGAGTTCCTGCTGCTTCTCTCGAAATAGCGAGGCCAGTGTAGGATCTTCAATGCGCTCCAAGGGTATTTCATAAAGTCGGCCCTTTAACTCCGCCGGATCCACAGGTCTGGGACGATAGTAAAAAAGCGGTGCCTTCGAGAAGGCTGATCGCCTGAACCAATTCCAGGCGGAATCAACATTGGTTGGTGTGACTTGGAGCAGAAAATCAAAAGAGGTGCTTATTTCGGCCAGTCGCCGGTCCGCTTCCCAAACGGCTTTAACCAAGGCTCGACGCCCTAAGGCCTGGTAAGTTTTCGGCTGGTGTGAAGTCTGGCTCTGCGCAAACTCAAAGAAAGCCTTTTTCAGGGCCCTCGCGACACCTCGATGCATTTCCCTGAGTACAAGCGGAAAAACGCCTCCGTTTTCGAGGTCGAGATAAATGGGCCTGACTCCCAGCCCTATGGTAAAGCAGTTAAGTGCCCTTGCCTCTTTTGGTCGGATTATATGAGAAAGAGAACTTGCAAAGCGCTCGTTGCTGTATGCCAGCACCACCGCAGACCGTCTTTTGAGAATCTTGATTCGACCAAGTGCATAGGACAACTCCTCAACCGCTGGAGCAGCCGACCGGCTTCTCGAGGTTAGGATGCGAAATTTCGGGGTAATAGAAGCACGTCCGTTACCATTGATTGTCTCGCCGTCCTGGGTTGCAAAGACCTCGACGATCAAGAAAGCTCCAAACTCGGCAGACAGTTCTTTGACGATCATATGGACGAGCCGTGACAAGCCACTGGCAAATCTCTTTTCACCCGAAGCGATGAGATACGAGGCTTCTCCCAGGACCAATTTCTCGGTCCCTGAGTCGTTCTCGCCCGGTAAACGCCGATAGACGCATAGAAAGGGCAGGTGTCGGTCGATATGAAGACGTCCTCCGTTTGGCAGATCTTTCCTTATCACACGGCCTTCCCCGAGCAGACTTCGTACTTGCCCGATCAGTTCGCTCATTGACTGCTTGGCTTTGGGTTTCAGAAACGATCCTCCCTTCCCAGGCGCACAGGTTCTCGTCAACTGGAACGACTCAACTCCTCCAGAACTCCCGGCACAGTCGATTTCAGGGCACGATACATCATTTCCAGTTTCTCTTGGTCCGGTTCGCCTGTCCACTCGTTCATGAAGAACTTCTTGACTTCGATAGCCAACGCACAGCCGGACTCTGGAAAGTTCTGATGAACCCAGCCAGGGAAATTCCCTCCTTTGAAACGCACGTTTTCTCTGACATCTAATGGACTTCCAAGGAAATCAAACGAGCGCAGGTCATCAATGAATCTGTCAACCAGTGGACTCCAACGCCCACGTTCCATCGTACCAGTGCCGACATTGACCTCGGGGTTCTTCTCGGGGTCAGCCGGAGGACCATCGACACCTTCTCGATAATGGTTGTAAGAATGCAGATCGAATACGACAAATCGCCCATGACGCTCTTCCAAGTGCTTTCATCAAACGGTGCATCTCGGCATAGAAACCATCGTATTCAGCAAGGGAGCGTTCAACGATCTCTTGTGGGAGGCGTGGTCTTCCAGGTGTTCAGTCCCCATGCATCCTCCAGCGTCATGTAAACGGCCTTCTCCCGAGGACGGTTCAGGTCCACCTCGAAGCGAGATCTCAGCCCCTTTACCCGGTATCGCTCAAATGTGTCCAGGAACCCGTAAAGGGGTCCTCCTCTCGCAGGCGCTCCTTATCGGTCAACGCCAGCAGGTGACGGACCTCTTCTCGGACCTCATGTCCATCGTGAATCGCAGTCGCCACGAGGGGCTGTTTGCCTTCTCTAAGACTCCAGATCTTCTCAACCGACATTGTTCCTCCCAATTAATGATATAACACTCTATTCTCTCGGAAACTGGCTTGCTACCTACGTTCAGTGACTCGGGTGGCTGGGTTCATCACCACCCTACCCGGCCAAAGTCGCAGACGTGGTGGCGCCACCAGCGGCAGTGAAGCTGACGGGAAAGCCGGGAGAGGCAAGAGACAACATCGTCTTTCAGAACAGCGTTCGCAGAGCGAGATTGAATCATTCGCCAGTCATCTTCCTCAAGTCAAGAACTCTGTTCAGTTCCTCTTCGGGAAGCAGTTCCATTTGCCGGCAGACTTCCCGGACAGTCTGGCCTGTTCGATAGGATTCCTGGGCTATTTTCGCTGCTCGCTCATAACCCACCGCTGGGGTCAGAGCAGTGACCACGGCGAGAGATCTCTCGGCCATCTCGCGAATGTGAGGTTCATTCGCTGTAATCCCGGCCACACACTTTCCGGTCATCACGTCGGCGGCAGCCGCCAGGATCTGTACAGACTGGAGCAGGTTGTAAATGATCACCGGCTTCATTACATTCAGTTCAAAGCTACCCGACTGCCCAGCTACGTTGATCGTCACATCGTTGCCTGTTACTTGAGCGGAGACCATCAGCACAGCCTCAGGAATCACCGGATTCACTTTGCCAGGCATCATCGAGCTACCCGGCTGAAGTACGGGCAAATTGATCTCACCTAACCCGCATCTGGGGCCGGAGGCAAGCCAACGAAGGTCATTGGCAATTTTCGCCACGCTCACAGCGATTGTTTTCAGCGCTCCACTGACTTCAACCGCGGCATCTCGAGCCGCCAGCGCTTCGAATCGATTCTCAGCTTCTCTGAAATTCAACCGGGTCCACTCGCTGATGCGCCGGACGACTTTGCCCGGGAACTCAGGGTGACAGTTTAGTCCTGTCCCCACCGCTGTTCCACCGATGGCAAGTTCGGACAGGTGAGGACGCACTCCTTTGATTCTGCGAACAGAGTGCTCAATCATTGAAGCGTAACCTGAAAACTCCTGGCCCAGGCGGATTGGAACTGCGTCTTGCAGGTGAGTGCGCCCGATCTTGACAACGTCGTTGAACTCTTTCGACTTGGAGTCGAGCGAATCACGAAGGCGAAGAAGTGCCGGCAACAAGCTTCTTTCAATCTCTTCCAGGGCAGAGATATGCAGCGCTGTCGGGATCACGTCGTTACTGGACTGGCCCAGATTGACGTGGTCATTAGGGTGAATCTCCTTGCTTCCAACTCGACCACCTCGCAATTCAATGGCCCGATTGGCGATGACCTCGTTTGCATTCATGTTAGCCGAAGTGCCAGAGCCGGTCTGAAAGATATCGACAACGAACTGATTATCGAAGGTTCCCTCGAGCACTTCCTGACTAGCCTGAGCAATGGCTTGACCGATATCGGCTCCCAACAAACCAAGTTCGGTATTTGTCTCTGCAGCGGCTTTCTTGATCAGGCCCAACGCTCTGATAAAAGCCCGGGGGAAGCGAAGTCCGCTGATGGAAAAATTCCTGACCGCCCGTTCTGTTTGGGCTCCGTAGTACGCATCCTCCGGCACCCGGACCTCACCCATGGAATCCTTTTCGATTCGGTGGTTCTGCATAGGTCGCAGTATACATCGTTTGAGAACGGAGATTATGCTTCCCCAGGCAAGATAGCCTGACCGAGGTCAGTACCGCAGATCTGTGGAGGTCCAGCGCTTCTAAGACTTTCTAGAACCAAGATGAAACGTAGCCCAGTCCAGCACCTCCAACAATTAGCCAGGGGCTTCCCACCCTGTATTTCATAATCAGGATGAGAGCCGAGATAGCAATCAGCCAACTGGGCCAGGTGACGAGAGTCGACCGGCCCAGTTCAACGACCACCGCAGCCATCAAGGCCAAGGCACTTACGTTAACTGCATCCATAAAATCGGCACTCCATGGGCTCCTGCGAAGTCTTGGAATCAGCGGATTCAGAAGCAGGACAAGGACAAAGGAGGGAAGAAAGATCGCGCACGTGGCTACCAAGGCACCACTCCAGCCATGAAGCAAATACCCTACGAAGGTGGCGGTCGTCAGAACAGGACCTGGTGTCAACTGGCCTGCGGCCACGGCATCCAGCAGTTGCTGCGAACTTAGCCATCCATAGTCTCGCACGAGCCCGCCCTGGAGAAATGCTATTAGTACATAACCGCTTCCAAAAAGGACGCTGCCTACCTTCAGAAAGAACCAGGCGATTTGCCACAAAGAAGGTTGAACAACCGTTCCAATACTGGTTCCCAGTGCAACTACAGGAAAGGGAATTAGCAGCATCGGAAACGAACTCGGCCTGAAGTCCTTCCTCCTTAGCCAAACTGTTCCGAGCACTCCTCCACCCAGGATCAGTAAGACTCCATCCCCTCCCATGAGCGCCAGTACTAAAACGATAGCGGCCAATACCGCGAGAGAAAGACCTTTCATGGCCGTCTGGCCCAGCCGGATCACTGCACTCAGAATGATCGCCACCACTACCGCCTTGATGCCTGTTAGGAACACAGCAATTCGGGGCAGTTCTCCAAATATCTGGTAGAAATAAGCCACTGCAGCTGTAATGGCAGCCGCCGGGAGGATAAAGCAGGTCCCGGCTATCACCAAACCCCGCCAGCCGCGGACGATGTACCCGACGTGAATAACCATCTCTGTGGAATTAGGCCCTGGAATCAGATTGGTTGCCCCTACCAGGTCCATGAAATGATCTCGACTCAGCCAGCGACGTCGAAAAACAACCTCCTCTTCCAACATGGCGATATGGGCTGCCGGCCCCCCGAAAGCGACAAAGCCCAGCTTAAGAAACAGGCCCAGGAGTTCTATCAGTGCAGGTTCTTCGCTCGCTGTAGACACCAAGATGACTTCTTGTTCTTTCATGGTCTCTGCTTTGCGACACTCCTTCGAGCTTCTTCCGATAACCCACGGAAATTCTTCAATCCGGCTGATCGTCAAAATGATGCCGAACAAGTTCCAAAGTCTCAAGTGCGGCTTCCGCGCCTGCCGAACGATTTTCTATTGTGTGGTGTATCTTCATGTTACTCTGAAAGCGTCAGACTTCGAAAATCTCAGGGGGAGAGTACTCAAATGAATCAAGAGAGGCAAATAGCCTATTTCTCTATGGAAATCGGCTTGGAGAGCGATATCCCTACATATAGCGGCGGTCTCGGCGTCTTGGCGGGTGATACTGTGCGAGCCGCTGCAGATTTGAAAGTACCTATGGTTGCCGTTTCACTTCTTTTCCGGAAGGGATATTTTTTCCAGCGTCTCGATCCAGATGGCTGGCAGCGAGAAGAGCCCGTCAAGTGGGCGGTGGAAGATTTTCTGCTGGAACTTCCTGAAAGGGTTGAAGTCAGAATTGAAGGTCGGCCGGTGCAGGTACGCGGGTGGAAGTACGTCGTGAGAGGTGCAACGGGTTACGAGGTTCCGGTCTATCTTCTCGACACGGACCTCCCGGAAAACGGTGATTGGGACAGAACTCTCACGCACCACTTGTACGGTGGCGACAGCGGCTACCGCCTCTGCCAGGAATTGGTGCTGGGAATTGGTGGAGTCAGGATGTTGAGAGCGCTCGGATACGGAAAAATCAAGCGCTTTCACATGAATGAAGGGCATGCTAGCCTTTTGACGCTGGAGCTGCTAAATGAAAGAGCAGCAAAGGCTGAGGGTAAGCCAATCGACCTCGAAGACGTTGAGATTGTACATGACCTGTGCGTGTTTACCACACACACTCCAGTCCCCGCCGGCCACGACCAGTTTCCCATGGATTTGGTCAGACGCGTCGTAGATCACCCCCTCCTGTCACGGATGGAGGAAGTCTTCTGCCCGTTGGGCACCCTGAATATGACCTATCTGGCATTGAACCTGAGCAGGTATGTAAATGGTGTGGCGAAAAAACATGGTGAAGTCTCACGCCTCATGTTTGCCCCCTATCAGGTGGATTCGATCACGAACGGGGTTCACGTTGCTACGTGGACCTCTCCATTCTTTCAGAAGCTGTTTGACAAGTACATCCCCGGTTGGAGAGAGGATACCTTCAGTTTGAGGTACGCCTTAGGCATTCCTGGTCACGAAATCTGGCAGGCCCATACGGAAGCCAAACTGGAACTCATTCGACACATCAATGGGGAAACCAACATTGGGATGGATCTGAATCTCTTGACTCTTGGTTTTGCCCGACGAGCTGCTACCTATAAGAGGCCGACTCTGCTGTTTGATGATCTAGAGCGGTTGAAGAGGATCGCCAAGTCAGAGGGAGGCCTGCAGTTGGTCTTTGCGGGAAAGGCACATCCGCAGGATGCCGCAGGAAAGGAGCTCATCAAGGAGATTTTCCGAGCAAAAGAGGCCTTGGCAGATGACGTCAAACTTGTGTTCATCGAAAATTATGATATGGACCTGTCCCGAACGATTGTTTCTGGAGTCGACATCTGGCTCAATACGCCCGAACCTCCATATGAGGCATCGGGTACCAGCGGAATGAAAGCAGCTATTAATGGGGTCCCGTCCCTGAGTGTTCTGGATGGCTGGTGGATTGAAGGCTGCATCGAGGGTGTGACGGGTTGGGCGATTGGTGCGAAGGAGGAACCTGCTTTGCGGCAGGAGAAATCTCAAGACGACGTGCGCAGGAAGGATGTCGATTCTCTTTATCAGAAGCTCGAAGAAGTGATTTTTCCATTGTTCTACCGGCAGCGTGAAGAATTCATCGAAGTGATGTCCAGCGCCATAGCTCTCAATGGATCTTTTTTCAATGCTCAGAGGATGCTTCAACAATATGTGCTGAAAGCCTATTTTGGTTAGCTCTCCGCTGCTATTTCAAACACGAGACTTTTATCCCGAGCTCCTGGAGATTCATAGAGAATTGGCGTCTTGGCCTGAGTTTTGAAGTAGTACTTTGAGGCGGTTGTCGAACAGGACTTCCGAAACAGCCGCTTGGTCCTTCCCGGAAGAGGTCCCCTACCCAGGCGCCATCTGTCAGATGTTCGGTTAGAATAAAGAAGTATTGCATCTTCTTAGAGTCATCAGCGGCAGAGGGCTAGTGTCCTAAACTGCGGGAGGGAGTCATCATGGGACGACGAGGAAAAAAGCGCCAAAAGAAGCCTGGATCTTCGCCTGGCATGTTAGTACACGTCGGAGAACAAAAGGTCGAACAAACCCGCATCATCGTGCTCGATTACGATGAACAGCGTTTGGCAGAAAAGAAGGTCGGAAGCGTACTTGAACTGCTTCCTTTGAAGGATTCGCCGACTGTCAGCTGGATTAATGTGACGGGGGTTCACGACGCCGAAGTTTTGGAGGCTTTCGGGCAACATTTCGGGCTGCATCCACTTCTTCTGGAAGATGTGCTCAACACGGAACAACGGCCAAAGATGGAGAGTTTCGATGACTCCGTGTTTGTTGTCCTGAAGATGCTCACTTTCGATGTTGAGACTGCCGAAGTGTTGTCTGAACAGGTCAGTCTGGTGTTGGGCTCAAACTATGTGATCTCGTTTCAGGAAAGTCCAGGTGACGTCTTTGATCCGGTCCGCCAGCGGATTCGCTCTCGGAAGGGCCGAATCTGCAAAATGGGTCCGGACTACTTGCTGTACGCGCTGGTGGACGCGGTTGTCGATCACTATTTTGTGGTGTTGGAGCAGATTGAGGGGAAATTGGAGACTCTCGAAGATGAGGTCTTTCGGGAACCCAACCTCAGCACTCTTCATGCGATCCAGAAGCAAAGGACAGAGCTCCTGAAGCTGCGCAAATCGGTGTGGCCTCTCAGAGAACTGGCCAATGGGCTTCTGCGAGAAGAGCATTCTCTTATCAGCGACAAGACTGAGATTTTCCTGAGGGATGTTTATGATCACACGATTCAAATCATTGACACACTCGAGTCCTTTCGGGATACGGTATCAGGCCTCCTGGACGTCTATCTCTCCAGTGTCAGTAATCGTATGAATGAGGTCATGAAGGTCCTAACCATAATCGCCACGATTTTCATTCCCTTGACCTTCATCGCAGGTATCTACGGGATGAACTTCGAGTTCATGCCGGAGTTGCAGATCCAATGGGCTTACCCGATGGTCTGGATCGTCATGGTCAGCGTGGCAGTTTTCATGCTGCTCTTCTTCAAAAGAAGGAACTGGTTCTGAGGTACTTCGGGACGGGGATCTCAGCCCTCAGTCCCCGAAACTGGTCCGCAGCGCCCTAGCTGCACGAAGAAGTGGATAGTCCGGTGGAACCGTCCTCACCTTCCCCGCGACTTCGTTAATCGGGACCGATTCAAGCTGACCGTTCTTCATCGCCACCATGCGGCCGAACCGGCCGGACATAACCAGCTCAAAAGCATGATAGGCAAATCGAGTGGCCAGCAATCGATCATGCGGTGTCGGAGTACCTCCCCTCTGGATGTGACCCAGCACCATCGAACGGCAATCGAGGGCCGTCTTTTCACTGATTCCATCACTGACGTATTTAGCTACACCCCCCAGCCGAATGGGATCTGGAGACGAGTCGTCAATGTGATCAATAAATCGGTCGCCTCCGACGGGCACAGCTCCTTCCCCAGCAGCGATCAGGGTGAATCTTTTCCCATGTTTACTACGTTCAACGCATAAACCAGCCACCTTGTCCAAGTCGAAGGGCACTTCCGGAATTAGAATCACGTCTGCTCCCGCCGATACCCCTGCATGAAGAGCCAGCCAACCGGCATAACGTCCCATCAGTTCTACAACCATGACCCGATGATGACTGCTGGCGGTGTCGTGTACCTTATCCAGTGCCTCAGCTGCCGTTGTCACAGCAGTGTCATGACCGAAGGTCACGTCGGTATCCCAGAGATCGTTGTCGATCGTCTTAGGAACGCCAACTAGATGAACGCCCAGCTCAATCAACTCTGCTGCTCCGCTCATGGTCCCATCACCGCCAACCACGACGATAGCGTCCAACCCGGCCTTCTTTGCATGCTCAACGACTTGTTTGCGCACATCCTTCCTGGTCCAGCCACCCATGCCGTCTGGGACAGCATAGTTGGAGGGATCGGCTTTGTTTGAAGAACCCAGAATGGTGCCGCCGACCGTAAGGATGTTGCTCACGTCGTCATAGCTGAGCCGGCGCATCCGATCCTCGATCAGTCCCAGATAACCGTCTTCAATCCCTACTACCTCGATTCCCGAGAGAATCGCAGGTTTGGCGACAGCCCGAATCACTGCATTCAATCCAGGACAATCGCCACCACCAGTCATAATTCCAAGTCGCTTCGGTTTATCCACCATTTCAAAGCCTCCTACAGACAGTGCTGTAACATTATCCCGAATATCCAGTTTAGGCCAGGCAGTTTGCATGAAAGTCCCTGTCGTAGTAACTGCGGGAGCCGGTTAGGCCGTTGGTCCTGCTCAGCAAAACGCTAGTCTTCTTTGATCTCAGCTCTCTTGAAGAGAACCATTCGGATTCTAGTGGGTTCAGCTTCCAGGACAGTGACTTCATGGGGACCCAGCATCACCTTCTCATCCCGGGCAGGAATGCGGCCAATCTGCTCGACCACCATCCCACCGATGGTGTTAGCGTCCGTCTTCGGAAGTTCTATCCCCAGCTGATTGATGACCTCATCTGCGAGACAAGTGGCGTCGATCTGAAACTGGTTTAGACCTTTCTTTTCGATGGCGGGTCTCTCCTGGTCAAACTCGTCCTGGATAGGGCCAACCAGTTGTTCGATTACGTTCTCGAGAGTGATCATACCCGATACCATTCCATACTCGTCGACCAGTAACGTCAGAATGGTGTTATTCTTCTGAAAATCCTTGAGCAGAACTTCCAGCGTTACTGTCTCCGGACGAAAGGTGGGCTTGCGAGCAAGATCAGCCAGGGTGACCAGTTTCTCCTGCTTGGCGAGGGCCCGAAAGACATCCTTGACATGAACAATTCCGATGACCTGATCAAGATCACCATCGCAAAGCGGTAAGCGGGTATGGTGAGATTCAGAGGCCTTTCGCAGCTTCTCCTCCATGGAATCATTCTTGTCCAGATAAACAATCTCATTTCGCGGCAGCATGTAACGACGTGCGATTTTGTTCTCCAGATCCAGTACGTTTTCAATAATCAGGCGTTCCCTGCGGGTGAAATGCCCCCCCGCTGCTGATTCCAGCAGGATTGCCCTTACCTCCTCTTCCGTGTGAACAGCCTGATGTCCGGAAACGATTCCTATGCCAAGAGCTTTCAGCAGCAGATTGCTGATCGTATTGACAACCCAAATAAGAGGCTGAAAGATCCGATAGAAGAGTGTCAAGGGAATCGCAACGGCAAGAGCAGTGGATCTGTATTTCTGTATCGCCAAAATCTTGGGCACTTGTTCACCTGCGGTGATATGCAGAAGGGTGATGATTAAAAAGGCGATAGGAAAAGCCACAAAATGCACTTGGTCGGCAGGAATCTCCATGCGTCGAAAGATGGGCTCAACCATGGTAGCCACCAGCGGTTCTCCCACCCAGCCAAGGCCAAGACTTGCCAGGGTAATTCCAAGTTGACACGCCGAAAGATAGGCATCCAGATGGTCCATGATGCTTTCGGTTACCTGCGCAGCCTTCCTCCCCTTGCGTGCCAGCAACTTGATCTCTTGCAGCCTTAGCTTCACAAGCGCAAACTCGGCCGCAACAAAAAAGCCGTTCGCAGCCACCAGCAGCAGCACTAAAGAGATTTTCCAAAACATCTTTGAATGATCCGGTCCAGAGATTATGACAGATTGTCAACGGGTTGTCCGACGGGCACCGCTTAACCTTTGATCTGATCTTCTTCGCCCCTTCGGGTTGAGTTCACCTCGACAGCGTTTGCTGTTGGAAGAACACTTTGAGAAAGTCTCCTTCCCACTTCCTCTTCTTCATCGACTACCGCAAAAGCCCCAGGAATCCATTCCTCAATGACAACTGAGCAAAGCCAAAGTATTGCGGGAATTGGCATCGCTCGGCGTGGAGAAGCAGTTGATAGTCGCGCCGATCACTAAGCGAGACTATTCATATACACCCTCAGCTAGTGTCATGTGATGATTGCAGCACTTGGGGCATTTCACAGGCACTGCGTACTTTCTATACACAGGAGCAAGCCTGTTGAGTCGCCCCCCTTTCTCAGCATTTGTTACAACCGTATTGTTATGGACCACGGCCAGGTGAGGCATGCCAATCTTGTCGAGCCCTTTTATGGTCCCCTCTAGCTGCCAAGGTGTCGTGTTGGCAGACAGAAATGGCATGTGCCAAGAGATGTTGTCTTTGAGCACGGTTGTCTTTGACAAATCCAGGGCCTTATCAACTTCGGCAGCTTCCATAAGCCGGACAATGTCCTCAATTACCGAGCCGGGCTGTGTTCGAAATACTGCGACCTTTGATCTAATCATGATAGCTCCACGAATAACATACAATCTAACGGAGACATGTGGTCAGACTGAGGTTGAAATCAAAAGGAATGTAGTAAGCGTCGGAATAGACGTCCACCAACGGTTTTGGGAAGTGGCGGCGGGACAAGTACCGAAGGCAAGAAAAGATGATCGTGGGGATCGCGGGGCTGAGCACCATGGAGATCCTGGTCTAGCTTTGAAGACGCTTCGGACCCGTAGCAAGCAAAAACCACTCGACCGGTCTGAGCCATATTCTCGCCATTAGCACCGTGATTTTCAGGAAGAATGGAATGATCACAACCTTGGCATTCTTCCTCACTGCCTGAACGATGGCTTGCGCAACCTGCTCAGCTGTCAACGTCGGGTAAAGTGGAGTAAAGGTTGCAATCTTCGGAATTTGCCTCTCCGTACCAGGGTTGTTTTCGAAGTAAGGAGTATCCACCTTTCCCGGCGCAATTAAGGTCACGTGGATTCCAGTGCCATGGAGATCCGCGCGCAACGACTCACTGAAGCCGCGCATCGCCCATCGGGCAGCCGTGTAAGCCGTAGAACCTGGCATTGGAAAATAGGCCGAGGCGGAAGTCATATTGACAATGTGTCCACTTCGTCGCTCGAGCATTTCAGGTAAAAAGGCGCGCGTGATATTAAATGCACCAAAATACGGAACAGCCATCATTTCCACGGCCTCTCCGGGGAGTGTCTGCTCCGTTGGTTTCCATTGACCGGCACCGGCGTTGTTGACGATGATGTCCGGCAACCCCACATCGTCCTGGATTGATCTAGCAACCTTTTCCACTGTGTCGGCTCGGCTAATATCTACGGCGTAGGTACTTGCCTTCCCCCCTCGGGAAGAAATGCTTTCCGCCACCTTCAGTAGAGCAGTTTCGTTACGAGCAAGCAACACGGCATGCGCACCTTCCTCAGCCATGGCTTTGGCTGTAGCTTCTCCAATTCCACTTGAGGCACCTGTTACAAGCACAATCTTTCCATTAATCTCCATGACTTCCTCCGCCGATAGCAGCGAGTCTTATGTCATGCAGTCTCATCTCGTCCACTGGTAGCCCCCCTTCTGATCTCAGGCCAGCAAGTGTCTAATCCAGAGAATCCCACAACCAACAACTCCGGTCCAGTGTTCTCTGAAGAGACCGTGATGACGGTGCACCGCAACCAGGGCTTGTGGCACCCACCCCGGCCTGCGACGCAGTAACCTGGATTCTGAGGGATTGCTTCACCAAGACCAGATTTAATCGGTAGGTTACAGGGTCAACTCTTATGATGTACGTTGTTCCAATTCCCTTTTATCATGACAGGGCATCCTACTTTCTCAATCTAAGACATAAAGGCCATGCCAGCCACCGAATTGAATACATAAAGGAAAGGTAATCATGGAGACAATCGTAATGCCTCGGGGTCCCAGAACTTCGATAGTCTGTGCGCTATGTATCCTGACAGGGTCTTTCTTGTCGGCTTTTGGTGATGTGGAAGCCGCTGATTCAAAAGACCTTCCGAATATAGTCCTGATCGTGACGGACGATCAGGGATACAGTGATGTTGGCGTTTTCGGGGCCAAGAGATTCAAGACACCGCATCTTGATCGCCTGGCGAGGGAGGGCAGACGATTCACGGATTTCTATGTTGCCGCCAGCGTCTGTACAGCGAGCCGTGCATCTCTGATGACGGGATGCTATCCACCGCGCGTTTCCATGTTCGGAGCATTGAACCATACCAGCCGTGAGGGAATCCATCCGGATGAAGTGCTGCTCCCGGAGGTACTCAAGGCGAAGGGGTATGCAACGGCCTGTTACGGCAAGTGGCACTTGGGGACGGTGGTAGAGTTTTTCCCGACGCGTAACGGATTCGATGAGTTTCTTGGTATCCCATACTCGAACGACAACAGCAAGTATCATCCCGTGGTTGACGATATGCCTCCGCTGCCCCTTTTCGACAATGAAACGGTGATTGCTTTTGATCCGGATCAGAGCCAGTTCACGCGCAGACTGACGGAAAAGAGCGTCGAGTTCATTGAACGCCACAAAGACCGGCCGTTTTTCCTCTACGTACCTCATATCATGCCCCATGTGCCCATCTTTGCTTCGAAGGGATTCCTGGGCTCGAGCGAACTGGGCCTTTACGGCGATGTGATTCAGGAAATCGACTGGTCCGTGGGTGAAATTGTAAAGGCCGTCGACCGTAATGGCCTGGGAAAGAAGACACTTATCATCTTCTTCAGCGATAACGGACCGTTTCTGTCCTACGGGGAACACGCCGGGCATGCGAATTCGTTACGCGAAGGGAAGTTGACCACTTTCGAAGGAGGGTTTCGCTCGCCCTGCATAATGCGATGGACGGACACGATTCCAGCCGGTAGAGCTTGCTCTGAAATGATTTCATCTATGGATCTACTGCCGACGATCGCACATCTGATCGGTGTGCAGTTGTCTAAGGATCGTCCAATCGATGGGCGCAACATCAAGCCGCTCCTAATCGGGGAGTCCAATGCACGAAGTCCTCACGACGCCTTCTATTTCTATGCAGGGACCGAATTGCAGGCCGTACGTTGGGGTGACTACAAACTCCATTATCCGCATCAGTATTTGACAACCGCAGCCAAGCCGGGCCGCGGTGGTTTTCCTTCCAATCACGGAAATTTGAAACCCATGTCGATTACATCAAGCGGCCTGGCAGGGATCGCCAGTCGACATGGCTATCGTGTTGTTGAAACTCCCAAAGCCCTCTTCAACTTGAAGAACGACCCTGGAGAAACCACCAATATTGTGGATCAACATCCAGACATTGTTGACCGAATTGACGGGTTGGCGGACAAGATGCGTGAAGAACTGGGTGATTCGCTGACAGGTCGATCGGGCAAGCACGTTCGGCCAAGAGCGACGATCTTCGATATTTCCGACAAGCGATTGTTGATAAAACGAATGCCAAGTCATGGTATGAAAGCAGATCTGATCAAACCTTGAGGTTGTATAGCTGGTGGTAGTCATCTATATACCATTGAACCCTGAGACGATTCTCGGTAGCATGCTTGGGAATGGTAAGAAAGCGGAGCATCCTTCCGTCCGCCCTCCTGGAGGGGATTTTCGAGTTTGCCAGCGAAGCCATTGTCAGCGGTGGACTCGAACGGTTTGATCACCCTGTTCAATCCCGCTGCCGAGCGGATATTCGGGTACACGGAAGCAGAGATACTGGGACGCTCGCTGGAAATTCTCATCCCTCAGTCTTTGAGGGCCTTGCACGAAAACCATATGCGGACATTTGCTGCATCTCCCGAGGTTGGGCGGGGGATGGGACATCGGGGAGAGATTGTTGGACGGCGCCAAGACGGCTCAACCTTTCCGGCAGAGGCATCCATCTTCAAATCGACGCTGCAAACTGGAGGGTTGTTGCTGACCGCCATTCTCCAGGATATGTCTCAACACAAAGAGTACGAGGCGCTGGAGAACAGTGTCAGGGTTTCGAGAATCACCCAGCTTCACTTCTTTCCCGAGTCCCTCCCTCATCTGCGCGGCGTGGACCTCGCAGCCGTCAATATTCCTTCGGACATGATTAGTGGGGACTATTATGACTTCTTCAAGATTGTTGAAGGCCACTGGGGCTTGGTCATTGGCGATGTTGCGGGTAAAGGAATTCCGGCGGGATTGATGATGTCGGCTTTCCGCGCATCATTGCTGGCAGAGATTCGCAATAACTATGCCGTGTCTACGATACTGACGAAAGTGAATGATCTTCTCTGGGAGACCACTGCCACGAATCGCTTCGTCACCGCCTTCTATGGAGTATTTGACGAGCAACACCGGATGTTGTCCTACTGCAACGCAGGACACAACTTTCCGATCCTGTTGCGGCCGGACGGGAGTTTTCTCGAACTCGAGACAGGTGGAGTTCTTCTGGGAGCTTTCCAGGGCAGTCAATACGAGGAAGGGCACTTGATGCTATCACCGGGTGACTTGCTCCTGTTCTACACCGATGGGCTCACCGAGTCCCTTGGTCCCGATGGCCAGGAACTCGGCAGTGAAATGACTTCCTGGATTGCTGAGAGGATTATCCGCTGGGTCAGCTTCCGAGATTGCAGAGGGGCTCATTACGTATCTCTCAATGAATTCGACTGGGGTTCGCCCCAACGATGATGTCTCTCTGATTTCGCCGCTTCCGCCGGCGAGCGCAATCGCACGCTCGAGACGATTGCCGAGGCCTTCCCGGAACCGGCCGCCGGCGTGACCGCCGAGGTGCCGTTCTCATCGCGCTGGAAGTGGAGCGGGTTGACTCTGAACGGCGAGGACCGGCCACGAAGCTACGTCGTCGGGGCGCCCGACGTCCTCGTCGGGTCCGGCGCGATGACGTTGTCGCCGAGCCTGCAGGAGCGGCTCGAGGCCGAGGCCGGGCGAGGCCGCCGGGTCGTCGCCTTCGGCGAGGCCCGCCACGGCCTTCCCGCCGACCCCGGCGCCGAACCGCCGCCGGCGCTCGAGCCCCGCGCCCTCGTCGTGCTCGAGGAGACCATGCGGCCCGACGCGGCCGACACGATCGAGTTCATGCGCGAGCAGGAGGTCGACCTGAAGCTGATCTCCGGGGACGCGCGCCAGACGGTCACGGCCGTCGCATACGCGCTCGGCGTCGACCGGGAGGCCGGCGTCGTCGAGGGGTCCTCGCTGCCCAGCGATCCGCAGCAGCTCGCGGCCGTCGCCGAGGAGAACACGATCTTCTGCAGGATCACCCCCGATCAGAAGAAGGCCCTGGTGGGGGCGCTGTCGGACTCGGGAAGATTCACCGCGATGATCGGCGACGGGGTCAACGACGTGCCCGCCCTGAAGCAGGCCCGGCTCGCGGTTGCGATGGGCTCGGGCAGCCAGATCACCAAGGGCATCGCCGACATCGTCCTGCTCCGCGACCAGTTCTCGATGCTGCCGCGCGCGGTCGCCGAGGGCCGCCGGATCGCCCGCAACATCCACCGGCTCGGGCGCCTCTATCTGACGAAGACGGTCTACGCCGGCTTCTTGATCGTCGCCGCGGCGCTGATCGGCTTCACGTTCCCCTTCCTGCCGCGACAGCTCACGGTCGCCGCGATGCTCACGATCGGCATCCCGTCGTTCGTGCTGGCGCTGGCGCCGAGCGAGGGCCCGCTCTACCGCGGCCGCCTGCTGCGGGCGCTCGCCGCGTTCGCCGTCCCCGCCGGGGTCGGGATCGGCGTCGGCTCACTGCTCTCCTTCGCGCTCGTCGACAGCATCTTCGGCGGCACCCTGAACGAGGGCCGGACCGCTGCGACCACGACGCTGATCGTGCTCGGACTCGCCTTCATCCTCCTGCTCGAGCGCGGTCCCGGCCGCGAGCACATCGCGATCCAGAGCTACATGCTCGCGATGGTCACCGCCCTCGGCGGGCTCTACGCGGCGATCCTCGCGCTCGAGCCGCTGCGGAGCTTCTTCGAGCTCGAGCTGCTGTCCGCCGGGCAATGGTTCATCTGCATGCTCTCGGTGGCGGCCGGCCTCGTCGTCGCGAGCGCGCTCTGGCGCCTGCCCTACATCCAGCGACTCGAGCTCGACCCCGACGGCGGGGGCCCGTCGACGATCGCCGGCGATCCGTTGCCGGAGCCGACCCATGGCGTCGGCATCGCCCGGCGCCCGCCGCCGGACCCCGGCGAAGACCCGACCGAGGTGCTCTGATGTCCGACCACCGACGGACCAAGATCGTCGCCACGGTCGGCCCCGCTTCGCGCTCGCCGAAGATCCTCGAACGCCTGATCTCGGCGGGCGCCGACGTCTTCCGGCTCAACTTCTCCCACGGCGATGAGGACAGCCACGCCGAGAACGTCGAGCGGATTCGTGCGGCGGGCGAGCTGATGGGCAAGTGGGTCGGGATCCTCGGCGACCTCCCGGGCCCGAAGCTGCGGCTCGACGAGGTCGAGAACGGCTTCGTCCAGATCGAGACCGGCAAGGAGCTGACGCTGACGACCGACGACGGCCAGATCGGCTCCTGTGAGCTGCTGTCGGTCGGCTGGGACGGGCTCACGGCGGCGGTCGGCGAGGGCGACCCGATCTACCTCGCGGACGGACGCGTCCGGCTGCGCGCGCTCGAGGTCGAGGGGGACGAGATCCGCTGCATGGTCGAAGCCGGCGGCCGGGTCGCCTCCCACCAGGGGGTCAACCTGCCCGACAGCAGCGCTTCGATGCCCGCCGCCGGAATCGCCGACATCCGCTGGGTCGACTTCGCCATCGACCACGAGATCGACCTGCTCGCGGTCTCGTTCGTGCGCTCGCCCGCCGATCTCGAGCCGGTCTCCGAGCGGCTGGCCGAGCGCCATTCCGACATCCCTCTGATCGCCAAGATCGAGAAGCCGCAGGCGGCCGAGCAGGCCGAGACCATCGTCGACGCGGCGACGAGCGGGATCATGGTCGCCCGCGGCGATCTCGGCATCGAGCTGCCGATCGAGGCGGTGCCGGCGACGCAGAAGCACCTGATCAGGATCGCCGGCCGCGGCTCGAAGCCGGTGATAACCGCAACCCAGATGCTCGCCTCGATGGTCACCAGCGACCGCCCGACGAGGGCGGAGGTGACCGACGTCGCCAACGCGATCTACGACGGGACCGACGCGGTGATGCTTTCCGAGGAGACCGCCATCGGCGACCATCCCGTCGAGGCGGTTGCGACCATGGACCGGGTCGCCAGGGCCACCGAGCCCGACCTTCCCTACGGAGACTGGCTGCTGAACCGGGTCGAAATCGGTGGCGACGACGTCTCGACCGCGGTCGCGCAGGGCGCCGTCGGGTCCACGTACCGGCTCGGCCTCGCGGCGATCGTCGTGCCGACGCAGAGCGGCCGGACTGCGCGGATCGTCTCGGCCTTCCGGCCTGAGGTTCCGATCCTCGCGATCTCGCCGCGGATCGAGACCGTCCGGCGCCTCAACCTCCTTTTCGGCGTCCGCTGCGTCCTGCACGAGCAGTGGGGCGAGCTCCGCGACCTGCTCACCGACTGCGCGATGATCGCCCGCCGCGAGGGCATCGCCAAGCCCGGCGAGCTGATCGCGGTCACGGCCGGGCTGCCGGACCAGGAGCTCGGCACCAACCTGTTCGAGATCCACCGCATCCCCTGGTGATCGGGTCAGGCGCGCGGGTGGGCGTCGACCCGTCGGACCCACTCATCGAGGTGCGGGTGCGAGTCCGCCCGGAGGAGGTCGGCGAGGATCGCGTGGAATGCCTGCTCGTCGCCGGGCTCGGGGTCGATCTCCGCGTACTTGAGGAACGGGAAGACGCAGACGTCGACGATTCCGAGCACGGCGCCGCCGAAGTAGGGGCCGTCGCCGAGGAGGTCGGCGAGCCAGGCGGTCCAGCCCCGCGAGCGCGCCCGCAGCGCGCCGGCGTCCGGGGGCTCGGGTCCGTCGAGGGCATTGGGCGGGCCCTTCCAAACGCGATCGAACCAGTCCATGGTGACCCGGGCCGCCGCCCGCTCGGGGCCGCCCGCCGGCAGCAGCGGCGGGTCCGGGCTCTCGGCCTCGATCCGCTCGACGATCCGCATCGAGCCGCGCACGACCTCGACGCTGAACTCGGCGATCGGGACGAGGCGCTGACCGCTGAGCTCGACGACGGCGGAGCGGTCCTCGTCGGGATGATCGACCCACTCGATCGGCACCGACTTGTGGCCGGCGGCGAGCGCGACCCGTTCGACGTTGGTGGAGAAGGGGACCCGGTGAACCCTGATCATCGACCCGGCATCATGCCGATGCCGCGATCCGGCCGGAGCCCGATCGATCGATGCCTCGCCGCCCGGGGACCCGCGCGGCGAACATCCGGTAGCCGCCGACGGGCGGATGCGCGTGCGCGTCCTCGAATCCGGAGCTCGCGAGGCGATCGAGCAACTCGGACGGGCTGACGGCACCGCCGCCCCAGATCCGGGCGCGGACGCGGCTCGACGCGGCCGAGACCGGATCGGCCTCGGAGACGTCGACGGCGAGGACGAGGAGCCAGCCCCCAGCGCGCAGCGAGCGCTCGACCCGCGCGAGCCCGGCGGCGAATGCCTCCGGCGAGAGGAATGGCTGCGGGACTACCGCGAGGTCGTAGCGACGGATCGCGTCGAGCTCCTCGACGCCGTGGGAGAGGAAGGCGATCCGGGCGCCGAGCCCGGCGGCGCGGACCCGGTCGCGACCGATCCGGCGCGCCGCCGCGTTCGGCTCGAGGCACTCGGCTGCGACCTCCGGGTAGACCATGCAGAGCTCGGAGCTGATCACGCCGACGCCGGCGCCGACGTCGAGGAACATCGCGCCGGGACGCTCGAGCGCGTCGCGAAGCCCGTCCAGCGACGGCAGGACGTGCTCGGCTGAGAGCCGGAACAAACCGGCCGTCTCGCCCTGCGCGACGAGAACGTCGGGGTCGAGGTGATCCCAGCCCGATTCGAGGGCACCGGCGCGCGCGCGGCGGAGGGCCTCGGCGGTCTGCAGGTGGTCGCTGCGGATCCCGGCACGGGTGACCCGCTCGAGCGAACCGGAGCGGAAGGTCTCGAACGCGGGCGTCGCGACGAAGCTGTCGCCGTCCGCATCGGCGGCGCCGAGCGCGACCAGGACCCCGAGCAGATCCTCGACGAGCTCGCGCTCGAGGTCGAGCCGGCGCGAGAGCTCGGCCGCCGTCACGGGCGATCCGAGCTCGGCGACGATCCCGAGCTCGAAGCACGCCGAGAGGCTCGCGTACGTCCATGCCGCCGAGCTGAGATCGGCGATGTTGTCGAGGATGTCGGGGCCCCTGGCGACCTGGTTCATGAGAGACCGTGATCGCCGAACGGCTCGTCTCGGCGACGTACCGCTTCCCTGTACCCGGCATCGGCCGCGTGACGCGCGAACTCGTAACCCTCCGGCGTGTGGCGGGCGATCCCGTCGAAGAAGACGCTCATCACCTGGTTGCCGTAGAGGCCCTGGCTGAGCAGCGGCGCGTTGATTGCGAGCTTGTGCATGACGAGCTGGTTGACCGGCAGTCGGGCGACGCGCTCGAGCAGCGCATCGAAGGCCGCGTCGAGCTCGGCGAGCGAAGCCGCCTCGGATGCGAGCCCCCACTGGACGGCGGTCGTCCCATCGATCGAGTCCCCGGTCAGGAGCAGGCGGCGGGCGCGCTCGACGCCGACGCGGTGAGCCCACAGCATCGATGTCGGCACACCCCAGACCCGGGCGGGCGGGTAGCCGATCTTGGCCCGGTCCTCGACGACGATCAGATCCGAACAGAGAGCCATGTCGGTGCCGCCGGCGACGCAGAAGCCGTGGACCTTGCAGACGACCGGCTTGTCGGAGTGGAACAGCGACATGAAGCCGCGCAGGTTCCGGGACATCATCTGGAAGTCGGTGACCGGGTCCCAGGTGCGGTTCGGATCGTGGTTGGCGGCGACCGTCGCCGGGTCGTCGGGACGGCCGCTGCCCTCCTCGCCGGACCCGCCGCCGAACGCCTCGGCAGCGCCGAGGTCGTAGCCGCCGCAGAAGCCGTTGCCGTTGCCGGCGAGCGCGACCACGTGCACCGCCGGATCGAGGTTCGCCTCCTCGACCGCCGCTGCGAGCTCGGCCGGCATCGCCAGGGTTATCCCGTTCCCCCGCTCGGGCCGGTTCAGGGTGATGCGCGCGATCCGCCCGTCCCGTTCGTAGATGAGTGTCTCGGGCGCCACCATTCCCTGATCGAAACGTAACGATCTCCCGCCCGGATCACCTTCCCGGATCGATGGGTCCCGGGCTGCCCTCCTGCCGCGACCCAGGAGTGGCGAGCGGCGGATTCCCGCCTGGCAACGGAAACGCACCACGCGGTCCGGTCGGCGCAGCCGCTACTGATCGAGCTGGTCGATCGTGCAGGCGCTCGGATCCTTGTCGTCGCGCCAGCGGAGAATCTTGGCGCCGTGACGGATCCGGCCGGCGCTGACGTGGTCGAAGCTGACCTCGATGACTAGCTCCGGCCGCAGCGAGACCCACTCGAGGTCGCGATCGGCGGCCCACCGGCTCGGGTCGGCGGAGCCGCGGTCGCCGGTCTCGTAGGGAGCGAGGGTGCCGACGAGCTCCCGCTTCTGCGCCGCCTTCAGGCCGGAGGTATGACCGACCACCCGGAGATCGTCGCCGTCGTAGAGCCCGAGCATCAGCGAGCCGACCGTGTCCGGCTCCTTGCCGGGCCGCCAGCCGGCGACGACGGCGTCGATCGTGCGCAGGCGCTTGATCTTCACCATCGCAGTCCGCTTGCCCGGCGAGTAGGGAGCGTCGAGCTGTTTGGCGATCACGCCCTCCCCCGACTCGAGCCAGCGAGCGGCGGCGTCCGGGTCGAGCGTCAGCGGCGTCAGCTCGATCGAGCCGGCGGTCCAGCCGCCCGGGCCCTCCTCGCTCGCCCCGGGGAATCCCGAGACGAGCTCGACGAGGGCGGCGCGGCGCTCGGCGAAGGGGCGATCCATCAGGCTCGCGCCGTCGAGCGCGATCAGGTCGAAGGCGCGGAAGCGGGCGGGCGTCTCCCCGGCGAGGCGGTTGATCCGCGACTCCGCCGGGTGGATCCGGTTCTGAAGGGCGTCGAAGACCTCGGCGCCGTCATCGTCGAGGATCACCAGCTCGCCGTCGATCACGTACTCGCCCGCCGGGAATTCGAGCTCCGGGAAGTAGCGCCCGAGCGGCTTGCCGCCCCGTGATTGCACGTACGGCTCGCCGGAGTCGCGAAAGACGAGCGCGCGGAAGCCGTCGTACTTGGGCTCGTAGGCGATGCCGTCTCCGGCGGGAATCTTCTTGGCCGAGCGGGCGAGCTGTGGTTCGAGCGGCGGTTTCGGCGGGGCGCTCACCGAACCGTTCCGATCACCGGGTGGTCCGGACCGAGGGCTCGGCGTCGGCCGGGATGCCGTTGAGGACGTTCGCGACGCCGAGGACGTCGCCCTCGTTGTAGTAGTCGACGGCGATGATGTTCGGGCGCAGGCCGCGGACCCGTGCGCAGACCCGGGCCCGTTTCCCGAGCACGTCGGCGGCGTTGATCTTTCCCTGCAGCGCCGGATCGCGGGGAATCCTCTCGATCCAGTTGTTGATCTGAAACAGCGGGTTGTCGGGATCGCCGCGGTTCTCCCGGCAGCTCGCCGGACCGGTGATCTCGTCGACGTTGTTGAACGTGTAGGGCGTCTCCTGGATCAGGTCGAAGGCTCGCTCATACCACGGGAACTTCCCGTCACCGTTGTCGCGCTCGGCCATCACGAGCAGGCGCTTGTCCTGCTCGATCAGGGAGCCGAGGGTCGGCCAGACCGTGTTCGGCCGCGGCGCGTAGGCCCACCGGAGCAGGCCCGAGCGCTGGAACGCCTGCGCGGTCTCCTCCGGAGAGACGACGTCCTCGATGACGATCGCCAGGAACTCGTCCGGATGGGCGGCCATCCAGTCCCGGATCTCGTCGAGGGCCACGTCGAGCTTGGTCGCACCGAGCTCGCAGAGGACGTGACAGAGGTAGGGCTCGGACTTGCCCGTCGGCTCGGCCCCGAACCGGAGTCGGCCGACGAGGTCCTCGGCGCGCTGAACCGTTTCGGCGCCGAGCTCGGCCTCGACCTCCTTGCGCGTCTTGTCCTCCTTGCCGAGATCGGTGATGACGCCGCCGAAGCCGCGCCCCGCCTTCCCGATCCCGTAGTGAGTGTCGATCAGCAGCCCGCGGATCCCGTCGTCGAGCTGGCGGATGATCCCGTAGCGCTGGTTCGGGATGAACCAGCCCGGCTCCGCCGCCGCCGACATCGCGTTGTGGGTGGCCGGAATCGTCACCTGGTCGATTCGCTTGCCGCAGAGCTCGGGGTAGCCGTTGCAGGCCTCCGGCGGACCCAGCGGACGAGCCTCGCTCCGCCGTTCGCCCCCGACCACCAGGACGGCTACGAGGATCGCGACCGCAACCCCGCCCGCCGCGGCGAGACGCATCGGGCGGAAGGTTCGATGGACTCCGGCCGTGCCGGTCTCGAAGGGTGCGAGGACACCGAGCACCTCGACGATCGCGACGTAGACGAGCCAGGCGCCGGCGAAGACCGCGACGACCGAGACGACCGACAGCGGGTCGACGATCAGCCAGACGCCGACCACACCGATCAGCAATCCGCGGAGGACGCCCAGGACGGGACGCGAGGGGTGCGAGCGAGCGAGCTCCGCCCCGCGCACGAGCGGCTCGAGCGGATCGATCTCGGCGGCGCCGAAGCGGGCGGCGGCGGCCAGAAGCAGCGACAGGACACCGACTCCGATCGTCCACAGGAGCAGGCCCCCGAGGATCGCATCCCAGGTCGCGGCGGCCGCATCCCGGTAGAGCGGATCGGTGATCTGCCCGAGCGCCACCGACCGACCGACCACCAGGATGACGAGCCCCACGGCCGCCGCGACGCCGACCGCGATGCCCGCTCGCTGGACGGCGCGCCGGCGGACCGGCGCGACGAAAACCGACATTGCGAGCAGGAAGAAGGCGAGAAACGGCAGCAGGATTCCGAGCAGATCGACCTCGCGCACGAACCGCAGCGGCGTGATCGTGACCTTGGAGCCGAGGATCGCCGTCTTGACGTTGGTCAGCTCCTTCGGCACGTTCTTGCCGAGCTGCGGCGTCAACGCTTCGATCGCCTTGGCCGCGACCACGGTCGCGTCCGTCAGGTTGAGCAGGAGCGCGTCCGGGCTCCGGTTCGCGAGCTTGGCATCGACCGCCTTCACGGCCTCGGTGAACGCCGCCTTCGCGGGAGGTGTCCCGAGCGCGGAGACGACGATCGACTCGATCAGCGGCCGGGCGTTGACGAGCTCGCCGGAGCCGGAGTCGACGATGCCGTCGACGATCGGCTGAGCGATCGCCAGCCGGGTCCGCTGATCCTCGAGGGCGGTCCGGGCGTTGGCGGCGAGGTTGTCGGGCTCGAACAGCTCCTGCCTGGCGTAGAGGAGGAAGCCACCGGTCAGGGCGAAGAACGCGCCGAGGACGGCGAGGGCGATCGACGCCCCGTGGCTGTGAAGCCTGCGGCTCTGCTCTCCCATGCCTCACGATTGAACCAGCGACGGCGGCGAGGTGCGCAATACCGTTCGCGACATGCACCCCACCGCCCCTGCGCGCTGCGACGTCTGTGTGGTCGGCGGGGGCATCGTCGGCGCCGCCGCAGCGCGCGAGCTGAAGCGCCGCCATCCCGATGCGGAGATCGCGCTGCTCGAGTGCGCGGACGAGCTGGCGGCTCACCAGAGCGGCCATTCCAGCGGCGTCATCCACGCCGGGGTCTACTACGAGCCCGGATCGCTGAAGGCGCGGCTCTGCGTCGAGGGCGCCCGGCGCCTCTATGAGTACTGCGCCGAACGCGGCATCGACGCCCGCCGTGACGGCAAGGTGATCGTCGCGACCCGTACCGAGGAGCTGCCGCGGCTCGAGGAGCTCGAGCGCCGCGGCCGGGCGAACGGCGTGCCGGCCCTGCGACGGATCGGCCCCGACGAACTCGGCGAGATCGAGCCGCACGCGAACGGCATCGCCGCCCTCCACTCCCCGGCGACGGGGGTCGTCGACTACCGGGCGGTGACCCGGGCGCTGGCCCGCGACTTCGAGACGTCGGGCGGGCGGATCACGACCGGCTGTGAGGTCCTCGCGATGAATCCGGGGTCGGCGTCGGTGACCCTCGTGCATTCCGGCGGCCGGACCGAGGCGGCGAAGGCCGTCCTCTGTGCCGGCGCGTGGGCCGACCGTTTGGCCATCGCCGCCGGCGCCGATCCCGATCCGCGGGTCGTCCCGTTCCGCGGCGCCTATCTGAAGCTGCGGCCCGAGCGGGCGGGACTGGTCCGGGCGAACATCTACCCGGTGCCCGATCCCGACCTGCCGTTCCTCGGTATGCACCTGACCCGCGATCCCCACGGCACCGTCCTGCTCGGCCCGACTGCACTCCTCGTCGGCGCTCGCGACGCCTACCGGCTCCGCCGGGTCGTCCCGCGCGACCTCGCCGAGAGCCTGCGCTGGCCGGGTACGCGGCGGATGATGCGGAGATTCTGGCGGACCGGCATCGCCGAGCTTCGCCACGCGGTCAGCGTCCGCTCGTTCGTCGGCGAGTGCCGCCGGTACGTACCCGAGCTCCGACGCGAGGACGTGGTGCGCTCGGAGCATTCCGGCGTCAGGGCCCAGGCGATCGCCCGCGACGGGTCGCTGATCGACGACTTCATCGTCTCCGAGACCGAGCACGCCGTCCATGTCCGCAACGCCCCCTCGCCGGCGGCGACCTCCGCACTAGCGCTTGCGGAGCTGATCGCCGACCGGCTCGACGCGGTTTCTTAGCCCCTCCCCGCCGGGTGGGAGTACGGGAGGCCGTCGTCTACGCTCGGCGGAACCGCCGAAGGCAGTCCGAGCCCGACCGAAGGAGCCGCCTCATGGAGTCCAGCGTCGTCGAGAAACCGGAGAGCGGCGAGGCCGCCTCGTCGTTCACCAAGTCGCTGTTGCTGGGCGAGATCCACGAGGAGATGGTCTTCCCATGGCCGGTTTCGGATCCGGAGGAGCAGGTCAAGGTCCGCGAGCTCTGTGCGCGGGCGCGCGAGATCGGCGACTCGATCGACCACCGCAAGGTTGAGGAGGACCGCTGGATCGGCGACGACCGGATCCACGAGCTCGGAGAAGCCGGCCTCTGCGGTCTCTACGTCGACGAGAGGTACGGCGGCCAGGGGCTGTCGCAGACCGGCTACGCCCGCGTCTTCGAGACGTTCGCCCAGATCGACGGGACCCTCTCGATCATCCTCGGCGTCCATCAGTCCATCGGCTACAAGGGGATTGCGATGTTCGGGACCGACGAGCAGAAGGAGCGGTTCCTGCCCGATCTCGCGGCCGGCCGCAAGCTCGCGGGCTTCGCGCTGACCGAGCCGGAAGCGGGATCGGACGCCTACCACCTGCGCTCACGAGCGGTCCGCCAGCCCGACGGATCCTGGGTGCTGAACGGGGAGAAGCGCTACATCGGCAACGGGTCGAAGGGCGACGTCTTCACGGCGTTCGCCCGCGCCGAGGTCGGCGGCGAGGACCGCCACATCGCACTGATCCTGGAGAAGGGGATGGACGGGTTCGAGGTCGGGGAGCGCTACGACACGATGGGGCTTCGCGGGAACGATCTGCGACGCCTCTACTTCAAAGACGTGCGCGTCCCGGCCGAGAACGTACTCGGGGACCCCGGCGACGGCTTCAGGATCGCGATGTCCATCCTCAACAACGGCCGGATCGGCCTCGGCACCGGATCGGTCGGGGCGGCCAAGAAGCTGCTCGACCTGACGATCGGACACACCAGGGAACGCCGTCAGTTCGGCCAGTCGCTGGCCGAATTCGAGCTCGTCCAGGAGAAGATCGGCTGGATGGTCTCGTACCTGTTCGGCCTCGAGTCGATGGCGTATCTGACCTGTGGGCTCGTCGACCAGGGGGTTGAGGACTACTCGCTGGAGTCGGCGATCTGCAAGGTGGCCGGGACCGAGTTCCTCTGGTACGCGGCGAACCGGGCGCTGCAGCTGCGCGGCGGCGAGGGTTACATGCGAACCGAGCCCTACGAGAAGATCATGCGCGACATCCGGATCTTCCCGATCTTCGAGGGAGCGAACGACGTGATGCGGGCGTTCATCGCGCTGTCGGCGATGAAGCCCGTCGGCGAACGGCTCTCCGGTCTCGGCGAGATCGGCCTCAACGACCCGATCGGCTCGATCGGAGTGCTCGCCGACTATGCGGCCGGCAGGGTCAAGCGCGAGGTCCGGCCGGAGCGGGTCTCGATGGCCCACCCGGAGCTCTCGGAGCACGCCGACGCCGTCGGCGACCAGGTGAAGGAGCTGGCGGCCGCCACCGAGGACCTGATCCGCAAGCACAAGCAGGACGTGACGATGCGCCAGCTCGCCCAGAAGCGGCTCGCCGACGCCATCGCCGACGTCTACGCCCAGGTCGCCGTGCTCAGCCGCGTCAGCTCGATCTTCGAGAACGACGGCGTCGAGACCACCGGGCAGGAGCGCTACATCGCCGACACGTTCTGCGCCCGGGCGGCGCGCCGGGTCGGGGGCAACCTCAGAGCCCTCGAGGACAACGACGACGAACGGATGACGGCGATCGCCAAGCTCGCGTCGAAACGCGGCTCCTACGGCTACGCCCTGTTCGAGGACTGACCGCCGGGGTCGAGCGGCTCAGCCGTTCGGCGAGCCGCCCGGCTTCACGTCGAGCAGGTCGATCACGAAGATCAGCGTCGCGTCGGGGCCGATCGCCGGCGGCGACCCCTGCGCTCCGTAGGCGAGGTCGGGCGGGATGGTCAGCTCGCGACGACCGCCGACCTTCATGCCGGTGACGCCCTGATCCCAGCCCGGGATCACCTGGCCGCCGCCGAGCGTGAAGGTGAACGGCTGGCCGTTATCCCAGGATGCGTCGAACTGCTCGCCGGTCGAGTAGTCCACGCCGACGTACTGCACCTTGACCTCGTCGCCGGTATCGGCCGTCGCGCCGTCGCCCTCGACGATGTCGATCGACTCGAGGCCGGTCGGCGGATCCCCTGACGGCACCGACACCTCCGGCTTCGCCGAGGTGTCGGTCGAGATCGAGGCGGAGTCGCCCGAGTCGTCGCCCCCTCCGGAGCGCGCGACCAGGACGACCGCGATGACGGCGACGAGCAGGACGAGTGCGCCGATCAGGACCTTGGCGGCGTGGGGAGAGCGTTCCATGGGCCGGTCAGGCTATCGACGGAGTCTCCGGGAGGTTGGCCAGGGCCGCCTCCATGTCCGCTTCGGAGAACTCGAGGTCGGTCAGCTCGCCGCGGTGATAGGCGTCGTAGGCGGACATGTCGAAGTGCCCGTGACCGCAGAGGTTGAAGAGGATGACCCGCTTCTCGCCGGCGTCCCGCGCCGCCTCCGCCTCGCTGATCGCGGCACGGATCGCGTGCGACGGCTCGGGCGCCGGGAGGATGCCCTCGACCCCGGCGAACTGGACGGCCGCCGCGAAGGCGCTCGTCTGCGCAACCGCCTGCGCCTCGACCGCCCCCGCCTTGACCAGCGCGCTGACCAGCGGCGAGTCGCCGTGGTAGCGGAGCCCGCCGGAATGGAGCTCGGGCGGGACGAAGTCGTGGCCGAGGGTGTACATCGGCATCAGCGGCGTCATCCCGACGGTGTCGCCGAAGTCGTAGCGATACTCGCCCTTGGTCAGAGTCGGGCAGGCCGCGGGCTCGACGCCGATGAAGCGGGTGTCGCCACCCTCGCGCAGCTTGCGCCGCAGGAACGGGAATGCCACGCCGGCGAAGTTCGAGCCGCCGCCGACGCAACCGATGACCACGTCCGGGTACTCGCCGGCCATCTCGAGCTGCTCGATGCACTCCTGGCCGATCACCGTCTGGTGCAGGCAGACGTGGTTGAGAACCGAGCCCAGCGAGTAGTTGGTGTCGTCGGCGCCGGCGGCGACCTCGACCGCCTCGGAGATCGCGATGCCGAGGCTCCCGCTCGGGTGTGAGGCCTGGGAGCGCCCCGCCTCGGTGAGGTCGGAGGGGCTGCGATGGACGGTCGCGTCCCAGGTCTCGATCATCGCCCGCCGGTACGGCTTCTGGTCGTAGGAGACGCCGACCATGAAGACCTCGCACTCGAGCCCGAACAGCTTGCAGGCCAGGGCCAGCGAGCTGCCCCACTGCCCGGCACCGGTCTCGGTGACGAGCTTGCGGATCCCGGCCTCGCGGTTGTAATAGGCCTGCGGCACCGCCGAGTTGGGCTTGTGCGAGCCCGCCGGCGAGACCCCCTCGTACTTGTAGTAGATGTGCGCCGGGGTATCGAGAGCCTTCTCGAGCCGCCGGGCGCGGAACAGCGGGGTCGGCCGCCAGAGCGAGTAGATCTCACGGACCTCGTCGGGGATCTCGATCGTCGGCTCGCCCGAGACCTCCTGCTCGATCAGGGCCATCGGGAAGATCGGCGCGAGGTCGGGAGGGCCGGCGGGCTCCATCGTCGCCGGGCTGAGCGGCGGCAACGGCTCGCCGGGAAGGTCCGGCATCAGGTTGACCCAGTGGGTGGGGATCCGGTCTTCGCCGAGAACGTATTTCGTCTGCTCGCTCATCGCTCTTCTCCTTGGGTCGAGGCCCGGCCGCCGAGAGGCTCGCCGTGGCGACATCTCCGCGCCTCGGAAGTTCGGGTTCCGGGCGCAGCCTATTCGCTACCCGCCGCCCGGACGAGGGCGGCGATGGCGATCGGGACGCCGATCGGAACGAGGCGGCGGCGGTGGACCGGCCTCGGGCTCACGGCACTCCCCGGCGCTCGCCATAGTGGCCCCGCAGGCGGGCCCAACCGGGCCGGATGACCTTCTTCCAGAGCAACAGCATCAGCAGGCCACCGCTGATCAGCAGAACTGCGGCGATCAGTGCCGCCAGCTCCGGGTACTCGATGGCGAGCACGGTGACGATCGCCACGGTCCCGTCCTCGGCGAGGCTGACGAGGATGTTCGACGCCGGCTCAGGCGAGGTGTTGACGCCGAGACGCAGGCCCGCCTTGACGCAGTGGCTGGCGAGGGCCGTGAGCCCGGCGACGCCGCCGCCGAACGCCTCCTCGATGCCGTCCACCCCACTCTCGCCGGCGAACGAGAAGCCGAGCGCAGCGCCGATCAGCGGCCGGACGACGGTGTGGATCGAGTCCCAGGCCGAGTCGAGGAAGGGCACCTTGTCGGTGACGAACTCGACCGCGAACATCCCCGCGGCGGCGTAGAGGACCCAGTTCTGATCGAAGCCCTCGGGGACACCGCCGATCCCGGCCCGGCCGAGCAGGCAGAGCACGAGGACGGTCGCGTAGGAGTTGACCCCCGACGCCCACCCGGTCGAGAAGATGGTGGCTCCCAACTCCACGCGGCCAGCCTATTCGGGGCCCCGATCGCCCGGTCGGAAGTCCTCGAGCAGGCGGGTGGCACGGATTCCGCAGCCATGGCTGCGAAATCCGTGCCACCTCCGCGATCGGAGGCCGCCCCTGAGCTGACGTGGTCAGCTCAGGCGCTCGACGACCATCGCCTCGCCCTGGCCCCCGGCGACGCACATGGTCTCGATCCCGACGCTGTGGTCGTCGGTCTCCATGACGTTGAGGAGCGTGCCCATGATCCGGGCGCCCGTCATTCCGAACGGGTGGCCGAGCGCGATGGCCCCACCGTGGGTGTTCAGCTTCTCGAGCGGGATGTCGCACTCGTCCATGATCGGGATGACCTGGGCGGCGAACGCCTCGTTGAGCTCGACGGTGTCGATGTCGCCGATCGTCATGCCGGCCCGGTCGAGGACCTTCTTGACGGCGCCGATCGGAGCGACCCCCATGTACTCGGGGTTGTTGCCCTCGGTCGCGGCGGTGATGATCCGCGCGCGCGGCTGGAGGCCGAGCTCCTTCGCCTTGGTGTCGGACATGATCAGGACGGCGGCCGCGCCGTCGTTGAGCGGGCACGAGTTGCCGGCGGTGACGCCGCCCCCGCCGAAGGCCTCCGGCAGCGAGCCGAGCTTCTCGCGCATGTCGCCGCCGTCGGCCCGGGGGCCGTCGTCCTTGGCGACCTCGCCGTTCGGAGTCGGCACCGGGACGATCTCGCGATCGAAGAAACCGGACTCCTGCGAGGCGACCGCCAGATGCTGGGAGCGGAGCGCGTAATCGTCCATCGCGTCGCGGCTGACGCCGTACTTGTTGGCGACGTTGACCGCGGTGACCCCCATGTCGATGTAGACGTTCGGGTAGCCGTCGGTGTCACCCGTCAGCTTCTCGTTACGGTCCTCGACGCCGGCGGCCTCGCTGCGCTCGTTGAAGCGCGAGACGAACTCGATCCCGGCGGCGACGTAGGCGTCGCCCTCACCGTTCTTGATCGCGTTCGAGGCGTGCCGGATCGCGTCGAGCGAGGACGCGCAGTAGCGAGACACGGTGACGCCGGTGACCGTCTCCGGGAGGTTCTCCGAGAGGATCGCCATGATCCGGGCGATGTTGAACGCCTGCAGCCCCTGCGGCATGCCGACGCCGGCGATCACGTCCTGGATCAGCGCCGGATCGACGTCGGGATTGCGCTCGAGCAGCCGGTCGATCACGAACGCGCCGGTCTCCTCCGGGCGAAGCTGGGTCAGCGATCCCTTGAAGGCGCGGCCGATGGGCGTGCGCAGGGTGTCGACGATTACTGCCTCAGGCATCGAGTAACTCCTTGGTCAGGACGAGAGGGGGACTCTCGGTGGATAGAGGGGTGCCTGCAGAATGCTACGCATCCGGCCGATGAAGGGCCTTCGAACGACGGCCAGCCTCTATCCTCGACGACCTCAATGACCGCCGAGACGATGGAACAGGACATCGAGATCGGACCCGCCGAGGCCGCCGAGAAGGTCGCCGCCGGCGCCCAGCTCGTCGATGTCCGCCAGCACTTCGAGTGGGAGGCCGGCCGGATCCCCGGCGCCGAGCACATTCCGCTCGAAGGGCTTCCCGCCGCTTCGGAGCGGTTCGATCCGGGGCGCCCGATCGTCTTCCAGTGCCGGACGGGCAGCCGTTCGGCCATGGCAACGCAGGTCTTCAGGGCTTCCGGGTTCGAGGCCTACAACCTCGGCGGCGGCCTCGAGGCATGGGTCGAGGAGGGCCACGAGATCGAGCCGGACGGGGGAATCGTCGCCGGGTCCCGCCCGGAGGCGAGCTAGCTTCGTGGAGGGGCGCCCACCCGCGAACCCGCCGCCCCCTCCCGAGGGCGCTCCGCCCCCGGCGCCCGGTGCTGCGCCGCCGCACCCGGCGCCTCAGCCCGCGCCGCCCGCCCAGGGCCCTGCGGACCCCCCGACCGCGGTCCACCCGCCACCCGCGTCGACGCAGCAGCCGGCCGCCCCGGGGAACGCGGCTCAGCCACAACCCGTCCAGCCCACCGGCGTCCGCCGCCCGATCACCCAGCCGGGGGCGCGCCCGCCCACCGGCGCAGTTCCCGGCCGCCCGGTCGGCGAAGTCGAGGGGCTCCGCTCCTGGGTGGCGCAACTCGACCGCAAGCTCGGCCTCCGCACGTACCTGACGCTGGCCGCGGCACTGCTCGCGCTCGCCTGTTCGATCGTCGCGGTCGTGCTCGCGATCGACGCACGGGACAACGCCGCGAGCAGCGACGACATCGCGAGCCTCGAGCAGGAGATCGCCGCCCTCCAGGGCGCCGCCTCCACCCTGCCGGCCACCGGGAGCGGGGACACGACGGTGCTCCAGGACCAGGTCGACACGCTCGAGGGCAAGGTCGACGACCTCAGCGCCGCCCAGGACGCGACCGACAAGCGGATTGGTGTGATCGAGGACGACATCGACGATCTCCGCCGCCAGATCGGCGATCTGAACGGCGGCGGCGGGACCAACTGAGCGCCGTCCGGGGCGGTGACGTCCGGAAACGGCTCTAGATTGCGGGCAGTCGGGATTGTGCCGACCGGCACGATCACCGCCTCGATAAGGGCGCGAGCGCCCGGAAGGAGAACCGACCATGCCCGAGGGTTACTGCGTCAAAGAGCGCAAGAAGGTCGAGATCAAGGACGCCGAGCAGATCACGATGAAGAACGGTCGTCCGGCGATCACCGGCACCTGCCCGGACTGCGGTACGAAGATCTTCAGGATCGGCAAGATGAGCTGACCCTTCCGGGGACGCTCCCCGCGAGGAAGCACACCCGGGCGTTCCCGCGCCCGCGATCTGGTTGCCCGTTTGCCGGGCCGAACCGTCTTGGTGACGAAAGTCGCTGACGGTGGAACAATGCTGCGACCGATGTCCGGTCCGCAGAAACCGCTCGAGCTCATCCTTGCCCGGAACCTGCTGACGAGCGTTACGACCCCGGCCTTCCTGGTCGCGAAGGACGGGACCCTCCTGTTCTACAACGAGGGAGCCGGCGCGCTGATCGGTCGCCCCTTCGAGGACACCGGTCAGCTCGGCCTCGAGGAGTGGACGCGGCGGTTCGGGCCCTTCGACGAGAACGACGAGCCCCTCTCGTTCGAGGAGCTGCCGTTGACCCGTGCGCTGCGCGAGGGCCGGCCGGCCCACGACGAGTTCTCGGTCCGCTCGGCCGACGGCGTCATGCACCGAATCGCTGCCAGCGCCATGCCGATCGTCGGCGCCGCGAGCGGCGCCTCCGGGGTGATGGTGATCTTCTGGCCCGTCGACGAGCAGGTGGCGCGCGAGGTGACCACCGGCCGCCACGAGGTGACGCAGTGAGGGTCCGGATCTGGGGAGCGCGCGGATCGGTCCCGGCACCGGGCCCGGAGATGAACCGCTACGGCGGCAACACCTCGTGCGTCGAGCTGACGCTGGCCAGCGGTGAGACCCTGATCCTCGACGCCGGGACCGGCATCCGCACGCTCGGGTTCTCGCTCCCGCCCGACCTGCCCCGGATCAACATCCTCCTCACCCATCTCCACCTCGACCACATCCAGGGGCTGATGTTCTTCCCGCCGTGCTTCCGGGCCGAGTCGAACATCCGCATCTTCGGCCCGAGCTCGCCGGAGGCGTCGCTCGAGTCCCGGATCGCCCGCTACATCTCCGCCCCGCTGTCTCCGGTCGAGGTCCGCGAGCTGCCCTGCGACGTCTCGTTCCTAGACGCACCGGCAACCGAGTGGCAGATCGGGGGCGCCACGATCCGCGCCGAGGCCGTGACCCATCGTGGCCCGACGCTGGGCTACCGGATCACCGACGGGGACACGACCCTCTGCTACATACCCGACCACGAGCCCGGGCTCGGCGCCGATCTGGCGAAGCTCAGCGAGGAGTGGATCTCGGGCTACAACCTCGCGCGCGATGCCGACCTGTTGATCCACGACTGCCAGTACACCGACGAGGAGTACCCGGGGCACGAAGGCTGGGGACACTCACCGATCGGCGAGACAGTGACCTTCGCCCACCGCGTCGGGGCCAAGCGGACGCTGCTCTTCCATCACGACCCCCTTCACACCGACGGCTTCCTCGACGACCTTCACCGCAGCGCCCGGCGCGCCTGTCAGAGCCTCGGCGGCGATCCTGAGCGGATCGGCATCGCGGCGGAGCGCGCCGAGCTGACGATCGGCCCGGCCGCCTCCCAGGCACCGGCCCGCCCCCGGATCGCCGTCTGAGCATCCCGGCCCGGCACCCGTCCCAATCCCACGAACCCACTGCTGAAGCCGGGTCCTCCGGCTCGATTCCCCGGGGTACAAAGCGACGGGGGTGAATTTTCGACGCCGGTACAAACACGGCGCGGCGCTCCGATCCCACACTGCCATCGTTGGCAAACCACTCCCGCCGGTCATCCCTGCCCGGCGGCAAGGAGGAAACCCGAATGACTAAGAGGCTCAGCCTCACAGTCCTGTTGGCGCTGATCGCCGCCCTGGTGATTCCAGGCGTCGCGTCCGCACAGGATGGAGCGAAGCTGTTGGAAGCGAAGTCGATCGAGCTGGACATGGTCTGGGTCGCCGTCTCCTGTGCGCTCGTCTTCCTGATGCAGGCAGGATTCCTGTTCCTGGAGATCGGATTCAGCCGCGAGAAGAACGCCGGGGCCGGCGTCGGCAAGATCCTGATCAACCTCGGAATCGTGACCATCGCCTGGTGGGCGGTCGGCTACGGGATCAGCGGCTTCGGCAACAAGGTGTTCGGCACCGACGGATTCTTCTTCCACTTCGGACAGGTGATCGGCTCGGGTGCCGACGCATTCGAGGTGGCGGGCTCCGACGCGATGCTGATGCTGTACGGACTCGCCTTCGCGGCGGTGTCGCTGGCGATCGTCTGGGGCACGACCCTGGAGCGGATCAAGTTCAGCGCCTACGTCATCTACGCGGTCGTGTTCGGCGCGGTCATCTATCCGATCGTGGCCCACTCGGTCTGGGGTGGTGGTTTCCTGTCCGACGTCGGCGGCAAGCCGGTGATGGACTTCGCCGGCTCGTCGGTAGTCCACCTGACCGGTGCGGTCGGCGGCCTCGCAGCGCTGCTGCTGCTCGGTGCAAGGCGTGGCAAGTACGCCGCGGACGGCTCGCCCCGGGCGATCCCGGGTCACTCGATGCCGTTCGTGGGCCTCGCGGTGATGATCCTCTGGATCGGCTGGTTCGGGTTCAACGGCGGCTCGACGTTCGGCACGGCCGACTCGTTCTTCGGCGAGGTCATGCTGAACACGCAGCTCGCCGCGGCAGCCGGCGTGATCGGCGCGGTGCTGATCTGTTACCTGAAGACGAAGTCGCTCGACGTCGGCATGGCCGGCAACGGTGCGATCGCGGGCCTGGTCGGCATCACGGCCCCGTCGGGGTTCGTCGAGTACTGGGCGGCCCCGATCATCGGGTTCCTCGCCGGAGTGTTCGTCGTCTACTGCGTGATCGCCATCGAGAAGCGCCTCGACGATCCGGTCGGTGCGCTGTCGGCGCACGGGATGGCCGGCATCTGGGGGACGATCGCGGTCGGGATCTTCGCCTCGCCCCGCCTGATTGCAGACGGTGCGGCGCCGGGGATCTTCTACGGCATCAAGGACGGCGATTTCGCCAGCTCGCTCGGTCAGCTCGGCGTCCAGGCGCTGGCGGTCGCGGCGACGTTCACGTTCGTGTTCATCGTCTCGTATGCGGTGTTCGCGGCGCTCAAGGCTACGATCGGGCTGCGGGTCTCCGAGGAAGAGGAGCTCGCCGGTCTCGATATCTCCACCCACGGCATGTACGGCTACCCCGAGTCGTTCATCCCGCGTGAGGAGTACCCCGGCTCGGGTATGTACGAGCCGAGCGTGGCCGGAACACCGATCGCGACGCCGACGGCGGCCAACCCGCCACCGACCGGCACAGCAGCCACCCCGAGCGCCTAGGAGGAGGTGAACTATATGAAGAAGATCGAAGCATTCATCCGCCACGAGGCGTTCGAGCCGATCCGCCAGGAGCTGCTCGAGCGGGGCGTTCCGTCCCTCTCGATCTCCGAGGTGAAGGGGTCGGGCCGCCAGAAGGGCGTGGTCGAGCACTACCGCGGAGCGAGTCTCACGGTGAACGTCCGGCCGAAGCTGAAGATCGAGTGCGTCGTCGACGACTCCGAGAAGGAGATGGTCGTCGAGACGATCCTCAAGCACGCGAGGACCGGCTCGATCGGTGACGGCAAGATCTTCGTCCTGCCGGTTGAGGAGGCGATCCGCATCCGCACCGGCGAGGAGGGCGAGGACGTGTTGCAGGCCCACGAGGGGCCTGAGGTCCCGGCCTAGCGGCCGGGCGGAGTACGGAAACAGGCACGCGCGCGGGCCGGCCAGGACGGCCGGCCCGCCGCGTCTTTCGGGATCAGGAGGAGGTGGAGCGATGAACGACCACGCAACGATCGTGCGGTTTCCGCAAGCCGACGAGCGCCAGATCGTCGCCTTCGGCGGCGGCGGGTTCTCGATGGAAGCCGGCAATCCACTGCTCGACGACTACGTGCTCGAGCTCGCCCGCGTCCGCCGCGAGCGTCCGCGGGTCTGCTTTCTGCCGACCGCGAGCGGCGATGCCGACCACTACGTCGTCCGCTTCTACCGGGCATTCGGCGGTAGCGACTGCGAGCCGTCGCACGTCTCGCTGTTCCGCCGCGACCGCGGCGCCGCCGACCTCCGCGAGCACCTCCTCTCGCAGGATCTGATCTACGTCGGCGGCGGCAGCGTGATCAGCCTGCTCGGGACCTGGCGCGCCCACGGAATCGACGAGATCCTCGCCGAGGCGTGGCGGCGTGGCGTCATCCTCTGCGGCCTCAGCGCGGGTTCGCTCTGCTGGTACTCAGCGGGCGTCACCTCCTTCCACGGAGAGGTCCTCCGCGTTCGCGGCCTCGGGCTCCTGCCCTGGAGCAACTGCGTGCACTACGGCAGCAAGCAGGGTCCGCGCGAGCCCTACCACGCGATGCTGAGGCGCGGCATGTGCCCAGGCTACGCGGCCGAGGACGGAAGCGCGCTGCACTTCCGCGGCTCTCGTATGGTCGCGGCGGTTGCCTCCCGGCCGGACGCACGAGCATGGTGCGTGGGCGACGGCGGCGACCGGGTGATCGAGACCGCGCTGCCGACCCGCTACCTCGGCGCCGACCCCGAGCCCGGCGACGGCGAGCTGCATGCGGTCGCCTGACCGCCCGGACCCGCGAAGATAGGCAGATGCCCGGCCCGATCGTCGCCATCGGCGGCGCCGAGTTCCAGATGCGCCCCGAGAACGAGGCGCTGCACGACTACATCGTCTCGCTGCTCGAGCCGGTGCGGCCGCGGATCTGCCTGGTTCCCACGGCCAGCGGCGACCCGCACGATCAGATCGCCGCCTTCCACTCGGCGATGGAGAGGCGCGGTGCCGAGCCGAGCTCGATGTCGCTCTTCCGGCTCGGCGACTTTCCGGTCGACCCGGGCGAGCACCTGCTCCGCCAGGACGCCATCTACGTGACCGGGGGCAGCATGGTCAACCTGATGGCGCTCTGGCGCGAGCACGGGATCGACCGGCTGATGCGAGCGGCGCACGAGCGCGGCATCCTCCTCTGCGGCTACAGCGCCGGATCGATGTGCTGGTTTCAGTCCGGGATCTCGAGGGGCGGCGGTACCCCGGCCCCGGTCGCCGGGATCGGACTGATCGAGGGCAGCCACTGCGTCCACTACTCGCAGGACCCCGAGCGCCGCGACGCCTACCGCCGGGCCGTCGCCACCGGCGGCATGGAACCCGGCCTCGCTCTCGACGACCATGCCGCGGCGCTGATCCGGGACGGAGTGGTCGTCGAGGCCGTCAGGGCGACCGGGTGCGCAGCCGCTTTCCGGGTCCGGCGCGGCGACGACGACGAAGCCCGCGAGACGCCGCTTGACGCACGCCTCCTCCCCGCCTCGGGCCCCGATCCCGAGCCGGCCCTCGACGAGATGCGGGAGCTGCGCCGGATGCGCTCCCGGCGGGCCCCGGGTCGGCTCGGCCGCAGTGACTGAGCAGGCGGCGTACGGAGTCCCGGGAGCGACGGCGACCATCGGCGGGCCCCGAAGACGTCACCCCGTCTTTCCCGGCGAGCGGCTCGGGTGACGAAACCGGCGCTCTCCTTCGGAGGCGCTCGCGGCGGCCGGACGTGGAGCTGAGCCCCGCTACCCGAGCGCTTCGCGGCGGGCCCGCTCGGCGGCCTGCTCGGCCTCGCGGGCGGCCCGGGCCCGCGCGTCGCGGGCGAGTTCGTCGCGCCGCTCCTGCGCGTCCGACTCGGCCTGCTTGGCGAGCCTCGCGCCCTCGAGCTCGGCCTCGCGGGCGGCCCGCTGCCGCGCCTTCTCGCCGCTGACGACCGCCTCCCGCTTCAGCTTCTCCATCTCCGCCGCGAGCTTGCGCTCCGCCTCCGCCTTGGTCCGGCGCTCGGTCTCGTCGGCGAGGCGCTCCGCGAGATTCTTCAGCCGCGCCTCGGCGAGGTTGAGCTTGCCCTCGACCTCCTTGCGCGCGTCGACCTCGGCCGCGAGCTTGCGGCGGCCGTCATCGCGGACCCGCTCGAGCTCTTCCTCGAAGCCGTCCTCCCGCGCGGCGATCCGCGCGTCGAGCTCCCGCGCCCGGTTCTCGATGCCCTCCTCGAGCTGCTTGCGGCGCGCCTCGATGTCGGTCTCGGCCTTGCGGCGGCGCAGCTCCATGCGCTCCTCGAGCTCGGCCTTGCGGCGCTTCAGCTCGGCGCTGATCTGCTCGGCGCCGGACTTCTTCATCGCCGCGACCGCCTCCTTCAGCTTCGCCTCGGCCTGCGCGCGCAGCTCCTTGCGGCTCTCCTCGAGCTTCTCCCCGTAGCCGCGCTCGGCCGCCTCGATCCGCTCGGCCGCCGACCGCTCGGCCCGCTCCGCCCGCTCGACGGCGGCATCCCTCTCCGCGACCGCGCGCCGCGCGATCGACTCGGCTCCGGCGGCCCGCAGGGCGGACTCCCGTACCTCGGCGGCGAGCTTCTTGACATCGCTCGACAGCGCCCCGACGTCGTCGGCTCGGACCCGCTCGATCTCTTCCTGAAGCCCGTCGGTGGCCGCCCGGGCCTGCTCGGTCTCGCCGGAGGGCTGCTCTTCGGCGCTCGATTCCATCACGTCCTCCTGTCCCCCAATGGGCCTGCGAGCCTACCCACTGGCGGCGGGAGGGGGCGGCCGCTCACGGCTTCACCTGAGGCGCCGTGCCGTCGTAGCTGAAGGAGACGAGAATCGCGAGGATCGAGCTGAGCAGCACGAACAGGATCGCGGCCGCGAGCAACCTCGGCATCTTCGCGGCGTGCGCGTAGACACCGACGAGGAACCCGCCGCCGATCATCAGCGCGTAGGGGCCGGCCTCGTCGCTCAGCGCAAAGACCATCGTTGCGACCATGGAAGGACTCACGCCGCCATTATCATCGACCCGAGTGAGCCCCCGCAACCAGCCGCGGCCGGCCCCGGCCCCGACCAGCCCGCGGGAGCCGGGCTCGAGGCGACCCGCGACTCACTGGAGGCCGCCGGCTATCTCGCCGACGACTCGGCGGCACTCGTCTCCCACCTCGCCCAGCAGCTCGGCAAGCCGGTCCTCGTCGAGGGGCCCGCCGGCGTCGGCAAGACCGAGCTCGCGAAGGCGCTATCGCGCGCCACCGGCCGCGAGCTGATCCGCTTGCAGTGTTACGAGGGGCTCGACGAGGCCAAGGCGCTCTACGAATGGAACTACCGCAAGCAGCTCCTGCGAATCCAGGCCGAGGCGGGCGCCGGGCCCGAGGAGGAGGCTGCCGGCGATGCCGTCATGGAGGACATCTTCGGCGAGGAGTTCCTCCTGACGCGGCCGCTGCTGGCGGCGATCGCCTCCGAGAAGCCGGTCGTCCTGCTGATCGACGAGATCGACAAGACCGACCAGGAGTTCGAGGCGATGCTGCTCGAGGTCCTCTCCGACTTCCAGATCTCGATCCCCGAGCTCGGGGTCGTCGTGGCGCAGTCGATGCCGCTCGTACTGCTGACCTCGAACAACTCGCGCGAGCTCACGGAGGCCCTGAAGCGGCGCTGCCTCTACCTCTGGCTCGACTACCCCTCGGTCGAGCGCGAGGTCGAGATCGTCCGCCTCCACGTCCCCGACCTCGACGCCGAGCTGGCCCGGCGCCTCGTCGAAGTCGTCGGCATGGTCCGCGATCTCGACCTGAAGAAGCCGCCGTCGATCGCCGAGTCGATCGACTGGGCCCGGGCGCTGCTGTTGCTCGGCGCCGACCAGATCGACTCCGACACCTTCAACCGGACGATGAGCATCATCGTCAAGCACCGGACCGACCTCGACCTCGTCGCCGAGCGGGTCGGGATGCGGCTGCCCTCGGCGGGCCCCACCAGCATCAGCGACGGCGATGGTGCGGCCTGAGGCCGTGGCCTCCCCCGCGCCCAACGACCTGATCGCCGACCAGCTCGTCTCGTTCTGCGACGAGCTCCGCTCCGAGGGCCTCGCGATCGGGACCGCCGAGATCCTCGACTCGTTCGCCGCCGTCGAGCAGGTGCCGTGGAGCGACCGGGCCCAGTTCCGGGAGGCGC
This sequence comes from uncultured Conexibacteraceae bacterium, assembly GCA_963784885.1. Lineage (GTDB taxonomy): Bacteria > Actinomycetota > Thermoleophilia > Solirubrobacterales > 70-9 > RHKX01. The sequence goes on from CAWATA010000006.1 coordinate 50,550, forward strand.
TGGCGGCGACGCTCGCCAAGTCGCTGGAGGACCGTCATCTGTTCGAGAAGGTCTTCGACCGCTGGTTCTTCCGCGCCGCCGAACTCGAGGCGATCGAGCGCGAGCGCGCCGGCGATGCGGACGGCGAGGAGGGCGACCGGGGCGAGGGCGGCGAGCCCATCGACGGCGAGCGAATCGACGTCGACGAGCTGACCGAGATGATCCGTCAGGCGATCGCCGACGGCGACGAGGCCCGAATGCGCGATCTCGCCCAACTCGCGGTCGCCGCCTTCGGCCGCCGCGGCGAGGGCTCCGGCGTCGTCGGCGTCGACGTCCAGCGGATTCGGCGCTCGCTCGGGTTGACGCCCGGCAGTCCCAGCCGGGAGGCACCCGACGGTTCGGGAGAGGACATCGAGATCGATCGCGAGGGCGTCCGGCGCTTCGAGTCGCACCTGCGCCGCGAGCTCGAGCGGCGGCTGATCGAGCGGACCGGCAACCTGCCGCCGGCGCGCCCGCTCGCGGACCTCGACCGGGCGCTGCCGACCAACCCGACCCAGGATCTCGCAGCCGTCCATCGCTCGGTGACGATGCTGAAGCGGCGGCTCGCGACCCTCGGCAACGAGCAGCGCGGGCGCCGCAAGGGGCGGGTCGTCGATGTCCGCCGGACGATGCGGACGTCGCTCGAGACCGGCGGCGTTCCGCTGACGCTGCGCTACCGCCCGAAGCGGCCGCGACGTCCCGAGATCTACGTGCTCTGCGACGTCTCGACCTCGGTGACCTCGGCCAGCGTCTTCTTTCTCAGCGTCCTCCACGCCCTCCACGACTCGTTCCGCAAGCTCCGCAGCTTCGTCTTCATCGAGCGGATCAGCGAGGTCACCGACACCTTCGAGCGCGAGCGCGACTTCCGCAAGATCAGCGAGCGGATCAGCCAGGACGGCGGCGTCGCCGACATCTCCGGCTACACCGACTACGGCCGCGTCTGGCTCGAGTTCCTCGAGGAGATCTCGGCCGACCTCGATCCCCGCTCGACGGTGATCGTCCTCGGCGACGCTCGGACGAACGGGCGCGATCCCCACGCCGCCGCCTTCGCGCGACTCACCGAGCGCGCCGGCAGGACGTTCTGGCTCAATCCGGAGCCGCGCCTGTACTGGAACTACGGCGACTCGGTGATGGCCGCCTACGAGCCGCACACGACCGAGGCGTTCGAGTGCTGGACGACCAAGCACCTGGAGCACTTCGTCGACGTCGTCGCCCGCCCCTGACGGCGGCCGGCGACGGGCTATGATCGGTCGCGTCAAGGGGTGCTCGCGGGCAGCGGGCTGAGATAGCGTCTCCGGGATCCCCGCCCGGCGCTGACCCTCCGAACCTGTGCGGTAATTCGCGCGAAGGGAAGATCGTCATCGCCGAGAGGCAACCAGCCGCGGCCACGGGATCCGCCTACAGAGCCGAACCGGCCGCTCCGGCGGGAATCGCCGTGCGGGGCCTCAGCCACTCGTTCGGGACGACAGAGGTGCTCGCGGGCATCGACCTCGAAGTCGCACCCGGCGAGACGCTCGCGCTCGTCGGGCCTTCGGGGTGCGGGAAGTCGACCATGCTCGAGCTGATCGCCGGCCTGCTGCCGGCGCAGGCCGGGACGATCGCGATCGCCGGCGAGAACTCACCCCGGTCGCGGATCGCAGCGTCCACATGGATGCCGCAGAGCGACATGCTGCTGCCCTGGAAGCGGGCCGCAGACAACGCAGCAGTGGCCCTGCGCATGGCAGGGCACGACCGCAGATCAAGCCGGGAGCGGGCGACCGCGATGCTCGGGCACCTCGGTCTGGCGGAATTCGCGGGCTCGTTCCCGCGCGAGCTCTCGGGCGGGATGCGCCAGCGGGTGGCGTTCGCCCGGACCCTTCTGGCCGGAACCCCGGTGCTGCTCCTCGACGAACCGTTCGCCGCGCTCGACGCGATCACCCGCGGTGAGCTCCAGAGCTGGCTCGTGGGGGTCCTTGCGGGCGAAGGGCGGACGACGGTCCTGGTCACCCACGACGTCGAGGAGGCGCTGTTCGTGGCCGACCGCGTCGTCCTCCTGACCCGGCGCCCGGCGCGGGTCGGAACGACGGTCGAATCACCGCGGGCTCCCGTCGGCTGCACCCGCGCGGAGGCGATCGGCCGCCCCGACTTCGTTGCGGCTCGGGCCGCGGCGCTCGCGACGCTCGGTGCCGGAGCATGAGGGCCGGGGTCGCCGATCGGGCGCTCCGCCTCTGGCCCGCCGCGGCCGTCATCGTCGCGCTCCTCGCCGCCTGGCAGCTCGCGGCGGCAAGCGGAACGCTCGCCGGCGCCCTCGGCCTCGACTCCTTCCTCGTCCCCTCCCCCGCCGAGATCGGCGACTCGCTCTGGAGCGATCGCTCGCTGCTCGCGGACAACGCGTGGGTGACGTTCCAGGAGGTGCTGGCGGGATTCGCCACCGCGCTCGTCCTCGGGGTCACGACCGCGGTGCTCCTCCATCTCTCGCCGCTTCTGCGGCGGATCTCCTATCCGCTCGTGATCGCGTCGCAGACGATCCCGGTGATCGTCATCGCGCCGATCCTCGTGGTCTGGTTCGGGTTCGGGATCGGTCCGAAGGTCGCGATCATCGCCCTGATCTGCTTCTTCCCGATCACCGTCAACACGCTCGACGGGCTCGCGACGGTGCCGGCTGCGCAGCGCAAGCTGATGCGCTCGCTCGGCGCCGGGCGCATTCGCGTGCTGACCGCTCTCGAGGCCCCCACCGCGCTTCCGTTCGCGCTCAGCGGCGCCAAGATCGCCGCCGCCGTCGCGGTGATCGGTGCCGTCTTCGGCGAGTGGGCCGGCGCCGACGACGGTCTCGGTCACCTGATGCTCGTCGACAACGCCAAGCTCGAGGTCGCGCGCCTGTTCGCGGCGATGGTCTGGCTGTCGGCGATGGCGATCGCGCTGTTCGCGTGCCTGACGCTCCTCGAGCGACGGATCGCCTGGTGGGGGAAGGATGAAATCGACGAAAGGGGCAGAACCCGATGAGGACCCGAATCCCGGCGGCGGCAGCCGCTCTCCTGGCCGCGCTGACCCTTGCCGCCTGCGGCGGCGATGACGGCGGCGGCGAGCAGTTCGACCTCGCGCTCGACTTCTACGTCAACCCCGACCACGCGGGCATCTACACGGCGCTCGACCGCGGGTATTTCGTCGACGCGGGCCTCGACGTCCGCCCACAGGTCCCCTCCGATCCGTCGGCACCGATCAAGCAGGTCGCCGCCGGCAGGGTCGACCTCGCCATCTCCTACGAGCCCGAAGTCGTTCTCGCCCGCGACCAGGGCCTCGACGTCGTCGCGGTCGCGGCGGTCGTCAACGGACCGCTGACCTCGCTGATCTCACTGCCGGAAGCGGGGATCGCGGGGGCTGACGACCTGGCCGGGAAGACGGTCGTGACCGCGGGAATCCCCTACCAGGCCGCCTACCTCGACACGATCCTCGACCGCGCCGGCGTCGATCCGGACTCGGTCGAGCAGGTCGATGTCGGGTTCAACCTCATGCAGCCGGTCATCTCGGGTCGCGCCGACGCGATGTTCGGCGGCTTCCTCAACATCGAGGGGGTCGACCTCGCCGAGCGCGGGCTCGACCCGCGGGTCGTCCCGGTCGACCGCCTCGGCGTTCCGACCTACGACGAGCTCGTCCTCGTCGCCGACGCCGACCGGCTCGCCGAGGATCCCGAGCCGATCCGCGAGTTCATCGCCGCGCTGGAGCGCGGGACCTACGCGGCGGCGCGCGACCCGCAGGCCGCGACCGATGCGGTGCTCGCCGCCGGCGAGGGCCTCGATCCGGCGCTCACCCGAGCCGAGATCGACAAGACCCTCCCACGCCTGGTGCCGCCCGGCGACATGCCCTACGGCTGGATGGAACCCGCCCGCTGGCAGCGATTCGCCGACTACCTCTACGAGGCGAACCAGGTCGACGCCCGCCCAAGGGCGGCGGACCTGCTGACGAACGACCTGCTGCCGAAGGCCAAGGGCCCCGGCTGACCCACCCCGGCTGGGGTAGACACACATGTCATCCCGCCCCCTACCACCGCGCCGGCCGACCGGACCGGACGCGAAGCGGAGCCCCCGGCTGGGGTCAGACACACATGTCTTCCCGTCACGCACCACCGCGCCGACCGACCGGACCGGACGCGAAGCGGAGGATCCGGTCGGAGTGATCTGGTCATCCCGCCACGCACCACCGCGCCGCCCGGCGGAAGCGGACGCGCAGCGGAGCATTCCGCCGGAGTCATCTAAGCCGCCTCGAACTCCGGATTGGCCGGGTGGTAGGTCAGCTTCGGTCGCTCGCGGAGCGCGTCGCCGAACCCGGCCAGCATGAACCGGCCCGCGAGCCCTCGGTACGGCTCATACGGCAGGAAGTACTCCTCGACCTCGGCAACCGTCGCCCGGCGCCCGAGCCCGGCGAGGTGGCCGACGAGCTTCACGTAGGCGAGGTCGCCGGCCGGCAACGAGTCGAAGTCGCCGCGGCCCTTGAGGGCGAGGACCTGCATCGTCCAGGGGCCGATCTCGCTGATCGCCCGCAACCGGGCGTCGCCGGCCGGATCGGCGGGGTCGCAGCGTCCCGAAGCGACCTCGCGCGCGGCCTTCGTCAACGCCAGCGCACGCTTCGGAGCGAGATCCAGCGCCGCCAGCTCCGCCGGCGCGAGGGCAGCGATCGTCCTCGCGCACGGCACGTCGGCCAGCGGCCGAGCGCGGCCCGCGAAGCTCAGCGCCGGCCCCCAGCGGCGGACGATCCGCCGCTGGATCGCTGCCGCTCGCGTCGACTCGATCAGCTGCTCGGTCACGGCCCAGGCGAATGCCTCCCAGGCATTCGGCGTGCGCTTGACCCGGTAGCCGGGCATCCGTCTGATCAGCGGACGCAGCAGCGGGTGGTCGCGAAAGCGGCGCATGAACGGCCTCATGTCGTCGTCGACGCCGAGGGCGTGACGGATTCGCTCGATCGCGACCTCGAGCTCGGCGGCCGTCGCGCGGTCGCGCTCGCCCGGCGGCAGCCAGGCGCCGGGCGCGGGCATCGCCGCGATCGCCACCTCGCCGCGGTTCCCCTCCCAGGCACGGGTCAGGACCGGACGAGCGGCGACGTGGAGGAAGCGCTCGTAGACGCCGTCGCGGGATCGTGCGACCCCGTCGGGGAAGCGGCGGCCACGCGGGAACCGGAAGTGGCACGGCGGGCGCACCTCGACGACCAGCGACCCTCCCGGGCCACGGGTCAGCCGATCTGAGCGGGACATCAGCGGCCGAGCAGGTGGACGTCGACGAGGAATGAGCGGCTCGCGATCACGTCGCGATCGCTCCGGGCCCGGCGGGCGGTGCGGCGGGTGCGCCCGCCGGTCATCGCCTTCGCGGCGCTGACGGCGACCACGGTCGCGGCGCCGGCGGCGATCCCGCCGGCGGCGACGACGGCGATGGCGCGAACCTCGCCGCGCCAGGCGCTGAGCTCGGACGGGGTCCGGCGCTCGGCCAGGGCCCGGACGGGCGCCTCGGCCGGCTCCTGATCCTCCTCGCCGAGTGGCTCCTCGACCGCCTCGGCGTCAACAACCGGTCCAGTGCTCATCGGCGCCAGTCTACGCACCGCCTCGGCGCTGCGAGTGGCACAAGTGGAACACTGAGGGCATGAGCGAACAGCTTTCCGCGCAAGGTCCGCGAATCGAAGCGGACGTCTTCGCCAAGGCCCGCGATCACGATCGCCGCGAGATCCTCGAGCTCGCCGAAAAGGCCGACATGATGCCCTACTTCCGGCTGCTCACCTCGCAGGCGGGGCCCGTCGTCGAGATGGAGGGGCGCGAGACGCTGATGCTCGGCTCCAACAACTACCTCGGGCTGACCGGCGACCCGCGGGTCAAGCAGGCGGCACGGGATGCACTCGACACCTACGGCACGGCGCTGACGGGGTCGCGGCTGCTGAACGGGACGATTCCCCTCCACATCGAGCTCGAGGAGGAGCTCGCCGACTGGATGGGCACCGAGGCGGCGCTGGTGTTCACGACCGGCTATCAGGCGAACGTGGGCTGCATCGGCACGATCCTCGGCCCCGGCGACACGGTCATCTGCGACTCCGGCGACCACGCCTCGATCCTCGACGGCTGCCGGCTCTCCGGCGCCAAGCTGCGGCCGTTCCGGCACAACCGCATGGACAAGCTCGAGCGGATGCTCGACCGGGCAGCAGGCGACGGCGGCGGCGTGCTCGTCGTGGTCGACGGCGTCTTCTCGATGGAGGGCGACATCTGCCCGCTGAACGAGGTCGTCGCCCTCTGCGAGCGCTACGGGGCGCGGCTGATGGTCGACGAGGCCCATGGCGTCGGCGCACTCGGGGCCCGGGGCGCCGGCGCGAGCGAGCTGCTCGGCGTCGAGGCCTCGGTCGACCTGCGGATGGGCACGTTCTCGAAGAGCTTCGCTTCCTGCGGAGGGTTCATCGCCGGCCCCGCCGAGGTGATCGACTACCTGCGGATCGCCGCCCGCTCGTTCCTCTTCAGCGCCGCCGCGGTACCCGCGGCCGTCGGCGCTGCGCTGGCGGCGCTGCGGATCATCCGCAGCGAGGGTCCCGAGCTGATCGCGAAGCTTCTCGACAACGCCGCCTACCTGCATGGCGGGCTGACCGGGCTCGGGCTCCGCGTCGTCGAACCGACCGTCCTGCCCGACGGCAGCGAGGCGCTGACCCCGATCGTCCCGGTGATCGTCGGCGAGGACGTCCGCGCGGCGATGCTCTGGAAGGCGCTCTTCGCGGAGGGGCTCTACACCAACGTCGCCCTGCACCCGGCGGTGCCGCCGGCGGGGGCGCTGCTGCGGACCAGCCTGATGGCGACCCACGAGACCGAGCATCTCGACCGGGCCCTGGCGATCTTCGAGCGGGTCATCGAGCGCTCGCCCGAGCTGGTTTCCGGCTGAGCGCAGAGCCGCGACACCGGCGAACGGTGTCCGGATTCATTACCCCTCCTCGGGTAGTTTCGCCTTGTCCACTTGGTCACAAGCCCGAATCCGTGGTCACTACCCCCCAAAAACATGCTCTTAGCGACCGTCTCGGACGGATCCGGGGGGTCGAGGGGGGCACGCCGGACGCATGGTCACTAGGCTGCCCAACGCACCGAACGCTACCGGGGTAGGAGCGAGTCGGAGGGTCCTCCTGAAGGGCTCCCGAGGCCGCGATCCATCCGTGGATCACCCTCGTTCGGCGTGGAAAATCTAGTCAAATCACCACCGCTCTCAAGCAGGAGGAGGAGTGAGTATGGAAGCTGCCTCGACGGCTGCACCCGCCGCTGTGCCACAACATATCCGTGCCCTCGAGCACGCCAACCGGGTTCGCCTCGCGCGGGCGGCCCTGAAGCGCTCGGTTCGGGCAGGAGACCTCCCCGTGGGGCAGGTCGTCCGCTCGTGCCCGTGGGAAGCGGAGACGATGACCGTCTCGGAGTTGCTGCGCAGCCAATCGCGATGGGGCCGAACGAGGACCCGCAAGTTCCTGGTACCGCTGGCCGTCAACGAGAATCGTCAGCTCGGCCGGCTGACACTGCGCCAGCGAGAGGCGCTCGCCGGCGCGCTCGAGGAGAAGCAGGCCTCACGCCGCTGATCAGGTCGTCCAGTCGCCGGCCCGGGCAGGAGATCCCGGGCCGGCGGCGTTGCCTCCTGCCCTCCCCCGACCCACCCTCGCCTCAGCGCCGGCGACGGAGTGGAGCGAAGCGATAGCGATCGCCGCCCGAGCGGCTGCTGAACACCCGCGTCAGCAGCAGGGCCGCGACGACGAAGACGGCGACTGCGATGGCCGCCCGGGCGAGCTGCGGCAGGCCCGCCGGGGCCAGGTAGAAGAGCAGCCCGAGGATGATCAGCGCCGGTACCCCCGCGAGCACCGCCGTATGGGACCGGTACCCGGCGAAATGCTCGCGGATGCTGAGCTCGAGGCCGCCGATCGAGCCCAGCGCAAGGCCGGCGGCGATCAGGATCGGCCCGCGGGATCCTCCGACGACGAAGAGGCCGAGGATCAACATCACGATCGCCGCGAGCACGCAGAGCTCGACGAGGGGGAAGCTTCCCCACGGCGCGGGCGGCGGCTCCTCGCCGGCGGCGGCGACCCGGCGCGGCGCGACCTGCTTCGGGCGCGGCTCCGCTGGCGCCGAGCCCTCGGGCGCCGGAGCCGGGCCCGAGCGGGCGCGGCGCTTGCGGCGCTTACGCGCCTTCGACGAGGCCATCGCCGTCGCTCACCGGTCCACCGGGCCGGTCGGGAATTGAGGCGGGACGCGCTCCTGGCACGCCCCGCAGGCTAAGGGACAGCCGGAGGACAGCTTGACCCGCCACCACCCGGCGATCATCCCGAGCAGACCCCAGCGCGGACGGACGTGCCAGTGCTTGCAGTTTCGCTCGCCGACGTCTTCGCCGCGGACCCGGACCCAGGGATGAGCGGCCGGGTCGGCGATCATCCGCTCGACGAGCGCCCGCCCCTCCTCCTCGGCTTCGGCTCGGCGAGCGATCTCAGCGCGGGCCTCGGCCAGGCGATCGGCGAGGCCGTCGCGGATTCGCTCGAGCTCGGCGAGGCCGAGGACTCGCGGTCCGCCGGCGGCGCCGACGCGCCAGTCGATCCCGAGGCGCGGCGAAGTGCTCGCGAAGAGCTCGGAGAGATCGCGCTCCATCCGGGCGATCTGGTCGCGGAGCGAACGCCTGGCGGCGCCGACGGCGACGTCGCCGGGCCTCTCCGCGGGCGACGGCGCGGGATCCGGCGGCGGGACCTCCCGCGCATTCCCTGGCTTCGGCTCGTACTCGAGAAGCTCCGCCAACGGGCTCCTTTCCGGTCGAGGTCGGGCCAATTGTAGCCGCGATCGCCACCCGAACGAGGGTTTCGGCTCATCCCACCGCGATGATCTCGGCGGCGATCCACAGTGCCTCCTCGACGGCGATCTCGGGCACGCCCGCGACCCCGACGACCACGAGCGCAGTCCGCTTCGTCGCCGGCGAGACACCCCGGCCCGCGGCGATCGCTCCGAAGAGGAGGCTGAGCGGCCGGAGCTCATCGGCGAGGACCAGCGTCCCCTCCGGCAACCCGCCCGGCCTGCCCTCGAGGGCCTCACCGGGGATGCTCGGTCGAACCGCCAGGCCACCCTCGATCCGGCCCGCATCGAGGGCCAGGAGGGGGACTCCGGACTCGATCATCGCGATCGTCAGGGCGTCGTCGAGCAGGTTGCGGGAGACGAAGCCGCCCTTCAGCATCCGGTCGAGGACGACCCGCTCCGGCGGCGGCGGCTGTTCGTCCGGATCGAGACCGATGTGCCGGTAGAAGACCCGGTAAGCCCAGGGAATCGGCTTCGTCCGGAACGCCAATGCCTGCGGCCCGGCGAAACGATCCGACAGCGCGGCGAGCCGCTGCTTCAGCCCCCGCGGCGAACGCCCCGAACCGTGATCGACCTCGACCCAGCGGAGGTAGAGGCCGGGATGCTCCTCGGCGAGCCGGCGGTCGATCGCCCCGTGAGAGAGATCGCCGCCGTCGGTCAACTCAGCGCACCTCGAGCTCGCGCTTCCGCGACGCCGTCAGCAGCCGGGCGACCAGATCGTCGATCTCGGCGGTCGAGAAGTTGCCGGCTCGGACCGCGGTGTCGTAGACGATTCCGCCCGGGTAGGCGAGGACGATCGTCGGGCAGACGCCGACGCGGTAGAGGTTCGACACCGCGCCGTCGCGGTCGAGGCCGACCGGCACCCGCCACCCCCTGTCGCGGGCGATGCCGGCAACCGTCCCGGGATCGTCGCGGACGTCGATGCTGAGGAAGTTCGCCCGGCCCCGGTAGCGGCTCGCGACCTCGTCGAAGGCGTCCTGGCTGGGAATGCAGTTGCCGCCGCGGGTGAACCAGAACGAGATCGCAAGCGGCCGGCCGAAGAGATCGCAAACCCGGATCGCACCCTCGGTTTCGATCCGGCAGGCGGGGGTGCGGCGGTCGTCCTCGGGGCAGGGATTCCGCGAGCTCTCGCAGTCGTCCTGGGCGACGTTGGCGTCGGCATCGATCCCGGCCAGCGCGTCGGGCACCGCGAACTCGGCCAGCGGCAGGCCGCGCCCGAGCTCGATCCCGGCATCGTCGTCCTTGAGCAGGTTCAGCAGCGCGACGACGATCAGCGCGACGAAGGCGAGACCGACGAACATCGAATAGCGGCCGCTCGGCCGCGGTCGGCCGCGGCTCTCGAGCCCGCGCGGAGGCTTGTCCGGTTCGCGCTGCGCAGGCGGCTCGCCGTCGTCGCGATCACCGTCGTCGTCCGGCCACCACCCGCCGTCCTTGCCGCGGTCGTCGCTCATCTCAGGCGCGCGCGTCCGCGCTTCTGCCCGGACGCTCCGGTCGAAGCCGGCGGCGCAGCGACGGCAGCGGGTGGAAACCCTGCTCGGCCCAGACCAGGGCCGCGGGCAGGACGAGCATTACGCCGGCGAGCGCGACGGTCAGGTCGACGACGGTGACGATCCCGAAGTCGCGAAGCATCGTGATCCGGCTGAATGCGAGGACGCCGAATCCGGCGATCGAGGTGACACCCGAAGCGAGCACAGCCGTCCCGGTACGGGCGTAGGTCGAGCGCAACGCCTCGCCGACGCTCAGACCCCGGCCGCGCTCCTCGTGGTAGCGGGCGGCGAGGATCACGCTGAACTCGGTAGCGACCGCGATCACGAGCGCCCCCAGCGTCGCCGACATCGGATTCAGCGGAATGTCGATCGCCTCGAGGACGAGCGCCGACCAGCCGGTGGCGAGGGCGATCGGCAGCAGCGGCACGAGCGCCCGCGAGGGCGAGCGGTAGACGGCCAGCAGCACGAGCCCGACCGCGATCAGGCCGGCGACGGCGAGCCAGTACCGGGATCCCGAGAGCTCGGCGCTCGCATCGGCGGTCAGCACGGGCAACCCGACGACCTCGGCGTCGACGCCGCCGGGCGGATCGAGCTCGGTGCGGATGTCGGCGATCAGTTGCTCCTGCTCGTCGAGCGGCAGCACCGGGATCAGAAACGACATCGCCGCGACGTCCCCGGCGTCGGATCGCGAGAGGATCGCCTGCGAGAAGTACTCGGGAACGGCCCCGAGGACGGCGTCGATCCGCGCCTGGTCGACGGGGCGTCCGGAGCTCAGGTCGAAGAGGTCGGAGAGAGCGGGCCCGGGGCAGAGCTCCGCTGACTCGGCGAGGCAGTTCGTCGTCTTCGCCCCGAAGCCGTGCTCGCTCAGGACCCGCTGCTTGAAGTCGCTCATCCAGGTGATCGCTGCCGGAGAAGTGACGTCGCCGGAGAGGATCACGTCGAGCTCCTGCGAGACACCCGTCGCGGCCTGGAGCCGGTCCACCGACTGCAGCGCGGGCAGATCGGAGGGAACGAGCTCGCGGATGTCGGAGATCACCCTCGTCCCGGTGCCGGCCACCCAACCGGTCACGGCGAGGACGGCGGCGACGATCAACACCCGGCCGGGCTGCTGGATCGAAGCGGCGAGCGCCCGGCTCCAACCGTCGACGCTTCTCCGTCGCACCGCGGTCGCGATGGCCGCGGCGCGGCTCCTGGCGGCGGCGAGCGATCGCGCGGCATCGCTCTCGCGGAGCCCGCCCGCCGTTCCGGAGCGGCCCGCGTCAGCGGGGACCCGGGCCATCGACAGGGCGGCGAGCCCGGCGGTCATCGAGATCGCGAGGGCGGCGGCGATGCCCGCGACGAGGGCGATGGCGAACTCACGGACCATCGGGATCGGCGATAGCGTCAGGGTGAGGAAGCCGACGCCGGTCGCAAGCGCCGCCGTGGCGATCACCGGGCCGCCGCGGACCGCCGCGACGACGGCGGAGGCGGGCGGGCGGCGGCCCTCGGAGGCAGCCTCGCGGAACCGCGCCTGAAGTTGGATGGCGTAGTCGACCGCGAGGCCGATGACCACCGGCAGCACCGCAACCGAGGCCATCGTCAACGAGCCGCCGAGCAGCGAGAGCAGGCCGAATGCGAAGCCCGCTGACCCGATCGCGGTGACGAGCGGCAGCAGTCGCAGCGGCGGGCCGAACACCAGCAGCAGGACGATCGCCATCACGACCAGCGCCGCCGAGAAGAGCAGCGCGATCTGCCCGCCGAGCTCGTCGGCCAGGCCCTGTACGACGACCGGGATCCCGGAGATCTCGTAGCGACCGTCTCGCAACGCGAACTGCTCCTCGCCGATCGCGGTGCGAATCAGCCCGATCGCCTCGCGGCGCTCGGACTCCGTGACGTCGGGCTGGAGGCGGACCGAGATCAGGGCTCCGCGCTCGCTCGGGAACAGGTAGCCGAACTTCGATTTCGGCGGCGCCCCCGGGAGGGTCTGGTCGAAGACGATCGAGGAGACGAACTCCGCGTTGTCGATCGAGAGGCCCTGGAGGACGGTCGCCGGACTGAGACCCGTCTGGAGGAACTGCCTGATCGCCCGTTGCTGTTCCGCGGGCGAGGCATCGCGGAGCGACTGGATCTGCTGGACGATCGCCTCGTTCGAGCGGGCCGCAGCCTCGTTGATGAACGTGGCCGGGCCGAAGACGACGCGCGTTGCCCCGAGCTCGGCGATGTCCTGGCAGACCGGAGCGGCGAACTGGCCGCTGGTGTCAGGCCGCCCGGCGAGACACGTCTCGAGCGCGAGCAGCCGCTGGACGTCGCTCGTCAGCATCAACTTCCTCAGATCGCCCTCGGCGAGGACGACGATCGCGTCGTCGCCGAACCGCTCGCGGAACTGCTGCGTACCCTCGTAGGCCGGCGAGCCGTTGTCGACGAGCTTGTCGGTCCCGGCGTCGGGAGAGAGCCGCAGCGCCCCGACGACGGCGACGATCGCGACGATCGAGACCACGCCCGCGATCGCGGCGGCCGGATGGGTCACCGACCACTCTCCTATGCGCCCCAGTACCCGCCTCACGGCTCAGAGATTAGGGGTCGGTGTCCCGGGGTCGGGAGGCGGAGTTCCACGAGGGGCCGAGAGGTGAAGCCACCGCCTCCGCACTTCGTGCTGAGTGTCGGCGGCGGCTTCCCCTCTCGGCCTGCAGACGGGCGACCGTAGCCCGATCCTCGGCGCACGAGCCACGAGAGAGGGGACGCTGGCTTGGGCGAGCGAGATATCCACCACCGCTGCAGCACCCGCTGTTAGGTTCCGCGGAGCCAACGCGAAGGAGGACAAATGCCCAGAGGCCTCGACCACATCGACCTCGCGGTGAGTGATGTTGAACGCTCTCTTGCCTTCTACCTCGGAATGCTCGGCCCCCTCGGGCTCAGGGTCGAGGGTCGGTTTGAGACCTACCGCGAAACCGAGGAGGTCGTCTACCTCGGCTTCGGTCAGAAACATGTCTTCGGAGGCCAGCCAGAGACACGGCTCGGCCTCCGTAAGGCCGACGGAGGTGAGCACCACTACTACGGAGTGGGGATCGAACACCTCGCATTCACGGTCGACAGCCGAAGCGAAGTCGACGAGGCCTATCAGCGGTGTGTGGATATGGGCGCACGGATCCAGGTCACGCCGGAGGAGGAGCCGGACCTCCCGGGCTACTACGCGTTCTTCGCCTTTGATCCCGACGGGATCAGGGTCGAGGTCGACCACTGGTCCGACGAGGTGCGCCAGCAGTGGGACGACGGCGTGCATCTCGAGTCCACGCCACATCGGCCGGACGCCTAAGGAGTGACAGCCCCCCAGCCGGACTCAGGGAACATTCCGCCGCGGTCACGTAGGCGGCCGTTCTCTCCCGGGAGCCACCGCCTGAAGTCGCAATTCGGAGCCTCGATCAGTTGCCCACCGCTGGGTCGGGCATGAACTCGCGTACCTCTTGAGCGCAGCGACACGCCACCGCGAACTTCGCGGCCCACTCCAGGGCTCGGTCCCGTGAGGGCGAGTCGAGGACGGCGAAGCCTCCGCCGCTGAACTCCCTCGTCTGCGGGTAGGTGCCGGCGGTGATCGTGCCGTCAGCGCTGACCATGACGGGATCGACCTCCTCGGCCAGCCCGCCGCCGAACACCCACGCGCCTTCGTCAATGGCCTCTTGTGCCACCGCGCGAGCGGCCTCTCCCACGGCGGGCAGGTCCTCGACGGGGACATGGTCCATCGCCCCGCTGGGGAACGAAATCAGGTACCTCGCCATCTCATGGCTCCCTTCCGGCGACCCTGCTCGGCCGCATCTCAGTTTGGGCCTGCTGTCCCGAGGGGCTCGCCGAACCTCGGCAGCCCCACGTCCCCCGGCGAGTGCGGGAGCGTGCTGATCGAGGATGCAGGAGGCGAAACGGCCTCCGGCGGTGAGCCGACCGGGACGCCGGGCAGGGCGCTGCCGCGCCGCCGGGCATCAGTCCATCGCGAGGGGGCCGTCTACCTCTGCGTTCAGGAACTGGCGGACGAAGTCGTTGTCGGAGTTGAACAACTCCTCGCTGGGTCCGCTCTCGACGATCCGGCCCTTCCAGAGCACCGCGATGAAGTCGGCGATCCGGCGGGCGGTGCCGAGGTCGTGGCTGATGACCAGATAGCAGCCGCCGTTCTCCTCGTGGACCTCGCGGATCAGCTCGCAGAGCAGGGCGGTCCGGACCGGGTCGAGGCCGGAGTCGGGTTCGTCGAAGAACACGATCGCCGGATCGAGCACGAGTGCCCGGGCGAACCCGGCGCGCTTGCGCATGCCACCGGAGAGCTCGTTCGGCATCTTGTAGTGCGCTTCCGCGAGCCCGACCTCGCCGAGCCGGCGGTTGACGATCTCGGAGATCTCGTCCTCGGACTTGTCGGTGTGCTGTCGGAGCGGAAAGGCGGTGTTGTCGTAGATGTTCATCGAGCCGAACAGGGCGCCGTCCTGGAACAGCAGTCCGAACTTCTTGCGCATCTCGAAGAGCTCGTCGTCGGTCATGTTCGGCACCGACTCGCCGTGGACGAGGATGTCGCCGGCGTCGGGATAGAGCAGCCCGACGATCAGCTTGATCAGGACGCTCTTGCCGGTTCCGGACGGGCCGAGGACCATCGAGACCTCGTCGTCGGGAAGGCCGAGGTTGAGGCCGTTCTGAATCCGGGTCGAGCCGAACTGCTTGACGAGGTCGATGACCTCGATCGCGTCCTCGCCGCCGTGGTCGCGCTTCTCACCGGTGTGCCACCGGTAGGGGTCGGTGTCGTTGGGCTCGATGCCGGGGATCGTGTAGTCGACGTTGAGCTTGCCGAGCTCGGGAGCGGCGGAATCGGGATCGCCGCCGATCGGGCCGCTGGGCGGCGCCTGGGCAGGCGGCGTCGGGACCGGCCGGCCCTCGTGCATGTACTGCTCGGTGTTCTCCTCGGTCAACGTTCTCCTCCTGCCTCAGATGGTACTCAGCCGCCGATTGGGGCCCGTGGATTCGCTCCCCAGAAGACCAGCGTGCCCATCATCCCGATGATGTGGACGAGCACGATGTTGAGGACCATCGACTTCGCCGTCGCCGTGCCCACGCCCACCGGTCCCCCGGAGGCCGTGTAGCCGTAGTAACAGCCGACGAGCACGATCGCCGTCGCCATCATCATCCCCTTGATGACGCTGAATATGAGATCGGGAGGGTTCTGGAACATCCAGAAGATCAACAGATACCCGCCGCTCGAGGTGTCCCCGATCTGCTCGACCACCGCGATGTAGGAGGCGACGAAGCCGACGCCGATCGCGGCCAGGTACATGAACGGAAGCGTCATCCAGGCCGCGAGCAGGCGGGTGGCGGCGAGGAAGGTGACGGGCTGGATGCCCATTACCTCGAGCGCGTCGATCTCGTCGGAGATCCGCATCGCGCCGAGCTCGGCGACGATGCCGGTGCCGACCTTGGCGCTCATCATGTAGCCGAACGCGTAGGGGATCACCTCGCGCAGGTCGCACCAGGCGGCGAAGTTCCCGGCATACGCGGGAGCGCCGACGGAACGCGTGAAGTAGGCGCCCTCGATGCCGCACTGGAGGCCGAGGATGAAGACCAGGCCCCAGATGACGATCGTCGAGCCGAGGATCAGGACGCCGGCCTGGCGCAGCGCCTCGCCGAAGAACTGGAAGACCCGGCCGGAGTAGACGAGGCCCATGACCCGCAGGCAGAACCGCGAGATCTCACCCATCGAGGTGAGCCACTCACGAGGGATCGCAAGCCAGCCGGACATCTATTTGATCGTCGAGATCTCGGGATGGGTGGCGAGCAGCGTCTGGGTGAAGACGTAGTTGAAAGAGAAGACGCCCATGAACGCGATCACGACCGCCTCGTTGACGGCGGTGCCCACGCCCTGCGCACCTCCGGACGCATTCATCCCTTTGTAGCTGCAGACGATCGCAACGATCGCGCCGAACAGGGTCGTCTTCAGGACCGACCCCCAGAGGTCGGTCACCGACGCGTTGTTGAAGAGCGTCGCGAAGAAGCCGCCCAGCGGCTGGCCGTAGGTGAGCTCGGCGAAGATGCCGCCGCTGATGCCGAAGAGCAACGCGTAGATGTTGAGCAGGCCGGTGATCAGCATCAGGCTGAGGAAGCGCGGGACGACGAGGTTCTTGATCGGGTCGACGCCGAGGACCATCAGCGCGTCGAGTTCCTCGCGGATCTTGCGGGCACCGAGGTCGGCGGTGATCGCGGTGCCGGCGACGCCGGCGACGACCACCGCGGTCACGAACGGCGCGAACTCGCGGACCGAGGCGAGGATGAAGAACCCGCCGAGCCGGTCGAGGGCGCCGAACAGCGTCAGGAAGTTCGCGGCCTGCAGGCCCGGAGCGCCGAACCCGAACGCGACGGTGCTGATCAGCAGCGGGAACCAGCAGAGCTGAAGGGCGAACAGGAACTGGCTGACGAACTCCCCGCCGTAGGGGTACGGGGGCTTGACGGTCGCCACGATCGTCTTGCCGGTCAGGATCATCATGTTCCCAACCTGCTCGAACAGGCTCTTGGCGGGTAGGAACGCCCTATCGGCTGCGGATCTGACCATCTCTCCTGAGGACAGACCGCCCCTGCGCGTCCTCCTCGCGGTGAAACTTAGTCCATAGCGAGGCGCAGCGCCACCCGCAGCCGGGCCGCGGGCGGGAAACCATGCCGGAAGCGGGGGAAGCCCGTGGTATGTTGCCCGCGCTTTGGGGAGGAGACCCGATAAGCGAGGCGGGATGATCGGATCCGCGCCGCCGGCGAGGCGGAGTCGGCGCCGGACGGCGGCGGCCCTCGCCACCTCGATGCTCGCCGCAGGGCTGCTCGCGTCGTGCGGCGGCGACGACTCGACCAACCAGCAGGACGCCAACGAGCCGTCCGGCGACTTCCCGGTCGAGGTGACGAAGGCGAAGTTCCCGACCGAGCAGCGCCTGGCGCTGACCTCCGACCTCGTGCTCGGCGTCGAGAACACCGGCGACGAGCCGCTGCCCGAGCTGGCCTTCACGATCGAGACCGACGACGGCGACGCCGACGGCTCCTTCCAGGTCCAGATCGACGACCCGTCGGCCTCGAATCCCAGCCGCCCGGTCTGGATCCTCGAGAACAAGTACCCGCGAGCGATCGACGACCCGATCCCGAAGGGCGTCTCCGGCGGGCTCCGGGCACAGACCAACACGTTCGGCTTCGGACCGCTCGATCCGGGCGAGGAGAAGACGATCGTCTGGAGGCTCACCGCCGTTGAAGCTGGTACCTACACTCTCCACTACCTCGTCGAGGCAGGACTCGACGGACGAGCTAGGGCCGTCACCGCCGACGGCGGAGAGGTCAAGGGCGAGTTCGTTGTCACGATCAGCGACAAGGCACCGAAGGCGACGGTCAACGACAAGGGGCAGGTCGTCACGAAGGGCGAGTAGAGCCCTCGTAGTCTCCACTGGCCTTAGCGGCACTGGCCGCGGGCTGCGGCGGCGACAGCATCCGGATCGAAACGGCCGATCCGGGATCGACCGCGACGAAGCCGACGAGGACGTCGGCGACGGCCGCGGCGGCGTCACGCTGATCGAGATCGGCGATTACGAGGCGCCGTTGTACGTGACACAGCCGACGGACGACGGCGACGACATCTACGTCGTCGAGCAGGGCGGGGTGGTCAAGCGGGTCTCGCCCGATGGGTCATCGAGCACCTTTCTGGACATCTCCGGCGAGATCCTCAGCGGTGGCGAGCAAGGACTGCTTTCGATCGCTTTCGCGCCGGACTACGCCGACTCCGGCCTGCTCTACGCCGACTTCACCAACCGCGAGGGGGATACCCGGGTCGTCGAGTATCGGGCCGAGGGCGACCGCGTCGACACTTCAACCGCCCGCGAGATTCTCGCCGTCGATCAGCCGTTCCCGAACCACAATGGCGGCCTGGTCCTGTTCGGTCCCGACGACAAGCTCTACGTCGGGCTCGGCGACGGCGGCTCCGGCGGCGACCCAAACCGGAACGGACTCGACCTCTCCGACCCTGCTCGGCAAGATCCTCCGCATCGATCCCGCCCCCGACCGCAAGTCGCCTTACACGATTCCCCCGGATAACCCGTTCGTCGGCGAGTCCGATGCCAAGCCCGAGATCTACTCCTACGGACTCCGCAACCCATGGCGCTTCTCGTTCGACCGCGAGACCGGGGACTTCTCGATCGGCGACGTCGGCCAGGACACGCTCGAGGAGATCGACCTCGTCGGCAGCGGTCAAGGATCTGGGGCTAACTTCGGCTGGTCGGCGTTCGAGGGCGATCAGCCGTTCAACGACGACCAGGACCCCGACGGGGCGATCCCGCCGGTCCTGACCGCGCCGCACTCCGAGGGCAACTGCTCGATCACCGGCGGCCTGGTCGTCCGCGACCCGTCCCTGAAGACGCTCTACGGCCGCTACCTCTACGGCGACCTCTGCGCCGGCGAGCTCCGCAGTTTCACGCCGCGCCCCGGAAGGCTGGCCACCGACGACGTCCCCCTCGGCCCGAAGGTCGGGCGGCTCGCGAGCTTCGGCGAGGGTATGGACGGCACCGTCTACGCGGTCTCTGTCTCGGGACCGGTCTACCGTCTCGTTCCGGCGAAGTGACGCCCGGCGACCGGTAGCGCGCCCGAACCGGTAGCCGGAATCGAACTGCAGCCTGCGGGCCGGCCCTCAGGTACCGTGCCGCGGATGCAACAGCTCAGGGTTCGCCGAGGCCGCACCGCCGTATTCATCTCGCTACTCGCCGTAGCCGTGGGGACGCTCGCGGTCGCCGGGTCGGCAGCGGCCAAGTCGCCGCAGATCGGCGACGGGACCGGCGGCGTGAAGCTGAAGAAGCTCGGGAAGTTCGACGAGCCGGTCTACACCGCGACCGCTCCGGGAAAGCGGAGCCGGAAGTTGCTGTTCGTCGTCGAGCGCCACGGCACCGTCCGCGTGATTCGCGGCAAGACCGTCCTCGACAAGCCGTTCATCGACGTCTCCGCCGACACCGAGGTCGAGTTCGCGGGAGCCGACTTCAACGAGCGCGGGCTGCTCTCGATCGCGTTCGACCCCAGGTATGCGCGGAACGGTCGCTTCTACCTCTACTCGACGTCGGAGCCCGACGCCGACATCACGATCACCCAGTACGAGCGCAAGGGCAACAGGGTCGTCCGCGCCGACCCGGGCTCGGGCCGCGAGGTGATCTCGATCCCCCATCCCGACTTCCCGAACCACAACGGCGGTCAGGTCTCCTTCGGACCGGACGGAAACATGTGGATCGCGACCGGCGACGGCGGCTTCGCCTGCGACCCGGACGAGAACGCCTCCAACCTCGACTCCCTGCTCGGCAAGTTGCTGCGGATCAAGCCGAAGGCGAACGGCGGCTACCGGGTCCCGAAGGGCAACCCCTTCGTCGGCGAGAGCGGCGCCGACGAGATCTACGCCTACGGGCTTCGCAACCCGTTCCGGTTCTCGTTCGACGGGAAGGCGGGCACGATCTCGATCGCCGACGTCGGCCAGGACGAATGGGAGGAGATCAATCACCTGAAGGTCTCGAAGGCGAAGGGCGCCGACTTCGGCTGGGACGGTTACGAGGGCCGCAAGCCGCTCGTCCTCTCCGAGCTCTGCGAGACCGGGTTGTTCAACGGCATCCCGTTCACCGACGGGGACACTCCGTCCCCGCTCCCCGACGACCCGGTTTTCCCGATCCACGTCTACCCGCACTCCAGCGACAACCCCAAGCGGTACACCGGCTGTGCGGTCATCGGGGGACCGGTCGTCCGCGACAAGTCGCTGAAATCGCTCTACGGGCGCTACCTCTACTCGGACTCCTGCAACGGCGGGCTGCAGAGCCTGATCGCGAAGCCATCGGGCGCCAAGGACGACACGGCGCTCAACAGGATGGTCCTGGGAGCGAGTTCGATCACGAGCGGACGCAAGAACGCGGTCTACGCGACCTCCCTCACGGGACCGGTCTACCGGCTCGACCCGGCGCGCTGAGGGCCGTCGCCGACGTGGCCGGCCGCGGATGACGCGAGGTCCACGGATCGCGCTGCTGATCGCCGCCGCGGTCGCCGCGGGCCTTCTGTTCCCCGGGGCGGCGGGCGCCCGGCTCGAGCTGACGCGGATCGCGAAGTTCGACGATCCCGTGCAGACCGTTGCCGCGCCCGGCCGCTCGAGTCGCGGACTCCTGTTCGTGGCCGAGCGCGGCGGCGTCGTCAGGGTCGTCAAGGGCGGTGAGCCGAGACGGCGCCCGTTCCTCGACATCTCCGGCATCGTCAAGTCGACCGACCTCGAACAGGGACTTCTGTCGATCGCCTTCGACCCGCGGTACGAGCGCAACGGGCGGTTCTACGCCTACTACACCGACAGCGCCAACTCGGTCACGGTCGCCAGCTTCCGCCGCGGTCCCGACCGCCGCCTGCGTGCGGATCCGGCCTCGGCCGAGACGCTCCTCTCGATCCCCCACCCGGCTTCGCTGAACCACAACGGCGGCGACCTCGTCTTCGGCCCCGACCGGAACCTCTGGATCAGCACCGGCGACGGCCATCCGGGATGCGATCCGCCCGAGAACGCCCAGAACACCGACTCGCTCCTCGGCAAGGTGCTGCGGATCGACCCCGCTGCCCACGGCTACGGGATCCCGGCTGACAACCCCTTCGTCGGCGGCCCCGGAGCCGACGAGATCTACGCATACGGGCTTCGCAACCCGTTCCGGTTCTCGATCGACCCGCGGCGCGGCGGCACGATCGCGATCGGTGACGTCGGCCAGTTCCACTGGGAGGAGATCAACCTGCTGTCGCTCGAAGCGGCGCGAGGCGCGAACTTCGGCTGGGACGCCTACGAGGGCGACGTACCCCTGGTGCTCGAGGGCCCGTGCGCGTCCGATCTGCCGACCCCGCCGCCGAGCGATCCGGTCTTCCCGGTCACGACATACCCGCACCTGGCGGAGGACCCCGGCGACTTCAGCGGCTGCGCCGTCATCGGTGGCGTCATCGTTCGCGACCGGCGGCTGCCCGCCGCAATCCGCGGTCGCTACATCTTCAGCGACCACTGCCGGGGCCGGCTTCGCAGCTTCACCCCGAAGACCGACCCGCCGCTCGCAGAGGACGAGCACTACGTCGGCCTCCGCGTCGATTACCCGACCGCGATCACCACCGGGAGGCGCGACCGGATCTATGTGACGACGCGGTTCGGCGCGATCTTCCGGATCGACCCGGCACACCGCGGCAGGGCCGAGGCGGCCGGACGACGGGCAACCGGCTGACCCGCCGGCGGCCCTCGCTACCCTCCGGCGATGAACGCCTCGGACTCCCGCGCGGGGGGAGCTGCGATCCTGGCCACCCTGACGGCCCTCCTGCTTCTCCTGGCGCCGGCCGCGACGGCCCCGGGAGCGACTGCGCGGGCGAGCGTCGCCGCGAAGCAGATCGGCCGGTTCGCGCAGCCGGTGTTCATCGCCGGCCCGCCCCGCTCGCGCGGCCTGCTCTTCGTCGTCGAGAAAGAGGGGCGGATCGTCTCGATCGGGCGCAAGGGCGGAAAGCGAACGTTCCTCGACATCCGCAACCGGGTCGCATCGGACGGGGAGCGCGGCCTGCTCTCGGTCGCCTTCGCGCCCGACTACGCGAAGAGCCGGCGCTTCTACGTCTATTACACCGACGAACGGGGGGACATCGTCGTGGCCGAGTTCCGGCGCTCCCGCAAGGACCGGCGGCGGGCGCTCGCGAAGAGCCGCAGGAAGGTCATCAGAATCCCCCATCGCGACGCCGCCAACCACAACGGCGGTCAGGTCCAGTTCGGCCCCGACGGCTACCTGTACCTGGCGACCGGCGACGGCGGCGGCTCCGGAGACCCGCCGGAGAACGCGCAGAACCTCGACGTCCTGCTCGGAAAGCTGCTGCGGATCGACCCGCGGCGCAGCAACGGGAGGCCCTACACGGTCCCCGGCTCGAACCCGTTCATCGGCGCGCCCGGCCGCGACGAGATCTACTCCTACGGGCTCCGCAATCCCTATCGGTTCTCGTTCGACCGCGACGGCGGCCACCTGGTCATCGGTGACGTCGGCCAGAACCGCTGGGAGGAGGTCGACTGGCTGACCCCGGCGGCGGCGCGAGGCGCGAACTTCGGCTGGGACGCCTACGAGGGTTTCTGGCCGTTCGACGATCCCGACGCCAGTCCGGCCCCGGCCGGACCGGTGACCGAGCCGATCGCTCAGTTCGGCCACACGGACGGAAACTGCGCGATCACCGGCGGTTACGTCTACCGGGGGCCGAAGGTGCCGGCCCTCCGCGGGCGCTACGTCTACGCCGACTACTGCCGCGGTCAGATCCGCAGCCTGGTCCCGGAGCAGCCGCGCGCGCGGGGCGACGCGCCGGTCGGACTGCCGAACTACAACGCGATCTCCACGTTCGGCGAGGACGCGAGGGGGAACCTCTACTTCGCCAGCCTCACCGGCGGGCAGGTCTACGAGCTCGTCGCGGGCCGGTAACTAGCCGAGGCGAACGTATCCGGCGAAGGGCTCTGCGCCCTTGCGCCGCACGTCGGCGAGCGTGAAGACGTGGTCGCGGTCGCCATCGAGGCGGGCCGGCTTCTCTTCACCCTCCGGCACCAGCCTGGTGCCGTCTGCAAGCTCCAGCACCTGCGCGCTCACCGATGCCGTACGGGCGTCTTCGGTTGCTGTCGCGTGTGCTGCCATCTCGATTGACCACATTAGCGGATGCTAACCGGAAATTTGCAATCTAAATGCCGATTTGCAGCGTGATTTTCGTCACACGGACCCCAAACCCGCCATCGGGGCGGGTTTGGTGGCCATACGAACACAACCCGACCCAATGGACGGATCCGGCGTTCGCCGAGATCGGTGATCCCGGGACGTCAGGCCAACCCCTCGGCCTCGTACTCCCGGAGGAAGCCCTCGAACTCGCGCATGTGTCCCTGCTCGTCACGCAGGATCGCGATCATCATGTCCTCGGTGACGGGATCGACCTCGGCCGCGAACTCGCGGATCTCGTTGTAGTAGGAGATCGCGCCGGCCTCGGCCGTGATCACCCCGCGGATGACGTGCGGGATGTCGGTCTGCCGGCCCGGCGGCTGCAGGTAGTCCTGCTCAGCGGCGAACTGCCGCGAGCCCGGGACGACGCCGTAGAGCTCCTTGATCCGGGCCGCGAACTGCTGGGCGTGGCCGAGCTCCTCGCTGATGTCGGCGGCCAGGGACTGCTTGATCTCCTGTGCGCGGACGCCGTCGGGATTGACGGAGTTGGCGACGTAGCTCATCACCGTCTCGATCTCCATCCAGTAGGCCTTCTCGAGCATCCGGACGAGCTTCTCGCGATCCTCGCTGTTGTCGTCGGAGAGAATCCCTCGCGAAACTTCTGACACTTGTGGTTCTCCTCGGTCTTACGGGCGAATCCGCGGTCACATCGGCGGTACTCGCTAGAAATTCAGGTCGAATGACACCTACCCAACGGACGCCGGGGCTAACCGAACAGCGGAGGGAACTCGCTGGAGCCGAGACGCGCATGCTGACGGTCCCCGGCGATGGACCGCCGCTCCTGCTGCTCCACGGCTACGCCGACAGCGCCGACACCTGGAGGGCGATGCTCGACCGGTTCGGAGCCGCCGGGCGCGCCGCCGCCGCGCTCGATCTCCGCGGCTTCGGCACCGCCGACCCGCTCGACCCGCTCGGCCTGCTGATGCCGCAGTGGGATCAGATGGTCGCCGCAGCCGTCTCCGAGCTCGCGGCCGAACACGGCAGCGAGGTCTTCGTCGTCGGGAACTCGCTGGGGGGCGCGCTGTCGCTGCGGGCCGCCGAGCGCGGGGACCTGCCGGTGGCGGGGATCGTCCCGATCGCTCCCGCCGGCCTCCACATGGCCTCCTGGTTCTCGGCGATCGAGGGCGAATGGCTCGTCCGGATCCTTCGCCTCTCCCCCGTCCCCGTTCCCGACCTGATCGTCAAGCCGATCGTCGGCCGCGTCTACCGGACCCTCGCGTTCGGCGACCCCGGTGGCGCGGACGCCGGGGTCGTCGAGACGTTCACCGGCCACATCTCGAGCTTCGCCCGGAGCATGGGCGTGCTCGACATCGGCCGCCGTCTCCTTCCCGAGCTCGATGATCCGTTCGAGCTCGACCGGATCGACTGCCCGCTGCTGCTGATCTGGGGCGAGCGCGACCGGATGGTCTTCACGACCGGCGCCGAGCGGGTCCTGCGGACCGTCGACTACTCCGACATCGAGGTGATCCCCGACTGCGGCCACTGCCCGCAGGTCGAGGTTCCCGATCTGCTCGCCGAGCTCCTGCTCGGCTTCCCGGACAACCTCGAGTACGCACCCTGACGACGGCCGCGCGACCGCGCGGCGCCGAGGTCTAGGAGCCGCGCGCCGGCTCTGCCGCCGGCTCATCGACCTCGGCCTCGACCGTGCCGTCGTCGCCGAGGTCCTCCTCGGGCGGCAGCTCGCCTCCGCGGTCGGTGCCGGCGATCAGCTCGTCCGGCTTCGGCTCCTCGGGGACGAAGCCGGACTTCATCCCGAAGTAGACCGCCTGCGGGTGATGAGCGATGATCGCGACCGTCGACTGCTCGGGCTCCACCGCGTAGCCGGTCGAGAGCCTCATGCCGATCTCCTCGAGCCCGAGCAGGCGCCAGACCTTCTCGTGCTCGGCCTGGTCGGGGCATGCGGGGTAGCCCCACGAGTAACGTCGCCCCTGCGAGGCCGGGATCCCGAACTCGGATCGAGCCTTCGCATGCAACCACTCGGCGAGTCCTTCGGCCGACTGGACGCCGAGGCCGTGGACGTAGAGCTGCTCGGCGAACTCGCCGTCCTGCTCGAGCTGCTCGATCCGCCGCGTGACCTCGGGTCCCACCGTCACGCCCTGGAGGGCCACGACGTCGCGCTCGGCGGAATCGATCGGGCGGAAGAAGTCTGCGAGGCAGATCCGGTCGTGTCTGGGCTGCCGCGGGAAGCTGAGCCGCTCGAGCTCGCGATCGGGGTCCTCGGGGTCGAAGACGACCAGCTCGTTGCCGTCGGCGTTGCAGGGGAAGTACCCGATCCGGGCCTTCGGCTCGAGATAGTCCTGCTCGGCCCACATCCGCTCGAGCCGGGCGTTGAACCCCTCCTCGGTGCCGTCGCCCTCGACGATCCGGCGCCAGGCCTCGCCCTTGACGCCGCGTCCACCCCAGTGGAGCTTGAACAGCACGTGCCGGTCGAGGTAGGGGAAGACCTCGGCGAGGTCGACGACGACGTCGCGAACCCCGTAGCCGTCGATCTCGGGGATCGGCGCGGTCGTGCTGACCGCCGAGCGGACCGAGTCGTCCGTCGGCGGCGGCGAGTCGTCGACGACGACCGGCTTCTCGCGCAGCTGCTTGGCCTCGTCGCGGATCTTCGCGACGAGCGCCTCGCGCGCCTCGTCGTCGATCAGCGCGTCGACCGTGTCGAGCCCGGCGAAGGCGTCCTTGCAGTAGAAGACTCCGGGCTCGTAGACGTCGTCGGACTCGCGGCCGTTCGGGTACAGCACCCGCCGGCCGAAATCGCGGTTGATCGCCGCGCCACCGATCAGGACCGGGAACTCGAGCCCGCGCTCGTGCAGCTCCTGGATGCAGGCGGGCATCTGCTTCGAGGTCGATACGAGCAGCGCCGAGAGCCCGATCGCGTCGGCCTCGTTTTCGACGGCAGCGTCGATGATCTGCTCGATCGGAACCTGCTTGCCGAGGTCCACGACCGTGTAGCCGTTGTTGGTCAGGATCGTGTTCACGAGCGACTTGCCGATGTCGTGGACGTCGCCGAACACGGTCGCGATCACGACCGTGCCCTTCGTGTGGCCTTCGATCCGATCGAGATACTGCTCGAGCTGGGCGACGGCGCGCTTCATCACCTCTGCCGACTGGAGGACGAACGGCAGGATCAGCTCACCGGCTCCGAACTTGTCGCCGACTTCCTTCATCGCCGGCAGCAGCACGGTGTTCAGGGTCGGTACCGCGCCGATCTTCTCGACCGACCGGTCGATCCACTCCTCGACGCCGTCCTTCTTGCGGCGGAGGATCTGAAAGTGCAGGGCCTCCTCGGGCTCCATGCCCTCGGTCGGGTCGCCCGCCTCCGCCGCCTCGTCCTCCGGCCCCTTGCTCTCGAAGTGAGCGATGAAGTGCTCGAGCGCGTCCTCGCGCCGGTTGAGAACCAGGTCGTCGGCGAGCTCGCGCTCGGCCTCGGGGATCTCGCCGTAGGGCGTGATGTGGTTCGGGTTGACCATCGCCAGGTCGAGGCCGGCCTCGACGCAGTGATGGAGGAAGACCGAGTTGAGGACGGCACGGGCGCCCGGGGAGATGCCGAACGAGACGTTCGAGACCCCGAGCGACGTCTTCACGCCGGGCAGCTCGGACTTGATCCGGCGGATGCCCTCGATCGTCTCGACCGCCGACGGCCGCCACTCCTCGTCGCCCGTCGTCAGCGTGAACGTCAGCGCGTCGAAGATCAGCAGCTCTGGATCGAGGCCGTGCTCGGTGCATGCGAGCCGGTGGATCTCGCGGGCGACTTCGAGCTTGCGGTCGGCGGTCTTCGCCATCCCCTCGGGATCGATCGTCAGCGCGATCAGTGCCGCCCCGTGGCGGATCGCGATCGGCACGATCCGGTCGAGCTTGTCGCGTCCCGCCTCGAGGTTGACCGAGTTGACCACGGCGCGCCCGGGGATCCGCTCGAGCGCCGCCTCGATCACCTCGGGCTCGGTCGAGTCGACCTGGATCGGCGCCGGCTGGCTGAGCGAGATCCGGCTCACGGTCTCCCCCATCTGCGCGTCCTCGTCCTGGCGCTCGGTCAGAGCCACGCAGACGTCGAGGACGTGGGCGCCGCCCTCTACCTGGTCCTCGGCGACCTGGACGAGCCCGTCGTAGTCGTCGGCGAGCAGCAGCTCCTTGGCCCTGCGGGAGCCCTGCGAGTTGACCCGCTCGCCGACCAGGGTCGGGCGCGGCTCCTGGACGAGGTCGACGGCGGTCATCATGCTCGCCAGCCGCGGCGGCCCGGGCTGCGGGCGCGGCGCGGGCTTCAGCCCGCGGACGCGTTCGGCGATCGCCGCGATGTGCTCGGGCGTGGTGCCGCAGCAGCCGCCGACGATGCCGACGCCGTGGCGCTCGACGAACTCGCCGAGCACCTTCGCGATCTGTTCCGGGGTCTCGGGGAAGATCGTCTCGCCGTCGGGACCCTGGATCGGCAGCCCGGCGTTCGGGATGCAATGGACCGGCAGGGGTGACGCCTCGCCGAGATAGCGGATCGCGTCCCGCATGTCCTCG
Source organism: uncultured Conexibacteraceae bacterium (assembly GCA_963784885.1). Taxonomy (GTDB): domain Bacteria; phylum Actinomycetota; class Thermoleophilia; order Solirubrobacterales; family 70-9; genus RHKX01. The sequence continues at coordinate 78,080 of CAWATA010000006.1, forward strand.
GGGCCGGTCGAGCAGTTGAGCCCGACGATGTCGACGCCCATCCCCTCGACGATCGCCAGAACCGCCTGGATGTCGGTGCCGAGGAGCATCTTGCCGCCGTTGGGGAGCAACGAGACGGAGACCTGGATCGGCACCGCCCGGCCGACGCGGTCGAACGCGCTCCGGGCCCCGGCGATCGCAGCTCGGACCTCGAGGATGTCCTGCGCCGTTTCGATGATCAGCAGGTCGGCGCCGCCCTCGACCAGGGCGCCGGCCTGCTCGTCGAAGACCTCGGCGAGCTCGGCGAACGTGATGTCGCCCAGCGTCGGGTCGTCGCTCGCAGGGAGGAAGCCGGTCGGGCCGATCGAGCCCGCCACGAAGCGCTCGGGCCCGGCGGCCTCGCGGGCGATCTCAGCGGCGCCGCGATTGATCTCGACCGTGCGCTCGCCGAGGCCCCACTCGTCGAGCTTCAACCGCGAGCCCTGGAACGAATCGGTCTCGATCACCTCCGCGCCCGCCTCGAGCATCGCCTCGTGGACGCCGGCGATCACGTCGGGCCGATGGAGGACGAGCGCCTCGTGGCACTTCCCGGGCAGGCCGCCGTAGTCCTCGCCGGAGAGCTCGAAGCGCTCGAGCGTCGCGCCCATGCCGCCGTCGAAGACGACGATCCGCTCACGCGCGGCGGCGAGGATGTCTCGTTGCGGTTGGCTCATCGGGAGGTCACCTCCATCGTTCCCGGCTGTCGCACCGTGTCCCGCCGATCCTCAGGCGATGCCGGTTGCGGCGGCTTCCGAGGTCCGGGTCCCTCAGCCGCTCTGGATGGGCGAGCACCAAGAATAGCGGCGCCGGAACGCCCGGCTGCGGGCCTAGGCGCGCATCCTCTCGTCCGGCTTGCTGAGCGGCTGCAACCGCACCGGCGCGGCACTGAGGGCGCGCAGCCGAACGTCGGACCAGCTCATGCCCTCGCGGACGAGCGCCGGGACGCCGAGGCCGACGGCCGTCGCGATCTCGACCGCCTGGAGGATGACTCCGTAGGCGAGCGCGTCGGCTGCGCCGACGCCGTAGCCGGTCGTGAGCACGCTGATGACGGCGAGCTGGAAGACGCCGATGTTCGAAGGGGTCGCGGGGACGACCGCGGTGACGTTGACCGCGAAGAGGACCGCCGCGGCACCGCCGATCCCCATCGCGCCGTCGAGGCCCATCGCGACGGCGAGGGCGTAGCAGGCCGCGACCTGGATGGCCCATGCGATCAGCTGCAGCGCGCCGGCCACGGGAGCCCGCCGGGGGTCGCGGAAGACTGCGAGGCCGGTGCGAACCCGGACGAGCGCGTCGCGGGCCATCTCGGCGAGCCGGGCGATGCGGCCGCTGCCGGAGCGGCGGACGACCGCCGGGGCGGCGACCACGGCGACCAGCAGCATCGCCGGCGCGAGGCTGACCAGGAAGAGGTGCTCGGAGGTCCGGTGAAAGAGGTCCGTCGAGCTGACGATGATGGCACCGAGCAGGACCAGCGCGAGGATGTTGAACACCGTCTGGCTGACGAGCGTGCCGAGCAGGATCGGGAACGTCTCGCGGAAGCGACCGATCCGCCGCGCGATGATCATCGCTCGGGCAGGCTCGCCGAGTCGCGCGGGCAGGGTCGCCGACATCAGCACCCCGATCATCGTCGCCGAGGTGAAGTCCCGGCGGCGAAGCACCGCGGCGGGCATCGCCGAGCGGGCCGTCTGAAACCAAGCGCCGGCGCGGAAGAACATCGACAGGCACATGAAGGCCGTCGCGACCGCGACCCATGCGTAGTCGGAGCGGACGGCGCTCTCGACCACCGAGTCGAATCCGATCCGGCGAGCGGCGAGAAGGGTCAGCCCGAAGCCGACGGCGACGCCGGCGCCGAGCCCGATCCGGCGGGCGATCCGGCGACGGCGCGATGTGGTGTCGACCGGGATCGGCTCCGGCGACGGAATCCGCGCCGCCGGAGCGCGCGGCAGGCCGTCGGCGGGAGCGAACCCGTACCGCTGGGCGATCCTGGTCATCCGGTCGGCCGGGCGGGGAACGGCGAGCGCCCGCTCGTAGACCCGCTCGACGCGGGCCGCGATCCGCGGCCAGGCGAACCGCTCGGCGCTCTCGCGCGCCGCGGCCCCCATCTCGGCGCGGCGGTGCGGCTCGACGTGCAGCTTCAGCAGCTCCTCGGCGAGCCGCTGCGGGTCGCCTGGCGGGATCAGGACGCCGTCGACGCCGTTCTCGACGACGTCGGAGTAGCCGGCGATCTCCGATGCCACGACCGGGGTCCCGGCCGCGAACGCCTCGGTCAGGACCATCCCGAAGCTCTCTCCGGACAGCGACGGCGCGCAGAGAACGTCGGCGCCGGCGAGCTCGGACCAGAGTCGTTCGCGTGAGACGGCGCCGAGAGCGTCGATGTGCTCGATCGCATCGGGGTCGGCGAGGTTGCGAACGATGTCCTCCGGCGCGGTCCCGACGACGATCAGCCGCGACGGGATGTGCTCGACGAGCGCCTCGAAGGCACGGAGCAGCACCGGCAGGCCCTTGCGCTCCTCGGCGCGGCCGACGAAGAGGAGGCGAAGCTCATCCGAATCGGGTCCGGCGGCCGACTCCGACTGCACCGGCAGGCCGACGTCGACGCCGTTGGGAATGATCTCGTAGTTGCCCCCGTACCAGCGCCGGCCCGTCCACTCCGCCGCCTCGGAGACGGCGATGCGGGCGCTGAGCTGGTTGAACCTCCGGCGGGCGCCGAGGCCGATCGCGATCTGCTGGGGCAGGAACTTGGGCGCGTAGGCGTGGAAGGTGCCGACGACCGGAGCGCCCGCGAAGCCGCTGGCGTCCCAACCGAGGGTCGGCGCCGGCGGCTCCTGGACGTGGACGACGTCGAAGGCACCGTCGCGCAGCTCTCGGCGAAGCTTCGCGATCGCGTCGGGGAAGACGGAGAGGTTCGAGACGGCGCCGTTGGCGCCGAACCCGACGGTGCGCCCGAGCGACGTCAGATAATCCGGCATCGGCCGGATGCGCGGAGCGGCGCCGCGGTGGAGCGTAAGGCTGAGGCGGTCCGGCGGGTCCCAAGGCGAGAGGACCCGGACTTCGTTTCCCCTCCCGATCAGATGCTCGGCCAGTGCCTGGGTGTGCCGGTTGACGCCCCCCTCGTACGTCCACGAGTAGGGAGTGACGAGGGCTATTCGCATCGTGTCCGGATGAGCTTAGCCGTTGTCCCGGCCGCCTGCCGGCGATCGGCATCCCCAGGCCAAGCCGCAGTACGCGGCGACGTAGCCGGTGCCGACCATCAACAGCAGCGCTGCGGAGTCGTTGGCCAGCGTGCCGACGATCGTCGCCGCCGCCGCGCCCGCCGCTCCGGCCAGGGCCGCCGGCCTGCCGGCGAACCACGAGATCACCTGGCGGCGGAAGACGACGGCCGCTGCGATGCCGAGCAGCGCCGCGATGAAGAAGGGTGAGTGGATGTAGCGGGGAAAGCTCCGCGCGGCGAGCGTGATCCGCCGATCGAAGACGTCGCCGAGCTCGCCGAGCCCTCCGGCCGAGAGGACCGACCGGGTCAGGTGGGAGTCGCCGGGGATCAGCAGGTCGACGGCGACGAGACCGGCGAGCGCGACCACCGGGGCGGCGATCACGATCACGGCCTTGCGAAGCCCGAGCCGTAGCGCGACGACGACCGTCACCGCGGCCCCCGCGGGGAACGTTATGGCGGCACCGACGTCGGCGCCGAACCGACCCGGGGCGAAGACGAGGACGCCGACGACGGTCGCGAGCGTCGCGGCGAGCGCCACCGATCGGCGCGGGTCGGCCGGGGCGGCTGCGGTCACGGCCGACCCGACCGCCAACAGCAGCAGCGCTCCGAGCGCTGCTTCGAGCTCGTTGCCGATGCCGAAGAAGCGGACGCCGAGGCCGGGGTTGGGGCCGAGCAGGGAGAGCGCCGTCAGCGGCGAGCCGACGACGACATCGACGGCCGTCGCCCCGATCGAGACGGCGGCTGCCAGCGCGAACGCGCCGTAGGGCGCCCGCCGGCCGAGCCACGCGCGCATCGCGAGGATCACTCCCGCCGCCAGCGCCGGCGCACCGGCTCCGACCATCAGCCGCTCGACCGGCTCGCTCGGCTCCAGCGCCGCCCCGAGGAGCAGGATCGCGGGAACGAGCGCCATCGCCGTCGCGAGCGTCGCGAGCAGCACACCCGCCAGCTCGCGGCGCCAGAGCGCGACGGCGATGCCCGCCGCCAGCCAGATCAGGAGGTTCACGGCGAGCACCTCCCAGCGGCGGCTCGAGATCTCGCCGAGCCGTGCCTCGAGCCCCGCGACCGCGGCGACGTCCGCCGCCGCGCCCGTGGCGGCGATCGGCTGCCCGTCGACCCCCTCGGGGACCGCGATTCCATAGGCGCCGAGCAGGGTCGGCAGCAGGTCGGTCGCCAGCACGTACCCGTCCATCCGGGTCGAGTCGGACGTGAGCCGGTGGCCGTCGAATCCCGCCCCGGCGATGCCGATCGCGAGCAGGTCGCGCTCCGGCGGCGGGCGTTCGATTGCGATCAGCAGGTCGCCGGAGTCCGGGCGGATCCGGTCCGCGAGCCCGCGAAGATCGGCGACTCCGGCGCTCATCACGGTGACGCCCTGACAGCCGTCGGGCTCGCAGGTCCCGGTCCGATCGATCCGCCCCCCGCGGTCGGCCGCGATCAACGCCGAGGAGCCGGCGAGCGGCCGGGCGGCGATCTCGACGCCGGCGCCCTTCAAGGTCGCCGCGAGCAGCCCCGGCTCGATGTCGGCCGGCGCCTCGTCGGCCCGGGCCACGACCGCGGCCCAGCGATCGGGAGGGACGCGGCCCCCGGTCACGTAGAGCGACGGGATCGGATCCGGGTAGAGCGAGCTGAAGATCCTGTTGCCCTGCCCGATGTCGAGGTAGGTCTGGGCCGCCGGCACGCGGCCGAGCCCGGCGCTCATGACGCCGGGCGCGATCCCCGGCACCGCGCGTTCGATCGCGCCGACGCCGGTCCCGGGCGGCAGCATCGCGATGGTTATCCGCGGCTCGCCGGCGGCTGCGTGGGCGGTGCCGGGAATGACCCCGAGAAGGGCGAGCGCTAGCATCGCGACCATGGCCGAGCGGACGTTCATCAAGTTCACGTTCCTCAAGATCGACCCGGCCTGGCAACGGCGCGAGGGCGAGCAGAGGGCTCAGGATAAACGCGAGATGCTCGCCGCCTGCGAGGACTACGCGCTCGACCGCCCCCTGCGCGCCTACTCGACGGTCGGCACCCGCGGCGACACCGACCTGCTGATCGTCAGCCAGAGCCCGCATCTCGAGGACATCCACCGGTTCCACGTCGTCCTCGCCCAGAGCGGCCTCGTCAAGTGGGCGTCGATCCCCTACTCCTACCTCGCGATGACGAAGCCCTCCCCGTACTCCGACGCGCAGTCGCGGCAGGAGCTGCTGACATCCCGCCGCCGCTACGCCTTCATCTACCCGATGGAGAAGAAGCGGGAGTGGTTCAGCCTGCCGGCGGAGGAGCGCCGCCGGATCATGACCGGGCACATCGAAACGGGTCGCAAGTACCCGCAGATCACGATCAACACCGCCTACTCATTCGGGATCGACGACCAGGAGTTCGTCGTCTCGTTCGAGTGCGACGACCCCGGCGACTTCCTGGACCTCGTCCAGGAGCTGCGCCCGAGCGAGGCAAGCGCTTGGACGCTCCGCGACACCCCGATCTTCTCCTGCGTTTCGATGTCGGTCGGCCAGGCTCTCGACGCCCTCGACGGTGCCGCGACGTCCCGGCTCGAGCCCGCCGGCGCCTGACCCCGCGAAGCCACGATGAGCACCCCCGGCGAAGCGAGCAGGCCCCTGCGGGCGGCCATCGTCGGCTCCGGACCAGCCGGCTTCTACGCCGCGGAGGCCCTGCTCGCCCATCCGGAGATCGACATCGAAGTCGACATGATCGACCGCCTGCCGACGCCGTTCGGCCTCGTCCGCGCCGGCGTCGCCCCCGACCATCCGAAGATCAAGAACGTCATCAAGCGCTACGAGAAGACCGCCGGCCACGAGGCCTATCGGTTCTTCGGGCACGTAATGATCGGCCGCGACATCGAGGCCGACGAGCTCGCCGAGCTCTACGACGCGGTCGTCTGGGCCTACGGAGCCGGCGCGGACCGGCGGCTCGGGATCCCCGGCGAGGAGCTCCCGGGCTCACACGCGGCCACCGAGTTCGTCGCCTGGTACAACGGCCATCCTGACTTCGCCGACCGTGAGTTCAACCTCGCCTGCGAGCGGGTCGTCGTGATCGGCAACGGCAACGTGGCCGCCGACGTCGCCCGGATGCTCGTCCTCCCGCGGGCCGAGCTCGAGATCACCGACACCGCCCATTACGCGATCGAAGCGCTCGCCGACTCCAACGTGAGCGAAGTCGTCGTGCTCGGGCGCCGCGGCCCCGCCCAGGCGGCGTTCACCAATCCCGAGGTCCGCGAGCTCGGCGAGCTCACCGACGCCGACGTGATCATCGACCCCCGCGCGGTCGAGCCCGACGAGGCGAGCGCCGCCTTCCTCGAGTCCGATGCCGCCGACGCCACCAACCGCAAGAACCTCGAGACCTTCACCGAGTTCGCGCACCGCGAGCCGGCGGGAAAGCCGAAGCGGGTCGAGCTTCGATTCCTCCGGACCCCGCTGGAGATCCAGGGCGACGGCCGGGTCGAGCGAATCGTCGTCGGCGTCAACGAGCTCACGGTCGACGAGAGCGGCACGGTTCGGCCGGTGACGACCGCGGAGACCGAGACGATCGAGTGCGGGATGGTCCTGCGATCGATCGGCTACCTCGGCACGGCGATCGACGGCGTCCCCTACGACGCCCAGGCGGGCGTGATCCCGAACGAGCGCGGCCGGGTCGTCGGCGACGACGGCGCGCCCCACCCCGGCCACTACGTGGTCGGCTGGATCAAGCGCGGTCCGACCGGGGTAATCGGAACCAACAAGAAGGACGCCCAGGAGACGATCGAGACCCTGCTCGGCGACGCCGCCGCGGGTTCGCTTCCCGCGCGCGAAGAGGTCGATCGCGAAGCTCTGCCGAAGCTGCTGACCGCGCGCGGCATCCACTTCATCGAGTTCGACGGCTGGCGGGCCATCGACGCCCTCGAGCAGGAACGCGGCGCCGGCGCCGGCCGGCCGCGGATCAAGCTGACGGCGCTCGAGGAGATGCTCGCGGCTGCGAGGAAGGTCCGCGATGGCGGCTGACATCGCCGAGCTCGAGCGGATGATCGCCGAGGCCCTGCCCGGATCCGAGGTCAGCGTCCTCGATGAGGGCGGTGGCGACCACCTGCGGGCGATCGTCGTCGCTCCACAGTTCGCGGGCCGCTCGCGGATCGACCAGCACCGGCTCGTCCGGGCGGCGGTCAAGCCGCGGATGGACGACGGCACGATCCACGCGCTCTCGATCAGCACGAAGCCTCCCGGCGACTAAGGAAAAACTTCCGTCTTGTCGATAGCGACCTGGGTGCCCGATGGGGCGCCGGTCGCGACCATGGAGTGAGGCGGATGGCTTCCGAAGAGCAGCGTGCACGGAGGGGGGACAGGTTCCTGCGGCTGGCCGATGCCCGCTCCGCCGGCGAGGGCGAGGCGCCCTCCCGTCTCGGTGACGCGGCGGTCGCGCTGCTCGAGGGCTCGCCCACCGGAGTGGCGATCGTCGACGGCTCCGGCGAGGTCGTCTACTGGAACGCCGCAGCGGAGTCGCAGTTCGGGCTCGAGCGCTCACGGGCGCTCGGCCAGGACCTCGCGGGCCTGATCTTCCCCGAACACCTCCAGACCTCGGTCCGAGCCGTGCTCCTCCGTGAGGTCGACGAGCCCGACGAAGGCACCGACCAGCGACGGATCGAGCTCGGGGCACGCCGGGCCGACGGCGGCGAGATCCCGGTCGACATCGCCACCAAGCCCGTCGAGTTCGAAGGCGCCCGCTGGCTCGCCGTCTACCTCCATGACGCGAGCGAGCGCAGCGAGCGGGAGCGGGAGCTGCACGCCGACGCCCGCCGGCGCTCGGCCGCGCTCGACCTCGGTCAATCCGCGCTCGAGGGGATGGACATGGATCAGCTGCTCCAGCGCGCCGTCGTGCTCGTCGTCGACGAGCTCGGCGTCGATCGCTGCGAAGTCTGGCGCCGCGACGACGATGCCGACGCGATGAGCCTCCGCGCCAGCTCCGGTTGGCCCGAAGAGGCGGCGGGAACGGTCGTTCCGCTCGTCACCTCGACCCAGCCCGGCTACACGCTGCTCCGCGGCCAGGGCGCGATCGTCGTCGAGGACTTCCGGCGAGAGGGACGGTTCAGTGCGGTCGCGCCGGAGGAGGCGGCGCCGACCCAGAGCTCGATCTCGATCCGGATCCCGGGCACCTCGGGCGGGTTCGGCTCGCTCATCGCCGCCTCGGAGACCGTTCGCCGCTTCGAGCTCACCGACATCAGCCTGTTCGTGTCGCTTGCACAGACTCTCGGCGCCGCAATCGAGCGCGCGATCGCGACCGAGTCGCTCGCCGACGCCGAGAAGCAGATCAGGACGCTGATCGAGCGCCTCCCGTCGATCACCTATCGCGCCGGACTCGGTGCCGCGGGTGAGTGGTACTTCATTTCGCCGCAGGTCGAGGAGATCACCGGATACACGGCCGAGGAGGTGATGGCGGATCCCGACCTCTGGGATCGGGCGGTGCATCCTGATGACCTCGACTGGGTCCACGAGGCCGAGAACGAGTGCGCCGCCGAGGGCACGGCCCTCGACATCGCCTACCGGATCCGCAAGCGTGACGGTGAGATGATCTGGGTTCGCGACCGGGCGTCGGTCGGCACCGTCAACGAGAACGGCGTGATGGTCGTCGAGGGTCTGATCACCGACATCAGCGAGCAGAAGGCCGCCGAGGACAAGCTGCGCTACCTCGCCGAGCACGACGAGCTGACCGGGCTGATGAATCGCCGCAGCTTCGAGTCGGCGGTCAACCGGGCGCTCGGCTCGAAGCTGCTGCCGGGTGAGCGCGGCGCAATCGTGATCCTCGACCTCGATCACCTCAAGCGGGTCAACGACACCCTCGGGCGCAGCACCGGTGACCGAGTCGTCGCCGACATCGCGAAGATGCTCGCCGAGGAGATGGGCAACGGTCACCTGCTCTCGCGCCTCGACAGCGACGAGTTCTGCCTGCTCATCCCCGGAGTCGGCGAGGCCCAGGCCCGCGAGCGTGCCGGCAGCCTGCTGGCGATGATCCGGGCACGGACCGGTGCAGCCGAACTGACCGCGAGCGCGGGCGTCGCCCTGGTCGAGCGCGAGATGGGCGTCAGCGCCACCGACCTGATCACCGCTGCAGACATTGCGGTCCATCAGGCCAAGGAGGCCGGTCGCGACCGCGCGGTGGTCTTCTCCGGCGAGGATCGCAGCCGGCTGGAGTGGGTCGGTCACGTCCGCCAGACCGTCGAGGAGGGAAAGCTCGTCCTCTACTCGCAGCCGATCATCGACATGGCTTCGGGGCTGGCCTCCGCCGAGGAGTTGCTGGTCCGGATGCTCGACCCCGTCAGCGGCCGCCCGATCCCGGCCGGCGAGTTCGTCCCGACGGCGGAGCGCTTCGGGCTCGTCCGCAACCTCGACCGCTGGGTCGTCGGACGGGCGCTCGAGCTGATCGCCTCGGGCCGGCGCGTCAGCGCCAACATCTCGGCGGCGACGATCAGCGATCGGACCCTGACCGAGATGGTCGCCGAGTCGCTCGCCGAAAGCGGCGCCGACCCCTCGCTGCTCACGTTCGAGATCACCGAGACGGCGGCGACGCCGGCGATCGAATCGCTGCGGGACTTCACCGACCGGGTCGTGGCGCTCGGCTGCGGGCTGTCGCTCGACGACGTCGGCACCGGCTTCGGGTCACTCACCTACCTCCGGCACCTCCCTTTCACCGAGCTCAAGATCGACATGCAGTTCGTCCACGGCGTCCTCGAGTCGGCCGCCGACCGCAAGATCGTCGAGTCGCTGGTCGACATCGCGACCGGCCTGAACATGCGGACCGTCGCCGAGGGCGTCGACAACCCGGCGCTCGTCGAGCCACTCCGCGAGATCGGTGTCACCTGCGCGCAGGGCTACCTGTTCGGGCGCCCCTCACCGGTTTTCGCCACCGCCGTCGAAGCCTGACCAGAGCTGGGAACCGAGGCCTCCCGCCGGCTGGTCTCACCGAGGCGGAGGGCCGTGGGCCGAAAATCACTCATGGGGAGAGGAATTCGGCCCACGGGATCCGGAAAGCCGACGAGGACGCCGGCAGCGCCCTCCCCGGCCCGTCAGGTTTCGATCTGCATGGGCGGGCTCCTGTAGGGCCCACCCTCGTCCGGGGCGTCGGCGGCCTCGGGCGCGGCCTGCGGCTGGGGGACGCCGAGGGCCTCGGCGAGCTCGCCGGACTCGAGCATCTCCTCCATCAGGTCGGCACCGCCCAGGAGCTCACCGTCGACGTAGAGCTGGGGGAAGGTCTGCCAGTCGGCGATCTCGGTCGTGACCTCGCGGAGCGGCTGAAGGACCGGAAGGACGTCGATGGCGCCGTACTCGGTCCCCATCTGCTCGAGGATGCCGACGGCGCGCATCGAGAAGCCGCAGCGCGGCGCCTCGGGGGTGCCCTTCATCAGCAGCAGCACCTTGTTGTCGCTGATCGCACCTTCGAGTTGTGCGCGAAGCTCCGGATTGGCGGCCATTTCTCGTCCCTTCCTGTTTGAAGCTGATGCCCAGCCCCCTCGCGGAGGGGCTAGGCGGTTGCGGGAGCGTGCTCGTCAGCGTCCTCGCGGACCTGGAACGAGGAGCCGCAGCCGCAGGCGGCGACGACGTTCGGGTTGTTGACCGCAAACCCGGCGCCCTGCAGGCCCTCCACGTAGTCCACCTCGGAGCCGAACACGAACTGCATCGAAACCTTGTCGACGACCACCGCGACGCCGTTGTGCTCGAACACGTGGTCGTCGTCCTTGCGCTTGTCGAGCGCGAGCGCGTACTGGAAGCCGGAGCAGCCGCCGCCGCGGACGGCGACCCGAAGCACCTGGTCGGCCTCCTCCTGGGAGGCGAGCAGCTCCGTGAGCTTGCCTGCGGCGACGTCGGTGATCTTGATGGCTGATTCGGGCGTATCCATGGCTTCAGATTGTATAGCAGGGTCGGACATCGTCAACCGGTTTCGCCGGTGGCCGACTCTCCCACCTCGCCGTAGCGCCAGTCGAGGTACTCGCGGATCCGCTTCGAGTCGTGGATGATCTCGTCGCCGTCGATCAGCAGCGGCACCCGGCGCTGCCCGGTCAGGGCCTCGATCTCGGGGCGGTCGCGGCGCCGGTAGGGCACGCGCTCGGTCCGGTGTTCCACGCCGAGGCGGCGGAGCCGCCGGGCGACCGCGCCGCAGGGGCAGAGCAGGTCGGTCGGGGTCGGGCAGCGGTAGAGGACGACCTCGGGGCGATCGCCGGGCCGGTCGCTCATCGCGGCACGAGCCGGGACGCGATCCGGCCCGCGCGACCGGCCAGTTCCAGGGCGAGCCCGGCGGGACCCGGGTCGGCTCCGACCCGATCCCCGAGCTGCGCCTTCGTCAGCTCGAGCGTCGCCTCGAGCGTCTCCTCGTGAGGGCGGTGGGTGAACCCGAGCTCGCGCTTCGCCTTCGCCGGCGAGTAGGTCCACCAGAGGGCGGCGCTGCGGGTCTGCTCGACGCTGAATCCGAGGCCGAGGCCGAACCGCTCGGAGAGCTGGGCCCCGCCGAGCGCGAGCTGGGGCGGCAGTCGCAAGGTCGGCGCCGGGACCCCGCTGATCCGCGAGAGGTCGGCGAAGAGGCGCTGGATCGTGAAGTTGCGGCCGCCGAGGATGTAGCGCTCGCCGGTCCGCCCCTTCTCCTCGGCCAGCAGCTCGCCGGCGGCGACGTCGCGGACGTCGACGACGTTGAGGCCGCCGTCCACGTAGGCGGGGATCCGCCGCTGCAGGAACCTGCGGACGACCTCGATCGACATCGACGTCACGTTCCCGATCGACGGCCCGAGCGTGAAGGTCGGATTGACGATCACCGCGTCGAGACCATGGGCGGCGGCGCGAAGGACCTCTCCCTCCGCCTCGTGCTTGGAGTTCGCGTAGGCGATGCCGAGGTGGCCGATCGTGAACGCCTGGGACTCGTCGGCGCGGCCGCCGGGCGACGCCGGCCCGATCGCGGCGACCGAGGAGGTGTGGACGAACCGCCCGACACCGGCGGCGAGCGACTCGTCGGCGATCAGCCGCGTGCCGCCGACGTTGACCGCGAAGGTGCGATCGGCGTCGGCCGTCTCCATCGAGCTCTTGGCGGCGAGATGGAAGACGCGGTCGACCCCTTCGACCGCGCGGCGGACCGCGCGGCGATCGGTGATGTCACCGGTGATCCGCTCGTACTCGACGCCCTCGAGCGCCGACGTGTCGGACTCCCGCCGGATCAGCAGCCGGAGCTCGTCGCCGCGATCGGAGAGCGCCCGGACGAGATGGGAGCCGAGCAGCCCGGTCGCGCCGGTGACGAGGGTCGTGGTCATCGGGCCGGATGGTAGTGAGGCGCGCACCGGCGGCCGGGGCGGAGTGATACAACGGACGCGGTGAGTCGCACAGGGGATATCGCGATCGTCTGCGACTCCACGTCCTACCTCCCCGACTCGCTGATCGAGGACCGCGGCGCGGAGATCGTCAGCCTCTACGTCTCCGTCGCCGGCGATCAGCGCCGCGAACGCGAGATCGGCGACTACGCGGCGTTCTTCGAACGCCTCCGGGCGAGCGACGAGGGCGCGACGACCTCGCAGCCGTCGATCGGCGACTTCGTCGAGGTCTACGGGCCGTTGCTGGACGCCGGCAAGTCGATCGTCTCGATCCACCTGGCGGCGGGGATCTCCGGCACCTACGAGTCGGCCCTGCAGTCGCGGCAGCGACTGATCGACGAGGGACGCGGCGGCGAGCGGATTCACGTGATCGACAGCCGGACCGCCTGCGGCGGAATGGGGATGATGGTCCTCGCCGCGGCCGCGGCCGCCTCCGGCGGCGCGACGCCGGAGGCCGTCGTCGAGCGCGTCGGCGCCGCCCGCGAGCAGCTCCGGATGTGGTTCGCGATCGACACGCTCGAGTACCTCCGCAAGGGCGGCCGGATCGGCGCCGCCCGCGCATGGATGGGCTCCGCCCTCCAGATCAAGCCGATCCTCACGCTCGAGGACGAGATCACCCCGATTGAACGGGTCCGCACCCGCCGCCGGGTCTTCGAGCGGCTCGTCCGGTACGCCCAGGAGCTGCACGACTCCGGTCGCGACGTCTGGGTCGTCCAGCACATCCGGGACCCCGAGAACGCCCAGCGGCTGGTCGAGCGCTGCCGCGAGGTGATGGGCTCCGAGCCGGTCTTCATCTCCGAGATCGGCCCGGTGATCGGCGCCCACACTGGCCCCGGCCTGCTGGGAGTAGGCGGCCTACCGCCGGAGTTTCTCGCCGACCAGTAGGCGGCGCACCGATTCCGGCGCTCCACAGAGCGCCGGGGCTATCTCCGCCGGAAGGCGCGGAAAGCGACCACGGTGCCGACGACGAAGCCGGCGACGGCAGCGCCCTTGATCAGCTGCTCGCGATGCTCGCTGAGCTGCGAGCGCCAGTCGGTGAGCTCGTTGACCTTGGTTCGCAAGGCGACGACCGAGTTCGCGAGCTGGGCCTGCTGAAGGTCGATGTCGCGGCGGATCTCCGCCGAGCTACGGCCCGGAGCCCCCGGGCGCGGTGCGCCGGTGGCGGAGCCGTTGGATCCGGTCTTGCCGGTGCCGCTCTCGGTCACGATGTCTTCCCCAATGTCTCCTTGGTCTCCTTGAGCTCCTCGATGGCCATGTCGGGGGTCGGCGACTCGACCTCGCCGAACAGCTTCTTGGCGATGAGGCCTGCGACCGCGGCGAGGATGACCAGCAGCAGCGCTTCGATCGCGAAACCGGCCCAGACCGCCGACTCGACGCCGAGGAGATCGTTGATCAGCCAGGCGAAGGCGAACATCAACATGATCAGCGCTCCGATCACGAAGACGCCGGCAGCCGCTGCGATCCCGGCGCCGCGGCCCAGGGTCGTCAGCTTCTCGGCGATCTCCGCCTTCGCGAGCTCGATCTCCTCGCGAACGAGGATCGTGACGCGCTCGGAGACGTCGAAGATCAGCTCGCCGACCGAGCGAGCCTCGTCCGGCGGGGCCGGCGGCTGCGGGGGAGGCGCCGGTGCGCCCTGCTCTGTCGGCTCGTCGGCCATGGATCAGTCGGGCGGATCCTCGTCGAAGATCCGCCGGTAGACGATCCCGGCGACCCGGGCTGCGGCGATGCTTGCAACCGCACCGAAGGCGGCCAGCAGCCCGGACCAGACGAGTCGCTTGGTTATCTCATTGTCCATGCGTGTCCTTCTGCCCTCGGGGGTCTGGTCGAAACCGGAGCGGCGACCTTATCGGGACGGCTCAGGCCCCGTCGCGTCGCTCGAGGCCGCAACAGAGCGTTTCCACGACCATCTCCCCGGCCCGCTCGAACTCCTCGTCGGTGGCCGGGATCAATCCGAAGACCCAGCCCGACAGCAGCTGCTCGATCGCGCCGTAGAACCACATCCCGACGAAGTCCGGGTCGATCTCCTCGCGGTACAGGCCCTCGCGCTGGCCGTCGGCGACGATCCGCGAGACGACGTCATAGGCACGCCGGATCTCCGGCAGGTGGGTCGCTCCGAAGGAGTTCGCGGCCCGGGTCACCTCGATGATGATCACCTTCATCAGCTCCGGATCGTGACGGTAGGAATCGATGATGAACCGGGCGATGCCTGCGAGCTTCTCGCGGGCGGGTATCTCCTGCTCGTAGAGCGAGTCGGAGGCGTCGAGGAGCAGCGACCAGCGCTCGGTGAAGAGCTCCGTCATCACCGCCTCCTTGGAGCGGAAGTAGTGGTAGACGAGCCCGTAGGCCACCCCCGCCTCGTCGGCGATGTCGGCTACCCGGGTCGAGTGATAACCCTGGCGGGCGAAGACGCGGATCGCCGCGTCGAGGATCGCGCGGCGCTTGTCGACGGGCGTCGCCTTGACCTGCTCAGGCACGATCGCCCACCTCAACCGGCCACTCGTAAGCCCGCGGGCGACGGCTCGCGAGCGCGGGCAGGCGCTCGCGAACGTCGTCGAGCCCGATCAGGTCGAGATCGGCGATCGCGTGGCCCTCGCCCTCGGCGAGGGAGTCGAGGATCCGTCCCCAGGGGTCGACGATCATCGAGTGGCCCCAGGAGCTGTACTCGGGAGCTGCGGTCCCGAACTGGTTGGCGGCGATCACGAAGAGCTGGTTCTCGATCGCGCGGGCCCGCAGCAGCACCTCCCAGTGGTCGCGTCCGGTCGCCGCGGTGAACGCGGAGGGGACGGTCACGACGGTGGCCCCGCGCAGCGCGAGGATCCGGTAGAGCTCCGGAAACCGGAGGTCGTAGCAGATGCTCATCCCGATCTCGAGCTCGCCGGCGGTGGCGAGGACGACCTCCTCACCGGGCTGCTCGTGGACGGACTCCCGATAGGTGACGCCACCGGCCTCGACGTCGAACATGTGGATCTTGCGGTAGGAGGCGGCGACCTCGCCGTCGGCATCGATCAGCAGCGAGGTGTTGGCGATCCGCTCGTCCTCGCCGACCCGCTCGCCGATGCTGCCGGCGACGATCGCGATTCCGAGCTCGCGCGCCCAGCCGCGGACGGCATCGACCACCGGGCCCTCGATCGGCTCGGCGATGCCCGCGAGCACCTCGCCCGAGGCGAGGGCACTCCACTTCTCCGGCAGGACCGCGAGTTCGGCGCCGGCCGCCGCGGCCGCGCGGACCAGCCGCTCGGCGACCACGAGGTTGCGGTCGACCTCGGCGCCCGAGTTCATCTGTATCGCTGCTGCTCGCATCGGCTTGCCCACCGACCTTCAATATGCAGGGCGGACGGTTGATTGACAAGTCAATCTAGCCGATGCCGGGGACTTCGCCCACCCTGCTCGAGGGGGCTAGGTGCCCAGCACCAGCGCGATCAGAGCGCCGAGGATCAGCACGCACTCGAAGAGGCCGGTGATCGCGATCGCTCCAGCCGCGGTGGCGGCGTCGAAGCCGGAAGCGAGGCCGAGCAGGACGAAACCGGCCGCCGCTGCGGCGGTCAGCGCGCCCCACATCCCCAGCGCCCGCTCCCAGCGATTCTCCGGGTCGTCGGTCCGCCGCGAGGCGACGTCGTGAAAGCCGAAGGCGGCGGCGGCGAACAGGACCGCCAACCCGAGCGCGAAGACGACCAGCCACGGGTCGACGGTGTCGAAGCCGAGGCGCCTGCCGCTCCCCGTCGCGACCCCGGCGGCGCCGAGCGCGGTCAGCGCGGCGGCGCCGAGCGCGGTCAGCGCGACCGGGCGCGTGATCACGGCGCCCCGGCCCGGTGCGCCTCGATCTCGACGGTGATCAGCTTCGCGTTCATCGCCGCGATCAGGTCCGCGAGCGGGTCGATGCCCGCCTCGATCAACTCGGCGGCGCGATCGGGCTCGAAGCGCCCGACGAGCTTCTCCGAGAGCAGCTCGACCTCGCGCCGGGCGAGCGCCCGCAGCGGCTCGAGGAACCGGGCCGCGTCGTAGATGGTGAACCCGATCCGCTCGTCGTAGCCGCCCGCCCGGAACCGGGCGATCGCCTCGACGATCCGGACGTCCGACGGCAGGTAACCGTCGGCGGCGGGGCTGAGGATGCCGACCTCCGCGAGCCGATCGAGTACCTCCAACGGTACGTCGAAGCGCTCGCTGACCGCGGCCGCGGACGTCCGTTCGCGCTCGCCGGCGAGCGCGAGCTCGATGCCACGGTCGGACTCCGCGAGCAGCGCCCGCACCGCCTCGGGGTCTCCCCCCTCGCGGTCGAGCAGCTCCCGGATCACCTTCAGCGGCATGAAGCGCTCCTCCTGAAGCAGCTTGATGAGCCGGATCCGGTCGACCAACTCGGCCGGGTAGTAGGCCATGTTCCGACTGGTCTTCCTGCCCTCGGGCAGGAGGCCCTCGCGCAGGTAGTGGCGGACCGTGGCAACCGGAACGCCGGCGCCCTCCGCGAGCTCGCTGATCTTCAGGGTCGGCTCGCCGGCGCCGGCCGCCGCGCTCATGCCACGACCTCGACCGGGAAGTTGACCGATGCAGCCAGGTAACAGCGCTCGTGCGCCTCGTGGTGGAGCTCGGAGAGCACCTCAGGCCCCGGCTCGGTGTCGAAGCCGACCTCCGGAGCGAGGACGACCTTCGTGACCCGGCCGCCCTCGAGCGTCCCGGTGGCCTCGTCGCTGTAGGAGCTGATCCGCAGGTGGCGACCGCGGGCGAGAGCGATGAACCAGAGCATGTGGCAGGCCGACAGCGCGCCGACGAAGAGCTGCTCGGGATCGGCGCGGCGAGGGTCGCCCCCGTTCGCCGGCATGGTCGAGCCGAGGATCGTCTCAGCCGCGAGCTCGACCCGATGGGCCCGGAGGTCGTTCCCGGTCCCTTCCCAGACGACCCGGGCCCGGTGCTCCGTCCGCTCGGGGGCCGGGGCGGAGCCCACGATCAGGCCGCCGCGTCGAGTCCGAGCAGCTCGCGGGCCTCGGCGACGCTGGCCGCCCGCCGGCCGATGTCCTCGGCCATCCCTCTTGCCTTCGCGATCAGGTCGCCGTTCGAGCGGGCCATCTCGCCGGTCGGCAGGTAGAGGTTGTCCTCGAGCCCTGCACGGACGTTGCCGCCGAGGACGAGCGAGCTCGCGAGGAGCTTCCACTGGTCGCGGGAGACGCCGATGACCTGCCAGTTGTGCGGGCCCTCGGGGCCGCCGGGGATCTGATCGGACATCACCGTCACGTTGCGCGGGGTCGGCCGGATCCCGCCGGTGACGCCCATCACGAGGGAGATCTGCAGCGGCGGCTCGAGCAGGCCCATGTGGATCAGCGGGTCGAGGTTGGCGACGTGACCGGCGTCGAAGCACTCGTGCTCGGGCTGGATGCCGTTCGACTTCATCGCCTCGATCAGCTCGATGATCGTGTCGAAGCTGTTCTCGAAGACGGCTTTGAAGACGAAGTCGCCGCGGCGGCGGGAGTACTTCGCGTAGTTCATCGACGACATGTTCAGCGCCGCGACGTCGGGCTTCAACGCCTCCAGGTAGGCGATCCGCTGCTCGAGCGGCACCCCGATCGCTCCGGTCGAGTAGTTGATGATCACGTCGCCGACTTCGGCGCGGATCGCCTCGGTGATCGCTGCGAAGTCCTCGATCTCGTACGACGGGGTCCCGTCGGGGGTGCGCGCGTGGATGTGGATCTGCGAGGCGCCCTCGTCGACGGCCCGGCGGGCCTCGGCCGCGTACTCCTCGGGCGTGTAGGGGATCGCCGGGCACTGGTCGCGGTTGGCGATCGCGCCGCTGATCGAGCAGCTGATGATGACCGGGTCCTCGAAGCGGCTCACCCCGTCACCTCCCCTTCCAATCGGGTTCGCGCTTCTCGAAGAAAGCCTTGACGCCCTCCTGGATGTCCTCGGTGCTGAAGGTCAGCGAGAGCTGGCTGCGCAGGTACTCGAGGCCGTCGTCGAGGGCCATGTCCTGCTGGCGATACATCGCGTCGTGTCCGAGCTTCATCAGGACCGGGCTCTTCGAGGCCAGCCGCTTCGCCCAGTCGGCGACCGCCTCGTCGAACTCGCCCGCCGGCACGACCTTGTTGGCGAGCCCGTACTCGACCGCGAGATCGGCCCCGATCCGCTCGCCCAGCAGCATCATCTCGTTGACCTTCTTGCGCGGGACGTTGCGGTAGATGATCGCCATGATCATGTAGGGGAACGCGCCGACGTTGATCTCCGGCGTTCCGAACGTGATCCCCTCCTTCGCGATCACGAGGTCGCAGGAGAGCGCCAGCCCCATACCGCCGGCGAGGACATGTCCGTTGGCGGCGCACAGCGACGGCTTGCCGAGCCGGGGCATCATCCGGAAGAACTCGAGGAAGCGGTCGGATGAGAAGTGCTTTTCGACCAGCGGCGCGTCCGCCGCGAACCCGCCGAGGTCGGCGCCGGCACAGAAGACCTTCTCGCCGGCGCCGGTCAGCACGACCGCGCGAACCGCTTCGTCGTCACGGACCCGGCCCATCGCGTCGACGAGCTCGCCGAGCATCTGGGTCGAGAGCGCATTGCGCTGCTCGGGCCGGTTCAGGGTCACCGTGGCGACCCCGCCCGTTACGTCGTAGAGAAGCTGCTCGTAAGCCATGCGCGAGCGGTTCTCGGAACCGCCGGCGGAGCCTAGCACCGCATGAAGTGGGAAGTCATGCTTCCTACTTTTCGGGCAGGTCCAGAACCGCCTCGCCGTCCGACAGGACCTCGCGCCCCCCCTGCTCGACGGCGCAGGAGACCTCGATCCGGCGACCCGCCGCGACGGTCACCGTGCCGCCTACGGTCAGCTCCTGCTCGGGGACCGCGGGGCGGCGAAAGCGCGCGGCGAGCGCGCGCAGCACGCGGGGATCGCCGCCGAACGGCTCGAGCAGTCCCCGGGCGAGCTGCCCGAAGGTGTAGAGCCCGTGGAGGATGACGCCGGGAAGGCCGATCGCCCGGGCGAGCTCGGCGTCGAGGTGGAAGGGCGTGAAGTCGCCGGAGGCGCCGGCGTAGCGCTGCGCCGCGTAGCGATCGGGAGTGATCCGGAACTCGGGGATCCGCCGTCCCGCCTCGTGCCCCGCTCCGGTGCCCGCGGTCGCCGGCGACTCCTCCCCGCCGGGGGGCCGGCTCCCGCTCCGGCGCGGCTCGAGGGAAGGCACGACCCCCTGATAGCGGCCGTCGAGCACACGCCGCCCGTCCTGATTGACCGACTCGGATTCGAACGTCCGGTAGCGGGCCCCGTCGCGGTCCTCGGCGCCCGTGAGCCTGGCGATGGTCGCGATCGTGTCGCCGGCGCAGACCGGCTCGTGCCAGCGGAATTGCTGCCGGCGCTGGACGAACCGGTAGCCGGCGAGGCCGAGATCGGGATCGAAGATGCCGGAAGCCGGGTCGAACATCGCGCCGGCGAGGGAGCGGGCGACGTAGACGGCCGCGAAGACGGGCGGGGCGACGGCCGCGCGGAAGCCGGCCTCGCGGGCGGCGCCGTGGTCACGATGGATTGCCGCCGGAATCGAGAGCGCGTCGGCGTACTCGCGGATCTTCTCGCGGCCGACCTCGTATTCGGTCGCCGGCCACTCGGTCCCGACCGCAGCGGCTGTGCCGGCCGCCCCCAACTCAGACGGCGGCGCCGGCCGTCGCCCGGTCGAGCGCCCGGAGCAGCGCGTCGACGACGGCCCCGTCGAACTGGCTGCCCGCGTAGCGGCCCATCTCGGAGATCGCCTCATCGTGGGTCTTCGCGAGCCGGTAGGGGCGTTCGCTGGTCATCGCGTCGTAGGACTCGGCGACCGCGAGAATCCGCGACTCGAGAGGGATCTGATCGCCGCTGAGGCCGCGTGGATAACCGTGGCCGTCGGGCTGTTCGTGGCGAGCCAGCACCCACTCGCGGATGTCCGTCAGCTCGCGGGCGGAGAGGATCCGCGCCGCCATCTCAGGATGGCGGCGGACCTGGTCCCACTCCGACGGCGAGAGCGGGCCGGGCTTGTCGAGGATCGAGTCGGGGATCCCGACCTTGCCGATGTCGTGCAGCATGCCGGCGAGGCGCAGCCGGCTGATCCGCTGGTCCGGAAGTCCCATCTCACGGCCGATCATCTCGCAGTAACCGGCGACTGCGGTGGAGTGGCTGGCATTGCGCTCGTCGCGGAGGTCGAGCACCTCGGCGAGGCTCAGCACCGTGCCGAGCTGGGCGCGGCCCTCGCTCGGGGAGGCGAGGCCCTCGCCCTCGATCGCGCCCTCGAGATCGGGGCTGTAGACCACGGCCCGATCGGAGCCGAGGGCGACCGCGGCATTCATCGCCGCAGTCGACGCCTGAAGCAGCTCGTCGACGTTGCTGGCGTGCTTCGGGAAGACGGCGACGCCGAGGCTGCCGCTGAGCTTGAAGCCGCGCTCCCGGTAGGCGCGGCGCATCCGGGTGAGGATCTGCTCGGCGAGCAGAAAGCCGGTGTGCTCGTCGGTCTGGGGCAGCACGATCACGAATTCGGAGGCCCCGGTGCGGCCGACCGTGTCGATCCGACGGGTCGACTCGTCGAGCATCCGCCCGAGCTCGCGCAACACCTCGTCCCCGGCCTCGTAGCCGAGCTCCTTGTTGAGCCGCCGGAGCCCGTTCAGGTTGACTGTGATCAGCCCGACCCGGTGGGTGTTGATGCGAGCACGCTCGATCTCGTTGGTGAGGATCTCGTTGACGCCATGGCCGTTGACGTAGCCCGTCAGCAGATCGGTGCGGGCGGCGGAGCTGAGCGAGCCCCAGAGGCGATTGACCCGGGTCCGGAGGCCGTGGATCATCAGCCCGGCGATCGCCAGGCTCCCGAACGTGACGACGAACTGGTAGGTCAGCGTGCCGGAGGCGGTCTCCACACTGTCGGCTGAGCTCGCCATCAGGATCAGGGTGGTGCCGAAGCAGAAGCCCATGAACGCGACGTCGACTGCCGCGTCGAGCCGCGGGAGGAAGTAGAAGGCGTAGAAGCAGGGCCAGAGGTAGAAGAGGCTGAACGCGCTGGTCGGATCGTGGGTGAAGTAGACGCCGGCGGTGACCTGGAGGATCCCCATCGCCGGGGTCAGTCGGACGACCCACATCGGCACCCGGTTGGCGAGGAGCAGGAACGAGAGCGCGAAGAGGCCCGTGGACGCCTGCACGAGCAGCATCGCCGGGACGTTGAAGGAGTCCGGGTGAGGCAGCAGCACGCCGAGGATCCCGAGGAACATCCCGGCGAAGGAGACGTAAGCCCCGGCGCGGGCGAGCGGAGCGACCTGACGGCGATCGTCGCGCTGGCCGTATCCGGGATCCAATGCAGCGGCACCGGCACCGGTGCCGGTATTCGCGCCCTCGAAAACTGCAAAGCCCACTTCGACCCTTCCTGGATGGTCAAGCCGTCGGCCCTCCGGCGACGGCAGCCCTTTGCCACCTGTATCGCCAGATGCCTCGCGGAACCTGAATCCGCAAGACGACTACCGCGTGCCCGAGGGCTCCTGGCTGCGGATCGCGGTCCCGCGACGGCCGCGGAGGACCGCGGTGGCGCCGCGCCCGGGCGCCAGCGTCATGTTGTTGCGGACGATCGGCTCCGGCTCGGGGTCGGCCTCGAGGACGGCCCGCGACAGGACGACCTTGATCACGGCCTTGATCGTCATCTGGGCCAGATGGGAGCCGACGCAGTGCCGGGCCCCGGCCCCGAACGGGATCCAGACGCGCGAGCTTGGCTTCGGGTCCTCGAGGAACCGCTCCGGCCGGAACGAGTCCGGGTCGGGAAAGACCTCGGGATCGCGATGGATCAGGTAGATGCAGGGCATCAGCGTCCAGCCCCTGGGGAACGTGTAGCCGCCGACCTCGGTCTCGCCGGTGAGCCGGCGCGCGGTGACCGGCAGGATCGGCCGCTGGCGCAGGGTCTCCTTGACGACCGCATCGAGGTAGCCCCCGTCGCCGGAGTCGAGCTCGCCGAGCAGGCGGTCGTGGACGGCGCGATGGCGGAGGATCCGCTCGAAGGACCAGGCGAGCGCGTTGGCGGTCGTCTCGTGGCCGGCGATCAGCATCGTCAGGACCTCGTCGCGGATCTCGCGGTCGGTCATGAAGCCGTCCTCGTGCGGCTTCGGGGCCGCGAGGGCCGAGAGCACGTCGTTGCCGCGCTCGTCCGGCCGCAGCAGGCGCCGGAGACCGATCTCGTCGTGGAGAATCGCATCGATCTGCCGGGTCACGTTCATCACCCGGCCGAACGGCGAGCGCCCGCCGAGCTCGCGCTGGAACTGCGGCATCAGCGCCAGCGGGTTCTCGGCGATCTCGAGCATCTCGGGCACGAGACGGCGGATCTCGGAGTCGCGCTCGGGCGTGCAGACGCCGATCACGATCCGGACGATCGACTCGGTCGTGATCCGCCGCATCGGTTGCTGTAGCCGGAATGGCTCGTCGATCGGCCAGCCGGCCACCTCGCGGGCGGCGATCTCCTCGATCAGCGCCGCGTAGCCGCGGACGGAGCGCGGATGGAAAGAGGGCGCCATCAGCCGGCGGTGATGCTTGTGCTCCTCACCGTCGAGCAGGAACAGCGACTTCTCGCCGAGCACCGGCCGGAAGATCTGATTCGTCGGGCCCATCCGGAACGTCGACGGATCGCCGCTCAGGACCTTCCACGCGGCCTCGGGATCGGCGACGAACGCACAGCGCTTCAGCGCACCGAGCTTGACGGTGAAGATCGGGCCGTGGCGGTCGTGGTTGCGCTCCATGAACTCGACCGGGTCGCGAAACCACTGGCGCATCTGCCAGAGACCGGGGCTTGACGGACCTGAGGGGAGCACCGCCGATCGAGCGTAGCCCAAGCCGGCGTCGCCGACCACCACCCACCGCATCGCCGCAACGCGCGTCCCGCCGCCGCACCAGGCATGAAGTAGTAAGTGCTACTGTCTACTTTCGACCTGACCCGAGGAGAAGGAGCAGCAGCGGTGGCAACGGCAGCGAGCGAAGTGATCAAGCCCGATTTCGGTTCCGGGCGCAAGCATCTGATCTTCACCGACGAGCACGAGGACCTGCGCGAGTCGATGAAGTCGTGGGTGCTGAAGGAGCTGACGCCCCACGCCGAGGAGTACGAGGAGAACTACTGGCCCGACTCGGTCCTCCACCGGATGGCCGAGCTCGGGTACGTCGGCCTCTGCTTCCCTGAGGAGTACGGCGGGCAGGGCGGCGACTACTACTACTCGCTGGTTCGAGCCGAATGCCTGTCCTACGCCGGGTCCGGCGGGCTCGGCATGGGCCTCGCGGTCCACACCGACATGGTCCTGCCCCCGATCGAGTTGCTCGGCACCGAGGACCTGAAGCAGCGCTACCTCGTCCCCGGAATCAAGGGTGAGAAGATCGCCTGCCTCGGGATCACCGAGCCGGGAGCCGGCTCCGACGTCGCCGGGATCAGAACGACGGCGCGGCGCGACGGCGACGAGTACGTGATCAACGGCTCGAAGATCTTCATCACCAACGGCGCCCGGGCGGACTTCATCCTGCTCGTGACCAAGACCGACCCCGACGGCGGCCACGACGGGATCACGCTGTTCATCGTCGACCTCAAGGACGAGGACGGCAACTTCGTCCCCGGCTTCTCGGTCTCGCGCACGCTCGACAAGCTCGGCATGCACTCCTCCGACACCGCCGAGCTCTCGTTCGAGGACGTCCGGGTCCCGGCGGAGAACATGCTCGGCGAGGAGGGCAAGGGCTTCTACCACATCAGCTGGGAGCTGCAGGGCGAGCGGCTGGTCGCCGCGGCCGGCTCGGTCGCCGGCGCCGAGCGCCTGTTCGAGAAGACCCTGGAGTACGCGAAGGAGCGCGAGGCGTTCGGCCGCCCGATCGGCAAGTTCCAGGCGATCCGGCACAAGTTCGCCGAGATGGCGACCAAGATCGAGGCGGCCAAGGCGCTGACGTATGCGACCGCCTGGCGCTTCAACAACGGCGAGTACCCGGTCCGCGAGATCACGGCGACGAAGCTCTACACGTCGCGCGTCGCCTGCGAGGTCGCCGACGAGTGCATCCAGATCCACGGCGGCTACGGCTACATGAAGGAGTACGGGATCGAGCGCGCCTACCGCGACGTCCGCCTGAACCGGATCGGAGCCGGCGCCGACGAGATCATGCTCGAGGTGATCGGCCGCTCCTACGGCCTCTGAGTCGTCAGCAGCCCTGGCCGGGAGCTGAGGGCGTGAGCGGGCCGACGCACTCGACGAATCGCGTCTGCTTGAACAGGAACTCGACCGGCGTCGTGAAGGTCAGCGACGAGTCGACGCCGGTGATGTTCCCGGTGCCGTTGAAGGTGAGCGCCTTGGCGGCGAAGGCCCCCATGAAGTCGGCCGTGCCGTTGAGGACGGCGGTCGAGCGCGGGGCGTAGAGGAGCAGCTGGTTGACGGCTCCGTTGCCGCGCATCGTGACCGACGTCGCGGTCGTGGCCGAGCCGACGACCAGCAGCGCGAGGTCGTCGGGGTCGCCGCTGGTCGCCGCGATCCGGCCGCCGGTCATGTAGATCGGCTCGGTCTGACCGCCGCAGAGCTCGGGGCCGCCGAAGTAGATCCGCACCCGCGTCCCCTGCGCGGCGATCAAAGTGCCTCCGGTCATGTCGAGCTTGCAGATCGCGTAGTTGGTGCCGCCGAGCGTCACCGCATCCTTGTTTCTGAGCGTGAGGGTGCGGGTGCTCGGATTCCAGACGGTCCGGTTCGACTGGATCACGTCGCGGCCGTCGCTGAGCCGGACGTTGTCATTGGTGTCCCAGACGTTTCCGAGGTCGACCGGCCCGAGCGTCGTCGAGCCGGACTGGACCTGACCGTTGCAGATTTCCGGGCTGGGCACGATGCCTCCTCCCACGGTCGCATCGCCGTTGCAGGTCGCCGAGCCGCTGACGGTGACGTTGCCGTTCGTCCGCATCGGGCCATGGACCGCCGCGTTGCCGCTGAAGTTGAGGTTGTCGAGCCCGATCAGGCTGCCGCCGGCGAATGCGGGGGTGCCGGTCGAGGCCGCCGCATCGACCTGGATCCGCCGGGTCTCGCCGTTCAGCGTGCCCTCGGAGACGATCGCGATGTTTCTCGTGCTCGGGTCGACGACGCCGGTGTCGGGAAGGACGCGGTAGCGGTAGGTGCCCGCGCCGACCTGCCCGGTCTGAGTCGCGCACCACTGATCGGCCTGCGGGCTGCTCGCCACCAGCGTTCCGGAGGCACTCGCGACCAGGCACGGATAGGCCTCCGTCGACAACACGTTGTTCTGGCGGAACAACGCCTGCTGCGCGCCCGCCTCGGCAACCGAGAACGCGCTCTTGTCGCTGGCGTCGCGACCGGAGTTGCGGATGCTGCCGATCGCCGCCAGGGCGCCGATGCTCGCCAGCGCGAAGCCGACGATCACGACCATCAGGGTCACCGGCAGAGCGATGCCGCGCTCGTCGCCGATCGCCGGGTGGCCCGATCTGGGGCTGAGAACGAACGTCACCCATAGCGAATCGGCATCCTGCAATCCGGACTTGAGCGTTGTCCGCGGCCCTCGCACGGCTCGGTGCCGTCCCGAAAGGATCTCGGCCCGCCTGTTGCCTGGCGGGCCGAGACGGGGATGGGTATGGATCGGACCTGAGGTACGCGACGCCCCGGAGGGCGCCGCGCCGGTTCTGGGACTCATAGGCCCTTGGCTCGGAAGCATCGAGCCTCAGCTGCGCAGGCGCAATCCTCCGATCGTCGGATCGGCGGACCAACCTCGTCTCCATCTCCCGGCGGGCTCTTCGATCCGAACGGATGAAATCGGCTCATCCCCTCGGTTCCGGCACGGCCGGCACGGGGATCGCCGGGGTGCCGGTTGCCGGGCTGTGAGGCCGTCGCACCCCCAAAACGAAGGAGGGCGTCGCTTTCGCGACGCCCTCTGCCGTTCCGTTTCCCCTTCGCGCGAAGCGAGGGAATGCAACCGTGTCTGGGTGTCCTATCGGCACTTCCGGGGTGGACTTGAGCCCCGACCGGCGGAACCACCGGATGAACCTCCACCATCGCTCGGTGGAGGAGCAGCTGAACCGATCAGTCGATTCGCGGATTCGAGGTCTGCACCGGCGCCCGAGCGTGCGAGAATCAGGGAAGTGAGCGGCCGGCGCCTGACGATCCTGATCGCGGACGACCATCCGGTCTACCGGCAGGGCCTCGAGCGCGCGATCGGCGAGCGGCCCGACCTCGAGCTCGTCGGCTCGACGGCGGACGGCCGCCAGGCGCTCGAGCGGATCCACGAGCTCGAGCCCGACGTCGCCGTCGTCGACGTCCGGATGCCCGGGCTCGACGGCCTGAAGATCGTCAGCGCCGTCCAGCGCGACGGCCTGCGGACGCGGGTCATGCTGCTGACCGGATACGAGGACTCCGGCGCCGCCTACAAGGCGCTCGCGGAGGGCGCGGCCGGATACGTCTCGAAGGCCTCCGACCACACGGAGCTCTGCGACTCGATCATCGCGGCGGGCCGGGGCGAAACGGTGATCGCCCCCCAGTTCGCCGCCGGGATCGCGACCGAGATCCAGCTCCGCGAGACGTCGGAGCGCCCCGGTCTGACGACCCGCGAGGCCGAGGTGCTGAGGTTGCTCGCGGAGGGACGGACGGCCGCGCGGATCGGCGAGGAGCTCCACCTCGCGGAAGCAACCGTGAAGACGCACCTTCACAACCTCTACGAGAAGCTCGGGGTCTCCGACCGCGCCGCCGCGGTGGCGACCGCGATGCGCTGGGGCCTGCTCGAGTGAGCGCTCAGGGAGAGACGCCCCCCGGCGACGACGGGGAATCGCCGCTTCAGGTCATCGGCCAGCTCGCCGGCGGCATCGCCCACGACTTCAACAACATCCTCGGCGTGATCATCAACTACGCCCGGTTCGCCCAGGGCTCGGTGCCGCCGGGCTCCCCGGCGGCGGCCGACATCGAGGAGATCCGGCGCGCCGCCGAACGCGGCGTCGGGCTCGTCCGCCAGCTGATGATCCTCGCCCGCCGCGAGAGCGGCTCACAGGTCGTCTTCGACCTCAACGAGCTGATCACCGGCCTCGACGGCTTCCTCCGCTCGACGATCGGCGAGCACATCACGGTCGAGCGCCGCCTCGACCCCGAGCTCTGGCCGCTCGCCGACGATCCGGCACGGATCGAGCAGATCCTGATCAACCTCGCCGTCAACTCGCGCGACGCGATGCCGGGTGGCGGGACGTTGACGTTCGAGACCGGCAACGCCGAGCTCGGCCCCGCTGAGACGCTGGCGTTCCCGGGTGTCGAGGCGGGCCGTTACGTGCGCCTGCTCGTCACCGACTCCGGGATCGGCATGGACAGCGAGGTGGCGTCGAGGGCGTTCGAGCCGATGTTCACGACGAAAGCGGCGGGTCAGGGCACCGGCCTCGGGCTCGCCACCGTCTACACGATCGTCACCCAGGCGGGAGGGATGATCGACCTCTCCTCCACCCCGGGCCGCGGCACGAGCATCGAGATCCACCTGCCGGCGAGCCAGACCGGTCGGACCACGTCGCCGCGACCGACGCAGGCGGCGCCTGCAGGGCGCGGCGAGGCGATCCTGATCGCAGAGGACGACGAGGCCGTGCGGCGGGTCGCCGAGCGAATCCTCAAGACCGCCGGCTACCGGGTGACCTCGTGCCCCGGTGGAGTCGAGGCCCTCGACCTGCTCGACGACACCGGCAGGCATTTCGACATGCTGCTCGCGGACGTGGTCATGCCGGGGATGCGAGGCGACGACCTGGCGCGGAGGGCCGTCGCGATGCGTCCCGGGCTCCCGGTCCTGTTCATGTCGGGCTACAGCGACGACGCGCCGCCGAGCGACCTCGGGCCGACCAGCGGCAGGGTCGGCTTCATCGACAAGCCGTTCGACGCCGGCACACTGCTCGAGCGGCTGCGCGAGCTACTCGGTCCGTAGCTCGGTCGTGCAGAAGGCGCAGCGGCGCGCCTTCGCGGGGATCTCGGAGAGGCACTCCGGACATTCCTTCGTCTCCGGGTCCTGTCCGCGGCGACGCCTTTCCTGGAGCCGGTTCATCGGCAGCACGACCAGGAAGTAGACGGCTGCGGCGATCGTCAGGAACGAGAACATCGCGTTGATGAACAACCCGTAGGCGAACGTCGACCCGTTGATCGTGAAGCTGAGGTCCCCGAAGTCCGGCTCGCCGAAGATCGCCGCGATCAGCGGCGTCAGCAGGCCCGAGACGAAGGCGGTCACGACGGCTCCGAAGGCAGCGCCGATGACGACGGCGACGGCGAGCTCGACGACGTTGCCGCGGCTGATGAACTCCTTGAAGCCCTGCATGGCGGTGCGCACGCAGGGATCGTGTCAGACGCACCCCGCACCGGTAGCGTGCAGGCGGTGAGCGTCGTCAGAGACAGCGGACAGCGCGCCCTGATTCCGCCCTTCGAGCAGGAACACGAGGAGCTCCGGGAGACCGTGAGGCGCTGGGTCGAGAGCGAGATCGTCCCCGGGCAGGCCGAGTGGGAGGAGCGGCGGGAGTTCCCTCGTGAGCTGTTCGGCCGCGCCGCCGAGCTCGGATTCCTCGGGCTCAAGTACCCGGAGGAGCTCGGCGGCCAGGGCGGCGACATCGTCCACGACGCGGTCTGGGCCGAGGAGCTGGCGGCGGCCGGCATGTGCGGAGGCGTCGGCGCCGGCCTCGGTGCTCACACGGGCATCGCAACGCCGCCCATCCACAACTTCGGCACCCCCGACCAGCACGAGCGCTTCCTCCGCCCCGCGATCGCCGGCACCAAGATCGCAGCGCTCGGAATCACCGAGCCCGGAGCGGGCTCCGACGTCGCCTCGATCCGGACCAAGGCCGAGCGGACCGACGGCGGCTGGATCGTCAACGGCGCGAAGACGTTCATCACCAACGGGGTCCGGGCCGACTTCCTCGTCTGCGCGGTGCGGACGACCGGCGACGGGGGCCACCACGGGATCTCGTTCCTGATCCTCGAGCGCGAGATGCCCGGCTACGAGGTCTCGCGCAAGCTCGAGAAGCTCGGCTGGCACTCCTCCGACACCGGCGAGCTGGCCTTCACCGACGTCGAGGTCCCCGAGGCGAACCTGCTCGGCTCCGAGAACGAGGGCTTCAAGCTGATCATGGCCAACTTCCAGTGGGAGCGGCTGCTGATGGCGCTCGGCGCCGTCGGGACCATGGATTGGTGCCTGCGCCGGACCGTCTCCTACGCGCAGGAGCGCGAGGCGTTCGGGCGGGCGATCGGCAGCTTTCAGGCGATCCGACACAAGGTCGCGCAGATGGCGGTCAACCTCGAGGCCGGGCGGGCGATGACCTACTCGGCGCTGCGCCTGCTCGCCTCCGGCCAGGACGCCCTCCGGGAGGTGACGGCCGCCAAGCTCTTCACCCAGCGCGCCGCCGTCGATGCCGCCGACGACGCAGTTCAGGTCCACGGCGGTTACGGCTACATGCGCGAGTACGAGGTCGAGCGGGTGCTCCGCGACGCCCGGCTCGGGCCGATCGGCGGCGGAACCGACGAGGTGATGAAGGAGATCCTCGGTCGTGGTTTCGGGCTCTGAGGAGCCGCGGCGGCTCGAGGTCGGCGACGTCGACCGCGCTGCCCGGGTCTTCGCGCGAGCGTTCGCCTGGCACGAGCCGTGGGGCGACTGGGCGATGCCGGACCCCAGCGACCGCGAGGAGCGGATCTACTCACGCTTCCGCAGCGACCTGCTCGAACGGTTCCTTCCCCACGGCGAGTGCTGGACGATCGGTGCCGGGACGGCGACGACGATGTGGATTCCGCCCGGGGTGGCGCAGCTCGCGAGCCGCCGAAGCGAGTCCGACTACGCGTCATACGGCGAGCTCGCCGACGAGATGCGCGCCGGCGACGAGCTGATCGCGCGGCTGAAGCCGGAGACCGAGCACTGGTACCTCGACACGATCGCGACCGACCCCGACCTGCACGGACAGGGGCTCGGCGGACGCCTGCTCGACCACGACCTTGCCGTCCGCGACGCCGCCGGCGACGCCTGCGCACTCGACACCCACACGCCCGAGAACATCGGCTTCTACGGGCGCCGCGGGTTCGAGGTGATCGGCGAGGGTCCGCTCGGCGAGGGCCTCGACGTCTACATGATGTTCCGCCCCGCTCAGCGCTCGCGACCGAAGCGGATCATCCCGGGATGATCCGGCCGCAGGCGGTCAAATAGAGTCCCGCGGACTTCCCCCACCAGCAAGGAGCAAGACGCAGACATGGGACTTCTCGACGGCAAGGCGGCGATCATCACTGGCTCGGCCCGCGGCATCGGCCGGGCGACGGCGGAGCTGTTCGTCGCCGAGGGCGCCAAGGTCCTCATCAACGACATCGACGGTGACGTCGCCGAGCAGGCGGCCGGCGAGATCGACGGCGAGACCGCCGTCTTCAGCGGCGACCTGACGGAGCCCGACGCGGCCGACAAGCTCGTCGCCGCCGCGGTCGACGCCTTCGGATCCGTCGACGCGGTCGTCAACAACGCCGGCTACACCTGGGACGGCGTCGTCCACCGGATGACCGACGAGCAGTTCCAGGCGATGCTCGACATCCACACGATCGTCCCCTTCCGGGTGATCCGCGCAATCGCCCCGCACTGGCGCGAGGCCGCGAAGGCCGAGCAGGCCGAGGGCCGGGAGGTGTTCCGGAAGATCGTCAACATCTCGTCGGTCTCGGGCACGATGGGCAACGCCGGCCAGGCCAACTACTCGGCCGCGAAGGCGGGCGTCACCGGCCTGACGAAGACGATCGCGAAGGAGTGGGGGCAGTTCAAGATCAACTGCAACGCGATCGCGTTCGGCTTCGTCGAGACGCGCCTCACCGCCGCCAAGGAGAACGCCGGCGAGATCGAGCGCGAGGGCGAGAAGATCGAGCTCGGTATCCCCGAGCAGATGCGGCAGATGGGCAAGATGATGATCCCGCTCGGGCGCGCCGCCGAGCCCGCCGAGGCCGCCGGCCCGGTGCTCCTGCTCTGTTCCGACTACGCGAACTACATCCACGGCCAGGTGATCAACGTCACCGGCGGCCAGTTCACGGGGATGTACAGCTAGGCAGATGACCCCGGCGGACGGGCGGCCGCAAGGCGCCGTCCGCCCGGGCTGGGTGCGGAATCCGTTCACTATGAACGGGAAATGCACCCAGCGCAGCTCGTTGTCGCCGCCGACATCGCGTCCTGCGGTGACTCCGGGCCGGCGCCGGACGGCGCCGGGGAGTGCTAGCGGCGCTCCTCGGCGGGTGGCTCGCCGGAGTCGCCCGCCTGCATCTGCGGCGGCCAGGCACCGAACCAGTTGTCGCGGGCACCGTCGATGGTCAGAACGGCGCCGCTGAAGAAGTCGCCCGCCGGCGACGCCAGGTAGGCGATCAGCCACGCCATCTCCTCCGGCCGGCCGAGGCGGCCGAGCGGGATCGTTCGCGGAACGGTCTCGACGACCTGCGCCGGATACTTGGTTCGGAAGACCTCCGTGTCGAACTGCCCCGGCGCGATCGCGCACAGGCGGATCCCGAACCGCGACCACTCGACCGAGAGCGTCCGCATCATGTTCTCGACCGCAGCGCGCGCGGCACCGGAGTGGACCATGCCGGGCATCCCGTTGTGCGGGGAGAGGGTGACGCTCAGGACCTTGCCGCCGCCCTGGGGAATGAACGCCTTCGTCGCGGCGGCGTGGGTCATGTTCCAGGTGCCCTGGACGTTCAGCTCGGTCACCGTCCGGAAGCCCTTGGCGCTGATCGTCTCGGCCGGCGCGAGAAACTGGCCGCCGGCGTTGTTGACGAGCAGGTCGAGGCGCCCATGGCGCTCGAGGATCCCGTCGATGAGACCACTCACCGCGTCCTCGTCGCGGATGTCAGCCGTCTCGGCGTCGGCGCTGCCGCCGAGCGCCTCGATTGCCGCCCTGGTCTCCTCGATCGGCTCCGTACGACGCCCGCACCCGATCACGGTCGCACCGAGGCGCGCGAGCTCCATGGCGGTCTCGCGGCCGAGACCCGAACCGGCCCCCGAGACCAGGCAGACCATGCCGTCGAGGAGGCCGGGGGCGAAGATCTTCGAGGGTTGCGTGATCACCGCGCCAGCCTATTGCCAGCGCTCGTGCGACGGCGACGCGGACGGCCGGGGAAGCCTTCGCAGCCGGGTAGCCTCAGGAGCGGATGAGCAAGCTGAAGGCAGAGACGCGGCCGCTCGCGGAGCCGCTGCCCGGCGGCGGCGAGGCCGGGACCGCCGTCAAGGTCGAGCCGTTGCTCGGCGGGTCGATCCTCGCCCCGCCGCAGTTCTTCGCCGGCAAGCCCGGTCGCCTCGCGACGCTGCGGATGCTGGGCCTCGGAACGCCGAAGTCGCGCTGGTGGCTCGTCCCGATTCCGGTCTATCTGATCACCCATCCGCAGGCGGGGCCGATCCTCGTCGACACCGGCTTCCACGGCTCGGTCGCGGCCCAGCCGGCGGCCAACCTCGGCAAGCTGACCGCGCGCTTCGCTCGGCCGCGGATCGAGCCCGGCCGCGACATCCCCTCGCAGCTCCGCGAGCGCGGGATCGACGGAGACGACCTGAAGACCGTGGTGATGACCCACCTCCACTTCGACCACAGCTCGGGGATCGCCGAGTACCCGCAGGCGACGTTCGTCGTCTCGAAGGCTGAGTGGGAGGCGGCCACGACCGACCCGCGACCATTCCTCCGCGGCTATCGGCCTGCACACTTCGACTACCTCTTCGACTACCGCACGATCGACTTCGACGGCGCCGGCGTCAGCTCGTACGCGAGCTTCGGCCGCACCTTCGACCTGTTCGGAGACGGAAGCGTCCGGATGGCCTACACGCCCGGCCACTCGGCGGGCCACTGTTCGGTGATCGCCCGGCTCCACGACCGCGATCTGGTGATGGCCGGCGACGCGATCTACCTGCAGTCGCAGCTCGAGGGCGGCGAAGGGCCGCCCCGGCCCCTCGACATGCACCTCTGGAAGCGCTCGCTGCGCGAGCTCCAGCAGTTCGCCCGGACCTACCCGCGGGCCGAGATCCTCCCCGGGCACGACCCGGAGCGCTGGAAGACCGTCCAGAAGCTCTACGAGTAGTGCGGGTCGGCGGCGCGCTCGCCGTCGCGGACCCGCTTGATCACCGCGTCGCGGCCGTCGCGCTCGAGCTCGTCGTACATCTCGCGGACTTGGGAGAAGATCTCCTGGGCGCAGGCGAGCTGCTGCTCGCGGGTCGGCGAGTCGACGACGTCGAAGCTGACCGGCTCGCCGTAGCGGATCGTGATCTTCGGGAACCGCAGCCGCTTCCAGCTGCGGATGCCCTTCGAGCCGTGGATGGCGACCGGGACGACCGGGACGCCGCTCTGAAGCGCGGCCTTGCCGACCCCGGGCTTGGCCTCGCCGAGAGCGCCGGTCCGCGAGCGCCCGCCCTCGCAGTAGATCATCACGCAGCCGCCGCGGCGGAGGATCGCGTAGACGGTCTCGAACGCCTCCTCGTCGGCATGGCCGCGACGGATCGGGAAGACGCCCCCGTACTTGTAGATCAGGTCGAGGATCCGGTTCCGGCGGAACATCTGAGACTTCGCCATGAAGCGGATCTTCCGCCGCAGCCAGACGCCGGCGAGGAAATGGTCGTAGTTGGAGAAGTGGTTGGCGGCGAGGATCACCGGCCCGCCGGCGGGCACGTTGTCGACCTCGATCTGCCGGGTCCGATAGATGCTCAGCGAGATCGGGGTCGTGACGAGGCGAACGAGCTCGTAGACGATGAAAGGATCGCGGTTGCGCGAATACTCGTGGAACTCGTCGAGGATCTCCGGCGGCCGCTCGTCCTTGTATCGCTGTGGCTTGATCTCCGTCATTTCGAGGGGCGCCCTGCGCCAGGTGTTTGTACCCCTCGCCCGGGTCGCGGTTACCGCGGCGTCGCCGCCGGCGCGAACGCCGGGTCGAGCTCGTGCTCGCGGAAGAAGCCGACCATCGCCGGCGCGTACTCCGAGAACCGCGGGCAGCGGAGCCCCGAGGCGGCGAGCAGCTCTCCGGCGCGTCGGGTGTCGTAGCGGACGGGGTGGTTGAGGTAGCGGATCGATTCGGCGGGAGTGCCGCCGTAGAAGTTCCGGATCGGGGCGACCCGCAGCGCCGCGGTCACGAGCCGCGGCGGAACCCGGTAGGAGGCTCGCCTGGCGCCGTAGAGCTCGGTCAGCAACTCGAACATGCCGGCCGAGCTGAGCGGCTCGGGGTCACAGAGATGCACGGTCTCGCCGATCGCCTCCTCCGAGCGACCGAGCTCGACGAGGGCGTCGACGATGAAGTCGACGGGGACGACGTTGAACGGCGTCGCACCGCGCCCGATGTTGGCGACCGGCATTCCCCGACCGGCGGTCGCGGCGATGAACCGCAGCGCGTAGTAGGGGCCGTCGAACTTCTGGGTCTCCCCCGTCCGCGAGTCGCCGACGACGATCGCCGGGCGGAAGATCGTGGTCGGGATCCGGTCGGCGGCGCTGCGAACCCAGACCTCGGCCTGGAACTTCGTCGACTCGTAGTGGTTCTTGAAGCCCTGGCCGCGGTCGAGCTCGTGCTCGTAGACGACGCCGGTGCGGTCGCCGGCGACGTAGGCGGTGCTGATGTAGTTGAGGCGCCGGAGGCGCTCGGCGGCGCGACAGAAGGCGAGCACGTTGCCGGTGCCCTCGACGTTGATCCGGTGGGCGACCGCCGCCGGGACGGCGAGGTCGTAGACCGCCGCCAGATGGTGGACGACGTCGACCTCGGCGGCGAGGCGGGCGTAGCGGTCCTCGCCGAGCGCGAGGACGGGGTCGGTGATGTCGCCCGGCAGCACCTCGATTCGCGGCCCGCCATCGATCTCGAGCGTCGCCTCCCGCGCCGCCGCGACCATCCGCGGCTCGACGAGGGCGATGATCGAGTCCTCGGGCTCGCGCTCCAGCAGCGTCGCGACGAGGCGCCGTCCGATGAAGCCGGGGAAACCGGTGATGAGGTGGGTGCTCACTCCCGGAAATCTATGCGGTCGGGCCGGTCCACTCCCGCGAGCGGGAGACGGCCTCGTGCCAGCGGGCGATCAGCGACTCGCGGCGATCGTCCGACATCCGCGGCTCGTAGGCGACGCGCTGCCGCCACATCGCGGCGACCGTGTCCCGGTCCCAGACGCCGACGGCGATGCCGGCCAGGTAGGCGGCGCCGAGCGCGGTCGTCTCGCTGATCTCCGGGATGACCACCGGCGAACCGAGGACGTCGGCCTGGAACTGCATCAGCCACTCGTTGACGACCGCGCCGCCGTCCGCGCGCAGGGCGCTCAGCCGCTCGCCGGAGGCCGCCTCCTGAGCGCGGACGGCATCGACCGTCTGGTAGGCGATCGCCTCGAGCGTCGCCCGGGCGATCTGGGCGCGGCCGGTGCCGCGGGTCAGCCCGATCAGCATCCCGCGGGCGTAGGGGTCCCAGTAGGGCGAGCCGAGCCCGGTCAGGGCGGGGACGAAATAGACGTCGTCGTTGTCGTCGAGCGACGCCGCCAGCGCCGCCGTCTCATCGGCGCTCTCGATCAGCCCGAGCCCGTCGCGCAGCCACTGGACGGCCGAGCCGGTGACGAAGACCGCCGCCTCGAGCGCGTAGGTCTTCTTCCCCCCGAGGCCCCAGGCGATCGTCCCGAGCAAGCCCTCGACCGGGTCGGGTGCGGCTTCGCCGCTGTTGAGGAGTACGAAGCTGCCCGTCCCGTAGGTGTTCTTCGCGTCGCCGGGGTGATGGCAGGCCTGGCCGAACAACGCCGCCTGCTGGTCCCCCGCGATCCCGGCGACCGGCACGTGGCCGCCGAACTCGGTCGTCGTTCCGTAGACCTCCGCCGACGGCCGCGGTTCCGGCAGCGACGCCGGGTCGATGCCGAGCAGCTCGCAGAGGTCCGGATCCCACTCGCCGGACCGGATGTCGAGCAGCATCGTCCGCGAGGCGTTGGAGAGATCGGTGACGTGGACGCCGCAGAGTTTGTGGACGAGCCAGGAATCGATCGTCCCGAACTTCGCCCGTGCGGCCCCGGGCGCGTTGGCGAGCAGCCACTCGATCTTGGTTCCCGAGAAGTAGGGGTCGATGACGAGGCCGGTCCGCTCGCGCACGAGGTCGGTGTGCCCGGCCGCGATCAGCTCACCGCAGCGCTCGGCCGTGCGCCGGTCCTGCCAGACGAGCGCGTGGTGGATGGGCTCGCCGGTAACCGGGTCCCAGGCGACGACGGTCTCCCGCTGGTTGGTGATCCCGATCGCATCGAGCTCGGCGCCGTCGATCCCGGCGTCTGCGAGCGCCTCGCGCCCGACCTGTCTGGTGACCTCCCAGATCTCGGCGGCGTCGTGCTCGACCCACCCGGGCCGGGGGAAGTACTGCGCGAACTCGGAGTAAGCCCGGCCCGCGATCTGTCCTTCGCCGTCGAAGACGAGGCAGGTGCTGCCGGTCGTGCCCTGGTCGATCGCGAGGATCACGGCGCGGCCGAGCCTACCGCGGCTCGCCGCCGCGGCGGCGGTCGCGATGCACTGCGAGGAAGTCGCGGAACTGGCGCCCGCGATGGACGAAGCCCGAGAGGCTCCGGCCGGTCGCGCGATGTGCGAGATCGAGCTCGATCTCGCTCACCCGGCAGCCGGAGCGGACGGCGTCGACGGTCATGCCGATCTCCATCCCGTAGCGGGGGGCGAGCGGCAGCAGGCCGGCGAGCACGCGGGCGCGCATCGCCCGCTGGCCGGAGATCGGGGCGGTCGTCTCGAGGCCGCAGAGCTTGCGGATCGCGAAGCGGGCGTAACCCTTCGCGAGCCCGAGGCCGCCGCCCACCTTGCGCTCGAACGCCGCGATCGCGAGGTCCGTCTCCCCCGCCTCGACCGCCTCGACGAGCGGCAGCAGCCGCCCGGCCGTCGCGCCGAGATCGCCGTCGCAGAGGAGGACGATCGCCTCCGGATCGAGGCCCTCGAGCGCGGCGGTCGCCGCCGCGGTGACGTTCCCGCCCTTGCCGTGCGGTCGGTTGCGGCCGATCACCGTGGCCCCGCCGGCCAGGGCGACGTCGCGGGTGTCGTCGCTCGAGGCGTCGTCGGCCACCCAGAGCCCGATGCCGGGCGAGGCCTCGCGAAGCGCCGCGAGGGTCGCGCCGATCCGGTCGCCCTCGTTGCGCGCGGCGACGATCGCGATCCGCCCCGCTGCGCTGTCCGCTTCCGCCGTCACCGGCGACTATTCTGCCGCCCTGTGCCGGACATCCCCGCCCACATCACCGGAACCGTCTGGAAGATCGAGGTCGCCGTCGGCGAGCGGGTCGACCTCGACGACACGGTGGTCATCCTCGAGTCGATGAAGATGGAGATGCCGGTCGAGGCCGAGGACGAGGGCACCGTCGCCGAGATCCGCTGCGAGGAGGGCCAGTCGGTCTCCGAGGGCGACGTCCTGGTCGTGCTCGAGTAGGCAACCGAGCTTCGGCACCGGAATTCCGGAGTTGCCTAGATCGTCACCGAGCCGTCGGGGGCGATCTCCCAGTGCGGGTTGTGGGCGACTTCCCACGGATGGCCGTCGGGGTCGATGAACACCGCCGAGTAGCCGCCCCACGGGGTCTCGGCGCCGGTGCGGCCGATCGTCGCTCCCGCCGACTCCGCCTCGGCGATGACCGCGTCGACCTCGGACTGCGAGTTGACGTTGTGGGCGATCGTGACCCCGCCCCAGCCCCCGGAGTCGCTCACAGTGCTGTCGGCCGCCAACTCCTCACGGCTCCAGAGCGCCACCACCATGCCGCCGCACTGGAAGAACGCGACGTCCTGGCCCCGCCAGTCGTTGCCGGGCCGCCAGCCGAGGGCCTCGTAGAAGGCGACGGAGCGGGGAAGGTCCGCGACCCCGAGCGTGATCAGGCTGACGCGCTGGTCCACGCTTCAAGCATTGCACCTCCCTCCGAGGTGGCACGGATAGTGCAG
The DNA here is from genome assembly GCA_963784885.1 of uncultured Conexibacteraceae bacterium. GTDB lineage: Bacteria > Actinomycetota > Thermoleophilia > Solirubrobacterales > 70-9 > RHKX01. The sequence goes on from CAWATA010000006.1 coordinate 116,424, forward strand.
TCCATACCGATGAAATCCGTGCCACCCGGTCAGTCGACGCAGGCCGGTACGTCGACCCTCCAGCCGGCGTCCGTCCGCACGACCAGGAAGGCGCCCCGGAGATCGCAGTTCGCCTGGCCGATGGAGGGGTTGTCATCTTTGAGGAAGACGTCACGAGTCGTGACCCGGAAGTCGCCGGGGTCGAAGCCCGCCGCCTCGACCGCGGGGACCGCGGCGGTGCAGGTCGTCACTTCCTCGCCGCCGGCCTGCCGGCCGATGCGAACCATTCGCTGCTGCCCCTGCTCGGTCATCAGCCCGCACGCAAGCTCACCGTCTCCGGCCGCGATCGCGCCGGTCATCGTGTTGACCGTCCCGGCGATCTGCTCCTCGTCGGTGCCCGAGAACACCGGGACGCCGTCGGCGTCGTCGCCGCCGCCGCATCCGGCGAGCAGCAGGCCGACTGCGATCGCCGTCCCTAGAAGTCCTCGTCGCCCCACCAGCCGGGGAGCATCTCGGCGTCGCCGCCGGGCTGCTGGTCGGGTGGGCGCGGGGCGCCGAAGGCGAGCAGGGCGAGCCCGTCGGGGCCGGCTTCGAAGTTCCGGGCGAGCTCCGGCGCCACGCGGATCGCGTCGAGCTCGCCGACCTCGACCTCCTCGTCGCCGAGCTTGGCCGTGCCGCCCCCGGAGACGACGACGTAGATCTCCTCCTGCTCCTTGTGGCGGTGGCCCCACGGCTGGCGCTTGCCGGGCTCGATCCGCTGGTAGCTGAGGCCCGACTTCTCGAGCCCCAGCGGACCGGCGGCGAAGTGCGCGGCAAGCCCCTCGACGCCGGACTGACCGGCCATGTCGGGGACGTCGTCGCGGAGGTTGACCTTCGTGTAGCCCCCCGCGTCCATCCGCTCAGTCCCGCTTTCCGCGGCCCCAGAGGAGCTTGAACGTGCGACCGAGGAGCTTCGTCTTCCGTGCCGAGTCGTACGGCAGCATGTGGATGTCCTTGTCGGTCGGCGCGAACCGGGTCACGAGCAGGGTCTGCTGCTTCGTGTACTTGCGGATCCCTCCGGCGCCGTGGCGCGAGCCGACGCCGGAGTCCTTCCAGCCGCCCATCGGCAGCTCGAGCGCGACGTAGTTGAGCTGGGCGTCGTTGACGCAGACCACGCCGGCCTCCACACGCCGCGCGAGCTCCTCGCCGCGGGCGGCGTCCTTGGTCCAGATCGAGGCCTGCAGGCCGTAGGGCGAGTCGTTGGCGAGCTCGATCGCCTCGTCGACGTCCTTGACCTTCATGACCGGCAACGTGGGCCCGAACGTCTCCTCGGTCATCGCCTCCATCGAGTGATCGACATCGAGCAGCAGCGTCGGCTCGAAGAAGTCGCCCGGCCCCTCGCCGCGCTTGCCGCCGACGACCGCGCGGGCACCGTGGGAGACCGCGTCGTTGACCTGCTCCTCGACGAGGTCCGTCTGCGAGGAGGAGGTCATCGCTCCGACGTCGACCTGGGCCGGGCCACCGGGCACGCCCTGGCGGAGGGCCCGCATCTTCTCGGTGACGCGGGCGACGAAGTCGTCGTAGACCGGCTCCTCCACGTAGACGCGCTCGACCGAGATGCAGGTCTGGCCGCCGTTCTGCATCGAGTAGTGGACGGCGGCGTTCGCCGCCCGCTCGAGGTTGGCGTCCCGGAGGACGATCATCGGGTCCTTGCCGCCGAGCTCCATCGCGGTCGGGGTCAGCGTCTCGGCCGCGCGGATCATCACCTTGCGACCGACCTCGGTCGAACCGGTGAACATCACGAAGTCGACGGCGTCGATCAGCGCGTTGCCGATCGAGCTGCCCTCGCCGACGGTGACCTGGAACACGTCCTCGGGCACACCGCACTCGCGCAGGCCCTCGGCCATCAGCAGCGACGTCATCGGGGTCAGGGTCGCCGGCTTGAGGACGACCGAGTTGCCGGCCGCGAGCGCCGGGATGCAGTCGCCGAAGGAGTTCGTCAGCGGGTAGTTCCAGGGGCCGATCACGCCGACGACCCCCACCGGGGCGTAGCGGACCTTGAGCTTACGGCCGAGTACGAACGGGGAGGCCGACTTGACCTTCTCGTCGGCGAGGAACTCGGGGGCGTTCTTGGCCCAGAACCCGAACGCCGACGCCGCGTAGGAGACCTCCGCGAGCTGGGCGTCCTCATAGGTCTTGCCGTTCTCGGCGACGATCGTCGAGATGATCCGCTCGGCGTTGTCGAGCGTCCACTTCTGGGCGCGCCGGAGGATCCGGCCGCGCTCGGCGAAGCCGGCGGCCTCCCAGGCGGGCTGAGCCCTGCGGGCCCGGGCGACCGCCTCGGTCACTTCGTCGGGGCTCATTGCCGGAACGGTCCCGATCAGCTTGCCGGTCGCCGGGTTGAACACCTCGACGTTGCGAGCTGGCTCGCCGGCGGCCTTTCCGTTGGTGGACGCGGCGGCTTCGGGCGTGGCGGTGGGCTCCACTGGACTCTCCTCTTGGCTGCGGAAAAGTTGGCTGGAACAGAGACGTTACCGCGATGCGGAAGCGGGGGCGAGCAACGCTGGCCGCCCGGCCAGTCCTGCTCACGTACGCTCCCGCCGATGACGAGCGACGGACCGGCCGACGGGAAGGCGACGCGCGAGCCGCGGGAGCTCGCGGGCGGCGAGCTGATCCTCGACTTCCCCGCCGAAGCGGTCGCGCGGCTGACGCTCAACAACCCCGACAAGCGCAACCCGCTGTCGCATCCGGTGCTCGACGCGATCGCCGCGACGCTGCCGCTGCTCGACCACGGGATCGACGTCCGCTGCGTGCTCGTCACCGGCGCCGGGAAGGCGTTCTCGGCCGGCTACGACATCGGTGCGATTCCCGATCAGACCTTCGAGCGAGACGCCGAGGCGCTCGTCGCCCACCCGTTCACAGCGGCGATGGAGGCGATCAGCGCCCATCCCTACCCGGTCGTCGCGGCGATCAACGGCCACTGCCTCGGGGGTGGCCTCGAGCTCGCGGTCCGCTGCGACCTGCGGCTCTGCGCCGCCGAGGCGAAGCTCGGCATGCCGCCGGCCAAGCTCGGGCTGATCTACGGCCACACCGGCCTCGAGCGCTTCATCGACACCGTCGGCGTCCCGCGGACGAAGGAGCTGTTCCTGACCGGCCGGGTGGTCGACGGGGCGCGCGCCGAGGAGATCGGCCTCGTCCACGAGGTCCGCGCGGCGTCCGAGGTCGCCGAGCGCGCCCTCGAGCTCGCCACCCTGATCGCCGCCAACGCCCCGCTGTCGCTGCGCGGCAACAAGCACGCGATCGAGACGCTCTCGCAGTTCCCCCGGCTCAGCCCCAAGCAGGTCGAGGAGCTGGTCGCCCTGCGCGAGTCGTGCTTCGCCTCCGAGGACTTCCGCGAGGGCGTCCGCGCCTTCGCCGAGAAGCGGTCGCCGGAGTGGAAGGGCAGGTGAGGCGGTGGCCGAGCCCCACGAGGAGCTCGCCGCACTCGATCCCCGGATCGCTCGGCTGATCGAGACGGTCGACGCCGCCGTCATCCTCGAACGCCGCTCGTCGCGGACCAGGAACCGGTTCGAGGCGCTGGCGCGGATCATCGTCGGCCAGCAGGTGTCGACGGCCGCCGCACGAACGATCTGGGGTCGCGTCGTCGACGAGTTCGGCGGCCCGCCCGAGCCGCTCGACCTGATCGCCGACGACGCCGAGATGCGGCTCCGGGGCTGCGGGCTCAGCGGCCGCAAGGCGACCTACATGATCGGGATCGCCGAGGCGATCGAGTCGGGCGCACTGGCGCCGGACGAGCTCGACGAACTCTCCGACGCCGACGTCGTCGATGCGCTCGTCGAGCTGAAGGGGATCGGCCGGTGGAGCGCCGAGATGTTCCTGATGTTCGACCTCGGCCGCCCCGACGTCTTCAGCGGCGGCGACCTCGGGCTCCGGCGCGGCATCCAGATCGCCTACGAGCTCGACGAGATGCCGACGCCCGAGGAGGCGGTCGCGATCGCCGAGAACTGGTCCCCGCACCGAACACTGGCGTCGCTCTACCTCTGGGAAGCCGTCCACGCCACCCGGGAATGACCTCGGGGAAATGCTCCGGCTTCGCCGTCCGCTTTCCTCGGACCGTAGGGTCACGGGGACGGGAACCCTGGGAGGTGGGGACTGAAACCTCGGGAGCCGGAGCGTTAATCGGTGCCGTCGATCACGGCCAGCGGCGTGCCGGCTTCCACCTGATCGCCCTCCGATACCACCAGTGAGGAGACGGTGCCCGCGCCCGGCGCGGTCAGCTCGTGCTCCATCTTCATCGCCTCGAGGACGATGATGACGTCGCCGGGCTCGACCGTCGCGCCTTCGGCGACGGCGAGCCTGATCACCTTGCCGGGCATCGGGGCGACCATCGCGCCCTCGGCGAGCGCGTCCTCGGAGCCCGGGTATCGGGGCAGCTCGCTCAGTGACGCCTGCCCTGCAGGCCCGTTGACGTGGTGGATGCCGGCCGAGCGGCGGACCCGGTAACGGCGGCGGACGCCGCCGATCTCGAGATCGACGAGGTCCGGGGCCGCCGAGTGGATCCGCGGCGCGTCGAGCTCGGCGCCCGCCACCACGATCTCGGGATCGCCGCGGCGCAGCGCATAGGCGACCTCGATCGGCTCGCCGTCGCCGCCGGCGAACGAGATCCGCTGCGGCTCGGAGAAGTTGTTGCGATAGCCCGGCGGCGCGAAGGCGAGGACGGTGGCGCCCGCGCGGCGCTCAGCCATCGCCGCCAGGGCGGCGGCGGCCGCGTAGCCCGGCTCGGCGGCCGGATCGACGAGGGCGAGCCCGAGCGTGCTCTCGCGGTCGAGCAGCCCGGTGTCGGTCGCACCCGAGAGATAGGGCTCTGATCGGAGCAGGCGGACGAGGAAGTCGCGGTTGGTGACGAGGCCGTCGAGCTCGGCGTCGAGCAGCGCCTTCGACAGCCGGGCCGCCGCGGTCTCGCGGTCGGGCGCCCAGGCGATGACCTTCGCGAGCATCGGGTCGTATGCGGACCCGACGACGGAACCGTCCTCCACCCCCGAATCGAGGCGCAGGGCGGCGCGCGAGCCGGCCGACGGGACGGCGAAGGGCTCGGCCCCCGGGACCTCGATCCGCTCGACGGTGCCGGTCTGCGGGAGGAACCCCGCCTCAGCGTCCTCGGCGTAGAGGCGAACCTCGATCGCGTGACCGTCGATCCGCGGCTCGCGGGCGCGCGCCGACATCGGCTCGCCGGCCGCGATCCGGAGCTGCTCGGCGACGAGGTCGAGGCCGAGCACCATCTCGGTGACCGGATGCTCGACCTGCAGGCGCGTGTTCATCTCGAGGAAGAAGAAGTCGCCGCCCTCGTCGAGCAGGAACTCGACGGTGCCGGCTCCGGAGTAGCCGACGGCCTCGGCTGCCGCGACCGCGGCCGCGCCGAGGCGCTCGCGGAGCTCCGGCGAGACCGCGACCGAGGGCGCCTCCTCGAGGACCTTCTGGTGGCGACGCTGGACCGAGCACTCACGCTCGCCGAGGCTGACGGTTCGGTCCGCGTCGGCGAGCACCTGGATCTCGATGTGGCGCGGCCGCTGCAGGTGGCGCTCGAGGAAGACGGTGGCGTCGCCGAAGGCCGCCTCGGCCTCGCGCCGGGCGCCGGCGACCGCCGATTCGAGCTCGTCCGGGCCGGAGACCGGGCGCATGCCCTTGCCGCCGCCGCCCGCGGAGGCCTTGACCAGCAGCGGAAAGCCGACCTCCGCCGCTGCGGCGGCGACGTCGGCACCCTCGCCGAGCTCGTGCCCGGGCACGATCGGCACGCCGGCCTCCTCCATCAGGGCCCGTGCCCGCACCTTCGAGCCCATCGCCTCGATCGCACCGGGCGGCGGTCCGATCCAGGTCAGCCCAGCGGCGAGGACGCGCTCGGCGAAGCCGGCGTTCTCAGCCAGAAAGCCGTAGCCCGGATGGACGGCGTCGGCGCCCGTGCGCTCGGCCGCCGCAATCACCTTGTCGACGTCGAGGTAGGACTCGGCGGCGCTGGTGCCGCCGAGCGGAACCGCCTCGTCGGCCTCGGCGACGAACGGCGCATCGGCGTCGGCGTCGGAGTGGATCGCGACGGTCGCGAGCCCGAGGGCGCGGCAGCCGGCGAAGGCCCGGCGGGCGATCTCGCCGCGGTTGGCGACCAGGACCTTCTCGTACGGGCGGCCCACGCGCATCACATCCTGAAGACGCCGAAGCGCCCGGAGCCCTCGCACGCCTCACTCATCGCCGCCGACAGGGCGATGCCGAGAACGGTCCGGGTGTCGCGCGGGTCGATGATGCCGTCGTCCCAGAGCTCGCCGCTCGCGATGAAGGCGTCGGACTCGCTCTCGATCTGCTCCTCCACCGCCTTCGTCCCGGCCGCGAGCGCCTCCTCGTCGACCTCGATTCCGCGGCGCTCGGCTCCGGCCCGCATGACGATCTCCATAACGCCGGCGAGCTGCTTGGGGCCCATCACCGCCGTCTTGTGGTTCGGCCAGCTGAAGATGAAGCGCGGGTCGAAGCTGCGGCCGCACATGCCGTAGTTGCCGGCACCGTAGGAGCCGCCCATCATCAGCGTCAGCTTCGGCACGCCGGCGTTGGCGACGGCGTTGATCATCTTCGCGCCGGCCTTGACGATGCCGCGGCGCTCGTAGTCCTCGCCGACGATGTAGCCGGTCGTGTTCTGGAAGAAGAGCAGCGGCGTGTCGACGCGATCGGCGAGCTGGATGAAGTGGGCGGCCTTCTCGGCGTCCTCGTTGAAGATCACGCCGTTGTTGGCGAGGATCGCGACCGGCCAGCCGCAGAGCTCGGCCCAGCCCGTGACCAGCTGCGTGCCATAGGCGGGCTTGAACTCGTCGAAGCGGGATCCGTCGACGATCCGGGCGATCACCTCGTGCGGATCGAAGGGGATGCGCAGGTCGTGCGATGCGATCCCGAGCAGCTCCTCGGGGTCGTGGATCGGGTCGGCGCCGCTGCCGCGCGGCTCTGGTCCGAGCTTGCGCCAGTTCAGGTTGCGGACGATCTCGCGGCCGATCCGGGCGGCGTCGACCTCGTCGGCGGCCATGAACTCGGAGACGCCCGAGACCCGGGAGTGCATCTCGGCGCCGCCGAGCGCCTCCTCCTCGGCCTCCTCCCCGGTCGCCATCTTCACGAGCGGCGGCCCGCCGAGGAAGATGAGGCCCTGGTCGCGGACCATCACCGTGTAGTCGGAGAGGCCCGGCTGATAGGCGCCGCCCGCGGTGCAGTTGCCGGTGACCAGGGCGATCGTCGGCCGCCCGGCCGCCGACGCCTGCGTGAGGTTGCGGAAGTTGGCGCCGCCGGGGACGAAGATCTCCTTCTGCCGCGGCAGGTCGGCGCCTCCCGACTCGACGAAGCCGATCGCCGGGAGTCGGTTCGCGCGCGCCACCTCCTGGGCCCGGAGGTTCTTCCGCAGGGTGTAGGGGTTGCTCGTGCCGCCCCGGACCGTCGGATCCGAAGCGCCGACGAGGCACTCGACGCCCTCGATCACGCCGATCCCGTTGACCTGGGAGGCCCCGACCTCGTATTCGGACCCGTAGGCGCAGAGCGCGCCGAGCTCGAGGAACGGCGAGTCGCGGTCGAGGAGCAGCTCGATCCGCTCACGCGGCATCAGCCGGCCGCGGGAGTGATGACGCTCGATCCGCTTCTCGCCGCCGCCGAGCCGCGCCTTCTCCAGCTCTCCCTCGAGCTTCTCGAGCCGCTCCAGCATCCGTTCGCGGTTCTCCGCGTAGGTCGCCGAGCCAGTGTCTATGCGGGATTCGAGTACCGGCAAAGTAGGAAGTAGAACTTACTACTTTCTACTGTAACGCCGCCGGGACGGTGCCGTCCCGCAGCTCATCGTGCGCGCGGCGAGCGCGGTTCGGCCCGACCGACCCGGCCGCTCGGTACCTTCGCTGCCGTGAGCGACCCGGAAACGCCGCCCGCCGAGGAGCTCGATCAGCCGATCGATCGCTCGCCGCACTCGGCCGGATTCATCGTGCTGCGGGTGCTCGGGGCGCTCGCGGTGATCGCGGTCGCGCTGTTCGTCCAGCGGACCTGGCTCAGCGACGAGGCGACGCGGGAGACGTTCGGCGCCAAGGTCAAGAAGATCGACGTCGACAGCAACCTCCTCGACCGGACCCTCCCGGCCCGCGTCGTCGTCCCGCGTCGCATCCCCGATCGCAAACGCGGCCTGCTCGTCTTCCTGCACGGCCGCGGCGAGGACGAGCGCAGCTACCTCGTCGACCCGATGTTCGAGGCACTCGCAGACCTCCGTGATCGCGCGCCCGTCGTCGCCTTCCCCTACGGCGGCCAGAGCTCCTACTGGCACAACCGCGACAGCGGGCAATGGGCCGCGTATGTCCTCAGCGAGTTGATCCCGAAGCTGATCCGCCGCTTCGACATCGCTCCGCGGAAGGTCGCGATCGGGGGCATCTCGATGGGCGGCTTCGGCGCCTACAGCATCGCCCGGCTCTCGCCGAAGCGGTTCTGCGCGGTCGGCGGGCACTCGCCCGCGATCTGGGAGAACGCCTCCGAGACGGCCGAGGGAGCGTTCGACGACGCCGCCGACTTCGACCGCAACGACATCATCGCGGCGGCGAAGCTGACGCCCAGCCCCTATCGCGGAACCCGACTCTGGATCGACGCCGGCGACGAGGACCCGTTCCTGCAGGGCGACGCGGCGTTCGAGGAAGCGCTGACCGGCAGCGGCCTCGACCCGATCGTCCGCAACGGAAGCGGGGGCCACGACTCCGACTACTGGAACGGCAACTGGCGCGAGTACCTCGGCTTCTACGCGCGGGCGCTCAACAACTGCAAGCTGAGCACGCGGACGACCGGCGCCCGCAAGCCGATCGACGAGCCGAAGGCGCAGACCGGGGTCGGCGGCGGCGACTGACGACGGGCCTTCCAGAGCCGTCCGCCGTCCGTCCTAGCATCGGCCCCCACCTTTGAAGGCGGGCGCCGTCCCGCCCGGCGAGCAGCCCGACTCGAGGAGGGTCCTTGGCATCACTGATCACTTTCGATGAGGCATTGGCACTGGGGGAGCTGACCGACCACGACGACATCGGCGCGCTGGTCGAACGGGCCTGGGAGGTCCGGACCGAGAACTTCGGCGACTCCACCGACATGTGCTCGCTCGTCAACGCGAAGTCGGGCGGGTGCGCGGAGGACTGCGGGTTCTGCGCTCAATCCCGCTACGCGGAGGCAGACACGCCGATGCACGCGATGATGGAGCCGGAGCAGATCCTCGAGCACGCACGGGCAGCGGAGGCCGCCGGCGCGCACCGCTTCTGCATGGTCACGCAAGGCCAGGGGTTGTCGAAGCGGGACTTCTCGAAGATCCTCGAGGGCGCGCGACTCGTCGCCGAGAACACGAACCTGAAGCGCTGCGCCTCGGTCGGCCACATCTCCGCCGACCGTGCCCGCAAGCTCGCCGAGGCCGGAATCCAGCGGGTCCATCACAACGTCGAGACTTCGCGCTCCTACTACGACGAGGTCACTACGACCGTCCGCTACGAGGGTCGCATTCGGACCATCGACGCGGTCCGCGAGGCGGGGATGGAGACCTGCGTCGGCGGCATCCTCAACCTCGGCGAGTCGCCGCGGCAGCGGGTCGAGATGGCCTTCGAGCTGTCCGCGATCGACCCGACGTCGGTCCCGATCAACCTGCTCAACCCGCGGACCGGAACCAAGTTCGGCGACCGCGAGCTGATGGATCCGTGGGAGGTCGTGAAGTGGATCGCGATCTTCCGGCTGATCCTCCCGGACGCGCTGTTCCGGCTCTGCGGCGGCCGGGTCGAGAACCTGCACGAGCTCCAGCCCCTGGCCGTCAAGGCGGGGCTCAACGGAGTGATGATGGGCAACTTCCTGACCACCCTCGGCGCCGAGCCGGCCGAGGACCGCGAGATGTTCACCGATCTGGGCCTCAACGTCGCCCGCCAGCCCGACAACGGCGCCAACCCGCGTCCGGACAACCGCAGCGGCTGGCTCGAGGGAAGCTCGCCGCGGACCCCGGTCGACGAGCTGATCGACAGCCAGGCGGAGGCGCCGTTCTGGGATCCCTCGACTCAGCTGCGGACGATCAAGAAGAAGGGGCGTGTCCCCGCCTATCCGAAGAAGGCGGCGTGATCGTGGGCGGGGATCGGGAGACCGTCATCGGAGCCCGCTTCGCGGGTAGTGCAGAGGCTCCGCTGCCGGCCTCCCCATTCCCCTCCCCGGTGGCACCGGCTGCGGCGACCGTGGACGAGCGAGTGGAGGCGATCAAAGAAGATGGGCTGTTCCGGAGGATGCGCACCGTCGGTTCCGAGCAGGGGCCCCGGGTCGAGCTCGACGGCGAGGAGGTCCTTCTGCTCTGCTCGAACGACTACCTCAGCCTCGCCGCCCATCCCGATGTCAAGGCCGCGGCGGCGGAGGCGGTCGAGCGGTGGGGCGCCGGCGCCGGCGCGTCGCGGCTGGTCTCGGGGAACATGGCGCCGCACGACCGGCTCGAGCAACGCCTCGCCTCCTTCCACGGCACCGAGACCGCGTTGCTGTTCGGCTCCGGATATCTCGCGAACACCGGCGTGATCGCCGCCCTCGCCCGTCGTGGCGACTTCGTCTTCTCCGACGAGCTCAACCATGCGAGCATCATCGACGGCTGCCGGCTGGCCGGGGCCGAGACCTTCGTCTACCGCCATCGCGACCTCGAGCACCTGGCCTGGGGGCTCGGCCGGCTGCCCGGCCACTGCGGACTGATCGTCACCGACGGCTTGTTCTCGATGGACGGTGACGTCGCTCAGCTCGGCTGGCTCCGCGAGCTCGCCAGCCGCCACGGCGCGATGTTGATGGTCGACGACGCCCACGCGGTCGGTGCACTCGGGCCCGGCGGCCGTGGATCGGTCGCCGAGGCGGGGCTGGCCGGCGAGATCGACGTCCTCACGGGCACCCTCGGAAAGTCGCTCGGGAGCTACGGCGCCTACGTCTGCGTCTCGCGCCCGGTGCGAGACCTGCTCGTCAACACCGCCCGGCCGCTGATCTTCTCGACCGGTCTTCCCCCCGCCGTCGTCGCCGCCGCCGGCGCGGCGCTGGAGATCGTCGAGTCCGACCCGGCGAGGATCCGCCGGCTTCGCGAGAACGCCTCGACCTTCCGTGCCGCCCTGTCCGCGGCCGGCCTCGATCCGGGCGGCGCCGGCGCCCAGATCATGCCGGTGCAGGTTGGCGACCCCGACCGCGCGGTGGCGATCTGCCGCCGGGCGCTCGACGCGGGCGTCTACGCGCAGGCGATCCGCCCGCCCACCGTCCCCGAGGGAACCTCGCGCCTCCGACTCACCGTGGTCGCCGACCACGACCCCGAGGAGCTCGTCGAGGCTGCACGCGTCCTCGCCGCCGCATTCCGCGCGGTCTCCGCCGACGGCGACTGGTCGATCGACCTCCCCGACCCTGAGCCGGGCGACCTCAAGGTCGAACGCCACGGCTGGCGGGTCGTCAAGGCCCCCGACTCGCCGGCCGGCCCCGAGCACTCCGCCGGGGCCCGTTCCGAGCCGGCCGTCCGGGCAAGCTGAGGCGACGCCGTGGCGGACCGCGGGGTCTTCGTCACCGGCACCGGCACCGAGATCGGCAAGAGCGTGGTCGCCGCGGTGATCGCTGCGGAGGCCGCCGCCGAGGGCCTCGACGTCGCCGTCTTCAAGCCCGCCGTATCCGGGCTCGACGAGCCCGGCGAGCCCGATCACGAGCTGCTCGCCCGAGCGTCGGGCAGCTCGCAGCGCGAGGAGGAGATCGCCCCCTACCGCTACGGGCCGCCGGTCTCCCCGCACCTCGCGGCCGAGCTCGCCGGCGAGGAGATCGACCCGTCCCGGCTCGAGCGGGCGGCCGACTCCGCCGCGGCCGGCGCCGACGTGATCGTCTGCGAGGGGGTCGGTGGGTTGATGGTGCCGCTCCGGCCCGACTACCTCGTCCGCAACCTCGCCGTCGAGCTCGGCCACCCGCTCGTGATCGTCGCCCAGCCCGGCCTCGGCACCATCAACCACACGCTGCTGACGATCGAGGCCGCCTGGACGGCCGAGCTCGAGGTCAGCGCGGTCGTCCTGAGCCGCTGGCCCGGCGATCCCGGACGGCTCGAGGAGTCGAACCGGGAGACGATCGCCGACCTCACCGGAGTCGAGGTGCTGACGCTCGCCGAGCTCGACCTCGCCGAGCCCGCCGGGTGGCCGCGGCTCGGCCTCCTCTGAGGCCCCCCGGCTCCAATTTGCGCACTTCCGCGGCCGGGCTTCCGACCGGCGCCGGGCTTAGCTTTCGCGCCGTATGAACGAACGGATCGCGGCGCTCGACCACCGGCACCTCTGGCATCCGTTCACCCAGCAGCGCGGCTGGGAGCGGGAGGAGCCGCTCGTCATCGAGCGCGGCGAGGGAACCGACCTGATCGCCACCGACGGACGCCGTTACATCGACGGGACGTCGTCGCTGTGGTGCAACGTCCACGGGCACCGTCACCCGAAGATCGATGGCGCAGTCCGCGATCAGCTCGACCGGGTGGCGCACTCGACGATGCTCGGCCTCACCCACGCGCCGGCAGCCGAGCTCGCGGCCCGGCTGACTGCGATCGCACCGAATGGGCTGACCCGCGTCTTCTACTCCGACGCCGGCTCGACCGCGACCGAGATCGCCCTGAAGATGGCCTTTCAGTACTGGCGCCAGCAGGGCGGTCAGCACGCCCGCCGCACGTCCTTCATCGGGCTCTGCGACGGCTACCACGGCGACACGATCGGAGCCGTGTCGGCCGGGGGCATCGATCTCTTCCACGGTGCCTACGAGCCGCTCCTGTTCGCGAAGCGCTCGGTTGCGGCCGGTGACGCCGAGGCGCTCGCGCGGATCCTGGACTGCCACGGCGAGGAGACGGCTGCCGTCATCGTCGAGCCGCTCGTCCAGGGCGCGGGCGGGATCCTCGTCCAGCCCCCCGGGTACCTGCGCCGGGTCCGCGAGCTCTGCGACGCCCACGACGTGCTGCTGATCTGCGACGAGGTGGCGACCGGCTTCGGCCGGACGGGGACGATGTTCGCTTGCGAGCAGGAGCAGGTCGCGCCCGACTTCCTCTGCCTCGGCAAGGGGCTGACCAACGGCTACATGCCGCTCGCCGCGACGCTGACGACCGAGCGCATCTACGAGGGCTTCCTCGGCGAGTACGAGGAGTTCCGGACCTTCTTCCACGGTCACACGTTCACCGGCAACCCGCTCGCCTGCGCAGCGGCGATCGCCAGCCTCGACGTCTTCGAGCGCGAGCATACGCTCGAGCGGCTGCAGCCGAAGATCGCACGCCTGCACGAGTTGCTTCGGGGGATCGCCGCGATGGACGAGGTGACGGAGGTCCGCGGGCGCGGCTTCATGGCCGGGATCGACCTCGGAGCGCACGACCCCGCACTCCGGCTCGGCCACCGGGTGACGATCGAGGCGCGCCGCCGCGGCGCGATCATCCGGCCTCTCGGCGACACGATCGTCCTCGTACCGCCGCTCGCGATCAGCAAGCGCGACCTCGGGCGCCTCGTCGCGATCACGGCGGCGGCGATCCGCGAGGCCGTGGCCGGCGCATACCCGGCGGGGGCGCCCGCCGGCCCCTACGCCGCCGCCGACCGGGCGGCGGCTTGACCCCGCGGACGGCACTGGTCACCGGCTGCTCGACCGGGATCGGCCACGCGACCGCCCTGCGCCTCGCGGCCTCCGGCTGGGAGGTCTACGCCGGCGTCCGCAAGCAGGCCGACCACGACGCGCTCGCAGCCGCCGGGACCGGTCGCCTGCACCCGCTGCTGCTCGAGATCACCGACCCCGCATCGGTCGCGGCGGCCGCCGAGCGGATCGCGGCCGAGGCGCCCGGCGGGCTCGACGCCCTCGTCAACAACGCCGGCGTCGCCTACACCGGGCCGCTGGAGTTCGTCCCGCTCGATGAGCTTCGCAACCAGCTCGAGGTCAACTTCGTCGCCCAGGTCGCGATGATCCAGGCGATGGCGCCGGCGCTGCGCGCCAGGCGCGGGCGGATCGTCAACGTGACGTCGATCGGCGGGATCGTCGCGACCCCGTTCTTCGGCCCGTACGCGGCGTCGAAGTACGCACTCGAGGCGATCAGCGACAGCCTCCGGGTCGAGCTCCGGCCCTGGGGGATCAAGACGATCGCGATCGAGCCGGGAAGCATCGACACCGAGATCTGGAACAGCGGGCTCGAACAGTTCGACCGGACCGAGGAGCGGATGCCTCCGGAGGCGAAGGACCTCTACGGGAAGGCGATCGCGTCGCTGCGGCGGGCGGCCGAGGAGACCAGCGCCCGGGGTATCCCCGCCGACCACGCCGCCGCGGTGATCGAGAAGGCGCTCGTCGCCCAGCGCCCCCGCGCCCGCTACCGGGTCGGGCGCGACGCCCACATCATGGGATCCCTCCGGCGCTTGCTCCCCGATCGGGCCTGGGACCGCCTGATCAGGCGGGTGATGCACCTTCCCTGAGCACGCCCTTCGACGGGAGCCGTGACGATTCGCCGGCCGCGTCGTAGTAGGGGTGTGCAACAGGTTGCGACAGCACCCGGCCGGGAGGCGCCGCCGCGAACGGGTGCTCGACGACTGAGCGGGTCGCTCAGTCGAGCGGCTCGAAGTCCGACTTGCGGGCGCCGCAGACGGGACAGAACCAGTTGTCCGGGATGTCCTCGAACTCGGTCCCGGCGGGAATGCCCCCGTCGGGATCGCCTTCGGCGGGGTCGTAGATGTATCCGCAGGAGGTGCAGATCCACTGCTGTTTCGTCGCGGTCTCGCTCATGGAGCCGAGGAGCCTAACGTAGAGTGCCCGGCGTGGATGAGCCCGCCGTCCCCCGCCCCGCGGCCACCGTGATCCTGCTGCGCCGCAGCGGGCGCCACCGCGAGAGCGGCCTCGAGGTGCTGATGCTGCGGCGCGGCGCTGGCGCCCGCTTCATGCCCGGCGTCTGGGTCTTCCCGGGCGGCGCCGTCGACAGCGCCGACCACGACATCGCCCGCGAGCTCGAGCTCGAGCTCGAGCTCGAGGAGCTCGCCCATCGGGTCTGCGGAGCGCGCGAGCTCGGCGAGGAGGCGTCCATCGAGCTCGAGGCCCACGCGCTGCTGCCGTGGTCGCGCTGGGTCACGCCCGAGGTCGTCCCGATCCGCTTCGACACCCGCTTCTACGTCGCGCTCGCCCCTCCCCACAGCCGGCCCGCTCCGGATCGCAGCGAGGTCGACGAGGCCCGCTGGCTGACGCCCGCCGGCGCGCTCGAGGAGCACGCGGCCGATCGCCTCGAGCTCTCCTTCCCGACCGTCCGCCACCTCGAGGAGCTCATCGCCTTCCCCGACGCCGACGCCGTCCTCGCGGAGGTCGCGGGACGCCGGGTCGAGCCGATCATCCCGAGGGTTCGCGGCGACCGCGACAACTTCGAGGTCCTGCTGCCGGGGGATCCGGGCTTCGCGGACCCCTAGGGTCGGCGTTCAGGCGATTGGCGAATCTGGTCTCCCGCAGGGACCGGATTCGCCTCTCGCTCGGGCCCCACACCATCCCGCCGCCTACGCCGGGAACGGCTCCATCCCCGCGTACCAGGGGCCCGTCGGGTACGTCGCCGCCCCCGCCTCCTCGAGCTCCGAGCGGACCCGCCGGAAGAGGTTGCCGGCGGCCTCCAATGCCAGCTCGAGCTCCGGCCGGGTGCGCTCGCGGAGCTTCCAGAGGAAGTAGAGCTGGCGCTCGGAGGCCCCGAAGCTGACCTCGCGGTCGATGCTCGTCGTCCAGGTGAGAAAGCCCGGGCTGAAGAGCTCTCGGAGCGCTATCGGATCGTGATCCCTCGGCACCGTGGCGATGAAGCGGCGGTTGAACTCGATGCTCTCGAACTCGACGCGAAGCCTGCTCATCCGCCGCAGCTGCTCGTCCGGTGTCGACTCGATCGACTCGACGTCGAAGGCGGGTACGACCGTCGTCAGGTCGGGCATGTGCGCCTTCGCGAGCACCGCCGCCGGCAGCACGGCCTTGCGGAACATGCCGCCGGCCTCGTACTCGGCGGCGTCGCAGCTCGAGCCCCAGAAGTCGGGTGCGAGCTGCCCGGTCAACCGGTTCGAGCCGCCGGGGCAGAGCGCCGGGGGCGCGTCGCGCGGGTGCAGACCGCCGACCTCCTCATAGGTCAGCCCACGGTCGGCGGCGACCTCCTTGACCGCCGCAACCCAGGCGGCGCGCTCGACGCCGGCGTTCATGCCTCGGCGAGATCGGGGCGCAGGGTGATGGTGATCACCGCGTGCGGATCGGCGTAGCGGTTGCGGACGACGGTGTCGGCCTTTCCGATGCCCAGCGCCTCGTCGGCGCCGACGATCTCGAGCATGCCCGCGAAGAGGCGGTAGACCTCGTCGGCATCCCGGAAACAGCCCATGTCCCAGACCCAGTCCCGCGCAGCTCTCACCGGAGCATCCTATGCGGCGCGGCTCAGCGGTCCTTCGCGACCTTTTGCGTCCCGCCCCGGCAGGGGATAGCATCCGCGGCGATGGTCATTCTCATCGTCTTGATCGCCCTCGTGCTGGTCGGGGGCCTGATCTACGTCCTGATCAGGAACTCGATGGTCGCCAGCCGCAACCGGGTCGAGGAGGCGTGGAGCGGAATCGACGTGCAGCTCAAGCGTCGCCACGATCTCGTGCCGAACCTGGTCGAGACCGTGAAGGGCTACGCCACGCACGAGCAGGCCGTCTTCACGAAGACGACCGAGGCCCGCGCCGAGGCGATGAAGGCCGGCACCGTCGAGGCCACCCAGCAGGCCGAGGCGAAGCTCTCGGGCGCGCTCGCCGACCTCCGCGCCGTCGCCGAGAACTACCCCGACCTCCGCGCCACCGAGAACTTCCAGCAGCTCCAGCGCAACCTGAACGAGATCGAGGACGAGATCCAGGCCTCGCGCCGGATCTACAACTCCAACGTCCAGGCCTACAACACGAAGATCCAGATCTTCCCGAACTCGATCGTCGCCAACCGAGGCGGATTCACCGCTCGCGAGTTCTTCGAGATCGACGACGCGTCGGAGCGCGAAGCAGTCCAGGTCAAGTTCTGATCGCGGCCGGCGGGGCCGCTACGCGCAAGCGGGGAGACCGGCCACTTCCCGTCCGATCTCGTGGGTCGATTTCCACTCACTATGAGTGACTTTCGGCCCACGACCTCGGGTCGGCAGGCCGAGCGCGCGGTGTCGTCGGTCCCGCCGCGCGAGGGCGCCGCGCCGGCGCGCCTGCCCGAGCAGGCGCGCCCGGCTCCGGCTCAGGCCGCGGCGTCGTAGCGGCGCGAGACCTCGTCCCAGTTGACGACGTTCCAGAACGCATCCAGGTAGTCCGGGCGCTTGTTCTGGTACTTCAGGTAGTAGGCGTGCTCCCAGACGTCGGCGCCGAGCAACGGCGTCTTGCCGTCTGAGATCGGCGAGTCCTGGTTCGGGGTGCTCGTCACCTCGATGCCGTCGCCCGACTTCACCAGCCACGCCCAACCGGAGCCGAACTGACCGATGCCGGCGTTCTTGAACTCCTCCTTGAAGGCGTCGAAGCTGCCGAACTTCGCGGCGATCGCGTCGCCGAGCGCGCCGGAGGGCTCGCCGCCCCCGTCCGGGCTCATGATCTGCCAGAAGAACGAGTGGTTGTAGTGACCGCCCGCGTTGTTGCGGACCGCGGTCGCGTTCGGGACGGAATCGAGGTTCTGGAGGACCTCCTCGACGTCCTTGTCGGCCCACTCGCTGCCCTCGAGGGCGGCGTTGGCCTTGTCGACGTAGGCCTGGTGGTGCTTGTCGTGATGGACGCGCATCGTCGCCTCGTCGATGTGCGGCTCGAGTGCGTCGTAGTCGTAGGGAAGGTCGGGAACTTCGTATGCCATCGGGGGTCTCCTTGTCGAAATGTCGATCTCGGGGGTCACCTCAATCTATACCCGTGCGGAGCCCGGCCACTCACGGAACGGCTCCGGCCCGGGGCCGGTCAGGAGCCGGAATCGCGCCGGGGAACCGCGCCGGTCCTGGCGATCCGGCGGTACAGGGCGGCGCTGTCGCGCCGCCGGCGCTCGAGCGTCGCGGGGTCGTAACCGTAGAGCCCGAACGCGGGCGCGTAGCCCTCCGCCCACTCGTAGTTGTCGATCAGCGACCAGGCGTAGTAGCCGCGCACGTCGGCACCGTCGCCGATCGCGCGCGCGAGGGCACGCAGGTAGCCGCGCATGTACGCGGGCCGCTGGTCGTCGTCGCCGTCGTCGATGCCGTTCTCGGTCACGTAGACGGGCCTGCCGTAGGAGGCCGCCTCCTCGACCACATGTCGCAGCCCCGCCGGGTCGATCTCCCAGCCCATGTCGGAGCACGTCGTCGGACACGGCGGGCCGCCGGGGTTTGCATGGCCCTCGTAAGCGATGGTCGGAAGGAAGTCGAAGATCGGGATCGTCGGGGTCACCGGGAAGCCGAGCGACTTCGCCGTCGCCGGCGAGTAGTGGTTGACGCCGACGAAGTCGGCCTTGCCGGCGAGCCGGGGGCGGGCCTCGCCCGGATCCTCGACGCCGTCGGCGTCGGTGTCGTAGTTGCCGTTGATGGCCATCTCGAAGAAAGAGCGGCTCAGCACCGCGTCCGCGTTCGCGGCGGAAATGACGTCCGCCGGGTTCTCCGGGTCGGCCGGACGCCAGTCGAGCATGTTCTGGACGAACCCGACCTTCGCGCGCGGATCGTGTTCGTGAATCGCGTCGTAGGCGGCGGCGTTCGCCAGGCCGAGGTTCTCGACCGCCCGCAGCGCCCCCGGATAGCTGAGGATCGCCGGTGCCTTGACGCCTGTCACCCCCGGGATCGAGACGAATCCCTGCGAGACGGTGACCAGGGGCTCGTTCAGCGTCACCCAGCGGTCGACGTTCCCGCGGAGCTTCCAGGCCGCGTAGGCGGCGAACTTGCGGAACTCGCCGACGGTCGACCGCGAAAGCCACCCCGCCCGCCGCAGTCCCGACGGAACGGGATCATCGGGGCCGACTCCGTCGAACGCTGCGCGCACCCCGATCGGACCGTGGGCCCAGATCGGGAGGGTGAAGTGGTTCAGCGTCAGCATCACGTCGAGGCCGCGGCGCTGCGCGCCGGCGAGGATCCGGCGGTAGCGGCGGAGCTCGGAGTGGTCGGCGAGCCCGTTCAGCTGCTTCAGCTCACGCTTGGAGACGCGACGCCCGGTCTCGACGCTCCCGGTCGACCGCGGGAAGATCCGGCTCCACTCGATGCCGAGGCGAATCGCGTTGTTGCCGAGCCCGTTCACGGCCCGATCGAGGTCTCCGCGCCACTCGTTCAGAAAGCCGGGACCGTCGGCAACGCCGTCGCCGCTGACGAGACCGTCGGCGATCAGCCCGGGGTCGGTCGTGAATCGGTACCAGTCGCTGCGCCGGTCGACGTTCGCGGGCGTCCCGCCGGCCTCCGACTGGAATCCGGACGAGGCCGTGCCCCAGAGGAACGCACGAGGGAAATCGCGCTGCGCCTCGGCCCGGGGCGCCGCGAGCAGCACCGTCAGGGCAACTGCGACCAGCACCGGGATTCGGGTCACGGCGGACACTCCGGGAAGGCTAAGGCAACCCATAGGATCCGGCGCCGATGCCGGATGCGCCTCCAGAGCTCTGGACCCCGTCACCCGAGCGGATCGAGCGGGCCGCGATCACCAGGTTCGCGCGCGAACACGACCTGCCGGAGGCCTACGAGGAACTCTGGCGCTGGTCGGTGGAGGACATCGAGCGCTTCTGGGCGCTGATCTGGTCGCACTTCGAAGTCACAGGCGGCTACGACGAAGTCCTTCCCGACCGCTCGATGCCGGGGGCGCGGTGGTTCAGCGGCGCCTCGGTCAACTACGCGGGGCACGCGTTCGCCGACCGGGACCCTGCCGCGATCGCGATCCGCCATTCCTCGGAGCTCCGCGGGCTCGAGACCTGCACCTGGGGGGAGCTCGCCGAGCAGACGGCACGGATCCGGGCCGGCCTGCAGGCGTTCGGAGTCGGACGAGGCGACCGCGTCGCCGCCTACCTGCCGAACATCCTCGAGACGATCCCCGCCTTCTTCGCGGTCGCCTCGCTCGGCGCGATCTGGTCGTCGGCCGCCCCCGAGTTCGGCGCCCGCAGCGTCATCGACCGCTTCGCCCAGATCGAGCCGAAGGTGCTGCTCGCCGTCGACGGCTATCGCTACGGCGGCCGCGATTTCGACCGCACGGATAACGTCGAGGCGATCGCCGCCGAGATCGGAGGCCTCGAGCGAACCATCCGCTTCGGCTACCTGGACGGGAGCGGCTGGGAGGAGGGCTTCCTCGGCCCCGAGGGCTCGCCGCTGGAGTTCGAGGGGCTGCCCTTCGACCATCCCCTCTGGGTCCTCTACTCATCCGGCACCACCGGGCTGCCGAAGCCGATCGTCCACGGCCACGGCGGGATGCTGCTCGAGCACCTGAAGAAGATGCACCTCCACGTCGACGCACAAGCCGGCGACAGGGTCTTCTGGTTCACGACGACCGGCTGGATGATGTGGAACTTCCTCGTCGGGGTCCTGCTCACCGACGCCGAGATCGTGCTCTTCGACGGCAACCCCGGACACCCGGACCTCGGGACGCTCTGGCAACTGGCCGACGAGGCCGGGATCACGACGTTCGGGACGAGCGCCAGCTTCATCGCGAGCTGCATGAAGGCGGGGATCGAGCCGGGCGCCGGCCGCGACCTCTCGCGGCTGGAGGCGGTCGGCTCGACCGGGTCCCCCCTCGCCCCCGAGGGCTTCGACTGGGTCTACGAGCAGCTCGGCGGCGACACCTGGCTCTTCTCGACCTCGGGCGGAACGGATGTCTGCACGGCGTTCGTCGGCGGCGTCCCGACGCTGCCCGTCTACGAGGGCGAGCTCCAGGCCCGCGCCCTCGGCGCCGACCTGCACGCATTCGGGCCAGACGGCGAGGACCTGATCGGCGAGGTCGGCGAGCTCGTGATCACGCAGCCGATGCCCTCGATGCCGATCTTCTTCTGGGGCGACGAGGACGGCAGCCGCCTCCGCGAGAGCTACTTCGACACCTATCCGGGCGTCTGGCGCCACGGCGACTGGATCGAGATCACCGAGCGCGGCACGGCGATCATCTACGGCCGCTCCGACTCGACGATCAACCGCGGCGGGATCCGGATGGGGACGAGCGAGATCTACCGGGCGGTGCTGTCGCTCGACGAGATCCTCGACGCGCTCGTCGTCGACGTGCCCCGCGACGGCGAGGAGAACTGGATGCCGCTGTTCGTGGTCCTCGACGAGGGCGTCGAGCTCGACGACGCGCTGCGGAAGCGAATCGCGGGGGCCGTCCGCGAGCAGTGCTCGCCGCGCCACGTGCCGAGCGAGGTGATGGCGATCGACGAGGTGCCGCGGACCCTGTCGGGAAAGGTCCTGGAGGTCCCGGTCAAACGGATCCTGATGGGGACGCCGCCGGAACGGGCCGCGAGCCGCGAGTCGCTGGCGAACCCGGCCGCCCTCGACCTCTTCGCCGAGCTCGCCGGGTGAGTCCATCGGGGCGCCCGGATTTGAACCGGGGACCTCACCGACCCGAACGGTGCGCGCTACCAGGCTGCGCCACGCCCCGAGGGCGAGCCAGTATAGGAGTTGACTAGCCCACGCGGTCGATCGCGGCCTCGATCTCCTCGAGGCTGGGGGCGCTGTCGAGCTCCTCGCTTCCGTTGACCCCGGTGACGACCACGGCCGGGTCGGCCGGGATCTTCAGCTGGGTGCCGAGGTCGTTGCCCGCACGGGCGGCATCCTCGGCGTCGCTGCCGCCGTTCGCCTGCTCCCAGGCCGCCGTGTCGAGCTTCGGGACAGCCGCGGCGATCTCGTCCAGGAACTCCTGGTTGACCCCCTGCTCGGGAACCGCCTCGAGGTTGCGGACGAAGACCTCGATGAACTGCCACTGCCGGTCCTGCTCGCCCGCCGCCTCCGCGGCCACGCCGCCGAGCGTGACCGGCTTGCCTCCCAGCGGGTAGTGGCGGAAGATCATCTGCGCCTCGCCGGTTCGCACGTAGTCGTTGATCAGCGGATCGATGACGTCGAGCTGGTAATCGGCACAGCGCGTGCACTGGACGTCGTTGAAGACGTCGATCGTCACCGGGGCATCGTCGGATCCGAGGCGGTCGCCGAGCTGGGGAATGCCGCCGATCAGCTCCTGAACGTCTCCGGAGCCGCTGATCGTGAACTTCTCCTCCTGGTGCTCGCCGACTGAGAGCGAGACCAGGCCCGCCAACAGGCCGATCGCGGCAACGCCGAGGATCGTCAGCGGAATCCAGCGGCTGCGCACGGCTAACCCGTAACGGCCTTGTAGTAGCGGACCGACAGGCCGGTCAGCAGCAGTCCGAACGCCTCCTCGACGTCGATCGTCGCCGCCGCGGCGTAGGCGGAGAGCCCGGTCCGCTCGATCTCGGCACTCCGCTCCACGACCTCGTCGACGAGCTCGGGATGCTGGTCGCAGAAGAACGCCCCCATCGAGTAGAGGTCGGTATCCATCAACGACTCGACGAACGCGTCGCCGTCGGCGCCGCGAGCGGGTTCGGTCTGCTCGATCGTCACGGCGACCATCGTAGAGCGGCGGCGGCTCCGGCCCCCGGAACGACGTCGACCCCGCGATGGCGGGGCCGACGCTGACCAGGAGATGTCGTTTGCGGCGAACTCGCCGCGCTCCGAACCTCCGATCGGCGCTGCTCCGGCAGACCCCAGTCGCCGGCGCCGGACTGGACGAAAAGGCCAGCGCTTGACACGCTCCGCACAGGCGATATACATGGCCCGACGCGGTACCCCAGGAGAGGAATTGCCTTGGCGAATCACCTGACGCCCACGGAGCTGGCCGACGAGGTCGACATGAAGCGGCAGGAGGTGATTGCGAGGTGCGTGCAGATGGGAGTGCCGATACTGCACGGCAGGATCGACAAGACGCTGTTCGTGACCTCACTCCGCCAGCTCACCGCTCAGGCCGAGCGACGCCCGGCCTGAGCCACCGGCCGACGGGCGCCGGGCCGTCGTTTCCATAGACTGATCTCAACGGGGACCGGACGGTCCCGCACGCCCGACGCAGAGGAGCGACAGCCCGGATGGAGGCAGCCACCTTGTCAGAGTCCGACCCCGCCGAGGGGACCGGCAGCAGCACCGTCGCCGACCTCCTGCCCCTCGCAGCGGAGCTCTACGGGGACGCTCCCGCGGTCATGTTCAAGGAGCCCTCCGGCGAGTGGGTGAATCGCTCCTACGCGGAGGTCGGCGACACGGTCCGGGAGCTCGCGCTCGGACTGATCGACCTCGGGATCGAGAAGGGCGACAAGGTCTCGATCCTGGCCAACACCCGCCCGGAGTGGACCTACGCCGACTTCGCCGCGCTCAGCGTCGGCGCCGTCGTCGTCCCGATCTACCAGACGAACTCGGCCGAGGAGTGCCAGTACGTTCTCGAGAACTCCGACGCGAGGCTGGTCATCGTCGAGAACGAGGAGCAGCTGGCCAAGGTGCGCGCGGTCCGCGACCGGCTCCCGAAGCTCGAGCAGATCGTGATCATGGAGGGGACCGCCGGCGACGCGATCGACCTCGACGAGCTCCGTCGCCGTGGAGCCGGACACGACCGCGGCGAGTGGGAGGCCCGCTATCGCTCGGTGACGCCGCAGGACATCTGCACGTTCATCTACACGTCGGGCACGACCGGGCCGCCGAAGGGCTGCGTGATCAGCCATGGCAACTACCGGGCGATGCTCGACATGACCCAGGCGGTCAACGTCGTCGCGAGCGGCGAGATCACCTACCTGTTTCTCCCGCTCGCCCACTCGTTCGCCCTGTTGCTGCAGCTCGGCAGCTTCGACATCGGGGCGACGCTCGCCTACTGGGAGCGCGATCCGCTGAAGATCGTCCCGAACCTCGCCGAGGTCCGGCCGCACTACTTCCCGTCGGTTCCGCGGATCTTCGAGAAGATCTACACCGCGGCGACGTCGGCGGCCGACAAGGAGGGCGGCTTCCGCAAGCGCGCCTTCTGGTGGGCGATCAAGATCGGCACGCGGGTTCGCGAGCTGGAGCGGCGGGGCGAGAAGCCCGGCTTCATGCTCTCCCGCCAGTACAAGGCGGCCGATGCTCAGGTGCTCTCGAAGATCCGCGGCCTGTTCGGCGGCCGGGTGCGGCAGTGCGTCAGCGGCGCGGCGCCGATCAACACCGACATCCTCAGGTTCTTCGACGCCGCCGGGGTCCTCGTGCTCGAGGGCTACGGGATGACCGAGACCTCGACGGCGGCGACGATCTCGACGCCCGAGGACTACCGGTTCGGGACCGTCGGCCGCCCGTTTCCAGGCTGCGAGGTGAAGATCGCCGACGACGGTGAGGTCCTGATCAAGGGCCCCAACATCTTCCAGGGCTACTACAAGAACGAGGAGGCGACGTCGGAGACGATCGTCGACGGCTGGCTCCACACCGGCGACATCGGCGAGCTCGACAGCGACGGCTACCTGTCGATCACGGGCCGCAAGAAGGACATCATCATCACCGCGGGCGGCAAGAACATCACTCCCGCGAACCTCGAGGCCGAGATCAAGCAGCACCCGCTGGTCAGCCAGTGCGTGGTGATCGGCGATCGCCGTCCCTACCTGGTGGCGCTGGTCACCCTCGATCCTGAGGCCGCGGCCGCCTACGCGGCCGACGCGGGCCTGCCCGACGATCCGGTCGCGCTCGCCTCGAACCCCACCGTCAAAGCCTCGATCATGTCCCACGTCGGCCAGATCAACGCCAAGTTCGCCCGCGTCGAGCAGGTCAAGAAGATCGAGATCCTGCCCAACGACCTCTCCCAGGAGACCGGCGAGCTGACCCCGACGATGAAGGTCAAGCGCAACGTCGTCGCCGACAAGTACCAGGGCGAGATCGAGTCGCTCTACGCGTAGGTACAACTGGTGGGCCGGGCGCTGGTGCCGGGGCCGACGGGCTCGGCCCCGGCGATCGGCAGCCGGCGGCGGCGGATCGCGCCAATCGCAGCGGCGGAGCCCCGGTTGATGCCGACACACAGGTCATCCCGGCCCGTTCACCGCGCCGGCCGACCGGACCGGACGCGTCAGCGGAGGATCCGGTCGGAGCTATCTACCGCAGCAGCGCGCCGGTCGTCTGCTCGAAGACGCGGCGCCAGGCCGGCGTCTGGTCGCGCTCGCGCTCGACCTGGTCGAGGACGTGGCGGATCCGGCGGGCCGAGATCTGGATCCCGTGGCGCTCGGCGACCTCGCGGTAGCGGTCGTAGTCGCGCGCGAGGCGGAGGGTGACCGACTCGAAGCCGTGCTTGGCGATCTGCAGGCGGGCCTTGTAGTCCATGATCGAGGTGGCGAACATGAGCTCGTCGCCGAACTCGGGCTCGATCAGGATGATGTCGACGCCCGGGTACTTGACCGACCACTCCTCGACCGCGCGGTGCAGGCGATCGTGGGCGATCATCCGCGCCGCCTGGTTGGCGAGGGCGACGAAGCCCATGTCGGAGACCCGGCGGACGCGGCTGCCGAAGATGGTCGGGACCCGCTTGCTGAAGTCGTTCACGAACGGGACGATCGGATTGACGACGACGATGAACTTGGCGCCCTTCTCGACCGCGATGTCGATGTTCGTCGTCGAGCGGATGCCGCCGTCCATCATCTCCCGGCCCTTGATCTCGACCGGTTCGTAGACCAGCGGCAGGGCCGTCGAGGCGGCGACGGCCCTCGAAATCGGGACGTCACGCCACTTGCCGTCACCGAGGATGATCCGCTCGGTGGTGTCGATCTCGGTCGCGCAGAGGTAGAGCTCGTTGCTGAGCATCCGGAAGTCGTCGGTGCGGTCCGGGTCGGCGAGCATCTCGGCGACGTAGCTCTCGATCCC
The DNA here is from genome assembly GCA_963784885.1 of uncultured Conexibacteraceae bacterium. Classification (GTDB taxonomy): domain Bacteria; phylum Actinomycetota; class Thermoleophilia; order Solirubrobacterales; family 70-9; genus RHKX01. The sequence goes on from CAWATA010000006.1 coordinate 142,180, forward strand.
GTCGCCGGTGTAGAGGCCCTTCGGCAGGCCGGCCGCCAGGGCGGTGGCGACGTCCATCACCGACGTCTCGAGCAGCGTCCGCGCGACGTCGCGGGTGATCCCGGCGAGCCGCAGCGGCAGCTTCAGCCCGGCGGAGGCGAAGCCCTTGTAGTTCGGCCGCAGGAGCATTCCGAGGTCCATGTCGCGCAGCGGCGATGGCAGGTGCTTGTTGAGTACCCGCATCATCTCCTCCGGGGTGACCCCGTTGGCGACGGCACTGCCGACGAATGAGCCGGCGCTCGTCCCGACGTAGACGTCGAAGTCGTTGACGGTGCGGTTGACGGCGAGCAGGTCGAACGCCCGCAGGGCGCCGATCTCGTAGACGGCGCCGGTGAACCCGCCGCCACCCAGAACGAGTGCGGTCTTGGATCTGCTGCGCCGGCGACCGCGCGATTTCTTCGTGCGGTTCGCCGGATCGAGCTGGACTACCTCGCTCATCGGCTCCGCAATTATGGCAGCGGGTCCCGCCGGAGCGGACCCGTAGCCACCCCTGAGCGCGATCCGGGCTCTCCCTTCGGGCCTCCGGGGAACCCGCGGATGCCGGTCCCCGGGACATCTACACTCGCGCCCGGATGCCCAGACACACGCCGATGACCACCGTTCTCGCGGCCACGCTGGCCGCACTCGCGCTCGCCGCGCCGGCGGCGGCCGCCACCCCCGCCGCACCCTCCCGCGAGGCGCTCCCCGGCCCCGACCTCGCCTTCCGGGGCGAGCCGGCGGCTGCGACGAGCCGCAAGCCGATCAGCCGTGGCAAGCTGAGACGGAAGCTGAAGCGGCTCGCCCGCCGGGCGCCGGGAGCGAGTGGCTTCTACGTCACGAAGATCGGCGGCAAGTCCAACCGGGCGATCTTCGACCGCAACGGCGGGCACTCGCGCAAGCTCGCCTCCAACGAGAAGCTCTTCACGACGATCACCGCCCTCCATCGCCTCGGCCCGAAGGGCCGGATCGCGACGATGGTGAAGGCGGGCGGCAAGGTCGTGAAGGGAAAGCTCAAGGGCAACATCTATCTCGTCGGCGGCGGTGACCCGTCGCTCGGCGAGTCCGGCATCACCGACCTCGCCGAAGGCGTCAGGGAGGCCGGAATCCGCCGCGTCTCCGGCCGCGTGATCGGCGACGACAGCGTCTTCGACCGGCGGCGCGGCGTCCCCGACTCGAACTGGGGTCCGAGCCCCTACATCGCGCCGCTCAGCGGCCTCGTCTACAACGGCTCGACCTACGACGGCGACCCCGCCAAGGAGGCGGCACGGGCTTTCCGCTCGGGCCTTCGCGCGGAGGGCGTGCGGGTCGGCGGCAAGGTCAAGGTCGATCGCGTGCCCGGGAGGCTCCGCAGTCGCGACGCGGTCGCCGAGCACGACTCGGCGAAGGTCGCGACGCTGGTCCGTGCGACCAACAAGAGCTCCGTCAACTTCTACGCCGAGATGCTCCTGAAGCGGCTCTGGGCGACGTCGAGCCGCAAGGGGACCACCAACGGAGGCACCAAGGCGGTCGAGCGCTTCGCCGAGGGCGTCGGGTCGAAGGTCAGGGCCAAGGACGGCTCCGGGCTGACGGCGGGCAACAAGGCCTCCCCGCGCAGCGTCGCCAGGCTCCTGATCGCCGCTCAGCGCGACGACGAGCTCGCCAAGCCGCTGTTCAAGTCGCTTTCGATCGCCGGCAAGGACGGGACGCTCGGCGGCCGCATGGGCGGCTCGGCGGCAGCCGGCCGCTGCCGCGGCAAGACCGGCACGCTGACCGGCGTCTCGAACCTCTCCGGCTACTGCAAGACGAGGAGCGGGCTCGTCGTCTTCTCGCTGCTGATGAACGGGGTCTCCAGCCTCGATGCCGCGCATTCGATCCAGGACAAGATGGTCATCCAGATGGCGCGCCTCCGCTAGCTCTCTTCAAGAAAAGGGCACGTGATCGACCCGCCCCGGGACGTGCCCGGCGGCGAGGGGCCGGCAGGCGGCGGTGCCGCCGACACTCAGCACGAAGTGCGGAGGCGGTGCCGCCGCCTGACGGCCCTCAACCGAGGAGCCCGCGCAACCCCGCCTCGTCGATGACGGCGACCCCGAGCTTCTCGGCCTTCGCCAGCTTCGAGCCCGGGCTGTCACCGGCGACGACGTAGTCGGTCTTCTTCGAGACCGAGCTCGTCACCTTGCCGCCCGCTGACTTGATCAGCTCGGTCGCTTGCTCGCGGCTGAGGTCGGGGAGGGTCCCGGTCAGCACCAGTGTCCGGTCCTTCAGCGGCCCCTCCTCGGCGCGGCGCTCGGACTCGTCGAGCTCGAAGCGGAGGCCGTGGCGGCGCAGGTCGCTGATCAGCTCCAGCGTCGCCTCGTCGGACAGTTGCTCGACGATCGACTCGGCCAGGATCGGGCCGACGCCGTCGACCTCCTCGATCCGCTCCTCGCCCGCCGCCAGGAGGTCGTCGATCGAGCCGAAGTGGCGCGCGAGCGCCTCAGCCGTGACCGAGCCGACGCCGTCCAGACCGAGTGCGAACAGCACCCGCGCGAATGGCATCCGCTTCGACGACTCGATCGCCGCCAGCAGGTTGGCCGCCGAGACCTCGCCGAATCCCTCGAGGCCCGTGAGCTGCTCGGCGGACAGCTCGTAGATCCCCGCGGCGTCGGTGATCAGTCCGTCGTCGAGAAAGCGCTTGACCTGCTTCTCGCCGAGCCCGTCGATGTCCATCGCCCCGCGATGGACGAAGTGCTTGACGTGCTGGAAGACCTGCCCCGGGCAGCCCTTGCGATTCGGGCAGATCGTCCAGACGCCCTCCGGCTTGATCGTCGGCGTGCCGCAGATCGGGCACTTCTTCGGCGGCCGGGCCTTCCTCAGCCGCCTGCCCTCGCGGCGCTGGATCAGCGGTGCGACGACCTGCGGGATCACGTCGCCGGCCCTGGTGATGATCACCTCGTCGCCGACCCGGACGTCCTTGCGCGCCAGGTCCTCCTCGTTGTGGAGCGTCGCCGTGCTCACCGTGACGCCGCTCACGTGGGTCGGCTCGAGCATCGCGAACGGCACGAGGTGCCCGGTCCGGCCGACGTTCCAGACGATGTCGTTGAGCTTCGTCGTCGCAGTCATCGGCGGGAACTTCCAGGCGATCGCGTAGCGCGGCTCCCTCCCGACGGCGCCGAGCTCGCGCCAGAGCCCGCGATCGTCGACCTTGACGACGGCGCCGTCGATCTCGTAGTCGAGGCCCTCGCGCTCCTGCTCCCACCATTGACAACGCTCCACGACCTCGGCGTCGCTGTGGTGGGCCGCGATCCGGTCGTTGACGCGGAATCCGCGCTCGCGGAGCCAGTCGAGCTCGTCGCTGTGGGTGGCGTGATCGACCCCACGCCTGTAGCCGATCCCGTATGTCCAGATCTGCAGCGGCCGCTCGGCGGCAAGCGCCGGGTCGTGCTGGCGGATCGTTCCCGCCGCCGCGTTCCGGGGATTGGCGAACGTCGGCAGTCCCGCCTCGGCACGCTGCTCGTTGAGCTGCTCGAAGCCCGACCGGGAGAAGTAGATCTCGCCGCGCACCTCGATCAACTCGGGCGGGTCGGGAATCCGCAGCGGGATCGAGCGGATCGTCCGCAGGTTGTGGCTGACGTCCTCACCGATCCGGCCGTCGCCGCGGGTCGTGCCGCGAACGAAGACGCCGTCCTCATAGGTCAGCGAGATGGCCAGCCCATCGATCTTCGGCTCGGTCACGTAGGTGATCTCCCCGGCCTCGATGTCGAAACGCTTCAGCAGGTTGCGGATCCGCCCCACCCACGCCTCGAGCTCCTCGGCGCTGCGTGCGTTGCCGAGCGAGAGCATCGGCTCGAGATGCTCGTACTGCTCGAACCCCTCGATCGGTTCGCCGCCGACCCGCTGCGTCGGCGAGTCGGGGGCCTTCAGGTCGGGGTTCTCCTCTTCGATCGCCCGGAGCTCGTCGAGGAGCGCGTCATAGACGTCGTCGCCGACCAGCGGATCGTCGTTGACGTAGTAGGCGTGGTCGAGCTCGAAGATCCGCTCCTTCAGCTCAGCTGCACGCTGCTCCGCCCCCACGCTCACGCCCGGACGGCCTCCAGGACCCGCTCGAGCGCCGCCTCGAGGCCCATCTCCTCCACGCGGTCGAAGCCGGCATGCGCGGTGAGGTCGAAATGGATCGGTGTGATCGCCACGTTTCCGGACGCGACCGCGGCGAGGTCGGTGCCCGGCTCGTTCTCGAAGCCCGGCAGGTAGCCGTAGATCCGAAAGCGACGCCGGCCCTCCTCCTCGTCGACCTGCTTGAGCTCGTCGTCGTAGATCCGCTTCCCGAGCCTGGTGACATCGATGCCGCCCGGGATGGCCCCCGGGCAGTTGACGTTCAGGAGGGTGCCTTCGGGCAGATGGCCATCGCCGACGATCCTCGTCAGGGCGGCCGTGAGCGGCGCCGAGACGCTGAAGTCGAACTCGCGCCCGGGGAGAAAGCCCATCTCCCGGCCGACCGACTGCTGGGACACCGCGATCGCGGGAATCCCGAGGACGATCCCCTCGAGCGCCGCTGCGACGGTGCCGGAGTAGGTGACGTCGTCGCCGAGGTTGGAGCCGTGGTTGATCCCGGAGACGATCAGCTCCGGCGGATCGCCGAGCAGGCCGAGCTGCGCGAAGCGGACGCAGTCAACAGGGGTGCCGTCGGTCGCGTAGCCGACCGTGCCGTCGTCGAAGCTCACCTCCTCGACCCAGAGCGGCGACCGGGTCGTTATCGACCGCGCCGTCGCACTCCGATTCGAGTCCGGAGCGATGACGTGGAGCTCGATTCCGTCGATCTCGAGCAACGCGCGCCGCAGCGCCTGCAGCCCCGCGGCGCCGATCCCGTCGTCGTTGGTGAGCAGAACCCGCACCGGTTCGATTCTACGAGCGGCGCGGCAGGCACGCCGACGGACCGGTCAATAGGAGACGCCGATCAGGTAGAGGCCGTGCGGCGGCGCGGTCGGGCCGGCGTCCGCTCGCGGCGCGCCGTCGAGCAGCCGCCGGAACTCCTCCGGGGAGCGGCGACCGCCTCCGGCCTCGAGCATCGTCCCGACGAGAACCCGGACCATGTTGCGCATGAAGGCGTCGGCCTCGATCTCGAATGCGAGGATCCGATCCCCCTCCTCCAGCCAGCGCGCCTCGATCACGTCGCGCTCGAAGTGGATGTGCTCGGTCTCGGTCGGGGTGAACGCGGTGAAGTCGTGCGTGCCCTCGAGCACGGCCGCGCACTCGTCGAGGACCGACCGGTCGAGCCGACGAGCACAGTTGAGCGCACGCCCCCGCTCGAAGGGGCTCGGGGGCGCAACCGTCTCAACCCGATAGCGGTAGCGCCGCGAGCGGGCGTCGCGGCGGGCGTCGAAGCCCGGCGCCTCGCTCACCCGCTCGATCGCGAGGTCGGGGCCGGTCAGCGCGTTGATCGCGCGCTCGAACGACTCGGGGACCGGCGCTTCGGTCGGCAACGAGGCGACCTGGGCGCGGGCATGGACACCGGCATCGGTCCGCCCGGCGACGGTCAGGTGCGCCGGAGCGCCGAGGACGCGCGCGATCGCGCCCTCGAGCTCACCCTGGATCGTCCGCAGCCCGGGCTGTGCAGCCCAACCCTTGAACCGCGACCCGTCGTAGGCGATGTCCAGCCGGTAGGTCCGCACCGTGTCAGTCTGACGCGGCTCCGGGCCGCCGGATCAAGAACGCAAGGGGCGAAGCGACCTCAGGTCGTGAGCCGGCGAGGACGCCGAGCCGGCGCCCCGGAGACCGTCAGACCAGCTCGAGATAGACCATTTCGGTGGAATCCGACCGGCGCGGTCCGAGCTTGACGATCCGGGTGTAGCCACCCGGCCGCTCGCTGTAGCGCGGGGCGATCTCATCGACCAGCTTGTGGACGATGAACTTGTCCTGGCCGAGCCGCGAGAGCAGCAGCCGGCGTGAGTGCAGGTCGCCGCGCTTGGCGAGCGTGATCATCCGCTCGACCTCGGGCTTGACGGCCTTCGCCTTCGCCTGGCTGGTCTGGATCCGCTCATGCTCGAAGAGCTGGCGCGACAGGTTCTTCATCAGCGCCTTGCGGTGAGCCGAATCCCGGCTCAACTTGTGTCGGTTCCTCTTGTGGCGCATCGTCGCTCGGCTCCTGTCGGATCGTCGTCGGCGGACTACTCGTCGCGCAGAGCGAGGCCGAGGCCGTGCATGGCCTCGATGACCTCTTCGATCGAGCGCTCGCCGAAGTTCGGGATCGCCTTCAGCTCCGACTCGGACTTCGCCTGGAGGTCGCCGATCGTCTGCACGCCCGCCCGCTTCAGGCAGTTGTAGGCGCGGACGCCGATCTCGAGCTCCTCGATCAACCGGTCGTCGCCGCCGCCGCCCGCACCGGCCTCCTCGGCCGCATCGTCGGCGACGGCGGAGCCGTTGGTCTGGGTCAGCTCCTCGACGCGATCGGCGTCGGTGAAGATCGCCAGGCTGGCGATCATCAGCTCGGCCGCCTCGCGCAGCGCGGCACCGGGCTCGATCGAGCCGTCGGTCTCGAGCTGCAGCGAGAGCTTGTCGAAGTCGGTCCGCTGACCGACGCGGGAGGAATCGACGCGGTAGGACGCTCGCTTGATCGGCGAGAAGATCGAGTCGATCGGGATGACGCCGATCGGCTGGTCCTCGGTCTTGTTGTCCTCGGCCGGCGAGTAGCCGCGGCCGCGGCCGATCGTCAGATACATCTCGAGCTTCGTCTTCTTCTCGAGGGTCGCGATCGGCGCGCCCGGGTTGAGGATCTCGACGCCGGCCGGCGTCTCGAGGTCAGCGGCGGTGATCTCGCCGGGGCCGGTGGCGACCAGGGGCACCTCGACGACGTCGGCGTCGGTATGCATCCGGACGACGATGTCCTTGAGGTTGAGGATGATGTCGGTGACGTCCTCCTTGACCCCGGGGATCGCCGAGAACTCGTGGGCGACGCCCTCGATCCGGACGCTGGTGATGGCGGCGCCCTTCAGTGAGGAAAGCAGCACACGACGAAGGCTGTTGCCGTACGTGTAGCCGAAGCCCTTGTCGAGCGGCTCGATCGTGAACGAGCCCTGGTTGTCGTTGATCTCCTCCGCGGAGATCGTCGGGGTCTGAAAATCGGGCAGGGTGGTCATTGCGCTTCCTTCCTTCGCAGGTTTTTCGAAGCCCCTACTTCGAGTACAGCTCGACGATGAGCTGCTCGGAAATCGGCGAGTCGATCTCGTCCCGCTCAGGGAGGCGCAACACCTTGGCGGTGAGCGAATCGTGATCGGCCTGCAGCCATGGGGGCACGGTTGAAATCAGTTCGGTGGCGACCCGGACGGTCGTGTCGGCGTCGGAGCCGGACTTGATCGAGATGACGTCTTCCGGTTTCACCTGGTAGCTGGGGATGTCGACGCGGCGACCGTTGATCTGCCAGTGGCCATGGCGGATCAGCTGGCGGGCCTGGCGCCGCGAGGCGGCGAAACCGAGTCGGACGAGGACGTTGTCGAAACGCCGCTCGAGCAGCCGCAGCAGGTTCTCGCCGGTGACGCCGTCCTGGCGCGAGGCCTTGTCGTAGTAGGAGCGGAACTGCTTCTCTAGCACCTGGTAGAAGCGACGCGCCTTCTGCTTCTCGCGCAGCTGCTGGCGGTACTCGGACGCGCGCAGACGGCCGCGGCCGTGCTCGCCCGGCGGGTAGGAGCGGCGCTCGACCCCGCACTTGTCGGTCAGGCAACGCTCGCCCTTCAGGAACAGCTTCTGGCCCTCACGGCGGCACTGCTTGCACTGCGGTCCGGTGTCGCGGGCCATCAGACGCGCCTCCGCTTCTTCGGACGGCAGCCGTTGTGGGCCTGGGGCGTCACGTCCTTGACGGTCGTCACCTGCAGGCCGGCGGCCTGCAGCGCGCGAATCGCCGTCTCGCGGCCGGAGCCGGCGCCCTTGGCGTGGACCTCGACGCGCTCGAGCCCGTGCTCCATGCCCTTGCGGGCGGCGTTGTCGGCGGTCACCTGGGCGGCGAACGGCGTCGACTTGCGGGAGCCCTTGAACCCGGCGCTGCCGGCCGACTCCCAGGCGACGACGTTGCCCTCGGGATCGGTCAGGGTGACGATCGTGTTGTTGAAGCTGGTCTTGATGTGCGCCTGGCCGAACGGCACGTTCTTGCGCACACGGCGCTTGGAGCGGCCCGCGCCTCGCTTGGGTTGCGGCATCTAGAAAGTCCTCACTCGGTACTCGGTCGCGAACATCACTTGGCCGTCGGCGCCTTCTTCTTGCCGGTCACGCTCATCTTCTTCGGGCCCTTGCGGCCGCGGGCGTTGGTCTTCGTGCGCTGGCCGCGAGCCGGCAGGCCGCGACGGTGGCGGAGGCCACGGTAGGAGCCGATCTCCATCAGCCGCTTGACGTTCTGCGAGCGCTCGCGCCGCAGATCGCCCTCGACCGGGTGGGCCTCGACCGCCTCGCGAAGCTTGATGACCTCGTCCTCGGTCAGATCACCGACGCGCGTGTCGGCGTCGACGCCGGTGTCGGCGAGGATCTTCCGCGCGGTCGAGTCGCCGATCCCGTGGACGTACGTGAGACCGACCTCCACCCGCTTGTTGAGCGGGAGGTTCACTCCTGCGATCCGTGCCAACCTAGCCCTGCCTCTGCTTGTGGCGCGGGTTCGAGCAGATCACGAGCACGCGACCGCGCCGCCGGATGACCTGGCATCGTTCGCACATCGGTTTTACGGAGGCTCGGACCTTCATCGCTTCCGGCTTTCTATCTGACTTGAGGTGGCCCGCGTCATCCCATGAATCGGATGGCAGGCGGTAACGGACGGCCCTGAGGCCGAACGGGGATGCTAGCACGGGCGGCGCGGCGTGCAATGCCGGGGGATTCCGCCGATGCGTGCCCGAGCCGGATGCCGCAGACGGCTGTCCTCAGCCGCCTCCGAGCTCGCCGGCGATGCCGGCGGCCCAGGCGCGGATCTCGTCCCAGTCACGGCGGTCACGGTACTCCTCGGGAGTGCTCGCGGCCATCGACTTGGCCATTCGGCCGGACTCCGGCGAGATTCTGCCCCCGAAGACGACGTGATCGCGAACTCCGAGCCCCTCTGCCTTCGCGATCGTCCGCTTCGGCTCCTGCCAGGCGACATCGTCCTCGGCCGGATCCCCGGTCGGGCCCGAGCTGAAGACCCAGAACGGCAGCTCCGCCAACTCCTTCGATCGCTTGCGGAGGAAATGGCGGGCGTCGCCCTGCCAGCGCTTCATGTAGACGGCGCTGCCGAGCACGACGGCGTCGTAACCGTCGAGTTCGCCGACGGAACCCGCCTCGGCGCAGTCGGCGCCGAGCCCACGCTCGCGGAGCTCGGCGGCGACGGCCTCGGCGATCTCGGCGGTCGATCCGTGCTTGGAGGCGTAGGCGACGAGAACCTTCATCTGGGCAGGGTCGCGCATCGACGTCGCAGGCGAATCCGTGGAAAGGGCGGATCTCAGGCCCCCATCGTCCCTCTACGTTGAACCGATGGCGGGCACCGACAGCCGGGCGGGGGACGACGAACCGCTGATCTCCCTGCGCGGTGTCAGCCGTCACTACGAGATCGGCGGCGGGACCGTGAAGGCGCTCGATGAGGTCGACCTCGAGGTTCGCCCGGGCGAGTTCGTGGTGATCCTCGGAGCCTCGGGAAGCGGCAAGACGACGCTCCTCAACGTGATCGGAGCGCTCGACGTGCCGACCGCCGGGGCGATCCGGATCGGCGGTCGCGAGGTCACCGGCGCATCCCGGCGCGACCTCTTCGCGCTCCGCCGCCACGAGATCGGGTTCATCTTCCAGAGCTTCAACCTGTTCCCGGGGCTCACGGCGCTCGAGAACGTCGAGTTCGGAGCCGACGTCGCCGACCGGGGCGACGCTCGCGCTGCGGCACGCGAGGTCCTCGCCCAGGTCGGGCTCGGAGAGCGGGCGGACCACTTCCCGCACGAGCTCTCGGGCGGCGAGCAGCAGCGGGTCGCGATCGCGCGGGCGCTCGCGGCGGGAAATCCGATCGTGCTCGCCGACGAGCCGACCGGCGAGCTCGACTTCGAGACCGGCGTGCAGATCCTCGAGCTCCTCCACGACGTGACGCACACTTCGGGGACGGCGGTCCTCGTCGTCACCCACAACCGCGAGATCGCCCGCGTCGCGGACCGGATCGTCGAGCTCTCCAGCGGCAGGATCGTCTCCGACGCGGCGAACGAGCCGGCCGCCATGGCCGACCTTCATTGGTGAGGTGATGAGCGCCCGGATCCGCTTCTGGCTCCGCTGGTCGGGCCGCGATCTTCGCGGCCGCTGGCAGCTCGTCCTCGCAATCGGGCTGCTCCTCGCCGGAGGGATCGGCCTCGCTGCCGGGCTCGCGAGCATGCGGGACTGGCGGGTCGCCTCCAACGACCAGAGCTTCGCCAACCTCGAGGTGCACGACCTCAGGGTTGAGGCGGAGCAGGGCTCCTACGCACCGGCCGGCTCGCTGGCGCGCGCCGCCGGGCGGATCCCGGACGCCGACATGATCGCGGCGGCGAGCGAACGGCTGATCGCGCCGACTCAGATCGACGCTTCCGAGGCCGCCGGCCGGACCGTGATCACGCCCGGGCAGTTGATCGGCGTCGAGACCGCAGCCGACCGCCGGGTCGCCGGCGTCACGGTCACCGGGCCACCGGTCGACTCCGTGGCCGTTGCCGCCGGCGAGGGACTGCCCCAGCGGGGGGAGCGGGCGACCGGAGTGCTCGACCCGCAGTACGCGAAGGAGAACGGAATCGAGCCGCCCGCCCGGATCGGGGTCGCCGGCGGCAGGACGATCGACATCGCCGGGCTCGGCAACAGCCCCGAGACGTTCGTCGTCATCGGCCCCGGCGGCGCGTTCAGCAGCGAAGCCGACTTCGGGACCGTCTTCCTGCCGCTGGCGGCCGCGCAGCGGATTGCCGGACAGCCCGGCAAGGTCAACGACCTCGCCGTGGCGCTGGTGCCGGGCGCCGACGCGGATCGGGTCGCCGCCGAGCTTCGCGACCGGATCGAGCGGGAGCTGCCCGGCTTCGGCATCGACGTGACCGACACCGGCGACATCGACGGCCGGCGGATCCTCTACGACGATGCCGACAACGACCAACAGCTGTTCGACGTCTTCGCGTTCCTGATCCTCGCCGGCGCCGCCTTCGGCGCATTCAACCTGATCAGCCGCACCATCGAGTCCCAGCGGCGCGAGATCGGAATCGGGATGGCGCTCGGCGTCGAATCCGGCCGGCTCGCGATCCGGCCGCTGCTCATGGGCCTGCAGATCGCCGTCACGGGAGTGCTCCTCGGGATCGTGGTCGGGCTCGTGGTCAACGGCTGGCTGCGGGGCCTCCTCGACGACCAGCTCCCACTCCCGTTCGTCGACACCGACGTCCGCTGGGACAGGTTCGCCGCCCGGGCCGCGATCGGCTTCGTGATCCCGCTCGCCGCCGCCGCCTGGCCGGTCTGGCGCGGTCTGCGGATCCGCCCGATCGAAGCGATCGAGGCGGGATTCCGCACCGCCCGCGGCGGTGGACTCGCACCGATCCTGGCGAGGCTCCCGATCCCGGGACGGAGCCTCACCCAGATGCCGGCCCGAAACGTCCTGCGAGCTCCGCGCCGAACGCTGCTCACCGTGCTCGCGAGCGCCGCGGTGATCTCGGTCGCGGTCTCGATGTCGGGGATGCTCGACTCGTTCCGCGCGACCGTCGACGGGAACACGGCCGAACAGGAGCGGATGGCGCCTGATCGCCTCGAGGTCACGCTCGCCGGATTCGTCCCCGCCGACGCTCCCCCGCTCCGCCGCCTCGCGACCTCGCCGTTGGCGGCGGCGACGGACTCGCTGCTGACGCTGCCGGCGACGCTGCGATCCGGGAGCGAGGAGATCGACGTCGTGATCGACACGATCCCGGGCCCCGATCCGGTCTGGACCCCGCGTGCTGCTTCGGGCTCGCTCCCCGAGGGCCCACGGGAGATCCTGATCGCCGGGAGCGCCGCCGACGACCTCGGCGTCGGCCCCGGCGACGCCGTGACCCTGTCTCACCCGGTGCAGGTCGGTCCGGACCGGTTCGGCACGGAGGAGACCGAGGTGAAGATCAGCGGCACCCATGCCGATCCGTTCCGCTTCCCGGCCTACATGAGCAGCGCTGGTGCGGCGACGTTCGGGCTGACGGGGCAGGTCAACGCCGTGGACGTGGTCCCGCCGCCCGGCGTCGGCCAAGACGCGGTCAAGGAGGCGCTGCTGACCCATCCCGGGGTCGCGACGATCGAGCCGGCGTCGACGCTCGGCGACGCGCTCGAGGAGGGACTCGACGAGTTCGCGGCGATCATCCGCGTCGTCGTCGCGATCGCCGTGATCCTCGTCCTGCTGATCGCGTTCAATTCGACCGCGATCAACTCCGACGAGCGGGCCCGCGAGTACGCGACGATGTTCGCCTACGGGGTGCCGGTGCGGACCGTCGTCCGTCTCGCGATCTTCGAGAGCATGATCATCGGGCTCCTCGCCACCGCCGCCGGCGTCCTCCTCGGCGCCCTCATCCTCGGCTGGGTCATCAACGTGAGCATCGCGGAGGTCCTGCCCGAGCTCGGGGTGATCGGCTCGCTGTCGCTGGGCACCATCGCTCTCGCAGCGATCGCCGGGATCGGAGCGATGGCCCTGGCGCCGCTGCTGACGATCCGGCGCCTGCGGCGGATGGACGTTCCCTCCACGCTCCGCGTGGTCGAGTGACCGATTCCATCCGGTCGTTCACACTGACCGCCTGAGAATGATCCCGCCCTGACGCGATCGCCGAATCCGTCGACCGCGCCGGGGAGTTCGACCGCTGGTTCCGGCTGCGCAGCGAGCGTGCCGCCGTCGGTGAGGCGCCGGCGGCTATTCCTCGTGCCACGGAGTCAGGATCCGCGGGCCGTCCTCACCGACCGCGACGGTGAACTCGAAGTGGGCGGCGAGGGAGTCGTCCTGGGAGTAGACGGCCCAGTTGTCGGAGCCCATCCTGATCTCGGGCGAGCCGATGTTGACCATCGGCTCGATCGCGAAGGTCATCCCCTCCTCGAGCATCGGGCCCTTGCCGGGCTCGCCGAAGTTCGGGATCTGCGGGTCCTCATGCATGCGCGTGCCGATCCCGTGGCCGACGAGGCTGCGGATCACGGCGAGCCCGTCGCGCTCGACCCGCTCCTGGATCGCCGCCGAGACGTCGCCGAGGTGGTTGCCCGCCTTCGCCTCGGCGATCCCGCAGAACAGCGAGTCCTTCGTCGTCTCGAGCAGCTGCTGAGCCGGCTCGGACACCGGCCCGATCGGGATCGTGAAGGCCGCGTCGGCGACCCAGCCGTCGAGCGTGACGCCGACGTCGAGTGAGATCAGATCGCCGCGCTTGAGCTCGTAGGGGCCGGGGATCCCGTGGACGACCATCGAGTTCGGAGAGGCGCAGATCGAGCCCGGGAAGCCGTTGTAGCCCTTGAAGGCGGCCTCGGCGCCCTGCGAGCGGATGAACCGCTCGGCGGCGAGGTCGAGGTCGAGCGTCGTCACGCCCGGGCGGGCGCTCTTCTTGAGCATCTTCAGGCAGCGGGCCAGGATGTCCCCGGCCGCGGCCATCTTGTCGACCTGCTCCGGGGTCTTCGGGACGATCAAGGCAGGGTCAGAGCTCTTCTTCCATCCGCAGGGTCGCGAGCAGCGCCCTGATCCGGTTGCCGACCTCTTCCGGATTCAGCGCGCCGTCGACCCGCTTGAGCACGCCGCGCTCCTCGTAGAAGTCGACCAGCGGCTTGGTCTTCTCGTGGTAGGTCTCGAGCCGGTGGCGGATGACCTCCGGCTTGTCGTCGTCGCGGACGATCAGCCGGGCGCCGCAGATGTCGCAGACGTCATCGTTCTTCGGGGGGTCGAAGTCGACGTGGAAGATGTGACCGTTCTTGGAACAGGTGCGACGGCCGCCGAGACGCCGGACGACCTCCTCGTCGCTGACGTCGATCAGCACCGCCGCAGTGATCCCGCGGCCGAGGCCGTCCATCTCCTCGCCCAGCGCCTCGGCCTGGCCGACCGTCCGCGGGAAGCCGTCGAGGATGAACCCGTCGGCGGCCTCGGCGCTCTCGACGCGCTCGGCGATGACGCCGATGATCACCTCGTCGGGAACCAGGTCGCCACGGTCCATGTACTCCTTCGCCGTCCTTCCGAGCTCGGTTCCCTCGGCGACCGCGGCCCTGAGGATGTCGCCGGTGGCGTAATAGGGCAGGCGGAAGTCCTCCTGCAGGCGCTCGCCCTGCGTTCCCTTTCCGGACCCGGGGGGGCCGAGGAGGATGAGATTCAGCTCGGACACGGGTGCTGCAGGGTACCGTTCGCCCCGCGGCCTCGTTATCCGGGATTCCTACTGGCCGGGCTCAAGAGCCGGGAGGGCCATCCGGGAGTCGTTCGCGGCGGGAGGTTTCCCGCGGCGGGTCCTGCCGGGGGGTGTCCCATCGCACTGCGCCACCGGCATTGCTCGCGCGATGGGATCCCTCCCCCCGGCACCCGCCGCCAGAGCCGCGGCCTCCCCGGCTGGGCCCAACACACATGTCATCCCGTCCCGGACCACCGCGCCGACCGGGGAGACCGGACGGGCGAAGCCCGGAGGATCTCCCCGGAGTTATCTACGCGCAGCGGAGCCTTCCGCCGGGGTGATCTACTTCAGGAAGCCCTCGTAGTTGCGCATCATCAGCTGCGCCTCGAGCTGCTTGACGGTGTCCAGAGCGACGCCGACGACGATCAGGATCGAGGTGCCGCCGAAGAAGAAGTTCGCCGAGGTCTGGCTGATCAGGATCGTCGGCAGGGCGGCGACGAGCCCGAGGTAGATGGCGCCGGCGAACGTCAGGCGCGAGAGGATCCGGTCGAGATACTCGGCGGTCGGGCGCCCGGGACGGACCCCGGGGATGAAGCCGCCGTACTTCTTCAGGTTGTCGGCCTGGTCCACCGGGTTGAACGTGACCGCCGTATAGAAGTAGGTGAAGATGATGATGAAGAAGACCTCGCCGACGATGTAGGCCCAGCGGTCGGGACTGAAGAAGGCGGCGAAATCGAGCGCGGCCGGCGTGTTCAGCAGCTGGCCGACGGTCGGCGGGAAGGCCATGATCGAGGCCGCGAAGATGACCGGGATCACTCCCGCCATGTTCACGCGCAGGGGCAGATAGCTCGATCCGCCCGTCGTCATCTTGCGACCGACCACCCGCTTCGCATACTGCACGGGTATTCGCCGCTGGCCCTCCTGGACGAAGACGATTCCGACGATCACGGCGATCGCGACGAAGGGCATCATCACCACGAAGACCTGATCGGGGTTGTTCCACCAGGCGGAGATCCCGTTCGGGAGCCCGGCGACGATCGAGGCGAAGATCATCAGCGAGATGCCGTTGCCGATGCCGCGCTGGGTGATCAGCTCACCGAACCACATCAGCAGCACGGTGCCGGCGGTCAGCGAGAGCACGACGAGCATCAGCTTCGCGAACGTGAGCTCGCCGACCACGCTCTCGCCGGAGCTGCCGAAGGACTGGAAGAGGAAGACGTAGCCGATCGACTGCATGAACGCGAGGCCGACGGTCAGGTAGCGCGTGTACTGGGTGATCTTCTGTTGCCCGACCTCGCCTTCCTTCTGGAGCTTCTCCAGGCCCGGGACGACCACTGTCAGCAGCTGCAGGATGATCGAGGCCGTGATGTAGGGCATGATCCCGAGCGCGAACAGCGAGAGCCGCGAGAGGCTGCCGCCGCTGAACAGGTTCAGGAAGCCGAGGATGTCGGAGCCGGCGAAGTTCTCCTGGAGATCGCTGATCGCGCTCGCCTCGACCCCGGGCGCCGGAACGTAGGCGCCGAGGCGGTAGAGCGCCAGCATCGCCGCCGTGAAGGCGATCTTCCTCCGGATCTCGGGGATCGCGAAGGCGTTTCCGAGAATCCTCAGCATCGATTACTCGATGACTTCGGCGGTGCCGCCGGCGGCCTCGATCTTCTCGCGTGCAGTCTTGCTGAAGGCGTGGGCGCGCACCGTGAGCTTCTTGCCGAGATCACCGTTGCCGAGGATCTTGACCGGGTGCTTGCGGGTCGCGAGCCCGGCGGCCTTGAGCGTCTCCGGCGTCACCTCGGCACCGTCGGCGAAACGCTCCTCGAGCGTCGCGAGGTTGACCGGCTGCGTGTGCGTCCGGAACGGCTCGAACGGCATCGACATCTTCTTGTTCGGCCCGCGCAGCTTTCGCATCCGCATGTGGATCGGGTTCTGCCCGCCCTCGCGGGCGACGTTGCGCTTCGCGCCGGCCCGGGCGCCCTGGCCCTTGTGGCCGCGGCCCGAGGTCTTGCCCATGCCGGAGCCGTGCCCGCGCCCGACGCGCTTGCGGTCCTTGCGGGTCCCCGGCTTCGGGGTCAGGTTGTCGAGGCCGACGTCCTCGGGTTCGATCCGTGCCATCAGGAGTCCTTCCCGGCGGGCTCGACGGTGACGAGGTGTTCGACCTTGCGGAGCAGGCCGTGGAGGTGCTCGGTGTCCTCGCGGGTCACCGTCTTGCCGATCCGGCCGAGCCGCAGCGTGCGCAGCGTGTCGCGCTGGCGCGGGCTGGTACCGGACGAGGAGCGGACCTGCTTGATCAGCAACTCGGCCATCAGGTGGCCTCCTCCGCGGGCTCGCCGGCGTCGGCATCGGTCGCGACCGCGACCGGATCGACCGCGCCCTCGGCGTCCTCGCCGGAGGCCTCTGAGGACTCGGCGTCCTTCTTCGGCACGCCCAGGACCTGCTTGATCGTCAGGCCGCGAAGCTCGGCGACATCCTCGGGCTTGCGCAGGCCGCGCAGCCCCTCCATCGTCGCCTTGACCTGGTTGATCGGGTTGTTGGTGCCGATCGACTTCGTGAGGACGTCCCGGATCCCGCCGAGCTCGAGCACTGCGCGGACGCCACCGCCGGCGATGACGCCGGTTCCCTCGCTGGCGGGGCGCAGCACCACGTGGCCGGCCCCGAAGCGTCCGACGATGCGGTGCGGGAGCGTCTGCCCGTACTTGGGCACGCGGATCAGGTCCTTGCGGGCGTTCTCGACTGCCTTCTGGATCGCCAGCGGAACCTCGCGGGCCTTGCCGTAGCCGATTCCGACGACGTCGTTCTCGTCGCCGACGGCGACGAGGGCGGTGAACGAGAAGCGCCGGCCGCCCTTGACGACCTTCGCGACGCGGTTGATCTCGATCACGCGCTCCTGCAGGTCCAGGCCCTGCGGGCTGACTCTTTCGACGTCTGTGCTCATCTACTCAATCGACTCTTTTCGGTTCTCGGTTTCGGTCTCGTTGCGCGGGCCGGTCAGAATTGCAGACCGCCCTCGCGGGCGCCCTCCGCGAGTGCGGCGACCTGGCCGTGGAAGCGGTAGCCGCCGCGATCGAAGACGCAGGTCTCGACCCCGGCCTTCTTGGCGCGCTCCGCGAGCAGCTCGCCCGCCCGCTTCGCCCGCTCCGCGGAGTCGAGCTTACGCAGGTCGGCCTCCGTCCAGCTCACCTGGGCCACGGTGTGGCCGCGGTCGTCGTCGATCAGCTGGGCGTAGAGGCCGCGGTTGGATCGGTAGACGGCCAGGCGCGGACGCGACTCGCTGCCGCGGATCTTCGCCCGGACGCGGCGCCGGCGGCGCAGCCTTCTCTGTTCTTGGGTCTTGATCGCCATCGCTTCCTCCTACGCCCGCTTGCCGACCTTGCGGCGGACCTGCTCGTCGGCGTAGCGCACACCCTTGCCCTTGTAGGGCTCCGGCGGGCGGTGGCGGCGGATCTGCGCCGCCGTCTCGCCGACCAACTGCTTGTCGATCCCGCGGACGATGATCTCGGTCGGCTGGGGAACTTCGAAGTCGATGCCGTCGGGGGCCTTGACGCTGACCGGATGCGAGAATCCCAGCGAGAGCTCGAGGCCCTTGCCCTGTGCCTTCGCGCGGTAGCCGACGCCCTGGATCTGCAGGCGCTTCTCGAAGCCGTTGGTCACGCCCTCGACCATGTTCGCGATCAGGCTTCGGGTCAGCCCGTGCAGCGCGCGATGCTCGCCGCGATCGGTCGGCCGGGCGACCCTGAGGACGCCGTCGTCGACCTTGATCTCCATGTCGCGGCTCAGATCCTGGGTGAGCTCGCCCTTCGGGCCGTTCACGGTGACGCGGCCCGGCGCGACGTCGACGGTGACGCCCGCGGGGATCTCGATTGGCTTGTTTCCGATTCTGCTCATGGCTCGTTCGCTCGTGCGCTACCAGACGTAGGCGACCACTTCGCCGCCGACGCCCTTCTCCTTGGCCTCGTGGCCGGTCATCACGCCGGCTGAAGTCGAGATGATCGCAGTGCCCATGCCGCCCTGCACGCGCGGGACGTCAGCCCCGGGCACGTAGCGGCGCCGGCCGGGGCGGGAGATCCGACGCATGCCCTGGATGACGGGGTCGCGGTCCTCTGTGTACTTGAGCTGGATCCGGATCGACTCGCCGACCTTGGTCGGCTCGACGTCGAACCCGTTCACATAGCCCTGCTCGACGAGGATCCGGGTCATCTCCTTCTTCAGGCGCGATGCCGGGATCTCCACCTCGGGATGGTCGGCTCGGAGCGCGTTGCGGACGCGCGTCAGGTAATCGGCGATCGGGTCGGTCAGCATGCGGTCACCAACTCGACTTGGTCATTCCGGGCACGTAGCCCTTGTGGGCGGCCTCGCGCAGGCAGATCCGGCAGAGGCCGAACTTCCGGTACACGGCGCGGGAGCGGCCGCACTTGCGACAGCGGTTGTAGTTGCGCGCTTTGAACTTCGAGCCCGCAGCCTGCTTGACGCGTTGTGACGTCTTTGCCATTACTCCTCTTCTTCTCCGTCGTTGTCGCCGGACTCACCAGCGTCGTCGCCCTCGGCGTCGTCGCTCGCCGGCTTCTCGTAAGCCTCGGGGTTCTCTTCCTTGAGCTGCTCGAGAGCGGCCCGCTCGGCCTCGGCACGCTGCCGTGCCTCTTCCTTGCGCTGCTCCTCCTCCTCGGCCTCGATCTCCTCCGGGCTCCTGCCTCCGGGGCGGCCCTCCTGGGCGAACGGGAAACCGAGCCCGAGCAACAGCTCGAAGCCCTCCTCGTCGCTCGCCGCGGTGGTCGCGAAGGTGATGTCGAGGCCGCGCGTCTCGCTGATCGAGTCGTAGTCGATCTCAGGAAAGATCAGCTGCTCGCGGATGCCCATCGAGTAGTTGCCGCGGCCGTCGAAGGAGCGCGGGTTGAGGCCGCGGAAGTCGCGGATCCGCGGGATCGCGATCGTCACGAGACGATCGGTGAACTCCCACATCCGCGCCTTGCGCAGCGTCACGGCGACGCCGACCGGCATCCCCTCGCGCAGCTTGAAGGCGGCGATCGACTTGCGGGCCCGGCGCAGGCTCGGGCGCTGGCCGGTGATCGTCGCGAGCTCGTCGATGGCGTCGTCGATGACGTTGCTGCTCCGGCTCGCCTCGCCGATCCCCATGTTCACGGTCACCTTGACCAGGCGCGGCGCCGACATCGGCGTCGTGTAGCCGAACTTCTTCGTCAGAGCCGGGAGCACGTCGCTCTCGTAGCGCTCGCGCAGGCGCGCCGGCGGAGCCGCCTGGCTCTGCGTCGCGTTCTCGGGTGTCTGGGTTGCAGCTTCCATTGATCCCTCGATCAGTCGATCGCCTTGCCGGTGCGCTTCGAGTAGCGGACGCGCTTGCCGTCGTCGCCGGCGCGAACGCCGACGCGGGTCGGCTTGTTGTCGGTCGGATCGACGAGGATGACGTTGGAGACGTCGATCGGTCCTTCCTTCTCGATGATGCCAGCTTGGCCCGTCTGGGCGTCGGTCATCGATCGCGGCCGCTGGTGGCGCTTGACGATGTTGACGCCCTCGACGAACACCTTGCGGCGCTTCGGATCGACACGGATGACCTTGCCCTGCTTGCCCCTGTCCTTGCCGGACGTGACCAGGACGTGGTCCTCGGTGCGGATTCGCATCGCCTTCGCCATCACAGGACCTCCGGTGCGAGCGAGACGATCTTCATGAAC
The DNA here is from genome assembly GCA_963784885.1 of uncultured Conexibacteraceae bacterium. Lineage (GTDB taxonomy): Bacteria > Actinomycetota > Thermoleophilia > Solirubrobacterales > 70-9 > RHKX01. The sequence goes on from CAWATA010000006.1 coordinate 162,107, forward strand.
GAGCGGTCGCGAAGCTCGCGGGCAACCGGCCCGAAGATGCGAGTACCGCGCGGGTTGTTCTGCGGATCGATCAGGACCGCCGCGTTCTCGTCGAAGGCGATGTAGGTGCCGTCGGCGCGCCCGATCTGCTTGCGCGTCCGGACGACGACGGCCTGCACGACCTCGCCCTTGCGGACGCCGCCGCGCGGGGTCGCGTGCTTGACGGTCGCCGTGATCACGTCACCGACGCTCGCGTAGCGGCGGTGATGCCCGCCCTTGACGCGGATGCAGAGGATCTCGCGCGCACCCGAGTTGTCGGCGACCTTGAGTCGGCTTTCCTGCTGGATCATCGGCTTTCCCTACTCGGCCTTCTCGAGGATCTCGGTCAGGCGCCAGTGCTTCGTCCTCGACATCGGGCGCGTCTCGACGAGGCGGACCGTGTCGCCGGGCCCGGCCTCGTTGCGCTCGTCGTGCGCGTGGTACATCTTCGAGGTCCGGATCACCTTCTCGTAGGAGGGGTGGCGGCGGGCGCTCTCGACCCGGACCGTGATGGTCTTGTCCATCTTGTCGGAGACGACGATGCCCTGCCGGACCTTCGGCTTGCCGGGCTCGCGCTCGGCCGGCGCGGTGCCGGTCCCCGAGCCCTTGCCGGCGGCCTTCGCGCGGGCTGCGCCGCGACCCTGCCGGTACCGGCTGCGCTCGGCGGCCTTGCGCTTGCGCTCGGCGACGCGGCGCTCGATCCGCTCCTCGGTGCTGAGCTCGGGACCGGCCTCACCGCTGAAGGTCGAGCGCCTGCGGCGCCGGATCTCCTTCGGCGAGAGCCGCTCGGCGGGCTCGGCGTCCGCCTCGGGCGCGGCCGCGGCGGCAGACTCCTCGGCTTCGGCAGCCGGCTCGTCGGCCGCTTCAGCGTCGGGCTCGTCGGCGGCTTCGGCAGCGGGCTCGTCGGCGGCGGCCTCATCGGCCTCGGCCTCGGGAGCGGCCTGCTCCTCGGCGGCCTCGGGCGCCTCCTGCTCGTCGGCCACCGCTTCGGTCTCTTCGTTCTGATCCTTCTCTTCTTCGGCCATGTCTCTACTTCAGTTCCTTGTTGAGGTCGATACCGCGCTGGCGGGCGACCGTGAGCAGCCGGGCGACGTCGCGGCGGCTGATGTTCAGGCGCGCGGAGTTCTCCAGCTCGCCGGTGGCATTGCGGAGCCGCAGGTTGAAGGCCTCGCGGCGCGCTTCCTTGAGCGCCTCGACCAGTTCGGCGTCGCCCATCTGGTGGACCTCCGCGCCCTTCACTGGTGACGACCCTTCGTCACGAACTTCGTCTTGATCGGCAGCTTGGTGCCGGCGAGCTCCATCGCCTCGCGGGCGAGGTCCTCAGGGACGCCGGAGAGCTCGAACATCACGCGCCCGGGCTTGACGACGGCGACCCAGCCCTCGGGGTTGCCCTTGCCCTTGCCCATCCGGGTCTCAGCCGGCTTCTTGGTGTAGGGCTTGTCGGGGAAGATGTTGATCCAGACCTTGCCGCCGCGCTTGATCTTGCGGGTCATCGCGACGCGGGCGGCCTCGATCTGGCGGTTGGTGATCCAGCCGCGGTCGAGGGCCTTGAGGCCGTACTCGCCGAACGAGACCTGGGTACCGCCCTTCGAGTAGCCGCGCATGCGGCCGCGGAACTGCTTGCGGTGCTTGACGCGCTTCGGGCTCAGCATCAGGAACGGCCTCCCTGCCGGCCGCCCGGGCGCCCGCCCTGGCCGGACTGGCCGTCGCTGCCGGGGCGGCGACTGCCGCGCTCGCTCGGCCGGCGGCCGCGTCCGCCGAGCTCCTCGTTCTCGCCGGCGCCGGCGTAGCCCTCGGGCATGACCTCGCCCTTGTTGATCCAGCACTTGACGCCGATCCGGCCGGTCGTGGTCCGGGCTTCGACGAAGCCGTAGTCGATGTCGGCGCGCAGCGTGTGCAGCGGCACGCGACCATCGGAGTAGCCCTCGGTCCGCGCCATCTCGGAGCCGCCGAGGCGGCCGGAGACCTGGACCTTGACGCCCTTGGCGCCGGAGCGCATGGCGGAGGTGAGCGCGCGCTTCATCGCGCGGCGGAATGCGACGCGGCCCTCGAGCTGCTCGGCGATCGACTGGGCGACGAGCTTGGCGTCGAGCTCGGGGCGCTTGATCTCACGGATGTTGACGCGGACCGGCTTGCCGGTGATCGCGTGCAGTTCGCGGCGCAGCGCGTCGACCTCGGAGCCGGACTTGCCGATCACGATGCCCGGTCGGGCCGTGTGGATGTCGACGGTCACCTCGCCGCGCTGCTTGCGGATCTCGATGTCGGACAGGCCGGCGTGAGCGAGCTTGTGCTCGATGTGGTTGCGGATGTTCACGTCCTCGACGAGCGCGTCTGCGAAGTTGCGCTCGTCGAACCAGTTCGACTTCCAATCGTGGATGTAGCCGACGCGAAAGCCTTCGGGGTTGATCTTCTGTCCCATTGGTGGTCCTGGTTCCTCTAGTCGGCGTCGGGGATCGGGGTCAGGGCGATGTTGATGTGGCAGCTGCGCTTCTCGATCCGGGTCGCCCGCCCGCGGGCCCGCGGGCGGTAGCGGCGCATCGTCGGGCCCTCGTCGACCGAGATGCTCGTGATCCGCATCTCCTCGGGGTCGAGGTCGAAGTTGTTCTCGGCGTTGGCCGCGGCCGACTCGACGAGCTTCCGCACCGGGACGGAGGCGCCGCGCGGTGAGAAGTTCAGCAGCGCGACCGCGCGCTCGACGTCGAGGCCGCGGATCTGGTCGGCGACGACCCGGACCTTGCGCGGGGAGACGCGAACGTAGCGCGCCTTCGCATGCACGACCGGGGCGTCGGTGTCGACGGTGCGGGTCGCCATCAGCGCTCCTCCTTCTTGCTGCCGGAGTGGGCGCGGAAGGTGCGGGTCGGCGCGAACTCGCCGAGCTTGTGGCCGACCATCGACTCGGAGACGAAGACGGGAACGTGCTTGCGACCGTCGTGGACGGCGATCGTGTGGCCGACCATCTCCGGGAAGATCGTCGAGCGGCGCGACCAGGTCTTGAGCATCTGCTTGGTCCCGGAGCTGTTCATGGCCTCGACGCGCGCCAGCAGGCGCTCCTCGACGTACGGCCCCTTTTTCGTTGAGCGTCCCACTTGCTATCTGCCCTTCTTCTTGCCGCGTCGGCGACCGCGGACGATCATCGCGCTCGACTGCTTGTTCTTCTTCCGGGTCCGGTAGCCGAGCGTCGGCTTGCCCCACGGAGTCTTCGGGTGGCCGCCCGGGCCCTTGTGGGCCTCGCCGCCGCCGTGCGGGTGATCGACCGGGTTCATCGCGATACCGCGACTCTGCGGGCGCTTGCCCTTGTGGCGGCTTCGACCGGCCTTGCCGACGGTGATGTTCTGGTGCTCGGCGTTGGAGAGGGTGCCGATCGTCGCCCGGCACTCGGCGCGGACCATCCGCATCTCCGAGGACGGCAGGCGCAGCGTGATCATCTCACCCTCCTTCGCGACCACCTGGATCGCGGTCCCGGCGGCCCGGCCCATCCGGCCGCCCTGGCCGGGCTTGAGCTCGACGTTGTGAACGACGGTGCCGGTCGGGATCTGGCCGAGCTCGAGCGCGTTGCCCGAGCGGATGTCGGAGCCGGGTCCGGATGTGACCGTGTCGCCGACCTGGAGACCCGCCGGAGCGAGGATGTAGGCCTTCGCGCCGTCGGCGTAGTTCAGCAGCGCGATGTAGGTGGTCCGGTTCGGGTCGTACTCGATCGTCGCGACCTTCGCGGGAACGCCGTCCTTGGTCCGCTTGAAGTCGATCTGGCGGTACTTGCGCTTGGCGCCGCCGCCGCGATGGCGCGCGGTGACGCGACCGTAGGAGTTGCGGCCTCCGGTGCTCTTCTTGCCCTTGGTCAGCTTCTTGTTCGGCTTCGAGGTCGTGACCTCGGAGCGGTCCTGGTAGGTCGCGAAACGGCGGCCCGGGCTGGTCGGCTTCGTCTTGCGGATCGGCATTACTCCGCGGCTCCTTCGAACAGTTCGATCTGGTTGCCCGGCGCGAGCTCGACGATCGCCTTCTTCCAGGCACGGGTCTTGCCGGAGTGGATCCCGCGGCGCTTCGGCTTCGAGCGGACCCGCGAGGTCCGGACCGCAACGACTTCGACGTCGAAGATCTCGGCGACCGCGTGACGGATCTGCGTCTTGTGGGCGCGGTCGTTGACGCGGAAGGTGTACTTGCCCTCCGCCATCAGCGCGTAGCTCTTCTCGGAGACGACCGGCTCGATGATGACCTGGCGTGCGTCCATCAGGCGTCGCTCCCCTCGTCCCCGTCGTCGCTGCCGCGGGCGACCGCACCGACGCGGGCATCGAGGACCTCGAGGGCTCCCTCGGAGGCGACCAGCGAGCGGTGACCGACGATCTCGGCGACGCCGACCGCCTCAGCGGTGACGACCGAGACGCGCGGCAGGTTGCGGAAGCTCTTGGCGGCGGCAGCCTCTTCGCCGGTGACGACGACGAGCGCCGGCATGTCCCCGCCCCACTTGGCGAGACCCTCGGCGGCCTGCTTGGTCGTGGGCTCGGAGAAGCTGTCGGCCGGGAGCACGGCGACGGAGCCGCGGGCGGCGTGGACGCTGAGCGCCGAGCGCAGCGCCTTGCGGCGGGCCTTGCGGTTGACCTTGACCGTGTAGTGGCGGGGCTTGGTCGCGAACGCGTTGCCGCCGCCGCGGCGATGCGGGACGCTGAGCGCGCCGACGCGGGCGCGGCCGGTGCCCTTCTGGCGCCATGCCTTGGCCCCGGTCATCGCCACCTCGCCGCGAGTCAGGCTCGAGTGCGTGCCCTGGCGCCGGGCGTTGAGATCGGCGCGGGCGGCCTCGTGGACGAGCGACTCGTTGTACGGCTCGCTGAACAGCGCCTCGGGAAGGTCGGACTTGGCCTGCTTGCCGAACGTGGGCGCCTTCAGGGCCTTCGCAGGCTGTGACTTCGCGGTCTGACTAGCCATCGGTGCGCACCTCCACGGTGCCGTTCTTCGGGCCCGGGACCGAGCCGCGCAGCATCAGCAGGTTCCGCTCGGCATCGACCCGGAAGACCTCGAGGCCCCGTTGCGTGACGCGCTTGCCGCCCATCCGCCCCGGCATCTTCCGCCCCTTGAAGACGCGGGCGGGGTCGGCGCTGGCGCCGATCGAGCCCGGGGCGCGAACGTTGTGGGAGCCGTGGCTGACCGGGCCGCGGCCGAAGTTGTGGCGCTTGACGGTGCCCTGGAAGCCCTTGCCGATCGCGACCGCGGACACCTTGACCCGCTGGCCGGGCTCGAACTCGCCGACGGTCACCTCGCCGCCGATCTCGACCTCGCCGTCGTAGTCGCGGAACTCGACCAGGCGTCGCAGTGGCGGCGCGTCGGACTTCGCCAGGTGGCCGAGCTCGCCCTTGGTGAGCTTGCGCTCGGGAACCTCGTCCCAGCCGAGCTGGACGGCGTTGTAGCCGCCGTCGTCATCGGTGCGGACTGCGGTGACGTGGTTCGGGGCCGCCTCGATGACGGTCACGGGCACGCTCTCGCCCCCCTCGGTGAAGAGCTGGGTCATTCCGATTTTCTTGCCGAGGATCGCGGGCATGGTCAATCGCTAGAGCCGGATCTCCACGTCGACGCCGGCCGGCAGGTTCTCGATCCGCTGGAGCTCGTCGATCGTCTTCGGGGTCGGGTCGTTGATGTCGATCAGCCGCTTGTGCGTGCGGATCTCGAAGTGCTCGCGCGAGTCCTTGTCCTTGAACGGGGAGCGGATCACGCAGTAGACGTTCTTGGAAGTCGGCAGGGGCACGGGTCCCGAGACGGTCGCGCCGGTGCGCTGCGCCGTCTCGACGATCTCGCCGGCGGCCCGGTCGATGGCGTCGTGGTCGTACGCCTTCAGCCGGATCCTGATCTTGCTTGCGGTGATCGCTGACACCTTGTTGTTCCTTGATTCCTTCCGTCTCTGCTTCTGTGATTGGGGCGCGAGCGGGGCGCCGCGTCCGTCGCCGCGACGAGGCTGTCGCGGTGTCGGGGGGCGGCGCCCCGGTCGTATGTCCTTGGCTGCCGGCGGTCGCCGGCGCGTGAATTACTCGGTACTCGTACTCGTTACTCGATGATCTCGGTGACCACCCCGGAGCCGACGGTCCGGCCACCCTCGCGGATGGCGAAGCGCAGGCCCTGGTCCATGGCGATCGGCTGGATCAGCTCGATCGTCATCTCGACGTTGTCGCCGGGCATGACCATCTCCGTGCCCTCGGGCAGGTTGGCGACGCCGGTGACGTCGGTCGTCCGGAAGTAGAACTGCGGGCGGTAGCCCGAGAAGAACGGCGTGTGACGGCCACCCTCCTCCTTCTTCAGGCAGTACACCTCGGACTTGAACTTGGTGTGCGGCGTGATCGACCCGGGCTTGCAGAGCACCTGACCGCGCTCGATCTCCTCACGCTTGGTGCCACGGAGCAGGGCGCCGATGTTGTCGCCGGCCTGGCCCTGGTCGAGCAGCTTGTTGAACATCTCGACGCCGGTGACCGTGGTCTTCGCGATCTCCGGGTGGATGCCGACGATCTCGACCTCGTCACCGGTGTTGACGATGCCCTGCTCGACGCGGCCCGTCGCGACGGTGCCGCGGCCGGTGATCGAGAAGATGTCCTCGACCGGCATCAGGAACGGCTTGTCGAGGTCGCGCTCCGGCTCCGGGATGTAGCTGTCGAGCGTCTCGGCGAGCTCGAGGATGCTGTTGACGGCATCCTCGTCGCCCTCGAGCGCCTTCAGCGCCGAACCGCGGATGATCGGGGTGTCGTCGCCCGGGTAGTCGTAGGCGTTGAGCAGGTCCTTGACCTCCTCCTCGACGAGCTCGATCAGGTCGTCGTCGTCGACCATGTCGACCTTGTTCAGGAAGACGACCACGTAGGGCACGTTGACCTGATGGGCGAGCAGGATGTGCTCGCGGGTCTGCGGCATCGGGCCGTCGGCCGCGGAGACGACGAGGATCGCCCCGTCCATCTGGGCGGCGCCCGTGATCATGTTCTTGACGTAGTCGGCGTGACCGGGACAGTCCACGTGGGCGTAGTGCCGGTTCTCGGTCTCGTACTCGACGTGCGAGGTCGCGATCGTGATCCCGCGCTCCTTCTCTTCGGGCGCGTTGTCGATCTCATCAAAGCTCTTGGCCTCGCCGCCCATCTTCTCGGAGAGGACCTTCGTGATCGCAGCGGTCAGCGTCGTCTTGCCGTGGTCGATGTGACCGATCGTGCCGACGTTGACGTGAGGCTTGGTGCGCTCGAACTTCTCCTTGGACATCTTTCTCTCTCGTGTTCCTCTCTCGGGGGCTGTTTCCGTCGTTTACGTCTTCAGGGGTGTTTAGGCTTGGCGTCGGGCGCAGCCGTGAACCGGGCTTCCGGCCAACCGGCCCAATATAAGTGAATTGGTCACGAGGCCGCACCCACGGGCTCGCCGGCCTTGTGCTCGATGATCTCCTCGGCGATGTTCGCCGGGACTTCCTCGTAGCGCGCGAACTGCATCGTGTAGGAGGCGCGGCCCTGCGTGGCGGAGCGGAGATCGCCCACGTAGCCGAACATCTCGCTGAGCGGGACGGTCGCGCCGACCGCCAGCGCGTTGCCGCGCCGGTCCTGACCCTCGACCTTGCCACGGCGCCGCGAGAGGTCGCCGATGACGTCGCCGAGGAACTCCTCGGGGGTGACGACCTCGACCTGCATGACCGGCTCGAGCAGCACCGGCTTGGCGCGCTTCGTGGCCTCCTGGACCGCCATCGAGCCGGCGATCTTGAACGCCATCTCCGAGGAGTCGACGTCGTGGTAGGAGCCGTCGATGAGCTCGACCTTGACGTCGACCATCGGATAGCCGGCCTTGACGCCCGATGCGAGCGCCTCGACGATCCCCTTCTCGACCGACGGTATGAACTCGGTCGGGATCGCGCCGCCCTTGATCCTGCTGTCGAACGAGAAGCCCTCGCCCGGATTCGGCGCCACGTTGATGACGACGTCGCCGTACTGACCGGAGCCGCCGGTCTGGCGGACGAACTTGCCCTGAACCTTGTTGGCCTCCTGGCGGATCGTCTCGCGATAAGCCACCTGCGGCTTGCCGACGCTGGCCTCGACCTTGAACTCGCGCATCATCCGGTCGACGAGGACCTCGAGGTGCAACTCGCCCATCCCGCGGATCACGGTCTGACCCGTCTCCTCGTCGGACTCGACGACGAACGTCGGGTCCTCCTCGGCGAGGCGCTGCAGCGCGGTCGCGAGCTTCTCCTGGTCGGCCTTGGTCTTCGGTTCGATCGCGACGGCGATGACCGGCTCGGGGAACTCGATCTGCTCGAGCATGATCGGTGCGTCGGGAGCGCAGAGGGTGTCGCCGGTCGACGTCTGCTTGAGGCCGACGCCGGCGAGGATGTCGCCCGCGTAGCACTCCTCGATCTCCTCGCGGGAGTTGGCGTGCATCATCAGCAGGCGGCCGATCCGCTCGGTGCGGCCGGTGGCGCTGTTGAGGACGCGGCCGCCGGCGGAGAGCTTGCCCGAGTAGACGCGGAAGTAGGTCAGCTTGCCGACGAACGGATCGGTCATCACCTTGAAGGCGAGCGCGGCGAACGGGCCGTCGTCGTCGGCCGGGCGGGTGGCCGGGCGGCCCTCCGGCTCGCCCTTGACGGGCTCGACGCCGGCGACCGGCTCGACCTCGAGCGGCGAGGGCAGCAGCGCGATGATCGCGTCGAGCAGGGGCTGGACGCCCTTGTTCTTGAAGGCCGAGCCGCAGAGGACCGGAGTCAGGGTCAGCTTCAGGGTCGCGGCGCGGAGGGCCTCGCGGAGGCGCTCCGGCGGGATCTCGGCGTCCTCGAGGTAGAGCTCCATGAGCTCGTCGTCGGCGTCGGCGCAGGCCTCGACGAGGTGATGGCGGGCCTCCTCGACCGTGTCGGTCATGTCGGCGGGGACGTCCTCGGTGTCGAACTCGGTGCCGAGGTCGTCCGTGTAGACGAGAGCCTTGTTCTCAACGAGGTCGATGACGCCCCGCAGGGCGTCCTCGGAGCCGATCGGGAGCTGGATCGGAACCGGGTTGGCGCCGAGGCGCTCGCGGATCGTCCGGACCGACATGTCGAAGTCGGCACCGACGCGGTCCATCTTGTTGATGAAGGCGATGCGTGGGACCCCGTACTTGTCGGCCTGCCGCCAGACGGTCTCCGACTGCGGCTCGACGCCGGCGACGGAGTCGAAGACGGCGATCGCGCCGTCGAGGACGCGCAGCGAGCGCTCGACCTCGACGGTGAAGTCGACGTGGCCCGGCGTGTCGATGATGTTGATCCGGTGGTCGTTCCACTCGCAGGCGGTGGCGGCGGAGGTGATCGTGATGCCGCGCTCCTGCTCCTGCTCCATCCAGTCCATGACGGCGGCGCCGTCGTGGACCTCGCCGATCTTGTGGGTGCGGCCCGTGTAGTAGAGGATGCGCTCGGTCGTCGTCGTCTTACCGGCGTCGATGTGAGCCATGATCCCGATGTTGCGGGTCTTCTCGAGTGGGAAGTTGCGAGGCATGATGCGTTGCTGTCCTAGGTGGGTCGCCGGCGGCGGTGGATCGAGATTCGACTGTCGGTTCAGGGCATAGAAAAGGCCCTTGCGGGCCCAGACGAACTCTCTGCGTTCTGGTGTGCCCGAGAGCTGTCTATGTGGACCGGGTCTCCATTGGTGTGGAGCATCGCCCGCAGCAGCACCGACGCCATCGCGAGCGACGCGTGATGTTAGCAGAGGGTAAGAGGCTTTCAAGCGCGCCCGGAGCGGGAGGCGACCGCGGTCCTGACGGGCCCGGAGGCGGCCCGTCTAGAGTGTCCGATGCGGAGCCCGACGGGTGCCGCGACCCCACGGGGACAGCGAAGAGAGAGCGTGAGCGAGCGTAGGCAGAGCGGAGCACGGGCGCAGGGAGCCGGGTCGTGAAGCGACCGGGCTGGCTCGGTGGCAAGGGCGGCGACGGGAGCGAGGATCCCGGCGATGGCGACCGGGCCGATGCGGACGGTCGCACCGCGCCCGCCGATCCCGCGAAGGACGGGTCGGCCGCCGAGCGCTCGACCCGCCGCATCGCCGCCCGCGAGAAGCGCGGCGGCGACTCCGGCGACGTCCGGCGCCGGCTGGCCGACCGGGTCGGCAAGGCGGACGACGAGCCGAAGCGCTCGCGCTCGAAGTCGAGGGACGAAGCCGCAGCGCCGAAGGACGTCCGCCCCGCGAAGGGAGACGACGATTCGGACGCGGAGCTCGATTCGGGCGCGGAGCTCCGCCGGACGAAGAAGCCCGACGAAGCCGACGAAGCCGCGCGGAAGCCGAACCGGCCCCGGCGCCAGCCCGCCGCCCGCGCCCGTCCACCGGGCCACGAGCGCGACGAGGACGCGAAGCGGAGTCGCGACGAGGGGCGCGAGGGCGAGGGCCGCAGGCGGGGACGCGGCCGGGCCCGCCGCGACCGCCCGTCGGCCGGGAAGCGGGTTCGTGCCGGTGCCGCGGCCTTCGCCGCCGCGCTGAAGCGCGGCGCGATCGGAACCCGCCGGTGGGCGGGCGCGAACGGGCCGAAGGTCGGCCGCATGGTCCTCGCCGGGCTCGGCGCCGTCTTCGCCCTGTTCTTCGAGGTCCTCGGATTCGTTCTCAACCTGGCCATCGCCGCCTGGCGCATCGTCGCCCGGCCGGTGGGCGCAGTTCTCGGCACCCTCGACCGGGCTGCGCGGTCCGTCTCCCGCCGGCTCACCCCCGCCCGCGCGCTGACGGTCGTCGTCGCCGGCGCCGCGATCCTGCTCGCGCTCTCCCAGTACGCCGACTACCGGAGCATCTCGATCGGCAACGGCGCCTACGCCGACGTCCAGAGCCTCGCCCCCGCGCCCGAGACCGGCCGGGTCCAGACGGGCGACCCGCACTCGTACGTGTTCGTCCCGGTCGCGATCGCCTGCCTGCTGCTCCTCGCCGTCGCCACTGTCGGGGGTCGCTGGCGAGCGTGCCGGCTGATCGCCCTCGCCGGCTTCGCCGCGATCGTCGTCGCCCTGCTCGTCGATCGCCCGGCCGGGCTCGATCCGGGCGATGCCGCGCTCGCCTTCGAGGGAGTCAAGGCGAAGCTGATCGGCGGCTTCTACGCGCAGATCGCGGCTGGGGTCCTGCTGATCGGCTCATCCTCCCTGCTCGCCCGCGAGCTCCGGCTCGCCGGGGCGGCGAAGCGGGTGCCCGCGCACAGCCCCGAGCGCGAGGCGAAGCCGAAGCTCCGCCGCCGCACCGCCGGCACCGAGGGGACCGCGCGGGCATGAGGTCCCCGTTGAAGGCGGAGATCCTCCTCCCGGCGACCATCGTCCTCGCCGCGCTGCTGCTCGGCATCTCCGAGTTCATGAAGACCTTCGAGTTCGCCCCGCCCGGTGGCGATCCGCTCAGTGACCAGCTCGCCGGCGATCGCCACGGCTACGCGATGCTCGTTCTCGCCGCCTTCGCCCTCGCCTCGCTCGCGTTCGCCATCGCGACCGGCCAGCGCGCCTGGGCGTGGGCCGTCGCCGGAGTCGGGATGGCCGCGCTCGTCCTCTTCCTGGTCGTCGACCTTCCCGACGTCAACGAGATCGGCGACATCGAGGCGCCCGGCGGCTTCGGCCTCGCCTCCGCCGAAGCCGTTCCCCGGTCGGGATTCTGGCTCGAGGCGGCAGCGGCGATCGTCCTCGGCCTCGCCTCGATCGCGTTCGCCACCCAGTCGGCCGAGCAGCGCCGGGCCCCCCGCCGCTTCCTCGAGTCGCGGCGCAGGGACCGGGTGAAGGGGTCGCGCCGAGCCCGGCGGCCGGCGGACCAGAATTCGTAGGGGTCGGCGAGGCCGACCGCCGGGGTGTTCGGCCGCGAGGGGAGGAGGCCATCGCTCGACGGCAAGAAGGCGTCCTCATGGTTGACGTTCTTGCCATCGACGAGGCTGAGCGGCGCCGGATCAAGGAGGAGGAACCGCGAGCGGCCCGATGACGCCGAGCCGGCGTCGGTCGGTCCGTCGATTACCAGCGGTAGTGGGCGAACGCTTTGTTCGCCTGCGCCATGCGGTAGATGTCGTCCTTGCGCTTGTAGGCACCGCCCTGCTGGGAGGCGGCGTCCATGATCTCGCGGGCGAGGCGCTCGGACATCGACTTCTCGTTGCGGTTGCGGGCGAAGTCGATGAGCCAGCGGACGGCGAGGGTGCGGGCGCGGCGCTGCGGCACCTCGACGGGAACCTGGTAGGTGGCGCCGCCGACACGGCGGGAGCGGACCTCGAGGACGGGGGTGAGTTCGCCGATCGCCTGCTCGAGGACGTCGGTCGGGTCCTGTCCGGAGCGCTCGCCGACGACGGCGAGGCCGTCGTAGACGATCCGCTCGGCGGTCGACTTCTTGCCGTCGAGCATCACCTTGTTGATGACCTGCTGGACGAGGCGACTGCGGTACTTGGCGTCGGGTGCGACGACTCGGGTGGTGGCGCGGTTACGTCTCATGAGGTCTGGGTCAGGAGGCCTTCACGCCGTACTGCGAGCGCGACTGCTTGCGCTCGGAGACGCCGGAGGCGTCGAGCGTGCCACGGACGACCTTGTAGCGGACGCCGGGAAGATCCTTGACGCGGCCGCCGCGGACGAGGACGACCGAGTGCTCCTGGAGGTTGTGGCCCTCGCCGGGGATGTAGGTGGTGACCTCCATGCCGTTGGTCAGCCGGACGCGGGCGACCTTGCGGAGGGCGGAGTTCGGCTTCTTCGGCGTCGCGGTGTAGACGCGCGTGCAGACGCCGCGCCGCTGCGGTGCAGCGGTGCGAGCCTTGCGACCCTGGCCCGACTTCAGGCCGGGGGTCGAGACCTTCTTGCGGGGGGTCTTGCGACCCTTGCGGATGAGCTGGTTGGTCGTCGGCACGGCGCGGAATGGTAGCGGTACGACGCGAGCCGTGGCAACCGGGCGATAATCCCGGCCCCGATGGACCCTGCGGGAACGCCCGAAAGACCGATTCTCGCCGTCGACGTCGACGGCGTCATCAGCCTGTTCGGCTTCGAGGAACCGCCCGAGCGGGCTCCCTGCCAGTTCCAGCTGATCGACGGGATGGCGCACTGCATCTCGATGGAGGTCGGCGACCGGCTGCGCCGGCTCGGCCCCCACTACGAGCTGGTCTGGGCGACCGGCTGGGAGGAGCGGGCCAACGACTACCTGCTGCATCTGCTCGGACTCCAACGGCTCCCGGTCATCCGCTTCGGCGGCGAGGCGAAGTTCGGAAGCGCGCACTGGAAGCTCGACCCGATCGCCGCCTACGCGGTGGGTCGCCGGCTCGCCTGGATCGACGACTCGCTCGACGACGAGTGCCACGAGTGGGCCCGATCGCGGCCCGAGCCGACGCTGCTCGTGCCGACGGATCCGACCCGCGGCCTCGAGGACCCCCAGGTGGATCTGCTCATCGAGTGGGCCTCCGAAGCGACGCGGGCACGCGGGTAAACTGCGGAGCCGTATATGGACGTGGGGCTCGAAATGTTCATCTTCATGGGGCTGATCCTGAAGATCCCGGTGGCCGCAGCGTGCTGGCTGATCTGGCACGCGGTCCGCTCCGAACCGGACCCCGTCGAGGGCGCCGAGGAGAGCGAGGGCCCTGGCCGCGGCCGGTTCCGCCGCGACCCGAAGCCGAAGCGCCCCCGCGGCCCTCGCCGGGGGCCGCACGCGCCCGACGCCCTGCCGGTGCCATGTCCGGCCGAAGGTGAGGGACTGCGCGTGATGCGCCGCCCCGTGCACGCCGGCCTCACCGGCTCGGTCACCGAGCGCCGCTGACCCGGCGCCGGGGCAGTCGCCGCGAAGCTCGGCCGCCGGGTGCGGTTTCGGTTCAGCTCGAACGGATTTCGCACCCGCGGCCCGTATCGAGCCGCTGACGGCGCCGAACTGACAGCGGCCGCCCGGAGGCGGCCGCTGCGTTCAGTCGGTGGGTCCGGCGAACCGGGCCGGGGCGCTACTCGTCGGCCTTGGCAGTCTCGGCGGCGGCGCCGTTGCCGCTGCCGTTGCCCTCGCTCGGGACCTCGATGTCGGCGGCCAGCTCCTCGAGCTCGTCGGCGAACGAGGCGCCGAAGCCCTCGACGTCGGCACCCTTCGGCTGCTCGATCTCGTCGGTGAGGCCGAGCTCGGCGGCGAGCGCGTCGTCGTCGAACTGCTCGTCGGGGCGCTGCGGCGGCTCGACCGGATCGATCTCGACCGTGCGGTAGTGCCGCAGACCGGTTGCCGCCGGGATCAGCTTGCCGATGATCACGTTCTCCTTGAGGCCGACCAGGTGGTCCCGCTTGCCCTCGAGGGCGGCGTCGGTGAGCACCTTCGTGGTCTCCTGGAACGAGGCCGCGCTGAGGAACGACTCCGTCGCGAGCGACGCCTTGGTGATCCCGAGGATCACCTCCTCGCCCTTCGCCGGCGTGCCGCCGTCGGCCTTGACCTGCTTGTTGATCGCCTGCAGCTTCAGGCGATCCTCGAGCTGGCCCGGCAGCAGGTCGGTCGATCCCTTCGACTCGATCTGCACCTTGCGGAGCATCTGCCGCACGATCAGCTCGATGTGCTTGTCGTTGATGTCCACGCCCTGGGCCTTGTAGACGCGCTGGACCTCGCTGACGAGGTACATCTCGGTCGCGGTCCGGCCGCGGATCGCGAGCAGCTCCTTCGGGTCCAGCGAACCTTCGTTGAGCTGCGTGCCGCGCTCGATGCGGTCGCCGTGGGAGACGTTGAGGACCGTCCGGGGCGGGAACGAGTACGAGTGATCCTCGCCCTGGGAGTCGGTGACGACTACCTTCGTGCCCTTGTCGGTCTGCTCGACCTGGACCTTGCCGCCCTCGATCGCCAGCTGTGCCAGTCCCTTCGGCTTCCGCGCCTCGAACAGCTCGACGACCCGGGGCAGTCCCTGGGTGATGTCGAGGCCGGCGACGCCGCCGGTGTGGAACGTCCGCATGGTCAGCTGGGTGCCGGGCTCGCCGATCGACTGGGCGGCGATGATCCCGACCGCGTCGCCGAGCTCGGCCTCCTTGCCGGTCGCCATCGCGCGGCCGTAGCAGGCCTTGCACACGCCGGTCTCGAGCTCGCACTTGAGCGGCGAGCGGACCGGGACCGTGACGTCGGCGTCCTCGCCGTAGGCATCGACCATCTCGGCGAGCTCGACCTTGTCGATCGTCTGGTTCCGCTTCAGCAGCTCGCGACCGCGCTTGGTCTCGAACTTCTTCGCGGAGCGGCGACCGAGCAGGTTCAGGTTCGGCTCACCGTCGCGGAGCAACGACATCTCGACGAAGTCCTTCGTCTTGCAATCGTCCGTGTTGATGATCACGTCCTGGGCGACGTCGACGAGACGGCGCGTCAGGTAACCCGAGTCCGCGGTGCGCAGCGCCGTGTCGGCGAGGCCCTTGCGGGCGCCGTGGGTCGAGATGAAGTACTCGAGAACCGACAGCCCCTCCATGAAGTTGGACTTGATCGGACGCTCGATGATCTCGCCCTTCGGATTCGCCATGAGGCCGCGCATCCCGGCGAGCTGGCGGATCTGCTTGAACGATCCGCGCGCCCCGGAGTTGGCCATCATGAAGATCGGGTTGAGCTCGTCGAGGTTGCGCTCCATGGCGCCCGCGACCTCGTCGGTCGCCGCGTTCCACAGGTCCGTCACGGAGTCCTTGCGCTCCTCGGCGGTGATCCACCCTTCCTCGTACTGGTTGACGATTCCGGCGGCCTGCTCCTCGTAACGCTCGAGGATCTCCTCCTTGTCGGGAGGCGAGATCACGTCGTTCTTGGAGACGGTGATGCCGGCCTGCGTCGCGAAGTGGAAGCCCAGCTCCTTGAACGCGTCCAGCACCCGCGAGACCGCGGAGGCGCCGTAGTTCTCGACCAGCGCGGCGACCATGTCGTTGACGTCGCGCTTCTTCAGGGAGCGATTGACGAAATCGAACCCCTCGGGGTCCCAGTCCTCCTCCAGCGCCTCGGCGAGCGCGCGCTCGATCCGGTCGTTGAAGATGATCCGCCCGACCGTGGTCAGGAAGTGCTCGTTCTCCTCACGCCGGTACTCGGCGAGGTCGTGGAGCCGCACGAGCCCGTTCTCGAACGCCAGCTCAGCCTCCTGGGCGGAGCGGAATGCGCGGGGGCGCGCCCCGTCCTTCTTCTCGTTCCACTTGCCGGACTTCAGCGCCTCGTCGAACTCGGCCAGCTCCTCGGCCGCCTGGCCGTAGGTGATGTAGTAGATGCCGAGCACCATGTCCTGCGTCGGCGTCGCCAGGGGCGAGCCGTGCGCGGGGCTGAGGATGTTGTTCGAGGAGAGCATCAGGATCCGCGCCTCCGCCTGCGCCTCGGCGCTGAGCGGGACGTGGACTGCCATCTGGTCGCCGTCGAAGTCGGCGTTGAAGGCCGAGCAGACGAGCGGGTGGACCTGGATCGCCTTGCCCTCGACGAGCTGCGGCTCGAAGGCCTGGATGCCGAGGCGGTGCAGCGTCGGCGCCCGGTTCAGCATCACCGGGTGCTCCTGGATGACCTCCTCGAGGACGTCCCAGACCTCCGGGATCATCGAGTCGACCATCTTCTTGGCGGCCTTGATGTTCTGGACCGCCTGGCGCTGGACGAGCCGGCTCATGATGAACGGCTTGAACAGCTCCAGGGCCATCAGCTTCGGCAGACCGCACTGGTGCAGCTGCAGCGAGGGGCCCGACACGATCACCGAGCGGCCGGAGTAGTCGACCCGCTTGCCGAGCAGGTTCTGACGGAACCGGCCCTGCTTGCCCTTGAGCATGTCCGAGAGCGACTTCAGCGCCCGGTTGCCGGGGCCGGTCACGGGGCGCCCGCGGCGGCCGTTGTCGAACAGGGCGTCGACGGCCTCCTGGAGCATCCGCTTCTCGTTGTTGACGATGATCTCGGGCGCGCCGAGGTCGAGCAGCCGCTTCAGCCGGTTGTTCCGGTTGATGACGCGGCGGTAGAGATCGTTGAGGTCGCTGGTCGCGAACCGGCCACCGTCGAGCTGGACCATCGGGCGCAGCTCCGGCGGGATCACCGGTACGACGTCGAGGACCATCCATTCGGGCTTGTTCGGCGAGTTCTTGAAGGCCGAGGCGACCTTCAGGCGCTTCACCGCGCGGGCCTGCTTCTGGCCCTTGCTCGTGTTGATGATCTGCTCGAGCTCCTCGCACTCGGCGTCGAGGTCGATCTGCTCCAGCAGGTCGCGGATCGACTCCGCGCCCATGCCGCCGCGGAAGTACTCGCCCCAGCCGAACTGGGAGCCGAACCTGTCCTTGAGCTCGCGGAAGGCCGCCTCGTCGGCGATGACCTCCTTGACCTTCATCTCCTGGAAGAGCTTCCAGACGTACTCCATCCGCTCGATGGCGTCGTCGATGTAGGCCTCGGTGTCGCTGATCTCGGCGTTCAGCTCCTTGCGCGTCTCGCGCTCGAGCTTCGTCCGGTCCTCCTTGTTCAGCTTCTTGACCGACCCGATGCCCTCCGACCAGAGCTCGTCCTCCTCGGAGAACTTGGCCGGCTTCTCGCTGCTGCCGACGTACTCGAGGCGCCGCTCGAGCGACTCGTTCAGCTCCTGGACCCGCTGCTCGCGCTCGGACTTGTAGCCGTCGAGGACCTCGTTGACCTTCTTCTCGAGCTTGCCCAGGTCCTTGGCACGGGCCTCCTCGTCGATGTGGGTCACGATCGAAGCCGCGAAGTAGAGGACCTTCTCGAGCTCCTTCGGAGCCATGTCGATCAGGTAGCCGATCCGCGACGGCACGCCCTTGAAGAACCAGATGTGGGAGACGGGAGCGGCGAGGTCGATGTGCGCCATGCGCTCACGGCGGACCTTCGACCGGGTCACCTCGACGCCGCAGCGCTCGCAGACGATGCCCTTGTAGCGAACCCGCTTGTACTTGCCGCAGTAGCACTCCCAGTCCTTGGTCGGACCGAAGATGCGCTCGCAGAAGAGCCCGTCCTTCTCGGGCTTCAGCGTCCGGTAGTTGATGGTCTCGGGCTTCGTGACCTCGCCCGAGGACCAGCTCCGGATCTTCTTCGGAGAGGTGAGGCCGATCTCGATTGCGTCGAAGTTGTTGATGTCCACTTAGCGGCTCCTAGCCTTACTCGTAAATTCGTGCGTCCCGGTTGCTCGGCCGTGCGTCACGTCTTCGCTTCCGCCTCCGCGCTCTTCTTCTCGTCGCCCGATTCCTCGTTCTGCGTCTCGTCGGCGGCATCGCCGTCGCCGGCACGGACGCCGGAGAGGTCGATGCCGAGCTCCTCGGCCGCCCGCAGCAGCTCGTCCTCCTCCTCCTCGAGGCCGACCTTGCCCTCCTCGGTCACGAGGTTCGCATCGAGGGAGAGCGCCTGCATCTCCTTCAGCAGGACCTTGAACGACTCCGGAACCGACGGTTCGGGGATGTTCTCGCCCTTGACGATCGCCTCGTAGGCCTTGACGCGCCCGACGGTGTCGTCGGACTTGACGGTGAGCATCTCCTGCAGCGTGTAGGCCGCGCCGTATGCCTCGAGCGCCCAGACCTCCATCTCGCCGAAGCGCTGACCGCCGAACTGCGCCTTGCCGCCCAGCGGCTGCTGGGTGACGAGCGAGTAGGGACCGGTGCTCCGCGCGTGGATCTTGTCGTCGACGAGGTGCAGCAGCTTCAGGATGTACATGTAGCCGATCGTCACCTCGCCCTCGTACGGCTCGCCGGTGCGGCCGGAATAGAGCTGGGCGCGCCCGGCCGAGCGCGCGCCCTCGGGCTTGCTCTCGTCGAGGCCGAGGTCGATGCCCCGCTCGTCCCAGTTCTCCTTCTGCCACTGCACGAGCGCGTTGTCGACGTCCTCGACGGTGGCGCCGTCGAAGACCGGAGTCGCGACGTTGACGCGCCCGTTGTCGATCTTCTTGACCTGTTCGTAGGACTCCGAGCCGTCGTCGTACCAGCCGTTGGCGGCGACCCAGCCGAGATGCGTCTCGAGGATCTGGCCGATGTTCATACGGCTCGGGACGCCGAGCGGGTTGAGGATGACGTCGACCGGGGTGCCGTCGGCGAGGTGCGGCATGTCCTCCTCGGGCACGATCTTCGAGATCACGCCCTTGTTGCCGTGGCGTCCGGCGAGCTTGTCGCCCTCCTGGATCTTCCGCTTCGTCGCGACGAAGACCCGGACGAGGTCGTTGACCCCCGGGCTCAGGTCGTCGCCGTCGTCGCGGTTGAAGGTGAGCACCTCGAGGACGACGCCGCCGGACCCGTGCGGGACCTTCAGCGACGTGTCGCGGACCTCGCGCGCCTTCTCCTTGAAGATCGCGCGGATCAGCTTCTCCTCGGCGGTCAGCTCGGTCTCGCCCTTCGGCGTGACCTTGCCGACGAGCAGGTCGCCGGAGCTGACCTCGGCGCCGACGCGGACGATGCCGCGCTCGTCGAGGTTGCGCAGCGACTCCTCCGAGCGGTTCGGGATGTCGCGGGTGATCTCCTCGTCGCCGAGCTTCGTCGTCCGGGCGTCGATCTCGTACTCCTCGATGTGGATCGAGGTGAGCTCGTCGTCCTTGACCAGGCGCTGCGAGAGGATGATCGCGTCCTCGAAGTTGTAGCCCTCCCAGGACATGAAGGCGACCAGGCAGTTCTTGCCGAGGGCGATCTCGCCCGACGAGGTCGAGGCGCCGTCGGCGAGCACGTCGCCGGCCTTGACCTTGTCGCCGAGGTTGACGATCGGCCGCTGGTGGATGATCGTGCCCTGGTTCGACCGCTGGAACTTGTTCAGCGGGTAGGTGTCCTTCTTGCTGCCGTGGCTGACGACGATCCGCTCGGCGTCGAGCTCGCTGACCTCGCCGTTGTTGAGGGCGATGATCACGTCGCCGGAGTCGATCGCGGCACGGCGCTCCATGCCGGTGCCGATCAGCGGCGGCTCCGGCTTCAGGAGCGGCACCGCCTGGCGCTGCATGTTCGAGCCCATCAGGGCGCGGTTGGCGTCGTCGTGCTCGAGGAACGGGATCAGGGCCGTGGCGACCGACCAGATCTGGGTCGGCGAGACGTCCATGTAGTGGACCTGCTCGGGAGCGGCGGCCATGACCTCGGCCTCGTCGCGGACGCGGCAGAGGATCCGGTCGCCGACGAGCTTGCCGGACTTCGGGTCGATCTCGGCGTTCGCCTGCGCGATCACCTTCTCCTCCTCCTGGGTGGCGTCGAGATGGACGATCTCGTCGGTGACGACGCCGTCCTTGACGACCCGGTACGGAGTGGTGACGAAGCCGAACTCGGAGATCTCGGCGTAGGACGAGAGCGAGCCGATCAAGCCGATGTTCGGGCCCTCCGGGGTCTCGATCGGGCACATCCGGCCGTAGTGGGTCGGGTGCACGTCGCGGACCTCGATCGGAGCGCGCTCGCGGGTCAGCCCGCCGGCGCCGAGTGCCGAAAGGCGACGGCGATGAGTGAGACCGGCCAGCGAGTTCGTCTGGTCCATGAACTGCGACAGCTGCGAGGAGCCGAAGAACTCCTTCATCGCCGCGACCACGGGCCTGATGTTGATGATCGTCTGCGGCGTGATCGCGTCGGCGTCCTCGGTGGTGAGGCGCTCGCGGACGACGCGCTCCATCCGGTAGAGGCCGATCCGGAAGGCCTCCTGGATCAGCTCGCCCACGGTGCGGAGGCGGCGGTTGCCGAAGTGCTCGTACTCGTCGAGGTGGTCGGCCACCGGCTCGCGGCCGTAGGAAAGCGCCTCGGCCGCGTAATCCTTGATCGGCTTCTCCTCGTCGATCTCCTCGGGAACGCCGAGCAGCTTCGGCAGGCTGACCAGCTCCTTGATCAGGGCGACGATGTCGTCCTTGGTCAGCGTCCGGGTCTCGAGGTCGATGTCGAGGTCGAGGCGGGCGTTCAGCTTGTAGCGACCGACCGTCGTCAGGTCGTAGCGCTTCGGGTCGAAGAAGAGCTGCTCGAGCAGGGCGGTCGCGGCGTCGACCGACGGCGGCTCGCCCGGGCGCTGCTTCTTGAACAGCTCGATCAGGGCGCCCTCCTCGGTCCTGGTCGCCTCGGTGTCGGCGGCGATCGTGTGCCGCATGTAGACCGAGTTGTCGAACATCTCGAGCAGCTGCTCGTCGGAGACGAAACCCATCGCGCGCAGCAGGACGGTGACCGGCAGCTTGCGCTTGCGGTCGATCCGGGCGAAGACCTTGCCCTTCTTGTCGATCTCGAGCTCGAGCCAGGAGCCGCGGGCCGGCATCAGGTTGGCGATGAAGACCTGCTTCTCACGGTCCTTCGGGGCCATCACGTAGGCGCCGGGTGAACGGACGAGCTGCGTGACCACGACGCGCTCGGTGCCGTTGATGATGAAGGTGCCGCGATCGGTCATCCACGGGAAGTCGCCCATGAACACCGTCTGCTCGCGGATCTCGCCGGTCTCGCGGTTCTGGAAGGAGACCTCGACGTTGAGCGGGCGCGAGTAGGTGATGTCCTTCTCGCGGCACTCCTCGATCGTGTTCTGCGGCTCCTCGAAGCGGAAGTCGCCGAAAACGATCCCGAGGTTGCCCGTGTAGTCGGTGATCGGCGAAACGTCGTCGATGGTCTCGCGGAGCATCCCGTGCTTGGTGTCCGTCAGCCGCTCGAAGGAGCGACGCTGGATATCTATGAGGTTCGGTACGTCGAGGGGGGTCTGCAGGCGGGAGAAATTGCGGCGGGCGGCAGCGTGCGAAGGGGCCAACTTGGGCGACTCCTCAAGGGTCTCGGGGGTGGTCGGAAGCGTGCGCGGCGAAACGAACGAGCGGCAAGAACCTCGTGTGCCGCGCGCGACCGCTGAATATAACAAAGGATCCGAGCGCGCTGCAAGTGCGGCGCCTCGACGGCTTCAACAAGCCGTTCGGGCCGGCGCCGGCCACGTTGCGTCTCGGTTGCCCGGCGCGGACGCCGGCTCGCGGGCGTCCCGCGATCGCCGGACAGGGTAACCGCTCGGAGCCGGAAAAGCGAGGTCGAAGCGGCTCGGAGGTGCTCAGGCCGTGGTGACCGTGAACGCCGTGATCGCGACGGCGACCGCGAGGTTGACGGGGATGCCGATCCGCAGGTAGTCGGAGAACCGGTAGCCGCCGGGCCCGAAGACCATCGTGTTCGTCTGGTACCCGATCGGCGTCAGAAAGGACGACGAAGCGGTGACCGCGATCGCGATCGCGACCGTCCTCGGATCGAGTCCGCTGGCGACGGCGACGGCGACGGCGATCGGATAGATGACGGCGGCGGCGGCGTTGTTGGTTATCACTTCGGTCAGCAGCGTCGTCGCGACGACGATCCCGAAGATGATCCCGACGTCGCCGACGCCGTCGAACGTCGAGACGAGGGTGTCGGCGATCTGCTGCGCGAGACCGGTCGACTCCATCGCTGCGGCGATCCCGAATGCGGCGGCGATCAGCACGATCACGTCGAGGTCGATCGAGTTCCGCGCTTCCGCGAACGTGAGGACGCGGAAGCCGATCAGCGCCGCCGCCCCGAGCAGGGCCCCCTGGAGGATCGGGAGGATGTCCGTCGCCGCCAACAGGACGATCAGGATCGCGATCGCCGCCACCAGCGGCGCCTTCTTGGACGCCGACGGCGACGGCCCGCCGATCCGGGCGACCAAGAGGAAATCCCTGCCCTCGCGGTTCCGGCGGCGAAAGTCCGGGTCGGCGAGCAGCAGCAGCGTGTCCCCGGACTCGAGACGCTCCTGGCCGAGCTTCGCGTTGACGCGCTGTCCGGCTCGGTGAATGGCGACGACGACGGCCTGAAAGCGGCGCCGGAACTCGATCTCCTCGAGCGTTCGCCCGACGAGGGGACTGCCGGGACCGACGACCGTCTCGAAGAAGGTGTGCTGAGGGGAGTCGATCGCGCTCATGTGCTCGCCCTCGACCGACGTCAGCCCGGGCATGCGCTGGAGGTCGACGACCAGGTCGGATCGGCCGACGAAGACGAGCCGGTCCTCACCTTGCAGCAACCGGTCGCCCTCGACCGGCGTGATCAGGTCGTCTCCTCTCTGGATCTCGGCCAGGTAGACACCATCGAGGTGACGAAGGCCGGCGTCCTCGACCGTGCTTCCCTCGAGCTTGCCCCCGGCGTCGACCTCCATCTGGACCGAGAACTCGCGAATCTCGTCGGTCAGCAGCGCATCGGCCGGCTTGCGGTCCGGCAGGAGTCTCGTCCCGAAGGCGATCAGGATGCCGAGGCCGACGACCGCGACCACCGCGCCGAGCGGTGTGATCTCGAAGATGCCGAGCGGCGGCTCTCCGTTCTGCTCGAGCAGGCCGGACACGACGAGGTTGGTCGAAGTTCCGATCACCGTCAGCGTGCCGCCGAGGATCGCCGCGTAGGAGACGGGGAGCAGCAACTTCGATGCAGCGACTCCGTGCTTTCCGGCCCAGTTCCTCACCTCCGGAATCAGCATCCCGACCAAGGGGGTGTTGTTGAGGAAGGCGGACGCGCCGGCGGTCGGTACGAGGAGCCGCGCGAGCGTCGCCCTCTTCACCGATCTCGAGCTGCCGAGCATCCGGCTGACGAGGGGTCCGAGAACGCCGGTCTTCTCGACCCCGCGGGCGAGAACGTAGAGCGCCGCCACGGTGAGCGGCGCCGGGTTCGCGAATCCCGAGAAGGCCTGCTCCTCGTCGATCACACCGGCGACGAGCAACGTCGTAGTCGCGGCGAGGATGACGGCGGCGGGCGGAAGCAGGTCGCGCGAGAGCACGACCAACGTCGCGACGATCACGAAGAGGGTGAACCAGGCGTCGAAATCCATGGGTGAAATCGCCGGTCGCTCGCCCGACCGGCCTCAGAGGTCGCGGCAGCCTAGCGGACGGCAACGACTGGAATCACTCGTCCGGGAAACGAGCGACGCCCGGGCGGTGCCCGGGCGTCGCAAAGCGTTGCGAGGGTTCAGGCCCCCGCTGCGGCCGTAGCTACTTGAGCTCGACCTCGCCGCCGGCCTCCTCGAGATCGGCCTTGAGCTTCTCGGCCTCCTCGCGGTCGATCCCCTCCTTGACCGGGCCCGGGGCGCCGTCGACGACCGCCTTGGCCTCCTTGAGGCCGAGGCCGGTGGCCGCGCGGACCGCCTTGATGACCTGGATCTTCTTCTCGCCGGCGTTGGTGAGGACGACGTCGACGGTGCTCGACTCCTCCTCGCCGCCACCGGCGTCGCCGCCGCCGCCGGCCGCCGGGGCGGCGGCCGCAACGGCCGCCGCCGAGACGCCGAACTCCTCCTCGAGCGCCTTGATGCGCTCGGAGAGCTCGAGGACGGAGATGCTCTTCAGCTCCTCGATCCACTTCTCAGTCGTAAGCGTGTCTGCCATTTAGTCCTCCTTCTCATCCCCGGAGTCGGAATCGGCGTCGTCGCCGCCCTCCTCCGGAGTCTCATCAGCTTCGGTTTCGGAAGTCGTGTCGTCGTCGGTCTCGGCGGCAGCCTCGTCGGCGTCGGTCTCGGCCGCAGCCTCGTCGGCGTCGGGCTCGGCGGCGGGCTCCTCGTCGGACTCGGCGGCCGGAGCTTCCGCTGCCGCCGGGGCGTCGCCGCCCACCAGGCCCTGCTCGGCGACCTGGCCGAGTTGCTGAGCGAGCCCGGCGAGGAGCTGGTTCAGGGTCCGTACGAGTCCGCCGAGCGGGCTCGCGGCGAGCCCCACGAGCTGGCCGCGCAACACGTCGACGCCGGGCAGCTTCGCGATCGCGTTGAACTGCTCGGGCGCCAGGGCGCCGCCGTCCATCAGCCCGCCCTTGTAGGCGAGCACGTCGTTGGCCTTGATGAAGTCCGCGATCGTCTTCGCGACGACGACCGCGTCGCCGCGGACGAAAGTCAGCGCGGTCGGGCCGGCGAGATGCTCGTCGAGCGCCGCCGAGGCGTCGGTTCCGTCGGTCGCGCGCTTCGCCAGCCGGTTCTTGACGACGCTGAACGACGCGTCGCTCTCGCGCAGCTTGTTTCGCAGCTCGGCGGCCTGCGGTACCGAGATCCCCCGGTAGTCGACCGCAAAGACGGCGTTCGCCGACTCGAGCTCGGCGGTGATCTCCGCGACCGCTGCTTCCTTCTGATCTCTGTTCATCTCAGTCTGTCCTCGGTTTCTGAAGATTCGCTCCCGAAACGAGAAGAGCCCGCACGCGGGCGGGCTCGAGCAGTCTGCTTCGGGCTCCACCTCGGCCGGCCACGTCACGAGACGGTTATGGAGCTATCGCTCCGCCGGCGGTCTTCGGCTTCGGGACGCGGCAGTCTAGGGGAATCGCCGTCCGGGCGTCGGGATCGGCGGGAGGTCTCCGCCCCGCAGCGGATGCCGGCCGGGGCGGTGCCCTAGGGCGTGCCTGCGTGGGCGATCTCTGAGAACGCCGCGTAGGAGGGCTTCGGGACGAAGTTCTCCTCGAGGAGACCGGCGGAGTTGCAGAAGTTGCAGAGATCGGTCGTCGGATCCCGCCACGTGTACCAGTAGACGCCGTGCAGGTTCCAGGCCTCGCGGTTGGCGAGCATCAGGTTCCAGGCGGACCTCAGCATCGCTGCCTGACCATTCGGGGTCCGCTCCCACCACTGCTCCTTAGCCGGGTCGAGCTCGGAGCTCCAACCCATCTCGGTGATCCAGATCGGGGATTGCGCGTCGCCCTTGGCCTCCATCACGCCCCGGACCGCGTCGATCTCCCGCTCGAGACCCTCGAGGTCGAACGCGTACGGATGAACCGCGACGATGTCGAAGTCGTCAGCGGCTCCCGGGTATTCGTAGAGCAGCTTCAGGAAGGTCCACGACGGAATGCCGTTCATGTTGTCGTCGCCGTGCATCCCCCCGAGCATGACCTTGGCGGACGGATCGGCGCTGCGGATCGCTCTGGCGCTGTTGTCGAGGAGGACCGCGTACTTGTTCGGCGATGGACCGCTCGGCCAGAACTCATAGATGTTCTGCTCGTTGTAGACCTGCCAGACCTCCGGCGCCATCGCGATCGCCTCCGGATGATCGGCCTCGAACCGCTGCCAGAACGCGCTCCCGTCCTCGTAGCGGTTCACCGCCGCGGCCACGAACGCCCGCCAGTGGTTCATCGTGTACTGACTGGTGACGTCGGTGATCACCGACTTGTCGCCGAACAGCTGCGGCAGCGGGACGATTCCGTTCTTCGCCAAGGCCGTCATGGCCTCGTCGGTCTTGTCCCATTTGAAGGTGGTGGGATTCGTCCGCCAATCGGGCTGCACCGCCTGCCAGTTCACGATCAGGCGCACGGATCCGACGTCGGCGGCATTCATGTAGGCGAGATCGCCCGCCGTCATCCTGCCGCTCTCCGGCACGACCCCGTAGAGCGTCGCCTCCCGACCGTCCGGCGGTGGTGGTGGTGGCGGCGGTGGCGGTGGTGGTGGTGGTGGCTGGGCCCCATCGAGGAAGTCCTCGAACGCAGCCCACGAGGGCTTCGGCTTCCCCCCGCGGGTGGCCAGCCCTGACCTCCGGCACCACCGGCATCCGTCGCCGCCGTCGCGCCACCGGGTCCAGAACACGCCGTCGACCCCGAAGCCCTTGCGGAGGGCTCGGAAGGCCCGCGTCAGTCGCTTCTTCTGACCGCGCGGCCCGACCGCCATCGTCTTGGAGCTGCGCCGGTCCGACGCCCAGCCGATCGGCGTCACCCAGATCCCGATTCGATCACGGCCGGCTGCGGCCAGGGTCCTGCGCATCTGCCGCAGCTGGGGCTTCAGACTGCCGAGGGTGCCCGCCACCGGCCTCACGGCGAGCCCGGAGAAGCTGTACCTGGCGCCGGTCTTCAGGAGCTTCTTCAGGTACGCGGCGGGTGCGATCCCCTTCTTGCCCGTACGAGCGAAGGAGAGTGCGCCGGTGAGCACCTCGGCCTCGGGATCGGCGAGCTTGATCGTGCGGTAGGTGGGGCCGAGCAGCTTCCCGTAGCGTCGCGGCGAGTTGGCCCCGCCCCCGAGATTGATCGAGTTCCAGATCTGCCAGGTCTCGACCGGGTGCGCGGGAAGGTCGGGGTTGGCGGACCACAGCACGCCTTCCGATCCGTACCGGTCGACCGCCCCGTCGACGAACCGCAGCCATCCATCCGTCTCCGGCGTCGGACCGTTCGGGGCGCGACATCGATGCTTCTTCTTGCAGCGCTTGACCCAGTTCGGCGTGCCGGTCAGATAGGGGACCACGCCGATGCCCCGTTCGGCGGCGAGCCGCATGAACCTGTCGGTGCGGCTCCAGTTCAATCCCCCGCCCCGCTTGCGGGTCTGATCCCAGGCGAGCTCGAGGCGGAGGACATCGACGCCGCCGGCCGCGATCCGGTCGAGATCGGCGGCGCGGGTGCGGGGGGAGACCGAGATGCCGTACGCCGGATCGTCCGCCGCTGCCGTCGCGGGAAGGAGGCCGAGCACCGCAGCGACACCGGCGACCAGAAGCGCGAGTCGAAGCCCGCCCCCTCCAATAGCCGTGTCACTGCTCAACGGAAACATCCTCCTGTCGGAGCGGCCCTGCGCCGCCATCACCGAGATCGAACGGCACCGGTGAAATCGCTCCTACCGATGTGTCGCACTCCGGCGACAACGGGAACTTACCGCTGTTTGCGGTATTCGGCGCCGATCAGTCGCGACGCTGAGGCCGGACGGCCCGGCCCGGTCGCCGCTGGGGCTCCGGCGGGAGCTCAGCCTCCCCAGTTGGTTCCGGCCAGCTGGCGGAAAACGCCATAGGAAGGCTTCGGAACGTAGTTGGCCCCGAGCAGGCCCGCGTTGTTGCAGAAGTTGCAGACGTCGGTCGCCGGGTCGCGCCACGTGTACCAGTAGATCCCGCCGATGTTCCAGAACTCCCTGAGATAGAGGTACACCAGCCACGTCGATCTCAGCATCGCTGCCTGTCCCTCCGGCGTCTGCTCCCACCACCAGTCGTTGGCCGGGTCGAGCTTCGATCCCCATCCCATCTCGGTGATCCAGATCGGCGCCTGCTGGTCGCCCTTGGAGATCATCACCCCGCGAACCTTCGCGGTCTCCACGATCACTCCGAGGAGGTCGGGCTGATACGGATGGACGGCGACGATGTCGAAATCGTCCGCGGCCCCCGGATACTCGTAGAGCAGCTTCAGGAACGTCCACGACGGGATGCCGCTCATGCCGTCCTCGCCGTGCATCCCGCCGAGCATGATCTGGGCCTTCGAATCGGCGCCCCGGATGGCCTGCGCGCTGACATCGAGGAGGACCGCGTACTTGTTCGGCGACGGCCCATTCGGCCAGAACTCCGGGATGTTCTGCTCGTTGTAGACCTGCCAGACGCGGGGTGGGAGCGCCTTCGCGTTCGGATGATCGTCCTTGAACTGCCGCCAGAACTGGCTGCCCGGCCTGTAGCGCTTGACCGCCGCGGTCACGAACGCACCCCAGCGCTTCATCACGTCGGCGTCTCCGGTCTGGGTGACGATCGTCTTGTCTCCGAACAACTGCGGCAGCGGCACGATCCCGTGCAGGGCGAGATCCTCGAGCTCCCTGTCGGTCCTGCTCCAGTTGTAGGCGCCGCCCGTGGTCGGCTGGATCGACTGCCAGTTGAGGACGAAGCGCACCGACCCGACGTGCCCGGCGTCCATCCAGGCGAGATCGCCGGCCGTCAGCTGACCCGATTCGGGGACGACGCCGAAGAAGGTCGGCCCCAGGCTCGCGGCGGTTGCCGCGGCGGGCGTCCCTCCCGTCACGGCGACGGCGGCGACGGCCGACAGGAGCGCGATCCGCGCCCTTCTCCCACGTCTGCGACGGCTCATCGACGACACCTCTCTCCTTGTACCCATCCCTGCCCCCGGCTCCCACCCCTGCCGGTGCTATGTCGCTTCGCTCGAGAAGTCAACATAGCGCGAATCGGGCGCGGCGGAACCGGTTGTTCCGGCCGGGAGCCGGGCGGATGGATCGCTGCTAGGCGACGGGGCTTCGGCTTCGGCTTCGGCTTCGGCGGGCGCGGACGTCGGCGCGTCGGCGCCGAGGATCTCCGACTCGCGGGTGCGCGAGGAGTCGAGGCGGATGCCGGGACCCATGGTGCTGGTCAGCGTGATGCTGAGGATGTAGCGGCCCTTGGCACCGGCGGGCTTGGCACGGACGATCTCGTCGATCACGGCCGCGTAGTTCTCGAGCAGCGCCTGCTCGGTGAAGCTGATCTTGCCGATCGAGAGGTGAACGACCGCCTGGCGGTCGGTCCGGTACTCGATCTTGCCCGACTTCGTCTCGGTGACGGCCTTGGTGACGTCGTCGGTGACGGTTCCGACCTTCGGGTTCGGCATCTTGCCCTGGGGGCCGAGGATCCGGCCGAGCCGGCCGACCTTGGGCATCTGATCGGGGGTCGCGATCACGAGGTCGAAGTCGGTCCACCCGGCTTCGATCCGCTCGGCGAGGTCGTCGGAGCCGACGAACTCGGCACCCGCCTCGGTCGCCTCGCGCGCCTTGTCGCCCTCGGCGAAGACGGCGACGGTGACGTCCCGGCCGGCGCCGTTCGGCAGGGCCAGGGTGCCGCGGAGCTGCTCGTCGGCGTGGCGGACGTTGACGCCGAGCCGGATGTGGACCTCGACGGTCTCGTCGAAGCGCGCGGTCGCGGTCTGCTTCAGCAGCGCGACGGCCTCTGCCGGCTCGTAGTGGTGGGTCCGGTCGATCTTCTCGTAGGCGGCGCGGAACCGCTTGCCGTGCTTGTTGGCCATCAGGATTCCTCCACGTCGACGCCCATCGACCGGGCGGTGCCGGCGATGATCTTCGAGGCTGCGTCGAGGTCGTTCGCGTTCAGGTCGGGCATCTTCTTCTCGGCGATCGCGCGAACCTGGGCGGCGCTGATCTTGCCGACCTTGTTGAGGTGCGGCTCACCGGAGCCCTTCTGGATCCCGATCGCCTCCTTGATCAGGACCGCGGCCGGCGGCGTCTTCGTGATGAACGTGAAGCTGCGGTCCTCGTAGACCGTGATCTCGACCGGGATGATCGTCCCCGAGTCCTGCTGAGTCTGCGCGTTGAACGCCTTGCAGAAGTCCATGATGTTGACGCCGTGCTGACCCAGTGCGGGGCCGACGGGCGGGGCCGGGTTCGCGGCCCCGGCGGGGATCTGCAGCTTGATCAGTGTCAGAACCTTCTTGGCCATCTTCTGCCTCCTCAGACCTTCTTGACCTGGTCGTAGCCGACCTCGACGGGGGTCTCGCGCCCGAAGATCGAGACCAGGACCTTGAGCTTCGCCGCGTCGTCGTTGATCTCGGCGATCTCACCGGAGAAATCCGACAGCGGGCCGGAGATGACCTTGACGGTCTCCCCGATCTCGTACTGGGCGCGGGGCTTGGCGCGCTCGGCGCCTTCGCCGCCCGGCTGCTGGCCGGCGGTCGCGGGGGCCGCGCCCGGCGTCTCGGTGTGCAGCAGGTTGTCGACCTCGCTCTGGGACAGCGGCAGGGGCTTGTTGCGCGAGCCGACGAACCCGGTGACGCCGGGAGTGTTCTTGACGAGACCCCAGGCCTCGTCGGTCATCTCCATCTGCACGAGGACGTATCCCGGCATGGTCCGCTTCTCGACCGAGACCTTGCGGCCGTCCTTGATCTCCTGGACCTGCTCGGTCGGGACCACGACCTGGCGCACCTTGCGCGCCTGGCCCATCGTCTGGACCCGGTGCTCGAGGTTGTGCTTGACCTTGTTCTCGTGACCGGAGTATGTGTTGATCACGTACCAGCGAAACATGCTTCTGAAAGTTCTTCCTTGTGGGTGGGTTCGCTGCAGATCGTCAGATCAGCAGGTCGATGAGGCGGCTGAAGATCGCATCCAGCACCCCGAGGTAGGCGGCGGCGACGGCGACGAAGAGCAGCGTCACGGCAGAGGCCTGGACCAGCGTATCGCGGTCCGGCCACTGCACCTTCCGCAGCTCTCTGATGACTGAGGAGAAGAAGCTCAGCACCGGACCGCGCTCGCGCTCGGCGGTCGGCTCCTTGGCGGAGCGGCGGGCGGCCTGCTCCTTGGCGCGGCGCTCCGCCTCCTTGCGGCGGCGGCGCTCCTCGCGGCGGTCCGGCTTGGCCGGGGCCGGTCCCTCGAGCGCCTCCTCCGGCGTCTCCTCGCCGCCGTGCTCGATCGCCAGCTCGGCCTCGAGGACGTCGGCGCTCTCGGGGACCTGGGTGTCGTGCTGGGCGTGCGACTCCTCGTCGCGCTCCCGCTCGACTCCCTCCTCGGCGAGCTTGCGCCTGCGCGCTGCCTCCGCCTTCCGCTGTGCTCGGCTCTTGGCCATCGCCGCTAACGGGTCTCCTTGTGCGCGGTGTGCCTGCCGCACCACTTGCAGTACTTGCGGAGCTCGATCCGGTCGGGCGTGTTACGCCGCGACTTGTTCGTCTGATAGTTGCGCCGCTTGCACTCCTCGCACGCGAGGGTGGCGGCTATGCGTACGTCTCCACGGGCCATGGCTCAGTCTGATCTCGTTCTCTGGATGATGTCGGTGGGATTCGCCGACGGTTCCGTCTCCGGCCTCGGCTACCTCGCTCCCGGCTGACCGACCGCGCCCCTTCTCACGCGGGAGGGACGAACGGCGATGAGTTGGCCCCGGACACGAGGTCGCGAAAGGATTGCACAACCGCGCTCCGGTCCGATCCGCGGGACGTGAGCGGAGACAGCGGCGCCCGCCTCAGCGACCCGGCGGGATCTCCGCGGGAGCCTGCGGCTGCGACTGCGCGAAACCGTTCCGCGGGGCACCGATGACGACGACGTCGCCGCCCTCGACGTCCAGCTCGCGGGTCCGGCCCCGGAAGTCGACGACGGTCCGCGCGTCGCGGACGAGCGCCTCGTAGTCGATCTCCTCGTGGGCCGTGACGATGCAGACCGCGTCGGCCGCTCCGGCGGTCTCGGGGTCGAGCTCGATCGAGCGCAGGCCGAGCCCGTCGAGCTCGGGAACGTAGGGATCGTGGTAGGCGACGTCGACCCCGCGGTCGCGGAGCCTGCGGATGATCTTCACGCCGGGCGATTCGCGCAGGTCGCCGATCCCGGCCTTGTAGGCGACGCCGACGACGACGACCGAGGCCTGGGACGGGACGACCTCGCGACGGTTCAGCACCTCGCAGATCCGGTCGACGCACCAACCCGGCTGGGCCTGGTTGATCTTGCCCGCAAGCTCCACGAACTCGGTGTAGAAGTCGTACTCGCGGGCCTTGAACGCGAGGTAGAACGGATCGATCGGCAGGCAGTGTCCGCCCATCCCGGGTCCCGGCTCGAACCGCATGAAGCCGAAGGGTTTCGTCGAGGCGGCGTCGATCACCTCCCAGACGTCGATCCCGAGCCGCTCGGTCAGCTGCGCGAGCTCGTTGACGAGGGCGATGTTGACCGAGCGGAAGATGTTCTCGAACAGCTTCGTCAGCTCCGCCGCCTCCGGGCTCGAGACGACGACGACCTCATCGCAGATCGTCCCGTAGACCGCAGCCGCCCGCTCCGTGCAGGCGGGGGTCATCCCGCCGATGACCTTCGGCGTTGTCCGGACCGTGTGATCGGCGCGACCGGGGTCGATGCGCTCCGGCGAGTAGGCGAGGTGGAAGTCCTCGCCGGCCCGCATCCCCGTCCGCTCGAGGACCGGAAGGACCACGTCGCGGGTCGTCCCCGGGTAGGTGGTCGATTCGAGCACGACGGTCTGGCCCGGAACGAGCGCTCCCGCGATCTGCCCGGCCGCCGCGATCACGTGGCTGAGATCGGGCTCGCGCTGGTTGGTGAGAGGAGTCGGCACGCAGATCAGAATCGCGCCGCAGCCCTTCAGCTCGGCCGGGTCGGTCGTCGCCCGGAACCCGTCGCCGAACGTCGCCAGCCGCTCGGAGGGGACGTCCTCGACCGGGCTGATGCCGGCGTTCAG
Organism: uncultured Conexibacteraceae bacterium; assembly: GCA_963784885.1. Classification (GTDB taxonomy): domain Bacteria; phylum Actinomycetota; class Thermoleophilia; order Solirubrobacterales; family 70-9; genus RHKX01. Next base: position 194,708 of record CAWATA010000006.1, read on the forward strand.
CTCGGCGACCCGCTCGGCATTGACGTCGAGCCCGACGACGTCGACGCCGGCCTCGACGAGCGCTGCCGCGAGCGGCAGACCGACGTAGCCGAGCCCGACCACCCCGGTCGTCGAGCGCTCCGGGGAACCCGGAGCGAGGCCCATCTACTTCACCTTCCAGGGGAGGCTCTGGATACCGCCGACCTCGGCCTGGAGCTTGTGCCTGCCCTCGCCGCGAAGGCGGATGCGTTGGTTGAAGACCTTCCCGGCCCGCACCTCGAACTGGGCGACCGGGGCCTGCCTGCCCTGCTCGGTGAGGACGAGCGGCCCGGTGGCGGGCGCCTTGCCCCAGGCGACGGCGTTCCCGTTGCGCCGCCGGTCGACGAGGAAGGGGAACTTCATCGCCGTCGCGGAGGGCTTGGGGGTGCCGTCGATGAAGTAGACGCCGGTCTGGAGGTTGTCGTCGCCGCGGCCCGGGATGCCGTTGTAGGGCAGGTCCAGGACCTGGAGGAGCAGCGATGCGCTCGCCCCCTGGCGCCAGAGCAGGTAGTTGGCCTTGGTGTACCACGCCGCCTGCTTCATCAGGCCCGGGTTCTCGTGGAAGGGGTCGGGCGGGCTCGACTCCCACCAGAGCTCGGTCGCCCAGACCGGGCGACGAAGGCCCGCCGGCTTCACGTTTCCGGCGCGCTCCGACGCCCGCAGGACGTCGACGAGGCGGTGCAGGTCCGGAACCGAGATGTCGTCCTTGTCCCGGGCCTTGGTGCCCGGTGGCCCGTGGCCGATCGGGTTGTGGGCGAGGATGTCGAAGCGCACCTTCTTGCACTTGCGGATCGGGGTGAGCCGCTTGTTGTCCTTGACGCACAGCAGCGGACGCCAGAACTCGAGCGGGCGAACGTTGACGAGGCCCGCCTTCGCGCCATAGGGAGACAGCGCCGCGGTCACGACCTTGTTCGACGACTCCCCCCTGTGGATCCCCTTGTAGAAGGCGTTGAGCATCTTCCGGTAGCGGTCGACGACGATCGGCTTCTTCCCGTTCTTGCCCCCCCACAGCGGCGACAGCCGGAGCTTCAGGTTCGCCTCGCCCCAGCACTCGAAGTAGCGGACCCGAGGGAGGTCCTCGTAGTGGCCGGAGTAGCGGCGGGCGAGGGCGAGCGCGAAGTCGCCGAGGGCCTTCGGATTGGGCTTCCAGACTCCATCCGGCAGATCGGGAGGCCGGTGTTTGCCCTCCGCCCAGGTCGGCGCGCGCTGGACGAGCAGCATGATCGTCAGGCCGCGCTCGTCTGCGTCCCGGACGGCGGCGTCGAGCCGCGACCAGTCGTATTCGGGGCTGCCGGGGTCGGTGGGATCGAACGACGGGGTCTTCTCCGCGGGCGCGATCAGGCCCCAGCCGGCGTTCACCCGGACCAGGTCCCCGTTCACGGCCTTGGTCTTGTCGAGCGCGTCGCGGCGGACGTCGGTGTCCTTCGAGGCGTACTTGAGATCGCCGAAGCCGAGCATCAGGTTCTTCCCCCCGGAAGCGGCGGCGGACGCAACCGGGAGCGCGAGCGCGAGGATCAGCACCCCGGGAAGGATCCGGGCGAGTGCGCGCGCGAGCCTCACGCCCGGCGACCCGAGACCCGGAGATAGCAGGCGTACAGGGCCGCGCTCACCACGGCCGCCACGACGATTACCCACAACCACGATCTCAAACCGTCCTCGCTGGGTACATACGCTGCCGCCCTGACGTTCCCTACCTGCTCCGCCGCGGAGCGGATGCCGGGGATGCCGAGGAGCGGTTCGGGGCGGAGCCTTCGGCTGAGCGCGAGGCCGAGCCGGGCCTGCCGGGCGCGGTCGACGCCGCGAGGATGGCCACGTCCGAGCCGGTTTCCCCGAGCTGATCGAGCTGCTGGAGCACGACCTGGCCGAGGATGTCCCGCGGGTCCTTCGACCTGTCCGGAGCCGAATTGCCCTCGCCGTCGGGAACGCTCTCGGTGTACTCGTCGGCCTCGGGCTGGTTCGGTGGAATCGGCAGCCTCCCGGCGGTGGCCGTCGCCGGGATGGCGCAGGCGAGCGCGCAGAGCGCGACCGCGAAGGTTGCCGAGATTCGCTTCATCCTCTCCTTATACGCGGCTCACGGCTCGAAGCTGACAGTTCTTCACCGGAGACCGGTCGTCAGCTTTTCACGACCGGATGCGTACTAGGTCCCGATGGAGCGGGTCCAGAACCTTCCGAAGACCTTGACCTGGGCCGGGACCGGCCGTCCCGACCTCCCGGCGCTGGCGACCTGGGCGTTCGGCGCCGTCGTCGTGGCCTACCTGCTGTTGCAGAACGGCGGCTACGACCCGATCGTCCGTGACGAAGTCGGGATCGCGATCTGGGTCGTCGCGATCTGCGGGATCGCGGTCGGGGCGTTCCCGCCGCCGACGGCGACGCGGTGGGGCACCGCCCTGCTGGTGGCGTTCGGCGCCTACGCCCTCTGGACCGCGCTGTCGCTCGACTGGTCGATCAGCCGCGAGCAGAGCGTCGAGGAGCTTGCGAGGGTCTGCTCCTACGGCGGGCTCCTGGTCCTCGGCCTCTGCGCGGTCGGCGACGGCCGGCGTGCCCGCCACCTGCTCGCGGGAGTCACGACCGCGATCGGAGTCGTGGCGGCGCTCGCCGTCCTCAGCCGGCTCCACCCGCAGTGGTTCCCGGAGAACCTGAACGGCTTCTACCTGCCGGACATCGAGATCGAGCGGCGCCTGGCATACCCGCTCGGATACTCCAGCGCGGTCGGCGTGATGGCCGCGATCGCGATCCCGCTTCTCGCGGGCGCCACCTCGTGGGCGAAGTGGCTCCCCGCCCAGGCCCTCGCGGCGGCGGCGCTCCCGATCGCCGGCTTCACCCTGGTCCTGTCCAGCTCCGGCACCGGCACCGGCGCGACCCTGGTCGCCGTTGCAGCGTTCGTGATCCTGAGCCCGGACCGGCTTCCGAAACTGCTCACGCTGCTGACTGCGGCGGCCGGCTCCGCGATTCTGTTCGGGGCGATCGGCGATCGCCCGCCCTCGATCGCGGACTGCCGACGCCCGCTGCGATGAGCCAGGGCGACGAGGTCCTCGTCATCGCGCTCGTGGTCGCGGCGGGAGTTGCCCTGGTCCAGATCGCGATCAGCCTCGCGGTCCGGTACGGCAACCGCCCGCGGTGGCTGCGGATCAGCCGACAGCGGGCCCTGATCGCCTCCCTCGTGGCGATCGCGATCCTGGTCCCGGCGCTGGTCGCGGCGAAGGTTCCCGGCGAGATCTCCGACCAGTGGGAGAACTTCAAGAGCCGCGGCACCGCCGCCGACCCGCAGGACCGCGGCGCCGTCCTCACCGACACGAGCTCGAGCGGCCGCTACCAGTTCTGGATGTCGGCCGAGGACGCGAACTCAGCGAGCCCGTTGAAGGGGATCGGTCCCGGGACCTTCGAGTATCACTGGGCTCAGGATCCCGACAACTTCGGCTACGTCCGCAACGCTCACAGCCTCTACTTCGAGAACTTCGCCGAGCTCGGCTGGATCGGCTTGATCCTGATCGTCACCGTGGTCGGCGGCGCGCTCGCGCTCGGCGCCTGGCGCTCGTTCCGCGGACCGCCCGCCGCCCGGGCGCGGATCGCGGCGGCGACCGCCGGCGTCGCCGGATTCGCGGTCGGCGCCGGGCTCGACTGGGTCTGGGAGATTCCGGCGCTGCCCGCGATCTTCATCCTCCTCGCCGCCGTCCTCGCCACCGATCGCGAGCCGGACGAGACCAGCGACATCCACTCTCGTCGCTCCAGCCGCAGGCGCAGCAGCCGCAGCCGGCGCCGCAGTCGCAGCAGCCACTCGCGGTCGCAGTCGCAGTCGCCCACCCGCCGAATCCTCCCGCGCATCGCCATCGTCATCGCCGGCGTCGCGGCGCTCTGGGCGATCTGGCCTCCGCTGCAGGCCAACCTCGACCTCCGCTCCAGCCACATCGCCGTCGCCGACGACGATCTGCCGTCCGCCCTCGCGGCCGCCGAAGACGCGGCCGGCTCCCAACCCGAGGCCGCCGCACCGCTGATCCAGAAGGCGATCGTGCTGGAACTCGAAGGACGCTACGAGGAGGCGGCCGACACGGCGAGGGCGGCGGCGAAGGCCGAACCCGTCAACTGGCGCAACTGGGTGACGCTGGCGCGGCTCGATGCTCGATCGGGGAACGTCGAGGATGCGGTTCGCGCGTACAGGAAATCGGAGAAGCTGAATCCATGAGCCCGGAGAACGAGGAGCGCCGAGGCACGCGGCCGGTCAGCGATGAGCTTCGGCCCTATGTCGACGACGATGAGATCGGCCCGATCGATGAGACGGCCGCTCTGATCCGCGAAGGCCGGGCGATCCCGCGGCCGGAGTTCCGCTCCGAGCTCCGGGCCGGGCTGGCCGGGCTCGAGCGGAGCGGTTCCTTCGAGCGGCGGCCACGCCGACTGAAGGCCACGATCGCCGCCTGCGCCGGATCGGGGATCGCGTTGCTAGCCGTGGCGGGACTCGGGGTCGCGGGCACCGGCCCGCTCGGGTTCTGAGTCCGGCGCCGCGGAGCCCTCCATCAGCTCGCGCATCCTCCGCAAGGCTCGCGAGAGGATCTGCTGGGCATTGGCGACCGACACTCCCATGACCTCAGCCACCTCGGCCGTCCGGAGATCGCCTCCGAAGCGGAGCGCCACCGCCTCGCGTTCTCGCCTGCGGAGCTGCGCGAGCGCCGCGGCGCACCGGGGGTCGGGGCCGCCGATCCGCGCAAGTCGTCGATCCTCCTCACCGGCCGGCTCGGGCGCCGCCGTCGTCGTCCGCGGTCGCGCGCGGGACCGGCGGCGGCTGTCGATGTAGACGTTGCGCGCGATCGCGAGCAACCAGGGCTTCACCGCGCTGCGCGAGGGATCGAAGCGCGCCCAGGCCTTGAGCGCGCGGACGAAGGTCTCCTGGGTCAGGTCCTCGGTCTCCTCCCGGGACCGCGTCCGGAACGCGAGAAAGCCATAGACATCCCAGACGTGAGCCTCGTAGGCCGCGATGAAGTCCGCGTCCGCGTTCACCGGCGGCATGGTATTGCCGCGTCCCCCCTGATCCCCGGGCTCATTTCCCCGCGACCCTAGGCCACTGACAGCAGCGCCGCGGCGAACGCTTCTTCGTTCGCGTCGGTGGAATACGCCTCGAGGACCCTCTGCCTGCCCGCCCGGCCCAACCTCCGTCGCGCCTCGAGATCCTCGACGAGCTCACCGAGCGTTCGCGCCCACTCGTCGCCGTCGCGCGCGAGCAGCGCCGCATCGCCGGCAGCGATCTCGGCGTTGACTCCGACCGGGGACATCACCGTGGGAATCGCGAGGGCCATGTACTGGAGGGCCTTGAGGCCGCACTTCCCCCGGGCCCAGCGGTCGTCCGGCAGGGGCATGATGCCGACGTCCATCTCGCCGAGGTCGCTGAGCTCGGTGTCCTCTCGCCAGTCGGTCGCCGTCACCTCGGCGCCCGCGATCCGGAACCGGGCGTCGCCGACGACGCGGATCCTGGCGCCGTGGGCCGCCTGAACCTCCCGCAACGCGCCGGCGACGGTCTCGAGGTGCTCGATGGTCGTCCTGCTCCCGCTCCACCCGATGCAGACGCGATCACGCTCCCTCGCCGGCATCGGCCGGTAGAGATCGGTGTCGATCGTGGTCGGAATCACCCGCACGTTCCGGTTCCGCGCCCCGGCCCAGTCGGCGAGCTCCTGATTGCCCGCGATGACGAGATCGCTCATCTCGACGATCGTTCCGACCTTCGACGGCACCTTCATCCAGGCCAGCCGGCGGTTCTCGTCGCTCACGTTCGGAAGGTAGATCGCGTCGTCGAAGTCGAAGATCATCGGGATCCGACGGCTGCGTATCGCGCGCTCGACCAGGGGAGGGCCGATCGGAAAGGCCTCGCGATGAACCATCACCGCGTCGTAGCGCCGGCTCCGGAGGACGTCCTCGAGCCTCCGCAGCGCCCCCGTCACCGCCGTCTGCAGCCGCCCGCCCGCCCACGGCCCGGCACCGGCGGGGCCGCCGGTCGTCAGCGACCTGACGTCGGCATCGATTCCGTGCCGGCCGAGGCGACCGAGGTACTGCTCGAACCGGAAGCGCTGCGAGGGGGCGGTGCGCTGCGGGTATGGCGCCAGGATCAGGAGCCGCACGAGGCCAACTTCAGCGGACCAGCGACCTCTGCTGAAGCTCGTCGAGGGCGGCTCCCACCCTGTCGGTCGCCCGCTGCTCGGCGACCCAGCCCACGAGCTCCTCGATCCCGTCCTCGAGCGCAGTTCCCGGTTCGTAGGAGGCGCGGCGGCGGAGCTCCGAGATATCCGCGTAGCAGTGCCTGATGTCGCCCTCGCGAAAGCGCCCGACGACCTCGGGTTCGATCTCGCCGCCGAGGCCGAGGTGCTCGGTGAGCAGGTCGCAGAGCTCGAGCAGATTCGTCGATCGCCCGGTCCCGACGTTCATGGCGCGACCGATCGCCTCCTCGCTGTCGAGGACGGCGAGGTTCGCCCGGACGATGTCCGAAACGTGAGTGAAATCGCGGGACTGCATGCCGTCCTCGAAGATCAGCGGGCGCTCGCGATTGAGCAGGCGGCCGGAGAAGATCGCCGCGACCCCGGTGTAGGGGTTCGAGAGGGACTGCCGCGTCCCGTAGACGTTGAAGTATCTGAGGGCGACCGCCGGGACGTCGTACGCGCGGCCGACGTTGAGAACGAGCTCCTCCTGGTCCCGCTTCGTCGTCGCATAGACCGAAGTGGGCTGCATCGGCTTGGCCTCGTCGGTGGGGCAGGGCACGAGCGGCGCACCGGTCTCCTCGTCGAGCAGCTCCCACTGGCCGGCCTCGAACTGCTCGAGGGGCCTGAGCAGGGGCTCGACCGGTTCGCCGGATTGACGCCGGTAGCGGCCCTCGCCGTAATTGGACATCGAGGAGGCGACGATCACCCTGCGAATCCGGTCCCGCACCTTGACGACCTCCTCGAGGAGGATCGCGGTCCCGATCACGTTCGCTTCGCAGTAGGCGGCGACCTCGTACATCGACTGCCCGACTCCGACCGCCGCCGCCTGGTGGAAGACGGCATCGACCCCGTCGAGGGCCGCGGCAACCGCATCGCGGTCGCGAACGTCGCCGACGAGCATCTCCGCTTCCGCGGCGACGTAGCCCGGGGTCTCACCCGACGGGTGGACCTGGGGGACGAGGGCGTCGAGGATGCGCACCTCGTGTCCCGCTGCCAGCAGCCCGTCCGCGAGGTGCGAGCCGATGAAACCGGCACCCCCCGTTACCAAGACCTTCATGCCGGCATCCTAGGCGATCCGTTTCATGTCCCGCTCCGCCTCGGCGGCCGGTCCTGGGCAGAGCATCCAGCCTCTAGGCTGTCGCGCGTGGCGAGAGGGTTCCGATCCGTCCATTCGGGAAAACGGCCGGCTGCGTCGATCGTCGCGGTCCACGTCGCGCTGTCGGCGACCCGGAGCGCGGCGATTTCGGCCGCGAAGCTGATCCGGGAGGAGCGGGCGCTTGCTGCGACCGCCAGGAACATCGCCGGCGGCGACGTCATCGACCGCCGCGAACAGCTCGAGGCGGTTCACGCCTTCGTCGCCAAGGGCGTCGCCGACGACCCCGACTTCCGGTTCCTGCCGAGACCGCTGTTGCGACAGAGCGCGATCGAGACGCTCCGGGAGCGGCGGGGGTTCTGCGGTGAGAGCGCGCGCGTCACCGTGCTGCTGCTTCGAGCACTCGGAATTCGCGCCAATCGCGTCTACCTGATCGGAGAGCGGTGGAACCACGTGATCGTCGAGCACGAGTGGCTGGACGGCGGCTGGTATCTGTTCGACGCCTTCCCCGATCCGGCGACCCAGATGAGGCCGGAGCAGCTCTGCGCGTTCGGCTCGGACGATCCGACGACCTTCCCGAACATCCACGAGGGCAACCCGTGGGTCGACTATTACCGGTGGCGGCCCCTCGTCGTTCGCGGGATCTCGAGGTCCCGCCCCCCCGAGAGCTACGTGAGGGCGACCGAGCGACCGGACGCGATCAGGGCCGGGCTCGGAGCACTCGCGGCCGGCGGCACCCTCGCCGCCGGCGTCATCGCGGCGAAGTCGGCGAATGGGTGAGCTGACGCGGACCAATTGCGCGCTCTGCGGGGCGAACGACTACGCGACCGTTCGCACCTTCGAATCGGGAGTGACGGTGGGACGATGCACGAGCTGCGGCTTCATCTACACGCCCCTGCAACACCCCGATCCCGGTTCGGTCCTCGACGGCGACGCCGAGCACGATCTCGAGGTGATGCTGCGGCCGATCCTCGACGGGTCGGTTCGTCACTATCGCCACCGCGCCTACTCGGCCTATCTCGACCGACTCGAGAGCATGACCGACGGCCGGCGGCTGCTGGACGTCGGCTGCGCCCACGGCTTCTTTCCCGCGCAGGCCCGATCGCGGGGCTGGGACGCGAAGGCGGTGGAGATCCAGCCGACGCTCGCGGACTTCGCGGCGCGGACGCACGGCATCGAGGTGCTGAGCGGCTCGATCCACGACGTCGACCTCGGATCGGACCGTTTCGATGCCGTCACCTTCACCGACTCCCTCGAGTACATGCCGGATCCGGTCGCGGCGCTCGCGAAGGTCAGGGACGCGATGGACGAGGGCGGGGTCGTGCTCGCGAAGGTCCCGAACGCGGACTACTTCCGGCTCGGGATGGCGGCGTCCCGGGTCGGCGTCGGCATCGGCGAGACCGCCTTCGGGCCCGAGCAGAGGGTCAGCCACTTCACCAAGGAGTCGATCGCGTCGATCGTCGCCGCCGCCGGCTTCAGCGACATCGCCGTGTCCGGATTCGCGCCGATCCATTCCTCCTTCTGGCACCGCATCGTCGGACTGCCGCTGGCGAGCGAGATGCCGCCGTCGCTGGATCGCGGCAGGCGCCTGGCCCGCAACGTCCTGCATGCCGGAGGCCGCGCCGAGGCCCGGCTGACCGGGAGGAACCACGGCTCGCAATCGCTGCTGCTCGTGGCTCGTAACCTTCAGCCCGGTCGGGGGCCGGCGGACTGATCGATGGACACGACGATTCACGACATCGCGGTGTTCGCGATAACCCTGCTGCTCGTCACCTACGGGCTCTGGATGCTCGTCCGCGTGCTCGGCAGGGGTCGCGAGCGCTTCGTCATCGGCCAGGCGGTCGCCGTGGCGGTCCTGATCCGGATCATCGCCTCGATGGCGGTGTCGCTGACGAGCATCGAGCGCTTCCTGCGGGGCGGAGACGAGAACGCATTCCTGACGGTCTCGTCGAACATCGCCGATACCGCCTTCGGCTCGACGAGATGGATCGACGCGCTGACCGGGAGCCTCTACGAGTTCACCTTCGCGGGCCAGATCGGGCTCCTCGACTCGCCGACCCAGGCGATGCGGGTGGCGCAGATCGGGATCGCCGTGGCGGGCCTCGTCTTCATCGCCGCGGCCGTCTACGAGCTGGCCGGATCGCGGGCCGCGGTCATCGCGATGTGGTTTCTGGCGCTCGAGCCGACCAACATCTTCTTCTCGAGCATCCTTCACAAGGAGCCGTTGATGATGCTGGCGGGCGGCATCGTCGCCTACGGAGGCGCGCTCGCGTGGCAGCGCGCCTCGACCAGGTCGATCCTGCTGATCACGCTCGGCTGTCTGATCGCCGTCGCGACCAGACCCTACGCCGGCTGGTTCCTGATCGCTGCGGGCGCGGCGATACTCCTTCACTCCGGCCTCCGGGTGAGCGAGGCCTCCCCCGCCCGGCGCCTCAGCTTCGTCTCGCTGGTGATCGTCGTGGTGGCCGTCTCGGCCCCGACCGTGCTCGGGGCGACCACCAGCGAGAGCCTGCAACCGCTCCAGCAGACGCAGGACTCCTACACGAGCGGTGGAGACCAGACCGACCTCGCGCTCGAGCAGGTCGATTTCTCGACGCGGGGCGCGATCGTCACCAACCTCCCGCCGCGAATCGTCCAGGTCCTGACGAGGCCCTACGTCTGGCAGATGAGCAACGCCGCCCAGCAACTCGCGGTGTTCGGATCGGCCGTGGCGCTGGTGATCCTCTTCATGCTCATCCGCGAGGCGAGGCGGAACAGAAAGGGCCTCGTGGCGAGGGCCGGGCCTCTGCTCTACGTCACCATCGGGCTGCTGATCGCGTACTCGCTCAGCGCCGGCAACGCCGGCACCGCTTTCCGGTACCGAACCCATATCGTCGGAGTCGCCGGCGCGGCGCTGATCGCCGCCCGGTACGGGTCGCGGCGGACCGAGGAGGATCCCGTGGTCCTCGATGACGTCGCCCTGGCCCCGCCCCCACCCCCGCCCCCCGCTCCCGTTCTCAGCGTCGCGCCGGTGGCGAGCGAGCCCGGGGCGGCGGCGACGGCGACGGTCGTGCCGAAGACCGAGGTCGAGGAGCGGATCGAGCGTCGGATCCGCCCCGAGGAGCTGGCGATCTTCATCGTCTCCAACGAGCCCTGGGGGCCGCAGCACTTCATCAAGCACCGTTTCGCGACAGAGCTGGCACGGCAGGGCGCCGAGGTCTTCTTCTGCGATCCCTCGACGACCTGGCAGGCGTCGAACCTCTTGCCGAGCCGGCCTTCCCTCAGCAGTCTCGCGCCGAACCTGACCCTGCTGCGCTACCGCCATCCGATCCCGGCTCGGCTCGGCTCGGAGTTCGCGGGGGATCTCAACGACCGCATCATCGGCCGGCGCCTGAGAGGCCTCGTGCCCGAGGGCAGGCGCCCGGTCCTCTGGCAGTTCGACCCCTTTCGGTTCGCCGACAACTCGCTCGGACCGGACAGCCTGAAGATCTACCACGTGTGCGACCCCTACGTGGGGCTGCCACTCGACGAGCGGAGCGCCGACTCGGCGGATCTGATCGTCTGCACGAGCAGGCAGTACGCCGAGCATTACGCCGGCGGTCATCCCAAGAAGACGATCTACGTCCCTCACTCGTCCGAGGTTGATCACGTCGAGGTCGACGACGCCCAAGCGTCGGAGATGACCGAGCGGTTCGGGGACTACCTCTTCCTCGGCGGCTCGATCACCGATCGCGTCGACGTCTCGCTGCTCGCGCAGGTCAGCGAAGCGTTCCCGGACTCGAGCCTCGTGATCGCCGGCCCGGAGGTCGGATCGGCGTCGACGCGGGCGGCCTTCGCGGCGCTGAAGACCCGCGCGAACGTCTTCTACCGCGGAACCGTGTCGGCCCCCGAGATCTCGGCTTACGTCTCCGGTGCCCGGGGTTGTCTGAGCGCGTACCTGTTCACGGAGCAGAGCCGGCTCGGCCCGCGGACATCGGTCCTGAAGGTGATGGATTACCTGGCGCAGGGAAGGCCGGTCGTGTCCTCGAGCCCGCTCGAGTACTCCGAGCTCGAGGGGCTCGCGATCCACTGCTGCTCGAGCGCCGACGAGTACGTCGACACCGCCGGGCGAGTGCTCGATGGAGAGCTGCCGGTCGACGTCGACGCGGTCGATCGGTTCCTGGCGGAGCGTACCTACGCCCGCGCCGTGGACCGCGTCCTCGCCGGGCTCGGCGCCGTCCTCTCGGGCTCGTCGGTCAGGCCATGATCCGGCGGGCGCGATCGAGCCAGCCCTCGGGGTAGCGGGCCTGGGGGCCGTCGAGACGGTCGATCAGGCGCTCCAGCGCCGGCTCGTACTTCTCGGCCAGCAGCCGCTGGGCGAACTCCGGCACGGGCCGGCTGTCGGAGCCCCGGTTCACGACGGTGCGCGCCCTCGCGGCCACGCTGGGGTCCCAGCCGATCCCGAGGAAGTCGCAGACACGGCGCAGCAGCCCCTCCGGGTCGTCGACGATCTCGTCGTAGAACCCGGCCAGGATCCGATCGGACCCGAAGCTCGCCGACCAGAGCTCGAGCATCTGCGCGTAGTCGCCCAGGGCGCGGTCTCGGTCTCCGCTCAGGTACTCCCCGAACTCGCGCTCCGAGACGGTCTCCAGCGGCCGCCCCGGCTTGCCCGAGAGATTCATCTTCGCGGCCGACCAGGCCCGGTCGATCGGGTCGCGCATGATCAGCATGATCAGCGCCTCCGGCACTGCCTCCCGGACGCGCGCGACACCGGCGGGCGACAGCGCCGAGTAGTTCGGCGTGAAGTCGCCGCTGACCTCGCCGGGGCCGTGCGTGAACAGGGCGCGGTACCAGTCGTCGCTGCGGCGGCCGAAGAAGTAATGGAGGTACCACCGCAGCGGCGAGAGCTCGCGCCGCCAGAGGTCGGGGAGGAAGCGGTGGCGGAAGGCCCGTCGCCACATCAGGTTGATCCAGTGCTCGCCCCGGACCTGTGCGAGCAACCGCGTGTCGACGCCGAGGTCGATCGCGTTGAAGTAGTTGAGCTCCTTCAGCGGTGTCGCAGCGACCTGCCGGTGCTCCCTCATCCGCTGGTAGAGCCACGTGCTTCCCGCCTTCTCGGCGCCGATGCAGAGAAAGTCGGGTCCGGCGGCGGTGGTGGAATCCTCAGCTGAGCGGCGCATCCTGTGGGAATATTCTCGCGAATGGTGGATCGCCGCTCAGATTCCAGCCGTGACCACACCGCCGGAGCCGGAACGGTGGTGTGCGCAGGGCCCCGCTGCCGCCGACCTTGAGCGCTTCCCCCGATCACGAGCGCCAGCCGTCGTGGCGCGAGCTGGCGAGGATCATCCTCACGCGGCCGGAGCGCCGGCGGGTCCAGGGCGCCGGAGCACTGCTCGCGATCGCGTCGGTGATGGAGGCGATCGGCCTGGCGGCGATCTACCCCTTCGTCAACGCGATCCTCAGCGAGTCGTCGACGTTCGCCGGCAATCCGGGCACGATGCCGCTGTTCGGCGACGTCGATCCGACCGTCGCCGGAATCTTCCTGCTGGCGTTCTTCATCTTCAAGGACCTCTACGTCGGCTTCAACACGTTCCACGTCCAGCGCGTCATCGCCGGCATCCGCACCGGCGTCACCGGCCGGACCTTCGCGCACTTCATGCGCGAGTCGTTCTCACGGCACTCGATGCGGGATCTGGCCGAGGTTCAGCGAACGATCCAGCTCGACGCCACGCTGCTCGTCGCTCAGGGGCTCCTGCAGGGGCTGCAGCTGTTCACCGACGTGCTCGTCGTCGCGCTGGTCCTCGCCGTGCTCGCGACGATCCAGCCGACGGTGACGGCGATCATGGTCGTCGGATCGCTGCTCGTCTTCGGCCTCTGGCACGTGGGCCTGCGCCGCCATCTGACCCACCACGGACAGGAGGCCCAGCAGGCCCGGCGCTCGCTGATCGGCTCGATCGTCTCCGGGCTGCGGTCGTTCAAGGAGGCACGAGTCCTCGGCGCCGAGGGCCACTTCGAGGAGCGCGTCGACGACGCCGTGGTGAAGTTCGGGAAGGCGGAGGCGTTCAACGGCGCGGTCGGCGAGATGCCGCGGCTGATCATGGAGGTGCTGATGATCACCGGGCTCGTGATCGTCGGCCTCCTGGCCGTGAGCGGCGGGGAGATCACATCCAACGACGTCGCGACGATCGGGGTCTTCGCCGCCGCCGCGCTGAGAGTCGTTCCCTCGCTGAGCCGGATCGCTCGCTCGACGACGTCGCTCGGCTACGTCCGCCCCGGGCTGACGCAGCTGAGCCGGGTGCTGAGCGAACCCGAGGAGAAGGCCGAGGCGGCCGCGGTTCCCGAGGAGTACGACTCCGTCGAGCTCTCCGAGGTCGGCGTCGTCTACCCGAGCGCCGCGGTTCCGGCGATCGACGGCATCTCGGCCCGGTTCGAGCGCGGCGAGCTCGTCTCCGTCGTCGGACCGTCGGGTTCGGGGAAGACGACGCTGATGGACGTGATCCTCGGGCTGCTGAGCCCGTCGGAGGGCAGCATCGCCTGGTCGTCGCCGGACTCCTCGGAGGAGACCTCGGCGGTCCTGGCCTACGTGCCGCAGTCTCCCTACATCGAATCGGGGAGCGTGCGCGAGAACCTCGGCCTCGGCCTGCCGCCGGAGCAGCGGAGCGACGAACGCTTCTGGAGCGCCCTCGAATCCGTCGGCCTCGCCGACGCGATCCGCGAGAAGCCGGGCGGTCTCGACCATCACGTCGGCGAGGCCGGCAACCGGCTCTCCGGCGGCCAGCGGCAGCGCCTCGCCCTCGCTCGCAGCCTGGCCCGGGGCGCTCACTTCATCGTCCTCGACGAGCCGACGGCGGCGCTCGACGCCGAGTCGGCGGCGACGGTCATGGACGCCTGCAGCAACCTCGGCCCCGACACCACGGTGATCATCGTCACCCACGACCCCAAGGTGGCCAGGCGGACGAACCGTTCGATCGAGCTCCGCGACGGCCGGGTGATCGGCGAGACGGGAGACGATGTGGGGCAGCCGGAGGCCGGCTGGTACCCGCACCCGAGCGCTCCCGGCTGGGAGAGCTACTGGACCGGCTCGTTGTGGGGCACGGCGACGCGGCCGGCGCCGTCGGCCGTCTCCGGCCGGAACGCGGACTGAGCCCCGAGCCGTCGTGCCCGGGCAGCCGTCAATCGCCTTCGTCTACTTCCGCCCGCCCGAGGCGATGCCTTCGTACGTCGCCCGCGACATGGCGATTCTCGGTGAGGTGGCCGACGTCGAGTGGATCCGCTCGTACACCGGCCCGGCGTGGCGGCGCCGGCTCGGTCCCGCGGGTTGGCTGCCGGGGAGGGCGATGCGCCGGGCGATCGCGAACTCCGACCTCGTGTTCCAGTGGTTCGCGACGCCCTCGGCCCCGGTCCTGGGTGCACGGTTGAGACGGAAGCCGATCGTCGTCGTCTCCGGCGGGTTCGACGTCGCCTTCCTGCCGGAGATCGGCTACGGCCGGATGGTCCACCCGCTCACGCGAACGATGTCGCGGATCGCCCTTCGCGGGGCGAACAGCGTCCTGTCGGTGTCGCACTTCAACGCCTCCGAGGTTCGCCGCTGGGCGCCCGGCGCCCGTCCCGAGGTCCTGCCGCACGGCTTCGAGCCCACCCCCGCGCCGGCTTCCGTGCGGGAACCCCGGGTCGTCAGCGTCGGCGCGATCTCCTGGGAGTACATGCTCCGCAAGGGGCTCGAGGATTTCGCGAAGGCTTCGATCGCCATGCCGGACACCGAGTTCGTGCTGGCGGGACGGGTCGATCAGGAGGATGCGGCCGAGCACCTGCGGCGCATCGGCGGTTCGAACCTGAGGCTCACCGGATTCCTCAGCGACGAGGATCTCTCGGGGCTGCTCGGAACGAGCGCCGTCTACCTGCAGCTCTCGCGCCACGAGGCGTTCGGCTGCTCGGTCGCGGAGGCGATGCTGGCCGGATGCACCCCCGTCCTGACCCGGGAGGGGGCCATGCCCGAGGTGGCGGGCGATTCCGCCCGCTACGTCGACTCGCGCGACCCCGTGGCGGTCGCCGCCGCGGTCGAGGCGGCGCTCGCCGCGCCGATGCCGCAGCGATGCCACGAGCGGATCGCCTCCGCGTATCCGATCGAGGCCCGGCGCCGGCGCCTGCACGAGATCGTCGCGCAGCTGCTCCCGGGAGCGGGCTCGTGAGCGCGCGGCCCGCGCAGGCCGGCGGGCCGGGCGACGGCGAGCGGTCGCCGATCTCCGGTCGCAATCCCCTGATCGTCACCTACTGGGCGTCCGGGGATGCGCTGATCTCGAGGTACACGATGCCCTACGTGCGGATGATCAGAGACCACTTGGAGCCGGGCGAACGGATCACGATCGTCACCTTCGATCCGCCCGGCAGCCGCCGCCGCGACCTGACCGAGGACCGGATCGAGCACGTCGCGTTCCGCTATGACGGGTTCGGCACCCGCGCCGTGCTCCGGCGGGCGTTCGACGTCCCCCGTCTCCTCGCCCTCTGCCTGCGACGGCGGACCGGCGTGATCCACTCGTGGTGCTCGACCGGCGGCGCGATCGGCTGGTTGCTCTCGGTCCTGACGCGTAGGCCGCTCGTGCTCGACAGCTTCGAGCCGCACGCCGACTCGATGGTCGAGAACGGCACCTGGAGCGCGGCCAGCGTCCGGTTCAAGGCCCTGCTCCTGCTCGAGCGGCTGCAGGCCCGGCGCGCGTCGGCGGCGATCGCCGTATCGCCGTGGATGGCGGAATACAGCAGCCGCCGCTACGGGCGGGTGCCGAACCCGATCTTCCTGAAACCGGCCGGCGTCGATCTCGAACAGTTCCGGCCGGCCGAGCCGGGCGAGGTGACGGCTGCGGAGCCCGGGGCCGTCCTCGCCGTCTACGCCGGAAAGTTCGGCGGGATCTACCTCGAGTCGGAGGCCTTCGACCTGATGGCGACCCTGATCGAGGAGTTCGGTCCCGGCCTCCGCTTCCTGATCCTCACGCCGACCGGCGAACCCGAGGTGCGGGCGATGGCCGACGCAGCCGGGTTGCCGGCCGAGGCGCTGATCGTGCGGTCTGCCGAGCCCGGCGAGGTCCCCTCCCAGCTCCGTCGCGCCGACTTCGCGATCAACTTCGTCCGCCCGGTTCCGACCCGTCGCTACAACACGTCGATCAAGGACGCCGAGTACCTGGCCTGCGGGCTTCCCGTGCTGATCGCCGACGGGATCTCCGACGACTCGGAGCTGATCCGCGACAACCACGCGGGCGCGGTCTTCGGGAGCCTCGACCGTGAGGCAGTTCGGGAGGCGGCGAGGAGGATGCGCGAGCTGCTCGAGTCGGAGCCGCCGGAGCGGCGGCGCTCGCGCATCCGCGGGGTCGCGGAGCGCCATCGCGATCTCGGCTCGGCCGCGGGGATCTACGCGGCGCTCTACGGCCGCCGCCCGCAGCGGTAGGTCGTCAGCGCCGGCGTCCCGAAACCCGGAGCAGCATCATCTTGACCCGGTGCTTGAACTGCAGGTAGGCCCGCCGTCCCGGCGCGAGAACGAGCAGGCGGACGAGCCTCCCGGCCCGAGCGCCGGCGCCGGCCCGGTCGATCGCCTTCTCGACGTACCAGTCGTTCACGCCGGTGGTCCGCAGGTAGCGGTATCCGTGGCGGTACATGTGGGCGAGCAGCCGCGGCACGGGCCACGGGTAGTTGCGCTCGACGATCACGAAGTCGGGTCGCCACCGCCGCAGGTCGAACCCGTCGAGCACCTGCATCTCGTGCCCCTCGACGTCGATCGTGACGAAGTCGATCCGCTCGAGCCCGGCCCGCTCGGCGATCTCCGTCAGGGTCGCGGCCGGGACCGTGATCGATTCCGTCGACCGCGAGCCCGTCAGCCCCTCGGAGCTCGCGGCGGTGGCGCCGGTCGAGCGAGAGCGAGGAGTGGTCGGAGAGCTCCGATCGCTCGAACGAGACCGCCGGCGGCGAGCCGGGGCCGACCGCGGCCGCCTGCACCACGCGGGAGCCCGGGCGGTTGTCGGAGCAGACCCGCGCCGTCACCGGGTCGGGCTCGACGAGGACGCCGGTCCAACCGCGGCGCTCGAACAGGTAGGTGTTGCTGTTGCGGAGGCCGTCGTGCGCCCCGACCTCGACGTAGACGCCCGAGTCCCGCCCGGCGAAGTGCTCGACGAGGATCAGATCCTCGCCGTACTGGGCTCTCGCGTCCGCATCGCCGGCCGCTCCCTCGCCTCCGCGCCCGACCTCCTCCGAGATGTGGTCGGGGTGCAGCAGCGAGACCGGGTCCCACTCGCCCGGCGCCAAGTTCGCCGACCGGGCGAGCGCCGCATCGACGGAGGAGCCCGCGGCGGCGGCCGCGGCGGCCGCCGGATCCCAGGGAAGCGAGAGCATGTCGACGAGCTCCCGGAGGGCCGGCTCCGGCTCGTCGACGAGCCGCCGGTAGTCCTGGACGAAGACGCCGAGCTGCGCCCACCGCGATTCGTTGAGCCGGTCCTGGATCCAGCGCGGGTCGTCGTCGATCGCCGCTTCGCCGATCCCGAACTTGCGGGCCATCGAGGCCCGGCGCTCGCGCTCGTCGCGCCGGGTCGATACCGGGATCGCGGCGCCGGACTCCACGAGCGGCACCCAGGCTTCCGGTCGCTCGAACCCCATCGGGCCCTCGGCGACGTGATGGGACTTCACGACCCCGAGTCCCTCGACGCGAGGCAGCGAGTCGAGATCGTCGGGCTCGAAGTAGCCCAGGCGACGCCCGAGCCCGAGCTGCTCGAGATAGATGCCGAGCAGGTTGTACTGCAGGGTCGAGCCGCTCCTGTAGCCGCCGGCGGCGACCACCCACTGCGGTGTCGCTTCCGGGCTCACCGGGCCAGGACCTCCGCGTAGACCTCCTCGTAGCCCTTCATCATCGACTCGAACGAGTACCGCTCCTCGACCGCACGCGCGACCGCGCCGCGGTCAGCCGCCCTCGGGGGGCTCGCCAGCGCGGCGGCGATGGCGCCGGCCAGCGCCGCCGGGTCTCCCGGCGGCACCAGCGCGCCGCCGCCGAGGCTGCGGACGATCTCGGGCATGCCGCCGACGTCGCTGGCGAGGACGGGCGCCCCGAGATAGATCGCCTCGAGCAGGGCGAGCCCGAAGGCCTCGGCCAGGCTCGGGAAGACGACCAGGTCGGCGACAGCCATCAGATCGTGGATGTCGCGGCGGAAGCCGAGGAACCGGACCTCGTCCCCGATTCCGATCCGGCGAACGTGATCCTCGTAGTCACCGCGGGCCGGGCCCTCTCCCGCGAGCAGCAGGCGAACCGGCGGCCCGCCGCCCCGGTTCAGCCGGGCGATCGCATCGAAGAGCTCGAAGTGGCCCTTCTCGGGATGGAAGCGCGCCGGATGAAGGACGAGCCGAACTGAATCGTCCCCATCGTCGAGCGAGGAACGGAGCGCCCGAAGCTCGTCCTCGCCCGAGGTCGTGATCCGCGCGACGTCGACGCCGTTGGGGATCGTGCGGACGCGGGCGGGATCGGCCCCCTCGTCGTCGATCATCACCTTCGCGGTGTGCGCGGAGACGGCGATCACGATCTCCGACCAGCGCGTCACGAGGCGGTCGAGCCGCACGTGCCAGTGCTTGTCCATGCGGGCGTGGTAGTTCGAGTGATGCCGGGTCGAGACGCGGTGCATCCCGAGCGAGCGGGCGACCCCGAGCCCGAGCAGCGAAGGCTCGAAGAGGTGCGTGTGGACGATGTCCTCGTTCCCCGCGAGCCGGCGGCGCAGCCGCTCGGCGACGAGCGGCAGCCCGCGCCGGGATGTCGCCCCGCCGCTCCAGACGGGCACTCCGAGCGATTCCATCTCCCTTACGAGAAGCGGGTCGGCGGCGTAGATGGTCCCGATCGTCATCTCGAACAGCCCGCGGTCGTGCCAGCGGGCGAGCTGCGGGAAGAACCCGCTCGTGTCGCCGGACTCGACGACGTGAAAGACTCTGACCCGGGCCATCAGGCGGGCACGCCCTCCGAGTAGGCGACGAGCCAGTCGAGGGCGCGGTCCTCGCCCTCGGCGGGGGTCACCTCGACGTGCGCCGAGGATCCGAGCCGGTCGGAGCCGACGGTGTCGCGGGACCGCGAGATCCGATTGGCGAGCGCCGATCCGATCGCGCGAAGCTGCGTCGACGGGCTCGAGCGGGCGCCGCGCGCGATGCAGCGAAGCCCCTCCCCATACCGGCCGTCATGCAGGTGGCAGCCGGCCGCGACGCTGAACTGCCGAGCGAGGATCCGGCGCTTCGCGCGCTCGACCGCAGGCGGATTGTCGGGATCGGAGAGCGCCCGTTCGAGCATCGCGATCGAGTCGGTCTCGACCAGCGCCGGATCGGTGCTCATCGAGGACCCGTGAAGGCGATAGGCGATCAGCGGCTCGCTCACGCACTCGAGCCGCCCGGCCCGAGCGAGGCGAATCCAGAGGTCCCAGTCGGCCGTGAAGCTGAGCCGCTCGTCGAAGCCGCCGAGGTCGCGGAGCACATCGCGCGAGGCGACCACCGAGCTCGGCGATCCGATCAGGTTGCCCTCGAGGAAGAGCTGGTCGAGGAGGTCGGCCGGGAGCGATGGCCGGCGCACGGCGAGCGGTCGCAGGCCGTCGTCGACGATGACGGCGCCGCTCGATACGGCGACGGCTCCCGCCGCAAGCCGGGTGCGCTGCCGCTCCAGCTTCGCCGGCGCGAAGAGGTCGTCGGAGTCGAGGAAGGCGATGCAGGCGGCGTTCGCCGCCTCGATGCCGCGGTTCCGCGCGGCGCTGACGCCGGCGTTCGGCTGCCGGATGTAACGGACCGCGTCGCCGAATCGGCGCACCACCTCCCCGGTGCCGTCGGTCGAGCCGTCGTCGACGACGATCACCTCTTCGGCCGGGCTCGTCTGCCCGAGGACCGAGTGGAGCGCCTGCCCGACGTGGGCCTCGCCGTTGAACGCCGGGATCACCACCGAGATCGACGGGTCGGCGAGTGTGCGGCCGCTGCGAGCGGGCGTCGTCATCGGCTGCGGACGGCGATCATCAACTTGCCCACAGATCGAGTTCGATGGATCCGAACTCGGCTGCGGCGCGCTGCGCCTGCTCCTCGATCAGCGGGCGCGCGTATCGCATGACATGGTCCGGGACCTCGGCTCGGTAGCCCGCCCCCGGAACCCAGTCGCCGCGCTCCTGAGCCGGCACGAGACCGGGATCGAGGTCGAGGAAGTCGAAGGTGCGCCGCAACTCCCCGTCCGGGTCGGCCCTGCATCTCTCGTACTGCAGGACGAGCACCCGGTCGGCGGGGAACACCGCGAAGACGTCGCTGAGGCGATCGAAGTAGAGGCTGCTCTCGATCGAGCGCCGCAACGAGTGGGTGTCGACGATCCGGCCCGAGGTGCGGATGTGGTTCAGATGAGAGAGGAACCGGGGCACCGGGCTGCGGAGCAGGATCAGCACCTTCGCCGCGGGAGCGGAACGGGAGACCAGCTCGAGAATCCATCGATCCTGGATGTAGGACGGAGTCCACTCGCCCCGCCGCTTGCCGGGAGGCCGGCCGAACCAGGCCGCGTATTCGGCGGCGGCCGAGTCCGTGAACTGCCGGTCCGCGAACCCGTCGAAGTAATGCACTTCCTTGTGGACGCGAGGATCATCGAACACGTCGGGGTGCCTGGCGATCTGCTTGTACCACCACGAGGTGCCCGACTTCATCGCTCCGACGCCGACGAAGTCCGGCGGGCCGAGCTCGTGCCCGGCGATCGGGTCGGGGGGACCGGCGTCGATCGCCCAGCGCCGCTCGGCGACGCCCCGCAGTCGCCGATCGAGGTATGTCGGCAGCCTGCGGCTGATGCCCGCCCTGGCGCGACCGGGGACCAGCCGACGCATGCTTCTCGGCATTCCTCTCAAGGCAGATCGGCGACGGAACTTACCTGTTCCCGATCGGTGTCATCACCGCGGGACATCGCCCTCCCAGCCCCAGATCCGGCGGAAGTCCTGCGCCGTGGCCGCGGCGAGGCGGTCGACGCTCGGAGCGAAGAAATCCCGCAGCGCGTCCCGGGTGACCGGATCGAGCGCCTCCCGCTCGGCGACTGCGACCTGGGTCGCGGACCGGAGCGAGCCGCCGGCACGGGCCGCCGCGCGGTCGCCCATCAGCCGGCGGGCCAGCGGCTTCAGCGGGTTGCTGTCGCGAAGGAACCAGTTGACGGCGCCGGCCAGCCGCACCGACCGCGGCCTCGAAGCGACGTTCCTCGCTTCGATTATCGGCACCTCCGCCGCCCCGTCGAGCCCGAGCCATTCGAGGAGGCCGTCGACGGTGCCGCGCGGATCGCCGCGCAGCGCCTCGACCGCGACGACGCGGACGTCGGCGGGCCCGAAGTGGCGCAGCAGCCGATCGAGGTGAACGTCGTAGCGGCCCCAGGTGAGATAGATCCGCGTCCTCCAGTCGCTCTCGGGAACGCGCCCGTCGAGCATCTCGGCGACGAGCTCGGGGAACGGCGCCTGCCGCGCCCCGAAGGAGGTCTCCATCAGATAGGCGGAATGGGCCCGGGCGACCGGGTCGCGAACCGTGAGGATCACCTTGCAACGCGGATTGGCGGCGGCGATCCGGGCGACCTCCTCCTCGTCGCAGCACGCGGTCGCGTGCTTGGCCAGCAGCATCGCCCCGGGCTCGGCATCGGCGAAGTAGCGCTCGAGCAGCACCCGGCCGGTGGGCTCGAACTGCTCGCTGTCGGGTGCGTAGAACGGGCACTCGAGCTGCGGGTGCGTCGCGATCCCGGGGTGCTCGGCGAGCTGATCGCGGAGCGACGTCGTCCCGCATTTGTGCATGCCGGCGATCATGCAGCCGAGCAGGTCCGTCGCCTGCGGTGACGTTGCCGAGGACACGGGGTCAGTGCCCTCGGTCAGGGATGCCCGCCCGCGGCGGGGCCATCGTCGAGGGCGCGGAAGGCGAGGCGCAGCCCCCGGCTGTGCACCTCGGGGTAGAGGTCGAGCCGCTCGAGGGGCCCGTCCCCGACGTAGACGACCAGCCCGCGGTCGCGGCAGCGCCCGAGGGCCTGCTCGAGGTCGGCCGCGGTCGCGTCGTCGGCGACGAAGGCGAGATCCGCCTTCTGGCCGCCGCCGGCGGCGGCGATGCCGCGCGCTCGCAACTCCATCGCCAGCGCCGTTCCGACGGGGCCCGAGCCGACCGCGGCGGTCATGCCGGGAGCGGCCGGGATCGAGTCGAGGACGGAGCGCGCGAGCTCTGCGTGCTCGGAGAGCTGGGGAGCGGCGCTCATCGGCCGGCTTCCTCGTAGCAGCGGTCGATCGTGGTCTGGACCGCGAGCGCGGCCTCCCCCGTGACCGGCATCTCGGTCCCGTCGAGGATCGCGTCGGCGGCGGCGCGGAACCACCGCGTCCGGTCGGAGGCGGTATGGGTCGGCCCCAGGGCCGAGCGGACCAGGGCGGCGTCGGCGCCCGCCGGCAGGCGCAGCTCCGGCAGGACCTCGAGACGGCCCTCCGTCCCGATGACGGTCAGCTCGTTGAGCGGAGGGCCGGCCGTCGCCGACGACGCGGTCACGGCGCCGATGACGCCGTTCTCGTACTCCATGGTCGCGGCGATCGTGTCCTCGACGGCGACATCGTGCAGCAGCGTGCCCATCGACGCGCCGGCCGAGGCGACCGTGCTGCCGGCCAGCACGTCCATCGCATAGAGCACGTGGCAGGCGTTCATGATCAGGACCCCGCCGCCCGCCGTCTCAGGGCGCGAGCGCCAGTCGCCGCTGGCGCGACCGGTGAAGCCCCCGGCCCAGTAGTCCTCGCCCCGGCCCTCGATCCAGCGGGCGACCACGCAGACGACCCGTCCGATCCTGCCCTCGTCGATCAGCCGCCGGGCCGCCCCTACGTTCTTGTTGATCGATGTCGTGTACGCGACCGCGAGGCGGACACCGGACTCCCTGCAGGCATCGATGATCGCCTTCGCCTCAGCCCCGTCGAGGGCGAGGGGCTTCTCCATGACCACGTGCTTGCCGGCCTTCGCCGCGGTCAGCGCCAGCGGCAGGTGAAGATTGTGCGGAGCGGCGATCAGCACGGCGTCGACGTCCACCTGCCCGAGCCCCGCCTCGAGCTCGCTCGCGACGGCGCTGCCGGTCCCCGCGGCCACGCTCCGGGCCAGATCGACGCTCGGATCGACGGCCAGCGCAACCGTCCCGGCGCCGCTGAGAGCGATCGACTTCGCGTCCTTGATCCCGATGTCGCCGCAGCCGACCACGGCGAAGCGGACCGAGCGAGCGTCGGCGCGAGGCGGCATCGCGCGGTTCACGAGGGCGGGCTTGGAGGTCAGCCGGCGCGAGACGCGGCCGGCGATGCGGACCCGGCTGGACTGCCGGGTCGCCGGGGCGGGCTCGCTCGACCAGTCGACGAGCACGCCGACCGAACCCGGGCCGCCCGCCTCGCCCGCGTACCAGGAGGCCAGATCGGCCGGCGCCGCGATGTCGGTGATCAGGTGCTCGCAGTCGATGCCGCCGGCCGCGAGCATCCGCAGGAACGCCTCACGCTCCCTCTGCAGCGTCCAGCCCCCCTCGCCGCCTTCCGGCGGCAGCGAGTTCATGTGAGCGCCGAGGAAGGTGATCCGCTTCCTCGCCCAGGCGCCGACCGGGGGATCCTCGATCGCGCCCCTGGTGCTGCCCGCGAGGACGATCGTTCCGCCCGCGGCGGCGAGCCGGGCCGAGGCGACCGCGCCATCCGGGGTGCCGGTGAGGTCGATGACCACCGGCGCGCTCGGCCAGCCGGCCTCATCGGGGTGCTCGGCGAGCGCGAACACCGGGATGCCCGCTCGCTCGGCGGCCTGCAGCCGGGCGGCCGAGCGGTTGACGAGCGTGACGTCGTGTCCCGCCGCGACGGCGAAGGAGGCCGCCAGGAAACCGAGGGCTCCCGCGCCGACGACGATGATCGGCTCGGAGCGTGTGAGCCCGAGACGGCGGATCGACTGAAAGGAGATCGCAGCGAGCTGGTGGAAGGCCGCCTGCTCGAGCGGCACGCCGTCGGGGATCCGGACCGACTGGTTCGCCCGGACGCAGACGACGGATGCGTGGGGGCCGGTCGTCGCGACGAGCTCGCCCGCCTGCGGGCCCGCGTTACCTCCCGCCGCGATCACCCTCCCGACCTGGCTGTAGCCGGGGACCACGGGGTACTCGGCCCAGGTCGTCTCGCCGCGGAAGATCGCGCCCTCCGTCCCGCGGCTGACGGCTGTGAACAGCGTCCGGACCAGGATCTCGTCCGGGTTCGGGTAGGCCTCGACGAAGCTCGCCACCTCGCAGCCGCCGGGCCCGCCGATGACGATCCGGGTGCCGCGGGCGACGCCCCGCTCGTCGACCGCGTCGAGGATGTGGGGCCGCCACCGCGGAGGGACGGCACGGCCGACGGCGGTTCGGAGCGACCCGCTCATGTGCGCTGGTTCCCGTGCATCAGGCTGAGATTCTCACGTCCCGCTCGGAATCGGGGCTCGCCGCGCCGGAGCCGCCGCCGAGCAGCTCGCTGTAGATGCCGTCGATCGCGCGGCGGAGGCTCGCGTAGGAGTAGGTGTCGAGGATTCGGCCGCGCGCCCGCTCGCCGGCCGCGATCCGAGCGCCGTCGTCGCGGGCCAGCTCCGCCAGCGCGGAGGAGATCGCCGCCGTGTCGCCCGCCGGGACGACGGCTCCGCAACCCGGCTCGACGACCTCCGCGACTCCGCCGACGTCGGTGGCCACCGCCGGCAGCCCCGCGGCGCCGGCTTCGATCAGCGATACCGGGGTCCCCTCGTTGTCCGAGCTCAGAACGCCCAGGTCGGCGGCGGCGAACAGCGCATCGAGGTCGGACCGGTAGCCGAGCCAGGAGACCCGGTTCGCGATTCCGAGCGTCCGGGCCCGGGCCTCGAGCTCGGTGCGATCCGGCCCGTCGCCGACGACGAGCAGCCGCAGCCGCGGCACCTGCTCGTACGCGCCCGCGAACGCATCGAGGAGCCGGTCGACGCGTTTGATCGGCGCGATCCGGCCGACGAAGATGCAGGCGACTTCGGCCTCGCCGATGCCGAGGTCGCTCCTGGTCCGCTCGCGGAGTCCGTCGGCCGGCTCCGCGATCGCGTCGAGGTCGAGGCCGAGCGGGACCCGCGTGAACTTCTCCCGTGGGGCGACCCCCAGCCGCACGAGATCGTCGATGGTTGCCTCGCTGACACCGATCAGCCGATCCGTTACCCGTGCGAGGCCCGTTTCGAGGCGGCGATAGAGGGCCGCGCGGCCGGGTCCGAAGTAGCCCTCGAGCACGTGGCCGTGAAAGGTGTGGACGACCTTCGGGCGGCCCCCCCGGGGAAACGCGGCGACGATGGCGCTGCGCCCCATGAAGCCGGCCTTCGCGGTGTGCGTGTGCACGATGTCGGGGCGGAAGCCTCTGATCAGCTTCACCAGGCTCGCGATCGCCCGCGAGTCGTAAACCGGCGAGATCGGCTGGATGAGCGTCGGCAGGTACCGCATCGTTGCGCCCTCCCGCTCCGAGAGGAACGCGGCCGACCGCTCCCCCTCCGGGATCCTCCCGTGGACGAGCAGCGTCTCGTACCGATCGGGGTGGAAGCGACGCCCGCTCAGCAGGGCCGCCTGATGCGCGGGCCCCCCCATGTTGAGGCGGGCGATGACGCGCAGGACTCTGGTTCGGCGCCTCAGCCCGAGTTCTCCGTCAGCGGCATCGCTGCCACCGCGTCCGCCGGGGACGGGGGCGGAGAGCCTCCCGGCGCCGAGGACGGGGCCGGATTCGCATCCGGCCCGGGGGCCAGGGCCGGGCCCTCGAAGAGGACCATGAGCGAGATGCCGAGAGCGACGTAGGCGCACGATGTGACCAGCACCTCAGTATCGGACATCCCACCCATCGCGACGGCAAGCGCCCCGAGCGCCGCCTGCGTTAGCCCGAGCGCGAGCGCGACCAGCGCCGCGGACCCGAGGGGTCGCAGCAGGCGGTGGGTGCTGTGGTCGCGGCCACCGGTGAGGATGCCGACGCCGCGGCGGCGGCGCGAGACGACGACGAGCGAGGTGTCGAAGATCGCCACGCCCGCGAGCGGGACCGCCGTGAGCACCGCGTGGCCGGAACCGACGGGCAGCATCATCGCCAGCGCGGCGATCAGGAAGCCGAGCGGCATGCTGCCGCCGTCGCCGAGGAACAGCTTCCACCGGTCCGTCAGGTTGAAGGCGAGGAAGGCGAGGCAGGCCCCGCTCAGCGCGAACGCCACCGCGGCCAGGTTCGCGAAACCGCCGTTCAGCGCCACCACGCCGATGCCGGCGGCCGAGACCGCTCCGGTCGTGCCCGATGCGCCGTCGATGTTGTCGAGGAGGTTGAAGGCATTGGTCAGCCCGGCGACCCAGACGATGGTGACGAGCAGGTCGAGAGCCGGGACGCCGAACGGCTCCCAGCCGATGCCGTCCGCCCAGAGCACCGCTCCCGCCCCCGCCTGGAGGAGGAATCGGAGGCCGGGGGGCAGCGTGCGCCGGTCATCGACGGTGCCCATCACGCAGAGGCCGAGCGCCAGCACCAGCACCGGAGCGAAACGGGGGACCGCGTCCCCCGCCGCCACCGCTGCGACGGCGACGATCGTGAACGCCGCCATCATGCCGGCGCCACCGAGGTAGGGAATCGATCGGGCGTGCTTCTTGTAGGACTGCGGGTGGTCGAGGAAGTCGGTCGCGATCGCGACCCGGCGGGCGAGCGGGACGGTGACGAGCGCCAATGCTCCCGCCCCCGCGAACGCGAGAGCTGCCTCGAGCCCCTCGTTCATGCCTACACGGGGACGGTCTGAGGGGTCGCCGTGGGCGCGCGTGTGGGGCCTTCGACGCGGCCCGGTGCCGCCTGCCTCGCCAGGCCGGAACCCGACGCCTGCTCGTGGGCGATGATGTCGGCGATCGCGGTCTCGATCGAGTGCCGGGGGCGCCAGCCGATCAGCTTCTCGATCCTGGTCGTGTCGGGCTTGCGGCGCCCGAGCTCCTCGAACCCCTCGCCGTAGGCCTCCTCGTAGGGCACGTGGCGGATGCGGGAGGCGCTGCCGGTCATTCGCACGACCTCGGTCGCGAGCTCCTGGATCGTCACCTCCGTCGGGCAGCCGATGTTGAAGGGCTGGCCGATCGCCTCGTCGCAGTCCATCAACTGCAGCAGGGCGTCGGCGGAGTCGTCGACGTGCGTGAAGCAGCGGGACTGCGTCCCGTCCCCGTAGACGGTGATGTCCTCACCCTCCAGCGCCTGGCGGACGAACCGCGGGACCACCATCCCGTACATCCCGCTCTGCCGCGGGCCGACGGTGTTGAAGAAGCGGACGACGATGTTCTCGGCGCCG
This sequence comes from uncultured Conexibacteraceae bacterium, assembly GCA_963784885.1. GTDB lineage: Bacteria > Actinomycetota > Thermoleophilia > Solirubrobacterales > 70-9 > RHKX01. The sequence goes on from CAWATA010000006.1 coordinate 222,233, forward strand.
GTCGCTTTGTGGTAGCCGAACGCGAGCATCTCGCCGTGGACCTTGGCGTTGGCATAGGTCCAGCGGGACTTCGCCGGCGAGCCGAGCACCCGGTCGGAGTCCTCGTGCAAAGCGGTCGAGCTCTTTCCGTAGATCTCCGAGGTCGATGCGACGAGCAGCCGGACGCGTTCACGGGCGGCCGTCTCGGTGACGACCTCCATCCCGCGCGTGTTCCGCAGCATCGACTCGAGCGGCCGGTCGACGATCAGCTGGACGCCGACGGCCGAAGCCAGGTGGATGCAGCGATCGGCATCCGCCATCAGCTCGCCGACGAGAGCTGCGTCGGTGACGCATCCCTCGACGAACTCGACCGAAGCGAAGCTTCGGAGATGTTCGATGTTCTCGGCCCTACCGGTGCTCAGATCGTCGAGCAGCACGACCTCGTCCCCGGCCGCGATGAGGCGGTCGGCGAGGTGAGAACCTATGAACCCTGCTCCTCCCGTGATCAGGTATTTCACGAAGGTCAAACCCTCAATCTTCATTTCAGAACGGACGGACGGCGGAGAGAACCTAACCGAAAATCGCCCGCGAGGGTGAAGGTTCTCGTCATCTTCTTTGTCCCGGCGCCGTTGGAGGGCTCCTCTTCCGGCGCCGGAACAGGGCAAATGGCGTACTCTCTCGGCTCCTTGCTGGGACCGAGTCACATGTCGGGGGAGGCCCGCCGAGCCGTTTCGATCTACACCCGTAGGAAATGGCTGCTGCTCGCGATCGTGATCCTGATCCCGGCGGCGGCCTACGGGGCCTCGATGATGCTCCCGAAGACCTACGAGGCCACCACGACCCTGATCGTCCGCTCGACCAGCGTCGGGCCGTCCTTCTTCTCGAACTCGCTGTCGCTCTCGGTCGCCGGCGGCGAGGACGCGGTCCGCCTCGTCAAGACGACCCCGGTCGCCGCCCAGGCGGCGAAGGAGCTCGGAGAGCCGCGATCGCAGGCGAACGCGTTGCTCGGCAACGTCGAGGCCGCGCTCGAGACCAACCAGAGCAAAGACTCCAGCGACTTCATGACGATCACCACCCATGCGTCGACGCCGGGGCGGGCTGCAGCGCTGGCCAACGCGTTCGCTCTGGCCCTCACCGCCACGCGAACCGAGGACGCGCAGGCGGAGATCGGCCAGACCATCGATCAGATCGAGAAGCAGGCGAAAGACCTCAAGGGGCCCGATGCATCGACGGCCCAGGCGGAACTGGCGCAACAGCTCCAGCAGCTCCAGGGCCTCCGGGCGAGCCAGGAGAACGCGACGGTCATCCTCGAGCGCGCCGAGCCGCCGAAGTCGCCGATCTCCCCGAATCCGATTCGCAACACCCTGCTCGCGCTGGTCCTCGCGCTGCTGCTGGCCGCCGGCATCGCCCCGGCCCTCGAGGCGATCGATCGCCGGATCCGCACCGAGGAGGACCTCGAGGACGCAGTCGGCGTCCCGAACCTCGCCTCGATCCCCGACGACGCCTTCCCCGGGCACCCGCCCTCGCCGGCGGCTCGGGAGTCCTTCCAGACCCTGCGCGCGGCGCTCACCTACTTCAACGTCGACAAGCAGCTCGAGATCGTCCTCGTCTGCAGTCCCGCGCACGGCGAGGGCAAGACGACCGTCGCGACCAACCTCGCGGCGGCGATGGCGCAGGACGGGACCGACGTGATCCTGCTCGACGGCGACCTGCGCAAGCCGCAGGTCGCCAGCCGGCTGCAGGTGGAGAAGACGGTCGGCATCGAACGCGTGCTGGTCGAGAACATCGACCTGCAGGACGCCTACGGCGAGGTGCCGATGTCGGGATCGGGGCGCTTGCGGGTGCTCGCGAGCGACGTGCCCTCGACCACACCTTCGGTCCTGCTCGGCTCCAAGCGGATGCGGGAGGTGATCGGGAAGATGGCCGAGGATTCCGAGGTCATCGTCATCGACACGCCACCGCTGCTCGCCGTCAGCGACGCGGTGCCGCTGATCCGCGAGTCATCGGGGGTCGTCCTCGTCGCCAAGGCCGACTCGACGAGCCGCGACGGACTGAGCAAGGCGCGACAGATGATCGAGGCGGCGAAGGGAACGCTGCTCGGCTCGGTGCTGACGGGCGTCGACGAGACCCTGCTCGTTCGCTACGGCGGCTACGGCTACTACACGTACTCCTACGCGCAGGCCGACGACGCCGCGCCCGGCGGCGACAGGGTCGAGAGCGACACCAAGAGCTGATTCGGCCGTCAGGCCCCGCTCAGGGCGGGGCTCGACTCGCGGTAGTGCTCGAAGGTGATGCGCAGCCCGTCGGCGAACTCGTAGGCGGGCTCGAATCCGAGCAGCTCGCGGGCCTTGGCGATGTCGGCCTGGGAGTGCGGCACGTCCCCGAGCCGGGCATCGGTGTGGTGGGGATGGATCGGCTGTCCGGTCAGCTCCCTGAGCATGTCCAGCATCTCGTTCAGCGAGGTGCGGTTTCCGCACGCGACGTTGAAGACCTCGCCGGCGACCGTCGTCGGGGCCTCCGCCGCCAGCAGGTTCGCGGCGACGACGTCGGCGACGAACGTGAAGTCGCGCGACTGGCTGCCGTCCCCGTGGACGGTGGGCGGATCGCCGCTGAGCGCCGCGAGGATGAACTTCGGGATGACCGCCGAGTACTGGGAGTCGGGGTCCTGGTTGGGACCGAACACGTTGAAGTAGCGGAGGACGACGGCATCGAGCCCGTAGACCTGTCCGAAGGCCCGGCAGTAGCCCTCCGAGGCGAGCTTGTCGACCGCGTAGGGGCTCATCGGCAGCGTCGCCATGTCCTCCCGCTTCGGCAGCGCCCGGTTGAACCCGTAGACGCTGGAGGATGAGGCCAGGACCACCCGGCGCACGCCCTCGTCGCGGGCCGCCAGCAGGACGTTGAGCGTCCCCGAAGCGTTCACGGCCGAGCTGGTCAACGGGTCCTGGACCGAGCGCGGCACCGACGGAAGGGCGCCGAGGTGGAAGACGACCTCGCAGCCGCGTACGGCGGCGAGCACGCGCTCGTAGCTGCGCAGGTCCCCCTCGATGAGGTCGGCCTCCGGGCGGAGCTCGCCCAGGTTGTCCGGATCGCCGGTCGCGAGGTTGTCGAGCACGCGGACGTCCTCGCCGCCGGCGAGGAGCGAACGGGCCAGGTGCGAGCCGATGAAACCACAGCCCCCTGTGACGAGCACGCGCACGGACGGAAGAATGCCATGTCCTGGGACTGGAGTGGGCAGCCTCCGGATAGAGTCACCGGGATGTGCGGAATCGCAGGGGCAGTTTCGTCTGCGACCAGCACGTCGCGGCTCGAGGAGCAGGTCCGGGCGGCGCTCGCGGCCCAGGTCCACCGCGGGCCCGACTCCGCCGGCCTCCACGCCGCCGACTGCGTCGCCCTCGGCATCCGGCGACTGCGGGTGATCGACCTCGAGACCGGGGATCAGCCCATTCACAACGAGGACGGCTCGATCGCGGTCGTGCTGAACGGCGAGATCTACAACTTCCGCGAGCTCCGCGAGGAGCTCCGCGGGCGCGGTCACACGTTCGCGACCGCCGGCGACACGGAGGTCATCGTCCACCTGTACGAGGAGCTCGGCGACCGCTGCGTCGAGCGCCTCGCCGGGATGTTCGCGTTCGCCCTCTGGGACTCCACCCGCAGGCGGCTGCTCGTGGCTCGCGACCGGGTCGGCAAGAAGCCGCTCCACTATCACCTCGCCGACGACGGATCGCTGACTTTCGCCTCCGAGCTGCAGGCGCTGATGGCGGCGGCGCCGGTCGGGCGAAGCCTCGACCTCGCCGCCCTCGACACCTATCTCGCGTTCGGCTACGTCCAGGCCCCGTTCACGATCTACTCGGGGGTGCGGAAGCTGCCGCCGGGCCACACCCTCGTCTGGTCGGACGGCGAGCTAGCGGTCTCGCGCTGGTGGGAGCTGCGTTACCTGCCGAAGCCGGAACGGGCGGACCTGCCCGAGCTCGAGGCCGAGCTCCGCGGCCTGGTCGGCGACGCGGTGCGGCGGCGGATGATCTCCGACGTCCCGCTCGGCGCCTTCCTCTCCGGCGGCGTCGATTCCTCGATCGTCGTCAGCGAGATGGCGTTTCACTCCCGCGACCCGGTCAAGACGTTCTCGATCGGGTTCGGCTCGGAGCAGTACAACGAGCTGCCGGCCGCGCGGACGGTCGCCGAGCGGTTCGGCACCGACCACACCGAGCTGGTCGTCGAGCCGGACGCGATCGGGCTGTTGCCGAAGCTCGTCCACCACTACGGCGAGCCGTACGCCGACTCCTCCGCGATCCCGAGCTTCTACCTCGCCGAGATGACGCGGCGGCACGTGACGGTCGCGCTCAACGGCGACGGCGGCGACGAGAGCTTCGCCGGCTATCTGCGGACCGCTGCGGACGCGCGGACGATGTGGCTCGACCGGATCCCGGCCGGCCTGCGACGGGCCATCGCCGGCGGCGGCGAGCGGGTGCTGGCGCCCGGCGATCGGCGCTCACGCGGGGACTACGTGCGGCGCTTTCTGACGTCGCTGCCGCTCGGCGCTGCCCAGCGCTACGCAGAGCACGTCGGGATCTTCGCCGCGTCCGAGCGAGCGGCGCTGCTGGCGGGGGACGCGGCGCGCGCGGTCGATCCGGCGCGCACCGCCGCGGTCGTCGGGGCGCCGTGGGAAGCGGCGGAGCGAGCCGGTCTCGGACCCCTCGACAGGCTGCTCTCCGTCGACGCGGCGAGCTATCTGCCCGGCGACCTGCTCACGAAGGTCGACATCGCGACGATGGCGCACTCGCTGGAGGCGCGCTCCCCCCTGCTCGACCCGACGGTGATGGAGTTCGCGGCGCGGCTGCCCGCCCGCCTCAAGCTCCACGGCCGCCAGAAGAAGTGGCTGCTGCGGCGGGCGTACCGGTGGACGGTGCCGGCGGAGATCCTCGGCGGGACGAAGCGGGGGTTCGGCGTTCCCCTCGGCGAGTGGTTCCGTGGCCCGCTGGCCGGGCACGTGCGGGACGTGCTCTGCGACCCGGGGGTCGGAGGTGGGCTGCTCGATCCGGCCGCGGTTGCGACGCTCGTCGATGCCCATCAGACGCAGCGGGCCGACAACTCGGCCCGGATCTGGGCGCTGCTCTTCTTCGAGCACTGGCGGACGGGCGAGCGCGGCGCCTGACGCCGGCGGCTCCGGCGACGGAGGAGAGCCCGGAGTGGGACTTGAACCCACGACCCCCTCCTTACCATGGAGGTGCTCTACCGCTGAGCTATCCGGGCGCGTCGGCGGAGATTAGCGGGACGGTGGCGAGCACCCCGGCGCCCGCTCACGCCGCGGGCCTTCAGCACCACGCCCCGGTCCGCCGATTCCGTCCGAATGCGAACGTATGTTCGTGTCATCAAACGACGGTTGACACCCCGGCAGCAGGGCGACCTCGGAGAGCTCTCCGCAGTCGAATGGCTGGCCTGGAAGGGGGCCACTGTGTTCCTGCCGCTCGGTCACAGTCCCGACGTCGACCTGATCGCCGACTTCGGCTCGGGACCGATCCGCGTCGAGGTGAAGACCGCGGGCACCTTCACTGACGGGCGATGGCGGGCGATGATCGCGACGCTCGGAGGAAATCAGAGCTGGAGCGGCGTGGTCAAGCATTTCGACCCGGCGCGCTGCGATTACCTGTTCGTTCTCGTCGGCGACGGAAGGCGATGGTTCATCCCGACATCCGCACTCGAGTGTCGGCGCGCGCTGTCGCTGGGCGGGCCCAAGTACTCCGAGTTCGAGGTCGAACCCGGAAAGGCACTGCACGACGCAACCCCATTAAGATCACGCGTCCCTCTGGGGGAGTGCCAGAGCGGTCAAATGGAACGCGCTGTAAACGCGTCGGCTATGCCTACGCAGGTTCGAATCCTGCCTCCCCCATCCGACTCCGGCGGCACCGGATTCTCGGTCGAGGCTAAGGTCTGGGGCAAGCGTCGGGTGACCCTCCCCGAGCGGGTCGCGGACGATGCGGCAATCGCGATCGGAGACCGTATCCGGTTCCGAGCGGACGGCGACGGGCGGATCGTGCTCGAGCGGGTCGCCTCGCCGGCGGCCTTCCAGCCCGAGCTGCCCACCGCCTGAGCCCTACAGGTCGTCGCGGAGCGACTGCGCCTGCGGAAGGCGTTTCAGCTTCCGCAGCGAGTTCGTCTCGATCTGGCGGACGCGCTCGCGGGTGATGCCGAGATCCTGGCCGATCTGCTCGAGCGTCTGCGGCTCCGCGTCGGCGAGGCCGTAGCGCAGCTCGATGACCTTGCGCTCGCGCTCGGTGAGCAATCGCAGGGCGCGGTCGAGGCCCTCGCGCTGCAGCGAGTCGGTTGCGCGCTCGAACGGACCGCGGCCGTTCTCGTCGGGGACGATGTCGGCGACCCGGCCGTTGCCGTCCTCGCCGATCGGCGCCTCCAGCGACACCGGCGCCGCGGCGAGGCCCATCAGCTCCCGCACCTCCGCCAGGTTGAGCCCGACCTCCAGGGCCACCTCGGACGGCTCCGGCTCCCTCCCCAGCTCCTGAACGAGCCCGCGCTCGGCGCTCCGCACCTTGCTCAGCTTCTCGTTGATGTGGACCGGGATCCGGATCGTCCGGCTCTTGTCGGCGACGGCGCGCGTCACCGCCTGCCGGATCCACCAGGTCGCGTAGGTCGAGAACTTGTAGCCACGCCGGTAGTCGAACTTCTCGACCGCCCGGATCAGCCCGAGCGAGCCCTCCTGGATCAGGTCGAGGAAGCTGAGCCCGCGGCCGACGTAGCCCTTGGCGATCGAGACGACCAGGCGCAGGTTGGCCTCGACCATCTGGCGCTTCGCGTCCATGTCTCCGCGCTCGATCCGCTTCGCCAGATCGACCTCCTGGTCGGCCGTCAGCAGCTGGACGCGGCCGATCGCGTGCAGATAGAGCCGCAGCGAATCGACGCCGGGCTCGACGGTGAGGTCGGGCGCGACGATCGGCGGCGCCTGCTCCGGATCGTCCTCGCCGTCCTCGCCGCCGTCCTCGGGCTCGAGGATCACCTCAACGCCCGCATCGACGAGACGACTGTGCAGCTCGCGCAACCCCTCGGGCCCGAGCTCGATCTCCTCGACCGCGGCGGCGATCTGCTCCCCGGTCACCTGCCCGCTCTCACGGCCGAGCGCGATCAGCGCCGCCCCGGGATCCTCGCCCGCCGGCTCGGCCGGCGGCGGTTCGGTGACTTGCAGCTCCTCGGCCATCTCCATACCTGTTCGTGCCCCCTCCCGGGCGGGCATGCTTTCCTCCTCCCGAAGGCGCCGGCCGAGTATGCCACGCCGGGAGCCGAGAGCTGCACCTCGGTAGCCTCCGCGGCCGAGGTAGATCGATGAACCGTAATTCGACAATCGTGAGTGAGGCCGCCGGCCCCGACGTCCAGGCCCGCCGGCCCCGCACCGAGGTGAGCCTCACACGCGTCGGCGTCGTCGGCGTCGAGAAGGTGATCCGGATCAACCCGCGCGCCGGTCGTGACGGCGACACCTCCGACGACGGCCAGCTCTTCTTCGCCGAGTTCGAGTGCTTCGTCGACCTCAGCCCCCGTCAGGCCGGTGCCCACATGTCCCGCTTCGAGGAGGTGGTCAACGAGGCGATCGACGAGGTCGTCCTCGCCGAGTCGCTGAAGGCCGAGCATCTCGCGGCGAGCATCGCCGAGCGCGTCCGCGACCGCCAGGGCGGCATGCGCGCCGAGGTCTCACTCGCGGCCCGCTATCCCGAGACCGTTCCGGCCCCGCTGAGCGGCAGGCCGACGCAGGAGATCTACACGCTGTTCGGCACCGCCGTCGCCTCCGGCGCCGGCACCAGGACGCTCACGGGCGTCCAGGCCCAGGGCATGACCGCCTGCCCCTGTGCGCAGGAGATGATCGCGAGCGGTGCCCGCGAGCGCCTCGCCGACAGCGGCTACGACGAGTCGCAGATCGACGAGATCCTCGACCTCGTCCCGGTCGCCACCCACAACCAGCGTGGCCTCGGCACCCTCTACCTCGGCCGCGACGAGGAGTGCGACACCGAGATCGACGCCCGTGAGCTGCTGGCGATCGTCGAGTCGTCGATGTCCTCGGAGATCTACGAGCTGATGAAGCGCGAGGACGAGCGCTCGGTCGTCGAGAAGGCGCACGCCAACCCCCGTTTCGTCGAGGACTGCGTCCGCGAGATGGTCCGCCAACTCGCCAGCACCTATCCCGACCTTCACGGCCGCAACTTCATCCTCGCCCGCCAGGAGAACTTCGAGACGATCCACCGCCACAACGTCATCGCCGAGCGCTCCGGCGAGCTCTCCGAGATCCTCGCCGAGCTCGAGGCCGGCGACCACTCGACCCGTCACATGACGATGCGCGAGTGGCTCGACGTCCCCGCCTGAAGGCCGCGGGCCGCCCGCTCCTTCACGCCGGGTCGGGACCGCTCGAAGCCTTCTCGCCCCGTCCCTCCATCCCGCGGCGAACGCCGAAGAAGTAGTCGGCACCGGAGATCACTGTGATCGCAACGGCCGCGTAGACGAGCACGTCGACCGCGACCGTGGCCGGGTCGACCGCGATCAGGGCGATGATCGCGGCCACCTGAAGCGCCGTCTTGACCTTCCCGAGCCAGCTCGCCGAGATGACGACCCCCTGCTCGACCGCGACCGCGCGCAGGCCCGTCACCGCCAGCTCGCGGGCGATGATCACCATCGCGATCCACGCCTGCAGCCGATCGAGCGCGACCAGCGAGACGAGCGCGGCGACGATCAGCAGCTTGTCGGCCAGCGGGTCCATCAGCTTCCCGAACGTCGTCACGTCGTCGCGCCGGCGGGCGATGTAACCGTCGAGCCCGTCGGTCAGCGCCGCCAGCGCGAAGACGACGCCGGCGACGAGGTCGCCGTTCGGGATCTCGGCGAGCAGCGCGACGACGACGACCGGCACCATGAGGATGCGAAGCATCGTCAGCGCGTTGGGGATGTTGAGGGGGACCACGGCTCGCTCGGCGTCCGATACTACGCGGGTGCCGGGCGCCCGATCAGAGGCCGGCCAGCTCCCGCGCCCGGCCGAGGACGTCGTCGAGCATCGCCTCGGTCAGCCGGCCCGTGAACGTGTTCTGCTGACTCGGGTGATAGCTGCCGAGCAGCAGGCGGTCGCCGATCTCCGCCTCGGCCGAGTGCCCGAACCGCGGCTTCGGCCGCGGGATCGGCCGCCCGCTCGCCGCCAGTGCCCGCAGCGCTGCGTCCCACCCGAACGACCCGAGCGCGACGAGGACCCGGGCGACGGGCAGTAGCGCCAGCTCCCGATCGAGCCAGTGCGCGCACTCGTCCCGCTCGGCGACCGCCGGCTTGTTCGCCGGCGGCGCGCAGCGCACCGCCGCCGTGACCCAGGCACCGTCGAGCCGGAGACCGTCGGCGCGCGAGAGCGACTCAGGCTGCGAAGCCAGCCCGGCCCGGTGAAGCGCTGCGTACAGCCAGTCGCCGGAGCGGTCGCCGGTGAACATCCGTCCCGTCCGGTTGGCTCCGTTGGCCGCGGGCGCGAGCCCGATCAGCACGATCGCCGCCCCCGGATCGCCGAAGCCCGGCACCGGCCGCGCCCAGTAGCGCTCGCCGCGGAAGCGTCGCGGCGGGTCGGCCGCGACCTCCTCGCGCCAGGCGACCAGGCGCGGGCAGGCGCGGCAGCGAACGATCTCGGCCTGCAGCCGTTCGAGCTCCTCGCGGTCGGGTCGCATGGTTGCGCGAGGCTAGCCCGGTCGCGATCGACGCGTTCTGCGCGGTACCCTCGATCGCCGGATGGAGCGCCTCCGAGCCGCCTCCGCCGACCGATCCATGCCCGACGCCGACCGCCAACTGCGCCTTCTCGCGATCGTCCCCGCCTACAACGAGGACGGGATGATCGGCCGCGTCGTCCGCGACATCAAGCGCCAGACCCCCGAGTTCAACGTCCTCGTCGTCGACGACGGTTCGGTCGATGCGACGGTCGCCGCCGCCGAGGCGGAGGGCGCGGTCGTCCTCCGCCATCCGTTCAACCTCGGAATCGGCGGCGCGATGCAGTCCGGCTACAAGTACGCCCTCGCCCACGGCTACGACGTCGCCGTCCAGGTCGACGGCGACGGCCAGCACAAGCCGGAGTACCTGCCGGAGATGCTCGACGCCCTGCGGACCGGCACCAACGAGGCCGACATGGTCTACGGCACCCGCTTCCGCGGCGACCCCGGATACAAGGTCCCGATCGGGCGCCGCGCCGGCAACCTGATCTTCTCCCTCGTCCTCAGCGCGATCACCCGTCAGAAGATCACCGATCCGACCTCCGGCTTCCGGATGGTCAATCGCCGTGGCATCGAGCTGTTCGCCCGCGATTACCCCCACGACTACCCCGAGGTCGAGGCGATCCTGATGCTCCACAACAACCGCCTCCGGATTCACGAGGTCGAGGTGCGGATGAACGCTCGCGGCTTCGGGCGGAGCTCGATCGACTACCCCCGCGCCGCCTACTACATGGTCAAGGTGATGCTCGCCCTGTTCGTCGGCCTCCTCCGTCGCCGGCCGGAGGCATTCGAGGGCTCGCCGCCCCCGGCGACCGGCGAGTTCCCGACGGTCGAGCCGAGCGCCGAGGGAGGTGGGTCGCCGTGACCGACGCCCTGCCGATCCTCGCTGAAGGCCTCGGCCAGACGCCGCAGCGGATCGCCGTCCTCGCCACCCTGCTCTTCCTCGTGCTCGTGATCGAGCTCGTCCGCCGCCGCCGGCTCGTCGAGCGCTACGCGCTGCTCTGGATCCTCGCCTCGCTGGTGCTCGTCGTCCTCGCGGTCTGGAACGGCGCGCTGAACTGGATCGCCGACACGCTCGGCATCCTCTCGCCGCCGAACGCGCTGTTTCTGATCGGCGTCGGCGCCCTCTTCGTCCTCGCCCTCCACTTCTCGGTCGCCTTCTCGCGGCTCAGCGAGGAGACGAAGATCCTCGCCCAGGAGGTAGCCCGCCTCGATCGCGAGCAGCGCCGGATCCGCAAGGGGGCCCTGGCCGGCGAGGAAGACGTGCTGGTCGGCCTCGACAACGGCACCAGCGGCAGCCCGGAACCGAACGAGCGGGACCGGTCGGGGTAAGCACACGTGTCATCCCGTCCCATACCACCGCGCCGGCCGGCGGAAGCGGACGAGAAGCGGAGCATTCCGCCGGAGTAATCCCTAACCGGCCACGAAAGTCGCGAACCCGGTTAGGCTGCTTCCGTGGAGATCTCCCGGCGACGTCTGCTCAGGGACTCGATCGGCGCCGGGGCGGCGCTGACGCTCGGCTCTGCCGCCGGTGGCCTGCGGATTCCCGAGCCGGCCGCGGCCGCCAGGGCGAAGGGCGGGCACGCCCTCGGGTTCCGATCGCTGACCGACGAGATCAGCCTCCCCGACATCCCGGTGGAGGGCCGGATCCCCCGCTGGCTGGAGGGCGTCCTGCTTCGCAACGGTCCCGGCCTCTTCGAGATCGGCGAGCAGAGGCTCAACCACTGGTTCGACGGCCTCGCGATGCTGCACGCCTTCTCCTTCGCCGGCGGCCGCGTCGCCTACGCCAACCGCTTTCTGCAGTCGAGCGCCTACAAGGCCTACCGCCGCGAGGGCGTCATGAAGTACTCCGAGTTCGGCACCGACCCGTGCCGGCAGATCTTCAGCGGCGTCTCGACGCTGCCGCTGATCGGCAAGATTCCGAACGCCAACGTCTCGATCGAACGGCTCGCCGGCCGGTTCCGCGCCCACACGGAGCTGCCCGTTCCCGTCACCTTCGACCCCCACAACCTGCGCACTCTCGGCGTCGAAGTGGACCTCCCGCAGGGACGGATGGGCACCGCCCACCCCCACCACGACCCGCGCACACGCGAGCGCTTCAGCTATGAGATCGAACTCGTCCCGCCGTCGGGCCTCCGCGTCCTCTCCGAGCGCAACGGCAAGCGCCGCGAGCTCGCCTTCATCCCCGACGACCGCCCCGGCTACCTGCACTCATTCGGCCTCACCGACCGCTGGGTCGTCCTCTTCATCCAGCCGTGGGAGTTCGACCTCGCAACCTTCCTCGGGCCCGACTCGGGCCCGATCGTCAAGTCGTTCAAATGGGACGGCTCCCAGCCCTCGCGCATCCTGCTCATCGACCGCCGTCAGGGCGGCGTCGCCGAGACCTTCGAGCTCGATCCCGCGTTCGTCTTCCACCACATCAACTCCTTCGAGGACGGCGACGACGTCGTGATCGACGTCTGCGCCCATGAGGACGCGTCGATCATCGACGCCCTCTACCTGAAGAACCTGCGGAAGCCCGAACAGGCCCCCCCGCAGGCGGTCCCGCGCCGGCTCACAGTCAGGCCCGGGCGCTCGAAGGTCCACTCGCGCGAGCTCGCCGACGGCAACATCGAGCTCCCGCGCACCGACTACGACACCGTCAACGGCCGCCCGTATCGCTACGCCTACGGCGTCGGCGTCCGCAGCGTGCGCAAGAGCGGCTTCGTCGACCGGGTCGCCAAGCTCGACGTCAAGCGGGGCGAGCAGACCTTCTGGCAGGAGCGCGGTTCCTATCCCGGCGAGCCGATCTTCGCGCGGCGCCCCGGATCGACTCGCGAAGATGACGGAGTCCTGCTCTCGGTCGTCCTCGATGGCCGCCGCCGCACCTCGTTCCTGCTCGTCCTCGACGCCCGGGACATGTCCGAGCTCGCCCGCGCCTCGGTCCCCCACCACATCCCGTTCGGCTTCCACGGCGTCCACGCCGCCCGGACCTGAGCTACTTTCTGATCCGGATCGAGAGCTTCGTCTTCGCCGTCTGACCGGTGTCGGCGACGGCGGTGAGCTTGACAACGGCCCTGGCCCTCCAGCCGGCGCCGAGCCGCTTCTGCAGGAGCCTGCGGCTCCGGCTCGAGACACCGGGATCGAGCTCGGCCGGATCGCCGTAGGCCGAACTCCCCGAAACACTTCTGAGCTGGAACGAACCGGGCTTGCGCCCGGGGCGGTCGGTGACGATCTTGCCCGCGGCCGTGACCCGACAGCCGATGTCGCCGCAGCCGGCGACGATCCGCAGAGCGCCGAGCTTCTGCCTCCGCCCCGCATCCGCCTCGAGCCGCGAGGTCGTCCGGAAGTCGGAGACCTGCGCGCTCATGCGGGCCGCCTGCCCTGCCGTGAACTCGAACATGCAGCCGTCGTAGCTGTAGTCCATGTAGTTGTGGATCGGATCGGCACCGGCGGCCGGGCAGGTGTCGAGCCCGACCGGACAACCGGAGGCGGAATCGCGCTCGGGCGGGGTGTCGGCTACGAGGTCGCCCGGCTCCGTGCAGCCGTCCGGGTTCCCCTGGAAGGTGTGGTACAGCCCCGCCCAGTGCCCGGCCTCGTGGACGAGCGTGTAGCCGAGGTCGTAGTGCGCGATGCTCCCGCCGGGCAGGCTCCCGGAATCGATGATCACTCCGTCTGACTTCGGAGCCGACTGGTAGCCGGAAGGGAACGTCGCCCAGCCGAGAAACCCGTCGCTGAGGACCGTGGAGTAGACGTTGAGCGTCCGCGAGCCGCCCTCGTGAAGCTTGCTCTTCATCATCTCCGACTGCGCGCTGCCGTAGTCCATCGGCGACCACGCGGGGTTGACCGTCCGGTCGGTCGCGACGAGCCGAAATCGAAGGCCCGTGTCGACGCCGCCGTTGGTGCCGTCGTAGGAGTCGTTGAGCGCGTCGATCTGCTCGTCGATCTGCGAATCGGAGACCACGCCGTTACCCGCACTCCCCTGGATCACATGAAATGCGACCGGGATCGTGATCGGGCCGGCAACCCGCCGGACCCGCGCCGACATCCGGCGTGCGGTGATCCCGTCGGGCAGCGCCGCGATCTCGCTCCGGTAAGCCTCCTCGACGTTCGGCTCGACGACTCCCGCAGCGGCCGCGGCGGCAGTCACGCGAGAGCCAGCCGAATCGGTCAGATCAGCGAGCGGAAACGCCGTCGGGGCCACGAGCGGGTTGCAGGAAGCCCGGGACTCGATCGCGGAGGCCGATGCCGGGGAACCGGCGGCGCCGAAGATCGCGATTGACGATGCCAGCGTGAGCAGGACGAGGCGCCTCACGCCCGCCACCCTATTCCGGTTCCGGGTCCGAGTCCAGAGAGCGCCGCGGTCAGCCGCAGCGCCTCGAGGCACAGGAGTGGCCCGCCATCCTCGTCAGGTAGCTCCGCAACCGCTCCCGCTCCGCCGGCGTCAGCGGTGCGAGCATCTCCGCCTCGGCGCCCTGCGCCGCCCGTTCGGCGGCGGCCAGTCGCCGGACACCGTCGTCAGTGAGCTCGAGCAGGTAGCGGCGCCTGTCGTCGGGATCGCGCCGCCGGATCAGCAGGCCGTCGGTCTCGAGCTGGTCGATCATCGCGACCAGGTTGCTCGCATGGATCCGCAGCGCCCGGCCGAGCTCCTGCTGTGAGATCGGCCCCTCGCTGTAGAGGTGGTGGAGGATCGCGAACTCCGGCGCCCGCATGTCGACGGCGGCGAGGGCGCCGCCGAGCCCCTCGCCCGATGCACGCGAGAGCCGGAACAGGAGGACCCCGCAGCTCGGCTTCGAGGCGACTGCCGGTTTCCGTGCCTGGGACGCCATCTCGGAGACGAGGATAACGCCAACACGTGCGGATTCATAATCGTTGGCGAACATAATCGTTGGTGATACCCTTGCATCCGCAATCACTTCGAAGGAGAGGACCTCCGCACGATGGAACCGACCAGCACCAAGAAGACCCTCCCCCTGATCCCACTCGACGACGTGGTCGTCTTCCCGGGCATGAACCTGACCCTCGGCATCGATCCCGGCGACGAGGAGGAGGTCCTGCTCGTTCCCCGAGCCGGCGACGAGTTCGCCGCCGTCGGCACCGTCGCCCGCGTCGATGAGCGGGTCCGCCTGCCCGGCGGCGCGATCGCGACCGGCTTCGAGGGCCTCCGCCGGGGTGTAGCCGGCGCCGCCCGCACCGACCTGAACGGGACGCTGCGGATCGAGGTCGCCCCTTGGTCCGACCCGACCGACCGCGACGAGGAACTCCGCGGGCTCGAGCGCGAGTACCGCGCGGTGGTCGAGGAGATCCTCGAGCTGCGCAATGCCGGCGACGGCATCCGCGCGTTCCTGCGCTCGATCTCCGAGCCCGGTGCGCTCGCCGATACCGCCGGCTACTCCCCCGACCTCAGTCACGAGCAGAAGGTCGACCTGCTCGAGACGCTCGACGTTCGCGAGCGGCTCGAGAAGTCGCTGGCGTTTCAGAAGGAGCGCCTGGCCGAGCTCCAGGTCCGCAGCCGGATCCGTGAGGACGTTCAGAGCGGCGCCGAAAAGCAACAGCGCGAGTACTTCCTGCGCAAGCAGTTGGAGTCGATTCAGAGGGAGCTCGGCGAGGACGACGCGTCCGTCGCCGACGACTACCGCACCAAGATCGAGGAGTCGGGCATGCCCGACGACGTGCGCGAGCACGCCGAGAAGGAGGTCGCCCGCCTCGAGCGGATGGGCGACGGCTCCGGCGAGTCATCGATGCTCCGCACCTACCTCGACTGGCTGGTCGCGGTGCCGTGGGGCGAGCGCTCGGAGGAACGCCTCGATCCGGTGCATGCCCGTGAGGTCCTCGACGCCGACCACGCCGGCCTCGACGACGTCAAGGAGCGGATCACCGAGTACATAGCTGTGCGCAAGCTCCGCACCGAGCGCGGCGTCGCCGACGAGGGCAGGGCCGCCGGGGCGATCCTGACCCTGATCGGTCCCCCCGGGACCGGCAAGACCTCGATCGGCGAGTCGATCGCCCGCGCGACCGGACGCGAGTTCGTCCGGATGTCGCTGGGCGGCGTCCGTGACGAGGCCGAGATCCGCGGCCACCGCCGCACCTACATCGGCGCCCTTCCGGGCCGCCTGGTCAGGGCGCTGCGCGACGCCGGGACGATGAACCCGGTGATCATGCTCGACGAGGTCGACAAGGTCGGCGCCGACTGGCGCGGCGACCCGAGCTCGGCCCTGCTCGAGGTGCTCGACCCGGCTCAGAACCACTCGTTCCGCGACCACTACCTCGACGTCGAGCTCGATCTCTCCGAGGTCCTGTTCATCGCCACGGCGAACGTGGCCGAGACGATCCCCGGCCCGCTGCTCGACCGCATGGAGGTCGTCGGCTTCGACGGATACACGACCGAGGAGAAGGTCGCGATCGCCCGCGGCTACCTGTGGCCGCGGCAGCTCGAGCGCAACGGTCTCGAGGCCGGTGAGGTCGAGATCGCCGACGCGGTGCTCCGCACGGTCGTCACCGAGTACACCCGGGAGGCGGGCGTGCGCGGACTCGAGCGCGAGCTCGGCAAGCTCCTGCGCAAGACGGCGACCCGGATCGCCGGCGGCGATGCCGACGGCGACGGCCCGGTGGCGATCGACGAGGACGAGGTCCGCCGGGCGCTCGGCCGCCAGCGGCACTTCCAGGAGGCCGCCGAGCGGACCGCGCTCCCCGGCGTCGCCACGGGCCTGTCGGTGACCGGCGCAGGCGGCGATGTCCTCTTCATCGAGACGACGGGCATGGACGGTAAGGACGACTTCGTCCTCACCGGCCAGCTCGGGGACGTGATGAAGGAGTCGGCGCGGATCGCCCTCTCCTACGTTCGCGGGCACGCCGACGGTCTCGGCATCGATCGCAGCGCTCTCGAGGGCAAGGAGTTCCACGTCCACGTGCCCGCCGGGGCGATCCCGAAGGACGGCCCGAGCGCGGGGATCACGATCACGACGGCCCTCACCTCGCTGCTGACCGGCAGGCCGGTCAAGCACACGGTCGGGATGACCGGCGAGGTGACGCTGCAGGGGCGGGTCCTGCCGATCGGCGGGCTCAAGCAGAAGGTGCTCGCCGCCCACGCCGCCGGGCTGACCGACGTGATCATCCCCGAGCGAAACCGGGGCGACCTCGAGGATGTGCCCGCCGAGGTCCGCGAGGAGATGCGTTTCCACCCCGTGTTCACGGTCGACGAGGTGCTCGACCTCGCTCTCGAGCCCGATCCGGTGCCGGCCGTCGCCTAGCGGAAGCTGCGGCGCGGGGGTCCTGCCGGCTCGGCGTCGCTGTGGCGCTCGAGCCGGTAGGAGACCCGGTAGGTGGCATCGCGCAGCGGGCGGACGACGTGAGCCCGATCGCCGCCGTCGGACCAGCGCAGCCAGCGCAACCTCGCCTTGCGGCCGTGGCCGGCACCGTGCTGCAGCAGCGGCGTCGCCAGCCGGACGTCCGCGCGGCGGACTACCTCGATCGTCGCCGGCGTCCGCAGGCGGCGGTGGAGGATCGAGACCCTCGCCCGGTCCCGGCGGGAGGCGACCGAGACCCTGACGATGCGCGGGTCGATGAGGACGGAGGTACGGGCGCTCGCCCCCTCCGAGTCGGTCGCGGTCAGATCGAGCCGGAGCTGCGAAGGCGACGCATCGACCGGGGCGGAGAAGCTGCCGCCCGCACCCTCGGGGAGGGCGGCAAGCGGCTCGTCGATGCAGTCGCCGCTCGTGCAATCGATCCGGACGAGATCCCAGTGAAGCCCCGATGCCGGGAGGCTGCCGTCCTCACGATCGGTTGTCGTACCCGCGTAGACGATGCGTTTCCCGGCCGAGAAGAAGCCACTCCGGACCGGCAGCTCGATGGTCGGGACCGGGGCCTCGTTCGGCTTCGGGTGGATGTCGATGGACGTGCTCCGCTGGAGCCCGCTGGAGTCGGTCGCGGTCAGCGTCAGCGTCAGGAAATAGGGCCGCTCGTGGGCGGGCAGCGTCAGCTCTCCCGACGCAACCCCGGAGAAGCCCTGCAGCTCGTGCGGGTGACAGCCGCCCTCGTCGTTGCAGTGATGGAGCACCGCCGTCCAGTCGAGGCCGGACGCCCCGATCGTCCCGTCCTGGGCATCCGTCGCCGAACCGCTGAAGCCGAATGACTCGTTCGCGCTGAAGGCGGAGTCCGGCTCCGGGCTCTCGATCGTCGGGACCGGCGGGCTCCCGACCTCAACGGTGACGCTCTTCACCGCCGCCTCCCCGGCCCGGTCCGTGACCCGGACCGCCGGACGGTACGAGCCCGGACTCGCGTAGACCCAAGTCGGAGCAACGGCCGTCGAGTCGTCGAAGGCGCCGTCCCCGTCGAGGTCCCAGGCGAAGCTGAGCGCATCACCCGGGTCCGGATCCGTCGAGGCGGACGCATCGAGCTTGACGGTGAGCGGCGCGGCGCCGTGATCCGGCGTCGCCGAGGCGCGGGCGGTCGGAGCCCGGTTGCTGGACTCGTAGGCGATCCGCTGGATGCGGTTGCCGTTGAGGCTCGCGTAGTAGAGCGCGCCGTCGGGCCCCTGCTCGAGATCGACTATCCCTTGCTGGGTCACGGCGAAGAGCTTCGCCGAGGTCGGATCCGGCAAGCCGTCGGTTCCCGGCTTCAAGTACCAGATGCAACCCCGCGAGTTGTCGCCGAAGAAGAGGCCGCTGTCGTAGGAGGCCGGAAAAGCCGCCGGCTGGGCGGAATTGCGCTCGTAGAACTCCAGCCCTGTGACAGCCGAGCCGCTGGACGTCGGACAGGCCACGGTGGAGTCGTTGACTGGATCGACCTTTGCGTCGTGGGCGTAGGAGAAGTAGGGCGCCGTAACACCACCGCCGCTGTAGAGGCTCTCGCAGAGGTCGAGGCCGATGTCGTAGGGCTTCCGGGAGCCCTCGTAGCAGGGCCAGCCGAAGTTCGGCCTCGACGCGGTGCCGACCCGGTCGATCTCCTCGACCCGGTCCCAGCCGACGTCGCCGATCCAGACGTCGTTGGTGTCCGGGCGAACCGCGATCCGGAACGGATTGCGAAGACCGTAGGCGACGATCCGCGCGGCATTCAGGTCCGATTGGCTCGCGCCCTCGGGAAGGTCCGGAACCGGGCGGCCGGTCGCCGGGTCGACCCGGATCAGGCTGCCGCTGAGCCCCAGTGGATCGCCGCTCGTGCGTACGTCCTGCGAACGCAGGGCGCCGCCCTCGGCCGTCGGCACCGTCTGCGTGCCACCGACGCCGCCCGGTGGGTCGCCACACGGATTGCCGGTCTGACCGTAATCGACGTAATTGAAGGACGCCCCCTCGCCGCCGGACATGTAGAGCAGGCCGTCCTTCCCGAAAGCGACGTCACCGACCGAATGGCTCGGGAACTGCTGACACCAATCGTTGATCAGGACCTTCTCGGCGCTCGCTGCGTCACCCGCCGCCGTGAGCCGCGACAGCCGGCCGCTGACCACGCATCCCGCCCCGGTTGCTCCCGGCGGCGACGGGCACCCGTCGCCGCCGCTTCCGGCCGTGCCCCAGGTCGGCGCCGAGCCGCCGATCGGAGCGTCGTACGTGTAGCTGACGTACACGTAGGGGCGGGAGGGGAACTGCGGGTCGAGAGTCATCCCGAGGATGCCGCGATCCCAGAAGTTGTGGACCTCGGTCCGCAGGTCTGCGAACTGGCTCGGCGTCGTGTCCCCGAGCCCGTCGAAGACCTCGATGATTCCGCTCTTCTCGGCGACGAAGACCCGTCCGTCGGGTGAGAACGAGATCGCCGTCGGACTCGGCACGTTCGCGAACGCCGTCGTCTCGGCGAAGTCCGGAGGCAACGCATCCGCATCGGCCGAGAAGGCGCCGAGCAAGGCGAGGCAGCAACCGATCAACGTCACGCCGAGGCAGCGGGCCCTGGTCCCGAATCGACTGGCGGCCTGGCGGGCCATTGATCTCCGATCGGATTCCACCGCCCGTCCTTGGGCGTGAACGGCATCCCCTTCCGTGGCCATTTCAGCCGGGATGAAGGGACCCCCATCCGAACGGCCCCGCTCGCGACTATAGCCGGGATTCCGCAGCCGGCCGTCCCGCCACGAACTTGCAGAAACCGGCCCCCGTGGCCGGTTTCTGCAGTCTCGCGCTCAGAGCAGTCGCAGCACCAGCGACCAGTAGCCGCGGAGCAGCGCCCGCAGCGCCCGGGAGCGCCCGGCCGCTCCGAGGAACTCGCTGTCGAGCTCGGCCACCAGGCAGGTGGCGAACGTCGCAGCGTCGACGTTCGCCGTCGCCTGCACCGCTCGCCGCTCGCGCAGGAGCCGCGGCAGCGACCCGACGACATCGGCGTTCGCGCGCAGCTTCGGCCCCAGCCAGCCCCCCGCAGCGGCGACGACCAGCAGCGCCAGCTCGGTGGCCAGCAGCGCCGGCATCAGTAGGACGAGGAGCCTGCCGGGGTAGTCGCGCAGGATCGTCGCCCAGCGGTTCCGCTCGAGGTACCGCCACTTCCCGGAGCCCTTGTCGAAGTCGTAGTCGTGGTCGGAGACGGCCCGCGGCTCGATCCCGACCCGTTCTCCGGCCAGCCGCAACCGCAGGCCGAGGTCGGTGTCCTCGTGGTAGAGGAAGTAGGGCTCGCTGAAGCCGCCGATCCGCACCCAGTGCTCGCGCGGGATCGCCAGGCAGGCGCCGGAGGGAAACCCGACTTCCCTGGGATCCTGCGGTGACTCAGCGAAGGGTCGGCCGGCTCCCCCGGCCCAGGCGACGCCCGAGAAGTGGATGACGTTGCCGCTCGTGTTGATCCTCCTACCGCCCCCGTCGGTGACGAGGCCCTGCCAGGCGCCCCACCCTCTGCCCTCCGCCACCGGCAACTCGATCGCATCGCGAAAGCCGGGCGCGACGACGTTGTCGGGGTTGAGGAAGAGCAGCAGCCCTCCAGAGGCGGCCTCGGCTCCGCGGTTGCAGGCGGCGCCGAAGCCGAGGTTGCCGCCCATCTCGATAAGCCGGGCGTCCGGCGCCAGCTCCGCCGCCACATCGCGGGTCTCGTCGGCGGAGTCGTTGTCGCAGACGATCAGCTCGTCGCCCGCCCGCAGCTCGGAGACGATCGCGGGCAGCGACCGGCGCAGCGCCGCTGCGGAGTCGTGGGCGACGATCACCACCGAGAGGGAGATGCCGGCTGCCGCCGCGGTGCTGTCTTCGGGGCTCGGCAAGCTGCCGGCGATGCTAGCGGCGCGTTGACGGCATGATTGGGCTCGATGGCCCGCTGCATCGTCACCCGCAAGCTTCCCTTCGAGGCGCTGGAGCGACTGCGCGCGGCGCATCGGGTCGAGGTCTGGCGGGGGGCGCTGCCGCCCTCGCCGGCCGAGCTTCGCGAGCTCGCGGCGGAAGCCGAGGGCATTCTCTCGATGCTCACCGACGCGATCGATCGCGACCTGATCGACGCCTGCCCCGACCTCCGCGCCATCGCCAACTTCGCCGTCGGGACCGACAACATCGACGTCGGCTACGCATCGAGCCGCGGCATCGCGGTCGGGAACACGCCGGGCGTTCTGACCGAGACGACCGCCGACCTCGCGTTCGCCCTGCTGCTCGCAGTCTCGCGCCGGATCGTCGAGTCGGCCGGCTCGGTCCGCAAGGGCGAGTGGTGGACGTGGGAGCCGGCGGGCTGGCTCGGTCCCGACGTCCACGACGCTACGCTCGGGATCGTCGGCCCCGGGCTGATCGGCGAGGCGGTCGCGCGCCGCGGCGAGGGCTTCGGCATGCGGATCCTCCGCAGCGGCCGCCGGCCCGGCCCGGGCCGGGTTCCGCTCGATGATCTCCTCGCCGAGTCGGACTTCGTCAGCCTCCACTGCCCGCTCACCCCGGAGACCCGCGGGCTGATCGACGAGGCGGCCCTGATGGCGATGAAACAGAGCGCGATCCTGATCAACACCGCGCGCGGCGAGGTAGTCGACTCCGAGGCGTTGCGGAGGGCGCTCGAATCAGGCTGGATCGCCGGCGCCGGCCTCGACGTCACCGACCCCGAGCCCCTGCCCGGCTACCACCCCCTGCTCGGGGCTCCCAACCTCACCGTGGTCCCCCACATCGGCTCCGCGACCTACGCGACGCGCGGGCGGATGGCGGCGATGGCCGTCGACAACCTCCTCGCCGCCTTGGCGGGCGAGCCGATGCCGTCCCCGGTGCTCGCCTGAACGCGAGCGCGGACCCTCAAGGCCGGATTTCCCGCGCCGTCCCGCCGGCGGCCGTCCCGGACTACGCCGGAACCAGCGTGAGCCGGTGGATCGAGACGACCCCGCGCACGGTCGTGGCGGGGGGCCGCGCGAGCCGGAACGACTCCGAGATCGACGGCGAGCCCGGCCGCGACGGATCGGCGACCCACGCCTCCGGCGCCAACGACGGCAGCGTCGTCGCGAGCGCCGCCGCTGCGCCGGGCTCGTAGAGGACGTCCGCGGCGAGGACCAGGTCCACGCGACCGTCTTCGAGCAGCGCCGCCGGATCGGCCCAGTCGACGCATGCCGTCGCCAGCTCGATCCCGTTCGCGGCGGCGTTCCGCTCCAGCAGCACCAGCGCGTCGGGCTCGACGTCGACGGCCGTGACGATGGCGCCGGCGCGGGCCGCAGCGATGCTCGGCAGGCCGAGCCCGCATCCGAGCTCGATGACCCGCCTTCCGGACAGCTCCGAGCACCCGGCCTCCTCGGCGAGGGCGACGCCGCTGCGCCACAACACCGACCAGTACGGCACGACCGGAGCCCACTCGACGCCGCCGTCGTCGGGAAGCTCGGCCGAGTCGGCGGGTTGAAGGATCCTCAGCGATCCGCCGGGCAGCTCGATCCTGCGCTCGAGGAGCTCATCGGGAGCCTTCAACCGTGGTCGCAGTCCAGGCGCGGCCGATCGCGGAGTCGGTCAACCATCAGCTTTCGGCGACGGCGCGTCGGGCCGGCCGCCGATCGCGTTCAGGAAGCCGTCTCGCATGCGATGCCCGAGCGAGTCGGGCGGGAAGCGCTTCTGCGCGCGCTCGAGCTTCTTGCCGGAGTAGCGCCGGCGTCCCCAGGGCGAGTGCGGCTTGCCGAGGCGCAGCGCTCCCCAGAGCCCGAGGCCGGGAATGAAGATCGCAAGCGCCCCGAGCCCGATCCTGCCCTTCAGGAAGGTGACCACGATCAGGACCAGGTCGAGTGCGACCACGACCACAGTCGTGACCGGGGACTCGTTGCCCTCAACCCCGAACGGCTTCGTCCCCAGCACCACCAGCAGCATGAACGCCGTCACCAGGACGACCGCGTCGAGCGAGACGCGGCCCTGATTCGACCAGTAGACGTCCCTGAGGTTGACCCATAGGGCGAACTCGTCGAACGTCAGGCCGGCGCCGAAGCCGAACGCGAGTGCGGCGATCTGATACCAGGGAGATACGGGGGTCTGAAAGGCGAACGCGAGGAAGCCGGCGACGGTCATCAGGCAGATTCCCCAGACCAGGTGGTGGATGTGCAGTCCCGAGCTCGTCTCGACGTTGCCCGGCCACCACGACACCTGGGCCCGGATCATCCGCGCGCTCGTGCGGATGAACAGGAACGAGATCAGGAACGCCAGCAGGACGAGGAACGCCGCGTCGCGGCCGGGCTCCTCCGAACCGCGGAACGGATCGACCGAGAAGAACGCGAACGAGATCCCTGACATCGCCGCGATCCTAGTTCGCGGACCGGGCGCCTCGCCCGGAGTCAGACCGAGATCGTGATCGGGAACGTCGCGACCCAGATCAGCGTCCCGAAGAAGATGACGTAACCGAAACTGATGATCCAGACCTTGTGGCGGGGCGAGGACAGCTTCGTGCTGATGCCGGCGAAGAACAGGGAGGCGGCGAAGAGGACGACGGCTAGGACGTAGTTGTCCGATCGCTGATTCGACTCGCGCGCGTCGGCCGACGACGCCTCCGCCTCGGCGAGAAGCTGGTCCGCCTCCTCCGACTTGGCGAGCTTGTATTCGGGCATCGCGAACGGAGTCGGCGGAGCATCTGCGTTCTTGAGCGGCCGCAGCGCCGTCCAGGCCTCGACCGCGGGCTTGAACTCGGGCCGGAAGCGCTCGAAGTAGAAGTCGGCGAGCGTTTCGTCCTCGGCGGCGTAGGCATCGGCCCACTGGGTGAAGGTGATCACG
This sequence comes from uncultured Conexibacteraceae bacterium, assembly GCA_963784885.1. GTDB lineage: Bacteria > Actinomycetota > Thermoleophilia > Solirubrobacterales > 70-9 > RHKX01. Next base: position 246,000 of record CAWATA010000006.1, read on the forward strand.
TCGACCTGCGCGAGCTGTCCGGCCTCGGTCGATGCCCGGGTCGACTCGACGCGGGAGGCGTTCGCGCTGCTGAAGTCGATCGCCTGGACGCCGCTCCAGCGGGCGGATTGATAGGAGCTCCAGGCAGTTGCGATCGCGGCGACCGCCAGCAGGATGGTCGCGAACAGCTCGACTCGGCTGTGAACCGCGCCGTTCCCGCTCCGGTCCCCTTCGGGGGTCTCCACTTCCACGCGCGAAACCTAGCCGAACGCCGAGCGGGCCGGATCGCTCAGTTCCCCGACTTCGGCATCACCTGATAGATGAAGAGCGACCCGTCGTTGCCCATCGTGTAGTAGCGACCGCCGTAGCCGACGTTGATCAGGCTGCCGACCGCGGTTGAGGGCCCGGGCTCGGACTCGGCGATCGTCTTCCCCGTCGCCTCGTCGACCCAGAGGACGGTCTCGGTGTAGTCGAATCCGGTCGCGATGTCGGCGGTGGTGGTGTCGGGGCTGATGTTCTGGCTCATCAGGACCCGCTTGTCCTTCGAGCCGACCATCGAGAAGTAGTCGCTGGTCCACCAGTCGGGACGGCTCCACTCAACCTTCATCTCCCCGGTCGCCTGATCGAGGTGGATCGCGTAGACGCCCTTGAGGAAGTAGTCCTGCGCGAAGATCAGATTGTTCTCGAGGTCGGCGCCCGGAGCGGCTGGGGTCTCCGACATGGTGGCACCGGAGTCGACGGGGAACGACTCGCCCCACGGGCAGACCTTGTGGGTGTCGGTCGGGTCATCCTGGCTGACCGCGAACAGGCACTGCGGCGCCTTCTCGGAGGGGTTCGCGTTGCTGTTCGCGATCACCCAGTCGCCCATCATCACCGGCGAGGCCCCGCCGGTCTGGCCCTTGAGGATGACCTTCGGCTGCCAGGACTTGTCCTGCTTCAGCGTCTCGGTCTGCGGGTCCCAGACGATTCGCACCAGGCTCTTGGCGCCGTTGCCGTACATGTAGATCTTGCCGTCGTGCTCGACCGCGACCGTCCGCGCGGTCACGTTCTGGTTGATCTCGATCGAGTCGAGGTTCTCGAGCGTGTTCGGATCGACCGCGACGAAGTTGCTCTTCGGGGCCGGCCCGTAATCGGCCGGGCACGACGACATCGCGTTGTTGGTCTGCGTCGGACATCCAACCGAACGGGTCTGGGACTTCATCAGCAGCGTGCCCTGCTCGTCCGGCGCCACGACCATCCCGTCGAAGTTGTGGTCCTTCGCCGGCGTGCCGACGATCGGCTGCTTCTTCGCCGCCAGCAGCTCGCCGTTGTTTCGGGCGAGCTTCCAGAAGGTGTGGCCGGCAGCGGCGACGAGCGTCCCGTCCTTGATGATCGCGAGGCTCCCGAGCGCGAACCACTGGCCGGAGATGTTGACGTTCTCCAGGTAGGTGCGCCAGATCTCCTTGCCGGTCGAAGGATCGAACTTCGAGACGTACTGGGTGCCGCCGGGAACGATTCCACCGGCCCAGAGGTAGCCGGCGTTCGGGCCGTCGAAGACGACGAGGCCGATGCCGCCCGGATACGTGGTCTCGGACTGGTACTTGAAGACCTGGTTGTCGCCGCTCAGCGAGCCGGTGAAATGCCCGCACGGCTGGACGCCGCTGCGGACGTTGTCGGTGTGCTCGGGAGCGCCGATCGCCGGGTAGTAGCCCACGTAGTTGTTCGCCGGGTCGGACGCGTAGTTCTCGATGCACTTCGTCTCGCTTGGAAACAAGCTCTGGTCGCCGACGATCGGGCCGGTGGTGGCCTCCGAATCGACGACGGTGCCGGCGAGGTTGTTCTTGACGTCGCCCTCCTCACCCGAGAGCGTCGGTATCAGGATGGCGAGCAGGAGGACGACGAGCGCGATCACCACCGCGCCGAGCGGCTTGATGACCCTCCAGATCACGTGCAGTGCGTGCCTCATGCCTTGCCTCCATCCGCTGCCTGGGCTGTCCGGTCGGCCGGAGACCTGTTGTCGCGGCGCTGTGCGAGGGTCAGCGCCGCGCTGGCCAACGCCAGCCAAAGGACGAAACCGCCGGACCCGAGCCAGTGGCCGAGCAGACCCGTCGCCGCGTTGAGCACGTTCGCGGCGAAGAAGGGCGTCATGAATCCGCAGACGGCGAGCAGGCCGACCGCGAACGCGAGCCAACCGAGCCAGCGATTGAGCGCGCCGGTCTCGTGGATCACCTTGGCGACCGCGAAGAAGAAGATCGAGAAGACGCCCATGCCGAGAGCCGTCAGCAACGCCGCGGCCACGTAGAGCGCGGGGACGACGTCGGCCTGCGCCGGGCTCGTCGACAGGCCGGCGGTTGCCAGCAACGCGATCCCCGACAACGTCAGAACGGAGCCACCGACGCCACCGAGGAGCGCGGCCGTGGCCCCGCGGGACTCCAAACCCTCGGCCTCGCGCAGGTCGCGCCACAGTGCCGCCAGAAACCACAGAAACAGGGCGATCCCGAGGGACTGGAAGAGGATCACGATCCTCGCCGAGGAGAGGTTGGCCTGAAGGAACGCCGGGTAGAACTGCGCGTCGTTGACGTTGGGCGGCGACGGATCCCCGGCCGGCCCGGTGACCAGCGAGATCACGAGCCCAGCGAGCAGGAGCAGGGCCGCGAGCAGGCCGGCGGCGGCGCCCATCTCGCTCCAGCGACGTTCTGGTTCGATCATGATCGCGAACATAGATCGCCGCAGATGCGGGCACATCATCCTTGAGGGATGAAATCGGCTTCGGGACTCGACGATTGTCGTTAGGCTCGAGGGGAATGTTGGATCCGACCCCGGTGACGAGGCCGCCGACCGGTTCGGAAACCTCCAGGTCGGGTGTTCCACCCGCCGGTGCAACCCTCGAGTTCCCGAGGACCAAACTCGAGGCACCTCCACGGCTGAAGCCCGAGATCGAACGCTCCGACCTTCTCGCGGACCTCGAGGCTGCACGGGATCTCGATGTCATCCTGCTGACCGCCGGCGCGGGTTTCGGAAAGACGACGCTGCTTGGTCAGCACGCAGGTCGGTCCACGCGACCCTGCGCCTGGCTCACGCTGGACGCCCGCGACAACGATCCGGTGTTGCTGCTCGCATGCGTCGCGAGGGCACTCGGCGAGGCGACCGACCTCGATACCGGCATCATCGCCGAGATCACCACGGCGGGAGCGTCGGTCGAAGGACGGCTGGTACCGCTGCTGAGCGCTCGGATCGCCTCGATTGAGCAGCCGTTCCTGTTCGTGATCGACGACGTTCAAGAGCTCGTCGACCGGCGCTGCATCGACGCACTCGACGAACTCGTGGCCGCTCTGCCGCCTGGGTCTCAAGCCATCATCTCCGGCCGCGTACAGTCCTCGCGCCGGATACCGGCACTCAGGTCCCGCGGGGCGCTGCTCGAGATCGGGCCCGAGAGCCTGAGGATGAGCCGGGAGGAAACGGCAGGGGTCGTCGCAGGACTCGGGGCCGAATTCAGCGAAGACGAACTCGGGGACCTGGTCGACCGGACCGAGGGGTGGCCCGTCGGCATTTACCTCGGCACGCTCGCGTTCAGCGCCGGCGGCGCGATCGCCAGCGCCTCAGATGCGTTCCGGGGCGACAGCCGGTTCATCGCGGACTTCATCAGGACGGAGATCCTGGCGACGCTTCCCCCCGATCAGTTCAGCTTTCTCGTGGAGACATCGGTGCTCGATCGGATCTGCGGAGGGCTGTGCGATGACGTTCTCGAGTCGACCGGATCCGCCTCGATGATTGCGTCGCTCGAACGTTCGGGGCTGTTCATCGTGCCGCTCGATCAACTCGGCGAGTGGTTTCGCTACGAGCGCGTGTTCAGGGAGGCCCTCAGGGCCGAGCTCGACCGCTCGGCGCCCGGCCGGGTAGGGGAGCTCCTTCGGCGTGCCTGCGATTGGTCCAGCGACCACGGCGAGGTCGACGACGCGATCGCTTATGCACAGGCCGCCGGCGACCGGCGCCGGATGGGCCATCTGGTCCTGGCCCACGCCCAGACCGAGTACCGCCGGGGCAAGGCGGTGACCGTGGACGGCTGGCTCGACTGGCTCGACGCCGAGGGAGAGCTCGATCCGATGATCGCGGTGATGGGGGCCTGGTACAGCACGCTGCGTGGAGGGACCGACCGCGCCGATCGCTGGCGCGATATCGCGGTTGCCGCCGAGGCTGACGCGGCCGCAGAGCACGGGGGCCGGATCGATGGCTGGCTGGGGTTGATCTCGGTGGCCCGGGCCGAGCGCTCGCTCGGCGAGCTCAGCGCCGCCGCCGAGGCCACCGTCGAAACGTTCGCTCGTTCGGGTCCCTGGTGGTCGACCGCCGCATTCATGTTGGCCCTGGTCCGGATCCTCGAAGGTCGCACCGCGGAAGCAGACGACCTGCTGTCGGTGATCGGCGAATCCGCCGAGTCGACGGGCGCCGCAAACGCGGGATCTCTCGCACTTGCGGAACGCGCCGTCCTCGCGGCGGCGCGCGATGACTGGGCCGACGTCGAGGCTTTCGTCGAGCAGGGAGAGGGCTTCGTGCGCCGGTCGAGAACGGAGGGATACCCGCCGAACGCTCTCCTCTATGGCGTCGGTGCTCGCCTGGCCGTGCGCCGCGGAGAGCATGAGCTCGCCTCCGGGTTGCTCACGCAGGCGCAGGTGCTGCGCCCGAACCTGACCCGCGCATTCAGGCCCGTCGCCGTTCAGACGCGGCTCGAACTCGGAAGCGCCTACGTCGCCCTCGCAGATGCCGCCGGCGCCCGAACCCTCCTCAGCGAGGTCGGCGCGCTGATGCGTCCGATGCCGGAGCCCGGCGTGCTGGCCGAGCAGGCCGAGGAACTGCGACGCCGGCTCGACAAGATGCACACCACGGCTCCCGGCGTCTCGACGCTGACCGGGGCTGAGCTGCGGCTGCTCCCCTTGCTGCCGACACACCTGTCGTTTCCCGAGATCGGCGAGCGGCTGTTCGTGAGCCGCCACACGGTCAAGTCGCAGGCGATCGCGATCTATCGCAAGCTCGACGTCACGTCACGGGCCGAGGCGGTCGAGCGGGCCCGCGACCTCGGCCTCCTCTAGACGCCTAATCGCCGGTGCTGCCCTCGGTCGCCGTCGGAACCGGCGGCTGCGAGGACGCCGGCATCGGCTGCAGGAAGTACAGCGATCCCGAGGACTGAGCCGGGTAGACGAAGCGGCCACCGTAGGTGGGAGCAACGAGCCCGTTGAGCCCGATCGGGGGCAGGTAGTCAGACGTGGCGATCGGCTTGCCGGTGGCGGCGTCGCGCCACACGACCCGCTGGGTGTAGCTGCCTGTCGCGAGCTCTCCCGCCGGCGCGTCCGGATTCCATTCGGTCGTGACGATGATCCGGTTTTCTGCCGTGCCGAACAGCGGCTGGAACTCGAAGCTGCGGCTGTCGACGGTCCACTTCGTCGTCATCTTGCCGGTGCTCTGGTCCAGGTGGATGCCGGCGATCTTGCCGATCCCGCCGTCGGCCGAGTAGACCATGTCGTTGTCGAGGTCGCCCTGGGGCTTCGGCGGGGCGAAGCTCTTCTGCCCCGACTCGAGCTGCCCGAACGGGAACACCGTCTGGATGTCGGACGCATCGTCGACGTTGATCGCGGCGAGCGACGAGGCCTTCGTGCTGCTACCGATGCCGTTGGTCTGAATGACGATCCAGTTGCCCATGTAGGTGGGGGCGTCGCCAACGGTCTGGCCCTTCTCCAGGTAGCTCGCGACCCACGACTTGTCCATGGTGAGCTGCTGTGTGTCCGGGTCCCAGAAGGTGCGGTACGCGTTCTTGAGCATGGCGGAATAGATCGCGATCTTGCCCTGGTAGGGGGCGATGATCGTCGGCGTCGCCGAGTCCTCGGGCATCACGAGCTTGTCGTAGATCTCGAGCGTGGCGGGGTCGATTGCGAGCATGGCCGAGGGCTTCTGCTCGGGCCCACCGGCGGATTGCGAGCAGCCGACCAGGCCGCCGCCGCCCTCCTGGTTGCAGTTTTCGGGCCGATTCTGGCTGCGGAGGATGATCGTGCCGTCCGGGGCGACGGTCAGTTCCTTGTAGTTGAGGTCCTCCGGCTTGACCGGACCCGGGGAAGGCAGGTTTCGCTGCTTGATGATCGCGCCGGTGTTGCGGTCGAGCAGGGCGATCTTGTGGCTCCATGCGACGACGATGTTCCCGTCGGCGAGGATGTTGAGGTTGTTGCCGCCGACGAAGATGTTGCTGACGTTGAGGTTGTCGAGGTTCGTCTTCCACACCTGCTGCCCGCTGATCGGGTCGATCTTGGCCACGTAGGGACCGTCGGTGATGCGCCCCGTGCTGGCCGGCCCACCGCCCGCCACGTACATGCCGTTGGGGCCGTCGTTGTTGACGTAGTAGACGTTGGGGTAGTTGCCCTCGGCCTTGTGGGTGTAGACGACGTTCGGCTCGGTCAGTGAGCCAAGGAAATCGGCGCACTCGAAGACCGCGCTCCGCGTCGAGTCGGTCAGCTCGGCGCCGTTGAGCGCGGAGAAGTAGCCCGGCGTCGAGACTCCCTCCTGGCATTTCTGTTCCTTCGCGTACAGGCTCGTGTCGCCGGGCAGCGGAGCGAGCGTCTGCTGTTCGCTCGGGGTCACGTTCTGCGCGGCGCCCGAGAGTGCCGTGAAGTTCTTCGCGACGTCCTTGGAGGTCGAGAGTGCCGGGATCAGGATCAGCGCCAGCAGGCCGGCGAGGACCAAGATCACCGCCAGAAACGGCCGAACGATGTGCCAGATGCGCTTCACGATGCTGCTCCTTCGGAGGTGGCGGCTGGGGGCGAGGCGTCGGGAGTTGCCCGCTCACGCCCGCGGCGGTGCTGAGCGAGCGCCATCGTGCCGCTCGCCAGAAGCACCCAGACGATGAAGGCGACGTAGTGCCCGTAGAAGCCGAGCGCGCCAGTTGCCGGGTTGAAGATCCCGGTCTGCGCGTAGGGAGTGACGAAGCCGAAAACCGAGACGGCCGCCGCTACCAGCGCCAGCCATCCGAGCCACTTCGGGAGCCCGCCGGCCCGCAGGGTGACCTCTGCGACCCCAAGGAAGAAGACAGCGAAAGCCCCGCCGCCGAACGCGAGGGCCAGCGACGAAGCCGCATAGAGCGTCGCCACGTTCTCCCCCTGCGTGATCGTCGCCGCCAGGGTGCTCGTCCCCATCAGCACGAGTCCGACCAGCGTCAATCCAACGCCGGTGATCGCACCCGCCGATGCGATGGCGGAGCCGCGAGCCGGACCCGACTCGACCGCCCGAAGCACCGACCAGAGGGTTCCGAGGAACCAGAGGAAGACGATCAGGCCGATGCTGTTGAGCATCACCTGGGCCTTGATCCCGTTGAGATGGGAGGCGACGAACGCAGAAGCTGCCTCCGCGTTACCAACGTTAGGCAGGCGCGGCGTGTTGCCGCCGCTCGGATCGGTCTTGAGGAAGATGATGAACGCTGCCACGAAAAGCAGGGCGGCGAACAGCCCGCTGACGGCTCCCATCTGCTCCCATTGACGAGTCTTTGAGCTCATGGGAGGTGAAGCTAGCCCGGCCTGACCCCGCCGACATCATCCCGATGGTACGAATCGGGTTACCTGGATCGGTACTCGATCGGTTCCCATGGCAATAGGGTCCTGCGTGGATGAACGGCCTGCTGACCTCGAAGCTCCGGCCGGCACAGCCCTATCGCTGGGAGGTGCCGAGGGAGCGGCTCCTTCAGCGGTTGCGAGAAGGCGATGACGACGATGTGGTTCTCGTGTCCGCCCCGTCCGGCTACGGAAAGTCGACCCTGCTGGCGCAGTGGGCGCGGAGCAGCGGCCGCGACTTCGCCTGGCTGACCCTCGACCGGCACGACAACGACCCGGTCACGCTGATGACCTACCTGGCCGCCGCGGTGGCCGAGATGGCCCCGCTGGCACCGCGGATCCTCGACCAGCTGTCGGATTCCGAATCGCCGGTGATCGGTACCCTCCTGCCCCGGCTCCTCGGGGCTCTCGACGACGCGGGCCCGCGCGGCGTGCTCGTGATCGACGAGCTGCAGGAGCTCACGGACACGGATTGCCTCGAGGTAGTCGACTCGGTGGTGCGCCATCGCCCCCCGGGGCTACGCCTGGTGCTGTGCGGTCAGGGACGTCCGGTGACGACCGCGTCTTTCAGGACCCGCGCCACCGCACTCGAGATCGACTCCGACGCACTGCGGATGAGCGAATCCGAGGCCGAGCAGCTGTTCGCGAACAGCTCCACGGAGACATCGGCCGATCGGACCGCGGATCTGGTTGCAAGCACGGAAGGCTGGGCCGCCGGGCTCTACGTCACCGCGCTCGCCGGCCAGGACGGAGACGCGCGGCGGGCGACGGCGGGAGTTCGGGGAGATGCGGAGATCATCAGGGACCTCGTCCGGTCCGAGGTTCTCGACCGCCTCCCGGAAAAGGAGGTCGACTTCCTCGTCCGGACGTCGGTTCTCGAGCGAATCTCGGCGCCCCTGTGCGACGCCGTTCTCGGCGAGCACGGGAGCGCGGAGATGCTCATCAAGCTGAACCGGTCACAGCTCTTTCTGACCGAACTCGACGACAGCGGCGATTGGTACCGCTACCACCGTCTGTTCAGGGAGGCCCTTCGCTGGGAGCTGGATCAGCGTCACCCGGGGCTGGCCGACTCGCTGCTCGCCGGTGCGGCCGACTGGAGCGCCGAACACGACGCCCCCGAGGTCGCCGTCTCATACGCCGCGGAGGCCGGCGACATCGAGCGCGTCTCGGCGCTCGTCTTCGCTCACGCCCAGAGCGAGTACCAGCGTGGGCGCGCGGCCACCGTCGAGCGGTGGTTCGACTGGCTCGATGCGAACGGCGGGATGGAGGCGATACCGGGCCTGGCGGCCTCGGCCGCCTGGTTCAGCGCCCTCCGGGGGTCCGCCGATCGGGCGGAGCACTGGATGGCGCTGGCCGCACAGCGGTTGAGTCCCGCCGGCGAAGGCTCCACGAGCGAGAGCGAGACGGTCGAATCGTGCCTGCTGTCACTGCTGCGGGCGATGCGCTGCGAACGCGGCGCGGCTGAGATGCTCGAGGCGTCGAGATCGGCGTTCGATGCGCTGCCCGCTTCGAACCCATGGCGCACCACGATGACGCTGATGCTCGGAATGGCGCTGACGGTCAACGGCGAGGACGCCGAGGCCGACGAGCTGTTCGACCGGGCAATCGAATCGGGCACCGTTCGCGGAGGGTGGAACGCAGTCTCCTTAGCCCTCGCCGAGCGCGCTGCGATCGCGATCAGAGCGGAGGAGTGGGACGCGGCCAAGGACCTCGCCGACCGTGCGGTCGCGACGGTCGTGAGATCCCGGATGCAGGGCTACCCGCCGAACGCGCTCGTTTATGCCGTTGCCGCAAGGGTCGCAATACACCGATCGGAATTGGAAGCAGCCGAGCAACTGCTCGCCAATGCCCAGACCCTGCGGCCGCGCCTCACCCATGTCCTCGCGGCCTTCTCGCTGCAGCTGCGGGTCGAGCTGGCCGGCGCCTACGTCGCACTCGCGGACCCCGCGGGCGCGAGAACGATCCTGCGCGAGATCGACGTCCTCCGGCGCTACGGGCGGGACTTCGGGGCGCTGGAGGAGAGGATCGAGGGCATCCGCACCACACTCGACTCGGTGCGAGACGTCGCCCCCGGCAGCTCGACCCTGACCGCAGCGGAGCTGCGGATCCTTCCCCTTCTGGCGACGCAACGGACCTTTCCGGAGATCGGCGAGCAGCTCCACCTGTCCCGCTACACGATCAAGTCCCATGCCACCTCGATCTACAGGAAGCTCGAGGTCAGCTCCCGGACCGAGGCCGTGGAGCAGGCCCGCAAGCTCGGCCTGCTCTAGATCGACCGGTTCATGCCATCGGGACGATGTCGGATCCGCGGGCGTGCGGTCTCATCGGGCAATGGAGGACTCCGACAAGCTCGACGACCCGCGCCCGCGATTTCGCCCTCAGGACCGAAGGGGCTAGGCGGAGATGCCCGGCTACGAAGACCGGCTGCGTAGTCTGGCGCTCAACGACGAGCAGCTGATCGGGGGAGTGTTCGGAATCGACGTGGACACGCTCTCGGCGTCCGAGCTGGGCCCTCGCGAATATGCCCTGGTGCGTCTGGCATCGTTGCTCGCCCTCGACGCCGCCCCGAGCTCCTACCAAGCCGGCGTCGAGACGGCGCTGGCGTCCGGCTCGACGGCCGATGACATCCTCGGCGTCCTGATCGCGATCGCGCCGATCGTCGGCACCGCCCGGATCGTGTCAGCGGCCCCGGAGCTTGCACTCGCCCTCGGCTATGACGTCGACGAGGCATTCGAGGAGCCGCCCCGATGACCGGCCCCGGGCCCAGCCCCGAAGCGAGGTTTCCCCACCGGGTCGGCAGGCGGTCGCTCCGCCATCTGGCGAAACGGCGGATTCAGATGCTCGACAGGAAGTCCAGAAGCTCGTCGACGACCCGACCCGGATCGTCCTCCTGAAGGAAATGCCCCGCCTCGGGTAGCCGCACCACCTCGGCCTGCGGAAAGGTCTTCGTCCACGCTTCGGCGATCAGCTCCGAGGAGAGGACGCGATCCCTCAGCCCCCAGACGATCCGGACCGGCTTGTCCTCGAGGTTGCGACGTAGTCCGATCTCGGTCTCCCGGTTGATCGCGTTGACCTCGCCTCCGCCGCCGACGGGAAGCTGCCTGGCGAACGCGAGCATTCCCGCGCGCTCGCCCCAGCCGCGATGCACGTCGCGGTAGGCCCGCCGGACGTCGGCGCTCAACGCCGCGGTTCGCTCGATCGCCAACCTGAACATGGCGGTCTTCAGGCCGTCGGCGCCCTGGACCACGACCTCGCCGGCTCCGGGCAGGCGGATCAGACGGAGGACCGCTGGAACCATGACTCCGCCGGGCAGAGGGCCGACGTCGTGGGCCAGCGTGTTGAGGACGAAAACCCCCGCCACCCGCTCGTTTCTCCGCGCCGCCCACGGCAGCGAGATCGGGCCTCCCCAGTCGTGCGGGACGAGCACGACGTCGCTGAGATCCAGCCGGTCGAGCAGGGCCTGCATGCGCTCGACATGGCGCCCGAGTGCGTACGCGCTCGCTGCCGACGGTTTCTCGGAGCGACCGAAGCCGAGGTGATCGGGAACGATCACCCGGCAACCGGCGGCGACCAGCGGATCGACGAAGCTCCGGTAGAGGTAGCCCCAGGTCGGGTTACCGTGAACGAGAACGACCGTCTGGCCGTTGTGGGGCCCCTCGTCGATGAAGTGGATCCTGCCGTCGCCGGTATCGAACCAGTTCGGCTCATACGGCCAGGTGCCGCCGAAGGTCAGGTCTCCTCGGTTCGCCACCGGCCAAGCATCTCACCCCGGCCCCGACGGAGCTCCGGGCGGCTTCGCCCTCGGTGCGCGGCCTCAGTCGTCGGTTTCGCTGAGGCGACCGAACTGCTCGCGGACGGCCGCGAGCTCCGATTGCAGACCGAGAAGCGTGCTCTTCAACTCGTCGCGCTCCTCCTGCTGCGCCTGAGCCTGGGCGCGCTGCACGAACAGGCTCGTGATCGTCCCCGTGACGACCGCGAACAGCGACAGGCCGCCGACCATCAGGACCGTCGCAATCACCTTGCCGGCCGTCTGCTCGGGCACGACGTCCCCGTATCCGACCGTGGTCACGGTCTCGGTCGCCCACCACATCCCCAGCCAGACGTTGTCGAACGTCTCAGGATCGACGAGGTGCTCGACGATCCCGAACACCAAGATCGCAACCACCCAGACGGCCGAGATCACCGCGGCGGCGAATCGCGGGCGGAAGCCCTTCTTCTCCATGCGGCGCTCCAGGTAGCGCTCCGTTCGCGGGTTCCCGGAAGGATGAACGGACTTCATCGTTGTTGATTCTCTGCGCGCGCCCGCGATCCTCTGGAAATCTCGCTGGACGCGACCTCATCCGATCGGGAGGATGCAGAGCCGACAGTTCCGAACGAGGATTGCGAGATGAACGAAAGCACCGAGACGCCCGAGCACGAGCCGACGATCGATGAGGCCAATGCGCTGATCCGTAGCCGCTCGTTCATCGGGCTGCTCGTTCTGGCATCGATCGTCGGCGTCGTCGTCTCGATTGCCGCGTGGTGCTTTCTCGAGGGCACCTACCAGCTCCAGAAGCTCCTGTTCGAGACGATTCCCGACGACCTCGGATCCGGCGATCCGCCGTTCTGGTACCTGCTGGTGGTCCTCGGGCTCGCCGGCCTCATCGTCGGCCTGGCGATCGCCCGGCTTCCGGGCCGAGGAGGTCACGTCCCCGCCGACGGCCTCCAGACCGGGGGAGCCACCCCGCAGGGGCTGACCCTGATCGGCGTGACCATCGCCGGCGTCGCGACGATCGGCCTCGGTTTCGTGCTCGGTCCCGAGGCGCCGCTGATCGCGCTCGGCTCCGGGCTCGGGGTCGCACTCGTGCGCCGCGCCCGCAGCGACGTCCCGGAGCAGGCGCTCATGGTCGTCGCGGCGGCGGGCAGCTTCGCCGCGGTCTCGTTCCTGTTCACTTCGCCGATCATCGCTGCTGTGATCGTCATCGAGGCGGCCGGCATCGGCGGCGTCAAGCAGCGGATCGTGCTGCTGCCCGGGTTGCTCGCCGCCGGCATCGGCAGCCTCGTCTCGATCGGCATCGGCAGCCTCAGTGGGCTCAGCTCCAGCGACTACTCCCTCGGCGCGCTCCAGCTGCCCGCGTTCGACCAGCCGACGATCCCGGAGCTCGCCTGGACGATCCCGCTGGCCATGCTCGTCGCGGTCGGGGCGCAACTCGTGCTCGGGCTCGGGCGCGCAACCAAGCGGGCGGCGGAGAACCGTCCCGTACCGGTCGCCGTAGCCGCCGGGGTCCTGATCGCCTGCTTCGCGTCCCTGTTCGCACTGACAACGAACGAGAGCCCGGTCGCGGTGCTCCTGTCCGGGCAGGACGCGCTCCCCGACCTCGCGGCGAACCCGGACACCTACGCGATCGGCACGCTTGTCCTGCTGCTCCTGTTCAAGGGCCTCGCCTACGGATTGTCGCTCGGCAGCTTCCGCGGCGGCCCGACGTTCCCGGCGCTGTTCCTCGGAGCGGCCGCGGGAATCATCGCCGCCGAGCTGCCCGGAATGTCGACCACCCCCGCCATCGCGGTCTGCATGGCGGCGGCGACGGTCGCGGTCCTCGGCCTGCCCCTCGCCTCCTGTGTCGTCGTGATCCTGCTCACCGCGCAGTCGGGGCCGGGAGCGATGGCGCTCGTCGTCGTGGCGGTCGTCGTCGCCCAGGTCTTCATGCTCTCGATCGATGCCCGCCGGCGCGCCTTCGGCGACGAGCTCGACCCGGTCGTCGGCGGCAGCGGCCCAGACCCAAGTGGTTCCTCCGCCATCCCCTAGCGCGCATCCCCTGCACCCACGCGAGGTGGAACGGCCACGAGCGGCTAAGGAGTCCTGTCCTGTTGCCGGACCTCGACGAAAGCGGTGCCCAGGCGGCGGACGACCTCGACGAGGATCCCGATCCCGATCAGGATGTAGAAGGCCGTGAACAGCTCCATCCAGGGCTCGTCGAGCACGAGATCCGGATTTGCGATGCTCGCGGTGGTCAGCGTCGCCACCGAGAAGTAGAAGCCCTCGGCGACGTTCCATCCATTGCCGAGGGTGTAGGTGATCGTTCCGAGCGCGATCAGGAACGCGGCCGCAGCCAGCACCGGTGCGAAGTCCTCCTCCCGCATCGCGTGCTTCAGTGCACGCATGAACCGCCTGAACATGAGCGAAGCCGAGACGACCATGGAAGACAGTTCGTGTCGCCAATCGGTCTACCTGCTCCGCAGGAAGACCTGCTTCGGAGCATCCCCGAGAGCTGAGCTCCGGCTTGAGCAGTTTCGCCGCGGGAGCGACTGACACACCCGCTCACCCGCGCCGGCGTCAGGCGTCCGTCTCGACCTCGATCCGGCCCGACTCCGCGGCCTCGACCACAGCCGCGTAGTCGCGCTCGTTCTGATCTGCGTAGAGCTCCGCGAAGCCTGCGAGGGCGCGGTCGAAGGAGTCGCCGCGGCCGAGGTAGGAGGCGATCGCGACGCCGTCGCCGGCGCGCGCATGGGCGCGGGCCAGCGTTCGGCCGCAGACCTGCGCGTAATAGGCGAGGGCCGAGGGGTCCATCTTGTCGACCAGTGCCGACCCCTTCGAATCCCAGAGTTGGCGGACGTAGTAGTCGCGCTCGATGCCGTCCACGTCACTCGTTCGCACCCAGCCGAGCATGATGTCGCCTGCGGCCTGCATCAGGCGCTGGCCTTCGACGACCCGCTGACCGTGCTGGTCGTACTCGCTCTCGCCGAGGAACGGCTCGAGCACCGACGCTTCGGCCTCCTTGAACTGGAGAAACAGCGGGTCGTCTCCGTCCCGGCCGAGCATCAACATCACCCAGGCGCGAGTGCCGACGCTGCCGACGCCGACGACCTTACGGGCGGCATCGACGTACCGGAACCGCTCGAGCAGGCGGCGGCGATCGGCGGGGAGTGTCGAGCGGTAGGAGCGGATGAGCGTCCTCAGCGTCTCGTCCATCTTCCGATGCTGCTTCGCCGGCAGCAGTTCCTCGATCGGGACGATCACCGGCGGATCGTTGCGAATCCGCGTCTCGCCGTCGACGGTCTCGGTCAGCTTGTCGAAGGCCCTGAGGCTCGTCTTCGCCCGGGCCTTGGCGAGGTTCTTCTCCGCTCGCTTCAGCTGCTTCCTCGTCCCCTCGATCGCTGCGCCCGCGAGAATGTCGTCGACGTTGATGCGGGAGTACCAGAGGTCGAGGTTTCCCGCCTCGGCGTAGCCCCGCATCGCGTCGCGGTAGGCCCGGCCGACCTCGAGGTTGATGCGCTTTCGCTGCTTCTTGGAGAAGCCGCGATCGCGGCCGGCGATCGCGAAGCTTGCTGCGAGTCGCTTCAGATCCCACTCGAACGGGCCCGGCAGGGTCTCATCGAAGTCGTTGACGTCGAACACGAGACCCCGGTCCGGCGCGGCGAACACCCCGAAGTTCGAGAGGTGAGCGTCGCCGCAGAGCTGGGTGCGGAGTCCGCTGCTCGGCGTTGCGTCAAGGTCGGCGGCCATCAGCCCGGCTGCGCCCCGATAGAAGGTGAATGCCGAGGCCAGCATCCGGCCGTAGCGGAGCGGGACCAGCTCCGGAACCCGAGTCGCCGCCTGATCCTCGAGCACATCCACCGGATCGCGCCGGTCCGGCGGCGGCTCCCAGGTCGCATGGGAGCTGCGGGGTGCCTCCGAACGCGCGGCCCGGCCGACCTCGGCCCGCTCCTCGACCGTTGGATGGGCGGCGACCTCTTGCTTCATCGATTACTCCTTCGAGCATGCGCATGGATGCGGACGACTGAGACACTCGCACGTGTTCGCCGAGCTGCATCCCCCAGTCTGGGTGATTGGGCCGCCGGTCGCCGGCAGGTCCGCTCCCCCAGGGCCTACTCCTGAGCGCCGACGGGCGGCGAACCGCCGACGCCTTCATTGCGAGTGCGCCGACCGGCGGGAGCAGTTCGCTCGGCCTGACGCTCCGGGCTGATCCGGACCACGTTCCGCGCCAGCCCGACTCGCTCGAGGCCGGCGATGATCGCCGCCGAGGGGTCGAGCTCCCAGCGCCGGAGCCCATGGCGAGCGGACCGCGGGAAGGCGTGGTGATTGTGGTGCCAGGCCTCCCCGAGGGACGGCAGCGCCAGCCAGAAGACGTTGCGCGACTCGTCTTCGACATCGAACCGGCGCGTGCCGACGAAGTGACAAACGGAGTTGACGCTCCAAGTGACGTGGTGGACGAGGAAGATCCGCACGAGGCCACCCCAGAGCAGGCCGGTCAGGGCACCGAGGACGGTGCCGGTCAGCGCGAATCCGATCAGCGCCGGCAGCGCCAGGCTGGCGAGGACCACCCATTCGAAGTTGCGGCTGATCCAGCGCATGCCGGAGTCCTCGTTGAGGTCGGCCGCATACCTGGCCCAGTCCGCTCGCCCATGCTCGGACAGAAGCCAGCCGGTGTGCGCGTGCCAGAGACCGGCGAAGACCCCGCCGACTCCTTCGCCGTGACCTACGTGCGGGCTATGGGGATCGCCGTCCCGGTCCGTGAAGGCGTGGTGCTTGCGGTGATCGGCGACCCACGAGTTGACCGGGCCCTGGACGGCCATCGAGCCGAGGACGGCGAAGGTGTACTCGAGCCACTTCGGCGTCTCGAATGAACGGTGAGTCAGCAGGCGATGGAATCCGACCGTGATTCCCGTGGCGGTCAGGAGGTACATCACGCCCATGATCGCCAGGTCGCGGGCGCTCACGAGGTCGCCCCAGAGCAGGACCACGGCGGCGATCGTCGCCAGAAACGGGACGACGACGGCGCCCAGGTTGACTGTCTTCTCGATCTTTGACATCTGGTGCATGGGCTCAAGGTAGGTGTGTGTCTACGATAGTTTCTGGCGCAGAACACACGTCTTGATCGGATGATTTACTCATCTAGATGACAATCGCGAACGAACCGTGGCGTGAACTGCCCGCCAGCGTCGCCGCAGTGATCGAGCCTGAGCTCGACGCCGTCGCAGCCGAGATCCTGAGCGCCATCGCAGCCGAAGTCCCCGAATACGCCCGACCGCTCGAGGGCGATTTCGGACGCGGCATCCAGACGGGAGTCGGCGAAGCACTGAGCCGGTTCGTGGCGCTGATCCGCAACCCCGACGCGGGCCGCGCCGGAAGTGACGTCTACACGGCCCTGGGCCGAGGTGAGTTCCGTCAAGGCCGGACGCTCGACTCGCTCCAGGCCGCCTACCGCGTCGGGGCGAGGGTTTCCTGGCGGCGCCTCTCCGCCGCCGCCCAGGAGGCGGATCTCGACGTGCGAACGCTCAGCCTCCTCGCGGAGTCGATCTTCGCCTACATCGACCAACTCGCCGGGCATTCGGTCGAGGGTTTCGCCCGGGCCCTGCGCGAGCGCGAGGACGATCGTCAACGCCGGCGCCGGGAACTTGCGCTGTCCTTGGTCTCTGAGCCGCCGCCGCGCGAGGAGGCGGCGAGGTCCACAGCCAAAGAGGCGGGCTGGCCGTGGCCGAAGACCGCGACGGCGGTCCTGCTGCGCCAGTCCGACTTGGCGC
Source organism: uncultured Conexibacteraceae bacterium (assembly GCA_963784885.1). Taxonomy (GTDB): domain Bacteria; phylum Actinomycetota; class Thermoleophilia; order Solirubrobacterales; family 70-9; genus RHKX01. Next base: position 263,042 of record CAWATA010000006.1, read on the forward strand.
GGGTGCGCTCACGCTTTCCGCTCGATGCCCTCGTCAGCGTCAGCGACGACCTCGTTTGCCTGGTCGTGCCCGACCCCGACGGACCCGGCAGGCATGCTGAGCTGCGTCGGATCGGGGAGCGTGCCCAAGCGGTCGTCGGACCGACCGTTCCCCCTCTTGACCTCGGCCGTTCGCGGCAACTTGCGGTGGATGCGCTGACCGCCGCCGGCGTCCAGCCGGACACCGGTCTGATCCGGGCCGACGAGCACCTGGGTGCGATCCTCCTTCTCAACGGGGCGAAAGCGGTCGGCGCGATCCGGAACAAGCGGCTCGCGCCGCTGATCGATCTGACGCCGGGCGCGCGAGCTCGAATGGAGGCGACGGCCTTGGCCTACGTTCAGCACGGCGGCAATGCCGCTGCGATCGGCCGGGCCCTGCATCTCCACCCCCAGACCGTGCGTCATCGGATCCGCCGGCTGCGAGATCTCCTCGGTGACCAGCTGGATGACCCCGACGCCAGGTTTGAGCTCGAGGCCGCTCTGAGACACCAGTGAACCTTCGGCTCCAAGAGCGTCCCCGATCCGGATCAGATCAGCCGGCTCGGGCGGTTCCCGGCTCGCTGGTGATGCCCGAATGCGGGTCTAAGCGAAAGGTCCGCCCGGCCTCGCCCGGCGTCCCCGTTGCGCCGACAAGGGCGAACGCTGCAAGGCCCGCGGTTGGCCTCAACGTCGTGGCATAGCCTGCCGTCCCGAGTCCAGCGCAAGTTCCACACCGCACGCGATGAGCCAGAACCGCGATCAGGAAACAGAGGCCGTCGATCTCTATTGGCTCCCGCTCGGCGCGGGCGGACGCTTCGTTCGCAGCTGCGGCCGAGCATACGAACGGGTCGAGGCCCTCGTCGAGCGACGACCGCCGCTCGACATCTACCACGCGGCGCTTCGGCTCCAAGTGGGCGCTGCGACCTGGGTCATCGAGCAAGCGCCGGCGTTCGGTACGAAGGGAGAGCGCGGAGTGGTTGCCGAGGGTCCGGTCGGAACGCGGTGGGCAGGCCGATTCAGGATCTTCCGCTACGAGATTCGCGCCTGGCGTGACGGTCGCATTCCCGATGCCATGGAGGCGGTGGAGAGTCCGCGCCGAATAGCGGCGGGCGCTGGAATCGCAACGCGAGCGCTTGCCATGGCTCCGCAGGTGCCGCGCCTCGTCTGGGGGCGCGACGAGTTGGGCAACGGCGAGATGTGGAACTCGAACGCGGTCATTGCCTGGGTCCTGGAACGAGTCGGACTCGAGGCGGAGTCCATCACGCCGCCGCGCGGCGGAAGAGCCCCAGGGTGGCGAGCCGGAGCTGTCGCAGCCCGGCGATCGAGCGATCGGTAGGCCCTGGGAGAGCCGATCAGCCCGAGATCCGGCCGTCGGTTATGTGGACGGTGCGGTCAGCGTGTCTGGTGATGCGATCGTCGTGGGTCACGATGATCGCCGCCGTGCCGCGGCTCTTCATCTCGCGGCGGATCAGCCTGACCGTCTGGTCTCCAAGCTCAGTGTCGAGCGAGGAGGTCGGCTCGTCGAACAACACGAGCGCCGGCTCATTCATGAGAGAGCGGCCGATTGCGACCCGCTGTTTCTCACCACCCGAAAGCTGCGAGGGGAGGTTCCCGGTCCGATCCTCGAGACCCAGCTCCCCTAGCAACTGGTCGGCCCGCTCTTGCGCCCGCCTACGGTCGCGCAGTCCGATCTCATCGACCAGCAGAAGGTTCTCCCTGGCGGTCAGAAACGGGATCAGGTTGACCGTCTGGAACACGAAGCCGACCGATTCACGACGGAATTTGGTCAGCTCGCCCGGAGAGTAACCGGAGATGTCCCTACCCCCGACCACCACCCTGCCATCGGTCGGCGAGAGGATTCCCCCGGCAATCGAGCAGAGTGTCGTCTTGCCGGAACCCGAGGGGCCGACCAGAGCGACGATCTCGTCCGCGCCGACAGTCAGGTCAACGTGGTCAAGCGCGATGACTTCCTCATCCGCCACCACGTAGACCTTTCGAACGTCCTCCATCTCGAGGGCTGGGGTTGACGTTGATTCGCTCATTCTGGCTCCGGATTGTCTTCGGTTCGCTGGCTACCGGGATCTCGCGCAGGGCCGGATCGGAGGCTCTCGAAGTACGCACTCACTGGCCGCCTCCGATAGCCGTGGCCGGATCGACTCGAAGCACGCGGCGCAGAGAGAATGCGCAACCGATCACGGCCGCGACGAGCAGGAAGAGGGTGCTTGCGGCGAGACGGCCGCCGGTCGCGATGAATGGGATCGAACCGACCGGGATCACGGCGTCCAGGGCCACCGCGGCGAGCGCACCGATCACGCAGGCGATCAGGGTGACGATCACCGCCTGAGCCAGCAAACCGACGAAGAGCCTCCCCGAACCGGCGCCCAGCGCCTTCAATACGCCGTATAGGCCGATCCGCTCGACGGTGATCAACGCAAAGAAGAGGGCCACAACGATGATCGCGATGAGCACGGTGAGCCCGATGATCTGGTTGAAGACGGTCTTCTGTGCGGCGACGCCGGGAAGGGCGTCTATCGCCTCCTGCTCGGTCAGGCTCGAGGTGTTGCCGTCGGTCGCCTCGTCGATCCTGGCGGCAAGGTCGGCCGGATCCGAACCGTATGCCTGCACCACCAAAGCCTGGCTGACGCCCGCGCCTACCCGGGCGTCGGGGCGGTTTTCGCTCTGGACCATCCGCCACGTGCTCAGCGAGGCCCACAACGTACTCTGACCCGCGTATCGGCTGTCGTCGACGAAGCCGATCACCTTGATCGGGCTACGCGCGGGGCCCACCCGGATCAGGTCGCCCCGCTCCACGCCATCGGCCTTCAGTGTGTCGTCAGCCCATGCCTCACCTGGCTTCGTCGGCGGCTTCGGCAGGCCCTTCGAAGCCGCCTCATAGCCGAACAGCACGGTCGGTACGAGGTCTCGCGGGTCACGACCCTCGATCCGGCCGCCGAGTTGCACGCTGCCGAGTCCACCGACGGCACCGACACCATCAACGCTCTGCACCTCCTGGCGCTGCGCTGAGTCGATCCGGCTTCGCGCGAGCGAGTCCTGCGAGGTCGACGAGTAGACGATCAGGTCTGCCTGCTGGACTCGAATCGCTCCCGTATTGCCCGCGTTCAGTCCGTCCAGCAGCCCGCCGAGGAACATCAGCAGAACTGCGATCAGGGTCAGGATCACGGTCGCCAAGCCAAACCGTCCCGGCCGGCGATGGAGCTCCTTGAGCGCGAGTCTCACCGGCCACCTTCCCCGGTAGTGGCTTCGATCGGGTCGATCGCCAGCACCCGCCGCGCGGCGGCCACTGCGCTCACCAGGCCGAGACCCAGCAGCAGCGCCGACCAGAACAGGACCGCCCCGACGTCGAACCTCAGCTTGATCTCTCCGAGCTGGGCATGAGAAAGCGGTGTGTAAAGCGCGATTCCGACCGCAAGGCCACTGCCGATGACCATCGCAACCTGGAACATCAGCGAGCGGACCAAGAGGCCTGAACTGGCCCCGATCGCCCGGAGCAGGGTCAGCGACGCCGACTTCTGGAGCGTGATGATCAGGAAGAACAGGCCGGTCACCAGCGGAACAACGAGGCCGAACAACAGGAAGATCACCCGAAAAGACGAGCGGACCTCCGCGACGCCCGGGGTCTTCTCGGCGGCCGCCTGCCTGGTCAGCGCGTCGGCCTCCTGGCTCGAGTCATTGATCCGCTCGGCCAGCGTAGCCGGGTCCAGTCCCTCGACCGGCGCGACGCCGATCGCGCTGGGCAGAACGCTCCGGGCGTCGGGGTTGGCCGACTCGACCGAGGCGACGTAGTCGGGCCAACTTACGAAAAGTGTCGGGGTCACCTGGAGCTGGGCCTCGGCGGCGAGGCCGACGACCTCGATCCGGTCGGTGCCGGAGGTCTCGCCGCGGGGCCCCAGAACCTGGATCCGGTCACCAAGCTTGAAGTCGCTGTCACTGCCGACCGCCTCTCTGGGACCCTCCGGCAATCGCCCGGCCGTGAGCTGATCGGGGGCGCCGAGGTCGGGCGCGTCGTAGCCGATGACCGCCGCGTCGGAGTCCTCGCCGCTGTCGTTGACTTCCACCGTGAACGTTCCCTGCCCGATTCGCCCCGATTTCGCGATGCCCTCGGTCGAGCGGACCTTCTGCTCGAGCGGCGGCGTGATAACGCTGCCCTGGAGCGTGCGCTGACCGTCAACGCTGTAAACCAACACCGGCGCAGACTGGCGGTCGATCGCACCGATGAAAGAGGTGATCAAACCGTTCTGGATGGCCTGCTGGGCGAGTATCAGAAGAACGAGCAGCCCAATCGCCGAGATCAGCAGGCCGAACCGGACCTTTGACCGGCGCATCTCACGCAGCGCAAGGAACATCAGCGCAGCGAACCGCTTACGAACAGGAAGAGGCAGGGATGCCCACGGGCGGGCTGACTCGTCTTAGGCACAGGCGGCTTCGAGGGGATCGGCACCGCTGGACCCTAGTCGTCGACAGCCACCGCCGACTCCGGGCCGTGCGGTCGTTGGCCGACGCCGTGGCAGCGGCCGCGCCCGTCACAGGCGGAAGCTCTGGTTGCCTCTCGGGGAGCTACCTCGACATTCGTCCGATTACCCAGGGCTTTCCCAGGGCCGACGAGCGGATTCGAACCGCTGACCCCTTCATTGCGATCTAGTGGTTGTGCCACCCTTGGGCGCGATCAAGGCCGCGCGGCCGGTGGCCTACCGGTAGAGCAGGCGTGCCCTCAGCGACTTCTTCGACTTCGAGTGAGAGATCTTCGCCCAGATCGCCACATCGCACTTCGGGCCGCGCTTCGGGGGCATCTTGATCCTGAACTTGACCGGCGTCTTCGAGTGGTTCCCCGTCGAGCGCATGACGTCCGGAGAGGAGTAGTCGCGGGAGCAGGTGTTGGTGAAGGCCCACTCGACCGGCTGGCGCCCGTTCGGCGACGTGATCACGCCCCTGAGCTTGCGGACCCGGTAGACCGTGCCGAGCGCGACCACGTTCGGCTTCTGGCCTCGCGAGTAGTCCTTGTCGAGCAGTCGCATGCCGCCCTTGCCGTCGGAGGTGCGGATCGTCTTGTAGCCGGCGATCCGCGCGTACTCGTCGGGGAACGGATAGCCGTCGGAGGTGACGTAGGGGGCGGAGCCCGACTGACCTCCCGGCTTGCCTCCCCCGTTCACCCGCTCGGCCGCGGGTCCGGGCAACCCCCGACGGGCGACCTGTCGCGGGCGCTCGCACGAGTTCAGCTTCTCGCTCTTGCGGAAGAAGTTGCAGACGTCGAAGCCGGCGTCGCCGAAGAACTTGTCCCTCCCGTCTCCACCGGTCAGCTCGTCGTCGCCGTCGCCACCGTGCATGTCGTCACGGTTCTGCTCACCGGCGATCTGGTCGCTGCCTGCTCCGCCGCTGATGAAATCGTTGGAGCCGCCGCCGCGAAGATCATCGTCCCCGCCGTAGCCGTAGATCTTGTCGTGGCCGATGTTGCCCTGGATGTGGTCGTCGAAGTTGGTCCCGTAGATCCGGTCGTCGTGGTAGCCGCCGTTCATGTACGCGGCGCCCTCGGTCTCGCCGGGCAGCAGGCGGACGGAGAGCCTGTCGTTCAGGGTGCCGCCGAAGATCTGATCGCCGGCGCCGCCGACGACGACGTCCTTGCTGTAGTCGCCGTCGGCGAAGTCGATTCCATCACCCCAAGTCAGCACCCGATCGTTCCCGGCCTCGCCGAGCACGTAATCGGTCCCGGGGCCACCGACGACCAGATCGTCGTCCTCTTCGCCGATGACGGCATCGTTGCCCCCGTCGCCATAGACCTTGTCGTTGCCGGTTCCGCCGCAGACGATGTCATCGCCGCCCATCCCGTAGACGGTGTCGTTGCCCTTGCCACCGTTGATGAGGTCGTCGTAGGGCGTGCCGTAGACGGTGTCGTTGCCGTCGCCTGCGTTGTAGACCACGCCCTTACCGTGGAGGTGGATCGTCCGCCCCTTCTTGTCGCCCTCGCGATCGAACTTGCGGCAGAGCAGCTGATCGGCGCCCAGCGACGGCTGCGGGACCAAGAGGGTCGCGAGCAGCGTGAACGCGACGAGCAGGAAGGCGAAGCCGGCGGCGCCGGGCCGCGGGTAGGCGTGTGCTCGAGCGGCGTTCACTCCTTTGCAGATCGACAGGTTCCGGCCCGGGCTTGAATCGCGTGGACGACCGCGGGAAGGGCTCCATCAGAGCTTGAATCAACGCGAAGCGCATTGCCACGGCGAACGCTCCGGCCGGGATCAGAAACGAGAAAACCCCGCTTTTGCGGGGCCTTCTGAGAGCCGACGAGCGGATTCGAACCGCTGACCCCTTCATGATGAGTGAAGTGTTCTACCGACCGAGCTAGTCGGCGCAGCCAGGCAGTCGGGAACGAATGCCGGCGACGCACGTGGCAGCCGCCAATAGGATGCCCGCCGTGTGCGTTCGGGCAGATCGATGACGCGACGTTCCACCCCGAAGCCGACTCGCTGGGGGTGCAGACAGCTGACCCTCACCTCGAAGGCCCGCCCTCATCGCTCGAGCGCCTGGCCGCCGTGGGCTCGTTGCGTTGCCCGGGATCTTGACTGTCTTCCTGAGCTTCAACGGCGGGGGATACTTCCCCGGGACTCCGGCGCTCGTCGCCGTCGTCTTGTTGCTGGTGCTCGCTTCGCGCATCTTCGTTGCGCCCTTCCCGTTCGCCGGGTTCAGCCGGCACTCGCAGTGGCGGCCGGCGCCCTCGGCGCCTACGCCGTGTGGACAGGGCTCTCCGCGATCTGGTCGGACTCAACTTGGCGAGCCATGGTCGAACTCGACCGAGTGTTGCTCTACCTCGTCGCCCTGGTCCTGTTCGGCTCCGTTGCCAAGGGACTCCGAGTCAAGGTCCGCTGGATGATGCGGGGCTTGGCGCTGGCGATCCTGGTCGTCTGCACGATCGGTCTGATCACGCGGCTCCTCCCGGACGTCTGGCCGACCGAGCCCAATCTCGACCCGAGCCGGCTCAGCTACCCGGTCACCTACTGGAACACCCTCGGCCTGATGGCCGCGATCGGCACGATCCTCTGCTTCCACCTTCTCGAGCAGTCGCAGCGAGCCGTGGCAGCTACGCGTGGCCGGCGCCGGAGCCGTCCCGATCCTCGTCACGACGCTCTATTTCACCTTCTCGCGGGGAGCGATCCTGGCCGGCGCGATCGGCCTGGTGACCTATATGGCGGTTGGTCGACCCCAGGCGCTGCTGAGCGGCCTGCTGGCGACCGTGCCCACGACCGCGATCGCCGATCGTCGCCGCCTATCGGGCCGACGAGCTGTCGAGCCCCCACCCCGCCAGCGCGCCGCGGTCGCGCAGGGACACGACCTTGCCCTGACTGGTGGGCCTCTGCATGGCGTCGCGCTCATGGTCCGGCTGGCTTCTCCTGGCGCTTGACCGTCGGATGAGCAGCCTTCACGTTGCCCGAGCGAGCACGACGGCCCCTGCTCTGGGCTCTGATCGCTGGCGGCCGCCGTAGCGATCGCGGTCTGCGCCACCGTTCTGATGCTGCCCGACTACCTCTCCGATCAGTACGACCGGTTCGTTCACGGAGAAGGCGCCGGCAACCCGCAGACGTGCGGACGAGGCTGACCGACCCCGGTAGCAACGGCCGGGTGGACCAATGGAGGGTTGCCGTCAACGACGGCTTCGACCCGGCCAAGCTCAACGGGCAGGGCGCCGGCACCTACGAGCTCGTCTGGAGCCGAGAACCGCCCCAAGGAGCTTGCGGATCTCACGGTTCACGACGCCCACTCGCTCTACCTCGAGAATCTCAGTGATCTCGGCCTGATCGGCTTCGTGCTCGTGGTGACGTTCGTGATCACCATCCTCTACGGATTCGCCGCTCGGCTTACGGGATGACACTCGCACGCTCTACGCCGCGTTGTTCGCGGCGGGTCTGGCTTGGGCCCTGCATGCCGGCCGTTGACTGGGATTGGGAGATGCCGGCGGTGACCCTCTGGCTCTTCGCGCTGGGCGGGGGCGCGCTGGCGGCGCCAAAGGACGGCAACCGCGGGTGCGTCATTCCCCCCCCCCATGGCGCTGCGGCTCGCCATTGGGCGGCGCCGTCGATCGCTTGTCAGCATCGTGCCCGCGCTGGTCACGGTCTCCCAGGGAAGGCTCGACGACGCCGTCCAGACGTTCCTGCAGCGCGGAGATTGTCCGCAGGTGATCGACGAGGCGACAGAGCGCACCTCGGTGATGCCGCTTCGGCCCGAGCCCTATCGGCTCGAGGGCTACTGCCAGGCCCGCCTTGGGTCAGGTCGAGGCGGCGGTCGACTCGATGCAGAAGGCAGCCGACCGCGATCCGCACAACTGGGAATACCAATACTCGCTGGCGGTCGCGCAGAGCGGCAGCCGGCATCGACCCCGGTGCCGCGACCAAACGGGCGCTGCGGCTCAATCCGTTCGGCGCGGCGACGCTCGACCTGCAGAGACGCTTCCGCTCCGCCGATCCGCGCGAACTGCAGCAGGCAGGCGATGGACTGCTCGACGCACCAGTCTTCTGAGCCGGGCGCCGAGACCCGCCGAACGCGGGCACATCAAATGCGGCACCCCCGCGTGCTGTCTCCGTGACCGCTAGGTCTTGCTCTGGCTGTTGCCGGGGTTCGGCTGACCGCACTTGTTGCCGCCAGGCTCGCCCTTCGGCTTTCCAGGAGCATTCGAAGACGGCGGGCAATACTGATTGTTCGGAGCGCTCCCACTGCTGCCGCCACTTCCAGGGACCCCGCCAGTTCCGGCCAAGACCGCCCCCGTACCGCCGAACACCAGGCCCACGACAACCAGGACGGCGACCACACGTGATCTCATGACGTTTCCTTTCGTCGGGACCTGCAGAGGGTCGAAACCCCTGAGTCAACGCTCGTGCCTTGATCCGATCGAGCTCCGCAGCGTCGGCACGGGGCCGGTGATCGCTGAGCAGCTCACTGATCTGCCCGAGCTCGTCAGGCAGCTGGTCTTCGTCCGGATGCCTCATCGAACACCTAATACGAACGAGCCGCGCAACTATTGACTGAAGAATCCGAGAATGCTCAGGCGATGCGAAGACGCGGATTTCGAGCGCCTGTTCGAGGAACATGCCCAGACCGCTGTTCGGGTTTCTCGCCTACCGGACCGGCAATCGGGCACAGGCGGAGGATCTCGTGGCGGAGGCATTCGAGCGCGCACTGCGGGCACGCCGTCGTTTCGACCGCCGCGCGAGCAAGCGAGAAAGACATGGCTCTACACGATCGCGCTCAATTGCCTACGAGATCACATTCGCCGGGATGCCGCAGAGACGCAGTGCCGACGGAACGGGCCAAGGCCGGAGGAGTCAGTGCATCGATCGCAGCCTCGAAGCCGTCGAAGTCCGCGACCAGGTGAGCCGAGCCATGGCGGCGTTCGAGCGACGAGGAACACGAGGCGATCGCGCTTCGGTACGGCGCCGAGCTGACACTGCGGGAGATCGCCAGAGTCGACCGGGCAACGTCTAGACCACGGTCGAGGGGCGCGTCTATCGGGCGCTTCGTAAGATGCGGGACGCGATGGAAGACGGTACGCGATCCCCGCGTTAGTATGAAACGGCGGCTTCGGGTCGCATCTCATGACTAGACAATCTCCAACGCAACGCTTCGTCATCACTGCCTCGGGCATGGACCTGTGAAAACGTGACGAAACCCGTGCTCAAGGCGCTGCTGACAGGGATCAGAGGGCAGGACGGCTCATACCTCGCCGAGTTCCTCCTCGACAAGGGTTACGAGGTCCACGGAATCGTGCGGCGTTCATCGAGCTTCAATACGAAGCGCATCGACCATCTCTACCGCGACCCACATGAGCGAGACGTAAAGCTGTTCACCCACTACGGCGATCTCGCGGACTCGACATCTCTGGCGAAGCTCATCTACGAGTTGCAGCCGGACGAGGTCTACCACCTCGGCGCCCAGAGTCACGTCCGCACGTCGTTCGACATACCTGAGTACACGTTCGACATCACGGGCGGCGGGACGCTCAGAATCCTGGAGGCACTTCGCGACGCCAGCACGAATTCACGGTTCTACCAGGCATCCTCATCCGAGATGTTCGGCAGCAGCCCACCCCCGCAGTCCGAACACACCCCGTTCCGATCCTCGGAGCCCCTATGGAGTGGCAAAGGTTGCCTCCTTTTGGGCGACCGTCAACTACCGAGAGGCGTACGGTCTGTTCGCCACCAACGGGATCTTGTTCAACCATGAGTCCCCGCGGCGTGGCGAAACGTTCGTTTCGCGGAAGATCTCCCGCGCTATCGCCAGAATCAAGGCAGGCTTGCAGGACAAGCTCTATCTCGGCAATCTGGATGCTCGCCGGGACTGGGGGTATGCCCCAGAGTACGTCGAGGCTATGTGGCTGATGCTTCAAGTCGACGAACCCGAGGACTTTGTGATTGCCAGTGGCGAGTCGCACAGCGTGCGCGAGTTCGTCGAGGCGGCATTCGGGCATGCGGGCCTCGACTATGAGCCATATGTCGAAATCGATCCGCGCTACTTCCGCCCGTCCGAAGTCGATGTGTTGCTCGGCGACTCCTCCAAGGCTGCGGATAAGCTCGGGTGGAAGCCGGCGGTTTCGTTTGACGATCTCGTCAAGATCATGGTCGATGCCGACGAAGCCGAGCTCCAGGACGAACTCGCGGGCAAGGTGTCGCGCTTCAGTCACGAGATGACGTGATCGAGCCGAGCGCGGATTTCTGGTCCGGTCGACGGGTAGTGGTCACCGGCGGCCGGGGTTTCGTTGGTCGCGCCGTCGTCCGTCTGCTCGAGGCGCTTGATGCGAATGTCTCCATCGCGGGATCGGGCGATCATGACCTGCGCGATCCGGTTGCGACACGCGACGCCGTCGATGGCGCGCAAACCGTCATCCACCTCGCCGCACGTGTAGGTGGTATCGGTTTCAACCTCCGCAACCCGGCGCCACTTGCTTACGACAACCTGATGATGGGGTGCAACGTCTTCGAGCAAAGCCGAATCGCGGGGGTCGAGAAGCTGGTAGCGGCTTGCTCAGTGTGCGCCTATCCCAAGATCACAGACGTACCATTTTCCGAGGCAACCCTCTGGGACGGCTATCCGGAGGAGTCGAACGCTCCCTACGGGCTCGCGAAGCGGATGCTCGTGGTTCTCTCGGACGCCTACCGCCGTCAATACGGATTCAATTCATGCGTTCCGATCATCACCAATCTTTACGGCCCGCATGACAACTTCGACCTTGAGGATTCGCATGTGATCGCGGCGATGATTCGGAAGTACGTTGAGGCGACAAACCAAGGAGATGACGAGGTGGTGCTCTGGGGCTCCGGGAGCCCGAGCCGTGAGTTTCTGTTCGTCGACGATGCGGCGCTGGCGCTGGTGCTGATGGCCGAGAGATATGACGACTCCGAGCCCGTCAACGTCGGCACGGGCCTCGAGACATCGATCAAGGACCTTGCCGGCCTGATTGCGGATGCAGCGCACTACACGGGCGAAACGGTCTGGGACACAAGCCGGCCGGACGGTCAACCTCGCCGAGCGCTGGACGTGCGTCACGCGGAAGAGCACTTCGGGTTTCGCGCAAAGGTGTCGCTTACGGAAGGTATCCGGGAGACAGTCGCCTATTACCGCGAGAATCGCGCGCAAAATGCGAGTTCTTAGCCCTCGCTGCCATGGATTCAGCGTCGCCCTTGCGGCCCGGCAGGCCACCGCCTGCGGCTGAGCCAGGGTCCGCGACGTGAATCGTGGCGAATGAGCCGGCCATGCGACGGTATCTACAGGCTCTCGAGAGGCGTAAGTGGGTCGTCCTGGTCGCCATGGTGCTCGTTTCGACGACATCCTTCGTGCTGTCAGCAACACAGACGCCCGTGTACGAAGCATCGGCCCGGCTCCTGCTGGGCCAGAGTCCCATCACCGATATCCACGGCTCGGTGTCGCCGGCGAGCCAGGCGCAGTCCGGCTGGACGCTGGCGACGCAGGCCGAACTAGCTGAAACACCCAACGTCGTGCGGCGAGTGCTTGCCGCCGAGCCGGGTTCGAGCCTATCCGTCGGGGAATTCCTGCGTGACTCGAACGTCACGGCCAGCTCCGACTCCGACGTCCTCACCTTCGACATCCGCAACGCGGATGGGCGACTTGCCCAAAGACTCGCCAATGAGTACGCCCACCAGTTCACGCTGTACAGGCGCTCGCTCGAAACCCGGTCGATCGAGCTTGCCCTCGACAAGCTCGGAACCGTCAACGGTTCGAGCCTCCAGGATCCGGTCGACAGAAAGGCCGAGCGATTGCGGACGCTCGAGGCACTTTACGCAGCCGCGGTACCGCTGCAGGACCCCGCAACCTCAAGCGAGACGGTGCAACCGCGGCCGTTCCGCGACCTTTTTAGGGGGCTGATTCTCGGCGCAATCCTGGGGCTCAGTCTCGTTGCGCTCCGGGGGATTGATCGCGAGCCGGAGAGCAAGATCAGCGCGAACCTCGACTTCGGCATGGCAGACCGACCGCCGGTCGATCGGTCGCATCCCCGCCCTGCGTCTGGCTTCTCCCGGGTACGTCGATCGGTCGCACCGTGGTTGCTGGTGGCCGTCGCCTCGGCGGTCCTCGGAGTTGCCCTGGTCTTCGCACCGGCCGTGGCGCTCATCGGCGCTTGTCTCGTCCTCGTCGCTGCGCTCACGGCCCAATTCATTTACCTGCCGGTTGCATTGCTCTTCGGCGGGGCCGTCGTCATGTCAAGCTCCCTCGTCGACCTGCCCGGCAAGGCTCAACTGGGCGGGTTCACGGCGAATGCGGCGCTTACCGCCGCCTACTCGTTCCTCGGGGTACTGCTCGTCGTCTCCGGTGGGTTGACCGCATCTCGCTGGCCCGGCTTAACCGTTCGCCGCACCGTCAGCAGCTTGATGCCGTTCATCGGATTGCTGCTTCTTGGACTGCTTTCGCTCACTTGGGGGGAGCCCTCGATCGCCGGCATTCAAGGCGTCCTCGTGTTGCTCGTGTTCATCTTGTGCGTTCTCTGCGGTGCTGCGATCGCGGCCCGTGCGTCTGCACCTGTGTCGTTTGCCGGGAAGGTGTTCGGCTGGGGGGCAATCGCCGCCCTTACTCTCTACGTTGCAAGCCTTGCGTCCGGCGGGATCGGGTCGGGTGCCGTCGTCGGCAATCGGTCGTTCGCTCTCTTCGCCCTCCTCGTCATTGCTTGGGCGGTTGCTGGATGGCGGTACCGCGCCAGGTTCGGACGGGCGTTGACAATCGCCTTCGGGCTCGCCGTTCTTCTGAGTCTCTCGCGCGTCGCATTTGCTGCCGCGCTCGTCATCTCATGTCTGGCGTGGATCAACCCCCGGACCTTCGGCGGGTGGTTCCGATTCCTCGCGATCACGGGCGCAGGTATCGCACTTGCCTATCTCGCCGTTCAGCACATCGGCCCTCTACACGAGCGCATCTATGCGGGCGACGTCAGATCGATCGGCGGGGGGATCTCCATCAACCTCACCGGCCGCTCCGAGTTGTGGACGACAACATGGGACTCGTTCATTACTTCGCCCTACCTCGGGCATGGCGCAGGAAGTGCCGTCCGACTGATCACAGACACGTACTCGTTCTCGATCGGCCATCCACACAACGATTACCTTCGGCTTCTCCATGACTACGGAGTGCTGGGAGCATTCCTGTGGGTCGTCGGCTATGTCGTACTCCTCTCGCGGACCTGGCGGTCATGGCAACGACCATCGACCGAGGACAAGCTCAACCAGCGTCCTGCCCCGAGCGATGAGCTCCGCATTCACGCGGCGGCGTTCCTTGCGTTGGTCGGAGTAGCGATCGCGATGATCACCGACAACGCGATCGACTATCTCTTCGTCATGGCTCCGCTCGGCGTACTGGTAGGCCTTTCACTTGGTCTCACCACGAGGTCTCCAGCGGCTGAGCCGCCCCCTGCCGGCGCCATCGCCGAGCCCACGATCCACGATACCCGCAGCTCCGTCGTTCAGAACGTCTGAGCCGGGCGGCCTGGCATTGGTCAGCCATCCCGACGAAGCGGCGGCCGGGCATCCGAGGCAACGTCAGCCCACAAGCCGATCAGCGCCTCCGCCAACGCCTTGTTACTGAAGCGTGACGCTTGGGCCCTGGCTTGGGTGGCCAGCTCCGAACGAGCGAGGTCCGAAGAACTGCGGAAGTGCCGCTCAAGTGCGTCAACGAGAGCAACAGCGTCCCCCTCCGTCACGATGACGCCGCCGCGGCCGACAACCTCGCGCAATGCGCCGCAATCGTAGGCGAACACCGGCCTGCCCAAGGCCATCGCCTCCACCGGTACCTTCCCGAACTGCTCAACCACATGGGTCGTCGTGCGACTCGGACGACACGAGCACGTCGGCAGCGGTGAGTAGATCGGCCACCTGAGGCCGCGAAATGACTCCGTGCACCTGAGCCCATGCGCGCGTGGCCAACCATCTCCTGATTATCGGGTCCGACGAGGCGCCGCCGGCTATCGCAACGCTGACGGCATTCCGCTCCGACAAGCGGTCCGCGACCTCCAGGAAATCCTCCAAACCCTTTTCTGGCGAGAACCTGCCGACGAAAGCAAGCTTTGCGCTCCGACGCGAGAGTCGGCACCGAACCACTGATCGCAACCCGCCTGGGGCGCGATCGGTCCCGAAGGCACGTCGACGCCCGTACCGGGATGGGTACTCGTACGGATCCCCGGTGCGAGCTGGAGTGCGACCTCTGTGCTCCCGCTGGACCAACCAATTGCGTAGCTGCATGTCGGAGAACGCGCCGCCCGACCAACTTCCTAAGGGCGCCCCCGGGCCGTGCAGCTTGGGCCCGTTCTCAGCGAACTGGACCCCGACGGGATTCGCAGCTTCCGGGCGAGCTGAATCGACTGCAGAGCAACTCCCTGCCACGGCTCGCATTCGACGTGGAGGACTGCGTCGGGCCGGACTTCAGCGGCCACAGATGCTCAGGCCCCGAAGGCCTTGCCAGAGCGGCGCTGAAGGCGAATCGAGGCCTCGAGCACACGACGTCATATCCGTCGCCGCAACGGCTCAGCGCTGCGGCGTCCCACATGGTCTGGAACCTCGCCGGCTACGGCGGTGACGCCGTCGATGCGCTGTCCGATCGCGGCGAGCTTTCCGTCATTGAAGGGCGCGCTGTAGGTGTTCAGCGACACGACGAGCGCTCGTGATGTCGTAATCGCGCTTCCTGTCGAGCTCCCCTCAACGACATCGGGCGACGACCCGTTCATGGTCGGGAGAAACCGCCAGGCTTCAGATAGCCGTACGCCCAGAGGTACGGCAGGGCTCAAAGCGGTTACCAGGGTCCGGTCGCGTCGATTCATCGCAGCCTGCCATTCATCGTCAGGACGGAGGCTTCACGCTTGCCTCGCACGAACCGAATACGATTTCCGCCGACGGTGTGATGCGGGCAGCGACTCGTATCCCCCTTCGCCCGCGAGCCTGGAACCGCCTCCGAAGGACAGACCGGCGTGAGACAGAACTCGATCCATACTCCCGTCCGGGTCTCCAGCAGCGACTCATACCGCAGCAGCAGTCTCGGAACCCCGCGACTCCCGAGATGACGCACGAGACTGTTCTTCGCATCCCGTTCCAGGGCTGCGCGTCCAGGGCTCGCGGCGGTCCATCACCGTGTCGCGCAGCTCGGGATGGTTTGCGTACTCGGGGCGGGCAACGTCGGCGCTGCCATGAATAGGCAACGCCTCGGCTGTCGCGAACCAGGTGGATGAGGCGCATGTCCACCTCAGGCACAAGGTTCAACAGGAAGGCGTACGCCGGATCCTTCGTGGAGTCGAGGATCACCTCACAGCCGGAGACACTCCTGATCGCGAGCGTAGAGGGCTGACATGGTTGCCGCGATCGTGGCCAGATCATCCGCGTGCCGTCGTCGCAGCATGGGTACGAGGAGCCGCGCGATATGACGGTGCCGCGCGTATTCCGCGGTCGAGCGCGCAGCATCTGCTCGACTATCGACTTGAGCCCACCCCGAACGCCACCATCGCCGACTTCGCTCCAGAATCCGCATTCACTGAACGGAATACCGCAGCCGCAGAGCTCGTCGGTGGTGACCGCTTGCCAGATGCCGCCGCAACTCGCCGACCGGTAGGAGCCCCGGAATACTGGCCGAGCATCGCAGCGAGCAGAGTGCTTCCACTGCGACCCTCGCCGCCGATGTACAGCACGGGTACTCGAGTCATCTCCGTGTCCGTGCCGGCCCCATGTCCGTAGTCGGGCGATGGTCATGCGCTTCGATGGCCGTATGGCCGATGGCAAGCGACCCCAGTTCGAGCCGCGATCGGAACGGCCAGAGGATCGGCGAAGTAGAGGATCGTTCCGACGAGTCAAGGCGGCCAGGATGGGCCGGCAATGGTCTGCCCGCCAGATCGCCCCGCAGGCGAGCCCGCCGGCGCCATAGCAGAGCGCAGCGCGTCGCCGCGACCATCACGAACGTCGAGTCGAACCCGAGAATTCCCCAGATACGCCGAATCTGGACCAACCGCGAGGACGTTCACGATCGAGGATGCTCACAGTCCAGGCGACTGCAGCGCCGGTCATGCCGAAGGGGGGTATCAGCAGAAGGTTGAGTCCTATGTTCGGCCACGAATCCAGCTGCCGTGTTCGCGAGCACGAGGAAACTCCGGCCGCCCATCAGGAGGGTGAGCAATGCCGGACCGGCAACGACGTCGACCATCAGCGCAAGCGACAGAATACTCAGGATCGTCGCGCCGGATTCGTATCCGCTCCCGAAGACCTGGACGAGAAGCGGGGCGAACGTCGCCATCACGAGGAAGATCGGGATCGAACCCAAGCGAGAGCCAAACCGTCACGAGCCGGTAGAGCTCCCGAACTCGGTCGAACTCGCGCTGCGCGAGCAGGGAGCTGAGTACAGGGCCCAGCACGAGAACGAGGGCGACCAGTCCGAGGGCCCCAACCGTGACCAGTCTCGAGACCGCCGCGTAGACCCCGGCCGCGCTCGATGAAACCAGAAGCACCGACGAGCACCACATCGATCCAAAGCACGGCAAGTTGAAATACATCCGCCGGCCACTGGGGGGCCGTGAACGCCCAGAACTCACGAAGCAGATGCCGCGACGAACTCGGCGGCCGAAGGTCCTGGGGATTCGGGATGACGTTCGACGCTCGTCATCCGGGAGATCGAGAACACCGCGATGACGAAGCCAATGGCAAGCGGTAGAGCCCACAACGTCGCGAACGTGGCTGCAGGCAGGGCAATCGCGAGTGCCAGCACAGGCCAGGAGGAACCGGAAGCCCGGCTTGAAGATGTTGTCGAGGATGACGGTTGGTCGCATCGTTCCCAGCCCGCGGGTGGCGGCAAGGAGAACAGCCATGAGTGCGGCCAGCGGGATGAACGGGGCAAGCACCTGAAGGTAGGTGGTCGCGTCGGCCTCGCTGCCCCCGTCCTTCACGAGTCCTGGCCGAGAAAAGGCGCAAGGGCGAACAGGCAGATCGCGATGAGGACCGAGAAGATCGCTCCCGGCACGAGGGCGACGCCGATTCCCCGCCGTAGGTCGTGTATCCGGCCGACGGCCCTGTATTCCGGGATGGTCTTGACAATCGTCGCGCCCGCTCCCAGCTGGCAGATGACGATCAGCGTCGAGAAGATCGCCACGACTTGGAAAAAGACTCCGAAGTCGGCGACGGTCAGTGCGTGGGCCAAGACCACGACGAAACCGAAGCTGAGGACAGCGTTCGCTACGCCGCCGAAGAGATTCAGTCCGAATCCGCGTACGACGGTGCGGATCACCGACCGATCGGGACTTCGATGCCCTCGTTTGAGTGCTCGCGACGGTTCGAGGTCGGCTGCTCCGGCCTTTCGCAACCTGTTCAAGATCGACGAGGCGCTCAGGCGTGGCCTCCCTCGTCAGGAGTGCGAACTCGCATGTCCGCCCCGTCTCCCATTGCGCGGTGGTAAGTCTCGAGCAGCGATCTCCGATGCTGCTCAGGCGCGAACGTCTGCTCGAAGCGGTCCAAGGCCCCTTCGCCCATACGCATGGCAGGGTTCGGCGACTCGAATGCGTTGATGCATTCACTCAGGTGCCCAGCGTCCCCCGGCGTGAACAACCGACCGGTTCGGTCGTCCTCGATGTACTCGGCAAAGGCGCCGTGGCGTGGACCAATCACCGGAACCCCCCGAGCGTAGGCCTCTGCGACGACCATGGGCGACCCCTCGTACACCCGTGACGGAACGATAAGGGCACGGGCCTTCGTCAGGATCTCCATGCTTCGATCGTGAGGTTGACCGCCAAGGAACGTCACGGAGTCGCCGCTTCGCCCGAAAGCCCTCTGGGCAGAGTCTCGGGACGGACCATCGCCGACTACCACCAGCTGTCCCATCTCGCGCGACCACGAAGAGGCCAAGGAGGTCGAGGCCCTTCTCCACGGTGATCCGCCCGAGAAACAGGAAGTAGTCACCCGGTCCCTTCCGTCGCTCAGCAGGCCTGGGAACGAAGTTCGGAATGACGTCGATGCGATCGCCGGGAATACCGCTCGTGACAAACCGGTCACGCGCGAACTGCGCCAAGGCGATGAAGCGCGACACATCGTAGGTCCACGTTCCCCTGAGCCGGTGGAAAGCAATCGAAGCAGCGAGCGGCATGCTTGCAGCGGCCGATCGACGATAGCAGCGATGCAGTACACCGCGCCACGGGCCACGTCCGACACACAGCTCGCATGGCTCGCCATCTCGGAACAACTGTGCATTGACGCATGTGGTGCGGAAGTTGTGAAGAGTTGCAACAACTGGAAGCCGGCGAGCAGCGACCTCGCTGAACACCGCTGGGCTGATCAAAGGAAACGTGTTGTGGACGTGGACTATCTCCGGTGCCGTCCGCTCGAGGAAAGCGCCGAGGTCGTTCTGATCCTCTCGAGACCAGACGACACGGCACGGCAGCTTCGCTTTCTCGAAGGTCGAGAACGCTGCGATTTCGTCACTCGACCGTTCATAGATGGAGACTTCGCAACCGGCATCGCGAAGGAGGTCCATCTCGAACTCGACGGCGGTGTTCTCCCCGCTAGGCTGTGCGGAGCGGTAACGGTTATGAACGAAAGCGATACGCAGTCCCGTTGACTCCATTGGTCGCGGGAGAGGGCGCGACGCCAAGAACCGACGTCATGATCTGCGTCGGACATGGAGAGCTCTCCCAGGCGAGGAGACACAAGAACTCGCTGTTGGTCCAGCCATAGCGACCGCTCAGGCGGCGTGGTTCGGACGCAAGCCGATACAACCACTCGAGTCCGGTCCGCTGCATCCACTCCGGAGCGCGCCGCTTGCTGCCGGCCAGGAAGTCGAACGCGGCTCCGACGCCCATCACGAGGGCCGGCGCCAGGCTCGCCGCATAGAGATGCATCCACTGCTCCTGCTTCGGCATTCCAAGACCACACCACACGATGTCGGGCTGGGCCGACTTGACAATTTCCACGCTGTGCTCGAACTCCAACGACCCGACGGGTGCAAAAGGCGGGGCACAGGCCCCGCAGATCGTCACGCCGTCCAGCCTTCGGGACAGCGCATCGAGGACGGCCGGCGTCGATCCGTACAGGAAGTGACGGAGGTTTGGCCGATTGGCGCGCCAAGACGCGCGTCATGAGATCAGGTCCGGCTATGCGCGTTGCATTAGTCGCACCCGCCCGGCGTTGGACCCACGCCACCGGGGATCCATCCGGAAAGACCATCCAGGCATCGCTGAGTGAACCGCGCAGCGGATGGGTCATGAACCGCGGCAACGAGCGTATGGACATTGCCGAGACAGGCATAGCCGCCTTCACCGGACCGGACGCGGTCACACACCGCTACGACAGCGGAGTCCATGTCGCCAACAAAGCAATCCACCCCAGTACGGGCTCAGTGGTGAAGCGGATCCATCATTGGCCCGCTGGGCCGTCGCGAGTACCGCCGCCCGCTTCCGGCGACGTCGCGTCACCCCTGGGAATCGAGCCGTAGTAGCCCGCGTATTGACTTTGCCGGAAGTCATCTCCCGTGACTACGACACCGAGTTTCGGGGCGGGCAATCGTTCAAGCGTGCGAGCGAGCTCGTCGAGGGCGGAGCGGCCGAATTCCGAGCCTGACGACCACCACAACGGCGTCGACCAAGCGGGATATCGCTATCGCATCACCCGTCTGAAGCAATGGTGGTGCATCGACGAGGACCAGATCCACTCCATACCCCAATTGTCTGACCATCCCGGCCACCGTTTCGGATAGGACGAAATCGCCGGGATCGGGTGGAGGGGTGCCGACCGGTAGGACGTGCAGGCTCCCAGAACTGCCTCTGGCAGGCACGCGAACGCCGATCGGGTTCCGCCGCCGCTTCTTCGGGATGAACATCGATCGAGACCCGTGCCTCGGCAAGACTTCGAGCTCTCCTAGAGCAATGTCAGTGATCCCGGGGCTTCGGCAACGCCGAAGAGATCATCGAGGTCTCCGCGCCGGAGATCCAGGTCCATGAGGACAACACGACGCCCCGCCCGTGCGGCGGTCACAGCGAGGTTGGCGATCGTCGTTGACTTCCCCTCCTCCTGGGTGGCGCTGACCACCATTATGGAGCGAAACTGCTTATCGACACCGACCAGATCCAGGTTCGCCCTGAGCATCCGAAATGGCTCCGCGGCGGCGCCATCCGGCTCTGCGAGCATTACGAGCCTGTTCTTCCTACGAACGCTTGGGGGCGCCTCTGGAAGTCGACCAAGGAGTGGCAGCTCCAGATCGGCGGCGATCTCGAGAGCCGAACGCGGCCGTGTGTCGATCGCGTTCCACACCAGCGCGATGCCGATCCCCAGCATCAGCCCGATGACGGCCGCCACGAAGACCGTTACGGACGACGTTGGGTTGGGTTCTGGATGCGCTGCTGGCGGTCCGGACCACCACAGCGTGGGATGTCTGCAGTGCCAGAAGGACTCTCAGCTCTTCGCCCTTGCTGGCGAGCTTCTCGTAGATGGCAGACGATTCCTGCCCGGCCGCCGAGAGATCCTTCAGGCGCCCTTCCACTCCACGGCGGGCGCGACGCAGCGACGCGGTATCGAGCGATTTGCGGTACCGCACGAACTCACGCGCATATGCATTGACAAGGCGCCTGGCACCGGTCGGCGTACGGTAATCGACGATGAACTCGATGAGATCGGAGTTCGGGCGACGATGTCACGCTCGATTGATCGAGAAACGCTCCGTATCGATATCGGCACCTTCGCCGTCTGCAAGGTCGCCCTGACCACGGCCGGGACGCCGAGCGAGGTCGGCCTGCGTCTGTGACTCGCGAGCGGCATCCTCGGGACTGGCCGGCGCTGCCCCCGATAGTGCCGAGCTCGCATCTTGGCGGCTGAGCAACACCTGTGCCTCGGCCGCGGTAGGAAGGCGTCTGTAAGGCCGAGTAAACGAGGGCTGCAGCAAGAACCGCGACGACGATCGGAAGAACGATCCACTTTCGCTGGTAGAGGATGGTGAGGTAGTCGCGCAGGCTCATGAGGATCCGGAGAGGCTCGGGAATCTAATCGCTGACAAGGGACTGAAGCCGGCCTTCCGCGCGAACTCGCCGACTGCTGCCGTCAGAGCCCGCGACGCATGAAGGCGAATGGAACCGTGCGCAGCAGGATCTTGATGTCAAGCCACGGCGACCAGCTGGCGCCGTAGAGGTAATCGATCTTCGACATCTCATCGAGCGGGATTCGGGCAGAACCAAAGACCTGCCACAGGCCGGTGATGCCAGGCGGGAGGATCAGCCGGTGCCGGTGAAGCCCCTCGACCAGCTGATCCTCGTCAACGACGAGCGGACGTGGTCCGACGAGGGACATGTCGCCTTGAGGACGTTCAGGAGCTGCGGCAACTCATCCAAGGAAGTGCGTCTCAGCAGCCTCCCGACCCGAGTGATCCTTGGATCGTCCTCGATCTTGAACAGACCCCCAGCGGCCTCGTTTCGATCTCGAAGCTCCGATCGTCGGGCGTCGGCCCCATCGACCATCGTCCGAAACTTGAAGATCTCGAACACTTCGTCATCTCTTCCGACACGCTGCTGTCTGAAGAAGACCGGCCCGGGCGAGTCAAGCTTGATCGCTATCGCCATGACGACTGCGGCCGGCGCCAGGATCAGCATCATCGCGGATGCACAGGCGAGGTCGAAGGTCCGTTTTACGGCCCGCGACGACCGGCCAAGACCGTGTCGCCGAACCCCGAGAAGCGTCGCTCCCTCGACATCATCGACCTCGAACGCGGGGCCAAGCACCTCGAGCAACCGGGGCAGGACGGTGACTTTCACGTCAAGGCGCTTGACGATACGGACCACATCGAGCAGCCGATGGTCGTTGCTCTCGCTCTGGCTCGGCACGATCAGCACCCGGTCAATCTGGTGCTCGAAGATGAGGCGATCGAAATCATCGAGATCGCCGAGTTTCGGCACCGCGCCGGCGCCGTTCGCCTCCGGACTGAGCGGAACGCGTCCGACGACCGTCGTGCTGGCGCCCAGTGACCGCTCGAGCTTCGTCGCGAGCCAGCCGGCAGCACTGGCATTGCCAAGGATGAGACACCGCTCACTGGCAACGAACGTAGTCACCAGCCGCCTGGTGAGTGCTCGCGACAGGATCAGCCCGACGAACAAGAGCCCCCACAAGAGAATTGCCTGCCCTCGACCGAACGTCCCTTCGACGAGGTTGTCGCCGGCGAGGAAGACGAGCAACGTGTAGCCCGTCGCCATGCCGAACAGAGCTGGTGCCTCGTCCAGCGTTGTCTTATTGACGAGATGCTCGTCACGGTCGTAGAGCCCGACCACCTTGCAGATCGGGACGACCATTGCGATCGCGGCGATCGCCCAAGCGCCGAGGCTGTCGTCGCCCAGAACGATGATGGCCAAGACGAAAGCGGTTGCCGCCGCGACGACATCTGCAACCGCGAGCGACCTTCTGTAAAGCGCATCTCGTCGCGCAGAACTGTTCGAAGGGGTTACAACTTGGATCGCCCGTCGTTGCGGCCGCAACGACGGACGATCCGACGGGCGATCGAAAAAGGGGCGTGTGCGATCGACAGGTCGAACGCCAGGTGCGCCCGTCAGTGCAGCTCTTTCGGCTCCTTCAAGGAGAGCAGACGCTTCCTTACGGTTCGTCATTGATTCGCCCCCGGCGAGATGTTGATCGCAATGACCGGACGCTCAATGAGCGCCCGGCTTCTGAACGGACCATGAAGCTAACCGATTCCCCAAGGCGCGGTATCCGTAGTCGCCACCAGGCTACTCGCGCAACGCCGACGGTTCCTCCCACCGGTCAGCGCGGCAGTGTCTACGACGATCCTTCGTCGTTTCATTCCACTCAATTGCCCCCTCAGGGCTGAAGATCGCATCGAAAGAACGGTGCTGCGATCGTTTATCGCCCCACTGACTGCCGACACGGCTGCAATGGGATTTCCGAAACCTATTTGTTACTTGCCTACTTTGCAAGTTTGGATTCCGGCCACAAGGGTTCGCCCCCGTGCGCTTGCGGCGATGGGTCGCGAAAGAAAGCCTTTCCCCGAGAGGGCCGACGAGCAGATTTTGACCCCAGCCCGCGTACGACAAATCCTTTCCATCGGCGTGCGCGTGCTTGCTGAAGACAGGGTCGACCCAATCCAGGTGGCCTTGGAGGTCCGTGCCGAATTCGAGCTCGTGCTCGAGGCGGCCAAGGCGCTCGCTACGGAAATCCCGGTTACCAACCCGGCGGCGAAAACCGGGGCGCTCAAGCTCGTGACGCAGGCCGTGGAGCGGCTGGCCCAGTGGCACCAATTCCTGGGTGTCCTGCCTGCTGCCAGCCTTGATTACGAAATCGATGCACGCAACACAGGCGCGGCGGTTTTGCGTGTGTTTGAAAAGCACAACATCAGCCTGGATGTGAAAAAGGAAGTCCTCGCTGCGTTGCGGCCCGACAGCGAGAATCCGGGTCCCCTCCTGTCCAACGACCTCCCCTAGAACGCAAGTTAGATTTGCGAAGACCCGCATCCATCGCTGCCACTGACGGCCCGCCTTCGCGCCTTATGGCAAGACGGCGATGCCACCAGGCGTCATCAACTGCCATGGGAGGACCTCTCCCATCCGCACCCCGAAGCCCCGCAATCCCCAGTGCCGTGAGGTTTTCGAGAAAGCCGACGAGCGGATTCGAACCGCTGACCCCTTCATTACGAGTGAAGTGCTCTACCAACTGAGCTACGTCGGCGCAGGGTCGGAGTTTAGGGCCGATGTTGCAGTCCGCGCATGCCTGACCTGCGGTGGCGCCTCAGCCGAAGTCGCGTCGGCGCTTCAGCCGGCCCGGAGCGTCGCGACTCAGGGGCCGATGCCGAAGAAGGTCGTCGGCTCCCGCGGGATGCGGCCGGGATCGAAGCGGCCGACGAGGTCGCGGGCCGTCACCTGCTCGGCCGGCGCGGCGAGCTCGAGGGTTCGGGCCATCCAGACGACGGCGTCGGCGGGCCGGTATCCCTCCTCTGCGAGATCGGCGAGCGTCACCGCGCCGTGACGCTTGGCGAGGCGCTCGCCGTCGGGCCCGAGGACGAGCGGGACATGGGCCCAGGCCGGGCGCGGCAGCCCGAGCAGGTCACAGAGGAGGGCCTGGGCGGCGGTGGCGGGCAGCAGGTCGTCGCCGCGGACGACTTCCTCGATGCCCTGCTCGGCGTCGTCGACGACGACCGCGAGGTTGTAGGAGACGACGCCGTCGCGGCGGCGGAGGACGACGTCGTCAGCGACCCCGGTCCGCTCGCCGTGGAGGCGATCGGTGAAGCTCACCTCGGCGAGGCCGGCGCGGAGGCGGAGCGCGAACTCGTCGCCGGCGGCGGCGCGGCGATCGGACTCGCCCTCGCTCAGCTCCCGGCAGGTCCCCGGATAGACGCCCTCGGGCGCCTCGCCGTGCTGGGCGGAGGCCGCCTCGCGGACCTCGCGGCGAGAGCAGAAGCAGCGGTAGACGAGCCCCTGCCCCAGGAGGCGGGCGAACGCCGCCTCATGAGCGGCCGTCCGGTCGGACTGGCGGACCGGCTCGCCGTCCCACTCGATCCCGAGCGAGCGGATGTCGGCGAGCTGGGAGCCGACGAACTCCTCGCGGACCCGGTCGCGGTCGAGGTCCTCGATCCGGAGCAGAAAGGGCGAGCCCGCCGAGCGCGCGAAGAGCCAGGCGAGCAGCGCCGTGCGGAGGTTGCCGAGGTGAAGCTCGCCGGTCGGGGAGGGCGCGTACCTCCCGACCACTTCTACTCGGGCTCGACGAGCTTGTAGCCGATCCCGCGAACGGTGACGACGAGCTCGGGGTCCTGGGGGTCGCGCTCGATCTTCTGGCGGAGGTTGGAGATGTGAACGTCGCAGGCGCGGACGTCGCCCGAGAACTCCGACTGCCAGAGCTCCTCCATGATCTCGAGCCGGCTGAACACCTGACCGGGCCGGTCGGCGAGCAGGCGCAGCACCTGGAACTCGGAGCGGGTCAGGTTGACCGGCTCGCCGCGGACGGTGACGAGGTGGCGGGCGAGGTCGATCGACACGTCGCCGGCCTCGATCGAGCTCGAGCCGCCCTCGACGGTCGAGGCGCGGTCGAGCTCGCGGCGGCGGAGCTGGGCGCGGACGCGGCCGAGCAGCTCGCGAACGCTGAACGGCTTCGTCACGTAGTCGTCGGCGCCGACCTCGAGGCCGACGACCTTGTCGACCTCGGCGTCCTTGGCGGTCAGCAGGATGATCGGCACGGCGCTGCGACTGCGGACGTCGCGGCAGAGGTCGAGACCGCTGCGGCCCGGCATCATGATGTCGAGCACCAGGAGGTCGAACTGGACTTCGCCGCTGCCGAGCTTCTCGTCGGCGTCGTCGCCGTCGGTGGCGATCGTCACCGCGAAGCCCTCCTGCTCGAGCGCGTAGCCCACCGATTCGCGAACCGACGGCTCGTCGTCGGCGACGAGGATCCGTCCGCTGCTCACATCGACCTCTTCATTCGTTCACTCCATTGACAGATCTCGGGGGACAGGATCACGCGCTCACGCTACCGGCGTCGAGGTCGGCTCAGCGGCTCGCAGCTCGACGCGGAAGGTACTGCCTCGGCCCTCGTCGGATTCGACGCTGATCTCGCCCCCCATGACATCGACCATCCGCTTCGCGATCGCGAGGCCGAGGCCGAAGCCCTCCCGCTCCAGCGAACCGCTGCCGCGATAGAAGCGGTCGAAGACCCGGTCCTTCTCGTCGGCGCGGATTCCCGCCCCGGTGTCCTCGACCTCGATGACGACTTTGTCCTCGTTCTCCAAGCGCGCCCGAAGCGTAACCACGCCGGGGGCGGGAGTGTGCTTGAACGCGTTCGTGAGCAGCCCGATCAGGACCTGCCGCAGCAGCACCGGGTCGGCGGTCGCGGCGAGGTCGGGCTCGATCTCGGTCTCGAGATCGACGCCATCGACCTCCGGCTGTTCGAGCGCCGCGATCGCCTCGGTGATCGCGATGTCGACGCTGACGATGTCGGCCTCGCCCTCGCCGATCGCCTCCATCCGGGCCAACGTCAGCAGCGCCTTGGTGAGCCGGCTGACCCGGTCGACGTCGGTGGCGAGGCGGTCGAGGAAGTGCTCGCGGGCCTCGGGATCGTCCTTGGCGCCCGAGCGCAGGACCTCGATCGCGCCCGACATCCCGGCGATCGGGTTGCGGAGCTCGTGCGCGGCGTTGGAGACGAACTCGCGCTCCGCCTGGTCGCGGCGGAGCTCCTCGGTGCGGTCGCGGACGACGAGCAGGGCCGAGCGCTCGGCCGGCAGATGGCGGGCGCCGATCGAGTAGACGCGCTCCCCGATCGCGACGTGGTCGCTCTCGGCGCTGCCGCGGTGGGTGGCGCGCCGGATCCACGGCCGCAGCGCGTCGACGACCATGCCGTCATCGCCGATCAGCCCGCCCGATGCGGGGTTGGCGAAGCGGACGTCGCCGTCGGGATCGACGACGATCACCGCCTCGTCGAGCGAGGTGAAGACCGCCGACAGGCGGTCGCGCTCCGACGAGAGTGCGTCGAAGGTCTCCGCCAGCGCGATCCGCATCGAGTCGAGGGTCCGGCCGAGGTCACCGATCTCGTCGCGGCCGCTCGGGTAGACGGGCGTGTCGAGGTGACCCTCTGCCAGCTCGCCGGCCGCCGAGGCCAGACGTTTGACCCGCGAGGTGATCAGACTCGCGACGAGGAACCCGATCAGGCCGGCGACCAGCACCGAGACGATCAGCGCCGTCAGCCGCTGCCCGGCGAGTGCCTGCAGTGCCGACTGGACCTCCTGGGGCTGCTCGGACACCGACAGCAGGACGCCCTTGACGTCGTTGTCCTTGACGAGCACGACCGCGACCATCGTCCGGTTCTCGGGCAGGTCTGAGTTGACGTAGAGATCGCCGTCGAGCGCCGTCTGCACGGCGGCTGCCCGGCCCCGGACCGTGTCGATGTCGAGCCCCGTGACGGTCTCCGGGCTGACGAGCTTCGGGCGGCTCCTGGGCGGGTTGTTGTAGAGCCAGCCCCGGAACTCGCCCGACGGGCGGGTCTCGCGGAGGACCGCCACCGGCGCGTTCGCCTTCGTCATCCGGCCGTCGGGGAGCCGCGGCTCGACCTTCTCGCGGACCCGCAGCGTCCGGCCGACGGCGAGGTCGGCGGTCCGGCTCTCCGCCGCCCCCTGGCTCGAGCCGGCGACGACGATGTAGACGGTCGCGCCGGTGAGAATGCCGATCGCCGAGAACATCAGGCCGAGCCAGAGCCGCACTCCGAAAGGCCGCTTCTTGCGGATCGGCTGGATCGGCGGCCGGTCGGCGGTGACCGGCAGCTCCGGCGGGCCCGGGCCCGGAGGGGGTGGTGCGGCGGCCGCCATGCCTGCCCTTTCTAGACGACGACCCCGCCGTCACTGGCGAGCGCGGCGACGCGATGGAAGAGGGCGTCGAGCGCGAGGTCCTCGTTGACGTTGACCTGAAGGCGCCTGCGGGTGTTCATCGCGAGCTCGGCGGCCTTGCGCGCGGCGAGCGGGTCGAGGCGCCCTGCGTCGGCGGCGAGCTGCTCGGCGCGGTCGGGGTTTCGGACCATGTCGGCGGCGCCCTCGCCGACCGCCGCGACGTCGGCGTACCAGGAGGCCACCAGCCCGAGGCCGAGGTCGACGGTCTCGGTTCGCGCGCGCCGGTCAGCGCGCTTGGCCGCATCTTCGCCCTCGCGCCGCGCGCGGTTCGCGTCGCGGCCCTTGCCGAACTCGCCGGCGCGCTCGCGAGCCGCCTCGCGGACGACGTCGGCGCGCTGCTTGCCGTTCTCGGCGGCGAGCGCGATCAGGTCGGCCCAGGCGCGCGCGGCGAGCTCGCCGGCGATCGCCGCGCGCGCCGCGGCCTCGGCATGGGCGCGGAGCCTGCCGCCGGTCGGCGAGCCGAGCAGCCGCGCGCGGCCGAGGTCGCCGCCGGCTAGCGCCGCGAGCGCGGTCAGCTCCTCCGGCGAGTGCCCGGGAAGATCGGCGGCGAGCCGGCGCTGGAGCGACTCGGATGGGAGCGGCGCGAAGCGGATCGACGTGAGGCGGCTGCGCACCGTCTCGAGCAGCGACGCCGGCTCGGCGGTGATCAGGATCAGGTGCGCGTAGGGGGGCGGCTCCTCGAGCGTCTTCAGCAACGCGTTCTGGCTCTCCTCGGCCATCGCGTCGGCGGCCTCGATCACGAAGACGCGGGTCTCGCCTTCGAACGGCCGGTAGGCGACCGCCCCGATCACATCGGTGCGAACGTCCTCGACGAGGTGCTGGTTGCCGGGCGGCCGCAGCCAGCTCAGATCGGGGTGGGGCGAGGGGTCGGCGAGCGCGCGGCGGCGGGCCTCGCCGGGGTCGGCGGCGCCGGCAGCGAGGAGCTCGGCCGCGAACGCGCGAGCGGCGGCGGCCTTGCCGCTCCCGGCCGGGCCGACGAAGGAGTAGGCGTGGGCCGGCCCGCGTCGCAGCGCCGCGGCGAGCGCGGCCCGGGCACCGGGCTGCTCGGCCGTGGCGGCGGCGATCGAGTCCGGCAGCTCGTCGCTCACAGCCCCAGTGCCTCCCGGATCCGCTCGTGGACCTCGGCGACGGTTCCGGCCGCATCGACGACGACGACCCGCTGCGGCTCGGTGGCGGCAATCCGCTCGAAGGCGGCCGCGATCCGGTCCTGGAAGTCCGCTCCCTCTCCTTCGAAGCGGTCGGATATCGGCGAGTCGCAGCGGCCCTCGGCGCGCCCGACCGCGACACCGGTGTCGACCCGGAGCAGGATCGTCCGGTCAGGCATGCAGCCGCGGACGGCGGCGGAGTTGAGGGCGGTGACGAGTCCGGGGTCGATCCCGCGCGCGCCACCCTGATAGGCGACGGTCGAGTCGACGAAGCGATCGCAGACGACGTCGCGGCCGGCCTCGAGCGCCGGCGCGATCACCCGGTCGACGAGCTCGGCGCGGGCGGCGCAGAACAGCATCAGCTCGGCGCGCGGGACGAGCTCGATCGAGCCGTCCTTCAGGAGATCGCGGAGGCGCTCCGCGGCGGGCGTGCCGCCGGGCTCGCGGAGCAGCAGCGTCTCGGGGCCGAGCGCGTCGGCGAGCAGCCGCGCCTGGGTGCTCTTGCCGGCGCCGTCGACTCCTTCGAGGGTGACGAACACAGCCGCGCGGCCGGCGTCAGGAGGAGCGGCTTCGCGAGCGCGGCTTCTTCGCCGCGCCGCCCGACGTCGTCCGGGCGCGCTTCGTCCGCGTGGTGGTGGTCGGCGCCTTCTTCCTGCCTCCCTTGGCCTTGCCGGTCCCGTTCGTCTCCGACGTCGTGCCGTTCGCCTCAGCCTCGGCCTTGCGTTTCTCAGCCTCCTCCTTGGCTTTCTGGCGCTCGGCCCGCTTCTCGCGCATCTCGACCATCGAGGGGCAGTCGTCGTTGAGGCAGAGGTTCCACGGGCGGCCGCGGAAGCCCTTGACCTTGAGGCGCGGCGTCTCGCCGCAGATCGAGCAGCGCTCCTCGAGCCGCCAGAGCTCGTAACCGCGGCCGGGCAGCGGGCGCGAGAAGGTGCAGGAGTTCGGGTCCTCGGGATCGTCGCGGTTGTAGCCCTCGCAGCCGACGAAGCGCTTGCCTCCGCGCATCTCGATGATCCGCAGGCGGTTCGGCGCGCCGTCCTCGTGCTTGCGCCCGGCCTCCTCGCAGACCTTGCAGGGGCCGATGAACTTGTCCTCGTCCATGCCGGCCCAGATCACCTTCGCGAGGTCCTCGCGCTTGGCGAACAGATCGTCGTAGGTGCCGTGAAGCATCTCGCGGCTGATCTGCAGGACCTCCTCCCGCTTGATCTTCCCGGCGGCGATCTCGTCCATGTCGCGCTCGAGCTCGGCCGTCATCTCCGGCGTCGCCATCCGCAGCACGTGCTCCTTGAACGCCCTGTACATGGCGATCCCGGTCTCCGACGGCTCCGGTGGGTTGTTGTAGACGTAGCCGCGGTCGTAGAGCTTCTGGATGATGTCCGGGCGCGTCGCCTTCGTGCCGAGGCCGAGCTCCTCCATCATCTCGAGCAGCTTGCCCTGGCTGATCCGCGACGGCGGCTGGGTCTCCTTGTCGACCATCCACGGGGCGCCGTCGAGGTCGAGCTTCTGACCCTCCTCGAGCGCCGGCAGCTCGTTGTCGGCCGAGCGGGCGTAGGTGTAGATCGCGGCGTAACCGGGGTCGACCACGATCGAGCCGCGGACGAAGTAGTTCTCCGAGCCCGCCTCGATGTCTGCTCGGGCCGACTCGGTGATCATCGGCTTGCCGAACGTCGCCAGAAAGCGCCGGGCGATCAGCTCGTAGACCCGGCGGTGGGCCCCGTCGAGCGCGTTCGGGTAGACGGCCTGAGTCGGGTAGATCGGCGGGTGATCAGTCGTCTCCTTCTTGCCGCGCGTCGGGGTCAGCTCGCCGTCGAGCAGGTCCTTGGCGGCGGAGAACTCGGGGATCTTCACCAGCGAGGTGACCAGCTCCCGCAGCGGCAGCGAAGGCGGGTAGACGGTGTTGTCGGTTCGCGGGTAGGAGATGAAGCCGTCCATGTAGAGGTCCTCGGCGATCCGCATCGCCCGCGAAGGCGGGATCCCGAGCCGGCTCGAGGCGTCGGTCGCGAAGGCGGTCGTGTTGTAGGGGGCCGGCGGCTTGCGGGTGTTCTTGCGCTTCGTCAGCTCGGTGACGACGCCGGGCGAGTCGGTCGCGGCGAGCGCCGCCTCGGCCTCGGGCCGCTTCCAGAACTTGTCGGTCTTGTGGTGCGCCTCGAAGGTCCCGTCGGCGTGCGCGAACTTGGCGAACACCTCCCAGTAGGGAACGGCGACGTGGGCGCGGCGCTCGAGCTCGCGCTCGACGATCAGCCCGAGCGTCGGGCTCTGGACGCGGCCCACCGAGAGGAAGTTGGAGCCGAACCGGCGGGTCGCGAGCGAGACGGCGCGGGTCAGGGTCGCGCCCCAGATCAGGTCGATCTCGCCGCGGGTCTGGGCGGCGTGGGCGAGGTCGTAGGAGAGCTCGTCGAGCTCGTCGAAGGCGCGCTCGATCTCGTCCTTGGTCAGGGCGGAGTAGCGGGCGCGCTTGACGGTGCCCTCGACGCCGGGATTGACGTCGAGGATCTCGCGCAGCGCCTCGAGGCCGATCAGCTCGCCCTCGCGGTCGAAGTCGGTCGCGATCACGATGCTGTCCGCTTCCTTGGCGAGCTTCTTGACCGCCTTGACGACGTTCTTGTCGGTCGGCTCGGAGACGAGCTCGGCGTCGATCAGCGACTTCGGATCGGTCTCCTGCCAGTTCGAGTAGCCCTCGGGGAACGCCGGGTTGAGGACGTGACCCTTGAGGCCGACGGTCATTTCGGCGTCGTCGCCCTCGCCCCAGGTGTAGAAGGGAACCTTGTAGGTGGCGTCGGCCTTGGCCTCGCCCTTGCCGAGGATCTCGGCGATCTTCTTGGCGCTGTTGTTCTTCTCGGTGACGATCAGCCGCATGGGCACATCCTTTGCGCTTCGGGGCCCGGACGAGGGGGCAAGCGGCGCGGACGGTAGCACCCGGCCCAGCCCGGTTCGGCGGATCGCCGCGCCCGGCGCCCCCCGTGCGGCGCGGTCGGACGACCCCCGCAAGCACCATCGGGCGGCCCGGGCCGCCCCTCCCCTACGCTTAAGGCGATGCCGGCCCAAAGCTACCCAGGCAAGGAATGCGTCTGCCAGTTCCGCAGGGGAATCTGCGACCAGTCCTGCGTCCGCGGGATGCTCGAGACGCCCTTCTACATCGCCTGCCTGCGACTCAGCGGCCGCAAGTGCCTGGTCGTCGGCGGCGGCGAGATCGGCCTCGAGAAGATCGAGGGCCTGCTCGCCTGCGACGGCGACGTCGTCTGCATCGCCCCCGACGCCTGCGAGGAGATCCGGTCGCTCGCGGCCGAGGGCTCGATCGAGTGGATCGAGCGCGAGTTCGAGCCCACCGACCTCGAGGGCAAGTTCATGGCCATCGCGGCTACCGATGACACCGACGTCAACATCTCCGTCTACGACGTCGCCGAGGAGCGGGCGATGCTGGTCAACGTCGTCGACGTCCCTTCGCTCTGCAACTTCATCCTCCCGGCGATCGTCCGGACCGGCCCGCTCGCGATCGCGATCTCGACCGCCGGCGCCTCCCCCGCCCTCGCCAAACGGATGAAGCGCGAGATCTCCGCGATGTTCGGCGACGGCTACGCCGAGCTCGCCGCGATCCTCAACGAGGTCCGCGGCTGGGCGAAGGGGACGCTGCCGACCTACCAGGACCGCAAGGCGTTCTTCGAGGAGATCGTCAACGGCGACCCCGACCCGATCGAGCTCCTCCGCGCCGGTCGCCGCGACGAGCTCGACGCCGTGATCGCCGCCGCCCAGGAGCGGCACGCCGGCCGAGTGGCGGCAGGCGCCTAGCCCGCGCGCGTCCTCCGTCGCACCTCCGCGAACCTCCGCCACACGCCGACGTAGATCCGCGCGCCGGGACGGGCGACCCTCGCTCATATGGGCGACGAATGGCGAATCGGTGACCACAGTGGTCACCGATCTGCCATTGAGCGGGCGAGTGAGCTCGCTCGGCGGCAGTTCGGGGCGATCTCGCGAGCGCAGCTGATCTCGGCGGACATCTCGCCCGCCCACGTCCGGAGCTGGCTCCGCTCCGGCCGGTTGCACCGCTGCCATCCCGGCGTCTTTGCCTGGGGCCGTGCGGACCTCGGCACCGAGGGGAGATTGGCGGCGGCTCTCCTCTTCGCCGGACCGGGAGCCGCCCTCGCCTCGCTCACCGCCGTTTGGTGGCAGGGACTCCTGAACCGGGAGCCCTCGCCGATCCACGTCGCCACTTCCCGCAGGGTCAGATCACGTCCGGGCATCCAGATCTCCGGGCGTCGAGCCCTCCCCCGCCGCCTCCATCGAGGCCTCCCCGTCGTACCCCTCCCGGAGGCGCTGCTCGCGGCGACGGCCGCGCTGTCCGCCGACTCCCTCCGCCTCGTCCTCGCCCGGGCCGAGTTCGAGCGGCTGCTCGACCGCCGGGAGCTCGAGGCCGTCGTCCGCAGCGGCCGGCCCGGCGCTCCCGCTCTGCGCGCGGCAGTCGACGCCCATCTGCCGACGCTCGCCCGCTGCGCGAACGGACTCGAGCGCGATTTCGTCCTCCTCTGCGAGCGTCGCGGTCTGACGCTCCCGGAGCCGAACGCCCGGATCGGCGGCTACCGGCCCGACATGCTCTGGCGGGACGCGCGCCTGATCATCGAGCTCGACGGCCGCGCCGCCCACTCCACGCCGGCGCAGCTCGGTGCCGACGAGCGCCGGCAGGCCGAGCTCGAGCGCCGCGGCTTCACGGTCCTGCGCTTCGCCGCGGCCGCGGTCCGCGACGAGCCGGACCGTGTCGCCGCCGTCGTGCGTCAGCGACTGGGCCGCTCCATGCGCCAGAGCGGGCCGCCGTGGGGCAGCGTCATCTCGCCGAGCACCGCATAGCCGGCCGACGCGTACCAGGAAACGTTGTCGAAGGTCCCGGTCTCGAGGTAGGTCGGGACGCCGCGGGCGTCGGCGCGGTCGTGGACGTCGGCGAGCAGCGCCCGCCCGACGCCCGTCCCCTGGGCGGCCGGGTCGACGCCGAGGAACCACAGATATATGTGCTCGTGTTCGACGTGATCGGCCCGCACCGCCCGATCGAAGGCGATGCCCCGCCGGACCGGGGCCGGGCCGGCGACCAGCGCCCAGGCGAGCTCGTGGACGACCGCGCCGTCGCCGAGCGGCCAGCGACCCGGGTCGAAGGCGATGCTGACGCCGACCGCCGCGCCGTCGCGGCGGGCGAGTCTCACCCGGGCGCCGTGGCGGCGGCTCACGGCGACGATCCCGCCGAACGACAGCGGGCTGACGAGGCGGCGATGGCGACGGCGACGGGGGCCGATCGCGCTGGCGACCGGGTCGTCGAGGAAGGATTCGGTCAGGACCCGGGCTGCGGCTCGCTTGTCGCCGCGTTCGGCCGGCCCGATCTCGAGGCGGCCGGGGTCGCTCAACCGCCGGGGGCCGCGTAGATCGCCACCGCCGTGAAGTGGGCGATCGCCGCGGCGACGACCAGCACGTGGAAGATCTCGTGGTAGCCGAAGACCGCTGGGCGGGGGTCGGGGCGCTGGCGTGCGTAGACGACGGCTCCGATCGTGTAGAGGACCCCACCGAGGGCGATCAGCGCGCCGGCACCGAGCCCGGCGTTGGAGACGATCGACGGGAAGGCGAGAGCACCGATCCAGCCGACGGCCAGGTAGACGGCGACGGAGACCCATTTCGGCGAGCTCGTCCAGACCAGCTCGACGAAGATCCCGGCCAGCGCACCGGCCCAGACCGCGATCAGCAGCGCCGTCCCGAGCCCGCCCGGGACGACGAGCAACGCGAACGGCGTCACGGTGCCGGCGATCAGCAGGAAGATCATCGAGTGGTCGAGGCGGCGCATCCACATCCGCGATGACGGGCGCTGCCAGTTGACCCGGTGGTAGAGGGCGCTGGTGCCGAGGAGCGCCGAGAGCGAGACGGCGTAGATCGCCAGCGCCAGGCGCTCGCGGCCGCCGGAGGCGAAGTAGACGAGCAGCCCGCCGGCGAGAAGCGAGATCGGGAACGAGTATTCGTGGATGACGCCGCGGAGCTTCGGCTTGACCTTCTGCTGGAGCTCGGCGGCGGCCGCCTTCGCGGCGTCGATCCGCTCTCCGGCGGCTACCTTCGCGGCCTCGACGCGCTCGCCGGTGGCCTCGCGGGCGGCGTCGATCCGTTCGCCCATGGCGTCGCGCGCGGCAACGGCGCGCTCGCGCCCGGTCTCCGTCGCCTTTCGCATCCCATCGGTCATCTCCACCGATTATCCCCCACCTGTCACGTCGGGTCCCGAAAGTCGCCCCGGACGCTGGTGCCGAGCGACCCGACCCCGTAAAATGCGGGGTAGTCCGCAGCACCGGTCAAGCCAGGTTTTCCCGGTTTGCGGAAAGCCCGCGAGAGCCCGTTCGACGCTCGCCCTACGCTCCTCGCAGGTGCTCAGCGGGGCCCGGTGGGACAGGTTCGCCGGCCTTGTTACGTCCGACTCAATCGCAACCATCCGGCGTTACCACTTGAAGGCGTTCCGAGGAGAGGAAAACATGACGAAAGCAGCTTCCGAGACCACGATCGACACGACCGCGAAGGTCGCCGGCGGAGGCCTGAAGATCGAACGCCGGTTCACCACCGAGGGCGTTCACCCGTTCGACGATGTCGAGTGGGAGACCCGCGATGCGATCATCGGCGACCCCGCCGCCCCCGCCTTCGAACAGCGCGACGTCGAGTTCCCCATCACCTGGTCGCAGAACGCGACCAACATCGTCGCCCAGAAGTACTTCCGTGGCCCGCTCGGCTCGCCGGAGCGCGAGCGCTCGGTCAAGCAGATGGTCGGCCGCGTCGCCGGGACGATCGCCGGCTGGGGCCGCGAGGGCGACTACTTCGCGACCGATGCCGACGCCGACGCCTTCGCGGCCGAGCTGACCCACATCCTCCTCAACCAGCAGGCCGCCTTCAACTCCCCCGTCTGGTTCAACGTCGGCTTCGAGGAGCACCCGCAGTGCTCGGCCTGCTTCATCCTCAGCGTCGAGGACACGATGGAGTCGATCCTCGCCTGGAACACCAAGGAGGGCCAGATCTTCCGCGGCGGCTCCGGATCCGGGATCAACCTCTCCAACATCCGTGGCTCGAGCGAGCAGCTCAGCAAGGGCGGGCTGGCCTCCGGCCCGGTCAGCTTCATGCGCGGCGCCGACGCCTGGGCGGGCACGATCAAGTCCGGCGGCAAGACCCGGCGCGCGGCGAAGATGGTCGTCCTCGACATCGACCATCCGGACATCGAGGACTTCATCTGGTGCAAGGCCAAGGAGGAGGAGAAGGCCGCCGCTCTCCGCGACGCCGGCTTCGACATGTCGATCGACGGCGAGGGATTCACCTCGATCCAGTACCAGAACGCGAACAACTCGGTTCGCGTCACCGACGCCTTCATGGAGGCGGTCGAGGCCGACTCCGACTGGGAGCTGACCGCCCGCAAGGACGGCTCCCCGATCAAGACGCTGCCGGCCAACGAGCTGCTCGAGCAGCTCTCCGAGGCGGCCTGGCGCTGCGCCGATCCCGGCATCCAGTACGACACGACGATCAACCGCTGGCACACCTGCCCGGAGTCGGGCCGGATCAACGCGTCGAACCCGTGCTCGGAGTACATGCACGTCGACGACTCGGCCTGCAACCTGGCGTCGATCAACCTGATGAAGTTCCGCCGCCCGGATGGCACGTTCGACACCGCCGGCTTCGAGCACACGGTCGACACCGTCCTGCTGGCGCAGGAGATCGTCGTCGGCCCGTCGAGCTACCCGACCGAGCAGATCGGCGACAACGCCCGCAAGTTCCGCCAGCTCGGCCTCGGCTACGCCAACCTCGGGGCCTTCCTGATGTCGAACGGGATGCCGTACGACTCCGACGAGGGCCGCGCGGTCGCCGCCGCGATCACGGCGTTGATGACCGGCCGCGGCTACCGCAAGTCGGCCGAGGTCGCCGCCGCGATCGGCCCCTACGAGGAGTACGAGAAGAACCGCGAGCCCCACAACAAGGTGATGCGGATGCATCGCGACGCCGCCTACGAGATCCCGGACGGGCAGATCGGCGACGAGGAGCTGCTGTCGGCGGCCCGCCGCTCGTGGGACGAAGCGGTCGCGCTCGGCGACGAGCACGGCTACCGGAACGCCCAGGCGACGGTCCTGGCCCCGACCGGGACGATCTCCTTCCTGATGGACTGCGACACGACCGGGATCGAGCCCGACTTCTCGCTGGTCAAGTACAAGGAGCTCGTCGGCGGCGGTCAGATGACGATCGTCAACCGCTCGGTGCCGCTGGCGCTGCAGACGCTCGGCTACACCCAGGAGGCGATCGAGCAGATCGTCGCCTACATCAACGAGAAGGACACGATCGTCGGCGCTCCCGGCCTCGAGGACGGTCACCTGCCGGTCTTCGACGTCGCCGTCGGCGAGCGGGCGATCAGCCACATGGGCCACATCCAGATGATGTCGGCGACCCAGCCGTTCCTCAGCGGCGCGATCAGCAAGACCGTCAACCTGCCGGAGTCGGCGACCGTCGCCGACATCGCCGAGGCCTACACCGAGGGCTGGAAGGGCGGCCTGAAGGCGCTCGCGATCTACCGCGACGGCTCGAAGACCGCGCAGGCTCTTCGCACCGACGCTCAGGACTCCGTCGAAGACGAGGAGGAGGCCGAGACGCCCGCCCCGGTCCGCCGCCGGATGCCGGCCGAGCGCGAGTCGATCACGCACAAGTTCTCGATCGCCGGTCAGGAGGGCTACATCACCGCCGGCAAGTACGAGGACGGCACGGTCGGCGAGATCTTCCTCACCGACATCGGCAAGGAGGGCTCGACACTGCGCGGGATGATGAACGCGTTCGCGACGGCCGTCTCGATCGGCCTGCAGTACGGCGTCCCGCTCGAGGTCCTGGTCAACAAGTTCAGCTACATGCGCTTCGACCCGGAGGGCATGACGAAGAACCAGGAGATCCCCTTCGCCAAGTCGATGCCCGACTACATCATGCGCTGGCTCGCGAGCCGGTTCATCGACGACGTCGACGCCCACGAAGACCTCGGAATCCTCACCGAGGAGGTCCGCGAGCGCAAGAACGCCCAGCAGGCGCTGTTCAGCCCCGATACGGCCGGCCCGGCGAACGGCAACGGCAACGGCAACGGAAGCGGCGGGGCCGCCGAGGCCCAGCCGGCCGCCGCCGCGCTCACCGACACCCCGCCGGTCGTCCCGGCGCGGATGTCCCGCGAGCTCGACCTCGGTCCCGCCTGCGAGCAGTGCGGAGGCATGATGCAGCGGACGGGGTCCTGCTACACGTGCACGAGCTGCGGCAACAACACCGGCTGCGGCTGATCTGACGGTTCGAGGGGGCGCCGCTCGGCGTCATCGGGCCGCTCACGGCCAAGTTCGGCCGCTTCGCGTCCCTCTTCCTTGATCAGCCCGCTCGCTCGCGGGCCTCGCGGACCAGGCGCTCGGGATCCGTGCCGCCGAGGGGGTCGCCCTCCTCGAGCGGGACGCGCGTCGACTCGAGGAAGCGGCTGACCATGTTGTAGTAGCCGACGGTGAGGATGAGCTCGCGGGCCCCGTCGTCGCCCCAGCGCTCGCGGACGCGGGTGAGGGTCCCGTCGGAGAGGCGGACGTCGCGGGTGATCTCGTCGGTGGCGGCGCAGATCAGCGCGCCGTCGGCGTCGAGCCCGGCTGCAGGGCCTTCGAGCGCCGTCGCCTCGATCTGGTCACCGTCGAGCCCGACCGCGGCCGCGAGCTGCTCGTGCTGCCGGCGCTCGTATCCGGCGTCGGTGAGATGGGCGACGCGGAGGATCGCGAGCTCCCGCTCGGCAGGGGTCAGATGCGAGCCCGAGAGAAGTGATGCCCCGAGCTCCAGGAAGGGGCGCAGCGACGCCGGCAGCGCCGCGACGGCGCGGAAGACGTTGAGCGGCGGCAGCGCCGCGATGACCTCACGCGCCTCCGGGTCGAGCTCGTCATCGGTGGGCAACGGGATGCCGGCGTCGGTCATTGCGGGTCCTTCGTCTCGGGGTCGCGACCAACCGTAGGTCAATCTTCGGCGCCGGGTGCATTAGGTTCCGGGCATGGAGAAGCCGCAGGTCGCTCCGCAGGTCGTCGCCGCCAACGAGGCCCTGCGGCTGAAGCTCCCGTTCTCCGACACCGGCGACTTCGAGGACGCCCGTCGCGGGTTCGTCGCTGAGCTGAGCGATCCGGTGATCCGGGCGACTGACGGCCGGGTGGTGTGGGACGCCGGCGCCTACGAGTTTCTCGGTGACGATTGTCCCGAGACCGTCAACCCGAGCCTCTGGCGCCAGGGCCAGCTCGTATCGATGCACGGCCTCTTCGAGGTGGCCGAGGGCATCTACCAGGTGCGCGGACTCGACCTGTCCAACATGACGATCGTCGAGGGGGACGAAGGCGTCCTGGTGATCGATCCACTGATCTCGACCGAGTGCGCCGCGGCGGCGCTGGCGCTGTACCGCGAGCACCGGGGCGAGCGACCGGTCACCGGTGTCCTCTACACCCACAGCCACGTCGACCACTTCGGCGGCGTCCGGGGCGTCGTCTCGGGTGAGGACGTCGAGGCGGGCCGAATCCCGGTCCTGGCGCCGGAGGGGTTCCTCGAGCACGCGGTGAGCGAGAACGTCTACGCGGGGGTCGCGATGGCGCGGCGCGCCACCTACATGTATGGGGCGCTGCTGCCGAAGGGGCCCGCCGGCCAGGTCGGAACCGGACTCGGCCAGACCACGTCGACGGGGACGATCACCCTGATCCCACCGACCGTGATCATCGACCGGACCGGGCAGGAGGAGACGGTCGACGGCATCCGGATGATCTTCCAGATGACGCCGGGGGCGGAGGCGCCGGCGGAGATGAACTTCCTGCTCCCCGACCGCCGGGCGCTGTGCGTGGCCGAGAACGCCACCCACAACCTGCACAACGTCCTCACCCTGCGTGGCGCGCTCGTTCGCGACGCGCGGCTCTGGGCGTCGTACCTCGACGAGGCGATCGACCTGTTCGTCGCCAGAGCCGACGTCGCCTTCGCCCAGCATCACTGGCCGACCTGGGGCGGCGAGCGGATCGCCGAGTTCCTCGCAACCCAGCGCGACCTCTACGCGTTCGTCCACGACCAGACCCTGCGTCTGCTCAACAAGGGCCTCGTCGCCAGCGAGATCGCCGAGCAGCTCGAGCTGCCGGACGGGCTCGAGCGCGCCTGGCACTGCCACGGTTACTACGGGTCGCTGAATCACAACGTGAAGGCCGTCTACCAGCGCTACCTGGGCTGGTTCGACGGCAACCCCGCCCACCTCTGGCCGCACCCACCGGAGCCGGCCGGCCGGCGGTACGTCGAGCTGGCCGGGGGTCCCGAGGCCCTGCTGGCCAACGCCCGCGCGGCTTACGAGGAGGGCGACTTCCGCTGGGTCGCGGAGGTCGTCGGCCATCTCGTCTTCGCCGATCCCGAGAACGCCGAGGCCCGCGAGCTGCTCGCGCAGGCGTTCGAGCAGCTGGCCTATGGCGCCGAGAACGCGACCTGGCGGAACTTCTTCCTGATGGGGGCGGTCGAGCTCCGCGACGGGCCCTCCGGGACGGCAACGACGATCCCGCCCGACCTCCTCGCCGGTCTCTCCAACGAGCAGCTCTTCGACGCGCTGGCGATCCGCCTCGACGGCCCGCGCGCCGCCGGATTGAGCTTCAGCCTCGAGTGGCACTTCACCGACAGCGGCAGGGTCCACGAGATGACGCTCGGAAACGGCGTCCTCACCCATCGGTCGGCATCGTCCCGCGGCGAGCCGGCCGCGACGATCACCGTGAGCCGGGAGACGCTCGATGCGGTGCTGGTGGGATCGACGGCGATCGAGGACGTGATCGCGGATGGACGGCTGCGAATCGAGGGCGACGCGGGCAGGTTCGGCGAGTTGCTCGGAATGCTCGACTCCCCCGATCCGGCATTCCCGATCGTCACACCGTGAGTCGACCACAGCCGCCCGGGAGTTGGTCCCAGCCGCCTGGACTTGCCGTCCGCGGTCTGCTATATAAGCGTCCGCTCATATAACCATCACACCTGCCTAATCTCCGCGCCGGTTGCGGGGAGCGGGGGAACCACCGGCCGCCCGAGGCGGCCACGGGGCGAACGGGAGCACTTCCTCCCCAGCGCACTCTTTCCGCGCGAGCCCGTCAGCTAACTCCGCAGGCACTTCGAAAGAGAGGCACGATGAATCGACTTACGGGCCGCACCGGCTTGTTCGCACTCATATCGCTGGTGGCCGTCGCGTCGCTCGCCGGAGTGGCGCTCGCATCGGGCGGCGTCAGCACCGGCGGCGGTGGAGGCACCGGCGGCGACAAGGGCGCCGCGTTCCCGGTTCGCGGGAAGCACACCTACGGCGACGGCCTCGGCGCCGGCCGCGGCCACCAGGGCCAGGACATCCTCGCCAAGTGCCGCAAGCCGATCGTCGCCGCGAAATCGGGCCGGGTCCGCTACATCGACTACCAGGCGTCCGGCGCCGGCAACTACGCCGTGATCAAGGGCAAGAAGTTCGACTACGTCTACATGCACATGATTCACAAGCCCTCGGTCAAGGAGGGCGAACGGGTCAAAGCCGGCGAGAGGATCGGCAGGGTCGGCTCTACCGGTCGCTCCACTGCCTGCCACCTCCACTTCGAGATGTGGCGGAAGCCGGGCTGGTACCGCGGCGGCCTGCGGGTCAACCCGAAGCCGTTCCTGAAGCGCTGGGACCGCGGCTGAGCGACCCGGCCACCGGGCCATGATCTGAACTGCCGGCCGGCCCACGCGTGGGCCGGCCGGCTTTGCGCCGGGACGGTCCGACATCGCGACATATGTTCGTCTATACCCCCCCGGGGTGTGCTACGCTGCCCGCATGATCGATACCCCCCGACCGTATGAGGAGAGTGGACCGATTCAGGTCGCGAGATCCAGCTTCACGGCTCACCGGTTCGCGATCGTCGCCCCGGACGGAGAGCCGGTGACCGACTACGACGTCGAGCACGAGCGGCGGATGCACACGGCCGCGTTCACCGAGATCGTCGGCGGCGCGAGCCCGCCGGCAGGTGAGGTTCACAATGGGAACGGAGCCGATCATGCGCACTGACACCGAGCAGCTCGAGCTGAACGTCAAGGGAATGACCTGCGCCTCCTGCGCGAACCGGGTCGAGAGGAAGCTGAACGAGCTCGAAGGGGTCGAGGCGACCGTCAACTTCGCCACCGAGCGGGCGGCGGTCAGCTTCACGGCCGGCGCCGTCGAGACCGACGAGCTCGTCGGCGCCGTCGAGGCAGCCGGCTACGAGGCCGCTCTGCCCGACCCGGCCGGCGGCGAGCCGAGCGCCCGGGCGACCGGAGAGGACGAGAAGGACGCCGAGCTGCGCGGACTGCGCACCCGGCTCTGGGTCGCGGTGGCGCTATCGGTCCCGATCGCCCTGATCGCGATGATCCCGCCGCTTCAGTTCGACTACTGGCAGTGGCTGAGCCTCGTGCTCGCGACGCCGGTCGTCTTCTGGTGC
The DNA here is from genome assembly GCA_963784885.1 of uncultured Conexibacteraceae bacterium. Classification (GTDB taxonomy): domain Bacteria; phylum Actinomycetota; class Thermoleophilia; order Solirubrobacterales; family 70-9; genus RHKX01. The sequence goes on from CAWATA010000006.1 coordinate 305,522, forward strand.
GGCTGGCCCTTCCACCTCGCGGCCTGGCGCAACCTCCGCCACGGCGCGGCGACGATGGACACGCTGATCTCGCTCGGCACCCTCGCGGCCTGGACCTGGTCGGTCGTGGCGCTGTTCTTCCTCGACGCCGGCGAGCCGGGCATGCGGATGACCTTCACCCTCGTTCCCGAGCCGGGCTCCGGCTCCTCGGAGGTGTACTTCGAGGTCGCGGCGATCGTGACCACCTTCATCCTCGCCGGCCGCTACTTCGAGGCGAAGGCGAAGCGACGGGCCGGCGCGGCGCTGGAAGCCCTGCTGGAGCTCGGCGCCAAGGACGTCGCGGTCCTCGGCCCCGACGGCGGCGAGCGCCGGATCCCGAGCGAGCAGCTTGCGGTCGGCGACCGGTTCGTGGTCCGCCCCGGCGAGAAGCTGGCGACCGACGGCGTCGTCGAGGAAGGCCGCTCCGCCCTCGATACGTCGCTGCTGACGGGGGAGTCCGTGCCGGTCGAGGTCGGGCCCGGGGACGAGGTGACCGGGGCGACCGTGAATGCCGGCGGCCGCCTCATCGTCCGCGCCACGCGCGTCGGCTCCGACACGGCCCTCGCTCAGATCGCGCGCCTCGTCACCGAGGCGCAGACCGGAAAGGCGCCGGTCCAGCGCCTGGCCGATCGCGTCTCGGGCGTGTTCGTCCCGATCGTGATCGGGCTGGCCGTCGTGACACTCGGCTTCTGGCTCGGTGCCGGCGAGGGCGCCACATACGCGCTGACGGCCGCCGTCGCGGTGCTGATCGTGGCCTGCCCCTGCGCGCTCGGGCTGGCGACGCCGACGGCGCTGCTGGTCGGGACCGGCCGCGGCGCCCAGCTCGGCCTGCTGATCAAGGGCCCCGAGGTCCTCGAGTCGACGCGGCGGATCGACACGATCGTCCTCGACAAGACCGGGACGGTCACCTCGGGCGAGATGAGCGTTCGCGAGGTCGTCCCCGGCCGGGGGGTCGATCTCGGCGAGGCGCTGCGCGTCGTCGGATCACTGGAGGGCGCCTCCGAGCATCCGGTCGCCCGCGCGATCGCCGCCGCGGCCGAGCGCGACCACGGCACCCTGCCGAGACCGGAGGGGTTCGCGAACGTCGAGGGGCTCGGCGTCGAGGGGATCGTCGGCGACCTCTACGTCCTCGCCGGCCGACCGCAGCTGCTGACCGACCGCGGCCTCGAGCTTCCGGACGACCTCGAGGCGGCGCTCGAGGCGGCGGCGTCCCGCGGCGAGACCGCGATCGCGGCCGGCTGGGACGGCCGGGTCCGCGTCGTCATCTCCGTCGCCGACACCGTCAAGCCCACCTCGGCCGAGGCGATCGCTCGCCTTCGCGATCTCGGCCTGCGACCGATCCTGCTGACCGGGGACAACGGCCGGACCGCGGAGGCCGTGGCTGCGGAGGTCGGGATCGAGGAGGTGATCGCCGAGGTCCTGCCGGACGAGAAGGCCGGAGTCGTCGAGCGCCTGCAGGCGGAGGGCAGGACCGTCGCGATGGTCGGCGATGGCGTCAACGACGCCCCCGCCCTCGCCCGGGCCGACCTCGGCCTCGCGATCGGGACCGGCACCGACGTCGCGATCGAGGCTTCCGACCTGACGCTGGTGTCAGGTGACCTGCGTGCCGCCGGCGACGCGATCCGGCTCTCGCGGCGGACGCTCGCAACGATCAAGGGGAACCTGTTCTGGGCTTTCGCATACAACGTCGCGGCGCTGCCGCTGGCGATGAGCGGCCGCCTCAACCCGCTGATCGCGGCAGCGGCGATGGCGCTCTCGAGCGTGTTCGTCGTCAGCAACTCCCTGCGCCTGCGCCGGTTCCGGCCGGAGCGCCGGGGTTCAAATACCTGAAACCGGGTCCGGATTCGGGTATTGGCTAGTCTCTGAAACACCCGCGAATCGAAGGAGCAAGGATGAGTTTGACAATCGGCGATACCGCCCCCGACTTCCAGGCAGAGACGACAGAGGGCCCGATCAGCTTCCACGACTGGATCGGCGACTCCTGGGCCGTCCTGTTCTCGCACCCGAAGGACTTCACCCCGGTCTGCACGACCGAGCTCGGCTACATGGCCTCGATCAAGCCGTCGTTCGACGAGCGCGGCGTCAAGATCGTCGGCCTCTCGGTCGACCCCCTCGGCAATCACGAGGAGTGGGCCAAGGACATCGAGCGGACGCAGGGCACCGCGCCCAACTACCCGATCATCGCCGACCCGGAGTTCAAGGTCGCCAAGGCGTACAACATGCTCCCGGCCGACGTCGCCGGCGATCCGACCGAGCGCACCCCGGCCGACAACCAGACCGTCCGCAACGTGTTCGTGATCGGCCCGGACAAGAAGATCAAGCTGATCCTCGTCTACCCGATGACGGCCGGCCGGAACTTCGACGAGGTCCTCCGCGTCATCGACTCGCTGCAGCTGACCGCGAACCACAAGGTCGCGACGCCCGCCCAGTGGCAGCCCGGCGACGATGTGATCATCGCCGGCTCGGTCTCCGACGACGAGGCCCGCGAGACCTACCCGGACGGCTGGGAGTCCCCCGCTCCCTACATCCGGATCGTGCCGCAGCCGAACGGGTCCTGAGCGCAGGGAGTCGACGATCGCGGGCGGCGACGGAATCGCCGCCGCGGTTTAGACGCCCTGGGCCGAGGTACGGTTTCCATCACCGGCCCTGAGCGGGCCGGTGATGGCAGCGATGGAGACCCGGAACCGAATCAGGACGCCCGCGATCGCCGCGCTCGCGGCCGCAGCGATCGTCATCGCCGCCGCCGGACGCGACGCGGCGGCGGCCCCGGACCCGCCGTCCCGTCCCAACGTCGTCGTGGTCGTGACCGACGACCAGGACTCCTCCAGCTTCACGCCGGAGCTGATGCCGCACACGTTCCGGCTGCTCCGTGACGGCGGGACGGAGCTCACCGGCTTCACGATCGCAACGCCGCTCTGCTGTCCGTCACGAGCGGCGCAGCTGACGGGCCAGTACGGGCACAACAACGGGGTCCTGTCGAACGGGCCCGGCTACCAGGCGCTGCGCAACCCCCGGAACGTCCTGCCGACGTGGCTGCGGCGGGCCGGCTACCGGACCGCGCACGTCGGGCGGTTCCTCAACGGCTACAAGGTCGGCGACCGCCGCCGCACGGCTCCGGCGCCGGGGTGGGATCGCTGGATCGGTCTGATGAGCCTGCACTATCGCGACTACGACCTCTCGATCGACGGCCGCCGGATCTCGGTGCGCGGGGATGGGCCCGGCGCATACGTGACCCGCAACCTCCACCGGCGAACCAACGCCCTGCTCAGGGATCTCGCGGACGGCGACGAGCCCTTCTACCTCCAGGTCGACGAGCTCGCGCCCCACAGCGACCATCTCGCGCGGGGCGTCTGCACGCGCAGTGCCCTGCCCGGACCGCGCGCCTTCGCCGGCGTTGGCGGCGTGCCCGGCATCCGGCTGCCCGCCAACCCGGCCCGTGAGCACAGCGTCGCCGACAAGCCCGCCTACATCCGCCGACTGCCGCGGATCGACGCCCGCCAGCGTGACGCGATCCAGCGGCGGATGCGCTGTCGCGCCGCGGCCGTCCGGGAGGCCGACCGCGGAATCGGACAGATGACGTCGATCCTCGGCCGCCGGGGCGAGCTCGACGGCACCGTCTTCGTCTTCTACTCCGACAACGGCTTCTTCGACGGACAGCACCGGATCGTCAAGTCGAAGGGACTGCCCTACGAGCCCTCGATCCGGGTGCCGGCGATGATCCGCGTGCCGGAGGGCCTGCTGGGCGCCGCCGCCCCACGCAGGCTCGCGCTGCCGACCTCGAACATCGATGTCGCTCCGACGATCCTCGACCTGACCGGGGCCGAGCCCTGCGCCCGCCCCGGCGACTGCCGCCGGCCCGATGGGCGCTCGATCGTCGGCGGTCTGAGCGGAGAGGCGCCGTGGTCGGCAGACCGGCCGATCCTGCTCGAGGTCGACCAGCGGGGCAAGATCGCCGGCGGGACGCTCGCGTGCAGATACACCGGCGTCCGCACCGCCGATCAGCTCTTCGTCGATTACGACAGCATCGTCCGCCGCTCGCGCGCCTCATGCCGGGCGTCGCGGGAGTCCGAGCACTACCGGCTCGATCGCGATCCGCGCGAGAATCACAATCTCTGGCCGCCCGGCAAGCGCGCCGACCGAACCGAGCAGGCGCGACTCCGGGCGCTGACGCAGCGGCTCGCCGGCTGCTCCGGCAGCGTCGCCGAGCCGGCGACGTGGTCGGCGGCCCTCGGCGGCCCGCCGGAGCACCCCTGCGAATAGTCGCCCGTCGGCTTGTCCGGCGGCTCGATCGGGTAGAAGTTGGGCCATGCGGGTGGTGATCGCGGGAGGACACGGAAAGATCGCGCTGGAGCTGACGCGACTGCTCGACGAGCGCGGCGATCAGGTCCGCTCGTTGATCCGCAATCCCGATCACGCGGAGGCGGTCCGCGACGCGGGCGCCCTCGAGGCGATCGTCTGCGACCTCGAGAAATCCGACGACGATCGCGTCGCCGAGGCAGTCGGCGAAGCGGACGTGATCGTCTTCGCCGCCGGCGCCGGGCCGAACAGCGGGCCGGAGCGCAAGGAGACGATGGACTACGGAGGCGTGGTCAAGCTGCTCACGGCCGCCGAGCACAACGAGATCCCGCGTTTCGCGGTGATCAGCTCGATGGGCGCCGACGCCGACCACGAGGGCGAGGAGACCTTCGACGTCTATCTGCGCGCCAAGGGCCGTGCCGACGACGCCGTCCGGGCGAGCGGCCTCGACTATCTGATCGTCAAGCCGGGCGGGCTGACCGACGACCCGCCGGCGGGAACGGTGAAGGCGGGCAAGTCGGTCGAGCGCGGACGGATCCCCCGGGCCGACGTCGCCGCCGTGATCGCGACGCTGCTCCGGGACGGGACCCCGGCGCGGACGATCGAGGTCGTAGCCGGCAGGACGCCCATCGAGGGGCTGGCGAAGAAGCTGGACTAGGCCGAGCTTCCGAGCGGCTCGCGGCCGTCGGGCTGATCGGCGGTGGCCTGGGCCTGGACGTGCTCAGGCCGCGGCTCGAGGCGGCCGGCCGCAGCGACGGTCCAGAGCGTCGCCAGCCAGGTCCCCGTCGCGACGGCGATGTGGACCCAGACGAGCAGCGCCGGCAGCTCGAGCGCCCACTGGATGCCGCCGATCACGGCCTGAAGCGCGATCAGCCCGATCATCACCGTGAGCGGCCGGAGCGCGCGCCGGTCGCCACCGCGGCGGGCGAGCAGGAACCAGACGGCGACGGCGGATATGCCGAAGATCGCAGCCATGATCGAGTGCCGCTCGACGACCCACTGGAGAGTGTCGGTCCCCTTGAAGTCGAACCGCTTCACGAGCTCGCCGTTGTGATCGCCGGGATGGGGTCCCGAGGCGGTGCTGATCGTGCCCGCGAGGATCGTCAGCTGCCCGATCGGGATCAGCGCGCGGACCGACCAGACCCCGAGACGGTCGCTCGAGCGCCGGCGCTCGTCGGGCTCGTACCGCGAACACCACATCAACGCGAACGCGGCGTCGAGCAGCGCCATCGAGAGGATGAAGTGGAACATCACGAGGCCGGGCGCGAGGTGGTACTTGACGACCAACGCGCCGAGCGCAGCCTGCGCGATCACTCCGAGCGGCAGCAGCGCGCCGAACAGGGCCAGGTGCCAGCGGTAGGGCCTGCGGAAGAAGGCGAGAACGCAGGCGGCGATGACCATGATCCCGACGAAGCCGGTGAACAGGCGGTTCCCGTACTCGATCACTGCGTTGAGGTCGGCGGGCGGGACCGTGCCGCCGTAGCACTTCGGCCAGTCCGGGCAGCCGAGCCCGGAGGCGGTCAAGCGCACCGCGGCGCCGGTCAGCACGATCGCGGCGAGCGAAGCGAGCGCGACCGAGGCGACCACGAAGTACGCGCGGCGCGAGATCGTGAACCCCCTGATTGCCTGCAGGCGAGTCATGCGGCTCGCCACGGTACCGAGCCGTGCCTGCGGGCCGCTTCCGGCGGAAGCCCGTGCGGTCCCCGGCCCGGGGTCATGGGACCGCGGTAGTGGCGCTCACCGCAGCCGCCTTCGGTATTGCAAGGTTTATGTGAGCAAGACTTCATCCAGGGAGGGGATCATGTAGCCTGCGCGAACCTTGCAATTGGTAATGCCGAGTCCCGCCCACTGAAGAGGCGGGAGCGGGGGAACCATGAGTTGGGGCGAGTCCACCGATAAGTGGAGGCGCAAGCTCCTTTAGCGCTAGCCCGTCAGCTAACCCCGTAGGCCGAAGAAGGAGTCCTACGTGCGCAAAAACCTCAGTTTTCCGCGGATAGCAGTACTGGCTGTCCTCGCTGCCCTCGCCTTGCTCATCCCGGCCACCGCCCAGGCCGGCGGTGGCCTCTCCACCACCAGCAGCGCGACGGTTCCCGGCTCGAAGGCCAAGCTCGTCGGCGGCAAGGCGGTCGCCCCGGCCGACGCCCCGAAGCGCGTTCAGAAGGTCATCGCGGCCGCCAACAGGATCCGCAACAAGCCCTACAAGTGGGGCGGCGGCCACGGCGACTGGAACGACAAGGGCTACGACTGCTCCGGCGCCGTCAGCTACGCCCTCCACGGCGGCAGACTGCTCAACGTGCCCCTCGACTCGACCGGCCTCTCGCGCTACGGCGTCAAGGGCAAGGGCTCGTGGATCAGCGTCTACGGCAACCCGGGCCACGCCTACATGGTCGTCGCGGGACTGCGCTTCGACACCTCGATGACCCCGGGCAACGGCCCCGGGTGGAGCAAGAATCTCCGCTCGACCTCCGGCACGTTCAAGGTCCGTCATCCCCGAGGCCTGTGATCTGAGGCTCTGACCGTCGCGCTCCCGCGAGCGCACCTGCTGAGCAGAAGGGCCGCCCCCCGGGTGGCCCTTCTCTTTGCCCGACCCGCGTCGGCGGCCCGCGACCGGGTGTGGCCTTCGTCAGACTTCCGGAACCTTCCCGATGAGCACGACGCCACACGTAGAGATCCTCGATCCCGGGGAAGAGATCCGCGTCCATGCGAGCGGCGCCGTCGGCTCGACCCAGGAGGCCGAGATCAGGGTCGAGCGGAGTTTCCTCGACCGCGTTTGGAACGCCGACAACCTCGAGCTTCTGGCCCGTGCCTACTGGGCGTTCCTGCGACGGATGTCGCTCGGGATCATCCGCGTCCACTACGAGGCCACCTCGCGGACGGTCGCCGCGTTCGGGCGGATCCCCCTGCTGCGCTTCGGGGCGCCCCGGTACGAGACCGAGGAGGGGCTCGGCCGGGTCACCTGGCCGATCGATCGCGGCCTGCTCGTCGCCCGGGAGGGGCGGGGACGGGGGGCGCTGCGGGTCTCGATCCGGCGCTGTGACCGCGACGGCACCGGCGAGGGGGCCGACCCCGACCACGACGAGGTCCGGCTGATCGCGAAGGTCGAGGTCGAGAACTTCTACCCGGGCATCCGCGGCCGCGGCCGCTTCGCGCGCTTCGGCGCCTGGTTCTACGCGCAGACCCAGCTCCGCATCCACGTGATCATCTGCAACGCCTACCTGCGGTCGCTGTCGCGTCTCGACTTCCCGGACATCGACCGGACCGAGATGCCGAGCGACCAGCCGCGGCGATCGGAGAGCCGATGAGCGCCCCCTCCCCCGCCCCCGAGGACCCCGGGACCGCGGAGCCGCCCGTCTACCTGATCGCCGGCGCGACCGGGGTCATCGGCAGGCGGCTCGCCGCGGCGCTCCGCGACGACGCCCGCGTCCGGGCGCTCGTGCGCGATCGCGAGCGCGGGCGCGCAATCCTCGGCCCTGAGGTCGAGCTGTTCGAGGCCGACCTCGACGACTCGCCCGACCTCGCCGCGGCGATGGACGGGGTCTCGGTCGCCTACTTCCTCGTCCACATGCTCGACAGCGGCAGCGACTACGCGCGGCGCGAGGTGGCGGCGGCCGAGTGGTTCGCCAAGGCAGCGGCGGCCGCCGGCGTCGAGCGGGTCATCTACCTCGGCGGGCTCGGCCCCGACGAGGGCGGCTCCCCCCACCTCGACAGCCGCCATCACACCGCCGAGGCGCTGCGCCGGTGGGGGCCGCCGCTGACCTACTTCCGCGCCGCGATGATCATCTGCCCGCACAGCGAGTCCTACGAGCTGCTGCGCTCGATCTCCGGACGCCTGCCGGCGCTGCCGGAGCCGGAGTGGATCGGCTCACGGACCCAGCCGATCGGGATCCGCGACGTCGTCGCCTACCTGCGCGACGCTCCGAACGTCCCCGATGCGGCCGGGCGGGAGATCCAGATCGGTGGGCCGGATGTGATGCGCCATCTCGACGTGATCGCCAACTTCTCGAAGGAATCCGGGCGTCGCCCCGCGCTCCGCGTCCCGCTTCCCGATCGGATCGCCAGCCCCGGCGTCGTCGCCGCCGGCGCCGCGACCGTCACCTCGGGCTCGCCCGCAGTCGCCGCCGAGCTGAGTCACGGGCTCGCAGACGACACCACCGTCACCGACCCGAGCGGCGCCGCCCTGTTCGACATCCGGCCCGAGCCGCTGAACGTCGCGATCCAGCGCGCCCTGATCGAGCAGGAGGGAGAGCGCGATGGGTGACGTCGTCTCGCAGTCGATCGAGATCGACGCCCCGATCGAGGAGGTCTGGGAGCTGGTCATGGACCCGCACCGGCTCGGCGAGTGGGTGACGATCCACAGGGCCGTCTCCGAGGTCCCCGACGGCGAGCTCGAGACCGGCAGCCGGTTCCGCCAGGAGATGCGGCTGAAGGGCGTGCCCCTGAAGGTGAGCTGGGAGGTGACCGAGTGCGAGCGGCCGCGGCGGGCGCGCTGGCAGGGCAAGGCCGCGGCAGGCGCGAAGGCGCGGATCGCCTACGACCTGAAGCGGAGCGGCTCGGGCACGCGCTTCGACTACGAGAACGAGTTCGATCTGCCCGCCGGCCGGGTCGGCAAGCTCGCCGGCCGGGCGTTCAATGCCGTCTCCGGCGACCGCGAGGCCGAGAGGTCGCTGGCGCGGCTCAAGAAGTTGCTGGAGAATGACGCCGAATGATCGTTGAGGACACGACCCGCGACAGCGTCCGCATCGCCGACATCGGCGATGGGGTCGAGATCGCCTACGAGGCGTTCGGAGACCCGTCCGACCCGACGATGCTGCTGGTCATGGGTCTCGGCATGCAGATGCTGGCCTGGGACGAGGAGTTCTGCGAGGCGATGGTCGACCGCGGCTTCCACGTCGTGCGTTACGACAACCGCGACACCGGGCTGTCGACGAAGGTCGGCGGCGGGCCGCCGAACGTGATCGCGGGCGCGCTCGGGCTGACCGGGTCCTCGCGCTACACGCTCGACGACATGGCGGCCGACGCCATCGGCCTGCTCGACGAGCTCGGCGTCGCACGCGCCCACGTCGCCGGGGTCTCGATGGGCGGGATGATCGGCCAGACGCTCGCCGCCCGCCACGCCGATCGCGTCGCGTCGCTCGCGTCGATCATGTCCGGCCCGGGAGGGCGCCGCCCGAGCGTGATGCCGCGCCTCAGCGTCATGGGCACGCTGCTTGCGAAGCCGCCCGTCGAACGGGAGGCCTACGCCGGCCACATCGCCAAGATCTTCACCCGGATCGGCTCGCCGGGCTTCGACCACGACTACGAGCGGCTCCGGCAGCGGGTCCTGATGATGTACGACCGCTGCTACTACCCGACCGGGACGGCGCGGCAGCTGATGGCGATCATGGCCTCCGGCGATCGCACCGAGGAGCTGCGGCAGATCCACTGCCCCACGCTCGTCATCCACGGCAAGGCCGACAAGCTGATGCCCGCCGCGGCGGGCGAAGCCGTCGCCCGGGCGATCCCCGCGGCGCGGCTCGAGCTGATCGAGGGCATGGGCCACGATCTCCCGGTTCAGCTCTGGCCGCGGATCACCCGCTCGATCGCGGACAACGCTGCGCGCGCCAAGCCGGCGACGCACGCTGCCGGCGTCGGCGTCTGAGTCGCCCGCCCGATGCGGATCGCCTTCGTGACCTGCGAGCGCCCGATCGAGCGCGACATCGACCTCGACTTCCTCGTGCCGGCGATGAAGCGGCGAGACGCCGAGGTCGAGGTGCCGGGCTGGAGCGACCCGCGAGTCGACTGGAGCTCGTTCGACATGGCGGTGCTGAGCTCGACCTGGGACTACTACGAGCGCCAGGACGAGTTCCGGAAGTGGTTGCGTGCGACGGCGACGGCGACGCGCCTGATCAACCCGCTCGAGATCGTCGAGTGGAATCTCGACAAGCGGTACCTGATCGAGCTCGAGGCGGCGGCGGTGCCGACGATCCCGACCGTCTGGATCGAGCCCGGCGGCGAGGACGAGGCGGCGGCGGAGATCGCCGGACTCGGCTGGGAGACAGTCGTGATCAAGCCGGTCATCGATCTCGGGGCCCGCAACCTCGTCCGCGTCGGTGCCGAGCACGTTGGACAGATGCTCGCGGCCTTCGACGTCGCGACGATGGCGCAGCCGTATCTGCCCTCGGTTGCCGCGGAGGGTGAGCTCAGCCTCGTCTACGTCGACGGCGAGCTGACCCACTCCCTCCGCAAGGTCCCGGCTCGCGGGGACTTCCGGGTCCAGCCTCAGTACGGCGGCACCCACGCGTACGAGGAGTTCGGCTCGGTTGTCCGCGAGGTCGCGGCGGCGGCGCTCGCCGTCGCGCCCTCGACGCCCCTGTACGCCCGCGTCGATGTCGTCGGCACCGGCGACGGCCCCGCGATCATCGAGCTCGAGCTGATCGAGCCCGCGCTCTACCTCGACACGGCGCCCGAGGCGGCGGAGACGATCGCCGACGCGCTCCTCGCCGCCGCCTGAGACTCAGCGCTCGGCGACCAGCAGGGTCTGCGCGGCGATTCCGATCGGGCCGCGCTCGTCGCTCAGCACCGTGTCGGTCAGGCCGACGCCGGTCGGCTCCGGCACCGTCACCGAATCGAGGCAGACCCACTCCCCCTCCGGCATCCGGCTCAGATGGACGGACAAATCGACGTTGATGAAGATGAAGCGCTCGTAGTCGAGGGTGGCCGAAATCCCGTTGCCGGAGTCGGCCACCGTCAGCACGCGCTGCAGGGGGGTCGGCTCCTCGCCGGCGACGAGCGGATGGAGCATCCGCATCCAGACGATGCCGGGCCCGGACTCGACGAACGAGCCGCGGGCGAACCGGTACTCCATCGCCGTGTGGTAGCCGACGTCGCGCCCGGTCGGAAAGTACGCGTCAGCCTGCTCGAGCTCCTCGGGCGGCGGAGGGTCCGGGCGCCGGCGCGGCTCGAGGCCGCCGGGGACGGGGACCTCCCGGCGCAGCAGCCGCCAAGCGCGGGCCCGCACCAGCGGACGCCCCTCGGCGTCGGCGAGCGTCGCCTCGACCATGTCGACGCGGCGGCCGGGGCGCACGACCTCGGCGGTCGTCCGCATCGGGCCGATCGGAACCGGGGCCAGGATCTCGAACGTCACCCGCCCGACGACCCGACCGCGTGGACCCTCGCCCAGGCCGGCGAGGTTCTCGATTGCGCGACCGAGCAGAGCCGCCGGCGGGCCGGCGTGCTGAGCGCCCGAATCCCACGGTCCGCGGGTCAGCTCGGTCGCGACCCACCCCTCGCCATCCGGCTCATAGAAGCCGGAGTTTGCGGACAGCTGAACCGCTTGTGTGGGCTCGCCGCTCATCTGCGCCAGTATCCTCGACCGGGATGGAGAAGATCGAGAAGACCGACGAGGAGTGGCGCGAGGAGCTCTCCCCCGAGCAGTTCGAGATCCTCCGCAAGCACGGCACCGAGCGGCCGTTCACGGGCAAGTACGTCGACACCAAGGCGGACGGCACCTACTGCTGCGCCGCCTGCGGCAACGAGCTGTTCGACTCCGGCACCAAGTTCGACTCCGGCACCGGCTGGCCGAGCTTCTTCGAGCCCGCCGACAACGACGCCGTCGAGACACGCGCCGACAACAGCATGTTCATGCGCCGCACCGAGGTTCTCTGCGCCCGCTGCGGCTCCCATCTCGGTCACGTCTTCGAGGACGGCCCGGCGCCGACGGGGCAGCGATACTGCATCAACTCTTGTGCCCTCGAACTCGACTCCGAGGGCCAACCAAGCTCCTGACCAGGAGAGGGAATTACGGAGGCGGTGTGGGAACGGCACACCGTCTTCGTTTCCCTGTCCCGATCGCGGCGTCGAGCCCGATCGATCTTCGGCCGGCTAGCCGAGTCGCTCCGGTGCGCCGTTCTCCACCAGGACCGGCGGTATCGAGACCGAGCCGTCCGCCTGCTGGCGGTTCTCGATGATCGCGATCAGCGTCCGGCCGACCGCGACGGCGGTGCCGTTCAGGGTCGCGACGTGCTCGGGTGCGGCGCCCTCGGCCGGCCGGTAGCGGCAGCCGAGGCGGCGGGCCTGGTAGTCGGTGGTGTTCGAGGTCGAGGTGAGCTCGCGGTAGCGCTCCTGGCTGGGGATCCAGGCCTCGCAGTCGAACTTGCGAACGGCCGGGGCGCCGAGGTCGCCGACCGGGATGTCGACGACGCGATAGGGGATCTCGAGGGCCCCGAGGATCCGTTCCTCGGTGGCGAGCAGGCGCTCGTGCTCGTCTTTGGCGGCGCCCGGCTCGACGAACGAGAACATCTCGACCTTGTCGAACTGGTGGACCCGGAAGATCCCGCGGGTGTCCTTGCCGGCGGCGCCTGCCTCGCGCCGGAAGCAGGTGGAGATCCCCGCGTAGCGCAGCGGCAGGGCGCCGGGCTCGATGATCTCGTCGGCGTGGAGGGCGGCGAGCGCCACCTCGGAGGTGCCGACGAGGAAGAGCTCATCATTGGGGACCTCGTAGATCATCTCCCGCTCGCCGGGAAAGAACCCGGTTCCGTACAGCGCTCCCTCGCGGACGAGCACCGGCGGCACCACCGGGGTGAATCCCTCCTCGCCGAGCAGGCCGACGGCGAAGCGGATCAGCGCCAGCTCGACGAGCACCAGGTCGCCGAGCAGGTAGGCGAAGCGGGAACCTGAGGCCGCGGCTGCCTTCTCGGTCTCGATCAGGCCGAGCGCTCGGCCGATGTCGAGGTGGTCACGGACCTCGAAGCCGAACTCAGGTCGCTCGCCGACCTCGCGGAGGACGACAGCGTCATCGTCGGTCTCGCCGTCAGGCGCGTCGGGATCGGGTGGATTCGGGATCGTCGCCGCCAGCTCGGCCCGATCGGCCTCGACCCCCTCGAGCTCGCCCTCGAGCTCCTTGATCCGGGCCGAGACCTCGCGCATCCGCCCGATCTCGGCGTCGGCGTCGCGGCCATCACGCTTGGCCGCACCGATCGCGTCGGAGGCCTCGTTGCGCTCGGCCCGCAGGCCTTCGACCGCGGGCAGCAGATCGCGGCGGCGCGCGTCGAGCTCGAGCAGCCGGTCGAGGTCGGCGTCGGCTCCGATGCGGGCGAGAGCGGCGCGGACCGGCGCCGGATCCTCGCGGATGCGCCTCAGGTCGAGCAGCGGACTAGGACTGGTCGCCGGAGCCGGAGCTGCCGTCGGCCGACGGGCGCGGTGAGTCCTCGACCTGGGTGCCGGAGTACTGGTCGATGAACTCGGCGACCTTCTCCGCGTCTTCGCCGACGACGATGTTCTGCGGCATCACCGCGCCGGAGGCGCCGCCGTTGTGGATCGCGAACAGAGCGTCTTCGTAGGAGACCGCGCGCTGATCGAGGTTCGGGCCCTGGGCGCGGAGCGAGCGGTTGCCCGAGCCCTGGGTTCCCGCGGCCGAGAGCGTGTGACAGCCCGCGCAGTGGTCGGCGAAGAGAACCGCCCCGGCCTCGTCCTCGGGGGTCGTCACCGAGACGTCCTCGGAGCCGCAGGCGGCGAGGGCGAAGGCGGCGGCTGCAATCGGGATGAAGATGAGTAGTCGGCGCACGGGCCGCCATCATACTTTTCGGACGCACGCATGGCAGCGCCGGATCGAGCCCAAACCGACGACGGAGCCCCCGGGGCTTCGCGATTCCGCGACGCGATGGCGCGGTTCCCCACCGGCGTGACCGTGATCACCGCCCTGACCGGCGGCGGCCCGGCAGGGCTCTCGGCCAACGCGGTCAGCTCCCTGTCGCTCGACCCGCAGCTGATGCTCGCCTGCGTCGACCGGGGATCGCGAACGCTGCGCGCGCTCGAGGAGGCGGGGCGCTTCGGCTTCAACGTGCTCGAGGCGGGTAACCGTGAGCTCGCGCTCGGGTTCGCCCGCAAGCTCCCGGTCGAGGAGAAGTGGCGGGGGGTCGGCTGGTCGGATCGAGACGGGATCCCGCAACTCGACGCCGCGATCGTCTGGATCGGCTGTGAGCTCCGCGACGTCATCTCCGGCGGCGACCACGTCATCGTGACCGGCGAGGTGCTGGACGTCGCCGAGCGCGACGGCCGCCCGCTGATCTTCCACGAGGGCGAGTACCGCGACCTCGGATAGAGGGGCCTAGAGCGGCGAGGTGAACGCCGCCCGCAGGGCGAGGCCGAAGATGACGAGCGCCGAGACGGCCATGATCCCCGTCTCGCGCCGGGAGATCGCCGCGGCGACCGCGAGCTGGCGGTCGCGCGGCAACGAGTCGAAGTCGAGGCCCTCGAGCTCGTGGTCGGAGGCGATCACCCGCGCCCCCTCCCCGAGCAGCGCAACGAGGATCGGCAACAGCCCGTAGACGTAGTGGAGCCCGTCGGGGGCCTCGCGCCCGTCGAGGGTCAGCATCGCCCCGATGGCCACCTGGACGACGACCGCGACCTGGGCGAAACGCAGGAGGTACCAGAAGCCGACCGAGGGCCGTCGGAGATACCAGGAGGCTCCGCCCCAGGCGCCGGCCGCCAGGTTGGCGACGAGGACCGTGATGCCGGTGATCAGGTGTAGCGTGAGCATCGCGGGGGAGTTGATAGCAGCCGGGGCGTCGCTGTCATGATGGGCGGCACCGGCGGGGTATAGATTTGGCTGCCGGTTCAGCCAGCAGCGGCAAAGGATCAGAGTGCTTCAGAGCTATCTACCGGTAATCGTCTTCGTCTCGCTCGGCGTCATCGTCGGCGGCGCGTTCACGGCCCTGAACAAGGTGCTCGGCCCGGACAGGCCGAACCGGGTCAAGAGCGAGCCCTACGAGTGCGGCCTGCCGACCGAGGTGACGCGGACCTTCCGCTTCGGGATCAGCTTCTACATGATCGCGATGCTGTTCATCCTCTTCGACATCGAGGTCGTCTTCCTCTATCCGGTCGGGGTGCTGCTGAACGCCTCCGACAGCGTCTTCGTGCTCGCGGAGATCATCCTCTTCGTCTTCGTGCTGCTGGTCGGGTTCGTCTACGTCTGGCGCCGCGGGGCGCTGAACTGGCGATGAGGTCGGTTCGAGCGTGGACGTAGAGCGCACGAAGCTGCGCGGGCTCAGCCCGCTCGATCAGCCGGGGAGCCCCGAGGAGCTGCGCGTCCGCCAGATGAAGGCGCGCGACATGCTCCGCGGCGACCTCGATGGGGCCGACCTCGACGAGTACGTCGAGTCGCGGGTGATGACGACGACCCTCGAGCGGGCCCAGAACTGGGCCCGCGGGAACTCGCTGTTCCCCGCGACTTTCGGGCTCGCCTGCTGTGCGATCGAGATGATGTCGATGGTCTCGGCGCGCTACGACACGGCTCGCTTCGGCTCCGAGGTGTTCCGCGCCTCGCCGCGGCAGGCCGACATGCTGATCCTCTCGGGCCGGGTGTCGATCAAGATGGTCCCGGTCATCCGCCGGATCTACGACCAGATGCTGGAGCCGAAGTGGGTGCTCTCGATGGGCGCCTGCTCCTCCTCGGGCGGGATGTTCGCCAACTACGCAGTCGTCCAGGGCGCGGACAAGTTCCTTCCCGTCGACATCCACATCCCCGGCTGCCCGCCGCGCCCGGAGGCCCTGATCTACGGGATCCTGAAGCTGCAGCGGAAGATCTTCGGGAATCCCGACCTCGGCTGGCGCGAGCGCTACAAGGCCTACGGCACCGAGGAGGACGAGCGTCCCTGGAAGGCCGGCGCCTTGCCGGTCGAGCGGGTCGGGGCGACTCCCGCCGACGGGATCGTCGAGGGCCACGGCTCGCCCCCGACCGACGCCGAGCTGCGAGCACCGGTCGACCACCCGGAGTTGACCGGGCACGAGGCCCACGACGCCTTCGAGGAGGCGGCCGACGACGAACGCGTGGCGACCTCGCGTCCGCCCGCCACCTGGGGACCGGGAGGGTCGGATGCCTGACGCGCCCGGCCTCGAACTGATCGCGCACGAGATCAACGACCGCCACCCCGATGCGATCGTCGGGACGTCGTTCGAGCACGGCCAGGCCGCACTGCTCGCCGACCCCGGGCAGATCCGCGAAGTCCTCGCCCACCTCAGGGATGCGCCGGCGCACGAGTACAGGTTCCTCGCCAGCGTCCACGGTGCCGACTACCTGCCCGCCGAGCCCCGCTTCGCCGTCCACTACGAGCTCCTCAACATGCCGCGGGTCGAACGCCTGCGGGTCAAGGCCCTCGTTCCCGACCCCGGCGACGGCAGCCTGCCCGAGCTCGACTCGGTGGTCGAGCTGTTCCCGACCGCGGAGTTCCAGGAGCGCGAGGTCTACGACTTCTTCGGGATCGTCTTCCGCGGCCATCCCGACCCGCGCCGGATCCTGATGCCGGAGGACTACGTCGGCTTCCCCCAGCGCCGCGACTTCCCGGTCGGCGGCGACCCGGTCATCTTCACGAACACCGAAGACACCGTCCCCGGCTGGACGAAGTGAGCCCGTGAACCCGCTGCGAACACCGGAGTACGCCGACACCACCCGGACCCAGGAGCAGATGGGCCGCGACGCGGTCGGCCGGACCGAGGCGCAGGTCATCGGCGTCTCGCCGATCGAGCGGACCTCGATCGAGCGCGAGGAGGAGCTGTTCACGATCAACATGGGGCCGCATCACCCCGCCACCCACGGGGTTCTGCGGCTGCTCGTCAGCCTCGAGGGCGAGGTCGTTCGTGACCTCAAGCCGGTCATGGGCTACGTCCACACCGGCATCGAGAAGTCCTGCGAGGAGAAGAGCTACTGGAAGGTCATCCCCTACATCGAGCGGATGGACTACCTGTCCTACTTCTTCAACATGGAGGCCTTCTGCGGCGCGACCGAGAAGCTGCTCGAGCTCGAGATCCCGCCGCGGGCCGCCTGGTTGCGGATCCTCCACCTCGAGCTGAACCGGATCCACTCCCACCTGGTCGGGCTCGGCACGACGGCACTGGACCTCGGCGCGATCTCGATGTTCTGGTACTGCTTCCGCGAGCGCGACAAGATCCTCGACCTGTTCGAGATGTCTTCGGGCCAGCGGATGCACACCCGCTACTTCCAGGTCGGTGGGGTCGCCGAGGACATCCCGGTCGGGTTCGCCGAACGGGTCCGGGACTTCTGCGCCGACATGCCGGAGCGCATCGATCAGTACGCGGCGCTGCTCGACCAGAACGAGATCTTCCTCCAGCGGACGAAGAACGTCGGGATCGTCTCGCGGGAACGGATGCTCGAGCTCGGGGTCACCGGGCCGCTGCTCCGTGCCGCCGGCGAGCCGTGGGACCTCCGCAAGGTCACCGACTACCTCCCCTACTCCGAGTTCGACTTCAGGATCCCGATCGGGACGATCGGCGACAACTACGACCGCTATCGGGTGCGGCTGAACGAGATGCGCGAATCCGTGCGGATCATCGAGCAGGCGATCGACGGCCTCCCCGAAGGCCCATGGGTCGCCGACGACCGCAAGGTCGTGCTGCCGCCCCGGCACGAGCTCGGCACCTCGATGGAGGCGCTGATCCACCACTTCAAGCTCGTCACCGAGGGCTTCCGGGTGCCGCCGGGCGAGGTCTACTTCCCGATCGAGGGCCCGCGCGGCGAGTACGGCGTGTTCCTCGTCGCCGACGGTTCCTCGAAGCCGGTCCGCGTGCACATGCGCGACCCCTCGTTCGTCAACCTCCAGTCACTGCGCGAGATGTGCGTGGGCGGCTACGTCGCCGACCTGATCGCCAACCTCGCGATGCTCGATCCGATCCTCGGGGGGATCGACAGGTGAGCGCAGAACGGCCGGGCGACGCCGAGGAACGCGAGCAGGCACCGGGCGAGTCCGGCGAGCCCCCCGTCCCCGACGCCGCGAGCATGCAGGGCTCGGGCGGGCCCGTGCAGGCCGGCGACGAGATGGCGGCCGAGGGCCCCGGCGCCGGCGGCGCCGAATCGGCGGCGCAGGCGGGGGTCGCCGACACCGCGGCCGTTCAGATCCCCGAGAGCCACGAGGTCGACGTCCCCGACGATCTCCGCGCCGAGATCGACGAGCTGATGTCGCGCTACCCCGAGAAGCGCTCGGCGTCGATACCGACCCTGTTCGCGATCCAGCGCCGCTACGGCTGGTGCACGCCGGAGGGCATCCGCCAGGGCGCGGCCGTGATGGGCGTGACCGCCGCCTACCTGGAGTCGGTCGCCAGCTTCTACGACCTCTTCCACCTCGAGCCCGCCGGGCGCCACCGCGTCCTCGTCTGCACGAACATCTCCTGCTGGATGCGCGGCGGCGACGAGCTGCTCGGGTCCTTCTGTCGGGCGGCGGGCGCCGATCCCGAGGCCGCCGCCCACGGCGGCGCCGTCTCCGCCGACGGCGAGGTCTACGTCAGCGGCTTCGAGTGCCTCGGCGCCTGCGACCTCGCGCCGATGGCCTCGATCGACGAGCGCTACTACGGCCCCCTCGACGCCGCCGACGCCGCCGACGCGGTCGATGCCCTCCAGGACGGGGGCGAGATCCTCCCCGCGAAGGCGATGGCGCTTCGCCCGCTGGCCGGCGGACCCGACGAGCCCGCCGGCGTCAGCTGAATCGGAACTGACTCGGCACCGAACCGGGTCGAACGGCGCGCCACGCGTGCGCCGCGGCGCGGAATCCTCCCTCCATGGCGGACCTGGGTCGATCCCGTGTCGTAGAGCAGCACCAGGGCGACCCACGTCCCGTGGCGATCGAGAATCGGCTCGCGGAACTGGCACGGCGCCAGTCCGGGGTCGTCGCGCACGACCAGATGCTCGACCTCGGATTCACCGCCGGCGCGGTCCGCTACCGCCTCCGCTGCGCCCGCCTTCGGCCGATCCACCCGCGCGTCTACGCGGTCGGGGCGCAGCCGCTCGTCGCTCGCGGACGCTGGTTCGCCGCGCTGCTCGCATGCCGGCCCCGACCCGCACTCAGCCACCTCAGCTCCGCGCAGGCGCAGGACCTGGCACGGGAGCGCGGCCCCGTCCATGTCAGCGTGCCGGGCCGCCCGTCGGCCCGGAGGCTCGACGGCGTCGTCATCCACCGCCCGCGCCGGCTCGGCCCCGAGGACCTGGTCCGCATCGACGGCTTGCCGGTGACCACCGTTGCGCGAACGCTGCTCGACCTCGCCGAGACTGAGACCCGGGACCGCCTGCGCGCGGTCGCCGAGGAAGCGGAGCGCCTCGGTCGCCTCGATCCGGTCGCCGTCCGCGCTTGCATGGAGCGCAATCCGGGCCGCCGCGGCCTGCGTCGGCTCGCGGAGCTGGTTGACGAGTGGCACCCGGTCGGACGCGCGAACGAGGGACTCGAGCGCCGCTTTCAGCTCTTCCTCGCCGAGTACGGACTGCCCGAACCTCGTTGCAACGTCCTGGTCGCCGGACTTCTCGTCGACTTCTGGTGGCCGGACGCCGGCCTCGTCGTCGAGCTCGACAGCCGCGAGTTCCACTCTCACTGGTCGGCGGTCGAACGGGACCACGAGCGCGATGCGAAGCTGACCCGGCTCGGCATCCACACCCTCCGAGTGACCGCGCGGCGGCTCTGCCGGGACCGCGACGAGCTCGCCGCGGACATCGGCTCGCGACTGACGATCTGATGCCGATTTGCGCCGATCCGCATGAAGTAGGGACGGAGGCGGGTTCCGGTAGGTTTCGCGGGGTGCTGACACCGGGAGAACAGCGTGTCTGAGGGGCTCGAGACCCGGGTCCTGTTCCGGCACATCGACGAGCCCGGCCTGCACTCGATCGAGACCTACGAGCGGCTCGGCGGCTACACGGCGCTGAAGACCGCGTTCAAGAACCGCGAGCCCGGCGATCTGGTGACCGAGTTCGAGGCGTCGGGCCTGCGCGGTCGCGGCGGCGCCGGCTTCTCGATGGGCAAGAAGGCGAGCTTCCTGCCGCAGGGGGACATGGACAAGTACCTCTGCTGCAACGCCGACGAATCCGAGCCCGGGACGTTCAAGGACCGCGAGCTGATGTTCAAGAACCCGCACGGCCTCGTCGAGGGAGTCGCGATCGGCGCGATGGCGGCGGGCGCGACCCGGGCATTCATCTTCATCCGCGGCGAGTACGCCGAGATCGCCGACCGCCTCGACGCCGCCGTCGCCGAGGCCTACGACGCCGGCTACCTCGGCGACGACATCCTCGGCACCGGCATCGACGTCAGCATCGTCGTCCACCGCGGCGCCGGCGCCTACATCTGCGGCGAGGAGACGGCCCTGCTCGACTCGCTCGAGGGCAAGCGCGGCAACCCCCGCCTGAAGCCCCCGTTCCCGGCGATCCAGGGGCTCTACGGCGGACCGACGCTGATCAACAACGTCGAGACGCTGATGAACCTCCCCGACGTCGTCAACAACGGCTCCGACTGGTTCAAGGGCTTCGGCACCGAGCAGTCGACCGGCACCAAGGTCGTCTCCGTCTCGGGCTGCGTCCAGCGACCGGGCAACTACGAGGTCGAGCTCGGCATCCCCTCCCGGGACATCATCTACGGACTCGCCGGGGGCCCGCCCGAGGGCCGCGAGGTCAAGGCCTGGTACCCGGGCGGCTCCTCCGCCCCGGTCCTCGGCCCCGAGGAGCTCGACCTCCCGTACTCCTTCGAGGCGCTGGCCGAGGCGGGCTCGATGCTCGGATCCGGCGCGATCATCGTCGCCGACGACTCGGTCTCGATCCCCGAGATGGCGCTCCGAACCGCGCGCTTCTACCAGCACGAGTCGTGCGGCAAGTGCAGCCCCTGTCGCGAGGGCACCAACTGGACCGTGAAGATGCTCGAGCGCGTCGTCCGCGGCGAGGCGACTCCGATGGACCTCGACATCGTCGCCTCCGTTCAGGAGAACATCATCGGCAACTGCCTCTGCGTCCTCGGAGACGCGATGGCGATGCCGGTCGGCTCGATGGTGCGCCGCTGGCGCGCGGAGTTCGAGGAGACGATCGCCCGGGCCCGCGCGGCCGGACCCGCCCCGCTCGACGTCGAGCCCGCCGTCATGACTCCCGCCGGAGTCGGAGCGTGAGCCGGGGCAGGGCGGCCGAGCCGATCACGGTCGTCGTCGACGGGGTCGAGATCGAAGCGACCGAGGGCGCGATGCTCGTCGACGCCGCCAAACACGGTGACGTCGAGATCCCGGTCTTCTGTTACGAGCCCAAGCTCGGCGACCCGGTCGGCGCCTGCCGGATGTGCCTGGTCGAGATCGAGGGGATCCCGAAGCTTCAGACCGCCTGCTCGACCCCGGTTCGCGACGGAATGGTCGTCTACACGCAGACCGATCGGGTCAAGGAGGCACAGAACGCGGTCGTCGAGTTCCTGCTCGTCAACCACCCGCTCGACTGCCCGGTCTGCGACAAGGGCGGCGAATGCCCGCTGCAGGACATCGCGATGGGCTGGGGACCCGGCAAGAGCCGCGTCACCGACCCGAAGCGCCACTTCCAGAAGCCGATCCCGCTCTCGCCGCTGATCCGGATCGACCGCGAGCGCTGCATCCTCTGCTACCGCTGCGTCCGCTTCAGCCAGGAGGTCTCCGAGGACGAGCAGCTCCAGCTCCTCGAGCGCGGCGCCAAGACCTTCGTCGGCACCCATGAGGACCGGCCCTACATCGGCCCGTTCCACGGCAACATCATCGAGCTCTGCCCGGTCGGGGCTCTGACCTCGCAGGCCTACCGGTTCCGCGCGCGGCCGTGGGACATCGAGGACGCCGGCTCGGTCTGCACGCTCTGCCCGAGCCAGTGCAACGTCAAGTTCACGGTCCGCGACGAGAAGGTCGTCCGCGTCCTCGCCCGCGACAACGAAGAGGTCGACGACGGCTGGCTCTGCGACAAGGGGCGCTTCGGCTACCAGATGTTCTCGAGCCCGGACCGGCCGCTGACGCCGCAGGTCCGTGCCGGCGGCGGTCTCGAGCCGGCGAGCTGGGAGGAGGCAATCGAGACCGCCGCGGCCGGCCTCGCACCGGCGGTCGGAAGGACCGCAGCGATCGTCGGCGGCGGCACGACCAACGAAGAGGGCTGGCTGATCCAGCGGCTCGTCCGCGGGCCGCTCGGCTCGGCGGACGTCGCCTCGACGGCCCGCCGCGGCCTCGGCCGGGCGGCCCGCACCCGTCTCGCCGACCCGAAGCTCGCAGTCGCGACCGCCGACATCGACCACGCCGGAGCGATTCTCGTCCTCGGCTGCGACCCGATGCACGAGATGCCGATCGCCGAGCTGCGGATCCGCAAGGCCGTGCGCCGCAACGGGGCGAGCCTGCTCGTCGCGACCGAGCGGCCGACGGCGCTCGACGGCGGCGGCGCGATCGACTCCGCCGGATGCCTCGAGGCCCAGCGCTACGCGCCCGGCGAGGTCGGGGCATTCATCGAGGAGCTCCGCTCGGCGATCACCTCCGGCGACGAGGGCGCCGGCGCCGCCGGGTTCGCCGCGGCCCTGCGCGACGCCGGCCCCGTCGTCGTCGTCTGGGGCGAGGGAATGCTCGCCGGCGACGACCGCGAGCAGGTCGCCGAATCGCTGCTCGGCCTCGCCGACGTCCTCGGCCTCGACGGCATGGACGGCGGCGGGCTCTACGAGATCCCGCGGTCGGCGAACGGCCGCGGCCTTCGCGAGGTCGGCTGCGCCGAAGATTTCGGTCCCGGGTTCGCCGCGGCCGAGACGGGACGCTCCGCCGACGAGATCCGTGCCGCCCTCGAAGCCGGCGAGATCGAGGCGCTGATCCTCGCCGACGTCGACCCGGTGCGTGACTTCGACGATCCCGAGGGCTGGAAGCGCGCCCTCTCCGCCGCCAAGTTCACGCTCAGCACCTCGATGTTCGCCGGCGCCTCCGCCCAGGGCTCCAACGTCCACTTCCCGGCCGAGAGCCACGCCGAGAAGGAGGGCACCGTCACCCACCCCGACGGCCGACTGCAGCGCGTCCGGCCCTCGGTCCCCCACCCGGGCATGGTCCGGCCGCTCTGGCAGGCACTGAGCGAGCTCTCCGCCCGGCTCGGCGCCGACCCCGGCGCCGGTACGGCAGGCGAGGTCTTCGACCAACTGGCAGCCGAGGTCCCGTTCTACAGCGGCATCACCATCGACGAAATCGGCGGCATGGGCCTCCGCCGGCAGGAGGCCTCCAACGCTTCAACGCAGGAGAGCGCCGAGCCCGCCTCACCCGCGCCGACCGAGGGCGACGGCGGGGGCCACTCCGACGG
This sequence comes from uncultured Conexibacteraceae bacterium, assembly GCA_963784885.1. GTDB lineage: Bacteria > Actinomycetota > Thermoleophilia > Solirubrobacterales > 70-9 > RHKX01. Next base: position 328,890 of record CAWATA010000006.1, read on the forward strand.
GAGTCCGCGGCTGCGGTCGTCGATTCCCTCGGCAGGCGACGAGACGCCGCCCGCAGGCGCGCCCGGCGGAGGGGCCCCCGCCGGCGCCCACGAGAACGACGAGAACGAACTCCGCCTCGGCACCTACAAGGACCTCTGGGCCGACTACGTGGCCGAGGAGAACCCCGCCCTCCGCTTCCTCTCCCCGACCCAGACGCTCGAGCTGAACCCCGCCGACGCCGAGCGGCTCGGCGTTCAGCACGGCCAGCGCGTCGAGGTGACGGCCGGCGCTCACTCGCTGACTGCCACCGTCGGCCTTCGCGAGCGGATGCTCGAGGGCACCGCCTTCCTCGCCGAGGGCACCGCGACCGACCCCGCAGGAGCGCTCGCCGGCGCCCGAGCGATCGCGGTCACCCCGGCCCCGGAGTCGGAGCCCGGGCCCGAGCCCGGACCGGCTGAAGAGGACGGTCAGGAGCCCGCCGCGCCGGCGCTGGTCGTCACCAAGCGGGAGCCCGTCTCGTGGTAGTCGCCGATGTCGGGTTCGCCGAAGCCAGCTGGCTGATGATCCTGAAATCGCTGGTGATCTTCGCCGTGATCCTCGGGATCGTTCCGATGATCCTGCTGCTCGAGCGCAAACTCCTCGGGCGCTTCCAGGCCCGTTACGGGCCCAACCGGGTCGGTCCCGTCGGCTTGCTCCAGCCGCTCGCCGACGTCGTGAAGCTGCTCAGCAAGGAGAGCTACAAGCCGGAGGCGGCGGTGCCGGTCCTCTGGGCCATCGCACCGGCTCTGGTCATCCTCAGCGCCACCGCGACCCTGGCGATCATTCCGTTCGGCGACGTCGTCGACGGCGAGGTCGGCCTCTACGGGATCGATGTCTCGATCGGCATCCTCTACGCGTTCGCCTTCGGATCCATATCGTTCTACGGGCTCCTGCTCGGCGGCTGGGCGTCGGGATCCAAGTACAGCTTCATGGGCGCGATGCGCTCGGCCGCGCAGCTGATCAGCTACGAGATCTCGATGGGCCTGGCACTGCTCGGCGTGATCATGATGGCCGGCTCGCTCAGCCTCGTCGACATCTCGAACGCCCAGGCCGACACCATCTGGTACATCGTCCCGCAGTTCGTCGGGTTCCTGATCTTCATGGTCGCCGGCTTCGCCGAGACGAACCGCCCGCCGTTCGACCTCCCCGAGGCTGACGCCGAGCTCGTCTCCGGCTACAACACCGAGTACGGCGGCATGCGCTTCGGCTCCTACTTCATGGCGGAGTACATGGAGATGATCGTCGTCTCCGGGATCGCCGCCGCGATGTTCCTCGGCGGCTGGCATCTGCCGTTCGGAATCGAGACCGGAGCCGTCGTCGGCGCCCTGGTGATGCTCGCCAAGATCGTGATCCTGATCTGCGTCTTCATCTGGGTCCGGGCGACGCTGCCGCGGCTCCGTTACGACCAGCTGATGTCGCTCGGCTGGAAGGTGCTGCTACCGCTGGCGACGCTGAACCTGCTCGTCACCGCGGTCCTCGTCGTCGTCACCTGAGGGTCCGGGGCTCGCGGGCAGGCGCGGGGGCGCGAGCCGGTACTCGGGCGGCGTCTCCGAGAGGCCGATCGGGTTGCGGACCAGCTCGACGTCGGGGCCGCCGTCGCGGTGGATGGTCACCGTCGGGTCGAGACCGAGCTCGCGCGCGAGCCCGAAGGCGCCGGCGACGTCGTTGATCGTCCCCGCCGGTACCCGGGCCGCGGTCAGCAGCTCCGCCCACTCTTCGGCGTCGCGCTCGGCGAGTCGCGCCTCGAGCTCGGCCCTGAGCGCGTCGCGGTTTCCGACCCGCGCCGGGTTCGTCGCGAACCGCTCGTCGTCGGCGAGCCCGGGGGCGCCGGCGATCTCGCAGAGGCTCGCGAACTGACGGTCGTTGCCGACCGCCAGCACGAGATGCCCGTCACGCGCCGCCAGCACCTCGTAGGGGGCGATGCTCGGGTGCATGTTGCCCATCCGCTCCGGGACGACCCCGCCGGCCGTGAATGCCGACGCCTGATTGACGAGCGCTGCGAGCAGTGAGGAAAGCAGCTCGATGTCGACCCGCTGGCCTGCTCCCGAGGTCTCGCGATGGCGGAGGGCGGCCAGGACTCCGACCGTCGCGAACAGGCCGGAGAGGACGTCGATGAGCGCGACCCCGACCTTCTGCGGCTCGCCGTCGGGCTCGCCGGTGATGCTCATCAGCCCGCCCAGCGCCGACACGAGCATGTCGTAGCCGGGCAGCTCGGCACCGGCGCCACGACCGAATCCGGTGATCGAGCAGTACACGAGACCGGGGTTCGTCGCGCGAAGATCGTCGTAGCCGAGGCCGATCCCGTCGAGGAAGCCGGGGCGGAAGTTCTCGACGAGGACATCGGCCTCCAGCGCCAGCCTCCGGACCTCGGCAAGGTCGCCGGGGTCCTTGAGATCGAGGACGACGCTGCGCTTGTTCCGGTTCGCCGCGAGGAAGTAGGTCGCCTCGCCCCCGGCGTCGTAGGGCGGCCCCCAGCCACGGGTCTCGTCGCCGACGCCGGGGCGCTCGACCTTGGTCACCTCGGCGCCGAGGTCGGCGAGCATCATCGTCGCGAACGGCCCCGCGAGCACCCGCGAGAGGTCGAGGACCTTGAGGTTGTCGAGGGCGCCCGCCATCTGGTCTAATGATTATCCTAGATATTCGAAAATCGAGCGTCAACCGGAGACCACTATGCCCAGCGCCAAGTCCGCCCCACCCGAGATCCGCCCCCTCGACTTCCTCGCGATCGACGACCTCCTCACCGACGAGGAGCGCGACATCCGCGACACCGTCCGGGCGTTCGTCGCCAAAGAGGTTCTGCCGAACGTCGAGGACTGGTTCGAGGAGGCGATCCTCCCGCGGGAGCTGGCGCACGAGATCGGCAAGCTCGGGCTCTTCGGAATGCACCTGGAGGGCTACGGGTGCGCCGGCGCGAGCGCAACCGCCTACGGGCTCACCTGCCTCGAGCTCGAGGCAGGTGACAGCGGCGTGCGCAGCCTGGTCTCGGTTCAAGGGTCGCTGGCGATGTACGCGATCTGGCGCTGGGGCTCGGAGGAGCAGAAGCGGGAGTGGCTGCCGCGGATGGCCGCCGGCGAGGCGATCGGGTGCTTCGGCTTGACCGAGCCCGACGCCGGATCGGATCCGGGCGGCGATGAGGACGCGCGCCCGCCGCGACGGCGACGACTGGATCCTGCACGGCCAGAAGATGTGGATCACGAACGGATCGATCGCCGACGTCGCCGTCGTCTGGGCCCACACCGAGGACGGCGTTCGCGGCTTCCTCGTCCCGAAGGGGACGAAGGGATTCACGACCACGGACATTCACAAGAAGCTCTCGCTGCGCGCGTCGGTCACCTCCGAGCTGCTGCTCGACGACGTGCGCCTGCCGGCGGATGCGGTCCTTCCCGAGGTGAGCTCGCTGAAGGGGCCGCTGTCCTGCCTCAACGAGGCCCGATACGGGATCGTCTGGGGCGCGGCCGGCGCGGCCCGCGCCTGCTACGAGTCCGCGCTCGACTACAGCAAGGAGCGGATCCAGTTCGATCGTCCGATCGCGTCGTTTCAGATCCAGCAGCAGAAGCTCGCTCACATGGCCCTCGAGGTGAACCGGGCAACGCTGCTCGCTCTCCACCTCGGGCGGATGAAGGACGGCGGGACGCTCCGCAACGAGCATGTCAGCATGGGGAAGCTCGGCAACGTCAACGCCGCCCTCGACGTCGCCCGGAGCGCGCGCCAGGTGCTCGGCGCCAACGGCGTCACGCTCGAGTACCCGGTGATCCGGCACATGAACAACCTCGAGTCCGTCGTCACCTACGAGGGGACCGCGGACGTCCACGCCCTCGTCGTCGGCGGCGCCATCACCGGGATTCAGGCGTTCCGGTGATCACCCCGGCCGCGAAGCCGGCGACCAGCGGGCGGCACGCGCTCGACGGCCTCCGCCGCGCGATCGTCGCCGGCGAGCTTCGGCCCGGCGAGCGAGTCCGCCAGGAGGAGGTCGCGGACGCCCTCGGCATCAGCGTCGCGCCGGTTCGCGAGGCCCTCGCGACGCTCGAGCGGGAGGGGCAGGTCGCCTACCGGCCGCGCCGCGGCTACTTCGTCGCCGAGCTCGACCTCGCCGAGCTCGAGGAGATCTACGCGCTGCGGGCGCTGCTCGAGGAGCGGGCGGCCCGGGCCGCCCTCCCGGTGCTCGACGACGTTGCCATCGAGCAGATCGCAGCGGCCGCGCGCGAATGCGCGGAGGCCGCGGCGGCCGGCGACGTCGCCGCCGAGCTGGCCGCGAACCGGCGCTTCCACTTCGGGATCCTCGAGGCGCCGGGGCAGGCGCAGACGATTCGCCTGATCAGGCTGCTCTGGGACTCGACCGAGGCCTACCGCGCCATCTACTACAACGCGCCCGAGGCACGGCGCAGCTCGTTGGAGGCGCACGAGCGGATCCTCGCCGCGATCCGCGATCGCGACCCCGACCGGCTCGTCGCCGAGCTCGACGCCCATCGTGAGCAGGCGCTCGCGGCGCTCGGCTCGCTGCTCGGTCCCTGAGGGCATCCGGACGCTCGCCTCGGCCCGGGCGGGCGAGCGGACCGCGTAGGATGGCGGCCGATGGAAGCCGGCCGCGCCAGCGAGTACCCGTACCTGCCCGACGACTCGGTCGTCAGCGTCCAGCGCGGCCCCGAACCGGGCGGCGTCAAGGGCGCTTACCGGGCGTTCGGCGAGACGCTCCGCGGCCTGAAGACGACGATGGCTCGGGTCGTCGAGGGACCGGTGACGATCCAGTACCCGGAGGAGAAGACGCCGGTCTACCCGCGCTTCCGCGGTCGCCACAAGCTCCACCGCTTCGAGGACACCGGCCTCGAGAAGTGCGTCGGTTGCTCGCTCTGCGCCGCCGCCTGCCCCGCCGACTGCATCCGCGTCGTCGCTGCCGAGAACGACCCAGACGACCGGGTATCGGCCGGCGAGCGCTACGCGGCCGTCTACGAGATCAACCTGTCGCGCTGCATCTTCTGCGGCTACTGCGAGGTCGCGTGCCCCTTCGACGCGATCACGATGGGCCACGAGTACGAGATGGCCGACTACAACCGCAACGACCTGATCTTCACCAAGGAGATGCTCCTCGCGGAGCCGATCATGAAGGTCCCGCTGCGCAACGAGGGCGAGTAACTGCCGCCTCGCGGTCCCTAGGGGGACCCGGTGATGTCGCCGATCCGGACGGCCACGATGTTGGCCTCCGGGATCCGCGCCGATGAGCCCGGAACGCTCTTGGAGCATTGGAGCTCCAGCGCCTGTCCCGCCGTGACCCGGAAGAGGCCGGTCAACGTCACGTTGTCGACCTCGGTGTCGGCCCGCGCGATCTGCTCACGGCTGACCGCGGAGGAGCCCGGACCGCCCCCTGCGTTGATGAGACGGCAGCTGACATTGCTTGCGACGGGGTTGACCGTCTGCACCTCGAGCGAGGATGTGGCGAAGTAGGCGCCGGGCGGAACGTCGAGGGTGACGACCGTCGAGCCGAAGAGGCTGGAACTGAACGCGTCGTAGTTGACGGATCCGTTCGCCTGGTAGCCGTGGGCCGTCGGCGGCAGGACCCCCTTCTTCAGATCCTTCGCCCGCAGCGCCGAGTTCTTGACCTTCGCGCTCGTCACGGCGTTCTTCTGCAGCTGCTTGGGGCCGACGCTGTTCTTGGCGAGCTGGCCGGCCGCGTACGCACCGCCGCCGGCGAGCACGACGAACGCCAGCAACGTGACCATCACGTTCGCGTAAGTCAGCTTCGGGCGGAAGCGCATGCGAGCTCACCCTAGATGCCGCAGCACCGTGGAGCAAATCGCGCGGGCGGCGCCTGCGCGGCCGCCACGAGCGCGAGCAGGGGTCAGGCCTTCTCCTCCGCGGCGTCGTCCCCGGCCTCTTCGGTCTTCGCCTCGCCGTCGGGCTCGGGGGAATCGGCCGGCTTGCCGTTGCCCGCCGACGACTCGGCGGTCTCGGCCTTCGGCTCCTTCGGAGGCTCGGTGTCGCCCGGCGATGCGGGCTCCGCATCGGTGGTCGCGGGCTCGGCGGTCGTCCGCGCGGCGGTCGCGGTCGCGGTCGGTGCGGCGGGAACCTCCCCCACCGGCCCGGGCGCGTCGCCCGCGAGGCGGTTGCGGACCAGATAGGCGATTCCGAGACCCGCGGCGGCGACCGCGGCGATGACCGGCAGCCTCCGCTTCGGTGCCGGTGGACCGATCTCGGTCAGCGTGTCGGCGATGTCCGCGGCCGCGTCGCGGACAGCGGCCGCGTAGTCGGCGGCGTCGGCGCGGACGCTGTCGAAGGCGTCGAGCGCCTGATCGACGGGGTTCGTCGGCTTTCGGGAAAAGGGGTTGCTGATCATCGCTGGGCCTCCAGGGATTCGGGGTCTCACGATCCTATGCCCCGACCGGGGCGGCCCGTAACCGTCGGCTCGGGAGTCTCAGCCCGTCAGCCGGGCGAGCTCGTCGGCGTCGAGCCCCCAGGCGGCGAGCGCCGACTCGGTGTCCGCGCCGGGCTCGGGAGGCGGGAGCGGGACCGGAGACGGCGTCCGGCTGAATCGCGGCGCCGGGCCGGGCTGGAGCCGGCCCCCGATCTCGACGAAGCTGCCGCGGGCTGCGTTGTGGTGGTGCTGCGGCGCCTCCCCCATGCCGAGTACCGGTGTCGCGCAGGCCTCGACCGGCTCGAGCATCGCCGTCCACTCTTCTCGTGTCTTCGTCCGGAAGACCTCGGCGAATCGCTGCTTGAGCTCGGGCCAGCGGGCCCGATCCATCTGCGGGAACTCGACCGGGTCGAGCTCCATCAACTCGAGGAGCTTCGCGTAGAACTGCGGCTCGAGGGCGCCGACCGCCATGAAGCCTCCGTCCGCGCACTCGTAGACCTCGTAGAAGTGTGCACCGGAGTCGAGCAGGTTCGTTCCCGGTGCGTCCGTCCACATCCCGATGTCTCGCATCGCGTGGATCAAGGTCATCATCACCGAGGCGCCCTCGACCATCGACGCGTCGACCACCTGACCGTGGCCCGATTCCCGCGCCTCGATCACCGCGGCGAGGACGCCGAGCGCGAGCAGCATCCCGCCCCCGCCGAAGTCGCCGACGAGGTTGAGCGGGAACAGCGGCCGTTCCCCTTCGCGGGAGATCGCTCCGAGCGCTCCCGAGAGCGATATGTAGTTGATGTCGTGGCCGGCGACTGCCGCCATCGGCCCCTCCTGCCCGTAGCCGGTCATCCGGCCGTAGACGAGCTTCGGGTTGCGCTCGGCGACGTCTTCGGGCCCGAGCCCGAGGCGCTCCATGACCCCGGGGCGGAAGCCCTCGATCAGGGCGTCGGCCCGCTCGCACAGCCGCAGGGCCAGCTCCCGCCCGGACCCGGTCTTGAGATCGCAGGCCACCGAGGGGCGTCCCCGGTGCATGTAGTTCCACGAGCCCGACCCGAGCCCGCCGTCGCCCCCCGCCCGCTCGAGCCGGATCAGGTCGGCGCCCATGTCGGCGAGCATCATCGCCGCGAACGGACCGGGTCCGATCGAGGCGATCTCGACCACCTTGATTCCGTGCAGGGGGCCCATCTGACGACCCACGCTATCTGCACAAGCTCGTCAGCGAGCGAAGCGGGGATACCCCGCGCGGCCGTGAGTGGTACAAAGGCGTCCGTCACAGGGCTTCGGTGGTCAGCCGCTGCCCGAGAACTCCAGCATGGGGCAGGAGGAGAAATTGTCCGAGGGATCGAGGGTCAGTCCGTTGAAGATGGCGCTCACGCTTGTCGCCGGGATCGTCATCGCCGTGTTCGCCGCGGCCTGCGGAAGCAGCGACGACACCGACAGCACGGGGGCGACCGCCGGCTCGACCGGCGGCGAGGCGACTCTGTCGCAGACTTCGCAGCCCGACTACCTCGACCCCGCGCTGTCGTACACGGTCAACGGCTGGGAGCCGATGTGGATCGTCTACACGCCGCTCTACACCTACGCCCACGAGGAGGGCGAGGCCGGCGCCGAGGTGATTCCCGGGCTGGCGGAGGATCTCCCCGAGATCTCCGAAGACGACCTGACCTACAAGATGACCCTGCGTGACGGCCTCACCTACTCCGACGGCCAGGACGTCGTCGCGAGCGACTTCGAGCACACGATCAAGCGCGTGCTCAACCTCGAGTCGGGCGGTGCGCCGTTCTACGAGGTCATCGAGGGCGCCGACAAGTACCTGAAGGGCAACGACCCCGACGCCGACATCTCGGGCATCGAGACCGACGACAAGACCGGCGAGATCACGATCCAGCTGACCCAGCCGGCTGCCGACTTCACGAACGTGCTGGCGATGAACTTCGCCGGGCTCGTCCCGAGCGACACGCCGTTCAAGAACATGACCGAGGACCCGCCCCCGGGTGTCGGTCCGTACGTGATCACGGAGTCGATCCCGAACCGGGAGTTCGTGATGGAGCGGCGGCAGGACTTCGCCGACCTCGGAATGAGCGACATCCCGAACGGGCACATCGACACGCTGACGACGAAGATCATCAAGAATCAGAGTCAGCAGACTCAGGACGTCCTCGACAACCAGCTCGACTACATGCAGGACCCGCCGACCGCCGACCTCAAGCCCGAGGTCAACGCGCTCGTCGGACCCGACGGCAGCGAGCCGCAGCGCTATGAGGAGTTCCCGACGTCGTCGACCTACTACTTCTTCATGAACAACGACGTCGCGCCGTTCGACGATCCCGAGGTCCGCAAGGCGGTCAACGTCGGTCTCGACAAGGTGGCGCTGGCGAAGCTGTTCGCCGGTGAGCTTGCACCAGGGTGCTCGTTCCTGCCGCCGGGCATGCCCGGCTACAACGAGGAGCTGGACACGACGGGATGCCCGTGGGGCGACCCGAACGCAGCACCCGACGTCGAGAAGGCCAAGCAGATGATCGAGGACGCCGGCGCGGCCGGGGCCAAGGTCACAGTCTGGGGCAACAACGACGACCCGACCGACAAGGTGACTCAGGAGTACGCACAGCAGCTCAACAACCTGGGCTTCGACGCGACCCCGAAGATCATCGACGGCGGTGTCTACTTCCAGACGATCGGCGACCAGTCCACGGAGGCCCAGACCGGTTTCACCAACTGGTTCCAGGATTACCCGCACCCGCTGAACTTCTACTTCCTGGTCGACGGGGCGACGATCCAGCCGACCAACAACCAGAACTTCGGCAACGTCGACGATCCGAAGATCAACGACGAGGTCAACCGGCTCTCGGAGGAGCCCGACCTGCCGTCGGTCACATCCGACTGGGAGGAGCTCGACAACTATCTGGTCAACGAGGGCTTGATCGCCCCCTACGGCCACCGGAAGCTCGCCACGTTCGTCTCCGACCGGATCAACTTCGACGAGACGATCTTCAATCCCGTCTACCTGAACGACTACACGAGCTTCCAGCTCGTGGACGGACAGTAGCCCGGATCGAAGGCATCGTCCAGATCGTGATTGGGAGAGGGGGCGCCGGGTGGGCGTCCCCTCCGGGTAGAGGGCGGGCATGCGACGCGGATCGAGAAACGGCGAAGGGCTGAGATGACCGGCTTTCCCGGTCAGACGGGAGGCGACGGCACGATCAGCGGCGAGATCCCGCCGGAACTGATCGCAGAAGCGGACTCCGACCACAAGGCCGGGCTGAGCCCCAACCAACTCGCCTGGCGGCGCCTGAAGCGCAACCGCGGGGCGATGGCATCGGGGGCCGTGTTCATTCTCCTCGTCCTAGCCTGCCTGGCGGCCCCGCTGTGGGCCAACTACGTCGCCGACCGCGGGCCCGACGACTCCCCCGGCGGCACCGAAACGGTCATGAAGGGCGGCGAGGAGGTGCTGATCCTCGGCCTCGACGGCATCCCGGTGGGGCCGACCTTCCGCGGCGAGTACTTCTTCGGCGCCGACAGCAGCGGTCGCGACGTGATGGTCCGACTCCTCTACGGGGGCAGGAACTCGCTGATAATCGGCATCGGCGCCGCCCTCGGGACGACGATCATGGCCGTCTTCCTCGGCCTCCTCGCCGGCTACTTCCGGGGCTTCACGGACGGGATCATCGCCCGCTTCATGGACATCATCTGGGCCTTCCCGGTGATCCTGCTGGGGATCGCGCTCGGCGTGGCGTTAGCCGAGAGCGGTCTGACAGTCGGGCCGCTGACGCTCCAGTCGGGTTCGCTCTGGATCCCGATCGTGATCATCGCGGTCGTCTACATCCCCTACATGGCGCGGCCGATTCGCGGCGAGGTCCTCGCGCTCCGCGAGAAGGAGTTCATCGAGGCTGCACGGGCCCAGGGGATGGGCTCGATGCGGATCATGTTCTCGGAGATCTTCCCGAACATCGTCACGCTGTTGATCGTCTTCTTCCCGCTGATGGTCGCCAACGCGATTCTGCTCGAGGCGGCGCTGTCGTTCCTCGGGGCGGGCGTCCAGGCGCCGACTCCGTCTTGGGGGACGATGCTCGACGACGGCGTCAGCCGGATCATCACCGCGCCGTTCCTCGCCGTCATCCCGGGCGCGATGCTCGTCGCCACGGTGCTGAGCCTGAACGCGTTCGGCGAGGGCGTCCGTGACGCGCTCGACCCGCGAGCGAAGCTGAGTATCGAGGGCTGATAGCCGATGGCCCGCTTCATCGTCCGCCGGCTGATCTCGATGGTGTTCGTGCTGTTCGCCGTCTCGGTGCTGACGTTCATCATCTTCAACGTCATCCCCAACGGCGACCCGGCCGCCCGGATGGCGGGCAAGCAGGCCACCAACACCCAGATCGCCGCAATCGAGAAGGAGTGGGGCTTCGACGAGAGCCTGCCGGTTCAGTACGCGACGACGATGGAGAAGGTCTTCACCGGCGACCTCGTCAGCTACTTCACCCAGCTCAACGTCGCCGAGGAGATCTGGAAAGGGCTGCCGCGGACGCTCTGGCTGGCGATCGGGTCGATGATCCTCTGGATGATCTTCTCGGTCGCGCTGGGGCTCTACAGCGCGCTCAGGGCTGGTGGCAAGCGGGACAAGGCATTCACGTTCCTGGCCTTGGTCGGGATCTCGATGCCCGTGTTCTGGATCGGCGCGCTGATGAACCACTACCTCGGCTACAAGCTCGGCATCTTCCCCAACGGGGGCTACGTGCCGCTGACAGAGAACCCCCTCGACTGGTTCTACCACATGATTTTGCCGTGGACGGCGCTGGCGATCCTCTTCATCGGGATCTACTCCCGGGTGCTCAAGAACAACATCCGCGAGACGATGAACGAAGACTTCGTCCGCACCGCGCGCGCCAAGGGCCTGACCGAGCGGCAGGTGATGTTGCGGCACGTGCTGCGCAACTCGCTGATCCCCATCGTCACCCTCTGGGGACTCGACTTCGGCGCCGTGATCGGCGGTGGCGCGATCCTCACCGAGTCGATCTTCGACCTCCAGGGCGTTGGGCAGTACACCGCCGACGCGATCGGCCAGCTCGACCAGCCGCCGCTGATCGCGGTGACGATGTTCGGCGCCTTCATGATCGTCCTCTTCAACACGATCGTCGACATCGCCTACGCCTATCTGGATCCCCGGATCAGGCTCGACGGTACGAGCGCGACATGAGCGCAGATGCCGGAAGCGGGGCCGTGGGCGGTCACGGCGCCACCGTCCTCGAGGTCGAGGACCTCGAAGTCGGGTTCCAGACCGAGGATGGACGCGTGCAGGCGGTCAGCGGCATCTCCTTCGAAGTCAAGCGGGGCGAGGTGCTGGCGATCGTGGGCGAATCCGGGTCGGGCAAGTCGGTGACCGCGCTGACGATCATGGGCCTCACCCGGAGCCCCAATGCCGCGATCAGCGGCCGCGTGCTGCTGAAGGGAGACGATCTCGTCACCGCCGACGAGGAGCGGATACGCCAGATGCGGGGGAATGAGATCGGGATGATCTTCCAGGATCCGATGAGCTCGCTCGACCCCGTGTACAAGGTCGGCGATCAGATCGCCGAAGGCATCCTCGCCCATCGCGATGTCTCCAAAGCGGAGGCTCGCAGGCGCGCCGTCGAACTGATGAGGGAGGTCGGGATCCCGAGCGCCGAGGAGCGCATCGACGACTATCCGCATGAGTTCTCCGGCGGGATGCGCCAGCGGGTGATGATCGCGATGGCGCTGGCGCTCGACCCGGAGATCCTGATCGCCGACGAGCCGACGACGGCGCTCGATGTGACGATCCAAGCCCAGATCCTGCGGCTGATCTCGCGGCTCAACGAGGAGCAGGATGTCGCCACGATCCTGATCACCCACGATCTCGGAGTCGTCGCCGAGATCGCCGACCGCGTCCTCGTCATGTACGGCGGCCGCGTAGTCGAGAGCGGCACGCTGGAGGAGATCTTCTACAACCCCCAGCACCCCTACACCTGGGGCCTCCTCGGGTCGGTGACGAGGATCGACAAGCCGACCACCGACAGGCTCACCCAGATTGACGGTGCGCCGCCGTCGCTGATCGCACCTCCCGAGGGCTGCCACTTCCGCCCCCGATGCCCGTTCGCCTTCGACAAGTGCACGATCAAGCCCGAACTGCTCAATCACTCCGGCGAGCCGGATCACCTCGACCGTTGTCACCTGCCCGCCGAACAGCGCGAGTCGCTTCGAAAGCGCGAGGTCGAGGTATGAGCATCGAGGCACCGGCGGCCGGAGCTGCGTCGGCCCTGCCGCAGGGCTCGGAGCCGCTCGTGGAGGCGACCAACCTGGTGAAGCATTTCCCGATCAAGGCCGGGATCCTGTTCGATCGCCAGGTTGGTGCGGTCCGGGCGGTCGACGACGTCAGCTTCGCGATCGCCAGAGGCGAGACGCTGGGGCTCGTCGGCGAGTCGGGGTGCGGGAAGTCGACGCTGGCCAGGACCCTGATCCGTCTACTCGACCCGACCTCGGGATCGATTCGATTCAGGGGGGCCGAGATCGCGGGCTTGAGCAATCGCCAGCTGCGACCGATCCGAAGCGAGATGCAGATGGTCTTCCAGGACCCGCAGGCCTCGCTCAATCCCCGCAAGCGGGTCGGCCAGATCGTCGGCAGTCCGCTGAAGATCCAGGACGTCGCCAAAGGGAACGAGCTCCGCAAACGGGTCATCGAGCTGCTCGAGCGCGTCGGCCTCGGCGAAGAGTGCTTCAATCGCTACCCGCACGAGTTCAGCGGTGGACAGCGGCAGCGCATCGGCATCGCCAGGGCGCTGGCGCTCAACCCGGCCCTGATCGTGGCCGACGAGCCCGTGTCCGCCCTCGACGTCTCGATCCAGGCGCAGATCATCAACCTCCTCTCCGACCTCCAGGACGAGTTCGACCTCACCTACCTGTTCGTGGCTCATGACCTCGGCGTCGTCCGGCACGTATCCGACCGGATCGCGGTCATGTACCTGGGGCGGATCGTCGAACTGGGGCCCGCCGAGGCGGTTGTCTCCAACCCGATCCATCCGTACACGCTGTCGCTGCTCAACGCCGTCCCGATTCCCGATCCCCGCGAGAACGCCAAGCGTGCGAGGACCATTCTCGAGGGCGACGTGCCCAGCGCCGCCGAGCCACCGGACAACGAGCGCTTCCAGGCTCGCTTCCCGGGGGCCAAAGAGGCAGGTGCCGACGTCGACACGCCTCTGATCGACCACGGCAACGGCCACTGGGCGGCCTGTCATCGCCCGGTCGACCGAGCGATCGCCGCCGCCGGCTCAGCCTAGGCGGGCCGGTCGAAGCGGCGCCGGATGAACGCGGCGATGTCGTCGATCGCCCCGCGCGAGGTTCCGAGCAGACGCGCGAAGAGCTGGAAGTCGTGGAACATCCCGTCGAAGCGCTGCAGCTCTACTTCGACGCCGGCCGCGTAGGCGCGATCGGCGAACCGGGTCGAGTCGTCGAGCAGGATCTCGTCGGTTCCGACCTGGACGAGCGTCGGCGGCAGCGTCCGCAGCTCGGCGAACAGCGGTGAGACCCGCGGATCGTCGAGGTGGAGGCCGGCCGCGTGATTGCGCGCCGCCGACGCCAGGGCGTCCCGCTTCAGCATCGGATCGCGCCGATCGACGAGGCCGACGCTGGCCCCGGAGAGCGAGAGGTCGAGCCAGGGCGAGAGCAGCACCAGTGCCGCCGGGGTCGGAAGCCCCATCTCGCGCAGCGACCGGACCGTCGAGACCGCCAGCGCGCCGCCGGCCGAATCACCGATCACCGCCGTCCGGCCCGGTTCGTGCCCGAGCTCGAGAATCGCGCGGTAGGCGGCGAAGATGTCGTCGGTCGGCGCCGGCTGGGTGTGCTCCGGCGCGAGGCGGTAGTCGGGCAGGTAGACGTCGGCGCCGGTCGCCGACGCCAGCCAGGAGGCGAAGCCCGCGTACATGTCGCCCCCGCCGATCTCGAATGCGCCGCCGTGCGCGTAGAGGATCGCGTCGCGCCCGACCGGATCGACGGCGCCGACGCTCGCCGGATCGGTCTTGCGCAGCCGCAAGACCGGCATCTCCCCGACCCAGATCTCGCTGCGCTCGACTCCGCGGGGGCCGCCGACGACCTTCGTGATTGCGGCGATCCAGCGGCGCTGGAACCCGATCGGCAGCCGCGAGCCGAGCACCGGCCTGACGAACAAGCGGAGCGCGAGGCGCGAGAGGGCGACGAGCAGCTTTTCCATGGGTCAGACCATATTCAGCTTTCCGTCCCCACCTTGGGACGGAGCGCCCGGCAAACCGGACCGGTGGGTCGGCGCAGTCGGACAGGGCGGAGCCCTGCGAGTCGCGCAGGTATCTAGGATGCGATCGCAATGGAGCAGGTCGCATTCTTCGCTGGCGCCATCGGCGCACTCGGGGGGGCGATCGCCGTCATCGCGCTTCGTAATCCCTTCTACAGCGTGCTGGCCCTGGTCGTGCACCTGTTCTCGCTCGCCGGCCTCTTCCTGCTCCTGCACGCCGAGTTCGTCGCTGCCGCGCAGGTGGTCGTCTACGCGGGCGCGGTCATGGTCCTCTACGTCTTCGTCGCCGCCTACGTCGGTGGGTTCGAGGAGCCGCTCTGGGACGCGATTCCGGGCCAGCGGATCCTCGCTCCGCTCGTCGCCGGGGCGCTGTTCATCGAGCTCTCGGTCGCCGTGCTCGGCTCCGGCCTGAAGTCGCTCGGCACCGAGGGCGCGACGATCCCGGTCGGCTTCGGCTCGCCCGAGGCCGTCGGCCGGCTGCTGCTCGAGCGGTTCCTGATCCCGTTCGAGGCGGCGTCGCTGCTGCTGCTGATCGCCGCCGTCGGCGCGGTCGTGCTCGCCGGCCGCCGGCCCGACCCCGAGGGACCGATCGAGCGCGAGGGCGCCGAGGGGGCCGCCTGATGGACACCACCTGGTATCTCGTCCTCAGCGCCCTGCTGTTCGCGACCGGCGCCGGCGGCGTCCTCATCCGCCGCAGCCCGCTCGTGATCCTGCTCTGCCTCGAGTTGATGCTCAACAGCGCCAACCTGGCGCTGCTCGCGTTCGGGCGCAACCTCGGTAACGCGGACGCGCAGATCTTCGCGATGGTCGTGATGGTCGTCGCCGCCTGCGAGGTCGTCGTCGGCCTCGGCCTGATCGTCGCGATGTACCGGCACCGAATCCCCCTCGACGTCGATGAGAACCGGGGGCTCCGCGGATGAGCGTCACCACCTGGGGGTGGCTGATCCTCGCGTTCCCGCTGGCCGGATCGATTCTGATCGGGCTGCTCTACCGGGTGCTCCCGGCGAAGGTCGCGGGCGCGATCGGCACGCTCGCGATCGCAGCGGCCTTCGCCTGCTCGATCGCGGCCCTGATCGCGATGCTCGACCACCCCGCGGAGGAGCGCGAGTTCGCGAGCACGCTCTACGACTACGCCGGCGCCGCCGGAATCCCGTTCGACCTCGGGATCTTCGTCGATCAGCTCTCGATCTTCATGGCGCTCGTCGTCACCGGGGTCTCGATGCTGATCCACCTCTACTCGTTCGCCTACATGGGCGGCGACGCGGGCTATCGCCGCTTCTTCTCCTACCTGAACTTCTTCGTCTTCTCGATGCTGCTGCTGGTCCTCGCCGGCAACTACGTGCTGCTGATCGTGGGCTGGGCGTTCGTCGGCTATGCCTCCTACGCGCTGATCAGCTTCTGGTACCGCCGCAAGACGGCTACGGCCGCCGGCATGAAGGCGTTCGTGATCAACGTGATCGGCGACATCGGCCTCGTCTTCGCCGCGATCCTGCTGGTCAAGGAGCTCGGCGTCAGCGACTACACATCGGTCTTCGAGAAGGCCCCCGAGGCCTTCACGACCAACGAGTGGACGATCGTCGCGATCTGCCTGCTGCTGATGGTCGGGGCGTTCGCGAAGTCGGCCCAGGTCCCGTTCCACACGTGGCTCGCGGATGCGATGGAGGGCCCGACCCCGGTCAGCGCTCTGATCCACGCCGCGACGATGGTCACCGCGGGCGTCTACCTGATCGGCCGCTCCTACCCCCTCTTCGACCTCGCCCCGACCGCCGCCGACATCGCCGCCTTCATCGGGCTCGCGACGCTGCTGATGGCGGCGACGATCGCCCTCGCGGTCACCGACCTGAAGCGGATCATCGCCTTCTCGACGATGAGCCAGATCGGCTACATGATCGTCGGCGTCTCGATCGGCGCCTACAGCGCCGGGTTCTTCCACCTGATGACCCACGCCTTCTTCAAGGCGCTTCTGTTCATGGCCGCCGGATCGATCATCTCGGCGATGGCAGCGATCCAGGACATCGACCGGATGCGCGGCTTCCGGAAGGCGATGCCCTTCACCTGCGCGGTCCTGATCTGCGGCGCCCTCGCGCTGGCCGGCTTCCCGGGGACCTCGGGGTTCTTCAGCAAGGACGAGATCCTCTCGTTCGCCGCGGTTCGCGGCGGCATGTACTGGATCTTCGCGGTCGGCGGCTACATCGGCGCGATCCTCACCGCCTTCTACTCCTTCCGGATCGTCTTCCGCGTCGTCTACGGAGATCCGTGCGAGGAGGCCAAGGAGCTCGAGGGCGGCCACATCCACCACGCCGACCCGGTCAACCCGGCGACCGGCGAGACCGAGGACTACGAGGTCGGCTTCCCCGGCGAGGAGCACCACATCGCCGAGCGCGAGTGGCCGATGAAGATCGCGATGAGCATCCTCGCCTTCGGGGCGCTGTTCGGCGGCCTGATCCAGATCCCGGGCGTGACCGACGTGCTCGGGCACTTCCTCGAGCCGGTGTTCGAGGCCTCGCCGATCGCAAGCTCGGTCGACGTCACTACGACTGACGCCTACATCGGGATGACGGTCGGAGCGATCTGCTCACTGCTCGGGATCGGCGCCGCGTTCTACATGTACATGGTGGCGCCGGGCTCGACGCTGCGGATCCGTGACCGCTTCGGCCGCATCCACGACTTCCTCTTCAACCGCTGGTACTTCGACGAGCTGATCGACGTCGTCATCTACAGGCCGGTCGTCGCCTGCGGGCGGTTCGCCAATGACACGTTCGAGCGCGTCGTCGTCAACGGCCTCGTCCGTGGGACGAGCGGCGGAGTCGGCGGCCTCGGGACGATCGTCAAGACCGCGCAGTCCGGCTTCGTCCGCTTCTACGCGCTGCTCGTCGTCGGCGGGCTCGCCGCGATCGCCCTCTACTTCCTGCTGGCGGCGTCGTGATGCTGACCTGGATCGTCTTCATCCCCGTCGCGGTCGGCTTGATCGGCTTCCTGACACCGTCGCGCATCGTCGGCTGGTGGGCGCTGCTCGGATCGCTGGTGTCCCTCGGGCTCGCGATCGCGCTCGTCGCCGGCTTCGACGCCTCGGGGGGCGGCCTGCAGGACATCGTCGACGAGAGCTGGATCCCGCAGCTCGGGGTCCGGTTCCAGCTCGGGGTCGACGGGCTGAGCCTGTTCCTCGTCCTGCTCACGTCGCTTCTGTGGACCGCGACCGTGCTCTGGTCGGCGCTGCAGTACCCGGACCGCCCGCGCAACTACTTCTTCATGCTCGGGCTCGCGCAGACCGCGACGCTCGGCGCGTTCCTCGCCCAGGACCTGCTCCTGTTCGTCCTCTTCTTCGACCTGATGCTGATCCCGTTCTACTTCCTGATCGGGCAGTGGGGCACCGGCGACCGGGTCCGCGCGACGATCAAGATGATCATCTACACGCTGATCGGGTCGCTGCTGATGCTGGTCGCGGCGATCGCCACGGCGGTGCTCAGCGCCGACTCGATCGGCGGCGTGACCTTCTCGATCGAGGTCCTTCGTCAGGTTCCGCTCCCGACCGGCAGCCAGTACTGGATCTTCGCGTTCTTCTCGCTGGCCTTCCTGGTGAAGATGCCGGCCTTCCTGGTTCACGGCTGGGTCGTCGACGCCTACAAGGCGTGCCCGCTGCCGGTGCTCGTCCTGCTCGGCGGCGTGCTCTCGAAGGTCGCCGCCTACGGCTTCCTGCGGATCGTCATGCCGGTCTTCCCCGACGCCGCGATCCACTTCCAGGACGTCCTGTTGATCATCGGCGTCGCCTCGATCCTCTACGGCTCGGCGATGGCGTTCACGCAGACGAACGTCCGGCTGATCGTCGCCTACTCGTCGATCGCGCAGATGGGCTTCATCACCCTCGGGATCTTCAGCCTCAGCGGCGCCGGCGGCGACGGCTCGGTGATCCAGATGGTCAACCACGGCCTCGTCGTCGCGCCGGTGTTCCTGATCATCGCGATCCTCGCCGAGCGCGCCGGCACCGAGGACATCCGCGAGATGGGCGGGATGGCGCGGCACGCTCCGATCCTCGCGGTCCTGTTCGTGATCGTCGCGATGGCGCTGCTCGCGATTCCCGGCTCGGCCAACTTCGTCGGCGAGTTCTTCATCCTCAAGGGCGTCTTCGAGACGAAGGTCGCGATCGCGCTGGTCGCCTCGATCGGCATCGCCCTGGCCGCCTTCTACTCGCTGCGGATGTACCAGCAGACGATGCACAACCGCGAGGCCCCGCCCGGGGTCTCGCGTGAGATCGCGCTGCGCGAGGCGGTCGTGGTCGTACCGCTCGTGCTCTGCATCATCGGCCTGGCGCTCTACCCCGGCCTGATCACGACCCGCGGCTCCGACGCCGTCGACCGGAGCCTCGCCGCCGTCAACCCCGAGCCGCAGCCGGCGCCGGAGGCGGCGGCCGCGACCGGCCGCAGCTGGAGCGGCTACGCGCCCGTCGCCGAGGAGAGCGCACCGTGATCGACACCCCGGACATCGACTACGCGGCGCTCTCGCCGGTCATCGCGCTCGTCGCCGGGCTCTGCGTCGTCCTGCTCACCGGCCTGATCGGGCCGCGCGGCAGACGCGGGCTGTCATCGGGGTTGACGCTGCTGACCCTCGGTGCATCCGCGGGACTGATGATCTGGCAGCTCGGCGAGCCCGAGGCCGACCTCGTCGCCGGCGCCCTCCGCAGCGACGGCCTCTCGCTGACGATCGGGCTGATCGTGGTCGCCGCCGCCGCATTCGTGATCCCGCTGCAGCTCCGCGACCCGGCGGCGCAGGAGGCGGGCTTCGGCGAGACCCACACCCTGCTGCTCGGCTCGGTGCTCGGAATGGTCCTGCTGGCGGAGGCGCAGAACCTGATCTCGCTCTTCATCGCCCTCGAGCTGCTCTCGATCCCGCTCTACGTCCTCTGCGGCTCGCACCGCTCGCGGACGAAGTCGCTCGAGTCGGGGCTCAAGTACCTGATCGTCGGATCGATCGGCTCGGCGACCCTGCTCTACGGCTCGGCGTTCATCTACGGCGGCTCCGGCGGCGCAACCGACTTCACGGCGATCGCTGCGGGAATCGGCACCGACCTCGCCGACGATCCGCTGGTCCTGATCGGGATCGCCTTCGTCGCCGCCGGCCTCGCGTTCAAGGTCTCGATCGCGCCGTTTCACCAGTGGACGCCGGACGTCTACGAGGGCGCGCCGACACCGATCACGGCGTTCATGGCGGTCGCGACCAAGGCCGCCGCCTTCGCGGTCTTCGCCCGCTTCTTCATCACCGCGCTCGGGCCGTCGGCCGACCAGTGGCAGCCGGCGCTCGCCGCGCTCGCGGCGATCACGATCATCGTCGGCAACGTCGGCGCGCTCGGCCAGGACTCGCTGAAGCGGATGCTCGGTTACTCCGGCGTCGCACAGGCCGGCTACATGCTCACCGGGCTGCTCGTCGGCAGCATCGCCGGGATCGACGCGCTCGTCTTCTACCTCGCCGCCTACCTGCTGATGAACATGGCGGCCTTCGGCGTCATCGCCGTCCGCGAGCGCGAGACCCCGCTCGGCGACGACATCACCGCGGTTCAGGGGATCGGCAAGGACCGTCCCGAGCTCGCCTGGCCGCTGACGATCTCGATGCTCGCCCTCGCCGGGCTCCCCGGCACCGCGGGCTTCATGGGCAAGCTCTTCCTGATCGAGTCCGCAGTCGCCGGCGACTACACCTGGCTCGGCGTCTTCATCGTCGTCGGCTCGATGATCTCCCTCGCCTACTACCTGCGGGTCATCGCGGCCGTCTGGATGCGCCCCGCGCCCCGTCTCGCCCCCGCGATCGCCGGCGCCTCGCCCGATGCGGAGCCGGCAGCCGGTGAGCTGCCGAGCCGCACCGGTCGCGCCGGCAGAGCCCTCGACGGCGGACCCAGCGGCGGTCGCTGCGGGCTCGTCCTCGGGACGATCCTGATCGCCGCCGCCGCGACCGTCGTCTTCGGCATCGTTCCCTCGCCACTGATCGACTTCGCGATCCACGCGGGCGAGGGCATCGCCTCGATGCTCGGCTCCTAGCCGGGGCCGCGCTCCTGGACCCCGAAAGCGGCAGCCGGTCGGGAATGCTCCACCACGTCACCCTCGAGATCTCCGCCGGCCGTGACGACCGCTTCGCCCTCCTGCTCGAGGCGATCGGGTTCTCCGAGGTCGACCCGCCCGCGGCCTTGCGCGACCGATACCGGTGGTTCGAGAGCGGCGGGACCCAGGTCCACCTCGCCGTCGTCGCCGCGCCGGTGGCGCCGCCGGTCGGGCATGCCGCGTTCGTCGCGGCGCCGCTCGATCCCGTCCTCGGCCGGCTCTCCGAGCTCGGGTTCGAGGCCGAGGAACGGCGGCGGCACTGGGGCTCCCGCCGGGTCGTGATCGCGGCGCCGGACGGGCACCGGGTCGAGCTGTTGGAGGCCGCGCCTGACACCGGGTGACCCGCGCGGCGCCCCGCCGGTCGAGTTCGTAGCATCGTCGCCCCTTGCGTTATCCGGTCGAAACCTTCACCGCCGAGGAGCGGCTTGCCCTCGAGCCTCACTTCAGCAACCTCGACCGCCCCGTCTTCGCGCTGACCAACCTCCCGGAGACCGTCAAGGGAGCGCTGTTCGCCCGCTACTCGCGCTATCAGGGAACGCTGCGCCGGCTCTACCTCGACGAGTTCGCCGCCGACGCCCCCGACGGCACCCGCCCCTTCGACGGCGTCGAGGGCGAGCGCGCCGCCCAGCTCTACGAGCGCATCTTCATCGGCTACGGGGACGACTCGGTCGCCCAGCTCGGCGGCGCGCACCTCGCCTGCGAGTGGGTCAGCAACGTGCTGACGAAGGTGTTGCAGCGCGGGCGCCTCGCCGCCTACCTCGAGCAGTCGACCCGCTACATCCCCTACGACGCTCCGATGGAGCCGGGGGTCGAGCGGGGCGCGCCGGGAAGCTGGCGCTACTGGCGCAACGAGGACCTCGGACCCGAGTTCGGCGCGGCGATGGACGAGATCTTCTCGATCTACTCGCGGACGCTGCGGGACGTCCGCGCCTGGGCCGAGGAGCGCTGGCCGCGCGGAGACGAGCCGCAGAGCGCCTGGGAGCGCTCGATCAAGGCCAAGGCGCTCGACCTGCTCCGCGGCCTGCTTCCCGCCTCGACGCTCTCCCACGTCGGCATCTATGCCTCCGGGCAGGCCTACGAGCAGCTCCTGCTCAGGCTCGCCTCCTCGCCGCTGCCCGAGGCCCGCGCCGTCGGCGCGATGGCCCACGAGGAGCTCGGCGCCGTCATCCCGAGCTTCATCTCGCGGGTCGGCCGGCCCGAGCGCGGCGGCGAATGGATCTCCTATCTCGAGCAGCGCCGCCGCGACACCGAGCGCTGGGTCGCCCGTCTCGGCCTCGACCGCCGCGAGGGGCCCGACGCCCCCGCGGTCGAGCTGACCCACGTCGACGGCGACGAGGACCTGCTGCTCGCCGCCTCCCTGTACGAGGCGACCGGGCTGGCGGAGGCGGCGA
Source organism: uncultured Conexibacteraceae bacterium (assembly GCA_963784885.1). Classification (GTDB taxonomy): domain Bacteria; phylum Actinomycetota; class Thermoleophilia; order Solirubrobacterales; family 70-9; genus RHKX01. Next base: position 350,992 of record CAWATA010000006.1, read on the forward strand.
TCGCGAGCCGGATCGCCGCCCTCGACCCGATCGAGCGCGAGGAGATCCTCGCCGACCTCGTCGGCGAGCGCGGCAACCGGCGCCACCGTCCCGGCCGCGGTTGGGAGGCGGTCCGCTACCGGTTCGAGATCGTCTCCGACTACGGCGGGTTCCGCGACATGCAGCGGCACCGGATGCTGACCTGCCAGTGGCAGTCGCTGAACCCCGACCTCGGGGCCGGGGTCCCCGAGGAGGTGGTCGATGCCGGCGCCGGCGACGAGTACCGCCGGGCCCTCGAGATCTCCCGGACCGAGTTCGACCGGCTCGAGGCCGCCGGAATGCCCGAGGCGGCGCCCTATGCGCTCTGCCTCGGCTACCGGATCCGCTACGTGCTCGACATGAACGCGCGCGAGGCCATGCACGTCTGCGAGCTTCGCTCCGGTCGCGAGGGCCACCCCACCTACCGGGCCGTCGCCCAGGCGATGCACGAGCAGATCAGCGCCGTCCACCCGGCGATCGGGGCCGCGATGCGCCACGTCGACTCGAGCTCCGAGCCCCGCCTGGAGCGGATCATGAGCGAGATCCGCACCCACCGCAAGCGCGCAGCTCTCTCCGGACGCCCCTGACCGTCGCATCCCGGATCTGCCCGGCGGGAACGGCCGGGAGCGGCGATCACCGGCGGACGCGCTTGTAGAGCTTCTTCGCGGTCTGCGAGAGGTAGGGGCCGTAGAGGTAGGGCGAGCTGCCGTACCCGTAGCTGGTGTTCGAGAGCAGGATCCCGCGCGCGATCCAGCCGCCGCCGCTGGAGCCCCCGGTCATGTCGCAGCCCGCGCGAATCGTCCTCGGCCCGCTGCCCCCGGGCACGTCGGAGCCGCGATTGCGGCTCCTGCAGGTCCACTCGGTCTCGCCGTCGAAGGGATCGAGGGCCGGGTAGCCGAAGAGCTTGTACTCCTGGTTGCGGGGCTGGTCGAAGCCGATGCCCCGCGAGCCGACGACGGACTGCAGGGTCCGGCCGTTGTTGCGGGCGACGACGGCCGCGCCCATGTCGTAGCGCAGGTTGCCTTCCCGCTTCCACTGCCTGGTCGTCGCGAGCTCGGTCGCCGGCCACTCGCCGAACGGCGTCTTCCCGCGGTCGTAGGCGGGCACGAACATGAAGTTGACCGACTTCCCGCCGCCGTCCTCCCAGTCGTAGATGCAGTGGCCGGCGGTCCAGACGAGACTCTTGTTGCGGCTGCTGACGGCGGTTCCGGAACAGACGTAGAGGCCCGGCAGGGACCCGCCCTTGACGGTGAAGAACACCTTGCCGTGCGCTCGGATCCGCGATCGTGAGGGGTTCGCGACCGCGGACGCGCGCTGCGCGGATGACCTTCGGGCCGTCGCGACGCCGCGCTCGAGCGTCGCCTCGGTGGCCGCACCGGGCGCGGCCGGAGCGACGTAGGTCGGCGCTCCCGGCGCCTCCGCGGGGCCGTCGTCGGGCGCGTTCAGGGTCGCCGGCTCCACCGGCACCGGCTCGGCGTTGCGCATCCGCGCCTTCGTCCAGTACTCGCGAATGGCCGCCGGGGACTCGGCGACGTCGCGGCCGGCCGAGCCGGCCGACGCGAGCGACGGCATCAGCACGCAGGCCGCGAGGACGGCGAGAAGTGCGACGGGGATCGTGGGGAACGGCTTCATCGGGGCGTCGACGGTAGAGGAGACCCGCCGTCACGGATACGAACACCGGAGGCGGGGAAAAGCTTCGGAGGCCGGTTGGTTAAGTTAGGCGCGACGAGCAACCCAGACGGAGGAGCGAGCGTGAGCGAGGAGCAGTCCATGACCGGATCGGACGGAGGCCTCGATGTCCTTCTCCACACCGAGCAGACTTTCCCGCCGCCCCCGGAGTTCGCCGCCCAGGCGAACGCATCCGATCCCGGCATCTACGAGCGCGCGAACGCCGACCCGGAGGCGTGGTGGGGCTCCTGGGCCGAGAAGCTCGAGTGGATCGAGCCGTTCGAGGAGGTCCTCGACTGGTCCGAGCCGCCGTTCGCGAAGTGGTTCGCCGGCGGCAAGCTCAACGTCTCCGCCAACTGCCTCGACCGCCACGTCGCCGCCGGCAAGGGCGACCGCGTCGCCTACTACTGGGAGGGCGAGGACGGCACCCGCAAGGAGATCACCTACGCGTGGCTGCTCGAGCAGACTCAGAGGGCGGCCAACGGTCTGAAGTCGCTCGGGATCGAGAAGGGCGACGTCGTCGGCATCTTCATGCCGATGGTGCCCGAAGCGGCCGTCGCGATGCTCGCCTGCACCCGGATCGGCGCGATCCACAACGTCGTCTTCGGGGGCTTCTCGGCCGGCTCGGTCGTCGAGCGGATGGAGGTGTCCGGCGCGAAGGCCCTGATCACCGCCGACGCGACCCTGCGCCGCGGCAAGCCGACTCCGATGAAGGAGTCGATCGACCCTGCGATCGCCGGGCTCGAAACGCTCGAGCACGTGATCGTCGTCGACCGCGCCGGCTCCAACCCGCCGATGACCGAAGGCCGCGACCATCGCTGGGATGAGCTGATCGGCAACGCCGACCCCGAGTGCCCGCCGGAGGCGATGGACTCCGAGGACCCACTGTTCATCCTCTACACGTCGGGCTCGACGGCGAAGCCGAAGGGCATCCAGCACACGACCGCGGGCTATCTGACCGGCGTCACCGCGACCCACAAGCTCGTCTTCGACCTCAAGGACGACGACGTCTACTGGTGCGCCGCCGACATCGGCTGGGTCACCGGTCACAGCTACATCGTCTACGGGCCACTCGCCAACGGGGCGACCTCGGTCATGTACGAGGGCGCGCCCAACTACCCGGCCGAGGACCGCTGGTGGGAGATCGCCGAGCGCTACGGCGCGACGATCTTCTACACCGCTCCGACCGCGATCCGCGCCTGCATGAAGTGGGGCGTCGAGCACGTCGAAAAGCACGACCTCAGCAAGCTGCGGCTGCTCGGATCGGTCGGGGAGCCGATCAACCCGCGTGCCTGGCTCTGGTATCACGAGCATGTCGGCGGCGGCCGTTGCCCGATCGTCGACACCTGGTGGCAGACCGAGACCGGGGCGATCATGATCACGCCGCTCCCCGGCCTGACGACGACCAAGCCGGGCTCGGCGACGGTCCCGTTCCCCGGCATCGAGGCGAAGATCCTCGATGACGCCGGCGAGGAGATCGACGAGGGCGGCGGCAACCTGGCGCTGACCCGGCCGTGGCCGTCGATGGCGCGGACGCTCTACCAGGAGCCCGATCGCTTCGTCGAGACCTACTGGAAGCGGTTCGGCCCCGAGACCTACCAGGTGGGCGACGCCGCCAGGATCGACGAGGACCGCTACTTCTGGATCGTCGGCCGGACCGACGACGTCATCAACGTCTCCGGACACCGGCTGTCGACCATGGAGGTCGAGTCGGCGCTCGTCAGCCACCACAAGGTCGCCGAGGCGGCCGTGATCGGCGTCCCCGACGAGGACACCGGCCAGGCGATATTCGCGTTCGTGACGCCCTCCGGCGACGCGGTCGGCGATGACGAGCTCGAGGCCGAGCTGCGCGACCACGTCGCCGAGAAGATCGGCAAGCTCGCCCGGCCGAAGCAGATGGCGTTCGCCGACGACCTGCCGAAGACGCGCTCCGGGAAGATCATGCGCCGCCTGCTCCGCGACATCGCCGCCGGCAACGAGCTCGGCGACGTCAGCACCCTGCGCGATCCCGACGTCGTCGAGAGCCTGAAGAAGCAGCTCGCCGGCTGAGCGACCGCGGCCGTGGGCCGTTTCGAGGACGCATAGCGGCGCCGATCCGGCCCACGGGAGCGGGGCTCAGGCTCAGGCGATCGCGATCGCGAAGAGGTCGTTGACGTTGGTGTGCGTCGGCCCGGTGGTGACGGCATCCCCGAGGGCGTCGATCGCGGCACCGGACCGGTGAGAGGCGAGGGCGCTGGATACGTCGACGCAGGCGGCCGCGGACCGCTCCAGAGTCGTCCCGTCCGCGATCGCGCCGGCGCGAGCGGTCCCGCCGTCGGCCCCGTCGGTGTCGAGGAAGACACCGGCCACGGCGAGCCCCGCAATCGGACCTGCGACCGCGAGAGCCAGCTCCTGGTTGGGGCCGCCCTCGCCGAAGGTGTCCGCCGTCCCGATGGCGACCGTCGCCTCCCCCCCACATCCGATCAGCATCGCCGGACCGCGGCCCGCCCTCCCGGCGGCGGTCGCTCCGAGCGACCGCCCCAGCTCCTGGGCCTCCCCTTCGAGGTCCGTTCCCAGCAGGACCGGCTCGTAGCCGAGCCCGCGGGCCGACCGCGACATCGCCTCGCAAGCCGTCGCGCCGGTGACGAGCAGCGTCGTCTCGACATCGACGGCGGAGAGGTCCGGGGTGCCGGCGTCCGGGCTCTCGAGGAAGGCGATCACCGACGGTGCGACCGCCTCGAGCAGGTTCGCCTCACGCAGGACCTCCAGGGCCTCCGCGGGGGACGAGAGATCCTGAACGCTCGGGTCGGTGAGGACGTCGAGCCGATCGCCGGCGACATCGGAAACCGTGAGGTTGCGGACGGCGGCGGGCGCGGCCGCAAGCGCGAGTCGCCCGCCCTTGAAGGCCGAGACCTGCTTGCGGACAGCGTTCACCTGCGCGATCGGAAGGCCGGCGGACAGGAGCTGCTCGTGCAGGCCGCGCTTCTCGGCCGGCGTCACCCGATCCGGCGGCAGGCTCGCCAGCGCCGAGCTCCCGCCCGTGAAGCAGGCGAGCAGGAGATCGTCGGAGCCGAGGCGCTCGGCGACGGCCAGCATCACCTCGGCGGCGTGAAAGCTCGCGTCGTCGGGCAGTGGGTGTCCGGCTTCGATCACAGCCACGCCGGGCGGGGCGCGAAAGGCCTCGCCCCGGCGAACCGCGACGACGCCGCCGTCGAGGCGGGAGCCGAGGACATCACTGAGGGCGACCGCGATCTTCAGCGAGGCCTTTCCGGCACCGAGGACGACGACGCGGCCGGAGGCCGGGAGCCGCCGCGCGGAGTCGCCGATCAACAGCTCGCCGTCAGCGACGGAGACGAGACGCCTCACGGCCGCATCCGGGTCGCAGGCCGCAAGCCCCGCCTCGGCGACGTCGATCGCGGCGGAGCGAAGCTCTGACCGGCCGCGAGTCTCGAGTCGGTCGCGATCGAGGATCAGCGCACCGGAATGCTCATTGGCGCGAGACTGCTCCACAATCGAAGCCGACGCTACAGGACCGGAGAGGAGTCGAAGGAATGGCATCGACAGCAACTGAGGGGCTTGTCGAGGAGTTGCTCGAGCGGGAGCGGAGGCGGTTCGAAGAGGCCCACCCCAAGTCGCGCGAGGCTCATGAGCGGGCGGCAGCCGACCTGCTGTCGGGAGTGCCGATGAACTGGATGACGCGCTGGCCGGGCCGGTTCCCGATCTACGTGAGCGAGGCCCGGGGCTCGACGATCACCGACGTCGACGGGATCGAGTACGTCGACCTCTGCCTCGGTGACACCGGCGCGATGTGCGGCCACGCTCCCGCCCCGACCGTGGCGGCGATCGAACGACAGCTCGGGCGCGGGATCACCACCATGCTGCCGAGTGAGGATGCGGCGGCGGTCGGCGAGCTCATGGCCGAGCGGTTCGGCCTCCGTCACTGGCAGTTCACGGTCTCCGCGACCGACGCCAACCGGTTCCTGATCCGACTCTTCCGCCAGATCACAGGCCGGCCGAAGATCCTCATCCACAATCACTGCTATCACGGCACCGTCGATGAGACGGTCGCGACGCTCATGGGCGACGGCAGCATCGTGCCGCGCTGGGGAAGCGTCGGCCCGCCCGTCGATCCGGCGATGACGACGCGCATCGCCGAGATCAACGACCTCGATGCCCTCGAGCGCGAGCTCGCGAACGGAGACGTGGCATGCATGCTGATCGAGCCGGCGCTGACGAACATCGGCATCGTCCTCCCCGACCCCGGATATCACGAAGAGGTCCGGAGGCTGACCCGCGAGTACGGGACGCTGCTGATCATCGACGAGACCCACACTCTGAGTTGCGGCCCCGGCGGCTACACGGGCGCCCACGGTCTCGAGCCCGATGCGATCAGCATGGGGAAACCGATCGCCGGCGGCATCCCGACGGGTGCCTACGGGCTCTCCGACGCCGTCGCCGAAGCGGTTCTCGCCTCGACGTTCTGGGAGGCGGCGGACGTCGGCGGCATCGGCGGCACCCTCGCCGGCAACGCGCTCCAACTCGCAGCCGTCCGGGCGACGCTCGGCGAAGTCCTGACGGCGGAGGCGTACGAGCGGATGATCGGGCTCGCGGAGAGATACGAGGCGGGCGTGAATGAAGCGATCGCCCGGAACGGGCTCGACTGGAGCGCGGTTCGCCTCGGGTGCCGCGTGGAATACATGTTCTCGCCCGCGCCGCCTCGGAACGGGGCCGAAGCCGATGCGGTGATCGGCGGGCCGCTCGACGAGCTGATGCACCTCTACATGCTCAACGAGGGGATCCTCTTCACCCCCTTCCACATGATGGCGCTGATGTGCCCGGCGACGACCGAGCAGCAGGTGGACGCCCACACCGCCGCCTTCGAGCGAATCGCATCGGAGCTGGCCGGGTAAGTCACCGGCATGCGTTGATCCTCATCATCGCCGCAATCGTCGTCGCCACCGCCGCCGGAATCGGGGCCGAGCGCCGCTGGCCCGACCGCGCCGGGCCCGACTCGCGGCGGGCGCTGCTGTGGATCCTCTATCTGGTCCTGCCGCCGGTGACGTTCTTCAACCTCGTCCACGTCTCCTTCGACGCCGACCTCGGGGGCGGGATCGGCCTCGCCTGGATCGCGACCGCGGGGGCGGCCGGGGTCGCCTACCTGGCCGGTGCACGGCTGCTCGATCTGTCCCGTCCCCAGATCGGAGCCGTGATCGCTTGCACGCTCGTCGCCAACACCGCCTACCTCGGCTACCCGCTGACGATCGCCCTGTTCGGGAGCGATCAGCTCGGCGAGGCCGTCGCCTACGACGTCGCCGTGGGCGCCCCGGCGCTGCTGCTCGGGGCCTTCTCGGCCGGAGCGGCCTTCGGGACCAAGGCCGGCGAGGGCGCCCGGCAGCGGACCGGCGCCTTTTTCGCCCGCAACCTGCCGCTCTACGCGGCGATGCTCGCGCTCGTGGCGCCTGCCTCGCTCGCGCCGGACTTGCTCGTGGACATCTCCCGCGTCGTCGTCGTCGCGATCCTCCCGATCGGGTTCTTCGCCGTCGGGGCGGCGCTGATGGAGGACGCCGGCGCCGAGGGATTGCGGATGCCGCCGCCCGTGAGCCGCTCGACCGTGCTCGTGATCTGCACGAAGCTCCTCGTCCTCCCCCTCGCCCTCTACTTGTTGGCCCTACCGCTGATCGACCTCCCCGACACCTACCTGTTGATGGCGGTGATGCCGAGCGGACTGAACTCGATGATCGTCACCCACGCCTACGGGCTCGACCTCGCGACGACCGCCGAGGCGGTCACCTGGACGACGGCGATCGTGGTCGTCGTCGCGCTGATCGCAAGCCTCCTCTGATCAGCCGCCGGGCTCGGCGTCCCGGCGCGGCCGCAACATGGCGGCGAGCAGTCCGAGCGGCGCGATCACCGTCAGCACGAGCAGGACCGCCTCGACGACGGCGTCGCCGGTCGAGATCCCGTCGAGGTTGAACAGGTGGTAGGCGGTGTGCGGGATCGAGAAGACCAGGAACGAGACGAGCGCGACGAGCACGAGCCGCCGCTCGAGCCAGATCGCGGCCGCGGCGAGCACCACCGCGGTCGCGAGGAACAACGCCCCGACGTCGCGGACCAGGTGCTCGTTGTAGGCCGGCAGCGCCTCGACCCAGCCGCGGCCCGCCGGGAAGTCCTCGTAGAACGAGCGCGGCGCCAGCAGCGCGTAGATGCCGTCGGTCGCCTGCACCGCCGCGAGCAGGCCGAGGACGAGCCTCGTGACCGCCCGGGGTGCTCCGAGCTCCGGCATCCGCTCAGTCGCGGCGCTTGCGCTTGCGCTTCTGCGGTCCGTCGCCGGACCCGATGGCGGGACCGGAATCTGCGTCGACCTCGGTCGCGGAGCCCTCGAAGTCCTCGGGCGCGGCGAGTTCGTCCTCCCGCGGCTCCGCGTCCCCCGGGCGACCCGGCGCCGGCCACGCGATCGCCTTGCCGGCGTCCCACGCGGGAGGCCTCGAGCCCGGCCACCAGGCGGCGATCAGCAGGGCGATGACGATCATGTAGGCGACGAGCATCAGGCTCCCGAACAGCAGCGTGCCGACGCCGAGCGCCATCGCGAGCGTCCCCCAGAATCGGGTCATCAGCCCGGCCCGCATCGCGTGCAGCGCCATGTAGACGGTGGTGAATGCGAGACCGAGCGAGCCCGCCAGGCCGAGGCCGGTGCGGAGCTGGGTCGGGAACTGGTCGTAGAAGACGTTCTCGGCGACGTCGTTGGAGTTGGTGTCGTAGTCGGCCGAGGGGTCGAGGAACGCGTCGGCGGCCGTCTTGAACGCGAAGTAGGTGACGACGAGGGAGAGCGCCAGCAGGATCGGGCTCGCGATCACGAGGCCGATCAGTCCCGGCCGCAGGGTCTCGCTGCGGGCGCGGATCGAGCGGAAGAGCGCGGTGAGCGCAGGGATGAACAGCAGGATCGCGGCGGCCTGCAGCAGGAACTGAATCAGCAGATCGCCCTTCACCGAATCGAAGGTCCGCAGCTGCTCCGCCTGGTCGGCGGCGTTGAAGTCTCCGGCGAACGCGACCATCGCCGCGACGAAGAGGAGCACGCCGATCAGGGTCGCGATCCCCGCCGTGCGACCACGGCGGCGCTCGTCCTCGATCTCCTGCTTGGTCAACTCCACCTTGGCACGGCTCCTCGGGCTCGGGTTCCCGCGGGCGCGATCGCCGTGATGCGGGCTGTTCGTGGCGCGTATCTTAGGCCCGTGGCACATTTCGCCGTCAGCGCCGTTGGAAGGGACCGTCCCGGGATCGCCGCCGCGATCGCGGCCGGGCTGCTCGAGGTCGAGGGCAACATCGAGGATTCGCGGATGACTAACCTCGGCGGGCACTTCGCGGTGATGCTGCTCGTCTCGACTCCGGCGGCGGATCGCGACGCTGTCGCCGCCGCGCTCGCCCCGGTTCGGGCCGAGCTCGGGCTCGAGGCGCTGACGGTGGCGCCCGTCGCCGACGCCGCGGCGACCGCCTCACCCGACCACGTGATCACCGTCTACGGCGCCGACCACCCCGGGATCGTCCACGCGGTGACGAGCGGTCTCGCCGACAGCGGCGTCAACATCGCCGACCTGCAGACGCGCGTCGGCGGCGCCCCCGGCACGCCGATCTACATGATGATCCTCGAGGTCGAGCTCGACGGCCGGGATGCCGACGCGATCGCCGAGAAACTGCGGGGGATCGGCTCCCGCAGCGAGGTCGAGATCGAGATGCGGCCGCTCGAGGCCGAGGCCCTCTAGGGCCGCCGCCTGCGCGATGCCTCCGCGCGAGGTCCTGCTCTACCCCGACCGCCGCCTCAAGCAGGTGGCGACGCCCGCTCAGCCCGGCGAGGCGGATCGGATCGCGGCCGACCTCCTCGACACGATGGACTCGCTCGGCCACTGCGTCGGGCTCGCGGCCCCGCAGCTCGGTCATCTCGCCAGGGTCGTCGTCGTCGACGTCAGCGGCCACCCGAAGGCGCCGGAGAGCAACGGCCGCCTCGTCCTCGTCAACCCGCGGATCGTGGCCGCCACGGGCTCTGAGGTGGGCCGGGAGGGCTGCCTCTCGATCCCCGATCTGACCGCCAACGTCCGGCGGGCGACCGAGGTGAGCGTCGAGCACGCCGGCGGAAGGGTCGAATCGATCGGCTTCGAGGCGCGCTGCATCCAGCACGAGATCGATCACCTCGACGGCATCCTCTTCCTCGACCGGGTCGCCTCGCTCGTCGACGACGTCTTCCGGCGGAAGCGCTACGCGGGCTCCGAGGACTCGGGCGCCGGCAGCCCTCCGTCCTCTTCGTAGCCCGGCTCGCCGGGCAGCGGGACCGGTCCGCCGGGACGGATCGGGTAGTACTCGTTGTCGATCGGCTCGACGATCCTGCTGATCCGCTCCCCGACGCCGAGGACGACGTCGAGAAACGGCGCGGCGAGCCCGATCAGCGCTTCGACGCGATCGCGGTTGGCGAGCTGTCCCGGGGTCATGTGGGCCATCGGAGCGATGCAAGTTAGCCCACGGGACCCGTTGCCGGGTGCCGGAGCCGGCTCAATAGCATGGCCGCCATGGAACCACGGACCGAGGGCGAGATCGTCATCTACGGCGCCAGCGGCTACACCGGCCGGCTGATCGCGGCGGAGCTCGCCGGGCGCGGCGCCCCGCTCGTGCTCGCCGGGCGCAACGGCGCCAAGCTCGAGGCGGTCGCCGCCGGCCTCGGAGCCGACGCGGTGGTGAGAACCGCGGCGGTTCCGGTCGACGACCCCGGAGGCCTGCGCGAGCTGATCGGGCCCGCTGCCGTCGTCATCGGCTGCGCGGGGCCCTTCACCCTGCACGGCACACCGGTGATCGAGGCGGCCGCGCGGACCGGCACCAACTACCTCGACACGACCGGCGAGCAGCCCTTCATCCGCGACTCCTTCGACCGCTGGGGCGAGCCTGCCGCCGCCTCGGGTGCGGCGCTCGTGAGCGGGTTCGGATTCGACTACGTGCCCGGCGACATGCTCGCCGCGCTGACCGCCGACAGGCTCGGTCACGTCGACGAGCTGACCCTCGCCTACAACGTCGAGGACCTCGGGACGACCCGCGGCACGACGCTGTCGGCGCTCGAGATGATCAAGGGCGGTGACGTCGAGTGGCGCGACCGGCGCTACCTGCCCGCCTCACGCCGGGCGGGCCGGGGGCGCTTCGGCTTCCCGGCCCCGATCGGCCTGCAGCGGGTCGGCCGCTATCCCTCCGGCGAGCAGATCACGGTCCCGCGCCACGTCGAGGTCGACACCGTGCGAACCGTGATCGGGCTGCGCGGGCTGATCGGAGCCGAGCTCGGGCCCGCGGCCGCCCCGCTGATGACGGCGAGCGGCTTCGCGATGGCGACGCCGTTGCGGGCGCTCGCGGCGAAGGTGGTCGAGCGGCTTCCCGAAGGGCCCTCCGAGAGCGACCGCGAGAAGGCCCGCTACACGATCGTCTGCGAGGCGCGTACCCCGGCCGGAACCCGGACCGGCGTCCTCCGCGGAAGCGACGTCTACGGGATCACCGCGCGGATCATCGCCGAGGGCGCGACGCGGATGGCCGACCCCGGCTACGACCGCAGCGGCGCCCTGGCGCCGTCGCAGGCGTTCGAGCCCGCCGGGTTCCTCGCGGCGCTCGAGCCGTACGGGATCACGACCGAGATCGACCGGCGCTGAGGAGACGCGGTGAAGGACGTCAACGAGCCTAAGAACGCCCACTATCCCTGCCCGGCCTGCGGCGCGACGCTCTACGGCTGGACGGCCGCCCACGACCCGCTGCACCGGGGGCGCAAGGTCGTGCTCGACCGCTGCGAGAGCTGCGGGCTGGCGGTGACGAGGCGCCGCGAGCCGCCCGACGCCGAGGCGGAGATCCACGCGCTGATCGACACCAACGACGGCGGCATCGTCGAGATCGTGGCGCCGAACCGGCGCAGCTTTCAGGGAAGCCTCGGGGGCGGGCAGTGGGCGGGGCTCGAGCCGGAGCTCCACCGCCTGCACCTGACGCCGGACGCCTTGAAGCTGCTGCTGGCCGAGCAGGGCCTCGAGCTGAGCGATGTCGGCACGCCGTTTCGGAACCGCTCGTTCGCGTTGATGTGGCAGACCGTGGTCAACGCGTTCACCTATCGCGACAACTTCGTGCGCAACGCACGCGCCGGCCGGATTCCGGAGCCCGAGACCGGACGCGAGCGCTTCCTCTACTGGCTCGACTGGACCGTCACGGTCCTCGTTGCGGTTCCGGCGGCGATGTTCGCGCTGCCGCTCGAGCTGCTCGGCACGGCGTTCGCGCGCGGGGGCGTTCTGACCGCCACGGCTCGCAGCGCTGGAAACGCTCGCTGAGGCGCCGGGGGACGGGTCCGCCTCAGCGGATGCGGCCGGACCGGAGCGCCTATGCTGTCCTGCATGGAAGGTGGATTCGGAATGTTCGGTGACCCCGAGGATCTCCAGGCCCGCCTGGGCGAGCTCGCCGAGTCGATGCAGGGCGCCCAGAAGGTCGCCTTCGCCGACCAGGCGATCCAGCTCGCGGTGACGATGACCGTCGCCGCGATCGGCCAGGTCGAGCTCAGCGGAACCTCCGACGAGCAGGCGACCCAGGTTCGCGACGTGATCCGGATGATCTTTCCCGAGGCGGTCACGCTCGTCTCGGAAGCCCGACAGGGCCTGAGTTAGGGACCGCCACCCCGCGGCCGGGCGGGCAGGACCCGCCGCGCGAGACTTCCCCTAGGCGGCGAAACGGGCCGCCGAGCGGGCCTTTCGCTTTGCCGCCTCCTCGTCGCGGTCCTTCGGCGGCGCGTTGGTGACGAGGCCGTCGAGCAGCCGCTGGGTCGCCTCGGCGACCTCGGCGACCGCACGGTCGAAGACCTCGGTGTTGGCCTGCGAAGGCTTCGTCGATCCGCTGACCTTGCGGACGTACTGGAGGGCCGCGTCCTGCACCTCCTCGCTGCTCGCCGGGGGCTCGAAGTTGTGGAGTCGTCTGATGTTCCTGCACATGCCGCCGATGCTACGACGCCCGGCCGCTCGGCGCTAGCCGACGAGCCCGGCCCGGCGCAGCGCCTCGAGCGCGGCGTCGCCGGACTCGCTCGCGGTCTGGCGCGCGACCCACTCGACGAGCTCGGGAAGGCCGTCCTCGATCGAGGTCCGGGCCTCGAAGCCGAGCAGCTCGCGGGCCAGCGAGGCGTCGGCGAAGCAGTGGCGGATGTCGCCGGCGCGGAACTCGCCCGTCACTTCGGGCTCGAGCGCGGGCGCGAGCAGCTCACAGAGCCGCCGGGCGAGCTCGCCGATCTCGATCCGCCTTCCGGTGGCGACGTTGAACGCGCTGCCCCGGCGCCTCGGGCGCGTCCATCGCGGCCCGGGTCGCCGCGACAACGTCGGCGACGTGCACGAGGTCGCGGATCTGGCGGCCGTCCTCGAAGACCCGCGGCGCGTTGCCGCCGAGCAGCCGCGAGGAGAAGATCGCCGCGACTCCCGTGTAGGGGTTCGCGAGCGCCTGCCGCGGCCCGTAGACGTTCAGGTACCGAAGCGCCACCGCCTCGAACCCGTAGGCCTCGCCGAGCACCAGCGCGAGCTCCTCGGTGTCGCGCTTGCTGATCCCGTAGACGCTCACCGGCCGCAGCGGCTTGTCCTCGGTCAGGGCCACGGGCTCGGTCGCTCGGGCGCACTCCGGGCAGACGGGCTCCCAGCGGCGCTCGCGAAGCTGCGCGACCGGGCGGACGCCCGGCAGGACGACGCCGTGGTCGGGACAGCGGTACGCGCCTTCGCCGTAGACGACCATCGAGGAGGCGACGACCACCCGTCTGATCCGGTCGCGGCGGGAGATCACCGCCTCGAGCAGAGTCGCGGTGCCGCCGGCGTTGGAATCGATCGCCTTGCGGACGTTGATCATCGACTCGCCGTTGCCGACGATGCCGCCGAGATGGAAGACCCGATCGACTCCGTCGAGGGCGGCGAGCACGTCGTCGGGGTCGCGGAGATCGCCGACCCGGAGGTCGGCCGCCGGGATCGAGGTGAACCGGCGGCTGCCCGGATGGATGAGCGAGCGGGTCGAGGTTGTCGAGGATCCGCACCTCCTCGCCCGATGCGAGCAGCGCGTCGACGAGGTGCGAGCCGATGAACCCGGCGCCGCCGGTGACGAGGACGCGGCTCACCAGACCGTGTCCAGGAGGACCTGGGTGAGCAGGGCCTGCGCGATCAGGAAGGCACAGAGCGCCGGCATCCGCCGGAGCGGGACCAGGGTCGCGGCCGCAACCGCCGCGAGCGGCCCCATGAAGAGCCAGATGCGCTCCGTCTCCGCCTTGGTGAGCCCGATCAGCACCGAGACCAGCACGATAGCCGCGAGCCCGACCGCAGCCGGATCCCCGGTCCCGAGCGCGCGCGCCGCGTACCAGGCCGTCGGGATCCCGAGCGCGACCGCGAACGCGACCGGCGAGCCGAACAGCCAGAACGCATACGGACGGGCGTTGGATATCCCGAGTGCATAGGCGTCGCCGGCGGACCGGACCGATCCGAGCGGGTCGAAGCCGCTCAGCGCGTAGAGCGCGAGGTAGAAGCCGACGAGCACCGCGCCCGCGACCAGCGCCATGCCGATCGCCGACCGCAGCCCGCCGCGGAGGAGGCGAACGACCGCCGCGAAGGTGCCGATCGCAAGCAGCGCCCACGAGAAGAACGACGCGACGGCCAGCGCGATTCCCCCGGCGACCCACGATCCGAGCCCGGAGCCGACGAGCAGCCAGGCGGCGAGGAGGCCGAGCGTCGCGAACATCGCGTCGGTGGTCAGCACTCCATAGAGCAATGCGGCCGGCGAGAACGCGACCAGCATCGCCGCCGCTCGGGCGCGCGCATCAGCCATCCCGAGCCGGCGGCCGAGCGCCCAGGTCAGCGGCACCGCGGCCGCCCCGACCACGATCACCAGGGCGGCGAAGGCGCGAGGGCCGTCGATTCCGGTCGCCTCGAGCAGGACGAGGATCCCGGGCGGGTGCGCCGAGGGATGGATAGGGAGCGTCGGCGAGAGCTCGGCGAAGCGATCGAGGAACGCGTGCAGCCCGAGCGAGTCGACTGCCGGAAGGACCGGCAGGTACTCGTTGGCCGCCTCGGGATCGCTGCCGAAAACCGCGTACCAGCCGTCGGCGCCGTCGCGGACCAGCGACAGGCCGAGCCGCGCCGCGAGGGCGATCGCGAAGGCGCCGAGGACGAAGGTCAGGGTGCCGCCGCGGCCGCCGAGCAGCGGCACCGCGGCGAGCAGCGCCAGGGCGAGAACCGGAAGGCCGATCAGTGCGTATGTATCGACATGCGGGTCCCACGTGGCGAAGAAAGGCGGCAGCGGCGCGCCGAGCCCGCCGCCGGCGGCGCGGATCCCGAGACCGACCGCGATCGTGAGCAGGCCGAGGACCGTCAGGACGACGGCGGTGCGGGTGCCGGGCGCGTTCATCGGTCGCCCATCTTCACAGCGTTAGGGTTTCCTGCGGCTTTGCCGACCGAGAAGACCATCGACGTGATCCTGCCGGTCCTCGACGAGGCGGCCGCCATCCCGGGTGTGCTGGACGCCCTTCCTGCGGGATATCGGCCCATCGTGGTGGACAACGGATCGACCGACGGATCGGATGAGATCGCCGCCCGGCTCGGCGCCGAGGTGGTCGACGAGCCGCAGCGCGGTTTCGGTGCCGCCTGCTTCGCCGGGCTCACCGCCGCGAGCGCCGACGTAGTCTGCTTCATGGACTGCGACGGCTCGCTCGACCCCGCCGAGCTCGACCGCGTCAGCGCCCCGGTCGTCGCCGGCGCCGCCGACCTCGTGCTCGGGACGCGGATCGCCGAGGCCGGCGCCTGGCCCCTGCATGCCCGGGTCGCCAACCGTGCCCTCGGCCTGATCGTCCGGCGGCGGGCCGGAAGGCTGACCGACATCGGGCCGATGCGCGCCGCTCGGCGCGAGGGGCTGCTCGCGCTCGGCCTCCGCGATCGTCGGTTCGGCTGGCCGCTCGAGATGGTCCTCCGGGCCGCCGACGAAGGGTGGCGAATCGAGGAGGTTCCGGTCTCCTACCGTCGCCGCGAGGGCCGCTCGAAGGTGACCGGGACCGTCCGCGGCACCGCGCGAACGATCGCCGACATGACGAAGGCGATGCGATGAGCAGCATCGAACCCGCGGACGTGTCGCTGATCGTGATCGCCAAAGCCCCGCACCCGGGCTTCGCGAAGACGCGGCTGATCCCCGACCTCGGCGCCGACGGCGCCGCCAGCGTGGCCGCGGCGGCGCTCGCCGACACGCTCTGGGCGGTCAGCGAGGCGCCCGCTGCGAGGCGCGTCCTCGTCCTCGACGGCGAAGCAGGGGATTGCGACTGGCTCCCCGATGTCGAAGGGCGCCGCATCGAGGTGATCGCTCAACGCGAGGGCGGGCTCGGCGAACGCCTGGCCGGCGCCTTCGCCGACTCGGGTGCGGCCCCGGCCGTGCTCGTCGGGATGGACACGCCGCAGATCACGGCGTCGCTGCTCGAGGCGGCGATCGCCGAGCTCTGCGCCGACGGCGTCGACGCCGTCCTCGGCCCCGCCTCCGACGGGGGCTGGTGGGCGATCGGCTTCCGCGAGCACGACCCCTCCGCCTTCGCCGGCGTCCCGATGAGCGCCGCCGACACCTGCGAGCACCAGCGCCGTCGCCTACGCGACCTCGGGCTGCGGGTCGCCGAGCTCGAGCAGCTCCGCGACATCGACACGCTCGACGACGCGCGCGCCGTCGCCGCGGTCGTCCCCTGGACGCGGACGGCGGCGGCTCTCCGGGAGGCGACGTGAAGCGGGCGAGTTCCGTCGTCCTGATTGTCCTCGCGACAGCGTTCCTCACCGGCTGCGGCTCGGCGGAGGAGAACCCCCCGCCCGCCGAGCCGGCGGCTTCGCCGCCGCTCGCCGAGCAGCCGGCCGGGGAGGTGCGGCGGATCGGCTCGGAGGCCGAGGGCGTGGTCGCCGACCCGGTGAGCGGGCTCGCCGCGGTCTCGTTCCGCGACCCCGACCGGATCGAGTTGATCGACAGTCGCGACCGGGCGGACCGTGAAGCGGATCCCGACCGGCGATCCGGCGCGGCACCTCTCGCTCGCCGCGCCCGGCGGTCCCGTCCTGGCCCCGATCGAGTACCGGGACGAGCTCCTGCGGATCGAGCTTCCCTCGGGGCGGGCTTCGAGCGTGGCCGTCGGCGACTTCCCCCACGACGCGGCAGAGGCCGCCGACGGTCGGATCTTCGTCAGCGACGAGGGCGGTGACACGATCAGCGTCGTCGCGGGCGACAGCGTCGAGATCGCCCTCCCCTCGCCGGAGCAGCCCGGCGGCCTCGCCGCCGCCGGGAACACGGTCGCGGTCGTCGCGGTGGCTGCCCGCGAGATCGCCTTCATCGACGCGGCGACGCTGCAGCGCGTCGCGACCGTCACCGGCGGGGCGGGTCCGAGCCACATCGTCGCCGGGCCCGACGACGGCACCGGCCGCTTCTACGTCGCGGACACCGGGGGCGACGCCGTGCTCGTCTACGAGGGAGGCGCGGATCCACGCCTGCTCGACCGGACGAACGTGCCCGGCAGCCCCTACGGAATCGCGGTCGACGATAGGCGCGAGCGCCTCTGGGTGACCCAAACGGCTCGCAATCGCGTAGTTGAGATGGAGGTGACCGATATCGCTCCGAAGATCATCGCGAGCTACCCGACCGTCCGGCAGCCGAACAGCGTCGCCGTCGACGAGCGCAGCGGCCGGGTCATCGTCGTCGGGAGGGACTCCGGCGACGTCCAGATCTTCGATCCCGCCGGGGAGGTGGAGGTGCCGTGAGCCGGCTCGACCGCCTCGGCGACCGGATCGCGGAGGCGGACGAGTCGCGGACCCCGCCGAGCCCCCCGATCCCCGACGCCGGGCCGTTCCGGCGTGACTTCTGGCGCAGCCCGCTGCGCGGCCGGTGGCTGACCTCGTTCCTCGGCTCGACGCTGCTGCCGCTGGTGATCGTCGCCGCCTTCACCGGCTTTCTCTCTCACGCCGCCTACAACCCGGGGCTGGGCGCGAACGACGTCAGCGGCGGCTTCGAGGTCGACCTCTACTTCTTCGATTGGCCGACCTCGCCGGTCTGGCTCTACTCGCTGACCCAGTCGCTGCACGTCATCGCCGGCTTCGCGGCGATCCCGATCCTCCTGGCGAAGCTCTGGTCGGTCATCCCGAAGTTGTTCGAGCGACCCGCGACCCGCTCGGTCGCTCATGCGCTCGAACGACTCAGTCTCCTCACGCTCGTGGGCTCGGCGCTGTTTCTGTTCGTGACCGGGGTCATCAACGTCCAGTACTGGCTGCCGTTCGGATTCTCCTTCGTCCCCGCCCACTACTACGCGGCGCTGATCTTCGTGGCGGCCCTGGCGTTGCACCTCGTCCTCAAGCTGCCGGTCGTCGCCCGCACCTTCCGCCGCGAGGGCGTCTTCCGCCCGCTCGGCGAGGGCATCGAGCGGATGCGGATCGCTGACCCCGCAACCGACGACCTCGCGCCGCTCGAGCCGTCCGCGCCGACGATCTCCCGCCGTGGGATGCTCGGGGCGGTCGGCCTCGGATCGCTCGGGCTGCTGGTGATGACGAGTGGATCGAACCTGCTCGGCTCGGTCCGGGAGATCGCGCTGCTCTCGCCGCGCGGGCAGAGCTACGGCGACGGGCCGAACGACTTCCAGGTCAACAAGACGGCCGCCGCCGCCGGCATCGACCCGGCGCGAACCGGCACCTCGTGGCGCCTTCAGCTGACCGGCGCCGGCCGCGACCTGAGCCTCAGCCGTGCCGACTTGCTGGCGATGCCACAGCACGGTGAGCGGCTGCCGATCGCCTGCGTCGAGGGCTGGACGACCTGGCAGGACTGGGGCGGCGTTCGGCTCGCGGATCTCGCGGCCCTCGCCGGCGCCGACTCCGCCAGCGGCGCCGAGGTCCTCGTCGAGTCGCTCCAGGAGGCCGGCGCGTTCTCGCAGGCGACGCTGGCCGCCAACCAGATCTTCGACTCGCGGTCGCTGCTCGCACTTCGCGTCAACGGTGCCGACCTCTCGCCCGACCACGGCTATCCGGCCCGGATCATCGTCCCGGCGCTGCCCGGCGTCCACAACACGAAATGGGTCAAGCGGATGACCTTCAGCTCTTGATGCGGGACCGGTTCCGATACGAGTACGGCGCCCAGCCGCTGCACCTGATCGCGGTCGCCGCGAGCCTCCTGCTCTGCGCCTATGCGCTGCTGCGGGTGAGCGGCATCCCCGGCGGCGGCCGGGTGCTGATCTGGCTCGTCGCGGCCGCGCTGCTCCACGACCTCGTCGCGCTGCCGCTCTACAGCGGCCTGTTCCGGCTCACCGACGGTGCCGCAGCGAGGACGATCCCTGACCGAGCCGCGATGGTCGCGGCGCTCAACCACGTCCGCGTGCCGGCGGCACTCTCGCTGCTGCTGCTCGTCGTCTACGCCCCGTTGATCCTCCGGTTCGACCCGGTCCGCTACGAGGGGACGACCGGGCTCGGCGTCGACGGCTACCTCGGCAACTGGTTGCTGATCAGCGCCGCCATGTTCGTCGTCTCCGGAGTCGTCTACGCGATCCGGCTCCGGCGTGGCGTGCCCGCCGCACCGGAGGGGTCACCCGCCGTCGCTGAGCCGGTCGAGGAGCATCCGGTCGGCGGCCTCCTCGGCGCGGCCGGATGGTTCGTGCTCGCGCTCATGGGAGTCCTGACGGCCTGGGTCGTCGCCACCGTCGTCGTCGGACTGGTCACGAACGGGCTCTGAGCATCGCCGGTTCCGGGATCGGCACGGAGTCGGCACGAACTTCACCCACACGCGCGACGCCGCTGCGTAGCTTCGCCATATGGATCTGGGTCGCGGAGCGAGCGAGCGGGGATCGGCGAGCGTCGAGCACGCGGCGCTGGTCGTGCTGGCGGCGCTGCTCGCCACCGCGGTGGTCGCGCTCGTGGCGATCGGGCCCGACGAGCGCGACGGCTCGCTGGCGGCGGCGATCGCGTTCAAGCAGCGCTGCGCCGTCCGCTACCCGGACCCGTGTTGGCGAGACCCGCTGACCGAGGCCTACGGCCGAGAGCTCGCCGGCGCGGTCCGGGCGCTCGCGCCGCCGCCCGAGTCGCGGCTCGGGCCCGGCGGGCGGCCGATCGTAGGCGTGGACTACCGGCGCTGCCGGCAGGCGGGTTGCGCGATCGCGGTGAGCGATCGGCTCACGAGCGCCAACCGGCGGACGACCGCGTTCACCGCGGTTCGCGACGACCGCCGCACCGCGGGCGCGGTGACGATCGACTACTGGATCTACCGTCCGACGATCGGCTGGGAGCGGATCAGCCGCGAGGCCGACTCAGCGACGATCGGCGCCAACGCATCAACGCCGCTGCTCGAGTCGGCGAACCCGGCACTGGTCCCGCTCGAGACGCTGCTCGGCCGCGACGACGCCCGGTTCCGCGCCGGTGAGGAGCCGCCGTGGCGGAACCGCGTCGAGAGCCGCTGGGGGCGGTGACGCGGCTCCGGGCCACTTGAGCGGGCTTGCCGGCGTTTCGATGTCTGCGTGGTTGCCCTGCGCGGTGGCTGAGGGGGAGCCGGCAGCTTTCGGGCCGGCCACTAGCCCTTCAGCGTCACCGCCAGCTTCGACTTCTTCGAATTGCCGGCGTCGTCGGCAAGGGTAACGTCGACCTTCGCCTTGCCCTTCGACTTCTTCAGGGACTTGGCGATCTTCTTCGCGTCCTTGGACTTCTTAGGCATCAGCTTCAGCGTCGCCGACTTGCCCTTCGCGACCGACTTCGAGGCCTTCTTGAGCTTGTAGGACTTCTTCTTGACCGTGACCTTGCCGGAGGCGGCGACATCGAGGTCCTCCTTCGCCTTGACCTCGACCTTGACGACGACCTTCTTGCCCTTCTGTTTCTGTGTCTTCTTCGCCGTCGACTTGCCCTTCACCGCGGTGTCGACGGTGAACTCGCGGGTCGCGGGATCGCCGGTGTTGGCCTCGGTGTCGGTGGCGCGGACGTTGAACGTGTGGGAGCCGTCTGCAAGGTCCTGGTAGCTCTTCGGCGAAGTGCAGGCGGCGTAGGACTCGGCGTCGAGCTTGCACTCGAAGGTCGAGTTCGCCTCGTTGGCGCTGAACGTGAAGCTCGGCGAGGGGTCGTTGGTCGGGCCCTCGGGGCCGGAGTCGATCGTCGTCGTCGGGCCGTTGCCGTCGTTTCGGTCGAAGACCGCGACGGCGCTGCTGTAGTAGGAGCCGACGTAGACGTTCTTGCCGTCGGGGGAGGCGGTGACCGACTGCGGACCGTCGAGGGCGACTCCGTCCGTGCAGGCGCCGCCGGTGCCGTCCTCGGAGATGCAGCCGGCGGTGCCGGGCTTCTGGGTCAGAGCACCGGTGGTCGGATCTCGGTCTAGGTTGGCAACGGCGTTGCTGTCGAAGGAGACGGCGTAGGCGCTCTTGCCGTCGGGTGAGACGGCGATCGACTGCAGCCCGCCGAGCGCTACCCCATCCGCGCAGGCGCCGCCCGTGCCGTCCTCGGAAATGCAGCCGGCGGTTCCCGCCTTCTGGGTGAGCGCGCCGGTGGTCGTGTTGCGGTCGAAGACCGCTACGCCGCCGGCGGCCCCCTCACCGGCAGAGTAGGCGGTCTTGCCGTCGGGGGAGACTGCGACAGACAGAGGACTCGCGATCGCCACCCCGTCCGTGCAGGCGCCACTGCTTCCGGTCTCAGAGATGCAGCCGGCGGTGCCGGGCTTCTGGGTCAGAGCACCGGTGGTCGGGTCGCGGTCGAAGATCGCAACGGCACTACTGCCTTTCGAGGCGGCGTAGACGCTCTCGCCGTCGGGGGAGACGGTGACCGACTGCGCGTCGTTGAGGGCGGTCCCGTCCGTGCAGGCGCCGCCGGTGCCGTCCTCGGAGATGCAGCCGGCGGTGCCGGGCTTCTGGGTCAGAGCACCGGTCGCGGTGTTGCGGTCGAAGATCGCTACGGCGTTGCCGCCGGCGGCGTGGACGTTCTTGCCGTCGGGGGAGACGGTGACCGACTGCGCGCCGTTGAGGGCGGTCCCGTCCGTGCAGGCGCCGCCGGTGCCGTCCTCGGAGATGCAGCCGGCGGTGCCGGGCTTCTGGGTCAGATCACCGGTCGCGGTGTTGCGGTCGAAGATCGCTACGGCGTTGCCGAAGAAAGAGCCGGCGTAAACGCTCTTGCCGTCGGGGGAGACGGTGACCGAGCGGGCCCCGTTGAGAGCGATCCCGTCCACGCAGGCACCGCCGGTGCCAGTCTCGGAGATGCAGCCGGCGGTGCCGGGCTTCTGGGTCAGATCACCGGTGGCCGGATTGCGGTCAAAGACCGCGACGGCGCTGCTGACCTCCAACGCGGCGTAGGCGCTCTTGCCATCGGGGGAGACTGCGACCGAATAGGGGTTTTGCAGCGCTACCCCATCCGCGCAGGCGCCGCCCGTGCCGTCCTCGGAGATGCAGCCAGCGGTGCCGGGCTTCTGGGTCAGATCACCTGCCGCGGCCAAGGCCGCGGCAGCGAAGACGAGCGCGAGGACGAGGACCGCGCCGGCGAGCAGGCCGGAGCTGCGGAGCCCGCGCGGGGTCCTCCTAAGTTCGACGTAGGTGCGCTCATTCATCAATCTGCTCCCTTCGAAATGGGCGGCAACTCATGATCGCTGCCCGCCAGCCATTCCTAACGGCTCGTCCGCCAGACCGCGACACCATCGACGCGAACCGGTCCGCCTCCGAGCGAAATCAGTCGCAGCCGGCCATCCTTCTTCTTCGGCCACCTGGCGTTGAAGCCGACGATTCGCGACTTTCGCTTCTTCGTCTTCGACAGGTCGATCACCTTGCGGCGATGGCCTCGAACCTCGACGGCAAGCTTGCCGCACTTTCGGCAGCGCCCGGCGAGTACCTTGACCTTGCTCGTCTTGCCGAGCAGGAATGTCAGGGCAGCGCCCTTGCTCTTGGCGTCGAGAGCGTGGTTGTTCGACAGCTTCTTGCCCCGAACCTTCTTCCACTTACCCTCCCGCCGAAGCGAGCTCTCGTCGTATGGCCTCGTTGTGCAGCGCTCCTCCGACCACTCAGATCGGTTGCCGGCGCCGTCCACAGCCCGCGCTGAAGCGCAGACCGTCTCTCCGGCAGGGACCTTGAGACGGGAAGAGCTCTGCGACTTCCCGGTCTTGTCGAAGCCGACGGGGTCGACCTTGAACTTGCCCCGCTTCCCGGCACGCCGCGTGCGCAGCTCGTAGCCCTGAAGCTTCGAGCCCCCCTTGTCGCTACCCCTGTACGTGAACGCGGGATCGTTGGTTCTGATCAGCTTCCTCAGCTTCCTGCTGCTCGCCTGCGGCGACACGCTGTCGACGCTCCACGCCACCATCGGTGTTGTGACCTTGCCTCCACTCGAGGCTGCCTCGACCTGAATCGTGTGGCTGCCATCGGGCAGCGAGCTCAGTCGCAGGGGCGATCTGCAGGGTCTTCCCTGCCCATCGATCAAGCACTGGGTCGTCGCTTCGCCCGGGGACGCCTCGAACTCGACGACGACATTGGGTCCGGTGAATGAGCCCTCATCCGGGACCTTCGTGAAGTCGACCGTGGGTGGCTCGTCGAGGATGACCGGCCTGGTGGTCGTTGCCACGGGTGAGTCGAGGCCCGCCTCGTTGCGCGCCGTGACCTCGAACGTCAGCGGTGTCTTGCTCGCGACATTCGGGAAGCTGGCGTCGGTTCTGCTCGCGCCGATCCGCTGACACCCGCCACCGACAAGGCAAGCCTCGTAGCTTGCGATCGGGACGCCACCGTCCTCGTCGGGTTGCTCCCATTCGAGCGCGGCGGAGCCCGGCGAGGAGCCCGGCCCGGCGACGAGGTTCCGTGGGGCCGAGGGCGGGTCGGCGATGGCCAACGGAGGGCTGGGCTGCGACTCAGCACCGAAGCCGACCTCGCTGTTGGCCCGAACGCGGAATGTGTAGCTCGTGCCCACCTGCAGGCTGTCGAACTCGACCGCCTCCGTTCCGGCGGGCACCGTCCGAACCGACCCGCCCGGCGACGCGGTCACCTCGTAGCCGGTAACCGCCGCCCGACTCTCATCCGGATTCGGCGGATCCCAGGTAACCGTGGCGACCCCGCCGGCTCCGCGCTGTGCCCCGACGTTGGAGGGACGGTCGGGCACATCCAGCGGCGTGACGGCAGCGCTCGGACCTGAAACTGCGCCGGGGCCTCGGTCGTTGACCGCCTGCAAGGTGAAGCGGTAGGGCCGGCCGTTCGTCAGCCCGCTCAGGGTCAGCGCGGTGACGCCGCCGTCCACGGTCGTTTCGACCGGAGCCTCAGGGAACGACTCACCGGGCACCCGGTACTCGCTGATCCGATAGGTCTGGACCGGACCGCCGCCCGTGTCCTGCGGCGGATCCCAGCTCAGCTGGACGGATGCGTTTCGGGGCACCCCGACGACGTTCCTAGGCGCCGACGGCTCGTCAGTGACGATGTCGGCCGGCTCCGACGGGTGCGAGGCCGGCGAGGACTCGCCCCCCGCTGTTGAGAAGACAGCAACGCGGTAGCGACCCGGCTGTAGACCGCTGAGATTTGCGGAGCTCTGACCACCGGGAACCGTGAGTTCGATCGGAGCGCCGCCCTTATCCGGGTAGGCAGCCACGCGCCACTCGTGGCCTGCGGGCTGAACCTCGTCGAGATTGTCGTTCCATTCGACATCAAGCGAACGCCCGGGGCCAGGCTCGGCGAGAACATCGGCCGGCGCTCGGGGCGCGATCGTCACATCGGCCCTCGCCTGATAGTCGCGGAAGCCCTTGTTGTTGTTCTCATGGATCTCGGCAACCTGATCGCTGGCGTCGACGACGGCGAAGATCCGCGGCCGTGACCCCGCGTAGCGAGCATCGGGGGTCCAGGTGAGTTCGGCCTCGGCATTGCCCCGGGCGGGCACTGGCGACGCCGGGGCAGTGCCGAGCAGCTCGCCGCCGACATCGGGGTCGGCGTCGTAGAACTTCACGTCGGTGCTGCCGGTCTGATCCTTGAGACTGTAGTTCTCGACCTCAGCCCGCAGGCAAAGGGGCCTGCCTGGGCTCGGGTAGCCGTTCAAGAGCGGCGCTGGGCCCTCGTCGCACTTGCCCTGCAGGACGCTGATCCCTGGTGAGATGAATCGCGCCGCATCAGAGGATATGCCTGCTTGCTTCTCGAAATCCAGCAGGCGAGGCAGATTCAGGGTCAGGTCGGGCTTGGAACCGTACTTCAGCTGCCACCACGTCTTTGGAGCACCCGGCGGAGCAACGCCGGGCTCAACGGCATAGTCGAGGACAAGAGTTGCGTTGGCGGTCCAGTAGGCGAAAGGCTTGACCGTGTAAGCCGTCTGGCCGAAGCTCTCATCGACTCCGGCCATCGATGACGTGAGCTTGGTGGTGTCGCCGACGGTCGTCTTGGTGGTGGTCAGCTTGGAGTTCTTGTAGTCCCCCGCCACCTCGAGCTTGGTATCGACGATCCCAGCAATCTTGCCGCCCACACCCACCGTAGCACCGACGTTCCATTGTTTTTGGACGGCGGCAGAATCATCCTGGAGCCGCTGAGAGGTGAGTTCGTACTTGTAATCGCTGCTGTCCGAGAGCTCGAACTCGTCCCCTGCGAAGGCCGAAGGCCCGACGGGATTACCGTTCTCATCGAATGTCGGTGAGATGAACGGGTTCTCCGCCTCCGTCCTGTCCTCCGGATAGCTCAGGATGTTGCCCGGCTGGTGGTTGGACTTCAGATCGACGGCATCGGGCGAAGACGAGTCGACCCATCGCTTCTGCACCGTGTGCGGCGTCTCCGCGAGCACATACCCCGATGGGTTCTCCTCCCCGGGTTGGTAGAGCGGGTACTCGAGCGTGTCATAGGCTCGCTTGATCGCATAGATCTTGTCGGTGTTGAGCGCCTTGACCGTGACGTTCACCGTGTCGGTCGTGGTTGTTCCACCGACGTTCTTGAAGTTCTCGCCGTAGCCCCCTCGGAGTTCAGCTTCGACATCGACGATGTCTAAGATGTTGGTCTCGACGTTCAGCTTTGCGCTAACGGCCCAGTCTTCCGTCGACTCGTTGACCACCTCGGTAGCAGCCGACTGCTCGCGCTCGTACTGGGAGTTGAAGAAGCAGGCTGGCGGCACCGCGTACTGATTGCCCGCGTAGCAGAAGCTCGGGTCGTAGGCCTGGCCGTCGAGAATGTCGAAGTGGGTCGGGGGGGCATTGAGAACCACTGAGGGCTCCAGCTGCGTGTATTGACTCTGAACCGGATCGCCGAGCTGCGCTCGACCGTCGAGCGGAAACGACGCAAGCTGTGGAATGTCAGGCTGGCCATCGGTGTAGCCCCCGAGCGGATATGTGTTGAACCCGGTGGTTCTGTCGGAGAGAATTCTCTGGTTGAAGCCGTCAAGGCCAATCAACTGGACCGCGGGTCGCCATTGGTTTCCAATGTTCTGTGGTATCGCCACCGCAATCTGCGGCATCTCGCGCGTGCTGGTACCTCCCGGAACCGGCGCGATCACTTGATCCTTGGTCTCGCGCGCGTTGACAACGGCCGTTTCGATCGATTGAACATTCCAAGTTGTGGGGTTCTTGATTTCATAGGAACCGCAGAGCTCGTCCGCGCAAGACAGGTCATAGATCGCGAGGCTGCTCTGGGAATTGATGGCCGTCAGGGCAGTCGAGGCGATCTCATCGAGTCCATCGCCGTCGAGATCGCCGAGAGAATCCAGCTGAGAACTAAACGTCCGATTCTGCGGCACGCCATACGGTGTATCTGGCGTGCAGAACCCAGGTGGGCACGCCGTGGCGCCTGTTTCGATCTGGCTGGCCTCAAGCGTGCCAGGGCTGCCGGGCACAGGCTTAAGGCTGAGTAGGTTGTCGACTCCCCGAGTTCCTGCGGCGATGACGAGTCGATCAAAGCCAGGGCCCGTGCCGCGCGCATCGTGAACGGCGACGACACCCGGCCCGATCCGTCGAAGGTCGAAGGAGCTGAAACCCTGATAGTCGGGGGCAACTGACATGGTGAACGTCTTCGGGGCGATCACGACCTCCAACCCGGCGCCGGAGCCGTCGCCAAGCAGCGCCGCCTCAACCTGGGGCGGACCGCTCCATACTGGGGTCCAGGTCACGGCGACTTGATCGACTCCGGCTTTCGTGAAATCGCCGACCGCAAGCGACGGGCTCGTCAGATCCCTCTCTGGGAATCCCGGCGTGACCGAATTGTTGTAGACGCCGCCACCGAGGGTTCTGATCGGGCCGCCAAGGTGGAGGCCGTAAACCTCACCGGATGGCAGGCGGTCGGCGACCACGTGAGCAAACTGGACCCTCGGGTCGATCCCCTCCGGAGTCTGTTCCGTGTGCACCCAGGCGAGGACGATCGAGGGGCCTTCCTGCGGATCGAAGATCCCGGTTGCCATCGAGATCTCCGTCCTCGGATCGGGGCCGCTCGAGCCCGGGAACTGCACCCCGAAGCTTTCCCCAAAGGCGTCGAACTTGTGTTCCTCGCCCACGTACTTCGGCCGTGACCAGGTCAGACAGAAGTCGTTCTCGTTGGGGCAGCCAGACGAGGTCAGCCCGTAGCCGGCAAAGGCCGCACCCGGCTCGAGCGAGCCACGCGGATTGCCGTCGGGACCGGTGAAGGTATCGAGGTCCGCCGCGATGAAATCATGCGGCTTATCGGCATCCGGGCCGGAGATGGCGCCCTCCTCGGCAAGAGGCAGGAAATCTCCCGGATCCCCAAATACCCCCCCGGCCTTTAGCTGCAAGCGCTGAAGGTCAAGCCCATCGCCACCGCTGGACGCGCTCGGCATCGCGAGAATGCCCTCCTGCCCGATTGTCGTCCGCCCGGCGAAGTGATCGGTCGGGCTGCCGATCGGAGGTGGGGTCGCGGCGGTTACCAGGCCCGGGAGCAATCCGTAGAGGACGGCGGCGACGAGGACAGCAGCGGACGAGCGCCCAACGTTTCTCACTAGAATTCTCCTGACTCTTCAACCTGGAATCGACAGCCTAACAATCGCCTCCAGGAGGGGGCGCAGGTTGGCCGGGAATGAAGGCCCACCTGTGTCCGAGCGAATCGGGGCGATTGGGGCGTGACGGGGCTAGGGTCTCGGCAGCTGCGGCGCAGCTACGGGGGCTTGCGGCATCTCGAGCCGATCACGACGATCGGGGAGCACTACTACGGGGCCGCGGCGGTGCAGGCGCGACTCAAGCTGGGGCGGGGACCAAGCACGATTGAGATCGTTCGCGAGATGTTCGCGCAGGTCGGTCACGCCATCCTTGCGGATACCAGGGGCGGGCGGGACGAGCTACGCGATCTGGTCGACCCGGCGCTCAGCGATCTGGTCGACGAGATCACACCCGCCGAACCCGAGCCAATGACAGCGTGCATCGGGCACGGGCGGACCTTCGGCGATCGGAGAGTTCCGATTCCGATCGTCCTGGACCGCATCCACGACTCCGCCGGACGGCTTGCGGGAACCCGCGATCATCCTCAAGTCCGAGCCGGGAATGGCGACGCTCGCCACGATGGCCGCAAGCTGCGACCCGCGCCACCTCCAGCGCACCCAGCGTGTCGCCGCAGCCGCGCGACGTCCCGCGGCGATCCCCTTCGCCGACCTGGAGTCGTCCTCCCCGCTCTCCCGCCGCCTCCCTACCGCCGGCTACTTCTCGCCGGGCCGCCGCCTCACGCTCGCCGCCGACCAATGCGTGATCGACGCCGGGGGCATCGTCGGGCGTCACGTCGGCGACGGCATCGTGGCGTTCTTCATCGCCGAGGCCGCAGACTCGGAGTCGGCGGCCGCACGAGGATGCATCACGGCTGCGCGAGGACTGCGCGACGCCATGTCCGGCGTCGCCGCCCGCAGCGATCTGGCCGAGGAAGACGTCGTCCTGCGCTTCGGCCTGCACTGGGGCTCGACGCTGTACGTAGGAATGATCGAGACCAGTGGGCGCACGGAGATCGGCGCACTCGGAGACGACGTCAATGAGGCCGCGCGGATCGAGGCGTGCGCAACCGGTGGCCGTGCCCTCGCATCGAAGCCGCTTCTCGAGCGGATGGACCTCACGTCCGCAGGCACTCGGCCTCGAGCCCGGCCGGATCACCTATACGCCGCTCGGCGAACTCACCACAGCCACCGACAAAGCACGCCGGGACGCCCCTGCGATCGCCGTCTGCGAGATCTGAGACAGCAGACGCGAACCGCGACGCGCCTATGGCAGTGCTAGCGCTTGGGATCGCGATCCGCTGGCAGGGTGCGCTTGGCGTCGAAGTCGAAGCGATCCGTATGTGCTCAACCATCAAGGGACTAACCGGAGGATCCTCCGGAGCGATGCGTGCGTGTCGGTTGCGCGATGGTTTCGTTCCGCATGTCCATGCGGTTCGGGGGATCGGGTGGTTCGGGCGGGCACCCGAGAGGCCAACGGGATGGCCCCAGCTATCGCAATACCCATGCGGCATTGCGGACTTCCCTGAAGCGCGCCCGACTGGATTCGAACCAGTGACCTTCGGTTTCGTGGAGTCTCAGCTGGCCTGATCAGCTCGGGATGTTGAAGCGCTTTGCCCGCTTTTCCGTCCGTGCGTGATTGCCGCGCAGGGTTGTCTTCCGGACACCTTCACGCCACCGGGTCGTCTCCATCGCGTCGAGGGGCCCGCGATACGCTGCTCGCCGGGCTTAACGGCGGGAGAGCATCAGCAACCTGGTCCTCTCCGCGAGCGAAGGAGAGTCGAAATGTCTCGGATCAAGGGAAAAAGGCCTTCAGCGGCCCTAGTCGTCGCGATAGTCGCGCTGGTCGCGGCGCTCGGTGGCGGGGCCGTAGCGGGTGTGACACTCAGCAAGCTCAACAAGAAGGAGAAGAAGCAGGTCACCAAGATCGCCAAGAAGGAGGGCAAGAAGCAGGCCGAGAAGCAGATCGGAAAGCAGTTCCCGGTCGAGACGTCACAGATCGCCGACGGGGCGGTGGGCGGACAGCAGATCGCCGACAACTCGGTGGACGACTCGAAGCTCACAGACCTCGACCTGTTCGGCGACTCCTTCGTCACGGCACCGGTGGACGACCAGACCGACAAGGAGTTTGGACCTGGCCAGGCGGCAGCTCCGAAGGTGCCGCTGTTCAGCAAGGGTCAGCTCTCCGTCTACGGAAAGTGCTTCGAGATGCAGGCGGGCGAGACCTACGCCACCGTGTCCGTGGAGACCAGTGCTGCTGGCGCGATCCTCGCCGCAACCGACACTCCCGACCCGGAGCCCTCGCCCCCCGGAAGCCCCAGCGCCTTCAAGACCCGCACGGCGTGGCTGGACGGTGACCCCGAGTTCCTCGACCCGGACACCGACGAGCTAGATCGGACGGTGGGCATCGCAAGTGTCGGCGCCGGTTCGTTCCAAAGCCGGGACCTAACCCGCGTGAGCTTCTCTGCATTGAGCCCCGACGGCACCGCGGTCAACGGCCTTCTGTCGCTGGCGACGGGCACCGGAGGCGTCTACGGGTCGGAGCCCAGTTGCCTGTTCAGCGGCTTCGGGATCGGGTAGGTCAGAGCGACGCGGGGATCGTCCAGCGGATCGCAGACTGAATCCTGCCTGAGCCCGCCACTGCCGGGTCAAAGTCACCTCGAGCCGCGCGCTCACGACTGCAGTTCTCGCTCCGGTGAGCTGCTCCCGCCCGGTCCCTAGTCGTGTGAATGCAGTGCGACCACCCGGTCGCCGGGCTGCGGGTCCTTGCAGCGCTCATCCTCGAACGAGATCAGCTCACCTTCGCGCTGCAGGGCCACTATCGGACCCCACTCCTCCCGGACTTCAGCGGTCACTCCCTCGGGCCCGACGTCGTATTGCCGGATGTCGACACCCTGGCCGATCTCGAGCATGTCCGAGATCACGTTGGCGATTCCAGGCGTGTGCGTCGCAATGCCGAGCAGCCGACCGGCCGCGGATGAGGTGCTGATGACGCTGTCGGCCCCGCTCTGGTCGAGCAGGTGGACGTTCTCATCCTCCCGACAGGCGGCGACGATGTCAGCCTCGGGACCGAGTTCGCGAGCCGTGAGGGTCGTGAGCACGGCTGCGTCATCGCGGCTGACTGCGACCACGACAGCCCGTGCCTCCTCGATCCGAGCCTCGTGCAGGACATGTCGCTGGGTCGCGTCGCCGGCCACTGCGGCGTAACCGGCAGCAGTCGCCTGTGCTCGCGCATCGGGCCGCGGATCGATTGCGATGATGCTCCGGGGGTCGGCGCCCTGGGCCGTGAGGATCGCCGCTGCGGCGCGGCCCTTCGTTCCGAATCCGCAGATGATCGTATGGTCCTTCAAGGTCCTCCTCCAGCGCGAGATCCGATAGGCGGTGCGCGTTCGCTCGGCAAGTA
Source organism: uncultured Conexibacteraceae bacterium (assembly GCA_963784885.1). Classification (GTDB taxonomy): domain Bacteria; phylum Actinomycetota; class Thermoleophilia; order Solirubrobacterales; family 70-9; genus RHKX01. Next base: position 381,931 of record CAWATA010000006.1, read on the forward strand.
TCTCCAACGTCGTGCCGACGAGGAGGATCAGGAAGAGGACCCGCGCGGGCGTGACGAACAGGGTCGTCGCAAGCCGGCCCTCGTCGCTGACGGGACGAACATCTCCATACCCGGTCGTCGTAATGCTGACCGTGGAGTAGTAGAAGGCGTCGAGGACGCTGATCTCTCCGTCCTCAGGATCGATGTAGCCGTCGCGACCGATGTAGGTAACCGCTGCGACGAGAAAAATCAGCGCCACCGCGAGGATCACCCTCGCCGAGATTTTGCGCAGAGGTCCGGGTTCCGTACCCGGAAGGCTGACCAGGGACTCCTTCAGGTCGCATAACCCTATCGACGAGCCTCGAGAGCCTGAGCGCTCAATCGCGGCCTCCCCCTGAAGCGCGCCCGACTGGATTCGAACCAGTGACCTTCGGTTTCGTAGATTCGTCGTCGGTCTTTCTTGATCGTCAGCTTGGCGGTTCCGCCCCGCTTCAACCGCCCGCCAGTTGCGATTATCCGGCGGTCTTTAACGACAAGGAGGTCAAGAGTTCGCTTTCGAAGCGCCTCCACCCCTGATGCCTTCATCGCTGATGTTCGGGTTAATGGATGGGCGACAGGCTGGCGACAGCACTCGACACCGACCTACGGATGCCCAGCCGAGGGCAGTTCGGCCACGGATCGCCCCCTGAGATCTGGTGCCAGATCGCAGCCCGGATGTCCTGCTCGCGCGGTTTGGCTGTGCGCGACGGGTCGGGGCGGATGCCGGTGCGGCGCTTGAACTCACCGGCCGTCGCAGCCCAGCTCGAGACATCGAACTGGTACGCGCCCGCGTAGCCGTTGCCAGTGTTGGTCGAGTAGTTGCCGCCGGACTCGCAATGCCTGCGTGCTTTAAGGATGCCGGAGCCGGGCGGCGTGATCAGCGCCTCGAAGCGGGCGTGGAACTTCTTCTTCCGTGACCTGACGCGCCGCGCGATCGCGCGGCGGCGGCTGCGGGTCTGCACGCACCGCTTGTGGGCGTTCCACGCCCGCCGCTCCGAACGCCGAGCCGGGTGCTCGTCGAGGATGCGCTTGGCTGAGAAGGCCTTCCCGATGATCGTCTTGGCGCGGTCGACGTGCTGGCCCTCGTCGAGTGCGGCGCATGCCCGTGTGCGCTGGAGCGAAGGGGCCGATGCTTGGGCAGGGACGAACGCGAGGGTGGCGATCAGCGCGCCGAGGAGACCGACGATTGGCAGGCTTGGTCGCATTCCGCGAGGAGCTCGAAACGGCGGGATCCTGGCCGACTACTCGCGGATGAACGCTACGCGGGTGCTGGTCTCGTCTGCTGGTTCAATCGGCGGCGTGACCGCCTTGAAGCCGAAGTCGCGCGTCTCACCCACGTTGAACGATCTCCCGACTGACTCCTCCAGGCACCTGGTCAGGTTGAGCCGGTAGGTGAAGGTGTTGTCGGCGCTGGCGGGCTGATCGCCGGCCAGATCCCTGAACCCGGCATAGGGCCAATCGCCGTCGCCCCGGAAGCCCCCATCGACAAGCTTCAGGTTCGGATCTTCGCTCGAATAGGAGCCCGGTCCACAGAACCCCCCCGTGGTCCCGATAAGTGCGCCGAGGTCGAGGCCGCCCATGTCGATCCACTTGTCCTGTGGCTCAGGCGAGATCGGGGCTCGCTGCGGGCGCCAGAAGGTCAGCGTCACCTCCACGTCGCCGTCCGGGCCGGCCTTGACCGGGAAGGGGTTCTGATCGGTCCCCGGCTCGCCACCTTCGACCGGGTAGTCGATTCCCGCACCGACCGAGGCCGAGTTCCCCTGCCCATCGTCGTAGGAGACCAGAGCCGGGGTCGTGACGAAGACGTACTGCAGAGCGGCGGTGAACTGCTGCTCGCCGCCGCCGGTGCTCACCCGCTGGATCAACACGTCGCCGGAGCCGATCTGACCGCTGGTGGCCTTCGGGTTTATCCCCGCGCCGCCTTGGCCGGGCTGATCCTCGATCAGCTTGCCGAAGCCGTCGCCATCGGAGTCACAGCACTCGGGAAAGGGGATCCCCGCCGGCGTGTCCTCGTCAGGGCTTCGCTCGCCCGTCCCGCCAAGGGTGCAGTAGGCGAGACCGCCGAGCGCCGGGTCGGTGTTGTCTTGAGGCTGGCCGCAGTCGAGCTCGGAGGAGTCAAACCGATCCCCCGCGGCGGGAAGGATCTCGATCTCGAGGACCAGATTGTCTACGAGGTTCGTCTCGATCTGCTCGTTGCTCATGCCCGCGTTGACGTTCGCGGTGCCCTCCAGGGAGCCACCCTCACCCAGGGTGCTCCGGATGTGAAAGTCGCCCGCCCCGCCATCCGACGCACGTGCGGAGACGCGAGCCTGACCCCCATTGCGCGGCTTGCGGTCGAGGTTGTCGAGGACCTCGTCGCCGTCGTCGTCGATGTCGAGCGGGTCGGCGACGCCGTCGCGATCGAGATCGCCCGGGACCTGGTCTCTGTGGTCTCTGACGTTCTTGACCCGGACCCGGCCGAAGTTGCCGACCCCGATCGGGACCCCGTTCTTCGCCAGCGCCTCGCGCTTCTTCTCAACCCACTTCTTGCGGAGCTTCACCTTGGCGAAGCCCTTGCTGGACTTGACCGTGACGTTGCCGAGCTTGGCGCCGGCGTAGACGCCCTCGATCGCCCGCTTGCCGTGCTTTCTGGTGCCGACCACGATCGGGCCTGCGTAGGTGCCGTCGGGAGCGCGGAGGTGGAGCGTGACCTTCTTGGCCGGCGGCTTGAGCTCGAACTTGCCCTTCGAGGCCCGCTTCGTCTTCGCCTCGCCGTCCTTGGCGAGGGCGATCACCGTGTAGCCGGGTTTGCTGAGCTTGCCGCTGATCTTCTTCTGCTTTTTCTTGGCGACCTCGAGGTCGCCGGAGGACCCGACTTCAGAAGAGGCGGGGGTGACGAGGAGCGCCACCCCCGCGATTGCCGCGATCGCGACGATCAGGGAGAGCCCGAGCGGAGTTCGCCCTCTGGTTCTCTGGTGTGAGGCCATCGTCCTCCGCCTTCCTTGCCTAACGCGGCTGCCAGTCCGGATCGGAGTCGGTGCGGCCGAAGTCGCAGCTCGTCGTCCCGGACTTCGCCAGCTCGACCGGGTTGGTCCCGTCGGCGTCGATCTTGTAGATCCCGGCCACCTCCCCCGGAGCTCTGTTTCCCTCGACGGCGAACTCGGTGCCGTCCGGGGACCAAGCCGGAGCCTGGTAGCCGACAATGCCGGGGAGAGTGTCGGCGGCGACGGCGCGCACCTGCTTGCCGTTTGCCTTCATTGTGTAGATCTGAAGGTCGCGATTGAAGGCGATCATCTTGCCGTCCGGGGACCAGTTCGGGCCCTCGCCGTTGCGAACAAGCTTGGTCCGCTTCTTGCCCTTCGTGTTCATCGTGTACATGCCGCCGCTGCCGGTGAAGGCGATCTTCTTGCCGTTCGGGGACCAAGCTGGCGAATGCCCGTCCTTGGTCAGGCGGTGCACCTTCTTGCCGTTCGCCTTCATCTTGTAGATGTCGGAGGTGACGTTGTCGTTCTTTTCCACCCGAAGGCGCATGAACACGATCTGCTTGCCGTTCGGAGACCACGAGGGATCCTGGTCCGCTCTGTTGCCCTTGGTCAACCGGCGCTGCTTGGTGCCGTTCGCGTTCATCTTGTAGATCGCGCTGAGACCGAAGCCTGGGCCATCCTTCGTGTAGCGGGTGTAGGCGATCTTTCTGCCGTTCGCAGACCACGAAGGCTGGCGTCCCTTGCTGGTCAGCTTGCGCAAACCCTCGCCGTTGGGCTTGACCGCGAACACTCCCTCCTGGCCCGGCTTCAGGCACCGGCCGAAGGCGACGTTGCCGTTCTTGCCGGGGAACGCGGCACCGGCCGGCTCGTCGCTCAGGGCGATGGCCATTGCAATCGCCGCTATCAGCGCGCCGGTTATCAGCAGTCGAGCAGCAGTCAGCGGGGCGGTCAATCTCATCGTTGCTTCTACTCCTTCTTTCCGCCGTACGGACGGGGAGGTGGAACGGCGGTGATGCGGAGCGGCGTTGAGGTCGGTGAGGCCGCTCACGACCTTTGGTTGCGTCGCTCGACACTACGTTGGCTGCGGGAGGACCGCATCCGTGCTGGCTGACCAGCTGGTCCGTGCCGAGTACGGGCAACGCCAGCAGCTCGAACGCGTCGAATGTTCGCGAGGAGAGGCTTCAGCCGCGCAACTCGGGGTGCACAAACCTGCGTGTTGGTTGCGCGATGGTTTCGTTCCGCATGTCCATGCGGTTCGCCGAATCGGGCGGTTTCGCGGGCACTCGGGAGGAGGCCGGAATTGTCCTCGCGATCGCAATGCCCATGCGACATTGCGGCCTCCCCCTGAAGCGCGCCCGACTGGATTCGAACCAGTGACCTTCGGTTTCGTAGATTGGCATTCGGTCTCACGCTTGATTTGACCGTCGCGGTGCGAGCTCGTTCGCAACGCTGGACGCGGTCGCGATTAGCGACTACCTTGTCCGCGTGAGCGACGAGCTGCATCTGACGATCCGCTACGAGGACGCTGGCGAGGGCTGGCTGACCGCCCAGGTGGTGGAGATCCCCGGCGCGATCAGCGAAGGGCCCTCTCGAGAGGAAGCCCGTGCAAACGTTCTCGACGCGCTCGAGACCCTGCTGACTCCGGATCAGGAGTTGACCGGCGAGCAGGCCGGAGACGACAGCGAATCCCTCACACTCACCGTCGCTCGGTGAAGCGCCGCGATCTCGAGCGTCACCTCCGAGACCACGGCTGCCGCTTCATCGGCGAAGGTGGACGGCATGCCGACTGGCGCCAGCGGCGGGCGGCGGTGATCGTCGGGAAGGTCTTGCGGAGTGGCTTTCCGTCGCGGGCGGACCAGACCTGACCTTGGTAGCTCGGGCTGCAGTCGCAGGCGTCGCTGGAGTGGATGGCGCAGCGGCGCGAGTGGCGCTCGGTTATGCCGAGCTCGATGACCCTGTCGGGCGAGGCTGTCGCGGGCCTTTCGGGGGTAGCGGTCGATTGCACCCCCTTGTCGTAGCTTGGGTTGGCGGGTTGTTCAAGTCCGCGCGACGCGCGTCTTACCACCGAGCGTTGAGACGGTGGAGCGAGGACCGATCGGGGACCCGATTCTGTCGCTCGGCGCGACCGGCACCAGAATCGTCGAGCGGATGTGTCTCGCGGCCTGAGGGCGGAGAGCGTGTGTCAGGCCCCTTCCCCATCCTTCGGCGGGCGCTCGACGCCGGCGAAGTGCGTGCCGACCGCATGGTGATGTCGCCAGCGGATCGGAACGGCCGGGACAGCTTCCATCTCCGGGGGCGGGCCCCCACCTCCAGCAGCAGCCGGCGGCTACCAGCAGCCAGCCAGCCAGAGCCAATCCAGGCCGGTGGCCATCCAGCCAGCCGAGAGCCAGCAGCAGACCGGCCTGGCCAGGGTCAGCAGGGCATCCAGCAACGCCACCACCACCAGCAGCAGCCAGGCGATCCGTTCCAGCATGGCCAGGCCGGTGATGAACGCCTGCACGCTGCTCGGCCTGGAAGAACCGCATAGAGGTAGAGCTCTGGCCCCGCGCGGCCAAGGGTCAGGGCCAGCGCGCCCGCGCCGAAGAGCATGAAGGTGACCGCATCGAACACGCCGCCGATCTCCTCGGTGAAGCGCGTGAGCTGGTCGGCCTCGCTGGAGCGCAACCCGCCGAAGACCATGCCGCCGACGAAGGCGCCTATGAAACCGCTTCCGCCAAGCTCGACGGCGACTCCGTAGGCAACCGCCGCCGAGGCCAGCGGGACCACCTGCATCCAGGCCGACTCTGCAAACCGCCCGCCGACCTGCGGGCGCATTGCCAGGCCGCCGAGCAGGCCGGCGAGGCCACCACCGACGATGCCCCAGCCGATCTCCTCGACGACGAGGTGGACGGCGTCGCTCGCGCTGGTCAGCCCCTCCTCCGCCCCGGCGATCGCCGGCAGCGCGATCAGGAGCAGCGGTACGCAGATGCCGTCATTCAGCCCGCTCTCGACGTTGAGGCCCTGGCGGACGCGGACGGGGGACACGCTCGTCGGTCACGACTTGCTGGCCGAGCGCCGCGTCGGTGGGCGCAAGAGCGATGGCCAAGACAAGGGCCTCCAGGCGGCGACAGCCCTCCGATCAGCACCGCGCCCAGCAGCGCCCCGGCGGCGATGGTCAGCGGCAGGCCGACGCCGAGCAGCCGTCCCGGCAGCGAATATTCCCGCCGCAGCCGCACTACGTCCAGGCGCGATGCGTCGGTGAACAGCACGAGCACGAGCGTCGCTTCGGCCGCAACTCGGAGCGCCTCCTCGGTCGAGGCTCCCGGCAACAGCCCGGTGACCGTGTCATCGAGCGCGAGCCCAACGACGACGAAGAACAGGGCCGCCGAGATCCATCGCCTTCCCAGGCCGCCCGAGAACGTCGCGTAGATCCCGATGACCGCCGCGATCGCGACGGGTCCCCAGCCATGCACGGCGGTGGCCGGACTGACCGGACCTCAGGCCCGGGCTGGGGGGCGATAGCCCGGGAGCTCACCGTCGGCCGGCGTGAGGCGCTTGTTGTCGAGCTCGGCGATTAGCAGGTCGAGCATCGCCTGCTTCAGCACTCGGGTGCTCTCGTCTTCATTGCTGGGATGCGCCAAGTTGCGCTCCTCGAGCGGATCCAGCGTCAGATCGTAGAGTTCGAACTCGTCAGCTTCGGGCTCAGCGACCGTGATCGTCTTGCGGCGTCGCAGCCGTTCGTCGCGCTCGCCGGGAACGGTCCAGAACTGGGGATTGTCGTAATAGCGCGAGAGCTTCACGAGGTGCGTCTCGTCGCCGACGTCGACCTCGGCGACAACCGTCTCGATGTGATTGGGCTGTGCGATCGTTTCGTATAGCCGTACTCGCCTGGCAACCGCCGGGGGCTCACCTTCGTCCAGGCGCTGCCCTCGCTAACTTCATCGTCCGTCATGAAGAGGACCGGCTCCTGCGGGGCCGACGGCTGCGCGGAGCGAACCGCCTCGGAGAGGTCGCGGCCCACAAGCGGATGGGCCTCGCGATGGCCCTCGCGCACCCGGGCGAGCGCCTCATCCCGATCGATGCCCGCAAGGCCGAGCATGGTCGGAAGCAGGTCGGCGTGGCTGGTGGCGATGTCGAGCTCGCGCGCACCGCTGGGCAGCAGCGGGCTGGATACGAGGAACGGGACGCGGAGCGACTCCTCGTAAGCGTTGTGCCACTTCTGGTGCATGCCGCCGTGGGCGCCCATGAGGTCGCCGTGATCGAGCTGAAGATCACGATCGTGTTCTCGTGAGCATTGGTCGCCTGGAGCGCGTCGAGCACCCTCGTGATCTGCCGGTCGACCGCCGCCTGCATTTCGTAGTAGTAGCTCAAGTGTGCCTGCGTGAATGGCTGAGGGATGAAGACCCGGCTCCAGAGGTCGACCATGCTTTTCTGGCAGGTCGGCTTCGTGAAGAGGTCCTCCTCGTGGGTGGGTGCCTGCGGGACGTGTGGCACGGTGGACGGGTGGTAGCGCTGACCGCCCTTTGCAAACCCGAACAGGCCAAAGAACGCCACGTCGTGGGGGTTCAGGAATGAGCAAACGGTGAGCCAAGGCTGGTCGCCGTCCTCGAGGTCGAAGCGCTGGAGCAACTCGATCGTCTCGTCCGCGGTGAACGGATCGCGTACCGAGCCCATGCTGTGCGGGTCGAGCCCGTGGTACCGGGCCGACCCACTCCGAGAATCCCCAGTCGTCGAGTAGGTCCGCCTCCAAGTACCGCTCGATGTTCTCGGGCAGCCGC
>CAWATA010000007.1:0-215740 GCA_963784885.1 uncultured Conexibacteraceae bacterium
TCGTCGCGCGCGGTGATGGTCGTCGCACGGTCGTCGCGGTGATGCTTCTCGCGGGAGCTGGCTCCAGCCCGCGTTTCGTTCAACAGATATCCGGAGCGCTCTACACGGCGCGAACCAAAAACCTTCGCGCGGACGGCCTCTGCCGTTCGCAACGGTGAAAGGAAGCGAGCAAGATGGCGCAGCCCGCAGACGTCAGGAAGGTCTAGTCGGGGTCGGGTGTTCCGGCACGGCAGGCTTTCTCTTCCAGGAGGTCACCCGTGCTGATCGAAGCCCAGGGCGGCAAGCTCGAAGATGACGCTCTCTCCCGCCGAGCGCGAGCACTGTCACCGCCGCAGCCGCCAGCTCGAGGAGTCCTTCCCCGGGGGGCAGTTCTCCCTGGACCGGGTCCTCTTCCTCGTGGCGTACGAGTTCTTCCTCGGTCGCAGCGACGTCTCGCGGCCGCTGGTCGTGAAGGAGGAGCTTCCGGCGATCCCTTCCGGCACCAGGCTCTACTGGACACCGGGCTTTACCTCTGGCTGCTGGCGCCGAGGCACGCCACCTCCACGCCCACCGCCACTGCTCCTGGTCGGAGACGGCGCCTCTCCACCGAGCTCGCCTGGGGCGAGCTGAAGGTCAAGGACGCCAGGACCGGCCAGGACCTCACCGCCCGGCTGAGGCCGGAGCTGCACGCGGCGTTCGTCGATCGCTTCGTCGGTTTCCTCCTCGAGGAACCGCTGCCGGTGTGAGCCTCGCGCTGCTGCAGCACGAAGGCCCCCGGCGGAGCTTTCCCCGCCGGGGTCGCGCCGGCGTATTGTCGAGGGGCAATGGGGGATTGCTTCGCGGGGCTCGTGGAGGTCCTGCCCGGGCCAGTGATGGTGGCCGGGGCGGACGGGCGCATCCTCTGCGGGAACAGCGCCGCAGCCGCATTCCTCCACGCCGGCCCCGGGGAGCTGAAGGGGCTCCCGCTCGAGGAGCTCCTGCCCGTACGCCTGCGTGGGGCGGCGCACTGCCCTGGGCGCGCAGCTCCTCGCCAGCGTGGGCCAGCCGACGCAGCGGACGCTGCTGCGCCGCGACGGCGTGGAGCTCGAGGCGGAGCTCGTCGCGCAGGCGACCACGTTGCAGGGCAAGGAGGCCCTCGTCCTCGGCCTGCGCCGCTCGTCGGAGCTGCGGGACCCGGTCGAGCAGGGCGGGCCCGCGGAGAGCCAAGCGGCTCGTCTTCGAGAACGCCCCGCTCGGGATCCTTCACTACGACGCGACGGTGTGATCACCGCATGCGACGAGCGCTTCGAGACGATCGTCGGGCGCGTCGCGGCAGCAGCTGCTCGGCCTCGCGATGCAGACGCTCCCGGACCAGCGGATCGTCGCCTGCATCCGCACGGCGCTCGCGGGGAGCACCTCCCGGTCGAGGGGGACTACCGCTCTGCCACCGCGGGGAAGGTGACGCCGGTCCGCCTCTCGTTCACCCCGATCGTCGGAGAGTCCGGTGAGGTGCTCGGCGGGGTCGGGCTCGTGGAGGACGTGACCGAGCAGCGCCTCGCGGCGGACGCGCTGCGGGAGCTCTCGGAACGGCTCGCCGAGGCCGGACCGGATGGCGCCTCTCGGGACCCTCGCAGCTCGGCGTCGCCCACGAGGCGAACACACCGCTCGCCTACGTGGTCACGAGCCTCGAGCTCGCGGCGCGGGGAGGTCGCCTCGCTCCGGCCGGGAGGGCCTCCGGTGGCAGGGGACCCGAGCTGGAGGGGCTCTCGGCTGCGCTCGCGAACGCCCTCGAGGGCGCCGAGCGGGTGACCCTGCTGATGCGGGACCTGCGGGCCTTCTCCCGGGAGGAGCGGGAACAACGGGAGGCGGTGGACGTGGAGCACGCCCTCGACGCGGCCACCAAGCTCGCCACGAACGAGATCCAGCACCGGGCCCGGCTCGTGAAGGAGTACGGCGGCGTGCCTGCGATCCTCGCGAGCGAGCCACGCCTCACGCAGCTCTTCCTCAACCTCCTGGTCGACGCGGCGCAGGCGATCCCGGAGGGGCACGCGCAGGAGCACGAGATCCGTCTCGCCACGCGGAGCGCCGACGGCAGGGTGATCGTGGAGGTCCGGGACACCGGCGCCGGGATCGCGCCGGCGCGGCTCGCGCGGATCTTCGAGCCGTTCGTCACCGACAAGGTCGGGGCTCCGGGCTGGGCCTCTCCATCTGTCACGGCATCGTCCACGGCCTCGGCGGCGAGATCGAGGTGGAGAGCGAGCTCGGGAGGGGCAACTGCTTCCGGGTGCTGCTCCCGGTCGGTGAGTCGCCCGGGAAGGTGGCGCCGGAGCCCCCGCCGGTGGTGACGCCGCTGCAGGGGGAGGACCCGGTCCTCGTGGTCGACGACGCAGCGCGGCTGGGCCGGAGCCTGCGCTACGGCTCGGCCAGCACCACGAAGTGATCACCGCCACCAGCGGCAGGCAGGCGCTTCGCCGCGCTGCTGGCGACCGACGACCTGTTCGACGTGGTGCTCTGCGACCTGATGATGCCCGACGTGACCCGGATGGGAATTTCTTCGAGGAGGTCCAGAGGAGCAGGCCGCTGCTCGGCGGAGCGCTTCATCTTCATGAGTGGCGGCGCCTTCACCGAGCGCGCGAGGACCTTCCTGCGGACCACGCCGAACCCGAGCCTGGAGAAGCCGTTCCGGCTCGAGGAGCTCGAAAAGCTGATCGCCGAGCAGCTCGCGAGGCGCGGTCCGCCGGCAATCACGCGCTGACGAACTGCCGCTCGACCAGCCGCCGGTACAGCCCCTCCTCGCCGAGCAGCCCGCCGTGGCGCCCGCCTGCACGATCGCCCCGCCCTCGAGGACCACCACGCGGTCGGCGTCCTTCACCGTCGACAGGCGGTGGGCGATCACCAGGGTGGTGCGCCCGTGCATCAGGCGGTCCAGCGCCTCCTGCACCAGGTGCTCGCTCTCGGCGTCCAGGGCGCTGGTCGCCTCGTCGAGCACCAGGATCCGCGGGTCCTTGAGCAGGGCCCGGGCGATCGCGACCCGCTGCTTCTGCCCGCCGGAGAGCTGCACGCCGCGCTCGCCGACCAGGGTGCCGTAGCCCTCGGGGAAGCTCGCGATGAAGTCGTGGGCGTTGGCCGCGCGTGCCGCCGCCTCCACCTCGGCGTCGCTGGCGTCGGGGCGGCCGTAGCGGATGTTCTCCTCGATGGTGGTCGAAGAGGATCGGCTCTTGCGCGACGGCGCCGATCTGCTGCCGCAGCCAGGTCGGATCGAGCTCGGTGAGCGGCACGCCGTCGAGGAGGAGCCGCCCCGCGTCGGGGTCGTAGAGCCGCGCGAGCAGCGCGGCGATCGTGGACTTGCCGGCGCCCGAGGGGCCGACGAGCGCGACGACCTCGCCGGGCTCGATCGCGAGGTCGATCCCGTGCAGCACCTGCACGTCGCGCCGGGTCGGATAGGCGAAGTCGACGCCCTGAAGGCCACCGCGCCCTTCACCGCTGGCAGGGTCCGCCCGCCGGAGGAGATCGCCGGCTCCCGGTCGATCAGCTCGAAGACCCGGTCGCCGGCGCCGACCGCCCTCATGAAGTCGGTCCAGAGATCGCCCAGCGAGCCGAGCGAGAAGGCGACGATCAGGGTGTAGAGCAGGAACGAGGTCAGCGCGCCGACGGTCAGCTCTCCCGCCATCGTCAGCCTGCCGCCGTACCAGAGCACCATCGCCGCGGCACCGTAGGCGGCGGAACGAGCGCCGCGCCGAAGAAGCTCGCCGCGGAGAAGGCGCGCTCCTGGCCAGCTCGAACGAGCTCTCGACCGCGGCGCCGTAGCGCGCGACCTCCGCCTCCTCGGCGGTGAAGGCGCGGACCGTGCGGATGCCGGAGAGGCTCTCTTCGGCGACCTCGCTCGCGCCGGCCAGGGCGTCCTGCACCTCCCTCGAGAGGCCACGGACCTTCCTGCCGTAGATCACCGCGCCGACCGCCACCGGCGGCACCACCGCCAGCATCAGCAGGGTCAGGATCGGCGAGGTGTAGGCGAGGAGCGCGAGCCCGCCGACGATCGCCGCGACGTTGCGCAGGCCCATCGAGATGTTGGCGCTCACGGTGTTCTGCAGGACGCCGGTGTCGGCGCCGAGGCGGCTGATCAGCTCGCCGGTCCGCCGCTCGTCGAAGAAGGCGATCTCCTGCCGGACGAGGCTCGGTAGAGGTGCTCGCGCAGCCTCGTGACGATACCGCTCCCCGGCGATCGTGAAGAGCGCGTAGCGGACCGAGACCGCCACCGCCTGGATCGCGAAGATCCCGAGCATCGCCAGGGTCGCCCGGTCGACGGTCGCCTGGTCGCCGGCGCCGAGCGCGCCGTCGATGATCCGGCGCATCGCCTGCGGGAAGGCGAGGGAGGCGCCGCTGCCGATCGCCAGCGCAGATCGTGCCGATGACGATGTTCCGCGGCTCGGGCCTCGCGAGGGAGAGGAGCCTTCCGGCGGGGATGCGGCGGAGCGACGGCTCGGTGGCCGGCGCGGGGCGAGGCGGGACTGCAGGCGAGCGGGTCGGCACGGGTTGTTCTACTCCCGGCCCGGCGCCGCTGCACGGCTCCTCATGCGAGAGGGTAGCCCCCTGCCTCCAGGACCGCTGCCGTATCCGGCGAGCCGGCGGGCGATCACCTTGGTGGGCCAGTCGATCCGGAGCTGTCGATCAATGCGTCAGGTAGCCGCCGAGGAACCCTCGTCGCAGATGTCCATCAGCACGTGGCGGGCGGTTCGACACGAAACCGTAGGCCGCGGCGCGTAGGCCGTCAGCAGGTCCCTGGCGATCGCCTTCTTCTTCTGCTCGGAGCCCGGCGAGCAGAGCCGCCGCGTGGCGCTCGGCCACCACCGAGTCGAGGGCGTAGACCCGTTCGACCATGTCGGCGACGTCGCCGAGGATTTCCTGCTCGTCGGCGCACCTTCACGTGGAAGGTCTCGACGGCGACCTGCAGGGTGTAGAACAGCGCTGCATCGACTTCGAGAACTCGGAGAGCTGCAGCTCGACCCCGAGCTCTCCTTCCGGCGCCTTCGGGAGGTCGCCAGCCGCGAGCCGCTCGCGCACCAGCATCGCCTGCTCGATGAGCGGGATGTGCCCTTCATGGCCCGCTTCAGCAGCAGTCCCGGCACCGAGCAGCCGGTTGATCTCGTTGGTGCCCTCGAAGATGCGGTTGATCCGCGCGTCGCGGTAGGCGCGCTCCAGCCGGGTACTCCTCGATGTAGCCGTAGCCGCCGTGGATCTGCACCGCCTCGTCGACCAGCTGGCCGAGGGCCTCCGAGCCGAAGACCTTGAGGATGCGACGCCTCGATGGCGAACTCCTCGATGGCGTCGACCTTCGCGGCGCAGCTCCGGCCGCTGGCCTCGATGCCGTCGTCGATCGAGCGCCGGCGGTCCGGTAGGCCATGGACTCGCCGCGTAGGTGCCCGACGACCATGTCGGCGAGCTTCTCGCGGATCAGCCCGAACTGCGCGATGCGGCGTGCCGAACTGCTGCGCTCCTGCGCGTAGGCGAGCGGCGCGCGTCGAGGGCATGCTTGCGTGCCGCCGAGCGCGCCGACGCCCAGCTTGAGCCGGCCGATGTTCAGGATGTTGAAGGCGATCTTGTGGCCCTTGCCCGATCTCGCCCAGCAGGTTCTCCACCGGCACCTTCGCGTCCTCGAGGATGAGCGGGCAGGTGGAGGAGCCGTGGATGCCCATCTTGTGCTCCTCCGGCCCGACGCGAGAGCCCGGGCGTGTCCGCTCGACGATGAAGGCGGTGAACTGCTCGCCGTCGACCTTGGCGAAGACGATGAAGACGTCGGCGAAGCCGGCGTTGGTGATGAACTGCTTGCTGCCGTTGAGCACGTAGTGCTTGCCGTCCGGCGCTCGGCGACCGCCTGGTCTTGGCGGCGAGCGCGTCGGAGCCGGACCCGGCTCGGTCAGCGCGTAGGCCCCGAGCACCTCGCCGGAGGCGAGCCTGCGGCAGGTACTTCTGCTTCTGCTCCTCGGTGCCGAAGAAGACGATCGGCAGGGTGCCGATGCCGGTGTGGGCGCCGAAGGTGACGGACCAGCTGCCGAGCAGGCTCCTGGCCTCGGCCACCAGCAGCGAGGTGGTCTTGTCGAGCCCGAGACCGCGGTTCTCCGGCACCTCCACCATCAGCAGGCCGCAGCCGCCCGCCCGCCGCAGCAGCTCCGGGATCAGCCCGGCCTTCTTCGACTCGATCTCGCGGAGCCTGGGCCGGATCTCCTTCGTCGCGAATCGCGTCCGCCTTCGCGAGGGCGCGCTGCTCCTCGTCGAAGTCCTCTGGGGTCACGATCGGGCGGCTGCCAGTGGGCTCCCACACAGGAAGCTGCTGCCGACCGGAAGCTCGCTCGCCATCTGATCCTCCTGTCCGCGACGGATTGGGACCCGTCCGGGGTGAAGGGAGAGTAGCCCGCCCCGGGAGGGCTGCAACGCCCGAAAGCCGCGGCGAGGTCGGGCCGCGCCACCGGCGTGGCCAGCGGGCCGCGCGCCAGAGAAAAGACAGGAAGATCAAGGGCGAAGCGGCGGGCACGCCGGCTGCAAAAGCTCCGGCCCATGAGCCTCGCACCCCTCGCCCTCGCCACGCTGCTCGCCGCAGGACCGGTACCGCTGCTCCAGCCAGGGAGCTTCCACTGGGAGGAGGTGACCGTCCGGAGCGGCGAGCGGATGATTGGCCTGTTCCCCGACTGCAGCGGGCTTCTCGCTGCGGAAGGTCCGCGTGACGGTCGAGCGCGCGTTCGATCCCCTTGTGGACGACGATGGCGCGGCGACGGGAAGCGGGTGAGCGTTCGCGGCGAGAGCGCGCCGCTCTTGCTCGTCGGCGCCGCTGCCGGGCTGACCGCAGGGCCCGTGGAGTCGGCAGCTGCCGACGGGACCCTGCTCCTTCCCGGGCAGGAGCAGGAGGTCGAGCTCGCCGGGGTCTCGACCCGGGTGCTGGCGAGCGGCGCCGTCGAGCGCGGGGCGCGCCCGGAGCCGATCGTGACGGACTACCGCCTGAGCCTCGAGCGCGGGGGGACGACGCAGCTCCTCGCCGAGCTGCCAGAGCTCGATGGGGCGGCGCCGGGGCTCGTCTGGGCAGGCGACCTCGACCGCGACGGCGAGCTCGACTTCCTGTTCGACATGAGCGGCAGCTACAACTCGAGCCGGCTGGTGCTCTTCCTCTCCGGCGCCGCAGCGGCAGGCGAGCTCGTGGCGCCGGTGGCGGAGCGGATCACGAGCGGTTGCTGAGCGGGAAGCTCGGCGCGCTCTCGACCGAGCCGGGCTCCCGTGGCACCATCCCGCGCAATGAGAATTCGCCTGATGGTCGTGGCGCTCCTCGCCTTGCTGCCGCTCACCGCCTGTGACGACGACGGGAGTGGCGCAGCCTCCGGCGGGAGCGGGGGCGGCGGCGCCGGTGGCATGTCGCCGGTGGAGCCGGGCAACGCCTCGTTCCAGGTCCGCCAGAGCGTCGGGCAGCTCGACGTCTGGATGGCCGAGCCGGACACGACCCTCGAGCTGCGCAACGCTGCCGACGAGACGCTGAAGCTCGGCACCACCGACTACCTGGGCTCCCTCGTCCTGCGCGGCGTGCCGCCAGGGGAGGGCTACGTCCTGCGGACCGTCGGTCGCACGCCCGAGGAGCACACCGGGCGGCTGCGGGTCTTCTCCGAGGAGGACAGCCTCCCGGCGCAGGACTTCTACGGGGCGCAGCAGCTCTGGCCGGCTCCGGCTACATCACGACCCGCGACGGGACGCTGCTGTCGGTCTACGTGACCTCCCGGGCCCCCCGAGAACGGCCCCTACCCGACGGTGGTCAACTACTCGGGCTACGACCCGTCGCAGCCCGGGGAGCCCCTCGAGCTCGACGGCATCGACATCGAATTCCTGTGCATCTTCGTTCCCGATCCTGTGCGACGCCCCGAATCGACCCGTCCGGGCTGATCGCGGGCCTGATCGGCTACGCGACGCGTGGGCGTGAACATGCGCGGCACCGGCTGCTCGGGCGGCGCCTACGACTTCTTCGAGCCGGCCCAGCTGATCGACGGCTACGACGTCATCGAGACCGTCGCCGCCCAGCCGTGGGTGCCACGGCAAGGTGGGCATGGCCGGGCTTTCCTATCCGGGGATCACCCAGCTCTTCGTCGCCTCGACCCGACCCGCCGAGCCTGGCGGCGATCACGCCCCTGTCGGTCATCGCGGACACCGCCCGCTCGTGCTCGCGCCGGGGGGCATCTTCAACGACGGCTTCGGGCTGGCCTGGGCTCGAGCACGTGCTCGACGGCGCCGACCCCTACGGCAAGGGCTGGGAGCAGGCCCTGGTCGACGCGGGCGACACCGTCTGCGAGGAAAACCAGCTGCTGCACGGGCAGAAGGTGGACGTGATCGCCAAGGCGCTCGAGCAACGCGTTCTACGATCCTGTGGTCGCGGACCCGCTGGACCCGTCCATCTTCG
The DNA here is from genome assembly GCA_963784885.1 of uncultured Conexibacteraceae bacterium. Classification (GTDB taxonomy): domain Bacteria; phylum Actinomycetota; class Thermoleophilia; order Solirubrobacterales; family 70-9; genus RHKX01. Next base: position 8,387 of record CAWATA010000007.1, read on the forward strand.
TCGACAAGATCGACATTCCGGTGTTCCTGACCGGGGCCTGGCAGGACGAGCAGACCGGCCCCCACTTCGCGACGATGCTCGACAAGTTCACGGCGCGCCGGCTCAAGCGCTTCACCATGTTCAACGGCGTGCACCCGGACGGCTTTGCCCCGCAGGTCCTGATCGAGTGGATGACCTTCCTCGACTTCTACGTAGCCAGAGGAGATCCCCCGATCGACCCGACGCTGCTCATCCTGGGCCCGATCTTGTTCCAGGAGCATCTTCGGCGCGCAGCTCCACCTGCCGCAGACCCGGTTTGCGGGTTACGGCAGACTTCACCGAGGCCCTGGCCGACTATCGAGGCCGAGCAGCCGGTACGCATCATCTTCGAGAACGGGCGCACCCGGAGCGACTCGGGTGCCCCGCAGGGGAGCTTCGAGACGAGCTTCGCCGCCTGGCCCGTCGCGGGACGACAGCGCGGCGGCTGTACTTCCAGCCCGACGGCACCCTCGGCGACGAGCCACCCGCCGAGAGCGAGTCGGCGTCGACGCTTCCGGCACGACCCCGGCGAGGCGGGGCGCACCGGTGACGGACGGCTCGATCTGGGACCCGCAGCCGAACTACGACTACGCTCCGCTGTCGGAAGAGCGCCGTGGCCTTCGAGAGCGCGCCGCTGCCGACGAGACACGGTGATGATCGGCACCGGCAGCGTCGACCTGTGGATCCACTCGACGGCGACCGAAGCGGACCTGGAAGTGAACCTCACCGAGGTGCGTCCCGACGGACAGGAGAGCTACGTGCAGAGCGGCTGGCTTCGCGCCAGCCACCGGAAGCTCCCCGAGAGGTCGACCGAGCTCTGGCCGGAGCCGACGAACCTGCGGGCGGACGTCGCGCCGCTCCTGCCCGGCGAGTGGACCGAGGCCCGGGTGGCGATCGCCGGCTTCGCGCACGTGTTCCGCGCCGGCTCCCGGATCCGGATCTCGGTGGACACGCCGGGGGCGTGCGCGCCGACTGGCGGTTCGACCTGGCGCGCTTCCCGGAGCCGACCTGGCACGGCATCGGCCACTCCGCGACCCACCCGTCGAGCGTGGCGCTGCCCGTCGTCCCGGGGCTCGTGGCCCCTGCCGAGCTGCCGCCCTGCCCGTCGCTGCGGGGTCAGCCCTGCAGGGAGCACGTCGACTACGTGAACGTGCCGGAGTAGCTACGGCGCTTTCGCGGTGGCAGCGAAGATCCTCGCCGTGCAGCCCGAGAAGCGCAGGGCGCGCAGCCGCTCGCAGGCGGAGCCGCCCGGGGGCGGCCCCGTGCCGCCACAGCCGAGCCCCTCGAGGGCCGTCGAGAGCTCGGCGAGCGCCGCCTCTTCCTCCCCCGCCAGCAGCGCAGCTGTCCGAGGTTCGCGAACCCCGCAGCAGCGAGGGCGGTGGTGGTGCTGCCGCTCGCCGCCCGGAACCGTGCCGCGGCGCCGTCGAGGTCGCCACCTGCGAAGGCCGCGACGCCTGCAGCGAGGTCGGGCTGCCGCGGATCGACGAGGAAGTACTCCGCAGGAGCCGGGCTGCGGACCGGGAGGATCCCGGCGAGGAGCTCGTCCGGTGGCTGACCCGAGAACTCCGGCGGGACCCCGGCGAGGAGCGGGGAGCAGCGGACCTCCTGCTCGCGGAGCACCCGCCCGGCGAGCAAGAGCCGCAGCACCCCTCGCCCCTCCCGTCCCTTCACCGTCCGCCTGGGGAGCTCTCGCTCCTCTCCCGGCATCACGCAGCCGCCCTGGCGGTACCCCTGGAAGACCCCTTCGACGTGGACGGGGAGCTGCTCGAACCGCTCGCACTCGACGTGCGTGAACGCCGGTGAAGTCTGGTCGAAGAGCGGCGAGACCGTCACCTGGAGCTCGAGGAGGGCGACCCCGTCCGCCTGGGGCGGCGCCGGCACCGCCGGGACGACGCTGCAGGAGCGGCCGGAGCCCTCGAGGACCGAGCAGAGCCTCGCCGCCCACTCCGAGGACAGCAGGTCGCTCTGCGCTGCGTCGACCTGCGGGACCGGGGTTGCAGCTGCGGTGACGACCAGGACCCTCTCCACGCCGTCGAGTGGATCCGGTGAGGGGGGATAGAAGGCCACGCCCGGGTAGGCGACCCAGACCCCGTCGGTGTGGGCGCAGGCGGCGCTCGCGGCGAGGGCGGCGAGGGCGCAGCAGAGGGCTCCGGCGCTGCGAGGCTTCATGGGAGCAACGCTACCCCAGCTTCGCCCGACCAGCGAGCCGCCCCGGCGCCGGGCGGCGGCTCGCCTGCACTCGCGTCAGTGGGTGACCGTCCCGAGGTCGACGAAGGCCCCGTCGTTCATCACCACGAAGGGGCGATCCTCGAGCTTGAGGCCGCCCTTGCCGTCGTGCTCGACGATCTGGAGCTTGCCCATGCCGTAGCCCATCGGGCCGCGGCAGTAGTAGTGGACCTGCAGCGTGTAGGGGAAGGGCGGCGCCGCGCGGCTTGCGATGGTGAAGCACTCGGGACCGTAGCCGGTGGTGACGTCGGCGTAGAGCACGCCGCCCGAGCGCAGCTCGCGGCTCGCCGTAGAAGGCGTGACCGCCCTTGCCGTCGTGGATGTGGAAGTCGACGTCGTTGGCGTCGGTCTCCCAGGTGAGCACGAAGCGCAGGCGACGGCCGGTCCTGGCGACTCCGCGCCGTGCGTCGGCGAGCCGCTGCAGGATCTCGGCGCGCCCTGCCGGCTCCTTCTGGATCCGGAGCAGGCCGCGGCGACGAGGCCCAGGTCCTCCCTGCAGGATCCGCTCGACGCCGTCGCGAAGCGGCCCTGCGGGGTAGTTCTGGCGCTCCAGCCCGGCCTCGAGCGCCGCGAACGCCTCCTCGAGCCTGCCCGGCGGCAGCAGCGCGTAGGCCGAGCAGGCGGTGGCCGGGCGTGGTCCGGTCGCTGCTCGGCGGCCTGCGCGTAGGTGTCGGCGGCGAGCTCGCAGCCCGGCGTCGCCGGAGCGCCTCGAGCCGCTCCCCGGCGAAGCGGCGCATGTCGGCCCGCGAGGGGAAGAGATCGATGATCGAGCCGTAGACCCGCGCCGCCAGCACCGGCCGCCCGTCGCGCCTGGAGCGCCTCGCCCAGGGCGAGACAGCGCCATCACGTCGCCGGGCTGCTCCTCGCGCGCCAGCCGTGGCGCGGGCGCGGGCCCTCTGCAGGTCGTGGCGCGAGATCAGACTCCATCACCTCGGCGAAGGGGCCGTCGTAGGGCTTCGCGGTCGCGGGCTGCGGGCGCTCGCGCGGGGGAGCGCGCGGCGCAGGTGGCGGTCGGCGCACGGCACGCCCGGCGCCGCTGCCGTTGCCGGGGGCAGCGGGGTGCAGGCCTGGAGTCCGCCGCGATGCTTCGAGGCCGGCGCCTCCTCCCGCTCCTCCGCCGGGGGCTCGGCGCGGGCGACGGAGCCGGGGCGGAGGCGCAGGCGGCGCGGCAGCGGCCTGCGGGGTCGGGCTCGCGACGGACGGCTCCGCGAGCGGCTTCGGGTCCGGGAGCGCGGCGCTCGTCTCCCTGCTCTGGCGCTTCCTCCCTTCGCTCCTCCTGGTTCCTCCGGCTCGGCTCCGGTGGTCGGGCCGTCGTCGACGTCGAAGCCGTCGCCGCTGGCGTCGCTCTTCTTGTCCTCTTCCTTCGCTCTCTTCTTCCCCGGTGGGCGGGCTGCTGCGTCGAGAGCGCCGGCGGCGGCGGCGGGAGGTCCGCTGCGCTGCGTCGCTTCACGGTGAGCCCCTGCGCGCCGATGGTGAGGAGGTCCGAGAGGCCGTTGCGGGCGATCCCGAACCGCGCGTAGTCCGCCTCGGTCTCCAGCACGAGCAGCGCCGTGTACGGAGAGAGCACCCGGTGCTGGATCGAGAGCTCGACGACTGTCCGTCGGGTCTCGGCCTTCGCGCCGGCCCCGCCGCTCTCCTCCAGCGAGAGGAGCCGCGCGATCTGGGCCTGTCCGCAGCCCTCGCGAGGAGCGGTCGCTCAACGGGAGTGAGGCTCCCGACGCCGAGGGCGACCGGCTTGCCGTCGATGGTGAGCGAGACCCTCGCGCTGGCGGGGAGCTGGGCGTAGACGAGGGCCGCGTCTCCAGGCTGATCCCGTCGAGGCGCTTCGGCCAGCTCCAGCCGGCTCCCTGCACTGCGACCTGGAGCCCCGAGCGTGTCGCCAGCGAGAGCCGCCTGGGCGGAACAGCTCCGGGGCGAGGCCGCCGTCGAGGAGCGCGCCGTCCCGCGGGAGGCCGGCGGCTGCTTCGCATCCACACAGAACTTTCCCAGCCGTTTTCGCTCGGCATCGCGAAACACCGACATCAGAGTCAGAATGAAGTCAGCCTGGTTGAGCGGGGTGCCCTTACTGTTGATGCGGACAAAGACCTCTGCCACCTGCTCTTCATCGATCTCACTCGAAAGCTCGAGGGCAGTGAACGGGAACGTAGTGAGGCTGTTCACCCTGCTGATGTTCTTTCGGATGGCCTTCTTGTCCTCGTCGGTCAGTTCCCGTGACTCTCGAGCTTGGTCAGGTATTCATCCACCACCTCAAAAATGTCGGAGCTCTCCGACCACAAGACCGAAATGTTGGGGATATACGCCTTGTCCTTGCGAATGGCCGCATCGGCCACCTCGAATTTCTCCATCAGTGGATTGAAGGCGATTTCGATCGTCTCGGTGCTGTAGCCTTCCCGCACGACCGGGATGCCCTTGACCACCGCATACAGCGAAGTCAGCCGCTGCTGCCCGTCGACGATCAGCAGCCGTGATGATTTCTGCTTGACATCCGTGCCGATGACCTTCGAATCATCGGTGAAGGCGTTCTGCCAGAACAACAGGTAGCCCACCGGATACCCGCGATACATTGAATCGAAGAGGTCCCTGACCTTCGCGTTCTTCCAGACGAACGGCCGCTGGATGTCGGGCAGACCGATATCGCCGATTTCAATGAAGTTGACGAGCGAATTCAGGTTGAGGTGAACTTCCTTGAAATAGGTTTCGGCCATTCACGTCCTCCGGTGGATCAAAAGGTCAGACGAGTTTTCTCGGGACTTATTGGGATGCCATGCCCTCATGCCAATCCGGGGCCCTGAATCGAAAACCGTCGGTTAAGGATCCAGAAAGCGATCGAGGAACGGCGCCCTCAAAGTCTCGATCGCACCTACTAGAATACCGCAGATGGCGCGAATTGCTATCCAACGATAGCCATGTTGGATCAGCGGACTTACAACTCTCGCACGACTGAAGAACAACGCACTCGCGCTTGGGCCGATTCACTGGCCTCTACTTCTTGGGACACGTTCTGGAACCACAGCAGCAGATGCCTTGCTGCCCAGATGCCCTCTCTCACCGCACCTTCGATCTCGTCAAAAGGTGCGCCCATGTCCACTTCCGGGACCTCGAGCCTGATGACGGCGGATTTGCCAGCCGGGCAGATCCTCATACCCGGCTGCAAGTGCTTTCCGTATCGATCGGCAAGTTCCTCCACCTGCCGGGCCTTGCCTGCGAACTGGATGTCCACGGTTCCATACGGCACCTTGTGTATCAGCGTTGCGCCGCGCGGCAGCCCCGACGGATAGAAATGGATGAACGACGAAGTGGCCGGCTTCACGCCCGGCTTCTTCATGTTGAGTTCCGGCGCCAGCATCTTCGTCAGCTCCCAGTACCGGCCCCAGAATTTCGTGGTGTTGGCGTCCGGCACCAGCGTCCACCCACCTTCGCCGCGGTCGATCGCTGTCTGGAGAAGCGTGCAGCTTGTAGTCCCGTTCGCAGCCCCGGCTTCGCCTGGGTTTCAAACCACTCCCTGATTCCCTCGTACGTCACCACTACGTCGAAGCCATGACTGGACGGCGGATCGCCCAGATATTTTGAGGGTGCGACGAGAACGGTCTTGAATTCGACGCACTTCTTATTCCGAACATACGCCCGGCCCCGCTGCCGGTACCGCTCCTCCTGGCGGGGCTGAAAGGCAGCATCGATCTTGTCCTCAATCAGAACCGCAACGGCCGTACCGTCAATCGAAACAAACAGCTCCAGGTCGGATTCCCCGCCGGTCGTCGAAACCGAATGGCCGACCGAGTGCAGCGCGACTTCGCCTGACAACCCGACTCGCTCCAGAAACCACCCAAGAAACTCGGGCGTCGAAGCCAAGCTCCTCGACCAAGAGCAGATCAATATCTCGTTCAATGACCCTGGAAAACGTAATACCCATGGTTTCCGCCATTCAACTGAACCATATCCAGAGTATCAGGAAGGACCAGGCGGTTAACTCATTTCTGAGAGTCTGAAAACCCGACGAGTTAGTGCGGAATGAACCCGGAACCAACCGCGGGAAGCTGTGTTGAATATCCGTTGCGTGCAATAGGTATTTATCCAATTTCGAAGCAATCACCCTCAATGAGATATGGGATGCCAGCGGTATTTTTCCCGGTGCTATGCTCGCAAATTGTCTGATATCACCTTTTGCAAATATTGCTAATCAAAAATGACAAAATGATATTATGGATATGAGCAGCTTGATCGACCTCCATACAACCTCCAGGAGAATTGGTGGCACCATGACCTGCGACCAGTCACCCCGCTCTTGCTGAAGGGCCACTTGTTGGGCGATCAGCTTTGTGACCTGTTGTAAGGAACATCCGGATTTCGACACCGGCGTGCACGCCGTGATGTGAACGGGCCCCGTTATTGAAGGACGCGGAAAGCGAGGAGAAATCATGAAATCACCGCCCAAGCCGTTTCGAGGCCAACAGTACTGCCCTGACGACATGCTGCCCTTCATCGAGACCGATGCCGGGAGAAGCCGGTCGAGCTTAAGGAGCTCGACATTCGTGTTGTGGTGACCGGCCTGCTGGCGGAAACCACTCAGACCCTCGTGCTGTACAACCCCAACCCACGGGACCTGGAGGGGCACGTCACGGTCCCGATGCCCGACGGGGCGGCGGTGTGCGGTTACGCGCTGGATGTGGACGGCGAGATGCGGGACGGGGTCGTGGTGCCGAAACGAGAGGCACGACGAATCCTCGAGGCCGAGGAACGCAAGGGCGCCGACCCCGGTCTGATGGAGCAGGTACAGGGCAATCTCTACCGGACGCGCGTCTACCCGATCCCGGGCCGCGGCAGCCGAAGGCTGCGGGTCACCTATGTCAGCGACCTCACGGTGGACGGCCACGACGCCGCGCACCACCTCCCGCTTCGCCACGCACAACACCTCGATCGAGTGACCCTACGGGTTGAGGTGGTGCAGGCCCCGGTGCAGCCGGAACTCTCAGGGGGCGTGGGCAATCTCACGCTCGAGCGCTGGGAGGACCGCCACGTGGCCGAGGCGACGTTGGCCGGGGCATGCCGGTGGACGACCTTCAGGTGCGCCTCCCGAATCTGCCCGATCAGTTCACGGCACTCTCGAGCGGACCCCCGACGGCGAGGTCTTTTTCTGCTGCAGCCATCGCCTGACCCCGGAAAGCGAAAAGTCGCCGTCGTGGACGCCGCGCCGCCTTGCCCTCGCCTGGGACGCCTCCGCGAGCAGGACCAACGTGCCCCGCGAACTGGAGATGCTGTCGAAGATCGTCTCCGGCTGGGCGGACGCCCCGGTGGACGTGGTGGTGTTCCGGGATCGGATCGATGACGAAGTGCGCTCGTTCGGGCCCGGTGAGCGAAACGAGCTCCTCACCTACCTGTCAGGGCTTCCTGCCGACGGCGCCACCAATCTTGCCGCGCTGGATTTTTCCACAGCGCCACATCCCGATGTGGACGCGTGGCTGCTGTTTTCCGACGGCATGGGAACCGTCGAACGGGGTCTGCCCGGGCTCGGTGAGCTACCGGTATTTCCCATCACCGCCCGGGCCGACTGTGACAGCCCACTGCTCGGCGAGATCGCCGCGCAGACCGGCGGCGCGTACATCAATCTCTTTCGCGCGCCGCTGGAGCAGGCCTGGCTGAGGATGCAGGGCGCCCGCGACCGCGTTCGGGTAATCGAGTCCGAGGGCTGCGGGGACCTTCGGCTCATGGTGGGCGGCGGCCGGCTTGCGATTCTGGGGCGGTTGACCGGCAACCACGGCAGCCTGACTCTGGCCGGGGCCGGCGCCCCGCGCCAGCCCGTCGCGTTGGCAGCCAAATCGGCCTCGGCCGGTCGCTCCATTGCACGGGCATGGGCAGGTCGGCAGGCCCAAGCTCTCGCGATTTGCGGCGGCGAGTTCTCCGACGAGGTGCTCGAGCTTGGTCGACGATACGGCCTGGTCACCCCGGGGAGCTCGCTTCTCGTTCTCGAGGACCTGGAACAGTACCTGGAGTACGACATCGAGCCGCCTGCCACCCAGCCGGATCTGCGGGATGCCTACCGTCAATTCAGAGAAACGGCGATTCAGGAAAAGGCTCGAGAACAGAAGAAGCAAATCGCCTCGGTGCTCAGACTCTGGGAAAATTCGGCCGCGTCGAGCTGGTTGCGCATCAGCGCGATCAGCGGCGAGACGAGGATCGTCGGGCCGGCGCCGCGCTCGCGCAGCATCGCGGTGGCGACGAAGTAGACGGCGCTCTTCCCCCACCCGGTCCGCTGCACGCAGAGGACGCGGCCGCGCTTCTCGACGAGCTGGTCGATCGCCTCGAGCTGGCCGTCGCGGAACTTGGCGCGGCGGTTCTTGGTCAGGCGGCGGAGGAAGTCGAGGGCGGGAGTCGGCTCGGTCGGAGCCTTCGCCTTTCGGGTCTTCGCGGAGGCTTTGCGGGCCGTGGTTGCAGAAGGCATGAACCATTAACTGTAGGCGGGCGGCCTAAACGCGCTGAGCCCGCGACGACGAACTGCGCCCCCAAAGCACCCTCAGGGCGGCGGGAAGTTGCCGGGGCACTGGCCCCAGACGCCGCGATCGTGGCGGCGGGCCCGCTTCTGTTTCTTGCGGTAGCTCGTGACGCGGGCGAAGGGACGGTCGTAGACGAAGACCTCGGCCCAGCCGCGGCTGACCTGCCTGCGGCCGAGGTCCCTGCCGTTGAACTCGACGTAGCGGAGCAGACGATCGTAGATGTCCCGGTTGCCCTGGCTGCGGTCACGGACGAGCTTGACCTTGTCGCCCGTCTGCACCATCCGCTTCATCGACTTGCCGGCCGCGGCGCCGCCGCAGTCCTTGACCGGGTAGACCTCGGGCGTGTCGATGCCGATGAATCGGACCGGCTCCGATCTGCCGTGGATGTCGACGCGGATCGTGTCGCCGTCGGTCACCGACTCGACCTCGGCCCTGGTCACGAGCTTGGCGGCCGACGCCGGGCCGGCCGCCACCGAGAGCGACACCATCAGTGCCGCCGCGATCGTTGAGGCTGCCGTCCCCCGCACCAGGCGCCCAGCGTAACCGAGGCCGGAGAGAGATCGGCGCGGACGGACCGCTCCCCGCGGTAGTAGTTTTCCGCCCATGGATCAGATCTTCTGGATTCCGATCGGCGCGATCGTCGTCGGCTGTCTGCTCGGCATGATCGTCGGCGCGAAGTCGCGGTCGAGCAGCGCCCGCTCCGGCCTGCTGGTCGGCCTCTACCTGTCGGTGATGGCGACGTTCCCGCTGCTCGCCATCGGCCTCGCAAACACCTAGGCGCGGCCCGGGAGCCCGCCGCCGGGGCGGGGCACCGACGCGACGGCCGGGCTTGACCCGGACATGGCGATCGTCGTCGAACCGCTGGAGGGCGCCGAGCTCGATCGGCTGATCACGGCCCTGCTGAACGCGACCGGGGCGGTCCACCAGGTGATCGAGGCGGAGCTGGCGGACCCGACGCTCGACGGCCTCGAGGTGATCGGCCGCAGCGCCGAGCGCCTGCGCGCGATCCTCGCGGTCATCGCCGAGCATCACGGCGACGACGAGCTGGCCGTGATCACCGAGTTCCTCGCGATCGCGACGATGCTGATCGCCGAGGAGGAGGGATTCGCCGACGCGTTCCTGCCCGCAGACGACGAGCTCCCCGACGACCTCCAGCCTCGGGATGACGTCGGTTGCGATTGAGGCGTTTGCACGGCGGGGCGGACGGGGTTGATCAGCGGGTCGAGGTTCTCCGCCTGCCCCGCCGGCGCCGGCGGGGAGGTAGCCGCCGTGGAACGACACGGGACCGGGATCTCGATCGATCCCGGTCCCGTGTGGCTCGAGGGGAGAGCTGGGTTGTTCCGGCCGCCGGCGATGCCGGAGGCGGGGCCTAGAGCCGGTCGCGGTTCGGGCGGTTGACCCGGTGATGCTGTGGCGTCGGGGCCTGGCGGTTCATCATCTGGACGAGGAATCTCATCTGGTTCACGCTCCTTCTGCGGTGATCGGGTTGGCGGTGAGCTGCATTGCGTGCAGTCTCGGCCCGCGGGGGCGTGTCGGCCATCCCCCCGAGGTGTGGAGTCGGCAACACCTCAGCCGACCACCGCCGGCTCGGGCTCCGGATCGGTCGGTGCCGGCCTGCGGCGGCTAACCGGCCGCGACGATGGCGGCGATCTCGACGCTCGCGCCGAGCGGCAGCCCGGCGACCTCGACCATCGCCCGGGCGGGCGGGTCGGCGTCGAAGGCCTCGCCGTAGGCCTCGTTGATCTCCGTTGCGGCGCCGAGGTCGGTGACGAAGACGCTGACCATCAGCGCCCGGTCGAGGCTGGTGCCGGCCGCCGCGCAGACGACCTTCAGGTTCTCGAGGCAGCGCCGGGTCTGATCGCCCGGCCCGGACTCGACGAGCTTGCCGGTCCCGGGGTCGATCGGCACCTGCCCGGAGCAGTAGAGGACGTCGCCGTGGGCGACCGCGTGGGAATAGGGGCCGACGGCCGCGGGGGCACCCTCGGCGGTGACGGTGATGCGCTCGGCCATCTCGTCAGCCTCCCGGCGGTCAGCGGCCGGTGACCTGGCGGACGACCGCGCGGCCGACCGTCAGCGGGTGGTTGAGGACGGTCGCGACGCGGCCGCTCAGCTTCAGCGGGTCGTGGGCGATGCCGAGCTGGCGGAGGATCGTCGCGCTGTCGAAGTAGACGCGCTCGCAGACGATCCGGTCGGTGCCGGGCTCGAAGACGAAGATCGACAGCGTCCGGCACTTGAACGGGCGACCGGTCGGCGGCAGGCCGCGGAAGTTGCCGCGGTGGGTTCCCTCGAGGTCGAACTCGACGATGATCGAGTCGTCGGCGTGGTGGAGCTCGATCAGGGTGTTGCGCTGGTCGGGGAACGCGGCCCGCGACTCCTCGAAGTAGCGCATGACCTCCTCGGTTCCGTCGTAGACGTCGCCGGTCGGGACGATCTCGTAGCGGGGGTGGCCGAAGGTGTCGAGGGTGGCGACGAACTCGTGCCGGTTCTCGGAGTCCATGTGCTCGGCGACGACCGCCTCGCGGCGGGCGCGGAGGTCGGCGTCGTCTGCGGGCGCGGACATGGCGTCGAGCCTAGCCCCCGCGAACCGGGCGCGCTATTTGCGCTTCCGCTTGACGACGCGGATCCGGTCGCGGGCCCGGGTCGTCTCGGGGCTGGCCTTGAGGTTGAACGCGTAGACGGTGAACGTGTAGCGGCCGCGGCCGAGCCCGCTGAAGGTCTTCGGCGAGCGGCAGGGCCGGTGGGTTTCGCCCTTGAACTTGCAGGTGAACTTCGCGCCGGGACGGTCGGCGCCGAACTCCCAGGTCGCGGTCGCGGTCCCGTGCCTCTTGATGGAGATCTTCGCCGGCGGCGAGCTCGTGATCACCGCCTGCGGCGGCTCGAGGCGCGGTGCGGCGATCGCGGATCCGGCGGCGAACAGCGCGAGAATCGTCGTCGCGCGGGCGATCAGCCCGAGGTGCGAATTCCGGACGAAGACCATGGCTCGACCCTAAGGGATCGCGCCGACCGCGGTGTCAATTGGCACGGTTTCGTTCCACTATTGTTACATCGCCATGTTGGAGGTGATGTAAAATGGCCAGGATGAAGCGCTTGCAGATCTCGCTCGAGCATGAGCTCGATGAGCAACTCGGTCGAGCTGCTGTAGCTGCAGGGGTATCGAAAGCCGAGATCGTCCGCCGTTCGCTGCGGGAGGAGTTGTCTACTTCGCCGGCGATCGAGCTGCCGGTGAGCAGCGGGGATGGCGGCCTGATGCCAGGAGTCGACCTCGCCGACGCACGCTCGCTCCGAGAGATCATGGACGGCGTCGGCGAATGAGGCGCTCACGTGGGAGCGGCCTCCTCATCGACACGAACCTGCTCCTCTACGCCTTTCGGCCCGAGAGCCCCGAGCATCCGCTGGTTCGCGAATGGTTGACCGGGTTCTTGATCCGTGGCGAGCGGTTGCTGCTGACGAGCGCATCCCTGGTTTCCTTCGCACGGCTCGCAACCAGTCCGCGGATCGTGCGCAGACCAGTCGGCATCGACCAGGTCCTCGCGTTCATCGACTCCCTGCGATCCGTGCCGGGCACCCGAGAGGCCGAACCAGGGTCCGGATACGCACAGATCTTCGCCAGGATCTGCAGCGAGGGAAGGCTGCGGGGAAACGACATCCCCGACGCTCATCTGGCGGCCGTCGCGATCGAACAGGGCGCCGGCCTCGCGACGCACGATCGGGGTTTCGATCGCTTCCCGGGACTTCGGACCTTCGACCCGCTGGGCTGAGCGCTTCACTGTCGGGGTGAGCCGAACCGGGCAGACCGAACAGGAAGCGCTGATCGACGCCGGCCCGGCGGGCGGCGATCCGTTCGAGGGCGAGGTGACGATCGAGTTCTTCCGGTTCGTCTCCGAGGACGGGACGTTCGCGGTCGCCGAGGCGTCGCTCGAGGACGGGACGGCGATGCCGCTGGTCGGCGCGCTCGGGCACCTCGCCGAGGACGAGCGGGCGCTGGTCCGCGGGACCGTCGAGCACCACAGCCGCCACGGCCTGCAGATCACCGTCGCCGAGGCGCAGCCGCTCGATCCGACCGGAGCCGAGGGCGCGCGGCGCTACCTGCGCTCGCTGCCGGGGATCGGCAGAAAGCGCGCCGAGGAGCTCGTCGCCGAGCACGGCGAGGACGTCTTCGACGTGATCGACGGCGACCCCTACGCGGTCTTCAACGCGGTCAAGGGCGTCGGCCCCGAGACCGCCGAGCGGGCGGCGGACGAGTGGACCGAGCGGCGGATGGAGCGGCGCCTCTACACGCTGCTCGCCCCCTACGGCCTGGCCCGCTACGTCGGCGAGGTCGTCGCCCTGCACGGATCCGCCGCCGCCGATCTGGTGCTCGAGGATCCCTACTCGCTGACCCGGATCAGCGGCATCGGCTTTCACAGCGCCGACCGGCTCGCGGTCGACCACGGGGTCGAGCCGGGGTCGCGCTCGCGGACCCGGGCGGCCGCGGTGCACGCGCTGCGCGAGGCCGAGAACCGCGGCCACACCCACCTGCCGAAGGCCGAGCTGGTCGCGGTGATGCGCGAGCTGCTCGGAACCGAGCCGTCGCTGGCCCACCTCGACGGGGACGAGATGCTGCGTCGTCGAGGACGGCCGCGTCTACCGCGAGTGGACGTGGCGCGCCGAGCGCTGGCTCGCGGCGACGCTCGCGGGCATGGCGCGCTCGGAGCCGGCCTGGAGCAAGCCGCCGCTCGAGGGCGAGACCGAGGGGCTGACCGACCAGCAGGCCGACGCGGTCACCAACGCCCTGACCCGGCGGCTGTCGGTGATCACCGGCGGCCCCGGCACCGGCAAGACCCACCTGACCCACGCGCTGGTCCTGATGGCGGCGACCCGCAACCTGAAGATCCGGCTGCTCGCGCCGACGGGGCGGGCGGCGCGGCGGCTGCGCGAGGCGACCGAGGGCGCGCCGGCCTCGACGATCCACAAGGCGCTCGAGTGGATCCCGGGCGAGATCCCCGGCCGCGACGAGGACTCGCCGATCGAGGCCGACCTGGTGATCGTCGACGAGGCGTCGATGCTCTCGCTCGAGATCTGCCGCCACCTGGTCGCTGCGATCGCGCCCACGACTCATCTCGTGCTGATCGGCGACGTCGACCAGCTCCCGCCGGTCGGTCCCGGCAAGCCGTTCTGCGAGGTGATCGAGTCGGGCCTGGTCCCGACCGTCCGGCTCGAGCACGTCTTCCGCCAGGCCCGGCGGTCGATGATCGTCGGCGCCGCCCACTCGATCCGGGCCGGGGAGCCGCCGCGCCGTGAGCCGCTCAGCGGCGAGGGCGAGAACGAGGTCGCCGAGATCCACGACTTCTTCCGCCACAGCCGCTCGACCGCGGCCGCCCTCGCCGACGACGTGATCACGATCGCGACCGAGCGGATCCCCGCCGAGTTCGGGTTCGACCCCGCCCGGCAGGTGCAGATCCTCTCGCCGATGTACCGGGGGGCACTCGGGATCGACGAGCTCCACCGGCGGATGCGCGACGTGATCTGCGGCGGCTCCGCCGAGAGCGTGCTCGAGGGGAGGTTCCGGGTCGGCGAGAAGGTGATCACCACCCGCGGGATCCCCGAGCTCGAGATCGCCAACGGGACGATCTTCGTCGTCGAATCCGCCGACGACGTCCGCTCCGAGCTCCGGCTCGAGACCGACATCGGGGAGTTCGTGAACCTCCCCTACCAGCAGGCGCGCGCCCTCCGCGGCGCGTTCTGCACCTCCGTCCACAAGGCGCAGGGGATCGAGGTGCCGGCGGTGATCGTCTGCCTGCATTCGAGCCACGCGCCGCAGCTGCTCTCCCGCAACCTCCTCTACACGGCCGTCACCCGGGCCCAGAAGCTCTGCATCCTCGCCGGCGACGACCGGGCGATCGCGAGGGCGCTCCGCAACACCGACGCGACCGACCGCCACTCGCTGCTGCGGGAGCGGATGCTGGCGGGCTGAGCGCGGCTACCAGCGGGTCGCGCGCGGGTCGAAGCCGAGCAGCCGGCGGTCGCGCGTGATCAGCTCGGCGCCCTCCGCCCGAGCGGTCGCGTAGATCAGCCGGTCGGCCGGATCGCCGGGGAAGGACGCGGGCAGCAGGCCGGCCGCCGTCGCGACCTGCGGCGTCAGGGACACCGAGCTCAATCCGGGACGGGCGAGGGCCTGCCGGACCCAGCGCTCGACCGGACGATCGAGGCGGATGCGGTCCTTCGCGGCGAGCATGGCGACCTCCCAGCAGGAGATCGATGCGAGCAGGACGGTGCCGGCCTCGGCGATCGCCGAGGCCGCTCGCTCGCTCAGGCGATCGGGATCGGCGGCCCACCAGATCCAGGCGTGGGTGTCGAGGAGGACCGTCAATCGGCCGGAGGGACGGTGGCGTCCCACTCGCCCTCGATCGGCTCGGCCAGCTCGTCGTCGCCGACCAGCTGCTCGACCGACCCGATCAGCGAGGCGTCCTCGTCGACGGGCACCAGCTGGGCGACGGGCTTGCCGCGCTTCGTGATCACGAGCTCGGACCCCGCCTCGGCGACCTCGTCGAGGATCGCCAGGCACTGCGCTTTGAATCGGCTGGCGCTGATGTGCTGCATGACCATGGTCAGATTACCATGGTCATATACTGGAAATCGTGGCCCTGACAGGCGATCGGCGGCAGGCGGCGCCGTGGGCGCCGCTCGATGCCAATCGGTGCCGATCGGCGCCGGTCGGAGCGGGCCGAGCTCAGTCCCAGCTGGCGGGGGCGGACGGCTCCGGCTCGGGCGCCGCCTGGTGGCGGAGGCGGTCGCGGAACTCGCGGAAGCGCCAGAGCTCGTAGAGGATCATCGCCGTCATCACGGCGGTGGCGATCGCCAGGGTCGCGATCGCCGGGATCTCGACCGCGAGCGGGATCAGCGCCGCGAGGACGAGCGCGGTCACGAGGCGCTGGGTGCTGAAGCGGTGAACGTTGCGCCAGCGGAAGGCGACGTGGGCGAGCAGGTAGACGCCGAGGCCGCCGAGCATCGCCGTCGCCACCTCGATCTTCAGCGGCTCGTCGACGTGGCCGATCGTCTTCTTCAGGCCGAGCGCGAGCAGGACGATCCCGGCGACCATCGGGAAGTGCAGGTAGCTGAAGGAGTCGCGGGCGATCTCGTTCTGCTCGCGGCCGGGCGCCGCGTTCGCGAGCCGGCGCGCCGCGACGAGCGCGACGACGTCGAAGTAGGCCCACCAGAGCGTGCACGCGAGCGCGATCCCGAGCACCGCCGCCACCGAGATCCCGAACGTCAGCGTCTCCTCGGCGCCGACGCCGATCGCGACGATCGACTCGCCGAGGGCGATGATCATGATCAGGCCGTGGCGCTCGGCGAAGTGCTCGGGAACGATCCGCCAGCCCTCGGAGCCGAAGAAGTAGGGGCCGGCCATGTCGAGGGCGAGCGCCAGCAGCCAGAGCGCCCCCTGCTCGACGCCGTCGAGCTGCGAGGCGATCACGAGCAGGCCGACGCTGATCGCGGTGCTGACCGCCAGCCCGTTGGTGGAGGCGCGCAGGTCGGCGTCGTCGACGCTGGCGAGCCGGAACAGGGCGATGTGGGCGGCGCGGACGACCGCGTAGGCGCCGGCGAAGACGAGCCCGAGGTCCTCGAACACCTGTGGGACGCAGAGCGAGATCACGAGCAGCGCCGCCATCGCCGCGAAGATCACGATCCGGACCGCCCCCTCCTCCGGGTCGACGGTGCTGGTCAGCCACGAGTAGCCGACCCACGCCCACCAGAGGACGCCGAGCACGAGCAGGCCCTTGACCAGCCCCTCCCAGGTCGGCTCGTCGGCCATCAGCGCCGTGCACTGGGTGATCGCGAGGACGAAGACGAGGTCGAAGAAGAGCTCGAGCGGCGTCACCTCGCCGCGCTCGCGGAGCGTCGCCGCGATCTGCGGCCGATAGATCCGGGGCGTCGTCGGCATCGCCGCGACTCTTACCCGATCCGGCGGATCGGTGTGTCGGCGGAGACGTCGTCGGCGTCGCGGGCGACCATCGCGACGAGCAGCGGCCCGAGGAACCAGGGGATGTAGAGGTAGAACCAGTGCTCGAGGAGCATCTCGACGCCGATGATCAGCGCCGCGGCGAGGGCGGCGATCTGAATCAGCGTCCGCCGCCACGGGAAGAAGGCGACGACGATCCCGAGCAGGACGACGCCGGCCTTGAGCGCGGTGTGCAGCCACTCGAGGTCGTTCTGGCCCCAGATGCTGAACGGGCTCTCGCGCTCGAGCTGGGTCTGGACCGTCCGCTCCCAGAACATCGAGAGGCCGGGGTCGACGGCCGGGTAGGCGAGCAGGAGCGCCGTGAAGAACAGGAACGCGAGCGCGAAGAGGACGAGCGGGCGCAGCGCGTAGCGCCGGTCGGCGCGGGTGCGGAGCCGGATCCCGCGCCCGCCCGCGGCGTAGAGGGGGACGAGCGGCAGGGTCACGAACTTCGCCATCCCGGCGATCGCGATCAGCGACCCGCGGGCGAGCGGGCTCGCGAAGGCGACGAGGCTCCAGACGACGAGCGCGCTGATCAGCTCGTCGTTGGAGTTGCTCTGCATCACGAACGCGGTGTAGGGGTAGGCGACCCAGGCGAAGAGGAGGGTCAGCCCGAGGACGTTGCCCTCGCGGTCGGGGAACCAGACGGCGAGGCGGCGGCGGACGCGGCCGCCCCGCGGCTCGCTCGCCGGCTCGAGCGGGACGTCTTCGTCACCGGGATCGTCGGCGCTGCGCCGGCGGCGGGCGAGGACGAGGCCGAGCGCGAAGAGGCCGGCGAGGGTCGCGGCGTCGAAGAAGATCGTCGCCCCGTGGGCGGCCGGGAGGTCGTCCCAGCCCCCGCGCCAAGGCAGCGCCGCCTCGAACGGCACGTAGGCGAAGTAGTTGGCGGGGCCGTAGGTGTCGCCGGTCGGGTTGTCGTCGGGGAAGGAGTCGTCGTAGATCGGCTTCGCGTCGGTGATCTTGTCGGCACCGATCACGCCGGCGTAGCCGACGTCGATGACGCCGGAGTCGCCGAGGTTGCCGACAAGGCGGAGCACGATCAGAGCGACGACCGCGGTCGTCATCAGCCAGACCGGGATGCTCGGGCGCAGCCCCTCCCCCGCCGAGCGATCGAGGCCATGACCGCGAAAGCCGATCCAGAGCATGCGAGCGAGCAGGTAGGCGAGCAGCGGATAGACGAGCGGGACCGACGTGCCGATCTCGGCGGCGTTGAAGTAGGCCTGGCTGACCCCGAAGCCGAGCAGCACGAGCAGGTCGAGATGGACCCACTTGCGCCAGCGCCGGAAGTCGAAGAGGCCCGCGAGGAAGATCAGGGCGAGCGGGATCCAGACCCAGGGCGAGTTGAGGATGTGGCCGAACTGCCCGGGCTTGCCGCGCGCCATCGGCCAGTCGACCGCCGGCCCGGTCCACGACTGCGTCACCGCCCCGGTCTCGCCGTCGACGATCACGAGGTTGACTTTGGTGCCGTTCAGGTAGTAGCCGACCTCCCAGACCCGGACGGCCTCCGCCTTGACGTCGGCGGTCAGCGAGTCCTCCGAGGTCAGCTCCGCCTTCCGGGCGACGATCTTCGGGTCGGTGTCGGCGACCTTGACGGCCGCCTCGGCGGAGACCTCGTAGTCGGACGGCTGCTCGGGGAAGCCCGACGTGACCGGGGTCGTGCCCTCGGCCGGCGCGGTCGCCGCCAGCGCCAGCGCCCCGAGCACCGTCGCGAGGACGGCACAGATGATCGCCCCGGCGCGCCTCACGCCGGCGTGACGGCGCTCACTGCTGCGGTTCCTGGTCCTCCGGCTTCGGCTTCTCGCGCGCCACCCGCGCGGCGGCCTTGGCCTTGTCGGAGACCGAGCCCTCGGCCCCCGGCGATTCCCTTCATCCGGTCGGCCTTCGCCTTGAGGGCGTCGGTGCCGCCCTGCTGATCGATCAGATCCTTCGCCTTCTGTGCTCGGGCGGAGAGCTTGCTGAAGTTGACCATGGGGGAACTATGCCAGCCGCGGCCGGCCGGCCCGCTCGATCAGCGGTCGAACGTCCAGAGCTTGTTGCCGATGAAGTTGACCGGCGTGGCCAGCGCGACCGCGATCGCCTGGCTCGGCAGCTCGGGCATGCCGGCGCCGGAGACGAGCAACTCGAGGATCGCGAGGTTGACGCCGAGGCCGACGACGCTGACGGTGAAGAACCGCGCCGCCTGAAAGCCCGCGTGCGAATCCTTCGAGCCCTGCCGGCGGAACGTCCAGTGGCGGTTGAGGAGGAAGTTGTTGGTGACCGCGACGACGAAGGCGCCGACCGCGGCGAGCAGGTGGTTGACGTCGCCGCCCTTGGTCAGCAGCGTGAAGACGATCAGGTTGACGACGTAGCCGGTGCCGCCGACGACCCCGAAGTGGAAGAGCTGGAGCCAGTTGGCCGGCTCCTTCGTGCCGAGATGGACGCGCCTGATCAGCCTCCAGGCCCAATCGGCGGCGGCATCCCATCGTCCGGGGGGCGGCTGCACGGCCGCCCCCTCTCCTGTCTGGAGGTCGGTCCCCACCACACCAATCCTAGTTCCCGAGCCCGAAATGGCCCTCGATCAGGCCGTAGACGTCGCTGATCGCCCACTGCTCGCGCTCCGGCCGCTCGCCGTCGACGCCGACCGTGAGCAGCGTCCCGAGCGAGTCCGTCGCCAGCAGCGATCCGTGGCTGCCGCCCGGGATGTGGTTGCCGCCGCCCCAGTCGACGCACTCCCAACCGGTCGCGAGGCTGACGAGGATGTCACCGGCGTTCGGGTTGTTGAGCGCCGCCCAGAGGCGGGCGAGCGCGTCCGGGTAGTCGTCGCTGACGAAGCGGCCGGCGTGGACGCGGCCGCTGAGCGCCGCCGGGTCGCCGTCGAGCTCCCACGTCCGGCCGCGGCGGTCGGTCACCGCGCCGCCGGGGCGGAAGCGGAGCTCGATGCCGCTGCCGCTGACCGCCGCCCAGCGCCCGTGCTCGTCCCCCTCGGGGGTGATCCAGGCGAGCAGGTCGACGCCGTCGACCTCGTGCTCGAGGTGGGCGGAGACCTCGGCGCCGAGCCGCGCCCGTTCGTCCTCATCGCCGGGCAGCAGCCAGACGGCGGCCCCGCGGCCGCTCGGGCCGACCGCGAGCTGGTCGGCATCGGTCAGCTCGGCGTTCGGCTGCAGCACCTGCCAGCGCTCGCCGAGCACCGCCTGGAGCTCGAGCGGGTGCTCGACGAAGCTCTGGCCGTGGTCGGAGACGACGATCACGGCGTTGGCGGCGAGGAAGCGGTCGATGCCGCCGTGGGCGCCGACGAGCTCGGCCATCGCGTCGTCGGCGAGCGCGATCGCCTCCCGCGTCTGCTCCGGCCCGTCCTTGTGGGAGTAGTAGTCGACGTCGGGCAGCGAGTAGAGGAGGAAGTCGTAGAGATCGTGCTCGACCAGGTCGCGGGCGGCGGCGGCCGAGTAGGCGTCGCGGGTGGCCGGTCGCGCCAGCGTCGGCTTCGCGTCGACCTTGCGGGAGGAGTAGAGCTCGCCGTAGAAGAGCTCCTCGGGGCCCCAGACCGCGTGGTGGAACTTGGCGGCGTTGGCGAACGCCTTCAGCAGGCCCTCGAGGCCGACCTCGTGCCGGGTCCGGCCGCGGTAGATCAGAAACGGTGTGCAGGCGGTCCGGTGACCGGCATCGGCGAGCCGTTCGAACAGCGTCGGGGTCTCGTAGTTGAGGTGCCCCATGTTGAGGTTGTAGACGGTGTCGTAGAGCGAGCGGAAGAGCCCGAACGCGCGCGTCGCCTCGAACGAGGAGCCGTACTCGACGTAGCGCTCCTCCGAGCGCCGGTACCAGTTCATCCCCGGGATCAGGTGGCGATCGGGGCGCACCCCGGTCGTGATCTCCGAGGTGCAGACGGGGGTCACCGACGGAAACGACGAGACGCAGTCACCGACCAGCTCGCCGCGGGCGATCAGCTTCTTGAAGGTCGGGGCGTCGCCGGCCTCGACCGTCTTCAGCAGCATGTCGGCGCGGAGCGAGTCGACGACGACCAGCACCAGCTTCCGTTGTCGCTTCTCGGCGGCCATCGGGGCTCGGGAGGTTTGCAGAACCGGGCGGGAGCGTAGGATCGGATTCGTGGCCGCCGTCGAACGCGAGCAACTGGAGTCCGGACTCGAAGGCGTCAGCGAATCCCCGGCGGACCGCGGGCGTCTCGAGCTGATCGTGACCCGGCCCGAGGAGGAGTCCAGGGTCATCGCCGACTCCGGGCGGCTCGACCTGGACCTGGGTCTCGTCGGGGACATGTGGTCGCGGCGGCAGACCTCGTCCACGGCCGACGGCGGTCCCGATCCGGATGCGCAGATCACCGTGATGAACGCCCGGTCGGCGGCGCTCTTCGCCGACAGCGCCGACGGCGCCGACTGGGCCGAGGCCGGCGACCAGCTCTACGTCGACCTCGACCTGAGCGCCGACAACCTGCCGGCCGGCACCCGCCTGGCGATCGGCGATGCGGTCCTGGAGGTGACGGCGGCGCCGCACCTCGGCTGCGGCAAGTTCTCCCGCCGCTTCGGCGTCGACGCGCTCAAGATCGTCAACTCCGAGACCGGCAGGCGGATGCGGCTGCGCGGGCTCAACGCGAAGGTCGTCGTGGCCGGGGACATCACCGTCGGTGACGAGGTCACGAAACTCGGCTGAGTCCGCACGAGACGGGGCGGCCCGAAGGCCGCCCCGCTCGACTCCCCCGTGATTTGCGCTGCGCCTACTTGAAGGCGACCTGGACCCGGCCGATCGGGGTCCCCTTCGCGATGTGAGCGCCGAAGGTCGCCGAGAGTGCCTCGGCGCCCGGGCCCGCGAGCTTCGCCTTGACCCGCTTGACGGTCTTGCCGCCGTTCGTGAGCTTCGCCTTGCGCAGATCGAGGGTCAGCAGCCTGACCTTCTGCTTGCCGGCGAAGGCGACGAGCTTCGCCTTCTTGTTCGTGATCCGAACGATGAAGTTCTTCACCTTGAGCTTCGCGTGCGAGCTCTTGAACTTCAGACCGCCCTTGTGCTTGATCGAGCCGGTGAGGTTCGGCGACAGGTTCGCGCCCGTGATCGGGAAGGCGATGCCGCCGTTGGCCGCCTTGGCCGGCTTCGTCGGGGTGACCGAGATGCCGAGACCCGCGAGGGTCTTGAACGTCGGGGCGTTCGGCTTCAGGGTCGTCGTACCGAGCGACTTCGCCTCGGCGGTGGCGGCGGTCACCATCATCAGCGCTGCAGCGGCTGCTGCGACGGCGATCAGGCGCTGCCGGATCATGGTCTTGGAGATTGTCTTCGAATCGGTCACTTCGGACTCCTTCGCTAGCAGGGTCTCCCCCTTCAAGCCATCGCTACGAAGCGAAGCCGGATCCGGATCACCGGCTGCGGCGAACGGCCGACCCGGGGGAACGGCGCCGGCGCGCCCTCGGAGCTGCCGCGATCGACCTCACCGTCGCGGGCCTGGTGCGGCTCGGGTCAGCGGAGGATGCGCAGGCCCTCGTACTTCTCGCCGGCCCGGCGGCGGCGGCTGACCGCGAGCCAGATCAACGCCGCGAGGGCGAGCAGCGAGACCGGCGGCAGGAAGAGGCTGACGGCGGCGAGGACGATCCCGGCCGCGGCGAAGGCGACGATCATGAAGTTGGCGGCGTCGGCCTCCTCGCTGCCCGGCTCGTTGCCCTCGGCGCGCTTGATCGCCCCGGCGAGGACCGAGAACGACACGTTCGCGGCGAACGCGGCGGCGACCGCCCCGATGACGATCCCGATGATCGCGTGCTCCCCCTCCTCGGCCAGCGACGCCGCGGCGACGATCGCGCCGATCGCGGCCAGCACCGCGATCGAGGGGCCGCGCATCGCCTCGCGGCCGCGCGCGAACATGAAGACGACGACGATCGCGAGCATCGTCACCAGAAACCAGGTCTCCGACAGGAAGCGGTAGTCGGTGCCGTCGGGCTGGATGCCGGAGCCGAGCGCGGCCATCATCGCGATGAAGAGCGCCGCGATCGGACCGCCGATTCCGACGGCGAGGGCGAGCCCGAGGCCCTGGCAGATCGCCATGAACAGGTCCATCTGCGCGGGCAGCCTAGTTCATACTTGCGCGATGGACCCCGCCCGTCCCACCGGCGCAGCAGCAGGCGAGACCGGCCGGCGGCCGCATCGCCGCTCGCACACGACCTCCTCCGACGTCGCCCGCTACGCGGGCCTGTTCGCCCAGCGGACGACGGTGATGCGCTCGTCGGCGATGCGGGACCTGATGGAGATCACGTCCCGCCCCGAGGTGATCTCGCTCGCCGGCGGCTTCCCCGACACCTCCACCTTCCCGCCCGAGTCGTTCGCCGCGCAGATGACGCGGATCGCGCAGGAGTCGAGCGCGAAGGCGCTGCAGTACGGGCCGACCGAGGGATTCGCGGAGACGCGCGCGGTGATCGCCGACGTCATGCGGGCCGAGGACATGCATCCCGATCCCGATGACGTCATCGTCACCTCCGGCGGCCAGCAGGCGCTCGATCTGATCTGCAAGGCGCTGATCGACCCCGGCGACGTCGTCATCGCCGAGGGCCCGACCTACCCGGGCGCGGTGCCGGTCTTCTGCTCCTACGAAGCCGACACCCGCCAGGTCGAGATGGACGACGAGGGGATGCGGATCGACCTGCTCGAGGAGCTGCTCGCGAGCCTCGACGCCGAAGGGAAGCGGCCGAAGTTCATCTACTCGGTGCCGACCTTCCAGAACCCGGGTGGCGTCACCCTCAGCCTCGACCGGCGGCGGCGCCTCGTCGAGATCGCCCGCGAGCGGGAGATCATGCTCGTCGAGGACAACCCCTACGGGCTGCTGCGCTACGAGGGCGAGGGGCTGCCGACGCTCTACTCGCTCGACGGCGGCGACTACGTCCTCTACATGGGCACGTTCTCGAAGATCCTCTCCCCCGGGATCCGGATCGGCTGGGTCTGCGCGCCGCCGCCGGTCCGCGCGAAGCTCGTGCTCGGCAAGCAGGCGGCCGACCTCTGCACCTCGACGCTGAGCCAGTTCTTCGTCCGCGAGTACTTCGGCGAGGGTCGCTGGCTCGACTACGTCGGCGAGCTCCGCGACGTCTACCGCTCCCGGCGCGACGCGATGCTGCGGGCGCTCGCGAGCTACTTCCCGCGGCAGGCGAGCTGGTCGGAGCCCGAGGGCGGCCTGTTCGTCTGGGCGACGCTCCCCGACTACATCGACACGACCGACCTGCTGGCGAAGGCGCTGCGCGAGAACGTGGCGTTCGTGCCCGGCGAGGCGGCGTTCGTCGACGGCCGCGGCAGCGGCTCGATGCGGCTCAACTTCTCCGCCCAGACCGAGGACGAGATCGTCGAGGGGATCCGCCGGATCGGCGCCGTCGTCGACGAGCAGGTCGGCCTCTACGAGACGATGACCGGTAGTCACCCGGTCGTGTCCTCCGCTCCGGGCAGGGATCATCCGGCTGCGTCCTCCGCTTCGGGTCCGGGCGAAGCCGCCGAGGACTCGCGCTCGGATGAGGGGGTGACGGGCGAGGTCCTGCCCTTTCACCGGCGACCGTCGCGGGAGCCATGAGGGTCGCGGTCCTGAAGGGCGGGCGCTCGCTCGAGCGGGTCGTCTCCCTGCAGTCGGGCGCGCGGGTCGAGGACGCGGTCCGGGCGCTCGGCCACGAGGTCGTCCCGATCGACGCCGACGAGCGGCTCGTCTCCCGGCTCAAGGACGAGCGGCCCGACGCCGCGTTCATCGCCCTCCACGGGCCCGGCGGCGAGGACGGCACGGTCCAGTCGCTGCTCGAGCTGCTCGGCATCCCCTACACCGGGCCCGGGATCGGGGCCAGCGTCCTCTGCATGGACAAGGTCCAGTCCAAGCACCGGATGCGCTCGGCCGGGATCCCGACCCCCGACTGGGTCGCCTTCGGCGCCGCCGCCTTCCGCGAGCTCGGCGCCGCCGACGCCTTCGGCGAGATCGAGGCGGGACTCGGCCTGCCGCTGGTCGTCAAGCCGGCGGCCCAGGGATCGGCCCTCGGCGTCCGCTTCGCCGGCGCCGCCGAGGACGTCCCGGCGGCGCTGGTGGCCGCGCTGAGCTACGACGATCGCGTCCTGATCGAGCGCCACGTCGCCGGCCGCGAGCTCGCCGTCTCGGTCCTCGACGGCGAGGCGCTGCCGATCGTCGAGGCGATCCCCGAGCAGGCGGACGTCTTCAACTACGAGGCCCGCTACGAGATCGGCCGCACCCGCTACGCCTGCCCGGCCGACCTCGACCCCGCCGAGGCGGCGGCCGTCGGAGACGTCGCCCTCCGGACCTGGGAGACGCTCGGCTGCGAGGGATTCGCCCGCGTCGACGTGATGCTCGACGCCGACGCCGGCCCCCAGGTGCTCGAGGTCAACTCGGTCCCCGGCCTCACCGACACCTCGCTGCTCCCGATCGCCGCCGAGGCCGCCGGGATCTCGTTCGAGCGCTTCGTCGAGCGGGCGCTCGAGCTCGCGCTGCGCGACTGATCGCGCCCCGAATGCCACGTGGGCCGGATCGGCGCCGCATTCCGTCGCGGTTCTGGCCACGGTGCAGGCGAAGCGGCGCCCCGTGATCAGAGGTGTACGGCCCTCATCTCCCCCCAGTGCCCGGCCAGGTACTCGACGACGAGGCGGCGGTGACAGTGCTCGGCGCTCGCCTCGCTGCAGAGGAGCGCCGTCGGGCGTTCGAAGTCGCCGCGGTCGAGGACGTCCTCGACCGCACGCTCGGCGAGCAGGCCGCGGAAATCGGGGGCGAAGTCGTCCCAGCTGCCCTTGTGCTTCTTGAAGGCGTCCATGATCTCCGCCGTCGGCGCGAGCAACGGCTCGTGGGCGTAATCGGCGCCGATCAGCTCGCGGAGGAAATAGGGAAGGTCGCGGGCCTTGGCGAAGCCGGCCAGCTGGGAGTCGTTGCGGAGGCGGATGTCGAGAACGCGGACGACCCCGGCATCGGCGAGGCGGCGGAAGAAGTCCTCGGCGGTGGTCTGGGTGAAACCGATGGTGAAGACGTCCACCGGCCGGACCTCAGTCAGTCCCGAGGCGGCTCGTCCTCGCCGCCGGCGAAGTCCTCCGGGGTGACCTCGTCGAGGAAGTCCTTGAACTTCTCGACGACCTCCTCCTGATCCTCGACCTCGTGCTCGAACTCGATCGAGGACTCCTCGATGACCTCCTCGGCGGCGTAGATCGGCGCGTCGCAGCGCACCGCGAGGGCGAGGGCGTCGGAGGGCCTGGAGTCGATCTCGACCTCGGCTCCGTCGACCGAGATCGTGATCGTCGCGTAGAAGGTGTTGTCGCGGAGCTCGGTGACCGCGACCCGCTCGCACTTCGCGTCGATGTTGTCGAGCAGGTCGGCCAACAGGTCGTGGGTCATCGGCCGCGGGGTGCTCGCCCCCTGCAGCTTCATCAGGATCGCGGCGGCCTCGGGATGGCCGATCCAGATCGGCAGGAAGCGGTTCCCGTCGGCCGTCTTCAGCAGCACGATCGGCTGCTTGCCGACCATGTCGAAGCTGACGCCGTAGATCTGCATTCGTTGCAAGTGGGCGATCCTGGATTCGAACCAGGGACCTCGTCCTTATCAGAGACGCGCTCTAACCAACTGAGCTAATCGCCCGCGGTCGCGGATATTAGACGCCGGGGGGAACGCCTACTTCCGGCGCAGCGCCTTCGTCAACGCGAGCACCTCGTCGAGGTCTTCGAAGCGGATCTGCGCCGTCAGCCCGCTCGCCCCGGCCCGGACCCTGACGTCGTGGCCGAGCGCCCGCTCGAGGGCGTCCTCGGCCTTGCCGATCGCCGCCTCCTCGTCGGGATGGAGCTCGCGAGGCTTGCGGACGGGCGTCTCCCCCTCTCCCTTCACCCGGCGCTCGGTCTCACGGACCGACCAGCCCTCGGCGACGGCCCGGCGGGCGAGCTTGCGGCGCTTGTCCTGGCCCTTGGCGGCGAGCAGCGCCCGGCCGTGGCCCTCGCTGAGCTCGCCGCCCTCGAGCATCACGATCACCTGGTCGGGGAGGTCGAGCAGCCGGATCAGGTTCGAGATCGTCGAGCGGCTGCGACCGACCCGGCGCGCCACCTCCTCCTTGCTGACGCCGAGCTCCTCGACCAGCGCCGCACAGGCGCGGGCCTCCTCGACCGGGTTCAAGTCCTCGCGCGCCATGTTCTCGATTACTGCGATTTGCAGGCGTTTCGTCTCATCCTCGGTGCGGAGGATCGCCGGGACCGTGGCCAGCCCCGCCCGCTGGGCGGCCCGCCAGCGGCGCTCGCCGGCGATCAGCTCGTAGCGCCCGTCGCTGAGCGGATGGACGACGAGCGGCTGGACGACGCCGCTCTCGGCGATCGACTCGGCGAGGCGATCGAGGGCGTCGTCGTCGAAGGACCTCCGCGGCTGTCCGGAGTTCGGCTTGATCAGCTCGACGGGGACGTCGCGGTAGGCGGGCTCGGAGAGCTCGTGCGACTCCGGCAGGATCGCCGCGAGACCGCGGCCCATCCCCGCCTTCCTAGCCACGGGCCAGCACCTCCCCGGCGAGCGCGCGATAGGCGGTCGCCCCGCGCGAGTCGGGTGCATGCTCGGTCACCGGCAACCCGAAGCTCGGCGCCTCCGCGAGGCGGACGCTGCGAGGTATGACGGTCTCGAGTACCAAGTCGGTGAAGTGATCCTTCAATTCGTGCTCGACATCCTGGGAGAGACGGGTGCGGTCATCTGCCATGGTGATCGCAATCCCGGTCAGAACCAGTCCCGGGTTGAGTTGGCGGCGAACCGTCTGGAGCGTGTCGAGGAACTGGACGAGCCCCTCGAGCGCCAGGTACTCGGCCTGGACCGGGACGATCACCCGGTCGGCGGCGGCGAGCGCGTTGACGGTGATCGGCCCGAGCGCGGGCGGGCAGTCGAGGAAGGTCGCGGCGAAGCGCTCGCGCACCGGGCCGAGCCCGTCGCGCAATCGGTACTCGGAGCGCTCGAGTCCGGGCAGCTCGACGGAGGCGCCGGCGAGATCGCGGTTGGCGGGGACGACCCAGAGGTTGTCGGTGTCGGTCGGTCGCGCCGCCTCGGCGATCGAGACGTCGCCGCAGAGCGTGTCGTAGGAGGAGGGGCGCGCCTCGCGGTCGAGCCCGAGCGTCACCGTCGCGTTGCACTGCGGGTCGAGGTCGACGACGAGCGTCTGCTTGCCGGTCTCGGCGATGCAGGCGGCGAGGTTGACGGTGGTGGTGGTCTTTCCCACCCCACCCTTCTGGTTCGCGATCGCGTAGACGAAACCCATTGCGCCGCGCGACTCTAGATCACGCCTCGGGGGCGCTTCTTGGCCATGCCCGGCCGGCGCGGCAGATCCTCCGGCGTCGGGCCGTCCTTGCGAATCAGGTGGAGGTGGCGATTCCGGCTCCCCGCGTAGGGATCGGCGCTGCGGATCTCGATCGGGGCGACTCCGAGCCGGGGAGCCCCGCGTTCGAGTTCGGCCTCCTCACCCGGATCCCTCCTCCCCTTCCAGGCGACGAGCACGCCGCCCATCCCCAGCAGCGGCGAGGCGAGCTCGGCCAGCGTGCTGAGCCGGGCGACGGCGCGGGCCGTGACCGCCTCGTAGGCCTCGCGCCCGGGTGCCCCCGCCTGCGCCCACTCCTCGGCGCGCGCGTTGACCGCCCGGGCGTTCTCGATCCCGCCCGCCGCCGCCGCTCGGTCGATGAACTCGCACTTGCGGCCGATCGACTCGATCAGGTCGACCTGGGCGTCGGGGAGCATCGCAGCGAGCACCAGGCCGGGAAACCCGGCTCCGGCGCCGACGTCGGCGATCCGGCGGGCCCGAGCGAGCTCGGCGAACCCGAGGCCGCTGAGGCTGTCGGCGATGTGGACGACCCGGGCGCGCTCGGGCTCGATCACGGCGCTCGGCGCGGTCGCGTCGGCCGCCAGCAGCGCGAGGACGGGCTCGAGCTTCGCGCGGGCGGCGTCGGTCAGCACCGGCTGGGGCAGCGGGTCCGCCTGGCCGCTCACCTCGTCCGCCTGGCCGTCAGGAATCAGTCGGAGATCAGGGGCGCGACGACGATCCGGCGCTCGGGCTCGTCGCCCTCGCTGTAGGTCTCGACGTCGCTGCGGTCCTTGAGGACCTCGTGAACCATGCGCCGCTCGCTGGCCGACATCGGCTCGAGCCGGACCGGCTCGTCGTTGCGGACGGCGCGCTGGGCTGCGACGACCGCCTCCTCCTCGAGCAGCACCCGGCGGCGCTCGCGGTAGCCGGCGGCGTCGAGGGTCACCCGCTTGCGCTCGCTGACGCCGAGCGAGGCGGCGCGGTAGCAGAGCAGCTGCAGGGCGTCGAGGGTCTGGCCGCGGCGGCCGATCAGGACCCCGAGCTCGTCGGGACCGTCGATCTCGGCGAAGATCTCGTCGTCGGTCTCGCTGACCTCGACCTCGGCGTCGAGGTCGATCTCGTCGAGCACGCGGTCGACGATCGCGCGGACGCGCTCGGCCGGCTCCTCGGGAATCTCTTCGATCTCGCTCATCGCGTTCTCCCACCCTTCTTCTTCTTCTTGCGCGGCGGGGGTGGAGGCGGCTTTGCCTCCTTGAGCTCCTCCTCCGTCGGCTTCTTGATCGGTCCCATCAGCGAATGCACAACCTGCTGCTGCCCGAGCGTCCAGAGGTTCGTCGAGATCCAGTAGACGGAGAGCGCCGCCTCGAACTGGAGCACGAACGGCGCGAACAGGAACGGCAGTCCGTAGATGATGTACTTCTGCGGTCCCTCCATGCCCTGGCCGCGAACCGACATCGCCAGGCCCGAAGCGAGCTGGGTGATGATGAACAGGACGACGAGGACGGCCGCGACGGCGCCTTCCGGCGGGATGATCAGGTTCGGGATGAACAGCCAGCCCTCCGGGGGTGCAGCCTCGACGTCGGCCTGGAAGCTGTCGCTCTTGAGCATGTAGTAGAGCGAGATGAAGACCGGGATCTGCAGCAGCAGCGGCAGGCACGAAGCCAGTGGATTGATCTCGTTCTCCTGGTAGAACTTCATCATCGCCTGCTGCTGGGCCTGCTTGTCGTCCTTGTGCTTCTCCTGGATCTGTTTGAGCTGCGGCTGCAGCTCCTGAAGCGCCCGCATCGAGCGGATCTGCTTCATCGAGATCGGCAGGATCGCCAGGCGGACGACGAAGACGAGGGCGACGATCGACGGTCCCCACCCGAGGTGGAGCGTGTCGTGGAAGAACAGGATGATCTGCTCGGGGATGTCGGTGAAGATCGATGCGACTGGCAGGTTCATCGTTCAGTGGCTCTCTCGGTGCGGGTTCGGGAGTGGCGGAAGAGGGTGCGGTCGGTCAGCGGATCGATCCCGCCCGGGCTGAAGGGATTGCATCGTAGGACCCGCCACGCGGCGAGGATGATGCCGCGAAACGCCCCGAGCTCGCGTACCGCCTCCTCGGCGTAGGCCGAACAGGTCGGGTAGTAGCGGCACCGCTGGCCGAGCGCGGGGGAGAGAAACCGGCGGTAGAAGCGGATCGGGAGCAGCGCGAGCGCCGCAATCGGGCCCGGTCGCGGCTCCGTTTCACGTGCAACGCCGGCAGCTCCGCCGCCGATCCCCGTTTCACGTGCAACGCTCACTCGCCCGCCTCGTCGAGCAGGGACGACAGCGACGCCGTCAGCCCGGCCGTGCCCTCGCGGTCGATCAGGCCGGCGACGCCGCTGCGGCCGACGAGGACGAAGTCGTAGCCGTCCGGCAGGCGGTCGGAGAGGCCCCAGAAGGACTCCCGCATCGCCCGCTTCACCTTGTTGCGCTCGATCGCCCCGCCCACCTTCTTGCCGACCGACACGCCGAGGCGGACCTCCTCGCCGGCGTCGTCGCCGCGCGGGAAGGCGTAGAGGACCAGGAACCGGTTCGCGTGCGAGCGACCGTCCCGGTAGGCACGGTCGAAGTCTCCACTGCGCGAGAGGCGACCACGCTTGCGACCCTCGCCACCCGCCTTGGACACGATCTAGACCGTGAGGCGCTTGCGGCCCTTGCGGCGACGGCGGCGAATGATCTCGCGGCCGTGACGGGTCCGCATGCGGGCACGGAAGCCGTGCACGCGAGCGCGCTTTCTCTTCTTTGGCTGCCAGGTTCGCTTCATAAGTAGGTCCTTCCGGGGCCCGGGGCCGGTGCCGGCGGGCGCACAGGACGGCGCAGTATAGGGAGGACGGGCCGAGGGTTATGACGCGATTTGCGGAGTTGGTCGCCGAGCGTCCCGTCGGGGCCTCACGGCGGACCTATGATCGCCGCGGAGCACCCTCCCGGCGGCCGCCGGCCGAGGCGTCGTTCCCCACCACCTTGCAAGGCGATTCGAGACAAGAGCTGACGACGATCTGGGACGGAGTCCGCGAGGAGCTCCGCCACACGCTGCCGCCGTCCGCCTTCGAGAACTGGCTCGAACCGCTGCGCGCGGTCGGGATCCAGGGCAGCCGCCTCTACGTCTCCGGCCCCGACCGGGTCCGCGACTGGTTCCAGCGCCGCTACGGCGCCGCCGCCACCGACGCCCTGCGGCGCCGGGCGCCGGGCTTCACCGAGATCGCCTTCGCCGACCCCCCGGCCGGCGCCGGCGTCCGGGAGGAGGGCGGCCCGGCCGGCGCCGACCCGATCCCCGCCGGGCTCGCGGCCGGGCTCGACTTCGACCACTTCGTGATCGGCTCCGGCAACCGGTTCGCCCACTCGGCGGCGCTCTCCGTCGCCGAGTCGCCGGGCGAGTCCTACAACCCGCTGTTCCTCTACGGATCGCCGGGCCTCGGCAAGACCCACCTGCTGATCTCGATCGCCAACTACCTGCGGGGACAGCGCCCCGACCTCGACGTCGCCTACACGACGGCGGAGCGCTTCACCTCCGAGTTCGTGATGTCGCTGCGTGGCGACGGCCGCCCCACCGACCGCTTCAAGAAGCGCTATCGCGGCGTCGACGTGCTGCTGATCGACGACGTCCAGTTCCTCGAGGGCAAGGAGCGGACCGAGGACGAGTTCTTCCACACCTTCAACGAGCTCTACGCCCAGGGAAGCCAGATCGTGCTCTCCAGCGATCGCCCGCCGGAGGCGATGGAACGGCTCAGCGAGCGGATGCGCGACCGCTTCGCCTGGGGATTGACGGTCGAGCTCCAGGGACCCGACCCCGCCACCAGGATCACGCTGTTGCGGCGGCTCGCCGCCGAGCACGGCATCCCGGTCCCCGACCTCGAGGTCCTCCAGCAGATCGCCGGCGCCGCGCCCGGCAACCTGCGCCGGCTCGAGGGCGCGCTCACCCGGGTCACCGCGTTCGCGTCGATGCTCGGAGAGGTCCCGAGCGTCGAGCTGGTCCGCCGCGCCCTCGGCGGCGACCACGAGCCGATCGACGCGGTCCCGGTCCGTGAGCCGGCCGCTGAGCGGCTCGAGCGGATCCAGGCGGCGGTCTGCGACGTCCTCCATCTCTCGCTGGCCGACATGCGCTCGCCGCGGCGGGTCCCCAGCCTCGTCCGCGGCCGTCAGCTCGCCATGTACGTGGCCCGCAACCAGACCGACCTCTCACTCGCCGAGATCGCCCGCGGCTTCGACCGCGACCACTCGACCGTCCTGCACTCGATCCGCCGGGTCGAGCGCGAGCTCGAGCCCGGCTCCGATATCCACAGGGCCCTCGAGCGAATCCACGAGCGGCTCAACATCACGGTGGAGGGCGCGTGAGCCGGCGCCGGGATTCCACCGCCACGGACTTCTCCACAGCCCCGTCCACAACCCGCGATGGCGCTCCTACACTGCCGTCGCAGGGTTCTGAAAGGGTTTCCACGGAACTAACATCAACTTGGATTACCGGAAGAGGATGCAGATGGAACTGAAGGCCGAACGCGATCCGCTGCTCGATGCGCTCCAGACCGCAGCCAGGGCACTGTCGACGCGGACGACCTTGCCCTCGCTCGGAGGGATCATGCTCGTCGCCGCCGGGGGTAGGGCGATCGCGCGAGCGACCGACGGAGAGCTGGCCGTTTCGGTCGAGCTCGATGCCGAGGTCGACGGCGACGGCGAGATCCTGCTGCCGGGCCGGCTGCTCGCCGACGTCTCACGGGCGCTGCCGCAGGGCACCGTGACCCTGAGCGAGCGCAAGGACAAGGGTGACGTCGAGCTGACCGCCGGCACCGCCAAGTTCCACCTGCGCCTGCTCGATCCCGAGGACTTCCCGCGGCTTCCGCAGCCCGAGGGCGATCTGCTGAAGATGCCGGCGGAGGCGCTGGCGGAGACCGTCGACCGGGTCGCCCGCGCGGCATCTCGGGACGAGGTCCGGCCGATCCTCACCGGAATCCTCGTCAGCGTCGAGGAATCGACGCTGACCATGGTCGCCACCGACTCCTACCGACTCAGCGTCAAGCGGACCGAGCTCGAGGGCGCCGCTCCGAGCCCGTTCGAGGCGAACGTGCCGGCCCGGGCGATGCGGGAGCTGGCGCGGGTCGTCGCCCAGCAGGAGGTCGAGGAGGTCGAGATCGCGCTGCCGGGAAACCAGATCATCTTCCGGGCCGGAAGCGTGATCATGTCGTCGCGGCTGATCGAGGGCCAGTTCCCGAGCTACCGCCAGCTCCTGCCCGACGCCTTCGACCACGACGTGCGGCTGCCGCGCTCCGAGTTCCTCGACGTGACCAGGCGGATCCGCTACCTGGCCCAACGCAACGCGCCGCTGAAGCTGGCCTTCGAGGAGGGTCAGCTGACGGTCGCGGCGGAGACGCCCGAGATCGGTGACGCGGCGGAGTCGATGCCGTGCGCGTTCAGCGGCGAGGCGATGGAGATCGCCTTCAACCCGCAGTTCTTCATCGAGGGCATCGAGAGCGTCGAAACCGAGGAACTGGTCCTGCGTCTGACTTCGCCGCTGCGGCCCGGACTCCTGCAGCCGGCCGGGTCGGAGGACTTCAGCTACCTCGTGATGCCGATCCGCCTCAACGTCTAGATGGCGGCCGCCGTGAGGAGCGCGGCGCCGCAACATCAGCCTGGGTGGGCCGAGTGAGGGTCGCGCGGGTCGTACCGCACTCGTTCCGGAACCTCGCGGACGCCGCGATCGTCCTCGGTCCGGGGCTGACCGTCCTGCACGGGCCCAACGGCGCCGGCAAGACGAACGTGCTGGAGGCGCTGTTCTTCGCGCTGACCGGGCGCTCCTGCCGGACGCGCCGCGAGCGCGAGATGATCGCTTTCGGTGGCGAGCTCGCGCGGGTCGAGGCGCTGCTCGAGCCCGATCAGGGGGAGTCGGCCGACCCGATCGTGATGCTGGCGTCGATCTCCAGCGGCGAGGCGCGCCGGCGGCTGGTCGACGGCTCGCCGGCGCAGTCGTCCGACGACCGGCGCCGGCCGGCGATCTCGATCTTCATGCCGGATCGGCTCGCGCTCGTGAAGGGCCCGCCGTCGCCCCGCCGCGCCCACGTGGACCGGCTCGCCGGGGCCCTCTGGCCGGCGCGGGCGGAGCTGCCCCGCGAGTACTCGCGGGCGCTCGCCCAGCGCAACAACCTGCTGGCGCGGATCAAGCGCGGCGGCGGCGCCGACCAGCTCGCCGCCTGGGACCGGGAGCTGGCCGAGCGGGCGGTGCCGCTGACCGAGGCCCGCGCCGCCGCCGCGGCCGAGCTGACCGGGCCCTTCGCCCGCGCCGCCGCCGACCTCGGGCTCGCCGGCGGCGCCGAGATCGCCTACCGGCCGCGCACCGGCGAGCTCGACGCCGACGGGATCGTCGCCGAGCTCGCCGAGCGTCGCGACGGCGACGTCGCCCGCGGCTTCACCGGGTTCGGGCCCCATCGCGACGAGGTCGAGCTCTCCTTCGGCGGCCGCTCGCTGCGCCGCTACGGATCACAGGGCCAGCAGCGGCTCGGGCTGCTGGCGCTCCTGTTCGCCGAGCGTGAGGCGCTGCGGGCGGCGCGCCGGCAGCTGCCGCTGCTGCTCCTCGACGACGTCATGAGCGAGCTCGACCCGGAGCGGCGAGCGCGCCTGGTCGCGATGCTCGAGGATGGGGGTCAGGCCTTGATCACCGCGACCGAGATCGACCACGTTCCCGCCCGCGCCGCCGCCGCGCTGGCGATCGCCGGCGGCGTCGCGACTGCGGAGGGGAGATGAGCCGGTCCGACCGATCGGGCGCACCGCGGAAGCTCGGCTCGGCACTCGACCGCCTGATCGCCGAGCAGACGCCGGAGACGTTGCTCGGCGAGGTGCAGACCGCCTGGCCGGGGGTCTGCGGGCCCCAGATCGCCGAACGCGCCGAGCCCGTCGCCGAACGCGACGGGCGGGTCACGATCGCCTGCGAGAGCGGTGCCTGGGCGCAGGAGTTGGAGCTGATGGGCGAGCTGCTGCGGGAGCGACTCGACGCCGCGGTCGGCGCCGAACGCGTCACCGCGCTGCGGTTTACCGCCGACCTCGCCCGCCATCGCTGACTTTCGGTCATACATTCGTTTCAGAATAGGCGCATTTGCAGGGATTTTGTATTCCCCTGCAGGAGCGCCGAGTGCCTGTGAGTGGTATCCTTATGTCAACCGACCGGCGCGCCCCCTGGTAGGAGCTTCCTCAACATCGGAAGCCCTTTCCAATCGGGCTCCCAGCGGCTCTGAAGCCGCCGCCGGGCACGGCATTATTGACTGAGCACCCGAACGGGAAGGACCGAGTGGCGGACAACGCGAAGGCGAAGGAAGAGGACGGGAAAAAGGGCAACTACGGGGCGGACGACATCACCGTCCTCGAGGGACTGGAAGCGGTCCGCAAGCGTCCCGGCATGTACATCGGCTCGACCGGTGTCCGCGGCCTTCATCACCTCGTCTACGAGGTCGTCGACAACTCCGTGGACGAGGCTCTCGCCGGGCACTGCGATTCGGTCGCGGTGACGATCCACCCCGACAACTCCGTCACGGTCGTCGACAACGGCCGCGGGATCCCCGTCGGCGTCATGGAGAAGGAGGGGAGGCCGGCCGCCGAGGTCGTCCTCACCGTCCTCCATGCCGGCGGCAAGTTCGGCGACGGCGGCGGCTACAAGGTCTCCGGCGGCCTGCACGGCGTCGGCGTCTCGGTCGTCAACGCACTCTCGGAACGGCTCCACCTGGAAATCAACACCGAGGGCAACGTCTACGAGCAGGACTACGTCCGCGGCAAGCCGCAGAACGAGCTGACGAAGGGCGCCGCGAGCAAGACGACCGGCACGCTGATCAGCTTCCTTCCCGACGCCGAGATCTTCGACGAGCTCGAGTACGACTCCGCGACGCTGGCCGAGCGGATGCGCGAGACCGCGTTCCTGACCCGCGGCCTGCGGATCACCCTGACCGACGAGCGCGGCGAGGGCAAGAGCGAGGAGTTCTACGCCGAGGGCGGGCTGGTCGACTTCGTCGCCCACCTGAACGCGACGAAGGACGCCCTGCACAAGAAGACGATCTTCATCGAGGGCGAGACCGAGGACGCCGCCCTCGAGGTGGCGATGCAGTGGAACACCGGCTATCAGGAGTCGCTGTTCTCGTTCGCCAACAACATCAACACCCACGAGGGCGGCTCGCACCTGTCGGGATTCCGCTCGGCGCTGACCCGGACCCTGAACGCCTACGCGCGCGAGAAGGGGATGCTGAAGGAGAAGGATCCGAACCTGTCCGGCGACGACGTGCGCGAGGGCCTGACCGCGGTCGTCTCGGTGAAGCTCCAGGACCCGCAGTTCGAGGGCCAGACGAAGACCAAGCTCGGCAACCCGCCGATCGAGGGCTTCGTCCAGACGATCGTCAACCGCAAGCTCTCGGAGTTCCTCGAGGAGAACCCCGCCGACGCGCGCCGGATCGTCCTCAAGTCGATCGACTCGGCCCGCGCCCGCGCCGCCGCCCGCAAGGCGCGCGACCTCACCCGCCGCAAGTCGGCGCTCGAGAACTCGACGCTGCCCGGCAAGCTCGCCGACTGCACGGTCCGCGACCCGAGCCTGACCGAGCTGTTCATCGTCGAGGGCGACTCGGCCGGCGGCTCCGCCAAGCAGGCCCGCGACCGCTCGACGCAGGCGGTCCTGCCGCTGTTCGGCAAGATCATCAACGTCGAGAAGAACCGGATCGACAAGGTCCTCGCCAACGACGCCGTCCAGTCCCTGATCACCGCGATCGGCACCGGTGTCCACGAGGAGTTCCAGATCGAGGACGCGCGCTACCACAAGCTCGTGATCACGACCGACGCCGACGTCGACGGCGCCCACATCCGGACGCTGATCCTGACGTTCTTCTACCGGCAGATGCCGGAGCTGATCGAGCGCGGCTACGTCTACATCGCGAAGCCGCCGCTCTACCGGGCCAAGAACGGCAAGCGCGAGCTCTACCTCGAGAAGGAGTCGGAGCTCGAGGCGTTCCTGCTCCGCGACAAGTTCGAGAAGTTCGAGATCGTCGACCAGGAGGGCGGGGTCGCGAAGCTCTCGGAGAGCAAGTGGCAGCGGTTCAACCGTTCGTTCAAGGAGTACGAGGGCTGGATCAGCTCGCTGCAGGCCGCCTACGGCCAGGACCGGGTCCGGTTCCTGAGCGAATCGCAGATCCTCGACAAGGGGGCTGCGAGCATCGCCGGCGTCCGCGAGCTGATCGAGGCCGACGACCCGGCGGGGGAGGGATACGAGACCGAGCTGATCTCGTCGACCGAGCAGGAGCTCGTCGTCAAGGCGATCCACCGCAAGTCGGGGCTCGCCCGCACCCACCACCTGCCGAGCGACCTGTTCTCGTCGACCGAGTACCGAAAGCTCGTCGAGGTGCACTCGTCGTTGCTGAAGCAGGTCGGCGAGCCCCCGGTGACGGTGTCGCTCGGCGACAAGAGCCGCGAGGCCGAGTCGTTCGGGGACATGCGCCGGGCGGTGCTCGAGCTGGCGCGCCAGGGGATCACTCTGCAGCGCTTCAAGGGCCTCGGCGAGATGAACGCCGAGCAGCTCCGGGTGACGACGATGGCGCCGGAGTCGCGGACGCTGCTGCAGGTCACGATCGACGACGCGGCGATGGCCGAGCGCGTGTTCAGCGACCTGATGGGGGACAAGGTCGAGCCCCGCAAGGAGTTCATCACCGACAACGCCCGCGACGTGGACGTGCTCGATGTCTAGGCGCGACGGACGGACGACGGCAGACGACGCAACCGACAACGTGAAGGTGGATGGCTAGATGGAGGCCTCGGACGTTCTGAGCGGAGGCAACGTCGAGATCCGCGAGATCTCGACGGAGATGCGCTCCGCCTACCTCGACTACGCGATGAGCGTGATCGTCGGGCGCGCGCTGCCCGACGTGCGCGACGGGCTGAAGCCCGTCCATCGCCGCGTGCTCTACGCGATGCACGACCTCGGCCTGCAGCCGAACCGCCCGTACCGGAAGTCGGCGTTCATCGTCGGCGAGGTGATGGGCAAGTACCACCCGCACGGCGATCAGTCGATCTACGACACGCTCGTGCGGATGGCCCAGGACTTCTCGCTCCGCGAGGTTCTCGTCGACGGCCAGGGCAACTTCGGCTCGATCGACGGTGACCCGCCGGCGGCGATGAGGTACACCGAGGCCCGGTTGGCCCGGCTGGCGACCGAGATGCTCCGCGACATCGAGGCTGAGACCGTCGACTTCGGTCCCAACTACGACGAGTCCTCGGCCGAGCCGCTGGTCCTGCCGTCGCGGTTCCCGAACCTGCTCGTCAACGGCTCGTCGGGGATCGCCGTCGGGATGGCGACGAACATCCCGCCGCACAACCTCGGCGAGGTGATCGCCGCGGTCCAGGCCTACATCGAGGACCCCGACATCGACACCGAGGGTCTGATGCAGCACGTCAAGGGGCCGGACTTCCCGGGTGGCGGCACGATCATGGGCTCGGAGGGAATCCGCTCCGCCTACCGGTCCGGCCGCGGGTCGGTCCGGGTCCGCGCCAAGGCCCACATCGAGCCGATCAAGGGCGGCAAGGAGGCGATCATCGTCTCCGAGCTCCCCTACACCGTCCGCAAGGGCGGCGACGGCGGCCTGATCATGAAGATCGCCGACCTCGTCCGCGACAAGAAGATCACCGAGATCTCCGACCTCCGCGACGAGTCCGACCGCTCCGGGATGCGCCTCGTGATCGAGCTGAAGCGCGACGCGATCCCGAAGGTCGCGCTCAACAAGCTCTACAAGCACACGCAGATGCAGGCGACCTTCGGGGTCAACATGGTCGCCCTCGTCGACGGGGTGCCGAGGACGCTGTCGCTGAAGGAGATGGTCCACTACTACGTGCTGCACCAGCGCGAGGTGGTCATCCGCCGGACGCAGTACCAGCTCCGCCAGGCCGAGGCCCGGGCGCACGTGCTCGAGGGCATCCTGATCGCGCTCGACAACCTCGACGCCGTGATCGCCCTGATCCGCGGGTCGGCGAACCCCGACGACGCGCGGGCGGGCTTGATCAAGGAGTTCGACCTGACCG
Organism: uncultured Conexibacteraceae bacterium; assembly: GCA_963784885.1. Taxonomy (GTDB): domain Bacteria; phylum Actinomycetota; class Thermoleophilia; order Solirubrobacterales; family 70-9; genus RHKX01. Next base: position 47,380 of record CAWATA010000007.1, read on the forward strand.
AGATCCAGGCTCAGGCGATCCTCGACATGCGCCTGCAGCGACTGACCGCGCTCGAGTCCGACAAGGTCCGCGAGGAGCACGCCGAGTTGATGGAGCGGATCGGCGAGCTGCGCGCGATCCTCGGTGACGAGAAGCGGATCGACGGCGTCATCAGCGAGGAGCTGGCCGAGCTCGGCGAGCGCTACGAGAGCCCGCGCCGGACCGAGATCACCTTCGCCGAGGGCGAGGTCGACATCGAGGACATGATCGCCGACCAGCAGATGGTGATCTCGCTGACCGCATCCGGCTACGCGAAGCGGTTGCCGCTCGCCACCTACCGCCAGCAGCATCGCGGCGGCAAGGGGGTGACGGGGATGAACCTCAAGGAGGGCGACTACATCGAGCACCTCCACATCTGCTCGACCCACGACTACCTGCTGTTCTTCACGAACCGCGGCAAGGTCTACCGGCTCAAGGTCTACGAGCTGCCGGAGGGCTCGCGGACGTCGCGCGGCAAGGCGCTGGTCAACGTGCTGCCGCTCCGCGACGGCGAGCGGGTGATGGCGGTGATCCCGACCCGCGACTTCAGCGAGGGCAAGTACCTCGCATTCGCGACCGCCGGCGGGCTGATCAAGAAGACCGAGTTCCCGCTCTACAACACCCCGATCCGCGCCGACGGGATCATCGCGATCAAGGTCCGCGAGGGCGACGAGCTCGTCCAGGTCCGGCTGACGAGCGGCGAGGACGACATCCTCATGGTCTCGCGCTCCGGCAAGGCCTCCCGCTTCAGCGAGGAGAAGGTCAGGTCGATGGGCCGCGACACCTCGGGCGTGCAGGGGATGAACGTCTCCGACGAGGTCGACGGGACCCCCAACCGGGTGCTCGCGATGGACATCGCCCGCCCCGACACCGACGTCTTCGTGGTCACCGAGAACGGCTACGGCAAGCGGACGGCGATCGACGACTATCCGGTCAAGGGCCGCGGCACGAAGGGCAACCTGACGATCAAGCTGACCGAGAAGAAGGGCGGCCTCGCCGGCGCGCTGATCGTCCGCGAGCACCAGGACCTGCTGTTCATCTCAGTCAACGGAATGGTCCAGCGCACCTCGGTCAAGGGCATCTCCCGCCACGGCCGCGCCACCCAGGGCGTCAAGGTGATGAACATCGCCGACGATGATCGCGTCAGTGCCGTCGCCCTCGTGGTCGAGGAGCAGGAGGCCGCCGCGCTGCCCGAGGGCGAGGCGGTGCCGGAGTCTGAGATCCCGCTCGACGGCGAGATCGAGATCGAGATCGAGGCGACCGAGCCGGAGCCGGACGCGGAGCCCGAGGGCTGAGCGGACCCGCACCCGCCGGGTCGTCGCGGCTGCCGGGGGCGCTCGGGGGTGCGCTCGGGCCGTTCGCGCAGCGCCCTCGGGATGTCCGACGGAGCTTCCGATGACCGGGCGTGGTTTCCGTTCCATGTGAACGGATTTCGCACCCGGCGGCGGGGTCGGGACGCTGAAGGATCGCGGCGTGTGCCGGCACTCTGCCGGAGGTGTGCCGGCGATCGGCGCTCCGGCTCGCGGAGGTCCGGCGAGCCCGACCTGCCGGTTTGCTTCAATCCGCGGACCAGAGAAAGGAGGTGGTCCTAAATTGAGTGACATGTTTGTTGGGACTCTGGAGGTGACGGGCCGCTAGGCGGCACGCGGGCCGCCCGGCGAATACCACCCGGGCACCGGCGGGACGGACGGGATCGGAGCTTGTCCCAACCGATCGAGGATCGTCTCCCCGCTTCTGACCGCACCAGAGAGGCCGCCCCAGCCATCGCGCTGCGGGCGGCCTCTTGCTTTGCGGCGGGATCGCCCGGCTCGGCGGCCGCTCGCCACTGCTACTTTCGCGCCCCGGCCGGGTTGGCGGGGATGAGGATGGGCACGCACGCGACAACACCGATCGCCCTCGCCGCCCTCGCAGCGATGGCCGCCGTGCTGCTGCTCGCGGTGCCGGCATCGGCGGCCTCCGAGCGCACCGTCCGCGACCCGCGGTTCGACACGCCTTACCTCTCCAAGCACGGCCGCCTCGACATCACCGAGACCACCGCCAAGCGCCGGCTCTCGCGCGTCGCCCACACCGTCACGATGCGGGCGAAGGCCAGGCCGGCGCGGACCCGCGAGCGCCCGTCGATCCTGATCAACACCCGTGGGGGCAGGCGCAGCACCTACGAGTTCATCGTCTTCGGTTCGACCGTCTTCAGCGTCCCGGACAAGGGCGGCCCCGTGGCCGTCGCCTCGGCCGTCCTCGTCGCGAAGGACCGGACCTGGCGGTACCGCTTCGACATCGACGACGTCCCCGGCCTCGGCGCCGGCTACGGCTGGGCGGCGGCGACGCAGAAGCCGGGCGGTCGCTTCGCCGACGTCGCCCCCGGCAACGGATACGCGCAGAGCCCGTAGCTACGCCGCCGCCCCGGCCGGCGCCAGGTAGCGCTCCCAGATCGGCGGCGGCTTCGGCGCGGCGACGCGGATGAAGACGTTCGGGCCCGGCGGGCGCGGAGCCGTCTTCGGGTGCATGTGGATCTCGCGGGGGAGGCGGTTGCCCTTGCGGCGGTTGCAGGGCGCGCAGGAGGCGACGATGTTCTCCCACACCGACTCGCCGCCGCGGCTGCGGGGGATGACGTGGTCGACGGTGAGGCCGCCGCGCTCGGCTCCGCAGTACTGGCAGGTCCAGGCGTCGCGGGCGAGCACGGCCTTGCGGGTGATCTTGCGGCGATGGACGTCGCGCGGGATCCGCACGTAGGTCACGAGGCGGATGACGACGGGGCGGTCGAGATCCATCCGCTCGGAGTGGAGCACCCGGTCGCCGGTCTCGAGCATCTCCGCCTTCGCCTTCAGCAGCAGGACCGCGGCCCGGCGGACGCTGCAGACGTGGATCGGCTCATACGTCGCGTTGAGGACGAGGACGCGTCCGCCGATTCCCGTCCCATTCACCGGGCCAGTCGAAGCCCGGGTCGCAGAACCCGGTGCGGACACCACGCTCATCTGCGCGAGATTCTAGCCACGGCCGTTAACGGACCCGCGCCCCACCGGACGGCGGGGCGGCGCTTGTTCAGGCGCTTCAGCGCGGGAAGGGGGGCGGTCCGCCGACCTGATAGCTGCCGAGGACGCGGACCGTCTCGGCGCGCTCGCGCAGCGCCTCGATGCCCTCGGCGACGACGCCGGTGTCGGCGCGACCGTCGAGGTCGAGGAAGAACAGATAGGTGCCGAGCCCGCTGCGGCGCGGCCGCGACTCGATCCGGGTCATGTTGATCTCACGCTCGGAGAGGGCCGAGAGCGCATCGACGAGCGCCCCGGGGTGGTCGACCCCGAGCTCGTCGAAGACCAGAGTCGTCCGCCACGGGCGGTCGTCGGGCCCGACCGGGACCTCGGCGTCAACGTCGGCGAGCCAGACGAAGCGGGTGACGTTGTCGCGGGCGTCCTCGACGTCCTCGCGGAGAACGTGCCCTCCGTAGGCCGCCGCCGCCGCGGCGGAGCCGAGCGCCGCCCACGGGCGGCCGGGCTCGCCGGTCACGAGCCGGACCGCCTCCGAGGTCGAGCTGACCGTCTCGATGGACGCGTCGCCGAGCTCGGAGCGGAGGAACCCGGCGCACTGGGCGGCGCCCTGGGGATGGGAGAGGACCCGTTCGACGTCGCCGAGCTCGATCGGTCCCGCGGCGATCAGCATCTGGTGGACCTGGTGGTCGTACTCGCCGACGATCCGGACCCGGTCGGTGTCGAAGGCGAGCGCGTCGAGCGTCTGCCGCACCGTCCCCTCGATCGAGTTCTCGAACGGGACGAGGGCGAGCTCCGCCTCGCCGCGCTCGACCGCCTCGACGGCGGCGTGGATGGTCGCGGTCGGCAGCGGCTCGAACCCGGCGTCGCCGGCGGCCAGGCGCAGCGCCTCCTCCGAGAACGTCCCGGCCGGGCCGAGGTAGGCGACCTTCATTCCGCGCCGCCGGAGTCGCGGTCCGGCCCGCGGCGGGCCCGGTCCATCGCCGCGATCTCCTCGGGCGAGAGCTCGAGGGCGGAGCGGCCGCCGACGATCGGCTTCGCGTAGACGCGCGCCTGCTCGCGCTGGAGGATTGCCGAGATCACGACGCCGTTGCCGAGGTCGTCGAGCAGCGCGACCGTGCTCGACTGGCGCCCGCTGGTCTCGTTGAAGGCGTCGTAGCGGAGGACCGCGGTCTTGCTGACGGTCGCGTCGAGGCGCTGCTCGGCGGCCGCCATCCGCGCCGCGCTCCGCGCCGTCTCGGCGTGCAACGTGTCCTCCATCTCGTCGACGACGCGGGCGAGTCCGGCGGCGTGCTCGACGAGGTCGGTGCGGCCGTCACCGAGGACGAGCTTCTGGTCGGCGCGGAGGCGCCGGACCCGGAACATCAGGATCACGCAGAGCAGGAAGGCGAGGACCGCGACGCCGGCAGCGGCGAGCGCGACGATTCCCTCGGTCGAGTCCAGGATCCGCACGGCCTACAGGTTAGGCGCGCGGTCAGAAGGTGACCGTGTAGCTCGCCGCGTTGTTGTCGGCGACCTGCTCGCAGCCGACCGTCGCGACCTCGACGTCGATCGTGACGCTGTCGCCGGCCTTCGGCGCCGGGTCGAGCGGGATCTTCACCGTCTGCGTCTCGCCGGCGGCGATCGCGTCGATCGTGCCCGACCCGTTGATGCCGTTGTCGGCGGTCACGTCGACGTTGATGTTGCTCTCGTCGGCGGTGCCCTGGTTCTGGACGGCCACCTCGATCTCGTTGTCGCCGCTGACCGCCGCGACCGTGCCGCCGTTGACCAGCGCGGTCCCGCTCGGCTGCAGCAGCGTGCTGCCGTCCACGAGGCCGAGGCCGTGGGTCTCGCCGTCGTTCTTGCAGGCCGTGTCGCTCGCCGTCGAGCCGCCGGAGCCGGTCGAGACACCCCCGAGTGCGGACGCCGTCACCGCCGGGTCGAGGTAGTTGGGGTCGTCGGGGAGGAACTGGCTGTCCGGCACGCCGTTGTCGACGGTCACGTCGTTGTCGACCAGCGCCTGCTCGATCTGATCCTGGGCGCGCGCGTAGAGGATGTCGCTCGCCGAGAAGACCTTCATCTGGGTGTAGATGGCGCGCCCCGCCTTGTCCGCCTCCTTGCCCCCGGCGCCGAGGCCGGGGAGCTGGGCGGCGATCCCCTCGAGCGCGTCGTGGCGGAGCTCGAAGGAGAGGACCACCTGTTCCTGGGCTCCCTTGATGTCGTCGGGGGCGTCGAGGCCCTCGGCGCGGTCGAGGAGCGCCTGCGAGGTTCCCTTGTCGCCGTTCACCTCGCCCTCGAAGCCGATGTCGCCCGTCGAGCCCTGGTCCTTGCCCTCGAGGCGGTCGAAGAAGTTCGTGCTGAGCTGCTCGGTCTCGGCGGTGATCGAGCTCAGATCGCTGACGTAGTTCTGGTAGGAGCGGTCCTTGCGAGCGTCGAGGCAGCCGCGGAAGGCGATGACGATCAGGATCAGGATGACGATGGCGCCGAGCAGGAGGCCGGCCTGGCGGGCGCGGGCCTGCCCCTTCGTCGCCGGGGGGCCACCGTGCGGGCCGTGGCCGCCGATTCCGGCGGACGCCGGAGCGCGACCTGCTCTCGCCGGCTCGCGTGGTTCCCCGCCGGTTGGCGGCTCGTGTGGGTCGTCCTCGTCGAAGAAGTCCACGGCTTACGGGCCTTTCGCCATCATCAGTATTACGCCTGCTTCGGGCGGGACGGCGACCCGGGCGCGATGGTGCAACTCCGAGCGTCGCCGGGGCGGCCGCAGGAGCCTCCTCCCGCGCGGCGAATCGGTCGCCGTGGTCGAAGGCGAGCGCGTACTCAGCAGGTTCACGATCGGCGAGAAGATCGGCGGCGGCGGGCATGGCACCGTCCATCGCGCCTGGGACGAGCGCCTCTGCCGTTGGGTCGCCGTCAAGTCGGTCGAGGGTCAGAACGCGGAGCGGGTGATGCGGGAGGCACACGCCGCCGCGCGCCTCAACCACCCGGGCATCGTGACGCTGTACGAGCTCGGCAGCCACCAGGGCACCGCCTATCTGGTCAGCGAGCTCGTCGAGGGGCCGAACCTCCGCGAGCTGGCCGCCGCCGAGGCGCTCAGCGACCGCGACCTCGCCGACATCGGCGCCGAGCTCTGCGCGGCGCTCGAGCACGCCCACGAAGCCGGCGTCGTCCACCGCGACATCAAGCCCGACAACGTCCTCGTCCGGCCGGTCCGCTCGCGCAGCGTCAAGGGCCGGCTCGCCCAGCGGGCGCTGCTCGCCGACTTCGGGATCGCTTCGCTCGATGACGCACCAACCCTGACGGCGACCGGCCAGGTCGTCGGGACGCTCGCCTACATGTCGCCGGAGCAGGCGGCGGGGTCCGAGGCCGGACCGGCATCGGACGTCTACTCCCTCGGCCTCTCCCTGTACGAGCTCTGGGCCGGGTTCAACCCGGTCGCCAAGCTCAGCCCCGCGGCGACCGCACGGGCGATCGGCGAACCGGTCGAGAGCCTCGGAGTGGCGCGGCCGGAGCTGCCGCCGGCGCTCTGCGCCGCGATCGACGCCTGCCTCGATGCCGATCCCGACGACCGACCGGCGCTCGCCGACCTCCGCGAGGCTCTGCTCGAGGTCCGCGGCGCTCTGCACCCCGACCGCGCGGTTCCGATCCCCGCCGAGTCGCTCGGCGCCGCGACGCTCCCCCCGGGCGTTCCCGCCCGCCCGCTCGCGGTCCTCCTCGCCGCCGGCGCTGTCGCCCTGCTCGGATCGCTCGCCGGCCTCCCCGGGCTGGCGATCGTCGCGGCCGTGCTTCTCGCCCCCGCCGCGCTCGCGCTCAACCGGGTGCGGGACTGGTTCGTGCCCATGATCGCGCCGGTACTCGGGCTGATCGGCGCCGCCCCCGCCTTCCTCGCCGTTGCGGCACGGCGCGAGCGGACCGCCGAGCGCGCTGCGCTCGCCGGCCTCGCATGGGCCTGGACCGGGATCGCAGGCGGCCTGCTCGGCCGCGCCCTCGGCGTCCCGATCGGCGGCGATGCCGCCGGATGGGCCGGGTCGGGGCCGACCGCGATCGATGCGCTCGTCTCGCCGCTGCTGACTCCGACCGCGATCGCCATCGGGCTGACCTGGGTCGGCGGAGCGATCCTGCTCGGCCTGCTCCTCGACGTCGCCTCGCCCGCCGGTGCGGCGGTCGGCGGGCTGATCTGGGCCGGCGCGATCGCCGCGCTCCTCGGCGCCGCCGGCGACGGAGCCGCTCCGACCTTCCTGCTCGCCCCGGCACTGATCGCGGGCGTCGCCTGGGCGATCTGGGACCGGGCCGGCCGGCCGGAGCTGCGCCCGAGCGCGCATCGCCCCGCCACCCCGCGAACCGCACGGGAACCTGGCTTTGCGAAGCCGATGCCGCCAAGGCGCCCCGATCCCGAGGGCCGGATCGTTCGCAGCCCCCGCAGTTCCGCCGCCCGGCCACCCGCCGACGAGCGCATCCGCGCACAGCGCACGGCGAGAAGGCACGTGCGAGCCGCCCTCCACGGCGTGGGTTCGCAGGCCGGGTTGCCGTAGCATTCAGGCCTCGATTCGAGGCCCGGCGGGTGCGGCCGAGGCCGGCGAACGGATAGTGCCATGAGCGTTCTACGCAATCTCGAAGCGAGGATCGAGGGCCTCGTCGAAGGCGTCTTCAGTCGTGCCTTCAGCTCCCAGGTCCAGCCTGTGGAGATCGCCCGCAAGCTCGCGAAGGAGATGGACTCGCACAAGACCGCGTCCGTGTCGCAGACCTACGCGCCCAACAGCTACACGGTCTGGCTCTCGCCGGACGACCACGAGCGCCTCGAGGGCTACACCCGCTCGCTCTCCCAGGAGCTGTCCGCCTACCTGCTCGAGCACGCCCGCCGCCAGGACTACGCGTTGCTGACCCGCCCCGAGGTGAAGATCGAGGTCGACGAGCGCCTCCGCCTCGGTGAGTTCGGGATCCAGCCGCGGCTCGTGAAGCCGCCGGTCCGGAAGGGGGACACCGGTGAGCAGGGGCAGGAGGGTCACACGATGGTCTACGCGGCGCCGGCGAAGCAGAAGGAGCCGCGCGGGGCTCGCCGCCCCGCCGCGCCGCTGACGCAGACCAAGGCGATCGTCTCGTTCCACGACCGCCGTTACGTCCTCGACGGCCCGACGGCGGCGCTCGGCCGGTCGCGCGAGTGCGACTGCGTAGTCGACGACCAGAACGTGTCGCGGCGCCATGCCGAGCTGCGACGCAACAGCTCCGGCGACTGGCAGATCGTCGACCTCGGCTCGACCAACGGGGTCAAGGTCAACGGGCGGCGCGTCGACACCTCGCGCCTCGCGCCCGGCGACGAGGTCTCCCTCGGCACGATCACGTTCATCTTCGACATCGAGCAGTGAGCTTGGCCGGCCCGCTCGGAACCGCCAGCCCCAGCCGTGGAGCAGTGAGCGATGGACGCTGATCCCGCAGCGGTGGCGCTGAAGTTCGCCTTCCTCGGCGTCCTCTACCTGTTCCTGCTCGTGATCGCGCGCAGCGCCCTCAAGGACCTGCGGGGGAGCCGCGCTGTGGCCGGCGGCGAGGAGGGGACCGGGATGCACGCCGTCGCCGGCGGCCGGGTGGCGGCGACCGACGCGACGCTGGTCGCCGTCCAGGGCGGCGGCCTGACGCCGGGCGAGCGGATCGACCTGTTCGGCGGCGTCACCATCGGCCGCGCCGAGGAGGCGGACGTGCGGATCACGGATCGCTTCGCCTCCGGGATCCACTGCCGGGTCCACACCCGCGGCAACGTCTATTACGTCGAGGACATGGACTCGACCAACGGGACCTACCTGAATGGGGGCGAGCTGCGCGGAGAGGCGACGCTCGCGGACATGGACGAGATCCAGATCGGCGACACCATCCTGCGCTTCGAGCTCGTGCTCGACGAGGAGGGGCTGAGCTGATGCTGCGGATCGCCGAGGCAGTCCAGCTCTCCGACACCGGCCGCCAGCGCGAGGCCAACGAGGACTCCTACTTCTCGCGGGCGCCGCTGTTCGCGGTCGCCGACGGGATGGGCGGGGCGCAGGCGGGCGAGGTCGCCTCGCGGATGGCGGTCGAGGCCTTCGAGCGGGTCGACGAGGACTCCGCCGCCCCCGAGGAACTGCTGCGCCGCACCGCCCAGGAGGCCAACCGCGAGATCTTCGAACTCGCCCAGGGCGACTCGTCCCGCTCCGGCATGGGGACGACGCTGACGGCCGCGCTCCTGCACGGCGACGAGATCAGCTTCGGACACGTCGGCGACAGCCGTGCCTACGTCTTCCGCGAGGGCAAGCTCAAGCAGATCACCAACGATCACTCGCTGGTCGAGGAGCTGCGGCGCCAGGGCAAGCTGACCCGCGACCAGGCGGCCGAGCACCCGCAGCGCTCCGTGATCACCCGCGCACTCGGCCCGGAGCCGGCCGTCGACGTCGACACGATGACCTTCAGCGCCCGCGCCGGCGACGTCTTCCTGCTCTGCTCGGACGGCCTGACGACGATGCTCGACGACGAGGACGTGGCGGCGATCCTCGCCCGCGAGGACGAGCTGCCGATGGCCGGCCGGCGGCTGGTCCGGGCGGCCAACGATCGCGGTGGCCGCGACAACATCACCGTCGTCCTGTTCCGGCTCGAGACCGCCGACGAGGGCGCCGGGGCCGAGGGGGAGACGCTGGTCGGCCCGAGTGCCGCCGCAGCGGGCCTCAGCGCCGAGGCCGTCCGCGCCGGCGCCGCCTCGACGGGGGGCGCCGCCGCGCCGGCCCGAGAGGCGCCGCCGGAGCGCCCGCCGCCGCCGCGCCGTCCGCGCCGCCCGGGGGCCGTCTCGCCCGCGCCGAAGCGGAAGTGGCCACGGCGGGTCGCGAAGGGCGCCGCGGCCGTCGTCGTGATCGCCGCACTCGCGTTCGCCGCCGTCCTCGGCGCCCGGCAGGTCTGGTTCGTCGGCACCGACGACTCCGAGCAACTCGCGCTCTATCGCGGCCTGCCCTACGACCTGCCGCTCGGAATCGAGCTCTATTCCGAGCAGGGGGCGACCGACGTGCCGTTGCAGGCGCTGCCGGAGGCACGCCGCGAGGTCGCGACGAACCACGAGCTTCGCTCCGAGGACGACGCCCGCTCGCTGCTCGAGGATCTCGAGAACGCCGCCGTGACGGCCCCGGCCGGAGGCACCGGCGGCGGCAATGGCCGGGCGGGCGGCACCGGCAACGGCGGCGGCAACGGGTCGAGTGGTGGCGGGGGCGCGTCCGGGGGCGGCGGCCCGTCGGGCGGAGGCAACGGTTGAGCGCTCGCAACCGCGAGCTGCTCGGGCTGATTCCGGTCGCCGGCCTGCTGATCGCCGGCTTCGCCGCCGTGTTCAGCGTCCGCAGCGCCGACCTCGACAACACCAGCCTGATCTTCGGCGCCTACTTCTTCGCGATCTGCCTCGCCGCGCACGTCTTCCTGCGCTTCCGGCTGCCGAACGCCGATCCCTATCTGTTCCCGCTCGTCGCCCTGCTCGCCGCGATCGGGCTGGTGATGCTCTACCGGATCGACGCCGACCTGGCCCGCGACCAGGCGAACTGGTTCGTCGTCGGCCTCGCCCTGTTCGTGCTGACGATCACGTTCCTCAAGGACTACCACGTGCTCGAGCGTTACCGGTACGTGATCGTAGTCGCCGGGCTGCTCCTGCTCCTGCTGCCGCGGATGCCGTTGATCGGCTCGCAGGTCAACGGCGCTTACCTCGGGATCAAGCTCGGCCCGCTCGCCTTCCAGCCGGCCGAGTTCGGCAAGCTGGCGATCGTCGTCTTCCTCGCCAGCTACCTGCGCGAGCACCGCGAGGTCCTCGTCGTCGGAGCCAAGCGGGTCGCCGGGATCACCTTCCCGCCGCTGAAGCACCTCGGCCCGATGCTCGTCGTCTGGGGGGCGGCGATGGTGATGCTCGTCTTCATCCGCGACCTCGGCAGCTCGCTGATGTTCTTCGGGGCCTTCCTGGCGCTGATCTACACCGCGACGAACCGGATCTCGTTCGTGATCATCGGCCTCGCGATGTTCGGGGTCGGCGCCTGGTTCTTCGCGACCACCGTCGGCCACGTCGGCGACCGGATCGACACCTGGCTCGATCCTTACGCGGACGCGAACGGCACCGGCTACCAGGTGCTCCAATCGATGTTCGCCCAGGCCGACGGCGGCCTCTTCGGCAAGGGGCTCGGCGAGTCGCTGCTGTGGGCGCCGGGCGCGAAGGAGACCGTCGAGAACACGCTGATACCCCAGGTCCAGACCGACTTCATCTATGCGCTGATCGTCAACGAGCTCGGCCTCTTCGGCGGCTGCGGGGTGATCACGATCTACGCCCTGATCGCCGCCCGCGGCTTCAAGATCGCCTCGCTCGCGCGTGACGGGTTCTCGAAGCTCCTCGCCGCCGGCCTCACGGCGGTGTTCGCGCTGCAGGCCTTCGTGATCATCGGCGGCGTCATCCGGGTGATCCCCCTGACCGGGGTCACCCTGCCGCTGATCAGCTACGGCGGCAGCTCGGTGATCGCGAACATGGTCCTCGTCGCGCTGCTGCTTCTGATCTCCGATCGGGCTCGCCGGCCGGAACCGGGAGAGCCGCTGTGAACGTCCCGATCCGCCGGCTGCTCGCGGTCGTCCTGCTTCTGTTCGCGCTGCTCGTCGGCTTCACCAGCAACTGGTCGGTCTTCGACGCCTCCGAGCTCGAGGCGAAGACCGAGAACCGGCGCCCGCTGTTCGAGGCCCAGCAGATCGAGCGCGGCAAGATCCTCACCAGCGACGGCGAGGTCATCGCCGACTCGGTCAAGAAGGGCAGGAACGAGAACTACCAGTACGTCCGCCGCTATCCGCTGGGGTCGCTCTTCGGCAACCCGGTCGGCTACAGCTACCTCACGCAGGGCCAGTCGGGTCTCGAGCTCGTCGAGAACAACGTTCTCACCGGCGAGGACAACGAGTTCATGTCGATCATCGACCAGATCCGCGGCCAGCAGCGACAGGGCTCCGACATCGTCACGACTCTCGACGCGGGCACGCAGCAGACGGCGATCGACCAGCTCAGCCAGCAGTCGGCTCCCGGAGCCGTCGTCGCGATCGAGCCGAAGACCGGAGCCGTCCGGGCAATGGCGAGCACTCCGGGCTACGACCCCAACACGATCCCCGAAGACATCGGCCAGCTCAACAAGCAGGGGCGCAGCGGCGGTTTGTTCCAGCGCTCGATCCAGGAGGTCTACCCGCCGGGATCGACGATGAAGGTGGTCACGGCCGCCGCCGCGCTCGACAGCGGCGAGGTGGCCGCCGACGAGCCGATCGACTCCCCCTCGGGCATCGAGATCAGCGGCGTGCCGCTCGCCAACGACTTCGACCAGGACTTCCCCGGCGAGACGATGGAGGACGCGCTCACGAACTCCGTCAACACGTACTTCGCGCAGGTCGGCGAGCGGCTCGGCGCCGACACGCTGCTCGAGTACATGCGGCGCTTCGGCTTCGAGGAGGACCCGAAGGTGCAGCAGCCCGCCGACCGGATGGCGCCGAGCGGCGTCTACAACGCCGACGGCAAGCTCGTCGACGAGGGCTTCGACGTCGGCCGGGTGGCGATCGGCCAGGGCGGGGAGGAGGGTCAGATCCGCGCCACCGCGTTCCAGATGGCCGAGGTCGCGGCGACGATCGCCAACGGCGGCAAGCTGATGAAGCCGACGTTGATCCAGGAGATCAAGGACCCGGAGGGCCGGACGACCGACGAGCTCTCCCCCGACGTTCAGAGCGACGTCGTCAGCGAGGACACTGCGGCGCAGCTGACGCAGATGATGACCAGCGTCGTCGACGAGGGAACCGCCGCCGGCCTCGCGGGCGATCTCGGCGGCACGACCTTCGCCGGCAAGACGGGAACCGCGGAGCTCGACATCGAGAACGACATCGCGCAGCCGTGGTTCATAGCCTTCGCGCCCGTGGATGATCCGCAGATCGCCGTCGCGGCGACAATCGAGGAGTGCCAGGGCTGCTTCGGCGGCGACACGGCCGGACCGATCGCCACCGCGGTGATGAACGAGTACCTGAGCGGCGGATGAGACTCCAGCCCGGGATAACGATCGACGGCCGCTACCGGCTCGAGAGCCGCCTCGGCTCCGGCGGGATGGCCGACGTCTGGCGCGCCCGCGACACCGAGCTCGACCGCGACGTCGCCCTGAAGCTCCTGCACGAGAACTTCGCCCGCGACACCGAGTTCGTCGAGCGGTTCCGGCGCGAGGCCTCCTCGGCCGCCGGCCTGCAGCATCAGAACGTCGTCAGCGTCTTCGACCGCGGCTCCTACGAGGACAGCTACTACATCTCGATGGAGCTGGTCGAAGGCTCCTCGCTGCGGGAGCTGATCGATCAGGGCCTCGAGGTCGAGGAGGCCGTCGAGGTCACGCGGCAGATGCTCGCCGCCGCGGCCTTCGCCCACGAGCACGGGATCGTCCACCGCGACCTGAAGCCGATGAACGTCCTGATCGACCGCGACGGGCGCATCCGGGTCACCGACTTCGGGATCGCCCGGGCCGGCGGCTCGGAGATCACCAGGACCGGGTCGGTGATGGGAACCGCCCAGTACCTGAGCCCCGAGCAGGCGCAGGGGATGGAGGTCACCCCGACGACCGACATCTACTCGATCGGGATCATCCTCTTCGAGATGCTCTGCGGCCGCGTGCCGTTCGACGGCGACAACGCAGTCGCGATCGCGATGAAGCAGGTCGGCGAGGAGCCGCCCGTCCCGAGCTCGATCAACCCGAAGGTGAGCCCGGCGCTCGACGCGGTCGTGCTGAAGGCGCTCGCCAAGGACCCGACCCAGCGCTTCCAGTCGGCGGCCGAGATGTCGGCCGCCCTCGACGCGGCCGAGGGGCGCCCGGACGAGCCCGTGGTACTGGCACCGGTCCCCGAGGACCGTTCGCGCCGGCGCTGGATCATCGCCGCGATCCTGGTTCTGCTGATCGCCGGCGGTGCGCTCGCCTACTTCCTCACCCGTCCCGACATGGTCACGGTTCCCGACGTCACCGGGGTGCGGGAGGAGGCGGCGACGATCGAGTTGCAGTCCGCCGAGTTCGAGGTGACCACCGAGCGGATCGAGAGCGACATTCCCGAGGGTGAGGTGATCGAGCAGGACCCGACCGGCGGCGCCGAGGCCGAGAAGGGCTCGACGGTGCAGATCACGGTCAGCCTCGGCCCCGGGACGGTGAGGGTGCCGAAGGTCGCCGGGCTGCCGGTTTCCGAAGCGAAGGCGTTGCTGCGCGACCGCGGCTTCGAGACCGAGGTCGAGAAGCGATCGTCGGACTCGGTGCCGGGCGGGAAGGTGATCGGCTCGAATCCGTCGCAGGGGACCAGGATCGCCCCCGGCTCGATCGTGAGGCTGATCGTCTCGACCGGAGTCAAGACCGTCGTGGTCCCGAACGTGCTCGGGCTCGACCGCGTCACCGCCACCTCCCAGCTCCGCAAGGCCGGGTTCATCGTCAACGCGAACCCGCGGGACTCCGACGAGCCCGAGGATCAGGTCCTCGAGCAGGACCCGACCGCCGGCGAGGAGGTCGAGGAGGGCAGCGAGATCACGATCACCTACTCCAGCGGCGTCGGCACGATCACGCTCGACGACTTCGTCGGCCAGAAGCAGACCTACGCGCAGCGCAAGCTCTCGGCCGAAGGGCTGTCGGTCTCGATCGTCAAGCAGGAGACGAACGACTCCTCCAAGGACGGGATCGTGCTCTCCCAGGCCCCGAGCGGCGGGACCAAGCTCAGCCCCGGCGATCGGGTGACGCTGACCGTCGGCGATTACACGAAGCCGCCCGACAGCGGTGGCGGCGCGACCACGGGCACCACGACGAACGGCGGGGCGGCCCCGTGAGGGTCGCGGTGATTCGCGGGGGGCGCTCGAGCGAGCACGAGGTGTCGCTGCGGTCCGGCGCGGCGGTCGCCGACGGCCTCCGGGCGGCGGGCCACGAGACGACCGACGTGGTCATCGAGCGGGACGGGCGCTGGCTCAGCGATGGCGCCGAGATCGACCTGCGACCGGCCGCCGGGCTGCTCGGGTGCGACGTCGCCTTCCCGGTGCTGCACGGCCCGTTCGGGGAGGACGGGACGGTCCAGGGGCTGCTCGAGTGTCTCGACGTCCCGTTCGTCGGACCCGGCGTCCTCGCCGCCGCGGTGACGATCGACAAGCTGATCTTCAAGCGGCTGATGCGCGAGCGCGGGATCGCCCAGGTCGACTTCTGCCAGGCCGGCGACGAGGGCTGGCAGGATCGGGTCACCGAGCTCGGGATGCCGGTCTGGGTCAAGCCGTCGCGGCTCGGCTCCAGCGTCGGGATCCTCAAGGTCGCCGAGCCGGGCGGCCTCGAGGCGGCCGTCGAGACGGCACTCGAGCACGATCCGCGGGTGATCGTCGAGGCGCACTGCGACGGCCTCGAGGTCGAGTGCTCGGTGATCGGCAACGATGAGCCCGAGACGTCGCTGCCGGGTCAGCTCGTGATCAAGGCCGACTGGTACCACTACGCCGCGAAGTACGAGCCCGGCGGGATGGAGCTCGTCGTCCCCGCTCCGATCGGCGAGGAGGCGATCGCCCGGGTCCGCGAGCTCGCCGCCGACGTCTACCGCTCCTGCGGCTGCACCGGCCTCGCCCGCTGCGACTTCTTCGTCATGGACGACGGCGAGGTGCTCGTCAACGAACTCAACACGATCCCCGGCTTCACCGAGACCAGCGTCTACTCGAAGCTCTTCGAGGCCTCCGGCGTCGCCTACCCGGCGCTCTGCGAGCGGTTGGTCGAGCTGGCACTCGAGCGCTACGCGGCCGAACGGTCGTACCGGTTCTAGGCGGGCGCGCCCGGTCGACAAGGGCTGCCGGGACCTATTGCCGCGGTTAAGACTGATGGGCGCGGTCCCGTCAGCCCTTCCCGACCGGGCTCCGCTTGCCGCAGGACGCGCCTGCATCACGACCGAGCGTGGTCGACGGGTCCGCGCAGTCGAGCAGCCCGGAGGGCTGCGAGTCGCGCAGTGATCTCAGCTCAGCAGGCGGACGTCGAAGATCTCGGCGGCGGTTCCGTCCTCGACCCCGGTGATCCAGATCAGGAAATAGCGGTTGGGTTCGCTCGTGTCGAGGTCGACGGTCTGCTTCGGCTCGGCGGTCAGCTCGCTCGTCAGCGGAGCCCCCCAGCCGGCGATCTCGCTCGGCGGGGACTTCAGGTTCGAGCCGTAGACCTCGAAGGTCCAGCTGCCGCCGCCGGTCCGCAGCGCCATCTGACTCGGCGTCACCGAGGTGCCGGCGTCGACGTAGAGGCCGACGCCGTCCTTGGCCGCCCCCTCGAGACCTGCGGTGTATTCCTCCGTGCTCCACGCCGTCGACGGACTGCCGTCGATCGCGAGGCCCGTCTCCTCCGAGTGCTCCTCCTCGTCGCCCGAGGGGTCGTAGTCGGTTGCCGACGCGATCGCGAGCGGCTCGCCGCCCGAGCTCTCGGGGGGCGCCTCCTGCGACGGTCCCTCGCTGCCGCTCAGCGCCGCGATCGCGATCGCGGTTCCGGCGGCCGCGATCAGCAGCAGCACGCCGACCCAGGAGATCCGCCGCCGGGTCAGGATCCGCCGCCGCTTCTCGGGGACGGAGTCGAGGACCGATGTCGCCTCGCCGGTCGCGCCGCCCGCCCGGGCGACCTCGACCTCGAGGGCGTGCTCGAGGTCCCCGAGGAACGCGTTCATGTCGCGGTAGCGGTCGCGCGGCTCCTTGGCGGTGGCCTTCTCGACCGCGGCGGCGAGGACCGCCGAGGCGTCGGGGCGCCGGCGCTGGACGTTCGGGACGGTCTCGTTGACGTGCTTCATCGCGACGCCGACCTGGGTCTCCGCCCTGAACGGGACCTCGCCGGTCAGCATCTCGTAGAGCAGGATCCCGAGCGAGTAGACGTCGGTCCGGGGATCGATCTCCCTGCCCATCGCCTGCTCGGGAGAGACGTAGTCGGTCGTGCCGAGGACGCGGCCGGTGGCGGTCAAGCCGTGGGACTCGAGCGAGAGGGCGATCCCGAAGTCGGTGATCTTCGCCCGGCCCTCGGGGTCGATCAGCACGTTCTGGGGCTTGACGTCGCGGTGGACGAGACGTGCCTGATGGGCAGCCTGCAGGCCGCGACCGATCTCGATCGCGTAGGCGGTCGCCTCGTCGAGCGGGAGCCGCCCCTCGCTCGTGATGCGCTGCTTCAGCGTCTGGCCCGGGACGTACTCGAAGACGATGAACGGGCGCCCGCCCTCCTCGCCGGCGTCGATCACCCCGACGAGGTTCGGGTGCGAGAGCTGGGCAACCGCCCTCGCCTCCCGGCGGAAGCGCTCGAGCTGGTCCTCCTGGTCGGAGATCTCGCCGTGCAGCACCTTGACCGCGACGTGCCGCCCGAGCGTCTCGTCGACGGCCAGGTACACCGTCGACATGCCACCGCTCCCGAGCTTCGACTCCAGCCGGTAGCGACCGGAGAGCATCGATCCGATCATCGCGTTGTTCAACGGAGTTGCGCCCGGGCTGAGGCGGGAGGAGCCATGACCAGGGTATTTTGGCCGAACGCCGCGTTCGCAGCGCGAATGCGGCATCGGCGACACGAACGCTTGCGTGAAGGTATCCATCCGTCAGATCGGAACGGCCGCCGATGGCGGTTGAGGTCAGGGTCGTGACCGACCCCGCCTGCGCCTGGTCGTGGGCGAGCGAGCCGAAGCTGCGCCGCCTCGACTGGGAGTTCGGCGATCGGCTCGATTGGCGCTGGGTGATGGGCGGGATGGCCCGGGAGATCGGTCCCGGTCAGCGGGCGCGCTACATCCGGGTCTGGCCGAACGTCGCGGTCGAGTCGCGGATGCCGTTCGACCCCCGGCTCTGGGCGCAGGGCGGCATCGAGTCGACCTATCCGGCCTGCCAGGCGGTGATCGCCGCCGGGGAGCAGGGCAAGCCGGCAGCGGAGCTGATGCTGCGGCGGATCCGCGAGGGCCTGATGTTCGGCCGGCGCCGGCTCGATCGCGTCTCCGAGATCGTCGCCCTCGCGCGGGAGCTCGAGGAGGGCGGGCTGGACCCCGAGCGCTTCGAGATCGATTTCCGCTCCGATGCGATCCTCGAGCTGCTCGCCGACCAGCTCGAGGAGGCGCGGCGGATTCCGGCCCAGGCGGTCGCCGAGAACGCGACCGGCTGCACCGGCCCGATCGAGCGGATCACCTTCCCGTCGCTGACGTTCGTCGCCGCCGACGGGACCCGCCGCGGCGTCTACGGCTGGCAGCCCTACGGCCTCTACGCCGAGGCCGCCACCGCTCTCGGCGCCGGCGATCCGGGACCGCCGGCGCCCGACGCACTCGCGGTGATCGACCGCTTCGGACCATCCGCGACCCGCGAGATCGAGGAGGTCACGGGGCAGTCGAGGGCCGAGGCCGAGGCCGGCGTCTGGCGGCTCGCCTGCGAGGGGATCCTCGAACCCGTGACGGCGATGACTGGAAACCTGTGGAAACGGGTATAGGCAGGGCTTGAAGGGACCCGGCGCCGGCGAACGCCGCCCGGCTCCCACTCAGCCGCGGGTGACGACGCCGTCGCGGTCGGTGACCGCGCCGACCCGGCGCGCGTCCGGGTAGTGCGGCCGCAGCAGCGTCAGCGCGGCATCGAGGTCGGCTTCGGGGACGATCACGCAGAACCCGCAGCCCATGTTGAAGACCTCGTGCATCTCCTCGTCATCGATGCCGCCGTGGGAGGCGATCAGCTCGAAGACCGGCTGCGGCGGCAGCGGCTCGTCGATCGCGTAGCCGACGCCCTCGCCGAGTCGCAGCAGGTTGTTGAGCCCATCCCCGGTGATGTGGGCGAGCCCGCGGACGTCGACGCCGGAGCCGAGCAGCTCGAGAACGGGGCGGACGTAGATCTCCGTCGGCTCGAGCAGTACCTCGCCGAGCGGCCGGCCGAGCCGGTCGTCCCCGAGCGGGATGTCGGCGAGGACGCGGCGGGCGAGCGTGTAGCCGTTGGAGTGCAGGCCCGAGGACGGAAGGCCGATCACCGCGTCTCCGGGGGCGATCGACGCGCCGGTCACGATCCCGTCGAGGGGGACGATCCCGATCGCGCTGCCGGCCAGCTCCAGGCCGTTGACGACGTCGCCGACCTGGGCGATCTCGCCGCCCGGGATCTCGATTCCGGCAAGCTCGGCTCCGCGGCGGAGCCCCTCGCCGATCGCCCCGCACTGGTCGGGGTCGGCCGACCGGCAGAGGATGAAGTCGACCAGCGCGATCGGCTCGGCGCCGACGCAGACGAGATCGTTGACGTTCATCGCGATGCAGTCGATCCCGATCGTCTCGAACCGGCCGAGCTGTTCGGCTACGACCATCTTGGTGCCGACACCATCGGTCCCGAACGCGATCCCGGTCGCCTCGTCGAGGCGGAGCACGCTCGCGTAGTGCCCGGGCAGCGGCACGACCCGCGACGGCTTGCCGGTGTCGATTCGCGACAGATGGGCGACGAGAGCCGCGACCGAGGCGTCGGCGCCGCTCTGGCTGACGCCGGCGCGGGTGTATGCGTCCTGGCTCATCGGCGCGGTTGATTCAACCGCACCCACCGGTCAGCCGCTGCGCCGCTCAGCGGCGGCGGGTCCTGTAGAGGATCAGCGCGGCGAGCCCGGTCCGATAGGCGGCGTAGGGGAGGAGGCTGCGGTCGCGCTCGATCAGCCGGATCAGCCCCTGGGAGGCGAGCGTCGAGGCGAAGGCCGCCCCGACCCCGACCGTCGCGGCGCGGGCGAGCGCCGGATCGACGTCGCCGCGTCGTCGCAGCTTCACCGCCTTGCGCACCGCCGCGGCGGTGATCACCGGCAGCGCGACGGTCCGCGAGAGCAGGTTGGCCTGGGCGCGCCGGAACCCGCGAGCCCGCGCCGCCGCGAGCGTCGAGCCGTTCCGCGAGACCCCCGGCACCAGCGCCGCCGCCTGCGCGCAGCCGATCGCGAACCCGTCGACCGGGGTTGCCTCGACGGCGTTGCGGGTTCGCGGGCAGCGGTCGGCGAGCGCCATCGCGATCGAGCCGGCGATCAGGCCGAAGGCAGTCGAGCGCGGGCCGCCGAGGCGACGGTCGATCTGCTCCTCGAGAGCCAGCCCGACGGCGACGGCGGGCAGGAAGGAGAGGGCGATCACGGCGACCCTCCGGCTGTCGAGGCGGCGGAGCTCGTCGGCGATCAGGCGGCGCTGCCCGATCAGCAGCGCCAGCGCGGCACCGCCGTGGACGGCGACCTCGAAGGCCTTGCGGTCCTCGGCGCTGACGTCGTCGAGGTCCCAGCCGAGCAGCCAGGGCACGATCCTCAGGTGGGCGGAGCTCGAGACGGGCAGCAGCTCCGTCGGCCCCTGGACGGCGCCCAGGCACGCCGCCCTGGCCGTGGTCAGGCCGCCGACGGCACTCACCGGCTCAGGAGCCTTCGCCGGGCGCCGGAGTCTCTCGGCGGCGGCGGAGGTACCGGATCAGCAGCCAGGCGGCCCCGACGGCGATCACGGCGGCGACGAGGTAGTCCACGTAGTGGAGCTTGTCCTTCCACTCGTCCCAGTTGTCGCCGGCGGAGCGGCCGATCAGGGTCAGCCCGAGGACCCAGGGAACGCAGCCGAGCGTCGTGAAGATCGTGAACCGCCAGAACGGCATCTCGGCGACCCCGGCCGGCAGCGAGATGAAGGTGCGGACGATCGGCAGCATCCGGCACCAGAACACGGTCGCCTCGCCGTGTTCGCGGAACCAGCGGTCGGCCGTCTCGAGGTGCTTGGGGTTGACGTGGAAGATGCGATTCTTCTCGAGCAGCTCCTCGCGCCCGTAGTAGCCGGCGCCCCACGCGATCCAGGAGCCGACGACGTTGCCGAGGACGCCGGCGGCGACGGCCGCGAACAGGGTCATGTCGCCGTCGCTGACGGCGAAGCCGGCGAACAGCATCGTCGCCTCGCTGGGGATCGGTACGCAGGCGCTCTCGAACGTCATCAGGATGAAGATGCCGACGACGCCGATCGCGTCGACGACGTCGACGGCGAAGTTGACGATCGGATCGGTTATCGAAGCGGTGAGAAGCGGGGGCGGCAACTGCGTCCAAAGGTGCGGGTGAGGGGCTTGCGAAGCCCGCATCCGGCACGTCGCGAGCTCGGCGGGGACTCTACCCTTTGACCGATGAACCGCCTGCGCGCGCCGGTGCTCCGGCATCGGATCTTCCAGCTTGCGGCGGACGCGGTCCTCGCTGCGATCGCCTTCTACCTCGCCTTCGCGATCCGCTTCATCGACGAGCCGGGCGGGATCCCCGACCGCTACATGGAGATGCTGACCGGTTCGATCGTCTTCGTCGCGATCGGCAAGACGATCGTCTTCGGGCTGATGGGCCTTCACCAGAAGTGGTGGCGCTACTTCAACCTCGGTGACATCTGGTCGGTGATGCGCGCCTGCGCCGTCGCGTCGGCGCTGCTGATCGCCGTCTTCGTGATCGCCAAGCCGTTCTCGAGCCCGATGCCGCGCTCGGTGATGATCTTCGACTTCGTCTTCACGCTCGGCCTGCTCGTCGTCGCCCGGAGCGCCGCCCGCTTCTACTTCGTCGAGCGCCGGATGCGCCGCCACAACCGCCGCAAGCACGACGACGTACTCGTCGTCGGCGCCGGCTCGGGCGGGCAGATGGTCGTTCGCGAGCTCCACCTCAACCCCGAGCTCGGCAACCCGGTCGGCTTCGTCGATGACGACCCGCGAAAGCGGGGAATGCGGCTCTCGGGGTTGAAGGTGCTCGGGAGCACCGACGATCTCGGCGCGATCCTCGAGCGCGAGAAGCCGGCGGAGGTCGTGATCGCGATCCCGTCGGCGCCCGGGGCCGTGCGCGGCAAGGTCGTCTCCGCCTGCCGTGAGCGCGGGATCAGGGTCCGGACGCTCCCGACGGTCTTCGAGCTGCTCCGGGGCGGCGTCCAGCTCACCCGCCAGCTTCGCGAGGTCCAGGTCGAGGACGTGCTCGGCCGCGAGCCCGTCGTCATCGAGCTCGACCGCGTCGGGAGCTATCTCCGTGACCGGGTCGTGCTGGTCACCGGCGCCGGTGGCTCGATCGGCGCCGAGCTCTCGCGGCAGATCGCCCGAGTCGCTCCGCGGTTGCTCGTGCTCGTCGACCAGGCCGAGGACAACCTCTTCCAGATCGACCGCGAGCTCACCTCCGAGTGGCACTTCGGCCGCTGCGAGGCCGTCCTCGCCGACTGCAAGGACGGCGAGCGGATGCTCGAGGTGATGCAGCGCTTCAAGCCCGACGTCGTCTTCCACGCCGCCGCCTACAAGCACGTCCCCCTGGTCGAGGCCAATCCCTTCGAGGCGGTCCGCAACAACTCGCTCGCCACGCGGGTCGTCGCCGAGACGGCCGCCGTCGCCGGCGCCGATCGGTTCGTGCTGATCTCGACCGACAAGGCGGTCAACCCGCGGACCGTCATGGGGGCGTCGAAGGCGATGGCGGAGTCGATCGTCCGCGCCGCCGCGGCCCGGCATCAGCGCACCCGTTTCGTCTCGGTCCGGTTCGGCAACGTCCTCGGATCCTCCGGCAGCGTCGTCCCGATCTTCCGCAGCCAGATCGAGCGCGGCGGCCCGGTCACCGTCACCCACCCGGAGATGACCCGCTATTTCATGACGATTCCGGAGGCGGTTCAGCTCGTTATCCGGGCGGCCGACCTGGGCGGCGACGGCGACGTCTTCGTGCTCGAGATGGGCGAGCCGGTGAAGATCGTCGACCTCGCCCGCAACATGATCCGGCTCGCCGGCTACGAGCCCGAGACCGACATCGCGATCGAGTTCACCGCGCCGCGACCAGGCGAGCAGCTCCACGAGCAGCTCCTCGCCGACGGCGAGCATGCGGAGCCCACGGCCGAGTCGAGGATCGTCCGGGCGGTTCGCGACCAGCCGCTGGACCCCACGCGGGTCGAGGAGACGCTCGAGGAGCTGCGCGATCTGATCGGCAGCGGGGACGAGACCGATCTGGCCCGCCGCGTCGTCGGCGTGATCAGCGCCGGCTTGACCCCCGGCGGCGGGACTAAGATCACCCGCTGAATGGACCTGCTGAAGGAGATCGGCGCGATCCTCGGCTTCGTCGCCTTCGGCGGCTTCGCCGTACTCGTCTTCATGACGTTCCAGCAGGCGCGGCATCTGCGCCGGCTGCGCGAATGGGCGGGACGCGCCCCCGAGCGCGCCGCAGCCGAGGAGGAGCGGACGGCCGCCGGCTCCGCCGAGGCGACGATGGCGGCGATGCCGCCCCTCGCCGACGGTGGACGGAGCACCGCATCAGCGACCGGGCCCGGGCGGCTCGAGCGGATGCGCGGCGAGGTCGCGTTCCGCTACGAGGAGCTCGACCGGCGCTCGCCGGTCAGTCCGATCATCCTCGGCCTCGGCATCCTCGCGCTGCTCGCCGCCGCGGTGATCGTCACCGGCGGCTTCGGTCTGCTCTCGAGCGACGGCGGCGGCGCCGCGAGCTCGACGGCGGGGAAGACGGCCAAGCAGGCCGAGCCCAAGGTGGCGGTCCTGAACGGGACGGCGCCCGAGGGTGGCGTCGGCGTGCCGGGGACCGCCAATACGGCGAGCGTGTTCGTGAAGGACGCCGGCTGGAAGGTCGGCGAGGTCGGCGATGCGGGCAGCTTCCCGACGAGCTCGGTGATGTTCGAGGACGGCTTCAAGTCCGACGCCAAGCAGCTCGCCTCCGACCTCAGCGACCAGCTCGGAGATCTCGAGGTGGTTGCGATCACCCCCGACGTCGCCGGCGTCGCCGGCGGCGCGGATCTCGCCCTGGTGGTCGGTCAGGACGACCAGGGCATCGCCGGATGATCTCGCCGAGCGCCTCGCGATGCACGCCGTCCTGACCGTCACCGCAGCCACCGAGTCGCTCCTCGGCAAGGGACTGCTCGTGCCCCTCGGCGGAATCGCCGCGATCCTGGCGATGGTGGGGATGCTCCTGCTGCTGCCGATCTTCACCAATCAGCGCCGCGAGATCGCGCGGCTGACCGACTGGATGAACCGAGAGCCCGACGCCGGAACGCGCGAGTTCCGGGCGATCCAGGCGCCCGGAGCCTGGACCGGATCGACGGCCGCCGACCGCGTCACCTCCGAGCGCCCGGCGCTGGAGCGGATCGGGACCGCCGAGCAGCGCGCGATCGAGCTCCGGCAGGCGCCGTGGTGGAAGCGAGTGATCGAGCGCGGCCCGCGGCACCCGCTCGTGATCTCGATCCTCGTGATCGTCGCCGCCGGCGCGATCTTCTTCGCCGCCGCCCGCTTCCTCCGCGCCGGCAGCAACGACAGCGCGCCGAACCGGATCGACCCGAGCACCGTCAGCGTCGTCGTCCTCAACGCGTCGAGCTCGTCCGGGCTCGCCGGTGAGGTCTCCGATCAGCTCGACAACCGCGATTTCGACGTGATCGGGACCAGCGTCGCCAACGGCGGCAGCGGCA
The DNA here is from genome assembly GCA_963784885.1 of uncultured Conexibacteraceae bacterium. Lineage (GTDB taxonomy): Bacteria > Actinomycetota > Thermoleophilia > Solirubrobacterales > 70-9 > RHKX01. The sequence continues at coordinate 71,718 of CAWATA010000007.1, forward strand.
AGAGCATCGTCCGCTACTCGAAGGGCTCGGAGCGGGAGGCCAAGCTCGTCGCCAAGGTCCTCGGGATCAGCTCGATCAAGCCGTTCGACAACGAGGCCGAGGCAGCCTCCAACAACCGGGCGGACGTCGTCGCGTTCGTCGGCGACGACGTGGCCGACGGCGGCAAGGGCTGAGCCGGTGAGCGACGGCCGGGCCGTGCGCGGGGCGCATCTCGGCGCGATCCTCTTCGCCGCCCTGCTCGTCCTGTCGGTGGCGACCTTCGCGGTCGAGCGCGCCGCTCGCTCCTCCGACGACGTCGTCAACACCGTCGAGCTCTCGCCGACGCTGGAGGGCGGCAGCGCCGAGGTGGCGTTCACCCTGGCCGAGGCCGATTCCGACGTCGACGTGCTGATCATCGACGGCAACGAGGGCAGCGACGGGGACGTCGTCGCGACGCTGGCTGCGGGCGAGGGGCTCACCGCCGGGCCGCACGACTTCGACTGGGACGGCCGGTCCGACACGGGCGAGAGAGCGCCGCCCGGCCTCTACGCGCTCGAAGTCGTCCTCGGGGAGCAGGATCGCGACGTCAAGCCGCCGGGCCGGATCGAGGTAGTGGGGCCGCTCCAGCCCCTCGAGAAGGAAGGCGGCTGATGGACGAGCCGCTGCTCTGGCTCGCGACGCTCGCCTGCGCGCTGCTCGCGGCGGCGGGGCTGATTCCGGCGCTGCGGCGGCGGACTCGGATCGCCACTCTGACCATCGCGGTGCTGATCGCACCGGTTCTCGTGCTCGCCGACAGCTGGGACAGCGAGAAGATCGCCGACCTCCGCGACAGCCCGGCCCTGCTGCTGGCGGGGTTGGCCGCCGCCGCGGTCGGCCTCGTCGTCCTCGGATCGATCTTCCGCCGCCGGCCGCTGTGGCTGGCGGCGGCGCTGATCGCGGCGATGCCTTTCCGGGTACCGATCGACCTCGGGGGCGGCGACGCCAACCTGCTGCTGCCGCTCTACGCGGTGATCGGGGGCGGCCTCGCGGCGACCGTCTGGGGCGCCTGGCGCGACCCGGCGCCGGCCGGGCAGCCGATCGACCGTGGCCCGTGGATCGCCGCGATCGGGTGGGCGCTCGCCGCAGTGGTGGCCCTCTACGCGATCCAACTCGCCTACGCCGACGACCTCACGCACGGCCTGCAGAACGTCGCCTTCTTCATCGCGCCGTTCGCGGCGCTCTACCTGTTGCTGTCGGAGACCCGCTGGGACCGCGCGGCGATGCGGACGATCGTCTGGGTTCTCGCGATCGAGGGTGTGGTGTTCCTGCTCGTCGGCGCCGCCGAGTACGCCTCCGGCGAACTGCTCTGGAACGACAAGGTGATCTCGGGCAACGAGGCGCACACCTACTTCCGGGTCAACTCGCTGTTCTGGGACCCGAACATCCTCGGCCGCTACCTCGCGGTGACGATGACCGTGCTCGCGGCGGTCGTCGCCTACGGTCGCCGTCCGCGCGAGATCTGGGGCGCCGCCGCCTGTTTCGCCCTCTTCCTGCTCCTCCTGCTCGCCAGCTATTCGCAGACGAGCACGCTGTCGCTGTTCGCCGGCCTGCTGGTGCTGCTCGCCGCCCGCTGGGGCGTCGCCCGGGGGATCGCCGTCGCCGTCGCGACCGCGGTCGCTCTCGCGGCCGTGGTCGTGCTGATCGCCGCCGGCGGGCTGAGCAGCGAGACGACGAGCGGGCGTGCCGGGCTGATCGACGGCGGGCTCGAGATCGCGCGGGACCACCCGGTCGCGGGGATCGGCGCCGGCGGCTTCGGCGAGGAGTTCGCCGCCCGCTACTCCGAGGGCGAGGGATTCGCCGCCGAGAGCCACACCGAGCCGGTGACGATCGCCGCCGAGCAGGGCGCGATCGGCCTGATCGCCTACGCGGCGCTGCTCGTCGTCACGTTCGGGGGGCTGCTGTCGGGGGCCGGGCTGGCGCTCCGCGGCCGGGCGCGCGGGACCGCCCTGGCTGCGACCCTGCTTGCGATCTACGTGCTGATGTTCGTCCACAGCCTCGGCTACGCGGCCTTCCTCACCGACCCGATCACCTGGGCGGTGCTCGCGATCGCCGGCGTCGCGGTCGTCCGCGCCCCGCGCCCGAGCGGCTGATCGGAGGAGCCGGTGCTCGACTACCTCCGCCGACTCGCCACCACCGGCTTCGCATACACGGCTGCGAGCGTCGCTTCGAAGGTACTCGCGGTCCTGCTGCTGCCGCTCTACACGAGCCACCTCAGCACCGCCGACTACGGGCAGGCGGAGCTCCTGTTCTCGACCGTGGTCGCGGCCAGCATCGTCATCAGGCTCGGGTTGATCGAGGCGCTGCTGCGCTTCTACTACCTGCCGAACGAGCGCGGGGACCGGGTCATCGCGACCGGCTTCGGGGCGCTGTTCTGGACGACCACGGCGGCGGCGCTGCTCGCCCTGCCCTTCGCTTCGCAGATCGGCGACCTGCTCAGTGGCGAGGCGCTCGACCCTGGCCTCGTGCGGATAGCGATCGGCGGCCTCTGGGTGCTGACGCTCTACGAGTACATGGTCACCCTGTTCCGGCTCGACGAGCGCGCCAAGGCGTACTTCGCCTTCACGATCGGCAACGTCGTGGTCGCGATCCCGCTGACGGTGACCCTCGTCGTCGGCCTGAACGAGGGCGCCGAGGGGCTGCTGCTCGGTTCCTACCTCGCAGGGCTCCCGTTCCTGCTCTGGCTGGTCTGGGCCGAGCGCCGGCGGCTCAGCCTCCGGCCCGACCGCGAACTGCTGCGGCGGATGTTCCGCTTCGGCCTGCCGACGATGCCGGCGGAGATGTCGATCTACTCGCTCGCGTTCATCGACCGGATCATCATCGCCCGCTCGATCGGGCTCGCCGAGCTCGGCCTCTACGGGCTCGCCTTCAAGTTCAGCCAGGCTATCCAGGTCGTCGTCCGCGGCTTCCAGCTCGCCTGGCCGCCGCTCGCCTACTCGATCCGCGACGACGAGGAGGCCCGCCGCGCCTACGCGGTCGTCCTCACCGCCTTCACCGCTCTCTGCGGCTTCATCGTCGTCGGCATGTGGCTGGAGGCGCGCTGGATCGTCCGCCTGCTCGCCGACGCCCGGTTCTTCGACTCCTACGAGGCGATCGGCCCGCTCGCGCTCGGCGCCGCCCTCTACGGCGTCTACCTGGCGCTCGTCGTGATCCTCGGCCGGACCGGGAAGACGCAGTACAACTTCCCGGTCACGATCGTCGCGACGATCGCCAACGTCATTCTCAACCTGATCCTCGTCCCGGCCTGGGGGATCGTCGGTGCCGGCGTCGCGCTGATCGTCTCCTATCTGATCGTGATCGTCCTGATCTACGGCGTCAGCCGGAGGATCTTCCCGATCCCCTGGCAGTGGGGCCGCCTCGCCGTCGTCGTCGGTGCCGGCGTCGTTCTGGTCGCGGCCGGGGACCTGCTGCTGCCGACCGACGGCGCCGTCGGGTTCCTCTCCCGGCTCGCCGTCCTCGCGCTCTATCCCGTGATCCTCTGGTTCGGAGGCGCGATCAACCGTGACGAGCGCGCCCAGGTCCGGTCGCTGATCAGCGAGGGCAACCTCCGCGATCGCCTCGCAGCGATGCGCAGGGAGCGGGCGACGGAGAGCGACGAGCAGGCGCGGGCCGAGGAGCTGTACGAGCAGGAGATCCGCGACAGCGATCGCGGGAACTTCTGAGCGTTTCGTGGCCGGGCCGGGGAGGCCCGCCCGGACCTATTGCAGCCGGGACCCTTGATGGGCGCATTCCGGCCGAACCTCCCCGGCCCGGCTCTCGTCGCGTCTTGCCTGCCGCGGTCCCCCGCGGTGAGCGGGGAGAGGTGGGCACTGGCGCGCTAGGCGCCGGCCTCCAGCCCCTCGTTGTAGGCCTCCGCCAGCTCGCGGATGCCCTCGCCGGACGGATTCCACGCCTTGCGGGCGTGCAGCCGGTACCAGCCGGGGTCGTGGCCCGGCAGGACCGCTGCCGCCAGGGCGCGCGGGAGGTAGGAGAAGGCGGTGAGGGCACGGACGGTCGCCGCCGCGGCGGCGCCGTGGTGCTTGCGCATGTAGAGGTCGCGATTGCGGTGGAACTCGACGACGCGGCGGGCGCCGGCGGAGCGGTCGTTGGCGAGTTGCTCGTGGTGGATCGCCCGCGCCGCCGGGACGAAGAGCGTGTGGTATCCGGCGTCGCCGAGGCGCTTGCAGAAGTCGGTCTCGTCCGAGTAGACGAAGAAGTCGGGGTCGAGCCAGCCGACCGCCTCGGCCGCGGAGCGGCGGACGAGGAGCGCCGACGACTGCGCCCAGCCGACCGTCCTCGTCGCAGCGCCGCCGCTCTCGGTGACGAGCCGGCGGTGCAGGAAGAGGGCCTGCGCGAGCGCGGTGCCGACGCCGGGAAGCCGCCAGGCGCAGGGCTGGGGCGTGCCGTCGGGGGCGAGCAGCTGCGCTCCCGCGGCGCCGGCCCCGGGATCGGAGCGAAGGGCGCCGAGCAGCGCCTCGGCACAACCGCGCCGCACCTCGGAGTCCTCGTTCAGCAGCAGGCAGAACTCGCCCTTGGCGGACTCGAGCAGCAACGAGTCGTTCAGCGCCTTGCCCTGGCGGCGCTCGGTGACGATCAGCCGGAGGTGGTTGCCGATCTCGCGCTCCCGCTGGGCGATCTGAGCCACGAGGTCGACCGATCCGTCGTCGGAGGCGTTGTCGAGGACGAGGATCTCGTGCTCGACGCCCGCCGGGTGGCACGCGGCGATCGCGCGCAGGCAGGTGGCCAGATGCTCGCGCCCGTTGGTGTTGACGACGCAGTAGGAGAGCTCCATCGGGACAATCGTCGCCCATGACGGCGCTCCGGGTCTCCCTGGTCGATCCATCGGCGTTCACGCCGCCCTACGACCGCTCGCTCGCGGCCGCGCTCGCGCGCGCCGGCGCCGACGTCGAGCTGCTCACCAGCCGCTTCCCCTACGGCCCGGTCCCGCCGGCCGCCGGCTACCGGGTCGAGGAGTGCTTCTACCGCCGCAGCTCCGGCCTCGAGGCCGGCGGCCGCCTGCGCCAGGCCGCGAAGGCCATCGAGCACGGACCGGGGATGCTGGCGGCCCGGCGCCGCCTCGCCGGCGCCGACGTCGAGCACTGGCAGTGGACGACCCTGCCGGCGGTCGACCGCTTCCTGATCGGCCCCGATCCCGGCCACCCGCGCGTGGTCACACTCCACTACCCGCTGCCGAGGCCGGGCGATCGCCGCGGGCTCGCCCGCGAGCGCCGTTACCTCGATCGCTTCGACGCCGTCGTCGTCCACACCGAGGGAGCCGGCGAGCGGCTCCGCGCCGAGGTCGGGATCGCGGCATCGAAGGTCGAGGTGATCCCCCACGGCCCTCTCGACTACCTGACCGAGCTCCCGGACGAGGTGCCGCTGCCGCCGGAGCTCGCGGCGGTGGAGGGTCCGGTGATCCTGTTCTTCGGGCTGCTGCGCCCCTACAAGGGGATCGACACCCTGCTCGAGGCCTTCGCCTCGGTCGAGGGAGCTGAGCTCTGGATCGCGGGTATGCCGCGGATGCCGCTGGGACCGCTGCAGGAGCTCGCCGCTCGCGCGCCGGGCACCGTGCGCTTCCTGCCCCGGTTCATCTCCGACCCCGAGATCCCGCCGCTCCTGCGCCGTGCCGACGTGCTCGCGCTGCCCTACCGGGAGATCGAGCAGTCCGGCGTCCTCTACGCCGGCCTCGCGTTCGGCAAGCCCATGGTCCTCGGCGACGTCGGCGGCTTCGCCGAGTTCGGCCGCCGCCACGATGCCGCCCGGCTCGTCCCTCCAGGTGACGCGACGGCGCTCGCGACGGCCCTCGGCGAGCTCGTCGCCGACCCGGCCGAGCGCGAGCGACTCGCGACGTCCGCCCGTCGCGCCGTCGCCGAGTCCCACGGCTGGGATGCGATCGCCGAGCGCACGCTGGCGCTCTACCGCCGCCTCCGCGACGACCGCGCCGCGGCCGGCAGCCGATAATCGGAGGACGCATGGGACTCGCCCGGAAGATCTTCTGGGGCTCGGTCGCGGGCCTCGTCCACACGCACGTCACCTATCCGCTGACGCTGGCGGCGCTGAAGCGGCTGCGCGACGACCGCGGTCCCGCGTCCGTCACCCCGCGCGAGCCTCCGCGGGTGTCGCTGATCATCGCCGCATTCGACGAGGAGGAGGTGATCGCCGCCAAGGTCGCCGACGCCCTCGCCCAGGACTACCCGCGCGAGCGGGTCGAGCTGATCGTCGCCTCCGACGGATCCGGCGACCGCACCGTCGAGCTCGCGCGCGAGGCGGGAGCGGACATGGTGCTCGACCTCCCGCGCGGCGGCAAGATGGCGACCCAGAACGAGGCAGTGGCTCGCTCGAGCGGCGAGATCGTCGCCTTCAGCGACGCCAACTCGACCTGGGAGCCCGGGGCGCTGCAGGCACTCGCCGCGGCCTTCGACGACCCCGCCGTCGGCTACGCCTGCGGGCGGGTGGAGTTCGCCGATCCCGAGGGCGACAACGAGGAGGGCGCCTATTGGCGCTACGAGATGGCGGTCCGCGAGCTCGAGTCGGGCCTCGGCGGCATCACCGCCGGCAACGGCGGCATCTACGCGGTCCGCCGGGCCGCCTACAGATTCCTCGAACCGTCGCGCAGCCATGACCTCTCCTTTCCGTTCGAGCTTCGGCGGGAGGGCTGGCGCTCGGTCGACGTACCCGGCGCCCGGGCGAGCGAGAAGATGGTCCCCTCGATCGAGGGCGAGTTCGCCCGCAAGCGCCGGATGATGGCCGGGCTCGCCGACATCGTCGTCGCCGACCGGATGTGGGATCCGCGCGGCTACGGCCCGCTGTTCGGCTATGAGATCTTCTCCCACCGCCTGCTGCGCTACGCGAGCCCGCTCCTGCATGCGACCGCGTTCGCCGCCAATCTGCTGCTGCTCCGCCGTGGCCTGATCTACCGGCTCGCGCTCGCCGCCCAGGTCGCGCTGCTCGGAGCTGCCGCGGCCGGCGATGCGCTCCCCGGCCCCGCCGGTCGCGCCGCAAGGATCGCCCGCTATTACGTACTCGTCACCGCCTCGATCGCGCTCGGGTTCCGCGACCGTCTCAGGGACGGGGCGCCGGGCGCTTGGGAGAAGTCGGAGGGCACGCGGTGAGCGAGCCGGACGCGGAGGCCCTCGCCGCCTTCGCCCCTCCGCCCGGGGACGAGGCCCGGCGTGAGCGCTGGGCGGCAGAGCCCTTCGCCCCCCCGCCGGCCGGTCTGCCCCGAGTCGCCGACATCCTGATCGCGGCTCTCGCCCTGGTGGCGCTGTCGCCGCTGCTTCTCGCCGCGCTCATCGCGATCCGGCTCGAGGGCGGCGGGCCGGCGATCTACCGGCAGCGCCGCGTCGGGCGCCGGGAGCGCGAGTTCGAGTTGCTGAAGCTGCGGACGATGAGCGCGGGAAGCGACCCGGTCGGTGCCGGGACCGCAGTCACCGGCGGCGATCCGCGGGTGACCCGGGTCGGGCGGGTGCTCCGGCGGACCTCGCTGGACGAGGTGCCGAACCTCGTCAACGTGGTCCGCGGCGAGATGGCGCTCGTCGGGCCGAGGCCGACGATCCCGGCCCACCTGGCCTGGTTTCACCCCCACCAGCATCGCCGTCACGCGGTCCGGCCCGGGATCACCGGCTGGGCGCAGGTCAACGGCCGGGTCGGGATCAGCTGGGGGGAGCGGATCGAGCTCGACAACTGGTACGTCGACCACCGCTCACCGCGTCTGGACCTCGAGATCCTCCGCCGCACGCTCGCCCAGGTCGCGAGCGGCCGCGGCGTCGATGCCGGGTGACGGCGGGGCATTAAGGTTCGCGCCCGATGAGCAGCGAACGCGGTTCCGAGGTCGAGGTCCGGATCAGGCCGTTCCGCGCCGACGACTGGCCGGCCGTGCATCGCTGGTTCAACAACCGGGAGGCGATCTCGTCGCTGATGGAGGTCCGCCCTTCGTTCAGCGAGGAGAACGCGAAGGGCTGGACGAACGCGGCGGCGCACGCCGACGGCGAAGATCGCAAGTGGGCGATCGAGGTCGAGGGCCGCGACGAGCCGGTCGGGTTCACCGCCCTCTACGGCCTCTTCCGCCAGACCGCCCCCGAGCTCGGGGCGCTGATCGGCGACCCTCCCGGCGCCCGCGGCGTCGGTCGCGAGGCCGAGCGGCTGACGGTCGCGAAGGCGTTCGAGGAGTTCGGCGCCCATCGGGTCTACGGCCGGATCCCCGCCTTCAACACGCCGGCCAAGAAGGCCGTCACCTGGCAGGGGTGGCAGCACGAGGGGACGATGCCGGGTCACATCCGTCGCCCCGACGGCGAGCTGATCGATTGCGAGATCTGGGGCATCAGCGCCGAGGGCTGGCGCGAGCGCTGGTCCGGCGGGGAGTAGCCCGATCGCCGTCGAGCTGATCGCCGACGGGGGCGCGGCTGCGTTCGAGGACGAGTTCTTCCGCAGTCGCGAGTTCCTGACCGCCGAGGGCGTCACCCACACGCTCGTGGCGAGTGCCGGCGGCAATGAGGCCGCCGTGCCGCTGCTCGTCCGCGAGGTTCCCGGCAGCGACCGGCGCGATGCGATCTCGCCCTACTCCTACCCCGGCGCGCGGGTCAGCGGCGGGCCGGTCGATCCGGCGGCGGCCGGGCTCGGGGAGAGTGGGCTCGTCAGCGCGTTCGTCCGCGACCGCCTCGGCGAGCCCGTCGCCTTCACCGGAGCGACCGACCGCTCGATCGTCCTCGTATCCGATCCCTCGCAGCCGCGGAAGTCGCGAATGAGCGATCGCCAGCAGATCCGCAAGAACGACGCGGCGGGTTACGAGGTCTCCTCACTGCATGGGCCCGAGGTCAGCGACGAAGCCCTCGCCGGCTTCCTCTCGGTCTACGAGGAGACGATGCGGGTCGTCGACGCCACCGACCGCTACTTCTTCGGCGCCGACTACTTCCGGGCGTTGCTCGCCTCGCCGCTGAGCTGGCTGCTCACCGTCACCGGCCCCGAGGGCGACTGTGCCGCCGCCGGGCTGCTCGTCCGCAGCGACGGCTTCCTCCACTACTACCTCTCCGGGACCGCCGACGCCCATCGCCGCCGGGCGCCGTCGAAGAACCTGATCGTCGCCTCGACCGACTTCGCCGAGCAGATGGGGCTACCGCTGAACCTCGGCGGCGGCGTCGCCCCCGGCGACGGTCTCGAGGAGTTCAAGCGCGGGTTCGCCAACACCGAGCTGCCGTTCCGCACCCACGAGCTGATCTGCGACCCGGCCGCCTACGAGCAGCTGTCGGCGGGGCGGGTTGACGACGGGTACTTCCCGCTGTACCGGAAGTAGACGACTCCGCGCTCAGCCGATCCTGTCGGCGACCTTGCGGCGGATCATCGGGACCAGCTTGTTGAGGGCGGCGCCGGCGCAGGCCGTGTAGTTGGTCTTGCCGTGGTTGAAGATCGTCTTGACCCTGACGCGCTCGCCCTTCGGGGTCTTCTGGCTCTGGCCGCCGGTCGACTTCAGCGTGGTCCTGCCGGTGGGGGAGACCCCGGCGATGTCGAGCTTCCAAGCCAGGTACTCGATCAGGCCGCGCTGGAGCTTCTTCGAGGGCGCCTTGCGGGTGAAGTCGCCGATCGCCGCGACGCCTGAGGTCTGGGTGTTGACGCCTTCGGCGTGAGCGCCGATCACCGCTCGCCCCATTCCACCGGCGCGGCCCTGGTAGATGTTGCCGAAGCGGTCGACGAGGGCGTTGTAGCCGATGTCGTCCCAGCCGTTGCCGTTGCGGTGGAAACGGCAGATGCCGAGGACGATGCCGGGGGCCTCGGCCTCGCTGTAGTCGTTGGTGTTGACCGTGTGGTGGATGACCCCGGCCTTGACCCGGCCCATGTCGGGCCGATCCCGAGGCTCGCATCCGCCCTTCTTCTGATTGGCGCCCCACTCGCGTCGGGTTATGAAGTCGGGCTTCCCGGACGCCGCGGTCGCCTCGGGTACGCCGGCGCCGGCCAGCGTCACGACGGCGGAGTTGACGGCGCCGCGGAGCCCGTTGAGGATGCCGCCGGCGAGCGTCGTGTCGCCGGTGACATTGACGTAGTGAAGGTTTCCGCGGATCGGCTGGGAGCGACTGCGAATCTGGACCTGGTCGGTGCCACCGGTGTAGACCGGGTCGCCGTTGTCGGCCTCGACCCAGCGACTCCACTCGGCGCCGCTCTCGCGGGCGCGGTACTCGTAGGCGTGCATCGTCCCGGCGATTCCGACGAGATCGAAACGCTCGGGAGCGGCGATCGGCTCGCTCCGGTAGAGGACCGGACCGTGGGCGCCGTAGCCGCCCTCGTGCGCCGCCCGCTCGAGGTTCCGCGGAGTCGCGTCGCGGACCTCGGTCGCCGGCGGCACCGGCTGCTCGAAGTCGACCGCCGCGGGCCGGTAGGGCTCGGTCGAGAGCGCCGGGGCGACGGCCCAGACGAGGGCACCGGCGAGGGCGAGCAGCAGCAGTGAGGCGATTCGGGGGAGGGGCATCGAAAAGTGTGAGTAGATCCTTACAGACCCGAAACACGCGGATCGGCGGGAAGTACCGCCGGCCCGATCTTGACGAACCCCGGAAGCCCAGACCGCGGCTGCAGGATTCGTTGCAAGCGGGCGTTCGCCCGCGGCCGGATCGGCCTCTAGAAGGGGATCGCCTCGGGGCCGCGCCCGAGGTAGGCGTCGCGGAAGTCGCGGATCGCGTCGAGTGTCGCGTCGCCCTCGAACTTCTCGCACGTCATCAGCTGCGTCCAGGCGGACGTCGCGACCTGGTCGGGCATGTCGGGATTCGGGAACAGGTCGACGCCGGGCCGGGCGGAGTCGAAGACGCCCTTGAGCGCGAGCTGGTCGTTCTCGGACAGGTCGGGGCTGTACATGATGATCACCCGACCGTGCTCGAGCGAATGGACGTAGGTGCCGGGGCTCGGGTAGTCGAGGAAGGCGCCGTCGGCGAGCGGGACCGGGTAGTGGTCGCCGGAGGTCGGGGGGTTCGTGCCGTAGTCGGGAAGGTCGTCCTTCTGCGGATCGAGGTGGGTGCTTCCCTCATCTCTGAGGTCGAGCTGGAGCTTGCAGCCGGCCGCCTTCGCAGCCGCCGTCAGGTCGGCGTTCTCGACCGCCGGCGGAGCGGTGCCGGTGCGGTCGTCGACCCGGATTCCCTCCGGGACCTTGCCGCCGAAGTCCGTGCTGACGTTGTCGCCGCTCGCCTGGGTCGAGCCGCCGCCGGAGTCGCCGCCGCCGGTCAGCGCGATCACGAGGCCGACGACGATCAGAAGCCCGAGGACGCCGGCGACGACGTAGCCGACGATCAGCCGCCGCCGACCGGACGACTGAGCCTGGCGCTCGGCCTCCTCGCGCTCCTTGCGCAGGCGCTCCTTCTCCTCCTTGCGGCTTGCCACCGCGCGCAATCTAGCGGAACGTCCGTCCGGCGCCCTCCGGTTGGGGTGGCGCGCATGGAGAGGATCGAGACCGTCACCGGCCCGGTCGCCCGGCTGACCGGCGCCTAGGCCAATGCGCGCCCCGCCGACCGTCCGGGCTGCTCGACTGCGCCGGACAGCGGCGGCGCTCCTCCTAGGCTCGGGCCCCGGCGCGAGAGGCGGCGGCGATCTCGCCGCCGGTCCGCTCCCAGGGCCGACCTGCCTTCAGCGCTCCGAGGATCGCCTTCACCGAGGTGGCCCTGTTCAGGACGAAGAAGTGGACGCCGGGGGCGCCGGCCGCGAGGAGCTGCTCGCACTGCCGCGAGGCGTAGGCGATCCCGAAGGCGCGCTCGGCGTCCGGGTCGCCGTCGAGGGCGGCGAGTTGTTCGTCGAGGCGTTCGGGGATTCGTGCCCGGCAGACGTCGCAGAAGCGGTGCAGGCCGTCGCGGGAGATGATCGGCAGGATCCCGGGGATGATCGGGACGTCGATACCGGCGTCGCGGACGCGCTCGACCCAGTCGAAGTAGACGGCGTTGTCGAAGAAGAGCTGGCTGATCAGAAACTCGGCGCCGGCCTCGACCTTCTCGCGCAGAAATGCGATGTCGGCCTCCGCCGACTCCGCCTCCGGGTGGACCTCGGGGAAGCACGAGGCTCCGATCCCGAACCGTGCCGATGCCTCGCGCCCACGGATGAAGGCGGCGAGTTCGGCTGAGCTGCGGAGCCCGCCCGGCGGTGGCGCGAAGTCGGCCTCGCCGCGCGGAGGATCGCCGCGGAGCGCGAGGATGTTCTCGATGCCCGCCTCGCCGAGGCGGTCGAGGATCGCGTCGAGCCCCTCGATCGTCTCGCCGACGACGCTCAGGTGGGCCATCGTCTCGATCCCGTAGTCACGCTTGATCCGCGTCGTCACCTCGACCGTGCCCTCGCGGGTCGACCCGGCGGCGCCGTAGGTCACGGAGACGAAGCTCGGCTCGAGCCGGTTCAGATCCTCGACGCTGGCGAACAGCTCCTCGACGCCCGCGTCGGTCTTCGGGGGGAAGAACTCGAAGGAGAAGCAGGGCTCCGTCGAGGACGCCAGGAGGTCGGGGATCCGCATGGCCGTAAATCGTACGGGCTGGGGGTGGGGATGAACTAGTGTGGCGCCATGGCCGCAGCGGTCGAGCCGGGCAGCGAGGGGACGGTGGTCTTCTTCCCCGAGGGCGCATACGGCCCGACCAACAACTGCATCGGGATCGCCGACGTGATGCGCCGCCGCGGCTGGCGGATCGTCTTCGTCGCCGAGGAGTCGTTCGCGGGGACCTTCATCGAGAAGGGCTTCGAGGAGCGGTTGATGCGACTCGGGCCGGCACCCGAGCAGGAGGAGGATCCGGGCCAGTTCTGGAAGGACTTCATCCGCGAGACCGCGCCGGTCTTCCGCAAGCCGACGATCGAGCAGCTCGAGGGATTCATCGCGCCGACGTTCACGGCGCTGATCGACGGCGCCCGATACGTCGATGAGCGGCTCGCCGAGATCATCGCCGAGGTCCGCCCCGACGTGATCGTCGAGGACAACGTCGTCGCGTTCCCGGCGATCCCGGCCAGCGGCGTCCCCTGGGTGCGGATCGTCTCCTGCAACCCGGCGGAGGTGAAGGACCCCGAGGTGCCGCCGGCGTTCTCCGGCTATCCGGTCGCCGACCGGAGCCGCTGGGACGAGTTCCGCGCCGAGTTCGCCCGCGTCATCAGGCCCCTGTATGAGTCGTTCAACGAGTTCTGCCGCGAGCGCGGGGCGCCGCCGCTGCCACCGCTCGAGCTGATCCACGACTCGCCCGACCTCGACCTCTGGCTCTTTCCCTCGGCCGTCGACTACGCACGAGCGGAGCCGCTCGGCGGGGTTTGGCGCAACCTCGAGTCCTGCGTGCGCACGACCGACGAGCCGTGGCGGCTGCCCGAGGAGCTGACGAGCGGCGAGCTCGCGGAGCGCCCGCTCGTCTACCTGAGCCTCGGCTCGCTCGGCTCCGGGGACGTCGGCCTGATGCGGAAGCTGATCGCCGAGCTCGCCGACGCCCCCTACCGCGTGATCGTCTCGATGGGCCCCCAACACGCCGAGCTCGAGCTCGCCCCGAACATGGCCGGGGCCGAGTTCCTGCCGCAGGTCTCGATCCTGCCCGAGGTCGAGCTGATCGTCACCCACGGCGGCAACAACACGATCACCGAGGGGCTCCACTTCGGCAAGCCGATGGTCGTCCTGCCGCTCTTCTGGGACCAGTACGACAACGCCCAGCGGATCGACGAAACCGGGTTCGGCCGCCGCCTCGACACCTACGGCCACGAGGGCCCGGAGCTCACCGGCGCGATCGACGAGCTGCTCGCCGACCGTGCGCTGGCCGACCGGCTCGGCAAGGTCTCGGCGCATCTGCAGGGCGTCCGCGGAACCGAGCGGGCGGCCGAGCTGATCGCCACGCTCCGGTAGGTGACCATGCACGGGGGCGGAAGGCACCGGCAATGAGCCGCGACGGCGGCAGAAGGCGGCGGCCGCCTCCGGGCGAGTAGCTGTCATAGGGTGGTCGCGTGAAGTTCGGCCTCGCGATCTTCCCGACTGCGGAGACGATCCAGCCGGCGCCGCTCGCCCGGCTCGCGGAGGCGCACGGCTTCGAGTCGATCTGGTTTCCCGAGCACACCCACATCCCGGTCAGCCGGGAGACGCCCTATCCGGCGGGCGGCGAGCTGCCCGGCGAATACAGCCGGATCTACGACCCCTTCGTGGCGCTGACCGCGGCCGCCGCCGTGACCGAGCGGCTGCTCGTCGGCACCGGGATCTGTCTGATCGTCGAGCGCGACCCGATCACGACGGCGAAGGAGGTCGCGACCATCGACCGGGTCTCGGACGGCCGATTCGTGTTCGGCGTCGGGGCCGGCTGGAACCGCGAGGAGATGGCCAATCACGGAACCGAGCCGCGAACCCGCTTCTCGCTGATGAGTGAGCGGATCGAGGCGATGAAGGCGATCTGGACCGAGGACGAGGCCTCCTATCACGGCCGCCACGTCGACTTCGAACCGATCTGGTCGTGGCCCAAGCCCGTCCAGAGCCCGCACCCGCCGATCCTCGTCGGCGGCAACTCCGACGGCGCCCTCGACCGTGTGGTCGCCCTCGCCGACGGCTGGATCCCGAACCCGGAGACGCGGCTCAGCGAACTGCCCGGCCGGATCGCCGATCTGCAGGAGCGGGCGGTGGCGGCGAAGAGGCAGCGGCTGCCCGTCACCTTCTACGCGGTCAAGCCGGAGCTCGACGCGCTCAGCCGCTACGCGGAGGCGGGTGTCGACAGGGCGGTCTTCTACCTGCCCTCGGGACCTTCGGAGCAGGTCGAGTCCTACGTCCAGCATCTGGCGGGCCTCGCCGCGGAGTTCGATGGCGATCGATAGCGGGCTGCTCGAGGCGATCGCGGATGGCGCCGCCGACCGCGAGCGGGCCGGGGCGCTGGAGCCGGAGCTGGTCGGCCGGATGCGTGATGCGGGGGTCTTCTCGGCGCTCGTGCCGACGGAGCTCGGAGGTGGCGAGGCCGAGCCGAGCGAGCTCGTCGCCACGATCGAGTCGATCGCCGCCGCCGACGGATCGGCCGGATGGTGCGCCGGGGTCGGAGCGACTGCGGGCCTGGTCGCCGCCTATCTGCCACCGGCACCGGCGCGCGAGCTCTTCGGCTCCCCGCCGGCGATCGCCGCCGGAGTCTTCGCCCCGCGGGGCCGCCTCGAGCCCGCCGGGCCCGGCGGGTTCCGGCTGTCCGGGCGCTGGCCGCTCGCGAGCGGGGTCCTGCATGCGGAGGTGATCGGGCTCGGGGCGATCGACCCCGAGCGCGGACCGCGCTACGCCGTCGTGCCGCGCGACGCGGTCGAGGTCGTGGAGACCTGGGACTCGCTCGGGCTCCGGGCGACCGGCAGCCACGACGTCGAGGCGACGGGGATCGACGTGGCGGCCGATCGGGTCGTCGACCTCGCCGGCGGACGACCGGTTGCGGCCGGGACGCTCTACGCCTTTCCCCTGTTCGGGCTTCTCGCCCTGTCGGTCTCGGCCGTCTGCACGGGCATCGCGACCGGCGCGATGGCCGATCTCGTCCGGGTTGCGACCGAGCGGACGCCGCTCGGAAGCTCGCGATCGCTCGCCGAGCGCGGGACCGCGCAGGAGGCGATCGCCGCTGCGGAGGCGGCGCTGCGGGCGGCACGCGCCGGGGTCGGCGCAGCCATCGGGTCCGCGTGGTCGCATGCCCGCGACGGTGTCCCGCTCGGTGCCGAAGCGCGACTCGGACTACGGCTGGCCGCCACCCACGCCGCCGAGACCGCGGTCGATGCGGTCGATCTCGCCCACCGGATGAGCGGGTCGGGAGGGCTCTACCGGGGAAGGGCCGAGCGGCGGCTGCGCGACGTCCACACCGCCGCGCAGCACATGATCGTCGCCCCGGCGACGCTGGAGCTCGCGGGCCGGGTGATGCTGGGCGTCGCGGACGCCGATCCGCAGCTCTAGCCGGCGGACGGCCGCGCTAGCGCAGCTGCCGCCGGAGGATCTTGCCCGAGGCCGACTTCGGGATCTCCTCGATCCGCTCGAGGATCCGGATCTTCTTCTGCGGCGAGACCTGCTCGGCGACATAGGCGAGGATCTCCTCGTCCGCGACCTCCTCGGAGCAGACGACGAACGCCTTCGGCAGCTCTCCGGCCTCCTCGTCGGGGACGCCGATCACCGCGCAGTCGGCGACCGCCGGGTGGGTGATCAGGATCGCCTCGAGCTCGGCCGGAGGGACCTGGAAGCCCTTGTACTTGATCAGCTCCTTGAGCCGGTCGACGATCGCGAAGTACCCGTCCTCGTCGACCTCGGCGACGTCGCCGGTGTGCAGCCACCCGTCCTCGTCGATCGTGTGCCGGGTCGCCTCCTCGTTGTTCAGGTATCCCACCATCACCTGCGGGCCGCGGATCAGCAGCTCTCCGCGGGTGCCTTCCTCGCGGGTCTCGGGGTCGACGACCCGGGTCTCGGTCCCGGGCACGGGGAACCCGATCGTCCCGGGCTTGATCCGCTCGGGCTCGATCGGCGATACGTGGGTGACCGGGCTCGTCTCGGTCATCCCGTAGCCCTGGACGGTCGGCACACCGAGCCTCGACGCGACCGCCTCCGAGAGCTCGGCACCGAGTGGCGCCGCGCCCGACATGACCACGCGCAGGCTCGAGAGGTCGGCTCCGTCGATCGCCGGATGCTTGGCGAGCGCGAGCGCGATCGGTGGGACCACGTTCGCGAGGGTGACCCCGTGTTCCTCGATCAGTGCCAGGAACTGATCGAGGTCGAAGCGCGGCATCGTCACGATGGCTGCGCCCTTCCTCAGGCCGAGGTTCATGATCACCGTCTGCCCGTAGATGTGGAAGAAGGGCAGGACTCCGATCAGCACGTCGTCGGGACCGATCTCGAAGACCGTGTCGGTCTGGAGCACGTTCGCGATCAGGTTGCGATGGGTCAGCATCACGCCCTTCGGCAGGCCGGTCGTCCCGCTCGAGTAGGGGAGCGCGGCGAGATCGGTCGCCGGGTCGATCTCGATCTCCGGCGGCTCGAGTCCCTCGGCGAGCAGGTCGGAGAGGGTCGTCTCGCCGCCCTCGGCCGCGCCGACGACGACGATGTCGGAGACGCCCGCGTGGCCGGCCGCCTTGCGGGCGGTCTCGAGGAACGGCTGGATCGTGAAGATCATCTTCGCGCCGGAGTCGGTGAGCTGGTGCCCGAGCTCGGATTCCGTGTAGAGCGGGTTCGCGGTCGTGTTCGTAGCGTTCGCGCGCAGGACTCCGTGAAAGACCACCGCGTACTCGGGGAGGTTCGGCATGTAGATCGCGACCACGTCGCCGCGGCCGATGCCCCGTGCCGCCAGCGCTCCGGCCAGCGCTTCGACCATCCCGGCGAACTCGGCGAACCCGATCGTCCGTCCGGTCGGGCCGTCGACGAGGGCCGGCCTGTCGCCGAACTCAGCCGCCCCGGCGAGCGTGAACGTCGCGAGGTCGATGTCCGGGATCTCGGGCGCTGGCGGGGTCTCGGGCACGGTCAAGGGTCTCTCCTCCTCGGTGAAAGCTGGCGATACGAGACTAACCGGCTGCGGCCGCCGCGGTCTCGATTGACAAGGGCGGCCCGGCCAGCTATAACAACTGCACTGTTGTAGAGCGGTATGTACTCATCCCACCCCCGGATCGGAATCTCCGGAGAAGGAGAAAGCCCGATGGCCACATCCCCCTCACCGCGCCTCGTCGTACTCGGCTCGAGCTTCGCCGGGGCCCTCGACCCCGTCTCCATCTGAGACGGAAGTGGCCGTCGCGCTCCTCTTCGGACTGCTGATCGGGCTCAGCCTCGGCCTCGTCGGCGGCGGCGGGGCGGTCCTCGCACTGCCGGTCCTCGTCTACGCGGTCGGGCTCGGCGTCCACGAGGCGACGACCGTCAGCCTCGCGGTCGTCGCCGCCGGCGCCGCCACCGGAGCGGCCGGACAGATCAGGCGCGGAACCGTCTGCTGGAGCTCGGCCGGCTGGTTCGCCGCCGCCGCGATGGCGGGCAGCGTCGTCGGCACGGCGCTCAACCAGGCGTTGGGCGGCGACGTGCTTCTGATCCTCTTCAGCATCGTCATGGTCCTCGCGGCCCGGGCCACCTGGCAGCGCGCCGGATCCGCCGCGGTCGAGGCCGGTGGATGCCCCGAGGCACGCGCGCGGGTGCTCGTTCCCTTCGGGATGTTCGTCGGTGCGCTGACCGGCCTGGTCGGGGTGGGGGGCGGATTCGTGGTCGTTCCAGCGCTGGCGATCGGCCTCAGCTTCGGCATGCGGGAGGCGATGGCGACCTCGATGGTGATCGTCGCCATCGTGTCGGCCTGCGCTCTCGCGGCGCACCTGCTAGCCGGCAGCACGCTCGACCTGCCGGTCGCCGTCGCGATGGGAGCGGCGACGGTCGTCGGCGCGCTGATCGGCCCACACCTCGCCGACCGGATCTCGACCCGGTCGCTCGGTCGCGGCTTCGCGGTGCTCGTGGTCGCGGTCTCGGTCGGGGTCGTCGGCGCCGTCGCAGCCGGGGTCGCCGTCTGATGGCATTGACAACTACACAGTTGTGCAGTAGGCTAACGACCACAGCTTCCACCGACCCGATGGAGATTGCCCTGCGATGAACGCGACGAGCACCCGAGAACTTCAGATCACCGGCAAGGAACTCGCCGACCGCCTCGCTGCGGGCGAGCCGATGACGATCCTCGACGTCCGTGAGGACGCCGACTGGGCGATCGAAGCGCCGAGCGCCAAGCACCTACACGTGCCGGCTGCCGAGCTGCTGGCCGGCACGGCGCGGGTCGATGGTCTCATCGGCGAAGTGGCCGTCGTCTGCAACCGCGGCCTGACCGCAGTCCCCGTCGCCGAGGCCCTCCGCGCCGACGGCGTCCACGCCTCCGTCGTCGCGGGCGGCATGCGGGGCTGGATCGACACGCTTCAGAACCGCGAGGTCGATCTCGACCTGGCCGGCGCTTCGATCGTGCAGGTCCAGCGGCCCGGTCGCGGCTGCCTCTCCTACGTCCTCATCAGCGAAGGTGAGGCGCTCGTCGTCGACCCGGCTCCGGATGCCGAGCACTACCTCCGTCTCGCGGCCGATGCCGGAGCGCGGATCACCGAGGTCGTCGACACTCACGTTCACGCCGACCATCTCTCCGGGGCCCGCGCACTCGCCGCGAGGTCCGGTGCCACCCTGCGCCTCCCGGAGCCCGCGCTCGAGCGGGGGCTCGAGTACGAGGCCGAGGTCCGCCCGCTCGCCGACGGCGACGAGATCCGCATCGGCTCCGCCGACGTCCGAGCGATCGCGCTGCCCGGTCATACGACGGACATGACGGGCCTGTTGATCGCCGGCCGCGCGCTCGTCTCCGGCGACTCGCTGTTCGCCGACGGCATCGCCCGCCCCGACCTTCAGCGCGGGGACGAAGCCGGCGCCCGGGCGATGGCGCGCCGACTCCACGAGACCCTCCACGAGCGGGTGCTGACCCTCGGCCCCGACGTCGTGCTGCTTCCCGGGCATACGCATCCCGGCGTCAACGACGGAGCGGTGGCGCCGACGATCGGCGAAGTCCGCGCCCGTGTGGAGGAGCTGGAGATCGCGAACCCGGACGAGTTCGCCGAGGTCCTGCTCGCCGCGATGCCTCCCCGCCCGGCCAACTACGAGACCGTGATCGCGGTCAACTCCGGCCGGCACGACTTCGACCTCGAGCTGGAGACGGGCGGCAACAGCTGCTCGACCCGCTGACCCCGCCCCCGACACCCGGAAACCGGAGTGAGAACTATGGAACTACCCAGACCGATTCCCATGGACCTCGCCGAGATGATCGCCGCGCGGATGCGCGTGATCGGCGATCCCAACCGGATCCGCATCCTCGACCAGCTGCGCGACGGCGAACTCACCGTCACCGAGATCACCGAGCGCCTGGGTACGAGCCAGCAGAACGCCTCCAAGCACCTCGGGATCCTGCTTCGCGACGGCATCGTCAGTCGTCGCAAGGAGGGTACGAGCTCGCTGTACCGGGTCGCTGACGAGGGCGTCTTCGCCCTCTGCGAGCAGGTCTGCGGCGGAATCCAGAGTCAGCTCAACGAGCTGACCGATCTGGTGGAGGGACGTCGATGAGCCCCGCCGCCTGCAACACCGCCCGCGAGGGCACCCGTTGGCCGCTCGAGCGCGTCCTCTTCGCGATCGCCGGGACGGTGGTCCTGATCTCCGCCGCACTGGCGGCGCTCGTCAGCCCCTGGTTCCTGCTTCTCACTGCGTTCGTCGGAATCAACCAATGGCTCTTCGTTCTCGTCGGCGACTGCCCGATGTCGCTGGTGCTCACCCGCCTCTTCCGCCTGCAGAGGACGGCCACCCGATGAGCCCGACGACCGAAGCCGCGACCCCCGAGGTCCCGGATCACCCTCCCGTGCCGCCGCGCGCCGTCGGCCCGATCGGCCGCCTCGGCCGCTGGGCGTCGACCCACGCCGGCATCGTCTTCGCCGCCTGGGCCGTCCTCGCGGTCGGCCTCGGGTTCTTCGCCCCGCGGGTCGAGCACGCCCTCTCGGGGGCCGGCTGGCAGGCCAACGGCTCCGAGTCGGTCGAGGTCCGCGATCTCGTCCAGAGTGAGTTCGGCGGTCTCAACAGCACCGGGTTGATGGTCGTTGTGCACAGCCCCGAGCAGACGGTGAGCTCACCCGCCTTCCGGCGGACGGTCCGCGACGTGACCGCTGAGCTCGAGGCCGACGATCGGATCTCGACGGTCGCGCAGCCCGCCGCGGGCTCGACCGTGAGCGCCGACGGCCACACCGCGATCATCATGGGCGGCGCCGCCGCCGACAGCAACGAGATGGTCCGGGCAGCCGACGACCTCAAGGGACCGATCACCGAGCTCGGCACCGCCGACGTCCAGGTCGCCGTCACCGGCGCCTCGGGAATGTGGTCGGACTTCAACACGGCCAACCGTGAGGCGATGATGAAGTCGGAGATGATCAGCTGGCCGGTGACGCTGGCGATCCTCGTTCTCGCTTTCGGCTCGCTGGTCGCGGCCGGGCTGCCGCTGCTGCTGACGATCCTCGGCCTCGTGGCTTCGGCCGGTTCGCTCTACCTGCTGACCGAGCTGACGCCGATCTCGATCTGGGCGATGAACTTCGCGCTGATGTTCGCGCTCGCGCTCGGGATCGACTACGCGCTGTTCATCGTCTACCGGTTCCGCGGTGCGCTGTTCGGCTCCCACGAGGAGCCGGGCGAGGCCGTCGCCGAGACCATGGACACCGCCGGCAAGGCGGTTCTCTTCAGCGGTGTCACCGTCCTGATCTCGCTCAGCGCGGTGATGCTGGTGGACAGCCCCGCCTTCCGCTCGATGGCGGTCGGCATCATGCTCTCGGTCATCTTCGTCCTCGCGGCGACGCTGACCCTGCTGCCGGCCGTTCTCGGCAGGCTCGGCTCGAGGGTCGACAAGCTGGCCCTCCCATGGGTCCACTCGGGCGAGCATCGCTCACCGCGCTTCGCCGCCTGGGGCGAGTGGCTCTGGCGGCATCCGTGGGCGCCGGGAATCGGCACCGTCGCGGTGCTCCTGGCGCTCGCCGTGCCGGTGCTCTCGCTCGACACCGGTATGCCGTCGATCAAGGTCGTGCCAGAAGGCGACACGAGCCGCCAGGGGTATGAGCTGGTCCAGCAGGAGTTCGGGCCCGGCGCGCCCGGCGCGCTTCAGGTCGTCGCCCCCGCGGCGAGCGCCGAGGCGGTCGCCGAACGGATCGCCGCCGATCCCGGCATCGCCCAGGTGACGCCCCCGCAGCCGGGAGCGTCGGGCGACGTCGCCCTGATACAGGCGGTTCCGGCGGTCGACCCGTCCTCGAGCGAGCTCGGGTCGACCATCGACCGGCTTCGCGGCGACCTGCCCGCCGCCGTCGCCGTCGGTGGCGCCGTCGCCGAGAATCACGATCTCGAGGCGGAGCTGGCGGCGAAGACCCCGCTGGTCATCGGCGTGGTCCTCGGCCTCGGCTTCCTGCTCCTGCTGGTCGCGCTGCAGGCGCCGCTGATCGCCGCCCTCGGCGTGGTCACGAACCTGCTTGCGACCGGAGCGGCGTTCGGCGTCGCGCAGCTGATCTTCCAGGAGGGTCATGCCTCCGGCCTGCTCGGCTTCGAGCCGCAGGGGTTCCTCGATGCCTGGGGACCCGTGTTCTTCTTCGCGATGATCTTCGCGATCAGCATGGACTACACGGTGTTCCTGCTGTCGAGTGCGAAGGAGCACTGGGATCGGACCCACGACCCGCGCGATGCGATGGTCGGCGGGCTCGCCCACTCCGGCCGGGTGATCTTCGCTGCCGGCGCGGTGATGGTCGCGGTGTTCTTCACCTTCGCCCTCTCAGGGCCGCTCCCGCCGAAGGAGATGGGGATCATCCTCGGAATCGCGGTGCTTCTGGACGCGCTGCTCGTTCGCCTGCTGCTCGTCCCGGTGCTGCTGCGGCTCACCGGCCGGGCCGCCTGGTGGCTGCCCCGGTGGCTGGACCGGATCCTCCCCGACGTCCGCTTCGGTCACTGACCGGCGGGCGGGCCCGGCTCGGACCCGCCAGGGCCGGCCGGGCCGGTGGTGGAGAGGAGGCTCCTGCCGCCCGCCGCTGAGCCCGATCGGCGGCGCAGCGGATACGGTCTCGGCATGGCGCAGCGGTTCCCTGTCAGAGGCAAGGTCGCGATCGTGACCGGCGCCGCGCGGGGAATCGGCCTCGCGACCGCGACGGAGCTGTCGAGACGCGGCGCCTCGGTCGCGATCGTGGACCTCGACCCCGACGCCGCGGCGAACGCCGCCGAGTCGCTGTCGGGCCCCGCGCTCGGGCTGGCGGCCGACGTCACCGACCGCGGTGCGATGCAGCGGGTCGTCGCCGAGACCGTCGAGCGGTTCGGCGGCGTCGACGTCGTCGTCGCCAACGCCGGGATCGCCTCCCGCGGTGCCACCTTCAGGGCGATGTCGGGTGAGACCTTCGACCGGGTCCTCGAGGTGAACCTGAACGGCGTTCACCGGACGGTCGCCGCCGCCCTTCCGGAGATCGTCGCCCGGCGCGGCCACGTCGTCGTCATCTCCTCGGTCTACGCGTTCATCAACGGAGTCGGCGCGACGCCCTACGCGATGTCGAAGGCCGGCGTCGAGCAGTTCGGCCGGGCCCTCCGGGTCGAGCTCGCTTCGCACGGAGCGGGCGCGAGCGTCGCCTACTTCGGCTTCATCGACACGCCGATGGTCCACCAGGCGCTCGACGACGATCCGCTCGGCAACCGGCTCAAGGAGTCCCAGCCGGCCTTCCTGCTCAAGCGCCTGCAGCCGGCCGAGGCGGGGCGGGCGATCGTCTCCGGCATCGAGCGGCGGGCGCCGCGGATCATCAGGCCGCGTCGCTGGGCCGTCTTCTCGGCGCTTCGCGGCCTCGTCAACCCGCTGCTCGACCGGGCCATGGCTCGCGAGGGCGAGCTTCAGGCGATCACCCGCGAACTCGATGGTCGCGGCGATGAGGAGCAGCCGACGACGGCTTAACCCGTCGCGAAGCCGTCGAGTCCCTCGACTGGAGCGTCGTCGGCCTCGACCCGCTCGACCACGGCTCGCTCGGGACCGACGCCGCAGTCGGCCTCAACCGCCGCGACCGACCGCGGCTCTCCCTCGAGGTGGACGCGGACCGTCCCGTCGGTCGCGTTCACGGCGCGGCCGGCGACCTCGTGCCGGGCGGCGGAGTCGCTGACGAATGCTCGGAAGAAGACGCCCTGGACGCGTCCGTGGACGATCAGGTCGCGTGCGATCCGCTCAGCCATGCGGGCATCAAACCGTGTTCGCGGGCTTGACATGTGACCAAGTGGTCACCTGAGGGGACCCTGGGGTGGGCTCCGGGGTTGACCCGGCGCCCACCCGATGGGAAGCTCTGCCGGTGGACCTCGGCACCACAGCGACCTCGGCGGGACGGCGGTTCGCCGAGGCGCTCGGAGCCAAGGACTTCGACGCGATCGCCGAACTGCTCGACCCGGCCGTCGACTTCCGCGGGCTGACGCCGCGGCGCACCTGGGAGGCCGGCGGACCCCGGGAGGTCGACGCCATCCTCCGCCAGTGGTTCGAGCCATCGGACGAGATCGAGGAGATCGTCGAGATCGAGGAGGGCGGCGTCTCCGACCGCGGTCGCGTCGCCTACCGGTTTCGAGGCCGCAACGAGGATGGGCCGTTCGTCGTCGAGCAGCAGACCTACTTCACCGAGCAGGACGGCAGGATCGACTGGATGCGCGTCCTCTGCTCGGGCTTTCGCCCCGCCTGATCCTCAGCCGCAGCGGTCGCTGCGCCCGGTCGGCGCCTGCGGCGGAGCCGACTCAGAACCAGCGCCTGGAACGGCTGGAACCGAACTCGACCTTCTCGGCCACGAGCTCGTCGGACGGCGGCCGGAAGACGCCGGTCGGCTTCGGGCCGCCGAGAAAGTCGACGTCGACCCTGCCGACCTGACCGGAGCCGAACTCGATGTAGCAGGAGCCGCGACCTTCGTACAGGTCGGAGGACGATTCGCCGCGGATCGATGCGGCGATCGCCGACGCGACCACCCGGGCGGCGCTCTCGGCGAAGACCCCGGCCTTCGGCACGCCGACGTCGGCGACGTCGCCGCAGGCGTAGACGTTCGGCCAGCGGGTCGCGAGGGTCCTCGCGTCGACCCGGACGTATCCGTCCTCGGTCATCCCACCCTCGACGACGACGTCGGGAGCGCGGTGCTTGGGCACGCCGAGGAACAGGTCACACGGAAGCTCACGCCCGTCGTCGAGGGCCACCGAGCCGGCTTCGATCGCGGCGACGCGGACGTCGCCGAGGAACTGGATGTCGCGCTCGGCGAACGCCTCGAGCAGCGCCTCCGAAGTTTCCGGCGACGGCGGCACCGGCGTCGGGAGCGGGCTCACGAACGTGATCGAGCAGTCGCTGCGCCCCCCGCGTTCGACGAGCTGGTCGTGGAGCAGCAGGCAGGCCTCGCTGGGTGCCGGCGGGCACTTGTAGGGAGCGCCGCAGACGCCGATCACGGCGGCGCCGCTGCTGAATCCGGGGACGACGCCGGCGAGGTGCTCCGCCCCGGGGACGGAATAGAACTCGTTGCGGCCGAGCTCCAAGCCCGGGGTCGCAGCGGCGTCGTAGTCGGCGCCGAGCGCGACGACGAGATGGTCGGCGGTGTGGGTCCCGGCGTCGGTGTCGACCGTCCGGGTCTCGGGGTCGATCGCCGTGATCCGCTCACGGAGGAAGCGAACGCCGGGCTTGTCGATCGCGGAGTAGGGAAGTCGAGCGGATTCGGCGCTCTCGCGCCCGAACATGACGTCGAGCTTCGAGTAGCCGAAGACGAACGAGTCGTTGCCGTCGATCAGCGTGACGCCGGCCTCGGCGCCGAGCGCCTCCGAGAGGCTCGTCGCGAGCTCCAGCCCTCCGAACCCCGCCCCGAGTACCAGGACTCTGCTCTCCATCGGGACAAACCTACATGCGAGGGGCGGTCCCGGCCGGCCCGCCGCGCGGGACCGGTTTCCGCGAGGCGACCGGCGCCCGCGCCCGCGAGCTCGGGGTCATGGGCTGGGTCCGCCACGGAGACGGGGACGGCGTGACGGTCCACGCCGAGGGGGACGAGTCGGCGGTGGCCGCGCTCGAGCGGTTCCCGCAGGAGGGTCCGGACGGCGTCGAGGTCGCGGGCGTCGTGGTCGAGCGGGCCAGGCCAGAGGGCCACGAGCAGTTCGCGATCCGCGGCGTCAGCGACGGCCGGGTCGTCGCCGCCGAGCTGGAGCGCGGCTTCGAGCTCCGACTCGACATCGCCGGCGCGGTCCGCGCCTGGGCCGTGCCGAAGGGTCCGTCGCTCGACCCGGCCGCGAAGCGGATGGCGATCGAGCTCGATGTCCCGACCGCCGGCGCTGAGGAGACCGTCTGGGACGAGGGCGACTACGAGCAGGGCGGCCGGGTGCCCTGGCCGGAGGCGATCGATCGCGGCCACGCTGACTTCGTCCTCCGCGGCTCCCGCCTTCGGGGCGGGTTCGCGCTGCAGCGGACCGGCGGGGGCGGGAGTCCGAGGTGGCTGCTGGTCAAGCGCACCGACGGCGAGGCGCGGCCGGGCACGGCCCAGCCCCGGGGCGCTCAGAACTCGTAGCCGAACAGCTCGAGGTCCGGCGCGAAGACGCGGCGGACGATTTCGGCCGTCGCGTCGTCGTAGTACTCGCGGTAGCTCCGGCGGCTCGACGCCTTCAGATGGGGAAGGTTCGCGTCCCTGCCGAGCTCGTCCATCAGCGAGCCGAAGTCCCGCTCGAGGCTCTCGAACCTCAGGACTCGGTCGACGGCGATCTCGCCGGAGTCGTCGACGAGCCAGTCGCGCTGCGGGCTGAACATGATCGGCGTGTCGAGATAGGCGGGATCGCGATCGCGGTAGGCGGCGCCGACCCAGTCCCCGAAGGAGATCCCGCCCTCGCCGAGGCCGGTCTGGTTGGTCTGCACCCGGTAGTGGAAGTGCGAGACGACCTTGTCCCACGGGTTCCTGACGACCGCGAAGGTCGTCTTCCGATCCCAGGTCCGGCGGCCGATTTCCGCGATCTTCTCGCGGGCCGTCTTGTGCTCGAACGGAATCCGCAGCGCCTGCTCGATGCTGCTGCCGCCGGTCTTGTTGATGTGGATGAAGACGAACGGGTAGACGTAGCGGTAGCGCTTGGCGACCAGCCAGCGCTTCGCGTCGACGCTCCAACTCGCGTCCGGGATTTCGGCGGTCTCGGTGGTCTGGGCGCTCTCCATGTCCCGTTCTCGTCGTCGCTGGCTCCGGGAGTCTCCCGAATCGGCCGCCGCTGCGGCCGCCCGCGGGGTCGTGCGGCGCGGTCAGTCGCCCGCCGCCGAGCCGTCCGCCGCGGCGCATTCGAGCAGCAGCTCGATCGGCACGACCTCCAGCGCCCGCCGGTGGGTCGCCGCCAGATTCACCGGCGGGGCGACGCCCGCGCGGTGGGCCTCGAGCCATCGCGCCGCGCAGACGCACCATCGATCGCCGGGCCCGAGGCCGGGGAAGCCGAACTGAGGCAGTGGCGTCGACAGGTCGTTCCCGGCCCGTTGGCTGAACTCGAGGAACTCCGCGGTCATCTCCGCGCAGACCGTGTGGCTGCCGGCATCCTCCGGCCCCGTCGCGCAGCAGCCGTCCCGGTAGAAGCCGGTCAGCGGATCGGCGGAGCACTCGAGCAGCTCTCCGCCGACGACGTTGGTGTCGGGATCGCGTGCCATGGGCCTCAGCGACCGGACCGTCCGGCCGTCCGGACGAGCTTCTCATAGCGCCGGCACGGCACCGGGATCGATCGGCCGTCCGTCGTCCAGACCATGTGGTCGAACGTCCCGAGGTCCCGCCACCCGTGGCGCTCGTAGAAGCGCCGGGCACGCTCGTTGCCGGCGACGACCGCCAGCCAGGCGCGGTCGAAGCGGCCGGCGATCACCGCCTCGGCGTGGGCGAGGAGCTGCGCCGCGATGCCCGCGCCGCGATGGCGGTCCGCGACGTAGATCTGCTCGACCTCGTCGCGGCTGATGACGGTGAACCCCACCGGCCTCCCGTCGACGATCGCGACCGTCGCCGTCTCCAGCATCGACGGCACCCGGGCCCGGAGGTCCGCGGGCGAGCGGTGCTCGAGCAGCTCGTCGGGAACCCGGCCCTCGTGGGCCTCGGGCCAGCCCTGCGACCAGATCGCGCCGATCTCGTCCGCGTCCTCCGGCGAAGCGGGGCGGAGGCTGACCGCGCTGTCCCCGCCTCCGGCGTCCATCGCGGTCATCGCTTCGAACCTATCGCTCCGGCCCGGGCGGGGAGGTGAGCTGCGGAAACGGTTCGGTACCGAAGACCTTCCGGGTCCGGTACGGATGAACAGTCGCCCCGCGGTGGGAACAATCGGCATCGACCGTCGCTCCCCACATCAACTCAGGAGTGCTGCTTTCTTGTTCGGTTCCATCGCCGTCCTCTACGACGGTTCGGAGTGCTCGCACGCCGGATTCGAGTTCGCCTCGCAGTTGGCCGCAAGCGCGGGCGGCCGGATCCTGCTCGTTCAGGCGATGGAGTCGCCCTACGACGCACTCATGCGGTCGCCGGAGCCGATCCCCGGATTGGAGGAGCTGCTGAAGAAGGATGAGGAAGCGAGGATCGAGGGTCTCAGCGCTGTGGCGGCCGAGGCACCCGACGAAGCCGCTGTAACGATCGAAGTGCTGCACGGACCCGCGGGTTCGACGCTGCTCGACTTCCTCGAGCGGGTGAAGCCGGATCTCGTCGTCGCCGGCACCCGCGGCATGGGCCTCACCCGTTTCGTGCTCGGAAGCGTCTCGCAGCAGTTGCTTGAGCAGGCGCCATGCGACCTGCTTCTCTTTCGGGTCCCCGAGGTTCCCGGCGGCGACCTCCAGGTGATCGCGTGCGTCGATGATTCCCCGTACGCCCTCCGCGCTGCATCAGTGGCGGGCGATCTGGCGAGCGCGCTCGAAACCGACCTGGTGCTGACTCACGTCGCCGACATGCGCCTGCCGCTGGCCCAGTCGCCCTACGCGTCCGTTCGCACCATGCTTCGCAGCCACGGTGCGGAGGTGCTGGCCGCGGCGAGAGAACATCTGGAGCTGCCCGCGGGCAGGGTCAGCGAGGACCTGCGCGAGGGCGATCCGCGCGAGGAGCTGCTGGAGGCCTGCTCGGAGAGGGCGCCCGCGATCGCCGTCGTCGGCCATCACGGAGCCGGCCGCCTGCGCAGCCTCTTCCTCGGCAGCACGGCACGGGAGTTGGTGCATCGCGCCAGGTGCCCGATCCTGATCGTCCGCGGCGATGACGGCGGCAGTGAGGAGCCGGGGCGATGAGCGACTTCGAGACGATCGTCTGCGGCATCGACGGATCCCCGCAGAGCGCCGAGGGACCGCGACAGGCGACCGCGCTGAGCGCGGATGACGCGACGATCTGGGGCGTCGCCGTCTGGAATCCGGCACTGGCGATGCATGCGGGCATTCATGCGGGAGACGTAGTCGACGACCTTCGCGAAGAGGCCCACGTCAACGTGCGGAGGGCGGCCGAGGAATTCCCCGGGCTGAGGCCGATGGTGATCCGCGGCGCTGAGGTCGCCGGCCTGATCGCCGCCGCCTCGAACCTCGAGGCCGACCTGCTGGCGGTCGGATCGCACGGAACCTCGCGCCCCGCGGGGATCGTCTTCGGCAGCACCGCGTCGGGAGTCGTTCACCACGCTCCCTGCAGCGTGCTCGTTGCACGTCCATCCGGCCCGGAGGCCGGGCAGCGGACGATCCTCCACGCCGACGACGGCTCCGCCTGCGCACGCGACGCAGCACGGGTTGCGTCCTCGATCGCCAAGCGCCTCGATGCGACGGTGACCACTCTCCACGTCGGTACCGATTGGGAAGCCACGGAGCGATTCGGCGCCGGCGCGTCGGAGCTGATCACCGAGTCCGGAGCCGAGGCGGTCGTCCGCCGGGAATCCGGCTCAGCGCACCGAGGGATCGTCACGGTCGCAGCCGAGCTAGATCCGGTGCTGATCGTCATCGGGAGCAGAGGGATGACGGGCCTGAAAGCCCTCGGCAGCGTCAGTGAGAGAGTCGCTCACCGCGCTCCGTGCTCGGTCCTGATCGCCAGGCAAACGGTCCATCCCGTCGAGGAGAGCATCGGGCAGTAGGAGATTTCGGCGAGCGTCTACTGGTCGAACAGCCCAGCGATCAGCGACATCGGCCTCGTGATTGCTGGGCGAGGAGTCACTTCCGATCGGCTCGGCTGTGCAGTCACTGAGCAGCAAACATCGATAGTCGCGGTAGAACGCGTCGCGGAGGGTCGACTCGACGCAGACGCTGGTGGTCGCACCGACGAAGATGAGAGTGTCGATGCCTGCAGCTCTCAGCAGATCATCGAGGGGCGTCTCATAGAAGCCGCTGTAGCGGTGCTTCGAGACGATCAAGTCGCCTTGTTCTGGACTGAGGTCGGGGATGATCTCGGTGTTCCACGTGCCGGCCGCGAGGATCCCGCTCGGCTCTCCATCGGGGGCGTCGACGGAGTCGCCGATGCCCAGAGGCGCATGCTTGATCCGGTTCGGCGTGTCCGGTCCTCCCGCATCCGCGAGATCGGGCTCGAACTCCATCTTCAGGAAGACGACCTGGATTCCGGCGCCGCGCGCCGAAGCGAGAACCCGCCTGACAGGCTCGACGATCGCCTGGATGTCGACGATCGGGACCCCCGCACCGTCGAACATCCCTCCGTGAGACGCGAAGTCGGTCTGCATGTCAACGACGATGACCGCCGCCGCTGGGTCAACCCGGAACGGTTCCGGCTGCGCCTCTACCAGCATCAGGTCAGCGGATTCCCTCAACCCCGGCCTCCGGCCGGGTTGCCGGCGGCCGACAATACCGAGGCGAGCCCGGGACACCGTCGAGTGGAGCTAGCCGGACTCGAACCGGCGACCTCCTGGGTGCGATGCGGGGAGGTGATGGGGCGTCTCGGGCTCGATGTTCGGCTCTAGCAAGGGGTTCTTGATCCGAGGACTCACCCAACGGTCCGGCGCGGATCCCCGTGGATTACCGGCGATTCGGTTGGATTTGGGCACCAAGAGTGGGTTGGTGCCCAATGAGGAGCTACTCGGGCCGGGGATTGATTCTCGCTTCCCCTCCTTCTGCGAATTGACGGGTCGCGATTATCGATCGCTTGGCGTTGCTTCCCTCGGAGAATCGCGGATCAGGTGACTACAATCCCGAAAGATGGAGCACCACCGCCGGCTGAGCGATTGAACGAGTTGCCGACGCCAGCGTTCGCCGGCGGGACGAGAGCGATCACCACCACCCCGGTCGTCGGCTCCCCGCCACACGAGTACCCGGAGGTGTTCGTTCCAGGCGAGGAAGACCTGGAAGACGGCGAGTTGCGCGTAACCGTGCTCGGCAGCGGTAACCCCTGGGTCACCCGGGCGCAGTCGTGCGGCAGCATCCTCGTGGAGGTGGGCAACCCGGAGCGCGACCTCCTCATCTTCGATCTCGGAAGCGGGTCGCTGGCGAACTTTGCCAGCCTGAAGCTGCCGGTCAACGCGCTCGACAAGGTGTTCATCACCCACCTGCACGCCGATCACACGTCCGATCTGATCACCCTGTTCGGCAGCTACCGCAAGTCGGGGCGCGTCGACCGCGGGGTCCGGGTCTGGGGCCCCAGCGGCTCGGAGCCGCGCTTCGGGACCAAGCACTTCGTCGACGGGATACGCGAGGCGTGCCAGTGGGACTCCGAGTCGACGCGATCGATCCACGCCGAGGAGAGCTTCGAGCTGAGCGTGCAGGAGTTCGACTTCTCGCAGACGCAGGTGGTCTACGAGGCGAACGGAGTCACGGTCACGGCATTCCCGGTGATTCACGCGCTTTCCGGCGCCGTCGGTTACCGCGTCGACTTCGGTGACCTCACGGTCGCGCACTCGGGCGACACCCGCCCGGGCTGGCCGCTGGTCAAAGCGTGCGAGGACACGACCGTCGATCTGCTCATACACGAGTGCTTTCCGTCAGCGCCGATGCTCGCGGCCGCGATGGACGTGCCGATCGAACGAGCGAACGTGATCGTCAACCAGGCCCACACCTCGCCACGCGGCGCCGGGAAGGTGTTCGACCTGGTCCAGCCGCGTATGGCCGGTCTCTGGCACACCGTCGTCACGCCGATGGGGACGCCGATGATCTTCGAGGAGATGCGCAAGGTCTACTCAGGGCCCGTCGTCCAGACCCAGGATCTGACGGTGTTCAACGTGACCGCTGAGGCGGTCGTCGCTCGGCAGGCCCAGGTCGAGCCCCAGCCGAGACCCGTACCGGGAACGCCGAAGGCGGAACCCGAGGCTCGTCCGCCGGTACAGCCTGACTGGTGGGCGGACGCGTTGATTCCGCTCGACGAAACGGACTCGCGTCCTTAACGACAACGCCGCCGTGGAACCCGGCGTTCGTTGCATTTCAACCGTCCTATCCCCTAGAAATCGAGGACGGAGACGCCGCCGCCTCGAAAGCTCCTGATTGGGCACCAACGGCATCAACGTGAACTGTCGAAACTGACTTCACCCTGTCGGCGCGGATTTGCGAACCGCTTGGCTACTGAGGTTCCGGGTGATGGAGCTAGCCGGACTCGAACCGGCGACCTCCTGGGTGCGATCCAGGCGCTCTTCCAGCTGAGCTATAGCCCCAAGTGCGGTGTCGCTCCGCAGGCCGGAGGATACTTGGCCGCAGGAGCGCCCGCGAGGGCGCAGGGGATCGAACGCAAGCGGCGAAGCAAGCCGTCGTTCAAGCCGTCCGGGACCGGCGGCATCTGCAACCCTTCAGACCCATGGGAATCCTCGACGACGCGATCCGGGAGCATCTCGAGCTCAAGCGCCAGCACGGCGCCGCGAGCTCGGAGCTCGACCAGCTCGAGCAGGAGGTCTTCGGCCCCATCGCTCGGCCGGGTGATCCCGAGTTCGAGACCGGCGAGGAGCCGCTTCCCGTGGCTGACCTCGAGGCCGTCCCCGAGGACGCCGGCGAGGCGCCCGAGCTGGAAGGCAGCGAGGACCCGACCACGGTCGCCCCGCAGGCCGCCGTCGAGCCCGAGTCGGTCGAGCAGCCGATCCCGGAGGCGCCCGAGGGCGCGATCTTCGACGTCGACGAGGCCGACCTCGGCGAGATCGACCTCGAGGAGGACTTCAAGACGCCGGCCGAGCGGGCCCGCGAAGAGCACCCCTATCTCGACGACACCGTCGACCACCCGGCCCCGGAGGTCACCTCGCTCTCCGACGAGCTCGAGGCCGCCGCGCCATCCCCGGGCCCCGACTCGGCCGAGCTCGAGGTTCCGCACGTCTCACCGGCGGACGCCCCCGGCCCCGGCGAGCCCGAGATCCCGGGCGGCTCGACCGGCGAGCCCGAGTCGCTCGAGTTCGACGAGCTTCCCGGCGAGACCGTCGAGCCCCGTGCCGAGGACGACGAGAACGACGACGACCTGCTCGAGGAGACTCCCGACTTCCTCAAGGACGCACCGGACGGGGAAGACCTCTGGTTCGAGCAGGAGGGGAAGGGCCCCAAGGACTTCGACTTCGACGACTGACGGCTTCCGAGGCCGCTGCTCGGCGTCGATCCGACTCAGCTGAAGTAGCCGCGAGTGCGGCTGGCTTCGACGACCCGGGCGAGGCCGATCTCGAACGCCGCCTCGCGCAGCGACTTGCCGTCCTTCTCGGCGCGCGCCGAGACCTCGCCGAACGTGCGCTGCATCACCCCGTGGAGCATGTCGTTGACGGCGTCCTCCTCCCAGCGGAAGTGCTGGAGGTTCTGGACCCATTCGAAGTAGGAGACGACGACGCCGCCGGCGTTGGCGATCAGGTCGGGCACGACGTAGATGCCGTTGTCGGCGAGGATCTGATCGGCGGCGAAGGTGGTCGGGTTGTTGGCGCCCTCGACCATCAGCTTGAAGTTGAAGACGCAGGCGTTGTCCTCGTGGACCATGCCGCCGAGCGCGGCCGGGAAGAAGACGTCGCAGGGGACCTCGTAGAAGTCGCCGACGCCGATCTCCTCGGCCTCGGCGAACTCGGTCAGCTTGCCGCCGTGGACGTGAACGTGCTCGACCAGCCGGTCGGCGTCGATACCCGCCTCGCTGCGAATCGCGCCGTCCTGGTCGGCGGCGGCGACCATCTTCGCCCCGAGCCCCTGCATGATCCGGGCGATCCAGGAGCCGACGTTGCCGAAGCCCTGGACCATGAACGTCGTCTCGGCCGGGTCGAGGCCGATCTTCTGCGCCGCTTCCTGGAACATGACGACGCAACCGCGTCCGGTCGCCGCCTCGCGGCCGTAGGAGCCTTCGAGCGAGATCGGCTTGCCGGTGACGACGGCCGGCGTGTGGCCGTTGAGCTTGCCGAACTCGTCCATCAGCCAGGCCATGGTCTGGGCGTTGGTGCCGATGTCGGGAGCGGGGATGTCGCGATTGGGCCCGATCAGCTTCGAGATCTTGTCCATCAGCGCCCGGGCGATGCCCTCGAGCTCGTGCTCCTTCAGTCCCCGGGTGTCGACGTTGACACCGCCCTTGGCGCCGCCGAAGGGGATCCCGGCGACTGCCGTCTTCCAGGTCATCATCGACGCGAGCGCCCGGACCTCGTCGATGTCGACCTCGGGGTGGAAGCGCATGCCGCCCTTGTACGGCCCGCGGGCTCCGTTGTGCTGGATCCGGAAGCCATGGAAGACGTGCATCTCCCCGTCCGCGAGCTTGATCGGGATCTGCACCGAGATCTCCCGGTACGGCTCCCAGAAGATCTGCCGCGCGTCCTCCTGCAGGCCGAGGCTGTCCCAGGCCCGGTCGAAGTGGTGGCGGACGACCTCGAGTTCGGAGACCCGGGCTCGCCGGATCCGCGGATCCTCCTCCTCGGACTGCTCCAGCGCCTCGGTTGCCATCGCTCTCCTCCCGGTTGACGGCCGGCCGTCGGCCATCCTCGCACAGCCACGTACCTGCGGCGGCCGACCTACAATCGCAGTGACCGCGAGGTCACGGGGCCATAGCTCAGTTGGCTAGAGCGTCCGGTTTGCATCCGGGAGGTCGTGGGTTCGAATCCCACTGGCTCCATCGACAGGCTCGGGAGCGGTGAAGTCCGATGCATCGTGCGTCAGGGCTCGCTGGCCGTTTCGGCTGGGGGCCAGACGCAGATGAATCGTTGACCGACCGCTGCCGAGCATCCGGGAGTGGACGTAGAAGCACCGATCGGTCGTCGAGTCCCAGACGGCCAGCCAGTCGATCTCGTTCGTCGTGTAGCGCTTGATTCGCCGCACCTTCCCGTTCGTCAGGGAGTGAGAGAAGCACTTGACTTGAATCACGAACCCGTCCGAGCTCGCGTACTTGACCTGGACCCGCTCGAATGCCTCGCCGCGAATCAGGATCAGGTCGTAATCCCAGTCCTCGCCATAGGGGAGCGCTAGCCGGTAGCCGAGCTCGAGCAGATGAGCGGCGATCTTCAGCTCGGCAAGGTCACCCTTGAGCTTCGTCGACGCCACCCAGTGAGGGTATTCGGAGGTGTGTGGCATGTCAGCACACGAATGCGACGATTCGGGAACTTCTCGCCTCGGCTCCGTCGGACCCGCTCGTCAGGCTGCCCGGCGATGGCCGCCGGAGAGCGATCGCTGGGGCGGGATCCCCGGGTGCGGGCGGTCGTGCTCGCGCTCGCGGTGATCGCGGGCTGGCTCGACGGGCTGACCTTCGTCGCGCTCGGGACCGTGTTCGTGTCGGCCGTGACCGGGGACCTCGTGCAGGTCGGGATCACGATCGCCGAAGGCGAGTGGAGCGCCCTCGTCGTCCTGCTCGCGGCGTTGATCGCGTTCATGGGCGGAACCGCGATCGCCGTCGTCCTCGTCCGCGTCGCCGGCTCTCGCGGCTGGCCGGGGCCGGTCCGGCGGCCGTTGTTCGTCCACGCCGGGCTGCTGATCGTCTTCGCGGTCTGCTGGACGCTGATCGGCGATCCGCAACCCGGGACGGCCGACGCGGTCGTCGTGGCCGCCGTGGCGGCGACGTCGGCGGGCATCCAGGGCGCCGTCTTTCTCGGGCTCGGGATCCGCGGCGCCAACGTCAGCGCGGTGACGGGCGTGCTGATCCTGCTCGCGGCCGGCGTTGCCGAGCGGGAGAGCAAGGTGCCCGGTCCCCGCAGCGAGCTGCCGCTCTGGGAGCTGTTCCTGATCCTCGCCGTCTACTGCCTCGCCGGGCTGATCGTCGCCCTGGCGCTCTCCGGCGAGGCCGGGCTGCTCGTGTGGGTGCCGGCGGCGATCGCGATCGGCGTCGTTGCGCTCGTTCCTCGCCGCGACCCGAAGGTCGCCACCGCCTGACGCAGCGTCGTCCGGCCGCTCAGGCCGACGGCCGCGCGGCTTCGCGCTGACCGTCGGGCCCGCTTGCCATTCGCACCTCGTGGTGAGAGGGTGGCCCCGACCCCCTCGGGAAGGAGACACGATGGATCATGCGGAGACGATGCGGCGCATCTACGGGCTGCTCAGTGCCGGAGATGTCGACGGCTTCGGCGCGCTGCTGGCCGACGACTTCATCGAACACGAGGAGACACCCGGCCTGGCGCCGACGAAGGACGGCGTCCTCGAGTTCTTCCGGATGTACCGGACCGCTTTTCCGGACCTCCGGATGGAGCCGGAGGACGTGCTGGCAAGCGGCGACAAGGTCGTCGCCCGGGTGCGGGCCACCGGAACCCATGATGGTGAGTTCATGGGCATACCGGCCACCGGCAAGGGCATCGATGTGCCGATGATCGACATCATCAGGTTCGGCGACGACGGGCTCGCGAGCGAGCACTGGGGGGTCATCAACGAGATGGCGATGATGCAGCAGCTCGGCCTGGTGCCGGAGGGGCCGCCGGCGTAGGGTCGGGCGAAGACGGCCGGCCCGCCTCCCTGGGCGCCGCCGCTCAGTAGGTGGCGAAACCCTCGAGCGAGAGCGTGCCGTTCTCGTCGTCGAGCGTGTAGTGAGCATGGGCCTCGAGCCCGGTCGCGCTGATCCGCTTGTAGCGGCCCTTGCCGCCGGTGAGGTTGGCGGTGCCGTCGAAGTCGATCTCGCGGTTATGACCCGCGATCGTCCCGTCGAGGGAGCCGAGCACCGTCCCCCTGTCGTTGCGAATCCGGAACGTCCCGGTCGCAGTCCGAAGCACCAGATCGAGCTGCACCGTCAGCTTGATCTTCCCCGTGCCGAACGGCTTACCCGAGATGATGCCCTGCTGTCTTGCGGGGCTGGCCAGGATCGAACCGTTGACCGTTTTCGTAGCCCCGGTGAGGTCGACGCGGTGACGCTTCGGCTTCGCCGAAGCCACCGCGGGAGCCGCGACCAGCGCGACGGCGGCGAGCAGGGACAGCAGTGCGAAGAGATGGATCCTGGGGCGTGCGTTCACGGCGGCAATCCTGCCCTGGAGCGCCTTGCAGCTAACGCGGCTCTTCGCCGGGTGGCTGCGCCGGCGCCTGCTCCTGCGGCTCGGACGCAGCGGGTGCGCCGACGCCGGAACCGGTGCCGAGAGCGGCCCCGTCCGTCTGGGCCTCCCACACCTTGTTGAGGCAGCTCTGCAGGTACGGGGGGAAGACGAAGCCGAGCAGGAGGAAGAGGATCAGCGCGATCCAGCCGTTCACCGGCTCGGCCCCGGTGATGCGCGCCGCCGCCTGCATGCGCTGGACGCCCCGGTAGTAGGAGACGAGGGGCGGGACGATCAGGAGAGCGCCCGGGAATAGGGCCAGGGCGGACATCCCGGGGTTGTCGCCGAGCTCGGCGGTCCCCCTCGCTCGGCCCAGCTTGACCATTTCCTTGTTGACGTAGTACCACCAGAAGATCACGTAGATCCCGAGCGTGATCAGCGAGAGCCCGAAGACTCCCCACGGGTTCCGTTCCTTCGCGATGTCGTTGCTTCCCGCGATGACGATCTGATCAGCCACTTGCTCTCCCTCTCTTGGACTTGCGCCAGCCTATCCGCATCGGCTGCCTCACTCCTCCGGCGGATTGCGCACGGCGCCGATCAGCGCCAGCAGGACCGCGACGCAGACGAAGATCGAGACGAGCGCGATCACGACCGTCGCGACGTTCAGCTCGGCCGTCGCGAGCGCGGCGACGGTCAGCCCGCCGAAGACGAGGAGGAAGAGGATGCCGCCGGCGATCAGTGAAGTTGGGCGGCGCCGGTCCACGTCAGCCCGCCGCGATCGCGCCCGGTGAGGCGGCCGATCCGCTCCGGAGCCGCCCGCCGCGCGCCGCCAGCCAGCCGGCGAGCATGCCGACGACGAATCCGCCGACGTGGGCGAGGTAGGCGCCCCCGCCGCTGGCGATGTCGGTCGTGGCGAGGTTTCCGACCCCCGGGATCAGCTGCAGCGCGAACCAGCAGGCGATCACCAGGACCGCCGGAATCAGCAGCAGCCCGCCGAAGTACGGGACGAAGCTCAGGGTCACGATCCGCCCGCGCGGTCGCATGACGATGTAGGCGCCGAGCGCCCCCGCGGCGGCTCCCGCCGCCCCGATCACAGGACCGGTCGCGGCCGGGTCGAGGAAGCTCTGGGCGTAGGCGGCCGCGTAGCCGGCGACGAGGTAGAGCAGCAGGAATCGTGCTCCGCCGACCAGCCGCTCGACGGCGGTGCCGAAGATCCAGAGGAAGAGCATCGTGATCGCGAAGTGGAGGACGTCCGCGTCGAGAAAGGTCGCGGTCAGCGGCGTCAGCCACCACGGCGCCTGGTCGAGGTTGTCGGGAATCGGCGTGCCGACGGTGCCACCGGCCTCGACGAGCCCGTTCTCGCCGCAGACGATTCCCTCCGACCCGATCCCGCAGACGCTCCCGGGATGGGTCAGGCGGAACGGAATCGCCCCGAACTCGATCGCCGCCTGGTCACGCTTGGAGACATGCTCGGCGGCGAGCTTCGCGCTGCTGGCGTCCTCGCCCGAGAGTGTCAGCTGCCAGCAGAGGCTGAGGAAGCCGATCACGATCAGCGCGATCGTCACCCGCGGCGGCGCGCCCGCGGTCCGGCTGTCCTTGAGCGGGATCACATCACCTCGGCCTCAGGCGCCGGCGGCGAGCGCCTCGCGGGCGCTCTCGTCCGCGTGGTAGCTCGACCGCACGAGCGGGCCGGCCGCAACCGACTCGAAGCCGATCCTCCGGGCCTCGGCGGCGAGCGCATCGAACTCCTCCGGCTCCCAGTAGCGGACGACCGGCAGGTGCCGCTCCGTCGGCCGCAGGTACTGGCCCACGGTGAGCACCTGGACGTGGTGCTCGCGGAGGATCCCGAAGGCTTCGACCATCTCGTCGAAGCTCTCGCCGAGGCCGACCATCAGCCCCGACTTCGTGATCACTTCACCGCCTCCCATCTCCTTGGCCATCCTCAGCACCCGCGCGGAGCGCTCGAACCGCGAACCGCGCCGGGCCATCGGATAGAGGCGGGGGACGACCTCGACGTTGTGGTTGAAGACGTCGGGTCGCTCGGCGATGACCTTGGCCAGCGGCATCTCCTGGCCCCGGAAGTCGGGCGTCAGGACCTCGACCCTGCACCCGGGGGCCTGCATCCTGATCGAGCGGATGACGCCGACGAAGGCGGCGGCTCCGTAGTCGGGCAGATCGTCGCGGTCGACCGAGGTGATGACCGCATGCCCGAGGCCCATCTGGGCGACCGAGCGCGCGACGCGGGCCGGCTCCAGCGGGTCGTTCCAGGTCGGCTTGCCGGTGTTGACGTTGCAGAACCCGCACCGCCGGGTGCAGGTGTCGCCGAGGATCATGAAGGTGGCGGTGCCGCGCTCCCAGCACTCGCCGATGTTCGGGCAGTTGGCCTCCGCGCAGACGGTGTGAAGGCCCTCCGACTTGATCTGCGACTTGAGCTCGCGGTACTTCGGGCCACCCGGGGGCGGGACCTTCAGCCACCGCGGCTTGCGCTCCCGAAACGGGAGGCCCTGGACCTTCTCGATCGCGATGCCGCCGGGCCGCGCTCGCGAGCGGGTCTTGTGCTCGCGCTCCGGCGGCGCCGCCGACTCGATCGGGGGTGGCGTGGTCACGCGCCTACCGTACCGACACCCCTTCCCGGGCAATCGCCCGGTGCTCAGCTCACCTCGACGACGGCGAGCAGGTACTCCGCCTCGACGTGCATGGTCCCGTCGACGGCCTGGTTCGCCTCCGAGTAGAGCGCCGTGAGTTGTTCCCGCAGCGGCTCCCAT
This sequence comes from uncultured Conexibacteraceae bacterium, assembly GCA_963784885.1. GTDB lineage: Bacteria > Actinomycetota > Thermoleophilia > Solirubrobacterales > 70-9 > RHKX01. Next base: position 111,207 of record CAWATA010000007.1, read on the forward strand.
TTGCCCTCGTCCTCGAGCACCTCCTTGGCCATCACCGTCGGGCCGAGGATCCGCTCGTTCCGGGCCATCCACTCCTCGATCGAGTCGTCCCGGAAGGGAACGTTCAGCTCCTCGATGCGCACATCGGCGCCGGAGAAGAGCTCCCTGAGCCGCTCCTCGGTCCCCCAGAGGACGGGCGGCTGAAAGCCCTCGGGCGGCGGCGGCATGTTGGCGCCGATCAGCGCGAACATCTGCCCGTTCAGGCCGCTCGGCGTCCAGGCGCAGGTGACGATCCTGCCCCCGGGCCGGCAGACCCGGCGGAGCTCGTCCGCGGCCCGCTGCTGGTGCGGTGCGAACATCACCCCGAAGACCGACGTCACGCAGTCGAACGAGTCGTCGGCGAAGGGCAGCGCCTCGGCATCGCCCTCGACGAACTCGATCTCGAGCCCGGCCTCGCGGCTGCGCTCGGTGGCGATCTCCACCAGCTTCGGAGTCAGGTCCAGCCCGGTGACGGTCGCGCCGCGCCGCGCCGCGGCCAGCGCCGCGTTCCCGGTCCCGGTCGCGACGTCGAGCAGCTTCCGGCCCGGCCCGGCGCCGACGCGCTCGACCGCCGCCTCCGACGCCACCTCGATCATCTCCGCGATCGCCGCGTAGTCGCCGATCGTCCACATGTGACGCTGGCGATCCTTGATCACGTCCAGTCCGCTCATCGTCCGCTCCTCCCTCTCGCTACCCCGCTCCCGCCGTCAGGCTATACGCGAAGAGCCATGCCGTCGAGCCGATCCTCGGAGCCCGGTGAGCCGTGACGGCTCAACGCTGCGTGAGCCGCACCGGCAGGCCGCCGCCGGGCGAGAGCGTCGGCGCCTGGTGGACGTCGAGCTCGTATCCGGGCGGCAGCTCGAAGCGAAACCGACGGACGAGAGCGGCGGCGATCGCGTGCACCTCGGTGTAGCCGAACCGCTTGCCGATGCACACGCGCGGGCCCATCCCGAAGGGGACGTAGGCGCCGCGCGGCCACAGCGCTCGCCGCTGGGGCAGGAACCGGTCCGGATCGAAGCGGTCCGGGTCGGGGAAGTACTCGGGCAGCCGATGGCTCACCCACGAGCTGTAGAAGCACGGGATGCCTGCGGGGGCCCTCACCCCGGCGAACTCGAAGTCACGGACAGAGCGCCGCGGGCCGATCCAGGCCGGCGGGTACATCCGCAGGGTCTCGTCAACCGCCCGGGTCAGGACCGCGAGCCCACCGAACAGCTCCTCCGCGTTCGGATCGCGGTCGCCGCAGACCTCGGCGAGCTCGGCCGCGATCCGGTCCCCCCACCCGGGGCTCCGCGCGAGTTCGTAGACCAGGAAGCTGACCGTCGAGGTCGCCGTGTCGTGACCCGCGAAGAGCAGCGTCAGGACGTGGTCGAGCACCTGCCGGTCGCTGAGCGCGCGGCCCTCCTCGTCGGTCGAGGCGAGCAGCGACGAGAGGATGTCGGCGCCGTCGGTCCCCAGCTTCCGCCGCCGGGCGATCTCGGCGCCGACCAGCTCCTCGAGCGCCGCCCGGTCGCCGCGGAGCTTGGCGAGCGGCGTGCCGGGGCCGAACAGCATCTGCATCGGAAACTCGCGGGCGTGGAAGGAGAGGCCGCTCTCGAAGTGCGCGGCGATCTCCCCGGCGCGACCGGAGTCCGGGTCGAAGCCGAACAGGGCCCGCATCGCGATCCGCATCGCCAGGGTCCGCGCCCACTCGTAGATGTCGGGCGCCGAGCCGGCCGCCAGCGCGTCGGTGGCGCCGGCCGCCTCTTCCCGCATCACCTCGGCCGCCGCGGCGATCCGCTCCCGGTGGAACGCCGGCATCAGGATCGCCCGCGACGCGTCGTGGTAGTCGCCGTCGGTGGTCAGCAGCCCGTCGCCGACGAGCGTCAGCAGGTCTCCCATGCGCCCGTAACGCCAAACGAAGTTCTCGCGCCCGGATACGAGCATGAAGTGGTTCGCCTCCGGCCCGATCAGCGCGAGGTTGTAACCGAAGACGATCCGCAGACCGAAGATCGGCCCGTGCCGTTCGTAGGACTCGCGGAGCAGGTTGAGGACGTCGTGGCGGAAGCGCCGCGTGTTCCTGACGCTCGGCCGGTTCTCACCGGGCGGGAACGGACCGCGCCGGCGTACCCGCAGCTCGTTGCGGATGTCGGCGGGAAGGGCCCACGGACCGGGGAACGCCGGCCGCGGCCCGGGGTCCCCGATCCTGATCGTGCCGCTCATGCGGGCGATCCCGGCCCCGTTGACCCCGGTCGGCACCGACCGGGGTCAGACCGGGTAGCGAAGGATCGCAACCGCCAGCTCATGCTCGCCGAGGTCATCTGAGCGCACCGCGAGCACCGTGCCCCCGTTGAGGAGCGTGCGCCTGGCGATCTCGTCGAGGATCTGTTCTCCCGACTCGGTGGACTCGAGATCGACGACCCCGGTCTCCTCGTCGATCTCACCCGGCAGATCGGCGTCGATGTCGACGAGGACCGTGTCGATGGCGCCGAAGGTCGCCGCCCTGGCGATGTCGCCGATCTCCGTCGCGGAGCGGCCGCGGCCTCCCATCTCCTCGAGCCGGTCGAGCTTGTCCGCGATCTGCTGTTCGTAGAGGGCGTCGAGGATCCGGCGCGCCTCGCCGGCGAGCTCCTGATCGGAATGCTCCTCTGCGTTGCCGGGAATCGCGGCCTCCAGCAGACCGGGATAGCTGTTGACCGACCTGAAGATCGCGTCCAGAGGCTGGGTCGCGGCCAGGATCATCGGCAGGTTCTTGCCCGTCAGGACAGGGCGGAGGGCGTGGTCGATCTGGCGGGCGTACTGATGCATCCGCACCTTCTGTCCCTCGGCGCCCTGAACGGCTCCCCGTGGGCTGCGGTCCGTGATCGAGGTCTTGCCGATGGCGGAGGCGATGTCGGTCGGCAGTGCCGGGACCCGGAGCTCGCGTGGAGACAGGTCGGGAGAGATCTCCAGCAGCCGGACCGAGCCCTGAGCGAGGACGAGGACGAACGCGGCCTGGCGGAAGGTGACGGTCCGCAGCAGCGGCTTGACCACGAACCGGTCGCCGACGTTGACCTTCGCGCTCAGCTCGTTCGGCAGGCGGTAGGTCCGCGCCTGCGACGGCGTCGCGAAGATGGCCAGGCTGTTCGCCTGATACGCCCAGAAGACCTCGTCGTCGGTGAGGTGGGTCAACTGCTCGGCGATCGCCTCGACCGAATCGCGAGGCGCACCACCCGCCTCCATCGCTTCGCAGGCCTCACCGATTGCGTTCTTGAGCGCGATCCGCTCAGCATCGGCGTCCGTGGTCACCGGCGTCGTCGGCAGGTAGATGGAAACGCAGAAAGGCTCGCGCACCGCGAGCAGCGACTCGAGTTCGGCGCGGCTCGGGATGTCGGTGTGAAGCTCCATGACGACGACGCTATTCGAATTCCGCGCTCGCGGCCGGCGGCGGGTCCGTCAGGCTCCGCGCGCGATCGCCGTCAGGAACCGGCCGATCCCCTCGGCGATCCGTGCCGTCCGCTCCGAGGGCCAGAGGTCGAAGGCATGCTCCGCCGCCGGCAGCTCGATGTAGCGGACCGGCCGCCGTGAGACGGCGCGGAGGCGCTCGACGAAATCGCGGGCGTCGGCGACCGGGACGAGCGTGTCGCGCTCCCCGTGAATGACGAGGAACGGCGGCGCGCCGGGGTGGACGCGGAAGCTCGGGGAGGCCGAGCGAAAGAGCTCCGGATCGTCCTCGTAGCGGCGCTTGAAGACGATCTGCTCGAGTACCCAGTCGCGCATCCCCGCGTAGTAGAAGCCGCTCGCGTTGGTCAGGTCGTAGACGCCGTAGAAGGGAACGACCGCGGCGAGGGAGGTGTCGGCGTCCTCGAACCCGGGCTGGTACCCGGGAGCGTTCTCGGTCAACCCGGCCAGCGCGGTCAGGTGGCCGCCGGCGGAGCCCCCGGTGAGGCAGATCATCCCCGGATCGATGTTGAGCTCGGCGGCGTTCTCGCGAACCCAGGTGATCGCCCGCTTGACGTCGACGATCTGGTCGGGGAACGTCGCCTCCGGGCTGAGCCGGTAGTCGACGTTGAACCCCGTCCATCCGATCTGCGCGAGGTGGTTGAGCAGTGGAATGCCCTGTTCGTAGCGGGATCCCGCGAACCAGCCGCCTCCGTGGACCTGGATCACCGCGGGCCGCGGGCCGTGGCCGGAGCGCTCGGCGGCGTTGCGGTAGACGTCGAGGCGGAGGCGCGTGCCGTCGACCTCGGCGAAGACGAGCGCGCGCTCGCGCCGGACGCCGCGCGTGACGAACATCAGCGGCGGCACCGCGAGGTGGCTGCGCGGCACCCGCGGCTCCTCGTCGCCCGGCGCCTCGAGGTCCTCGAGCGCGGCGTCGATCCGCTGGACGCTGCGATGGGCCAGCCAGGCATTGCGGAGCTCCCAGACGACCGTCGCCGCGGCGAGTGCGGTCACCGCTTCGGAGATCCGCCGCGGTATCCGCAGCAGGCGCAGCACGACGAGCGTGACGATTCCGCCCGTGGCGAGCTGGGGTGCCGACTCACGCAGCACCGTCGCCGTCCACCACCGGGCGACGCGGAACAGGAGCGTCAACGGTGCACGCGGCCGGATCTGCGCGATCCGGAGCTGTTCCTTCAGCGCCGCCCGGGCGAACCCCGGTGGTCGTTCATGGGAGTCGCCGGCCGCCAAGGCGCCGGAGTCTATTTCGCCACATCCCGTGGGCGCCCGAAGTTGAGTTCCGTAGTGACTACGCGGACCGGTGCGAACGCCCGAGCCTAGGATCGCCCTCGAACCGCCCCACAGGCATGAGGAATGGGCGGCCACGAGGGAGAGAGCTTGAACGGTTGGGTCGCAATCGGGTTGATCTTCGCCGGGCTGATCGGCGTCGCGGTCGTGATGTTGATCTTCGACTACACGCGCGGGGACATCGGCGGGCGCCACACGCTGGCCCGCGCGCGGCGCATCCTCGTCATCGCGACCGACGGCCAGACCGCCGATCGCGCCGAGGAGTGGGTCGCCGCCGAGCGGATCGAGCGTCCCGACCTGCAGTGCTTCTTGATCGTCGAGCCCGAGGGCGAGGGGCTCTACCAGAGCATTCACGACGTCCTCGAACGCGAGGGTGCGGACTCGATCGTCTTCGTCCGCCACGCTTCCGAGCGTCACGAGGAGCACACCGGCACCCTGGCGCGCCTGCACGACGAGGGCGTCGGTCCGATCGACTCGATCTTCGTCCATGACGAGGTGACCGCGTGACCTCGACCGGCTGGGTCATCGTCGGCCTCTACACCGCCACCGCGCTGATCGGCGCAGTCATCGTCCTCTACGTCTTCCGCTCGACCCGGGTCGGCTTCCGGGTCAAAGTCGCAAGCCGCGAGAAGCTCGAGAGGCGCGAGGGCTATTGGGGCATCGCTGTCGTCTGTTTCATGGTCGCTCTGCTCGCCGGCACGATCTTCTCGGTCCCCTACTGGACCAGCGACGCCGCCGAGGCGGATCAGGTCGTCGACGTCACCGGCCGCCAGTACGCCTGGACGATCGACCCGCCACAGATCCAGGCGGGGGTCGAGACCGAGTTCGACCTCCACGCCGAGGACGTCAGTCATGCCTTCGGGCTCTACGACCCGTCAGGGAAGCTCATCAAGCAGGTCAACGTCCTGCCCGGCGTCACGCAGCTCCTGACCGCGACGCTCGACGAGCCCGGCACCTGGACGGTTCGCTGCCTCGAGTACTGCGGCCTCGACCACCACCTGATGGAGACGACTCTCGAGGTGAAGCCCTGATGGAAGGCCACGCAGCTGCCGGCATACCGGCCATCGGAGGAGAGGTCACGACCGTCGCCGAGTCACGGGTCAGGCGCCTCGTCCTCGCCTACATCGTCGCCTCGACCGCCTTCTTCTTCGTCAGCGGGCTGCTGGGGATGCTGCTCCGCGAGAGCCAGGCCGACCTGGTCAGGCTCGATCCCGGCGTCTTCTACGCGATCCTGACCGCGCACGGGCTCGGGGCGTTCGTGGCCTGGGCGGCGTTCGCGGTGATGGGCGCGTCGTTCTGGGTCCTGCACGAGGTCGGATTCCCGATGCGCAAGGGCGGCTTCGCGCTGGCGCGGATCGCCTGGTGGACGATGGTCGTGGGCGTCGTCGGGATCGTCATCACGACCCTGGGGATGGGCTTCGGCGGCTCCTGGGTCTTCCTCTACCCGCTGCCCTTCTTCTCCTCCGGCGAGTGGAGCGAGGCGGCGACCGGGATCTTCTCTGCTTCGGTGCTGCTCACCGGCGTCTCGATCCTGACCTGGTGCGGCGCGATCATCCACACGGTCGTCGGCCCCGGCCTGCAGTCGGAGAAGGGCGTCTTCAATCGGTTCGGCGCGGCGCTCGGCTTCGGCTACCTGTGGCCGAAGCGGTTCGAGACCGGCCGCGAAGTGCCCTTCCCGGTCATCCCGCTGGCGGTGATCGGGATCGACATGATCCTCGCGACGCTGCCGCTGGCGGCGCTGCTGGTCGTGATGATCGTCCAGTCGATCGATCCCTCGGTGACGATCAGCGCCCAGCTCGCGAAGAACATGCTCTGGTTCTTCGGCCACCCGGTCGTCTACCTGCTGCTGTTCCCGGCGGTCGCCATCTACTACCTCCTGATCCCCCGGTACGCGAACAAGAAGCTCGTGGCGGGCAAGGCGGTCGCGATCGCCTGGTTCGTGGCGGTCGTCGTCAACGTGATCGTCTGGGCCCACCACATCTACCTCGACTACCCCGAGGGAACGATCCAGGCAGCGCTGAACACTTCGATGCAGCCGCTCACCTTCGCGATCACACTGCCGTCGGCGATCAGCCTCTACAGCCTCTCGATGACGATCTGGCGATCCGACTTCCAGTGGACGCCGGCGGCGAAGTTCCTCGCCGCAGCGATGCTGAGCTGGCTCGTCGCCGGCCTCTCGGGCGTCGTCAACGCGACGATCGTCTTCAACGAGGTGATCCACAACACGATGTGGATCGTCGGCCACTTCCACAACATGGCCCTGCTCAACATCGGCATGGTCGTCTTCGCCTCCGTCTACGCGTTCCTGCCGAAGCTGGTCGGCAAGGAGTGGTACTCGGAGAAGCTCGCGAACTCACACCTCTGGCTGACCGTGATCGGCGGCTACGGGATGTGCATCCCGATGCTGATCCAGGGCCTCGAGGGCGCCCCTCGCCGGTACGCGGTGCTGCCCGAGGTCTACGACACGCTGACTCAGCTGACCGTCCCGTTCGTGCTGATGATGGCGCTCGGTCAGATCGTCTTCGCCTACAACCTCGTTCAGACCCTTCGCGGCAAGCAGCGCCAGTCGGGGGAGACGTTCCTCGGCTCGCTCGGGCTGACCGCGACCCTGTTCTTCGCCGGGGTCGTCCTCGCCGTCTCGGCGCTGGCGCTCGATCGCACCGACGCCGGCGAGACCCCGCAGGCGGGCGGCGCCGCGGCCGCCGCGGCGACCGATCCCGGCCAGACTCTGTTCACCGAGAAGTGCGGGAGCTGCCACGTGCTCAGCGCCGCCGGGACGAGTGGGTCGGTCGGGCCCGATCTCGACGGCGTCCAGCCGAGCTCCGCCCAGGTCCTGTCGGCGATCGAGCAGGGCGGCCTCGGCTCCGGAACGATGCCGGCGAACATCGTCAGCGGCGAGGAGGCGCAGCAGGTCGCCGACTACGTCTCGAAGAACGCCGGCAGGTAGGCGGCTGTGGACTCGACGGTCGAAGGGGCGCACCGGGCCGGGCCTGAGGTGGCCGAGGAGCCGGAGGCGACCGCGTCCGACCGACTCGTCGGCGCCGCCGTGGCGCTCTCGATCGCGGCGTCGATGATCCACGCCTCGGTGATCGTGCCCCACTTCCGGGAGTACTGGCTGTTCGGGGCGTTCTTCGTCGTCGCCGCCGTCTTCCAGCTCGTCTGGGGCCTCGTCGCCTGGAATCGCCGCGACGACCGACGGCTCCTCACGCTCGGCGCGGTCGCGAACCTCGCGATCGTGCTGCTCTGGATCGCGACCCGGACGGCCGGGCTGCCGATCGGCCCCGAGCCCGGGGAGGTGGAGCCGGCCGGCCTCCACGACCTGCTCGCGACCGGCGACGAGGTCGCGATCGCCGTCGCCTGCGGCCTCGCCCTGCTCCCGGAGTCGCGCTGGAAGGGTTGGCTGCCGGCTCCGTTCTGGGTGCTCGCGATCGCGAGCGGCATCCTCGCGTTCCCCGGCCCGCACTCCGCCTGAGCTGTCGGCGCCGTCGCCGGCGGCCCGGACCAGCAACAATCTCCCGTCCGTGCAGCCGCCGCATCGCACAGCCGACCCCTACGCCGACACCGACGTCATCGATGAGCGCGCCCCGCGGACGAACCAGACCGTCGTCTTCGCCCTCGCCCTCGCCGGCGTCGTCTTCGGCTGGCCGCTCGCCTGGGCACTGATGGCACTGCAGCTCCTCGTCGGGCTCGTCTTCGGCCGCCGGTTCTGCCTCCCGTGTCTCGCCTACTTCGAGCTGATCCAGCCGCGGATCGGCGAGGGGCGGCTCGAGGACTCGCGGCCGCCGCGGCTCGCCAACCAGATGGGATTCGTCTTCCTCACCCTCGCGGCGACCGCCTGGTGGCTCGGCGCCGAGACCTTCGGCTCCGTGCTCGGCGCGATCGTCGCCGCGCTGGCGTTACTGGCCGCAGTGACCGGCTTCTGCACGGGCTGCGAGCTCTACAAGCTGAACGCTCGGCTGCGCGGGATCTCGGCCCGCCACCACGATCGGATCGAGGTCGGCGATCTCGACGGCTTCGCGGCGGCGGAGCGGAACATCGTCCAGTTCACGCACCCGGTCTGCTCCGACTGCCGCGAGTGGGACGCCCGGCTCGCGGCCGAGGGCACCCCGCGGGTCACGATCGACGTCCGCGAGCGCCCCGGCCTGGCCGAGAAGTACGGCATCGCCGTCGTGCCGACGATCTTCGCGGTCGACCGCGACGGCGCCGTCATCGAGCAGCTCGCCTGAGCGCTTCTAGAGCCCGTACGTCTTCGCGACGATCTCGCGCTGGATCTCGTTGGTGCCGCCGTAGATCGACATCACGAGCGTCGCGCGGACGTGGCGCTCCATGTCGTATTCGGAGGCGTAGCCGTAGCCCCCCATCATCTGCATCCCGTCGAGGGCGACCTGCTTGGCGAGCTCGGTCGCCTTCAGCTTCGCCATCGAGGCCTCGCGGGGGAGCATCCGGGCCGGATCCTCATCGACCTTGCGGGCGACGTCGTAGACGAGCAGGCGGGTTGCCTCGAGCTCGGTCGCGAGGTCGGCGATCCGGTGCTTGAGCACCTGGAAGGAGCCGACCGGGCGGCCGAACTGCTTGCGCTCCTTGATGTAGTCGAGCACGTCGTCGAAGGCGCGCTGGGCGATCCCGAGCGCCGTCGCGCCGAGGATCAGCCGCTCGACGTTGAGGCCGGCCATCAACTGCATCCAGCCACCCCCCGGCTCGCCGAGCACGCGATCGTCGGGGACGTAGCAATCGGTCAGGAAGACGTCGTTGACCTCCTTGCCGCCGAGCGTCTGGATGCCGCGGATCTCGATCCCGTCGGCGTCGGTCGGGACCGACAGCATCGTCAGGCCCTCGTGCTTGGAGCCGGAGCTGTCGGAGCGGGCGATGACGAGGATGTGATCGGCGAGGTGGGCGGCGCTGATCCAGGTCTTCTGGCCGTTCAGCACGTAGCCGCCGTTGCTCTTCTCCGCCTTGCAGGAGAGGTTGCCGACGTCCGAGCCCGCCTCGGGCTCCGACATCGCGATCGCCTCGACCCGGCCGCGGGCGATGCCACTCAGCATCTCCTGCTTCTGCTCCTCGGTGCCGAACCGCTCGTAGGCGCCGGCGACGATCAGGCTGACGCCGTAGCCGGCGATCGGGATCAGTCCGCGCATCGTCTCCTCGAGGAAGATGCAGGCGTCGACCATGCCGGCGCCCGCCCCTCCGTATGCCTCCTCGATCGAGACGCCGAGCCAGCCGAGCTCGCCGAGCTTCTCGTAGATCCCCTGGTTGTGGAGCTCCTCGTAGTCGTGGGTGAGCTTTTCGCGCTGCTCCGCGGTTCCGCACTCGCGCTCAGCGAAGTCGCGGATCGCGGTCTGGAAGTCGCGCTGCTCGTCGGTGAGCCCGCTGATCGGGCTCGCGGTGATCGTGCTCATGACCTTCTCCTCCTGACCGTCGGGCCCGGACCCGTCAGGGGCGGGCCGGCTTGTAGACGGACACCACGGCGGCGCCGCCGAGCCCGATGTTGTGCTGGAGGGCGACCTTCGCCCCGTCGACCTGTCGCTTGTCGGCGGCGCCGCGCAGCTGCCAGGTCAGCTCCGAGCACTGGGCGAGGCCGGTCGCCCCGAGCGGATGCCCCTTGCTGATCAGCCCGCCCGACGGGTTGACGACCGGACCGTCGCCGCCGTACGTCGTCGCCTCGGCCTCGACGAGCTCGTGCCCGTGGCCCTCCTCGGCGAAGCCGAGCGCCTCGTAGGTGATCAGCTCGTTGGCGCTGAAGCAGTCGTGGAGCTCGCAGACGTCGATGTCGTCGGCGCTGACGCCGGCCTCCTCGTACGCCTGGCGAGCCGCCTCCTTGGACATGTCGTAGCCGACGATCGAGATGCAGTCGGCCGTCTCGTCGAACGTCGAGGAGAGGTCGGTGACCATCGACTGGCCGGCGATCTCGACCGCCTGGTCCCAGAGGTCGTGCTCGTCGACGTACCTCTCGGAAGCGACGATCACCGCGGCGGCGCCGTCGGAGGTCGGCGAGCACTGCAGCTTCGTCAGCGGCTCGTGGATCATCCGCGCGTCCTTGATCTCGTCGAGCGTGTACTCGTCCTGGAACTGGGCGTAGGGGTTGTTGACCGAGTGCTTGTGGTTCTTCCAGCCGATCCAGGCGAAGTGCTCGGGCTTGGACCCGTACTTGTCCATGTGGTCGCGGCCGGCGTTGCCGAACATCTGCGGTGCGAACGGCGACTCCTCGGGGTCGCGGACCTCGAACATGCGCCCCATGTGCTTGTCGAGGGCCGGGGTCCGGTCGGTGTACTTCATCCCGAGCGAGCCCTTCTCCATCTTCTCGAAGCCGACGGCGAGCGCGCAGTCGACGAGGCCGCCCTTCACCGCCCGGCGCGCCAGGTACAGCGCCGATGAGCCGGTCGAGCAGTTGTTGTTGACGTTGACGACCGGGATGCCGGTCAGCCCGAGCTGGTAGATCGCCCGCTGGCCGTAGGTCGAGTCGCCGTAGCAGTAGCCGGCGAACGCCTCCTCGACGTCCTCGTAGGGAATGCCGGCGTCAGCAAGGGCCTTCTCACCGGCCTCCTTGGCCCAATCCGGGTAGTCGCCCTCCTTGGTGCCGGGCTTGTCGAACTTCGTCATGCCGACGCCGATCACGAATGTCCTGTTCATCGTCTGTCTCCTCGTTGGGTTGCTGTCTGGGACGGGATCGCCTCGTAGGCGGTCCCGACGAGTTCCGGAAGTGCTGCTTTGAGGAACGCGGCCACCTGCTCGCGGCTCCAGCGTTCGCGCTCGAGCCACTCGCGGGTCGCGGCCTCGGCCATGCCGCCGTAGGCGCGGAGGACTGCATGGAGCTCGGGCGGCGCGTCGGCGGCGGGACCGAGGCCGAGCACCTGGATCAGGCGCGTCGTCGCTTCCTCGCGAGCCTCGTCGAGCACGGCCTCGATGTCGGGGTCGTGCCCGAGCCCCTCGGCGCCGACGGCGGCGAGCCAGGCTTCGCGGTTGCGCTCGACCATCTCCAGCCAGCGGTCGATCGACTCGTCGAGTCGCGCCTGCGGCGTCGCGCCGTTCACGTACTCGGGAACCGGCTGGGAGCGGAAGCGGACCATCTCGCGGACGACCTCGACGTAGAGCTCGCGCTTGGTCCCGAAGTAGTGGTTGATGAGCCCGCGAGCGACCCCGGCCTCGGCTGCGATCTCGATCGTCGAGACGTCGCTGAACCCGCGCTCGGAGAACAGCTTCCGGGCGGCGGAGAGGATCCGGCGGCGGCGCTCGTCGGCGCCGCTTCGAGCGGCGACGGCGGCGGCATCGGCGGGGCGGGCGGCCATCGGACGCAATGCTAGCGAAGGTTGGCAGCCTGCCAATGTCCGTTGGCACTCCGAAATGCGGTCGGGAAGCGACGAGATCAGGAGCTCGAAGGGCGGGAGGGCGGCGAGGAACTTGGGTAGGGTCGGTGTTCGTGACCCGACCGCTTGGAGGAGACCGGCTGTGAGCACCGTCCGTGAGGCGACCTTCGAGCTGCTGAGGGCTCGCGGGATGACGACGATCTTCGGCAATCCCGGCTCGACCGAGCTGCCGATGCTGGCCGACTACCCGGAGGACTTCCGCTACGTGCTCGGCCTCCAGGAGGCGGTCGTCGTCGGGATGGCCGACGGCTACGCGCAGGCGAGCGGGAACGTCGGCCATGCGAATCTCCACACGGCGCCGGGGGTCGGCAACGCGATGGGGGCGATCTTCAACGCTCAGGCGAATCACGCGCCGCTGCTGATCACCGCCGGCCAGCAGGTTAGGCCGGTGATGACGATGCAGGCGAACCTGACCAACCGCGACGCGGCCCGGATGCCGCACCCGCTGGTCAAGTGGTCGTACGAGGTGCCGCGGGCCGAGGACGTACCGGCCGCGATCGGCCGCGCGATCCACACCGCCTCGCTGCCGCCGAAGGGCCCCGCGTTCGTCTCGATCCCGATGGACGACTGGACCGCCGAGGCCGACGCGGAAGGGGCCGCCCGGGCGATCGAGCGCCGGGTCGACGGCCGCGCCGGCGCCGCGCCGAGTCGCGTCGCCGAGCTGGCCCGGAGGGTTGCGGGGGCGTCCAACCCCGTCCTCGTGGCGGGTCCCGACATCGACGCCGCGGGCGGCTGGGACAGCGCCGTCGCGCTCGCCGAGCGCCAGCGCCTGCCGGTCTGGGCGATCCCGGCGACCGGTGGAGGGAGGCTCGGCTTCCCGGAGGGCCACGCCAACTTCCGCGGCGTCCTGCCGCCGGCGATCGGCCCGGTGGCCGAGACGCTCGCGGGCCACGATCTGATCCTCGTCGCCGGCGCGTCGGTCTTCGCCTACTACCCCTACATCCCCGGAGACCTGCTGCCCGAGGGCGCCGAGCTCGTCGTCGTCACGTCCGATCCCGAGGAGGCCGCTCGCGCTCCGATGGGAGAGGCGATCGTCGCCGACGTCGCGCTGACGCTCGAGGCGCTGCTCGCCGAGCTCGGAGACGAGTCCGCCCGCCCGGCCCCGGAGCCCCGCGACGCGCCGATGACCGCCGCCGAGATGGGCGTCGAGCCCGGGACCCCGATCAGCGGGACCGAGGCGATGGCGGCGTTGCGTTCGGCGTTCCCCGACGACGGCATCGTCGTCCTCGAGGCGCCGTCGGCCACCCTCGCGCTCCGCAACCAGCTGCGGATCTCGCGGCCGGGCAGCTATTACTTCGGCGCCGGGGGCGGCCTCGGGTTCGGGCTCGCGTCGGCGGTCGGGATCCAGATGGCGCAGCCCGACAGGCCGGTCGTCTGCGTCGTCGGCGAGGGCTCCGCCCAGTACGCGATCACCGCGTTCTGGAGCGCGGTCGCCTACGACGTCCCGGTCACGTTCCTGGTCCTGCGCAACTCCGAGTACGCGATCCTCAAGTGGTTCTCGCTGGCCGAGGGCGTCGAGGGTGCGCCGGGGCTCGACCTGCCGGCTCTCGACGTCGCCGCCGTCGCCGAGGGCTACGGAGTCCCGGCCGTCCGGGTCGAGACCGGCGAGCAGCTCGAGGGCGCCCTGAAGGAACGGATCGGCTCCGGCAAGCCGAGCCTCGTCGAGGTCGGCGTGGCGCCGGGGATGTGGCTCGCCTGACCGTGGGCCGGATCGACGACGGTATGCGGCGCCCATCTGGCCCAGGGCCGTGGGTATTGCTGAAAGTGGGTCATCCTGATCCCGCTACGGGGGCTGCAGATGAACCACGTCGGGGGGGAGGGCGCGGGTGACGCCCCTGCTCGAGCCGAAGACCGCGCGGATCGCGCCGGCACCGCCCTTGCCGCCGCCGGCCGACCGAGCCCCGGCCGCCCTCGCGGCCGGGACCGACACCGCTCTGGCGGCCGCCCTCGGTGACATCGTCGGCGGTGCCGGGGTCCTCGGCCGCGCCAGCGACCTGATCCGCTACGCGTCCGACGCCAGCCCGTACCGGCGGATCCCCGCCGCCGTCGTTCAGCCCCGTACGGCGGAGCAGGTAGCGGGGCTGATGGCGTTCGCGCGCGGCAGCAGGACGCCGATCGTCTTCCGCTCCGGCGGGACGAGCCTGAACGGGCAGTCGCAGACCGATGGCATCCTCGCCGACGTCCGCCGCCACTGGGGCGGCATCGAGGTGCTCGACGACGGCGCCCGCGTTCGGGTCGGCCCCGGCGCGATCCTCGGCCACGTCAACCGCGTCCTCGCCCCCTACGGCCGCAAGCTCGGCCCCGACCCGGCCTCGACCGACATCGCGACGGTCGGCGGGGTGATCGCCAACAACTCCGGCGGAATGCGATGCGGCGTCGTCGCCGACTCCTACCGGACGGTCTCGGCTCTCACCTTCGCGTTGCCGTCCGGCACGATCATCGACACTGCCGCGGAGGGCGCCGCCGAGCGCTTCGCCGCCGCCGAGCCGGAGCTCGTAGCGGGACTCGAGGCGATCCGCGACGAGATCCGTTCCGACGGCGACCTGCGCGCGCGGATCGCCCGCAAGTTCGAGATCAAGAACACGACCGGATACCGGCTCTGTGCGTTCCTCGACGCCGATGAGCCGCTCGAGATCTTCAGGCGCCTGCTGGTCGGCTCGGAGGGGACCCTCGCCTTCATCGCCGAGGCCGTCTGGGAGACGGTGCCGCTGCCCGCCAGGACATCCCTGAGCTGGATCCACTTCGACTCGATCGCCGCCGCGACGGAGCCGGTTCCCGACCTCGTCGCCGCCGGCGCGACCGCGGTCGAGTTGATGGTCGCACCGGCGCTGATGGTGGCCGCCAACTCGATCCCGGGCACGCCCGAGCACTGGAAGGAGCTGCCGCTCGATTCGGCGGCGCTGCTCGTCGAGTTCGGCGCCGACGACGAAGCCGGCCTCGATGCCGGCGAGGCCGCGACCGCCGGGCTCCTCGAGGGACTGGAGGCGCAGCCGTTCCGCGGTCCCGAGTTCACCCGGGACCCGGAGACGGTCGAGCTCTACTGGCGCGTCCGCGAGGGCCTGCACGGGCTCGTCGGCCGGCTCCGGCCTCCCGGGACCGCGCTGATCGTCGAGGACGTCTGCGTCCCGCCGGCGCGAATCGCCGAGGCTGCGGAGGAGATCCGCGCACTGCTCGGCGAGCACGGCTTCCTCAGCGGCGTCGCCGGCCACACCTCGGCCGGGAATCTCCATTTCATGCTGACTCCCGACTTCGCCAAGCCCGAGGACGTCGAGCGCTACGAGGCCTTCATGGAGAAGCTCGTCGCCCTCGTCCTCGATCGCTACGACGGATCGCTGAAGGCCGAGCACGGCACCGGCGTCAACATGGCGCCCTTCGTCGAGCGCGAGTGGGGCCGGACGGCGACCGAGATGATGTGGCGGGTCAAGGAGCTGGCCGATCCCGACTCCGTTCTCGGCCCCGGGATCGTGCTCAATCGCGACCCCGGCTGTCACCTCGAGCACCTGAAGACGACGCCGCCGATCGAGGAGGTCGCGACGACCTGCGTCGAGTGCGGGTTCTGCGAGCCGGTCTGCCCGAGTCGCAACCTGACGACGACGCCGCGCCAGCGAATCGTCCTGCGCCGCGAGATGGCCCGCCAGCCGGCCGGCTCGCCGCTGCTCGCAAAGCT
The DNA here is from genome assembly GCA_963784885.1 of uncultured Conexibacteraceae bacterium. Taxonomy (GTDB): domain Bacteria; phylum Actinomycetota; class Thermoleophilia; order Solirubrobacterales; family 70-9; genus RHKX01. The sequence goes on from CAWATA010000007.1 coordinate 126,954, forward strand.
GATCGAGGAGTACGAGTACGACGGCCTGCAGACCTGTGCCGCCGACGGGACCTGCGCGACGACCTGCCCGCTCGGGATCGACACCGGGGTGCTCGTCAAGGAGCTCCGGTCCGCCGAGCGATCGAGCGGCGAAGAGCGCGCCGCCCTGCGCGCGGCCCGCCGCTGGGCGCGGGTGGAGGCCGGCGCCCGCACGGGCCTCGCCGCGGGTACGGCGGTCGCGGCGGCGATCGGCGAGGAGGCGATGAGCGGGATCACCAACGCCGCCCGCCGCGCGGTCAGCCGCGAGCTCGTGCCCGGGTGGGAGCCGCCGATGCCGCCGCCGGCCGACGCCGCTCAGCCGCCGACGGTCCGCGACGGAGCCGCGGCCGTCTACCTGCCCTCCTGCGTCAACCGGATGTTCGGCCGCGACATCGCCGCCCGCCGAGCCGATCCGTCCGGCCCGGCGTCGATCCAGGCGGCGCTCGTCGCTGTCTCGCTGCGCGCCGCCCGCCCGCTCTGGATCCCGGCGGGCGTCGCCGGCACCTGCTGCGGAACGCCGTGGGTCTCGAAGGGCTATCGCGCGGGCGCCGAGTGGATGGCCGAGCGAACGGTCTCCGAGCTCTGGAGCTGGTCCGACGCCGGGCGCCTGCCGGTCGTGATCGACGCCACCTCCTGCACCCAGGGTCTGGTCGATGCCGCCGCTGCGCTCGGCCCCGGGAGCGCCGCCGCCGGCCGGGTCGCCGAGCTCGAGATCCTCGACTCGATCGAGTGGGCCGCGGCGTTGCTGCCCGACCTCGAGATCGGCGAGCGGGTCGGGACAGCGGTCGTCCATCCGACCTGCTCCGGCGTCCATCTCGGCGTCAACGCCGCGCTCGCCGAGCTGGCCGGAGAGCTCGCCCACGAGGTGGTCGTCCCGGAGTCGGCCGGCTGCTGCGGGTTCGCGGGTGATCGCGGCTTCCTGCACCCGGAGCTGACCGCGGCCGCGACGGGCCCGGAGGCCGCTGAGGTCGAGGCCGCCGGTGGCGACGCCCACGTCTGCTCGAACCGAACCTGCGAGATCGGGATGACGAGGGCGACCGGCCGGAGCTACGAGTCGTTCGTCTACCTGCTCGAGCGCCTCAGTCGCTGAGTTCCCGCCCGCCGTCTAGCCTTCCCGGCCCGTGACCACGAACTCAGAGCTGACCACGAGCGCCGCACGCACGTCCGAGGCGACGCTGCGCGACGTGATCGAGACGCTGGCGCCGATCGAGCGCTCGGCGGGCTCGGAGGGCGAGCGGCACGCCGCGCACTGGATCGCCGACCGGCTGACCGCGGCCGGTGCTCCGGCACGCGTCGAGGAGGCGAAGTTCCGCGGCGACTTCGCCGGCGTCGTCGGCGCCCTCGCCGCGGCCGGGGCCGCCGCGGGTATCGCGGCGGCGACGCGGCGGGGACGACGGATCGGAGCCCTCGCCGGCGCCGCCGTCGCCGGGCTGATCGCCGACGACATCTCCAACGGCGCCCGGCCGTTCCGCAAGCTGGTTCGTCCCGAGCGGACCACTTGGAACGTCGTCGCCGAGGCCGGCGATCCCGAAGCGGAGCGGACCATCGTCGTTCTCGCCCATCACGACGCCGCCCAGACCGGCTTCATCTTCGACCCGACCTTCCAGGAGAAGCTGATCGACCGCTTGCCCGGGATCGTCGAGCGGGTCGACACCTCGCTGCCGCTCTGGTGGCCGGTGCTCGCCGGGCCCCTGCTCGCCACGGCCGGCGGCCTCAGCGGTCGCAAGGGGCTCGCCCGCGCCGGGGCCGTGCTCAGCGCCGGAGCGGCCGCGACGATGGCCGACATCCAGCGCGGCCCGACCGTCCCCGGCGCCAACGACAACCTGACCGCGGTCGCGGTGATCGTCGCCCTTGCGGAGGCCCTGGCCGCCCGCCCGGTCGATGGGCTGCGGGTCCAGCTCGTCTCGGTCGGCGCCGAGGAGGTCCTCCAGGGCGGGATCTACGGCTACTGCAAGCGTCACCTCGCGGCGATGGACCGCGAGAAGACCTTCTTCCTCAACGTCGAGACCGTCGGCGGCCCGTCCCTCGCGCTGCTCGAGGGCGAGGGCTGCGTGGTCATGGAGGACTACTTCGACCGGCCGTTCCGCGACCTGATCGGCGAGGTCGCTCGCCGCGAGCGGATCCCGTTGCGGCGGGGGATGCGTGCGCGGACGAGCACCGACAGCGTCGTTCCGAGCCGGATGGGCGTGCCCACTGCCACGGTCGTCGCGATCGACCGCTACAAGGCGCTCTCCAACTACCACCGGATGACCGACACGCCGGAGAACATCCGCTGGCCGACCGTCGCCTGCGCGGCCGATCTCGCCGAGCACGTCGTGCGCGAGCTTGCGGCCCCCCAGCTCGCCGCGTCCGGCTGATCGTCACGGGATAAGGTCGGTAGCCGGATGTGGGGCGACAAGCGCGTTTCCGTGGTCCTTATGACCTACGCCGAGCGGTACTCGATCCGCGGAGTCATCGACGGGTTCTTCGCGACCGGGCTGGTCGATGAGGTCGTCGTGGTCAACAACAACGCCGAACCCGGGACGAGCGAGGAGGTTGCGAAGACCGACGCCCGCGAGGTCTTCGAGTCCGCTCAGGGCTACGGCCACGCGAGCCGGCGCGGCCTCCGCGAGGCGACCGGTGAGCTGATCGTCCTCGCCGAGCCCGACGGCACGTTCCGGCCCGAGGACATACAGAAGCTGCTCGTCTTCAGCGAGGAGTGCGACGTCGTCTTCGGGACGCGGACGACGCGGGAGCTGATCTGGCACGGGGCCAACATGGAGTGGTTCCTGCGCTGGGGGAACTGGGCTGTCGCCAAGGGTGTCGAGGTCCTCTTCAACACGAGCCATCTCAGCGACGTCGGCTGCACCTACCGCCTGTTCACCCGTGAGGTCGCCGAGCTCGTCGCCGAGCGGATGCGGATCGGCGGCAACCACGCCGGCCCGGAGATGATGTTGATCGCGATCACCAACGGCGCCCGGTTCGTCGAGATCCCGGTCAACTACCTGCCGCGTGTCGGCACCTCGTCGGCGACCGGCAGCCCGATCGCCGCGATCGGGATCGGGCTGGCGATGATCGCGATGATCCTCCGGTTCCGGATGAAGACCCCGCGACCGATCGTCCGGCCCGAGCGCCTGTCTCACCCCGCGCCAGCCGGCGAAGGGGCCGGGGGGCCGTGAGCGAGGAGAACTTCGACCGGATCGCGACCGCCTACGACGAGTCGCTGCCGGCGCACGTCGTCGCCCACTACCTCGACAAGCGAACGGACTTCGTCGCCGCCTGCTGTCCGCCCGGCCGCGGGCTCGACGTCGGTTGCGGGACCGGAGTGCTCGCCGCCCGCCTCGCCGCCCGCGGGTTCGAGATGACCGGCCTCGACCCGTCGGCCGGAATGCTCGAGGTGATGGACGGCGAGCATCCCGAGGTCGCCGCAGTCCGCGGATCCGGCGACGAGCTGCCGTTCGAGGCAGACGCCTTCGACCTCGTCCTCACCGTCGCCGCCCTCCACCACATCGCCGAGCCGTCGGCGGTCCGCGCGACCCTGGCCGAGATGGTCCGGGTCTGCCGTCCGGGGGGCCGGATCGTCGTCTGGGACCACAACCCCCGCAACCCCTACTGGAAGCTGCTGATGGCGCGGGTGCCGCAGGACGACGGCAGCGAGCGGCTGGTCCCGGAGCGGGAGGTGCTCGACGGCATCCGCTCCGGCGGCGGCCTGCCGCTGTTCTCCCAGCAGCTCGGATTCGTGCCCGACTTCGTGCCGCCCGGACTGATGCCGGCGATGAACCGGGTCGAGACGGCGGTCGAGCGGGCGCCGCTGATCCGCGGCCTCTGCGCCCACAACGTCGTCGTCGCGACGGCGGCCGGGAGCCCGGCGTGAGCGAAGCCACCGGCTCCTACGGCCGCTCGGCCGCAGGGCTGACGGTGGCCCTCGGTGCCGGCGGCGTCCTCACCTACGCCTTCTTCATCCTCGCCTCTCGCTCGCTGAGCGAGGATCAGTACGGCGAGATCGTCGTCCTCTGGTCGGTGGTCTTCATCCTCGCCTCGACCCTCTACCGGCCGATCGAGCAGCTGCTGGCGCGGACGCTCGCCGAGCGCGACCAGGCCGGGGCGGCCACCGGCGACGCGTTGCGTACCGCCGGCGTCATCCAGTTCGGCATCTGCGCCGCGACCATCGCGCTGCTGCTCGTCCTCCGCAGCAGCCTCGAGGACCAGCTGTTCAGCGAGAACCCCGGGCTTTACTGGGCGATGCTCGTCTCCCTCGCCGGCTTCGCCTGCGCCTACTTCGCCCGCGGCTATCTCGCGGGCCGCGGGCGCTTCTCGATCTACGCGGCGTTGCTGATCGGCGAGACCGTGTCCAGGCTCGCTTTCGCGATCGTGGTGGCGATCGGCGTCCTCGAGGGCGCCGGGCCGATCGCCGTCGGCATCGCGGTCGCGCCGTTCGCCGGCCTGCTCGCGATCCCGCTGATGATGCGCAGCTCGGTCCCCGAACCAGCCACCGGCGCGGTTCCGGGCGGGTCGGACATGACCCTCGGCGCCGGTGGCGCCTTCGCCGGCGCGGTGCTGCTGATGATGCTGAGCGAGCAGGTGCTGGTCAGCTCCGGGGCCCTCTTCGTCCGCGCGGCGGAGGGGGCGGCCGCGGCGGGCTTCATGTTCAACATCCTGCTCGTCGCCCGCGCACCGCTCGTCCTCTTTCAGGCGGTCGCCGCCAGCCTGCTGCCGCACCTGACCAGGCAACGGGCCCGAGCGGATCGCGAGGGGGAGGAGGCGTTCCGTGACTCCCTGCACAAGACGATGTGGCTGATCGTCGCGTTCGCCGGCGCGACGACCGTCGGCGTCCTGGCGATCGGCCCGCAGGTGATGCAGCTCGCCTTCGGCGACAACTTCGACTACGAGCGGATCGACCTCGCGATCGTCGCAATCGGGATGGGCTTCTACCTCGTCGCCGCGTCGCTCAACCAGGCGGCGCTCGCCCAGGGACAGGCCCATCGGGCGGCATGGCGGTGGGTCCTCTGCGCGATCGTCTTCGTCGCGATCAACCTCGTGGCGGACGGCGACCCGTTCCTGGCGGTCGAGGTCGGCTACGCGAGCTGCTCGGCCCTCCTCGCGCTGCTCCTCTACGTCATCTACCGCCGCCCCGAGCCGCGCCCCGGCGATCGCATCGCGCCGGGATCGGCCGAGGAGTTGCAGGCGCGACTCGCCGCCTCCGACGAGGTCGGCTGATGGCGGACCGGGTCCCGACCGGCAGGATCGGGCGACTCGCCCGGGTCGGCTACGCGGCTGCGGGCCAGGCGGCGCGCCGGGCGGGGACCCGGGCGGCCAACGTCACCCGCTCCGACGAGCGCGCCGAAGCGGCCCTCGAACGGCGCCAGATCGAGGCGGCCGAGCAGATCGTCACCGTGCTCGGCGGAATGAAGGGAGCCGCGATGAAGCTCGGTCAGGTCCTCTCCTTCGTCGACCTCGGCATCGTCCCGCCCGAGCATCGCGAGCGCTTCCAGGCCAAGCTCGCATCGCTCCGCGACGCTGCCCCGACCGTCTCCTTCGACCAGATGCGCAAGGTGATCGAGCAGGACCTCGGCGAGCCCGTCGGCAGCGCGTTCGCCGACTTCGACCCCGAGCCGATCGCCTCTGCATCGATCGGGCAGGTCTACCGGGCGCGGCTCCACGACGGCCGGGAGGTCGCGGTCAAGGTCCAGTACCCGGGCATCGGTGACGCCGTCCGGGCCGACATGAAGAACCTCGGCGTCCTGCTCCGGCTCGCCCGCTCCGTGACCCCGGAGCTCGACACGAAGGCGGTCGGCGACGAGATCCGCGAGCGGATCGTCGAGGAGCTCGACTACGAGCTCGAGGCGTCCAATCAGCGGACGATGGCGCGGATCTACGAAGGCCATCCGTTCATCGCGATCCCGGCCGTGATCACTTCGCTCTGTCGCGAGCGCGTGATCGTCACCGAGTTCGTCGCCGGCACCGGGTTCGAGGAGCTGCGGCAGGCGCCGGCCGCCGAGCGCGACCGGATCGGCGAGATCCTGTTCCGCTTCTACTTCGGCTCGATGTACCGCTACCGTCGCTTCTCCGGCGACCCGCACCCCGGGAACATGCTCGCGCTCGGCGACGGCCGGATCGCCTTCCTCGACTTCGGCCTGTTCAAATCGATCGACCGCGACGTCGCGGCGCTCGAGCTCGCCTGTCAACGGGCGACGATCGACGGCGACGCGGACGGGTTGCACCGGCTGATGGGCGATGCCGGGTTCCTGCCGCGGGCGGACGTGATCGACCCGGCCGAGCTGATCGAGTTCGTCCGGGACGGGATCTGGTGGTACACGACCGACGAGTCGATCCGGATCGACCAGGAGATCGTCAACCGGGCCTTCATCCAGACGACGGACGTGCGCTCCACGCACTTCGCGACCGCCCGCCACCAGGACATCGTCCCCGAGCATCTCTTCGGCCGCCGCCTCGAGCTGCTGACGCTCGCGGTGCTCGGCCAGCTCGAGGCCGAGGCGAACTGGTACCGGGTCGCCTGCGAGTGGATCTACGGCGACGAGCCGCAGACCGAGCTCGGCCGGCTCGAGGCCGAGTGGTCGGCCGGCCGGGACTAGGTGGTCAGAGCGGCGGGATCGGCCTGCTCGACGGCGCGCCCGAGCTCGGCGGCGAACGCAGCCTCCACCGCGTCGGCGAACGCGTCGAAGTCCTGGAGTCGCCCGAGCTCGGCTGCGACCGACGTCATCCGGGCCGCCTCGATCCCGCAGGGGACGACCCATTCGAACGGCTGGAGGTCGTTGTTGACGTTGATCGCGAGGCCGTGGGTCGAGATCCCGCGGCTGACGTGGATTCCGATCGAGCCGATCTTCCGCGCCTCGGCGCCGACCGCAAGCGCCGGGTCGGTAGCGGCGACGATCGCGCCCTCCGGACCGCGCGCTCCCTCGGGGATCGGCGGTCGCCCCGCCGTCCAGACGCCGGTCAGGCCGTCGAAGACCTGTGCCGAGATGCCGCTGGTGCTGAGCGCGGCGATCATCACCCGCTCGAGGGTCGCCACCCACGCGCGGACGTCGGGGCCGGCGCCGTCGCCGAGCGCGGCCAGGTCGACGATCGGGTAGGCGACGAGCTGGCCGGGCCCGTGGTAGGTGACCCGCCCGCCGCGGTCGGACTGGGCGATCTCGATCCCCTGCATCCGGTACCAGTCCTCGCCCATCCCGAGCTCGCGGGGGTCGGTCCGGCGGCCCTTGGTCAGGACCGGCGGGTGCTCGAGGACGAGCAGGGTGTCGGGTGCCTCGCCGGCCCGGCGGGCGGCGGCGATCCGGTCCTGCAGCTCCATCGCCTCCTCGTAGGGAACGATCCCGAGCCGGGTCGAGCGGAGCGGTTCGCGTCTCATCGGCTGAGTCTCGCAGGACCGCGAGCCCGGCTCAGGGGCGTGCGGTGACCTTCGCCCGTCTGCCGGTCCAGGCGATCTTCGAGCGGCAGTCCCCGTAGCGGATCCGCAAGGTTCCCTCGACCCGCTTCGGCTTGATCCAGGCACCCTTCCAGACGACCAGGATCGAGCCCTTCCGCACCGGGGTCCGCTCGCGGACCTTGAACCGGCCCCTGGCCGAGACCGGAATGCTCTCGGTCACGAGCGGGACCTTGAAGCGGTCGCACTTGCCGGCGTCCGGGTAGTAGATCCCGTCGTAGTTCTCGCCGCTGACGATCCGCCGCTTGCCGCCCTCGCTGACGACGGCGAAGACCCCGAGCTGGTAGATGCCCGTCGTCTTCTTGGCGGGCTGCGCCGAATAGATTCCGGCGGCGGGCCTGACCGCCGCCGCAGCGGGGCCGGCCGCGATCGCGAGCAGCGAGCCGACGATCGCCGCCGCGACGCAAGCCCGTGCTGTCCGTCCACTCGTCATCCCTTCGCCGATCGAACCGGACCGGGCCGGTTCAGCCCGCGCTCATGCTTCGCTCGGCGCGCCGTTTGATGGCCCGAAGCATCCGGTTGACGAAGAGGACGTGCCCGCGCGTCCCGATCACGCCGGCCCGGTAGAGGCGACCCTTGCGGCCGAGGAACTCGGCCCGGGTCTCGATCCTGACCTGCGAGCGCTGACCGGGGAGGAGGTCGATGCAGAAGACGACCGCGTACTGCGAGTAGCGGTGCCGCCCGGCGAGCGCGAGCATCACCGGCTCGATCGCCCTGATCACCGTGAAGCCGGGCAGCATCCCGCCGGGGTGGTGGAGGTCGCCCTCGGCGGCGGTGACCATGGCGTCGACGTGGCTCGCGTACCGCCGGGCCGCCTTGCTGTTGAAGGACTGCTCGAGAGTCGGAAAGAGCGCGTCCCAGGTCGCCTCGGCGGGAGCGTCCACCTCGATCGCGTGCTCATCGATCGGCGGCAGCATCTCGAGCGGCACGTCGATGGTCCGGGGTTTGACTGCCCCGTTGACAGCGGTCGCGTCGCCGACGGTCATGGTGCTCCTCACAATGCCAGGAACACCGGTTCCTCAAGTAAGTCGCGCACTCGGGCGAGGAACTTCGCTCCGTCGGCGCCGTAGAGGATCCGGTGATCGCAGGCGAGATTGACCGTCATCCGGTGTCCGGGGACGACGCTGCCGTCGCGAACGACGGGCACCTCGTCGATCGAGCCGACGGCGAGGATCGCCGCCTGCGGCGGGTTGATGACCGCGGAAAAGCTGGTGATCCCGAACATCCCCAGGTTCGACACGGTGAAGGTTCCGCCGGACAGCTCCGGCGGCGTGATCGTTCCCTCGCGCACCCGCTCGGCGACGCGGCGGCTCTCGGCGGCGATCTGCCGCAGCCCCTTCGCGTCGGCGTCGAAGACGGTCGGGACCACGAGCGCGTCCTGAGCGGCGACCGCGATCCCGATGTTGATCCGCGAGTACTCCTCGACGCCGCCGTCGCGATAGGCGCCGTTCGCGCGGGGGAACTCGCGCAGGGCGATCGCGCACGCCTTGACGACCATGTCGTTGAAGGAGGGGACCACGTCGCCCTCGCCGGCGCTCGCCTTGATCCGCGACCGCGCTTCGACCGCGCGGGACATGTCGATGTCGGTCGTCAGGTAGAAGTGCGGCGCGGTCGCCTTCGACTCCGCCATCCGCCGCGCGACGGTCTGCTGCAGGCGGGTCAGCTCGACGCCGGCGACCGTCCCCCGCGCGGTCTCGGGACGCTCCGCCGTCGCCGCGACCGCGGCGGCGGGGACAGTGGCGGCGGGAGCCGCCGCCGCCGCGCCGGCGCTCTCGACGTCGGCCTTGACGATTCGCCCGCCCGGCCCGGAGCCGCTCAGCGCGGCGAGGTCGACGTTGCGCTCGGCCGCGATCCGGCGGGCCAGGGGCGACGCCTTGATCCGCTCGCCCGGCGCACGGCCGCCCGCCGCCGCCGGCTCGGGCGCCGCCGGCTCCTCGGTGGCGGACTCGGGCTCCGGCTCCTCGGCGGCGGGTCCGGGCCGGTCGCCGTCACCGCCGGCCGCAGGGGCCTCGCCGGCCTCGCCGACGCGAGCGATCACCTCGCCGATCGGCAGCGTCACGCCCTCCTCGGCGAGGATCTCGACGATCGTCCCGGCGACGTCGGACTCGTAGACCATGTTCGCCTTGTCGGTCTCGATCTCGACGAGCTCGTCGCCGACCGCGACCTCGTCGCCCACCGACTTCATCCACGCGAGGACGGTGCCCTCCTCCATCGAGTCGGAGAGGCGCGGCATCACGACGTCAGGCACGGGGCTTGGCTCCGATCGTGGTCTCGAGCACGGCGCTGACGACGTGCTCGGAGTGGGGGATGGCGCTCTGCTCGAGCCGCTTCGAGTACGGCATCGGGACGTCGGCTCCGGTGACGCGCTGGATCGGTGCGTCGAGGTGGTCGAAGGCCTGCTCCTGGATCAGGGCGGCGAGGTTCGCGCCGACGCCTCCGTGGGGCCAGCCCTCCTCGACGATCACGGCGCGGTTGGTCTTCCGGACCGACGCGAGGATCGTGTCGAGGTCGAGCGGCCGCAGCGTTCGGGGGTCGATCACCTCAGCCTCGATCCCGTGTTCGGAGGCGAGCGTCTCCGCGGCACGCTCAGCCTCGTGCGCCATCTTGAGGATGCCGACGATCGTCACGTCATCGCCCTCGCGGCGGACCGCGGCGGAGCCGAAGTCGACCGTGTGGTCGCGGTCGTCGGGAACCTCGCCGCGCATCCCGTAGAGCGTCTCGTGCTCGACGAAGATGACCGGGTTGTCGTCGCGGATCGCCGTCTTCAGCAGTCCCTTGCCGTCCGCGGCCGTCGACGGGCACGCTACGAGGAGGCCGGGGATCTGCAGGAACATCGCCTCGAAGCTGTGCGAGTGGGTCGGCCCGAGCTGGTGGCCGCCGCCGCCCGGCATCCGGATCACGAGCGGGACCCGGACCTGGCCGTTGAACATGTAGGGGATCGCGGCGGCGTGGTTGATGATCTGATCGAAGGCCAACAGCGAGAAGTTGACCGTCATCAGCTCGACGACGGGGCGGAGGCCGGCCATCGCAGCACCGACTCCGGTGCCGACGATCGTGTTCTCGGAGATCGGCGTGTCGCGGACGCGGCGCTCACCGAACTGGTCCATCAACCCCTGCGTGACCTTGAACGCTCCCTCGAAGACGGCGATGTCCTCGCCCATCAACACGACCGACTCGTCGCGCTCCATCTCCTCGCGGAGTGCCGCGTTCAGGGCCTCCCGCATCCGCATCGTCGCCATCAGCCGACCCCCCCGGGCCCCTGCTGGCGGCTTTCGTCGGGCTGCTCGTCGCCGCCGAGGTCCGCCTCCTCCTCGGTCTGCGCCTCGTCGGCGGGCGCCTCGGTCTCCTCCGCCGGCCCCTCGCCCGACCCACCGCCGGAGCGCGGGCTCTGGCCGCCGTAGGAGGCGCCGGCCTCGTGCAGCTCGCGAACCCGCTCGTCCTCGGCGGCCTCGCGCTCCCGTTCGCCGCGGAACGGGTCCGGCGTGCGCTCGTCGACTGCGTACCAGCCCTCGTGCTCGGCCTCGAAGACGTAGAGGTTGTCGTAGAGCGAGTCGAGCGGCGGCTCCGGGGAGGCATCGGCGAACTCGACCGCCGCGAGCACTTCGGATTCGACGCCGGAGCGGATCGACGCGAGCTCGTCTTCGGTGATGGTCCCGGCCTCGATCAGGCGCCGAGCGAAGCTCTCGATCGGGTCACGTCGCTGCCACTCCTCGACCTCGTGCTTGTCGCGGTAGACCTCGGGGTCGGCCGCCGAGTGACCGCGGTAGCGGTAGGTGAAGGCCTCGACCAGCGTCGGCCGGCGATCGCGCCGGGCGATCTCGAGGTGGTCGGCGACGCACTCGCGGATCGCGATGACGTCCTGACCGTCGACCCGCTCGCCGGGCACGCCGAGCCCCTCGGCCTTGTGGGAGAGGTCGGTGACCGCCGAGTGGCGCTCGATCGCGGTCCCCATCCCGTAGAGGTTGTTCTCGACCAGGAAGACGATCGGCAGGCTCCAGAGCGCAGCCAGGTTCATCGTCTCGCCGAAGTTGCCGGTGTTCGACGCGCCGTCGCCGAACATGCAGACGGTGACGTCGTCGGTCCCCTTGTAGTCGGATGCGAGCGCCAGTCCAGCGGCGATCGGCAGGTTGCCGCCGACGATCCCGTAGCCGCCCATGAACCGGCGGTCACCGTCGAAGATGTGCATCGATCCGCCGCGACCTCTCGCGGTGCCGTCCTCGCGGCCGAACAGCTCCGCCATCACGTTCTTCGGGTCGGTGCCCCTGGCGATCGCGTGCCCGTGGGTCCGGTAGGTGCCGATCAGGTAGTCGCCTTCCTCCATCACCGACGTCGTGCCGACGATCGTCGCTTCCTCACCGATCGCGAGATGGAGGAAGCCGCCCGCCTTGGCGCGCTGGTACTGACGCCCCGCCTCCTCCTCGAAGCGGCGGATCAGAGCCATCTGCCGGAGCAGCCCCAGGGACGTCTCGGAATCGGGAAGGTCGCGGCCCCGCGAGCTGTTCAGGACCCCCGCTGGAGTCCTGACCTCGCTCGTGTGCTCCTCATCGGCCACCTGAGGTCACCTTACCCAAGCGCGTCGGCGGCCAAGCGACCGGCGCGGTCCGGCGTCTAGTCCGCGTAGCGGTGGTGCAGCATCAGGTCGTTGCCGTCGGGGTCCCGGAACAGCGCCATGTGGCAGACACCGGTGTCGAAGGTGTCGCCGAGGAACTCGACGCCCTTCTCCTCCAGCTCCCGGCGCCGGGACGCGACGTCATCGACGTGCAGCGCCGGATGGGCGTTGCGCGACGGAGCGAACTCGAAGCCCATCTTCTCGGGCTCCCAGATTCCGAAGCACGTGTCCCCGACCCAGAACTCGTAGTCGGACTCGGAGTCGGGCCGGAGTCCGAGCGTCTCGACGTAGAAGGCACGCGAGCGGTCTGCGTCCCGTGACGGCACCCCGATGAAATCCAGCTTCTCGATCATCGCGGCCACCATAGCGCCGGCCGGCCGCCGCTAGGAGCGGACGCGCCGGTACTCGGCGACGTAGCCCGGCTCGTCGAGGCCGTCGAGCAGGCGATCGTCAGGGATCGGTTCGCCGGCCACCGTCCGCAGCGGGATCGTCCCCGCCCAGATCGGCAGCTCGTAATCCTCGGGTTCGTCGACTGCGCCGCCGGTCCGGACCTTCGCGGTCGCCTCCTCGATCGGCATCCGCAGTACCGCCGTCGCCTTCAGCTCCTGCGCGACCGGTTCGCGGGCGTCCTCCCAGCGGCCGGGAATCAGCTTTTCGGTGAAGGCCCTCAGCGCCTCCCGCTTGCCGTCTTCCTCCTCGATCGCCTCCGGTTCCCCGAACAGGACCACGGACCTGTAGTTCACCGAGTGATGGAAGACCGAGCGGGCGAGGACGAGGCCGTCGACGGTCGTGGCGCTGACGCAGACCTCCCGGCGGGCGGCGGTGCGGAACAGTCGGCTGGCGGAGGAGCCGTGGAGGTAGAGCGTCGCGCCGTCGCGGGCGTGCAGCGTTGGGATCACGACCGGGAAGCCGCGGTCGTCGACCACCGCGACGTGACAGACGGTCGTCGCGTCGAGGATGTCGCCGACGGTCTCGAGGTCGTAGGCGGCGCGATCGGGCACGCGGTTGACGCGGTGGCGAGGTCTGCTGCCGGAGGTGCTCATTGCGGCCTACCTTTGCACGCGATCGAGCGCCGGTGGCCTGCGGTCAGCCGGCGCGCGAGGCCGCGGCGACGGCTTCCTCGAGCCGGTCGTCGCCCCAGAAGACCTCGTCGCCGACCGTCACCGAGGGGACGCCGAACACGCCGCGGTCGCCGGCCCGGTCGGTCTCCTCGCGCAGCCGCCGCTTCACGGAGTCGCTGCCCGCCGCCTTGGCGACCGCATTCGGATGCAGCTCGCAGGCCGCCGCCGCGATCGCGACGTTGTCGGGAACGCCGAGGTCGCGGCCGCCGGCGAACGCCTGCCGGAAGGCGGCGAGGGCGAACGAGATCGTCCGCCCGATCGACTTCGCGTAGGTCGCGACCCGCATCGCGTAGAGCATGTCGCCGGGCCAAGGGTCGGGCCAGCGGATCGGCTGCAGCGCCTGGGCCTGAGCGCGAAGCTCGACCTGGCGCATGCCCTCCTCCCGCGCCGCGGTATCGGCCCACGAGCCGCGGTCGAAGCGGGCGAACAGGCCGCCGAGGAGCACCGGCTTCCACTCCGGCTGCGCGAGCTCGGCATCGGTGAAGAGCCGGCTGATCCGCTCCGCGCTCAGATAGGCGTAGGGGGAGCCGAGGTCGAAGTAGAAGGCGGTACCTCCGGGGTCAGATGACTCCGGCGGAATGCTCCGCTTCGCGTCCGCTTCCACCGGCCGACGCAGCCGACCTGGACGGGATGACAAGGATCTCCGGCCCAGACGGCGTCTCGGCTCCGCTCGCGGATACCTCCGGGGAGATCCTCCGCTCAGCGTCCGCAGCCACCGGCCGGCGCGGTGAACGTGAGGCGAGATCTTGCGTGCTGGCCCCAGCCGGGGGTTCGGGGTCCACGAGCGGCGACGATATCGGGACGTCGTGGTCGGCTGGGTGCGATTCGCGTTCATGTTGAACGGAAATCGCACCCGGCCGGGCGGCGCTCAGTTCGGCGGATGGTCGTCCTCTACGCGTGGATCGCCCACTTGTCGATCGCCCGGGCGGCCTCGGGGATGGCCTCGGAGATCGTCGGGTGTGGGTGAATGATGCGCTGGAGCTCCTGATAGCCGCCCTCGAGGTCGCGGACGGCGACGAGCTCGGAGATCATGTCGCAGGCCCGGTTGCCGACGATGTGGGCGCCGAGGATCTCGCCGTACTCGGAGTCGACGACGAGCTTGACCATGCCGTCGCGGTCGTCGTAGACGGACCCGGCGCCGACGCCGCCGAGCTTGAACTTGGCGGTCTTCACCTCATGGCCGGCATCCTTGGCCTCCGCCTCGGTGAGGCCGACGCTGCCGACCTGCGGATGGGTGAAGGTCGCGCCCGGGATCGCGTCGCGGTCGACCGGGTGGACCTGCTCGCCGGCGATCGCCTCGGCGGCGACGATTCCCTCCTCCTGGGCCTTGTGGGCGAGGGCGGGGCCCGGGGTCAGGTCGCCGATCGCGTAGACGCCGTCGGCGGAGGTCTTCTGCGACTCGTCGACGTCGATCTTGCCGTCGTCATCGAGCTTGACCCCGGCCTCGTCGAGGTTGAGCGCCGAGACGTCGGCCCCGCGCCCACCGGCGATCACGAGGTAGTCGACCTCCTTGCTCTCGTCGCCGTAGCTGAACTTGACCGAGTCGGGCCCGGCCTCGACGTTCTCGACGCGGGCGCCGGTGACGACCTCGATTCCCTCCTTCTTGAAGGCGCGTTCGACGACCCGGGCCATGTCCTTGTCCTCGGCGGGGAGGATCTGATCGAGCATCTCGAGCAAAGTGACCTCGGTGCCGAAGCGGGCGTAGGCGGAGGCGATCTCCGACCCCGACGCGCCGGCCCCCACGACCGCGAGGCTCTGCGGCAACTCCGGCAGCGACCAGGCTCCCCAGGTGTCGAGAATGCGGCCGCCGAACTCCGTCCCCGGGATCGGCAGCGCGACCGAGCCGGTGGCGAGGATCACGTTCTTGGCCTCGTAGGTCTTCTCGCCGACTTTGACGTTGCCGTCGGCGGTGAGCGATCCCTCGCCGTCGATCTGGTCGATCTTGTGATTCTTGAAGAGCCCGGCGACGCCACCGGTGAGGCCTTTGCGGACCTCCTCGCGACGCTCGTGGAGCTTCGTGAAGTCGATCGTGATGTTGTCGGCGACGATGCCGATCGCCTCGCCGTTCTTCGCCTGCTCGTAGATCTCGGCGGTGCGCAACAGCGTCTTGGCCGGGATGCAGGCGTAGTTGAGGCAGCGGCCGCCGGTCTCGTCCTTCTCGACGACCGCCGTCGCGAGGCCGAGCTGGGCCGCGCGAACGGCAGCGTGGTACCCGCCGGGGCCGGTGCCGACAACGATCACGTCATAAGAGGAATCAGCCATGCGCGCGACTCTAGCGACCCGGGCCGCGCTCGCCCGGGGAGGGCATCTGGATCCGCGCGAGCGCCTTCACGGTGAACCAGAAGAGGGTCGCCGCAATCACCAGGACGACGAAGGTCGAGATCGCCTGGAAGATCGACGTCGCGGCGATCAGGGTGATGAACGCGCCGATCATGATGATCGCCATGATCGCCTGAAAGCCGAGCACCGCCCAGTAGCGGGACCGGAGCATCCCGATGCCCATCACCGCGAAGAGGATCGCCGGCGGGAAGACCTGGAAGGCGCTCGGGCGCTCCTCGATGTCGGTGTTGCCGACCTGGACCTCGACGCCGGCGAGCCAGGCGACGACGATGCTGATCGCGATCAGGAGCGAGAGGACGGCGCCGATCGTGACGACGAGGGGACGCTCGCCCTCCTCGAGTGGGACGAGCCGCTCACGGGCGGCCTGGTTCTTGAGCTCCGAGCGGCTCGCGGGCGTCTCCGCGGCGGCGGCGAGGTCGGCTGGGGACGGCGGGTGCTCCGGCTCCGTCGCGTCTGCGGCGTCCGGGGCCTCCGGCGCCGCGGCCGGCGCCGGGGCGACGCTCCGGCCCTTGCGCTTGCGGCGCTCGGCGCGCCTGCGCTCGCGGCTGCTCACTGGCTCACCGCTTTGGTGGTCATCAGTCCGGAGACGAGGCTCGAGGCGACGGCCTCTGGTTCGTCGGCGTCTCGGATCGCCCTTACGACCACGACCCGGGTCGCACCGGCCGCGACGACCACGGCGAGGTTGCCGGGCTCGATGCCTCCGATTGCGAACCAGGGGATCTCGGCCTCCTCGGCGGCGGTCTCGACGTACTCGATGCCGGCGGCCGGCCGGCCCGGCTTCGTCGGCGTGGCCCAGACGGGCCCGACGCTGATGTAGTCGGGGCGGTCGCCGCCGCTCGCGGCATCGGCGGCCCGGAGCTGGGCGGGGGAGTGGGTGGAGAGGCCGACGACCGCATCCGGGCCGGCGAGCCGGCGGGCCTCGGCCACCGAGAGGTCGTCCTGGCCGACGTGGACGCCGTCGGCCCCGCAGGCGCCGACCAGGTCCGGGCGGTCGTTGATCAGAAACAGTGCGTCGTGACGGTCGGCGGCTGCCCGGAAGGAGGGAGCGGCGGCGAGGATGCGGTCGTCGTCGGCGTCCTTGTCACGGAGCTGGATCAGGTCGGCCCCGCCCGCCAGGGCGCCCTCGAGCAGGCGGTCGAGGCGCTCGACGTCCGCGTCGCCCTCGCAGACGAAGTAGAGACGGGCACGTTCGATCCGCTCGGGGAGGCCGGACATCGCCGCAAGCGTACGTAACGATCGCCGGCCGCGGGTCGGCCCGGCGCTACGATCCGTCTGTCAACGGGAGCCGGAAGCGACCGGCTGAGAGGGCGGCTGGCGCCGCCGACCGTCCGAACCTGATCCGGGTAGTGCCGGCGCAGGGATGGACGATCCCGCCCCCCGGCAACCGACTGGAGGCGAAGCTCGAGGCATGGACGGCGTGGATCAGACGAAGCAGCGCGACGGGGCCGACCTCGTGATCGCCGGCGCGGGGCTGATCGGGCTCGCCTGCGCGCTCGAGGCGTCCGGCTCGGGCCTCGGGGTGACGGTCGTCGACGCCGGGTCCGCCGAGCGGGCATCGGAGGTCGCCGCCGGCATGATCGCGCCGGTCGGCGAGGCGAGCTGGGGGGAGGAGGCGCTGCTCGGCGCGGCCCTCGACTCCGCGGCGCGCTGGCCCGCATTCGCAGCGCACCTCGAGGCCGAGAGCGGCGAGCCGGTCGGCTATCGGCGCTGCGGGGCGCTGCACGTCGGTCTCGACCGCGACGAGGCCGCCGAGCTGCGCCGGTTCCACGAGCTGCACGGCGAGCTCGGGCTCGAGTCGGAGTGGCTCACGCCCGGGGAGTGCCGGAATCTCGAGCCGGGTCTCGCGACCGACGTCGCCGGCGGCTACGCGGCCCCAGGCGAGGCCGAGGTCGATCCGCGGGTCGTCCTCGACGCCCTCCGCGCGGCCTGCGCGCGCTCCGGCGTCGAGGTGCGCACGGGAACGGTCGCGGCGGTTCGCACCGCGGGAGGCGACCGGGTCGCCGGGGTCGAGCTCGAGGACGGGTCGCGGATCGCGGCGGCACGGGTGCTCCTGGCCACCGGCGTCCGGATCTCCGAGCTCGCGCCCGAGGGCACGGCGCCGGTCCGGCCGGTCAAGGGCGAGGTGGTGAGGCTGCATGCGCGGCCGGGCGAGGAGCCGTGCGAGCGGATCATCGCCAGCGAGCGCGTCTACGTCGTCCCCCGCGCCGGCGGTGAGGTCGTGGTCGGCGCGACCGTCGAGGACCGTGGGTTCGATACGCGAGTGACCGCCGGAGGGGTCCACGAACTGCTGCGGGAGGCGTATCGGGCGGTGCCCGAGATCGCCGAGCTCGAGCTGACCGGTTTCGCCGCGGGCCTGCGACCGACGACGCCCGACAACGCGCCGATCATCGGCCGCCTGGGGCCGGAGGGGCTGCTGGTCGCGGGCGGCCATCACCGCAACGGCGTCCTGCTGACGCCGTTCACCGCGGCGACGATCGGGGCGATGCTGCGCGGGGAGCCGGAACCCGAGGCGGCGGCCGCGCTCGCTCCGGCGCGCTTCGCGGCCGGCGGGGTGGCGCTGTGATCGTCGTGCTGAACGGGCGTGACGTCGAGCTCGCCGACGGTGCGACCGTGGCCGACGCCGCGCTCGCGGCCGGGATCGATCCGGACCGCCGCGGGATCGCCATCGCGCTCGACGGCGAGGTCGTGCCGCGCGGCGAGCTGGCGGTCACCGCGCTCGCCGCGGGCCAGCGCGTCGAGGTCGTCGAGGCGATCGGCGGCGGCGCCCCGGAGGGGGACGACGTGGACGAGAGCGATGGTGAGGAGGTGTTCCGGCTCGGCGGGCGCGAGTGGAGTTCGCGGCTGATCGTCGGCACCGGGGGGTTCCGCTCCCACGAGGACCTCGAACGTGCCCTCGTCGCGTCGGGGACGGAGATCGTCACGGTCGCGCTGCGCCGCGTCGACCCGGGCTCGGAGGGCACCCTGCTCGACGTGATCGACCGGCTCAGCCTCTTCGTCCTGCCGAACACCGCCGGCTGCTACACGGCGAGGGACGCCGTCCGCACGGCCCGGCTCGCGCGTGAGGCGTTCGGCACCGAGTGGGTGAAGCTCGAAGTGATCGGCGACGACCGCACCCTGCTTCCTGATGCCACGGAGCTCCTCGCCGCCGCCGAGCAGCTCGTCGACGATGGCTTCACCGTGCTTCCCTACGCCTCCGACGACCCCGTCCTCGCCCGCCGCCTCGAGTCGATCGGCTGCGCGGCGGTGATGCCGCTCGGCTCGCCGATCGGCTCCGGAGCCGGCATCCGCAATCCCTACAACATCCGGATCATCGTCGAGGCTGCCGAGGTGCCCGTGATCCTCGACGCCGGGATCGGCACCGCCTCCGACGCGGCCCTCGCGATGGAGCTGGGCTGCTCGGGCGTGCTGCTCGCGAGCGCCGTATCCCGGGCCGCGGACCCGGCGCTGATGGCCGGTGCGATGCGCAGGGCCGTCGAGGCGGGCTGGGCCGCCCGCCACGCGGGCCGGATCCCGACCCGCCTCCATGCTCGGGCCTCCTCGCCCGAAGAGGGCGTCGCGGAGCTCGAGTGAGCGAGCCCGCGACTCCGCCGCCCTCGGGCACGACCGGGCCCGGCCGGCCGGTCGTCTGGCTCGCCCGCCACGGCGAGACCGAGTGGAGCCGGACCCTCCGGCACACGGGCCTGACCGACCTGCCGCTCACCGCCGCGGGCGAGGCGGAGGCGCGGGCGCTCCGCGAGCCGCTCGCCGGCGTCGACTTCCACCGGGTCCTCTGCAGCCCGCTGTCCCGCGCCCGCGAGACCTGCGAGCTCGCCGGCTTCGGCGAGCGCGCCGAGCTCCGCGACGATCTCCTCGAGTGGGACTACGGCGACTACGAGGGCCGGACCAGCGCCGACATCCACACCGAGCGACCCGAGTGGCTGCTCTGGCGCGACGGCTGCCCCGGGGGAGAGTCCCCCACCGACGTCGGTGCCCGCGCGGACCGGATCATCTCCGAGCTCCTGGGGATGGAGGAGGGCGTCCCCGGCGGCACCACCGTCGCCGTCTTCGCCCACGGCCACATCCTCCGCGTCCTGACCGCCCGCTGGCTCGACCTCCCGCCCGCCGACGGCCGCCTCTTCGGCCTCGGCACCGCGACCCTCAGCCGTCTCGGCTGGGAGCACGACTACCGCGTGATCCAGCGCTGGAACGCCCCGGTCTAGTCGGATTCCGTCCGAAGAGTGGGCAAACATATGTTTGCCATGAGGCGGAAGGATAGGGAGCGCAAGAGAGCACGCGAGCTGCGTTCCAAGGGGCGGTCTCTGCGGGAGATTGCGGCCGAGCTCAGCGTGTCGCTGTCTTCGGTGAGCGTGTGGGTGCGTGATGTAGAGGTTCCCGGATGGCTGCGTTCCCGTCCGGATGCAGTCACCACCCCGGCCGATGCACTTCCGGTTCGGAAGGTGCCGGTGGCTCTCGACGGACGGGACTTCCGGCGCTGCGGAAAGTGCGGTCGGCACCGTCCGAGCGCGCAGTTCAGTCGTCATCATCAGAACGGACGGCAATTCTGGTGCAAGCCCTGCTTCAAACGGTACTTCGCGGCGAGGGGTCAGGTTCATCGCGACCAGGTTTACGCAGGTCGACGGGCTCGACGCGCCGAAGCCCGGCGGGTCGTCGCCGAGCGCCTCGCCATCGGCTGTAGAGATTGCGAGACGACCGAGCGCGTGATCCTCGAGTTCGACCACGTCGGACCGAAACGAGGGAACGTCAGCGACCTGGTGCGGAGCGGTCTCAATTCGCGCCTCATCGAAGAGGAGATCTCCCGCTGCGAAGT
The DNA here is from genome assembly GCA_963784885.1 of uncultured Conexibacteraceae bacterium. Taxonomy (GTDB): domain Bacteria; phylum Actinomycetota; class Thermoleophilia; order Solirubrobacterales; family 70-9; genus RHKX01. The sequence goes on from CAWATA010000007.1 coordinate 147,269, forward strand.
CGTCTGCGTGAGCTGCCACCGGATCCGAACCCTCGCCCGCCTCGGGCCCACCTGGCGGACGGACCCGGAATGGATCACCAGGCATTCGTCGCTCTCGCCGTCACAGCGTCGGAACATGCTCTACGTACGTCGGTTTCTCGCCGCATCGACCTGTCTCGATTGCGGCGAAAGCGACATTCGCCTGCTCGAGTTCGACCACGTATTCGGAAAGACCGAGTGCGTGACTCTCATGGCGCGTGCGGGATGCAGCCTCGACCGACTTCAGGACGAGGTCAGCAGGTGCGAGGTCCGATGCGCCAACTGCCACCGTCGCCGGACGATCGAACGCCAGCTTGCGAGGCGAAGCCAACCGGTTCCGCATACGCTCCAGGGGCCTCCGTAGCTCAGTTGGTAGAGCAGCGCCCTTTTAAGGCGAAGCGCGCGAGTTCGAGTCTCGCCGGGGGCATTCCCGTCCCCGCCCGAATAGCGTTGGGGGATGGATCGGAAGTCCAGGTGGCCGCGAGGTGGCCGCCCCGGCGGTACGGCGCGGGCGGTCGCCTGGGTCGTCCTCGCGCCGTGGATCGTCTTCCTGATCCTCCGGCTCGCCGGGGCCGGCACCGGCGAACTGCTCGTCGCGGCGATCGGCGCGACCCCTTACGTCGCCGCGGCGGCTCTTGTCCCGGTCGTGGTCGCCCTCGTCCTCAGGGTCTGGCCGGCGGCGATCGTCGCGGGCGCCGTCGTGGTCGTCTTCGCGCTGCTGGTCCTGCCCCGCACCTTCGGCGGGCCGACGGAGGCGTCTCTGCCGGGTCCGCCGCTGCGGGTGCTCGCCATCAACATGAAGCTCGGCGGCGGGTCGGCGGAGGAGCTCGTCGGGCTCGTCGAGGAGCTTCGCCCCGACGTCGTCAGCGTCGTCGAGCTCACCCCCGCGCTGGCCGCGGAACTCGACGCGCAGGGGCTGGCCGACGAGCTTCCGCACCGGGAGCTGATCCCGGGCCCGCGGTCCCGCGGCAAGGGCCTCTACAGCCGCTACCGCCTGACTCCGCCCGGCGAGAAGTTCGGCGGCGGCTACTCGCGGTTCGCCAACGCGACGGTCCGGGTCCCCGGTGCCGAGCCGGTCGAGGTCAGCTCCGTTCACACCGCTCCCCCGACGGCGGGCGGCTGGTCCCACGACCTCGAGGGCGTCTCCGCGGCGCCCGAGGACGGGCGCGCGATCCTGCTCGGCGACTTCAACGCGACGATCGACCACGCACCGTTCCGCGGAGTGCTCGATCGCGGCTGGGAGGACGCCGCGGCCACCGTCGGCAGCGGACTGGTCCCGACCTGGCCGGCGGGGCGCCGCATCCCGCCGATCTACGCGATCGACCACGTCCTGGTGGGCGACGCGATCGGTGTCCGCAGCTTCTCCGCGCACGACGTCTCCGGCACCGACCACCGAGCCGTCTTCGCCGAGCTTCAGGTGCCCGGCGGCTGAGAATCCACCCTCAGTCGTCCTCGACCACGAGCCCGCCGATCTCGACGAAGCCGTCGCCGACCGGGCGTGCGTGGATCAGCGACCCCCGTCCCTGCCGCACCTGAATCGGGCGGTCGAGCCGGGCCGAGAGGGGCAGGGCGGCCGAGCCGGTCGCCTCGTCCTCGCCGACGCCGGCCTCGGCGACGAAGCTGCGGGCCCGGACGATTCCCGCCGCCTCGTCGATCCAGGACCAGCAGTAGCGAAAGCCCTCGGCTTCGACCGGGAGCTCGTCGACCTCGGCCGGCGAGCCGTACTCGATGATCTCCCAGTCCGGGCACCATTCCGGCCTCGCGGCGACCCAGGTGATCTCGCCCTCGAGCCGGACCGGGACCTTCCCGGCCGGCGGTCGCAGGACGTCGGGACCGTGACCCTCGCCGTGGAGCAGCCAGGCGATGCCGACGCTCGGGTGACCGGCGAACGGCAGCTCGACCTCCGGCGTGTAGATCGCGATCCGGCCGCGCGCGGCGTCGTCGACGAAGACCGTCTCCGAGTACCCGAGATGGCGCGCCAGCGCCTGGCGGTCGCCGGCCGGGACCGACGGCCCGTCGAGGACGACTCCGAGCGGGTTGCCGTGGGTGCCGCCCGGGCCGCAGAACACCCGCGGCACCCGCACCTCGATCTCCGCCGGCCCACCCATCCGCCTCAGCGGCCGTTCCGCTCGCGGTGTGGGCATCCGGGCCAGCAGCACGGCCGCCGCATGCCCTGCTCCAGTTCCTCCCGGGTCCTGCGGATGCGCCGCTCGCGCGTCGGATCCCGCTTCGCGTCCTCGACCCAGCAGATGAACTCGTTGCGCGCGAGCGGCGTGATGTCCATCCAGGCCGCCATCGCGACTGTGCTGGTGGCGAGCGCCTCGCGCAGGTCGCCGGGCAGCGGGTGCACCGTCCCGCCGGGGGTCGGGCCGCCGCCGGCCGTCCCGCTCTCCCTGCGGCGCCTCGCCCCGGCCACGGCCGTTCTCAGTGCCGGAAGTGGCGGCGGCCGGTGAAGACCATCGTGACGCCGCCTTCCTCACAGGCGGCGATCACCTCGTCGTCGCGCTTCGAGCCGCCGGGCTGGACGACGGTCCGCGCGCCGGCGTCGACCGCGGCCTGCGGGCCGTCGGCGAACGGGAAGAAGGCGTCGGAGGCGACGATGCATCCGTTCAGCCGCGCGTCGGCCTCCTCACCGTAGGCGCCCCGGCACTTCTCGATCGCGAGCCGAACCGAGTCGACGCGGCTCATCTGCCCGGCCCCGATCCCGATCGTCTGCCGGTCCTTGACGAGGACGATCGCGTTCGAGCGCACGTGCTTGCAGACCTTCCATGCGAACGCGATGTCGAGCCACTCGAGCTCGCTCGGCTCACCGCCCGTCTCGACCGTCATCCCGTCGCGGTCGCGGGCGACCGTGTCGAGCTCCTGGACGAGCATCCCGCCGCGGACCCGCTTCATGTCGAGGTCGCCGCGGCGCATCCGTTGCTCGGTGCCCTCGAGGATCCGGATCGCGTCCTTCTGCTGGAGGATCGCCATCGCCTCGCCTTCGTATCCGGGCGCGATCAGCACCTCGACGAAGTTCTGGTGGAGCCGCTCGGCCAGCTCCGCGTCGATCGGCCGGTTGATCGCGATCACACCGCCGTACGCGGAAACCGGATCACAGGCGAGCGCCTTCTCGTAGGCGTCGAGCGCGCTCTCGCCCTCGGCCGCTCCGCACGGGTTGTTGTGCTTGACGATCACGCAGGCCGGGCTCTCGAGGTCGGCCAGCAGGTTCCGCGCCGAGTCGAGGTCGAGGACGTTGTTGAACGACAGATCCCTGCCGTGCTCCTTCGAGACCCGGCTGAGGATGTGCGATCGCACCCCGACCTCGGTGTAGAGAGCGGCCCGCTGATGCGGGTTCTCGCCGTAGGAGAGGTCGAGGAACTTCTCCATCGAGACGGTCCGGTGGGTCGGGAAGTCCTCGTAGCGTTCGCCGAACCAGCCGCTGATCGCGGCGTCGTAGCGTGCCGTCACCGCGAACGCCTCGTTCGCCAGCCAGTGCCGGGTGCCGGCCGAGATCGTCCCGTCGCCCTCCTCGAGCTCGGCGAGGACGGCGTCGTAGCTCTCGGGCCGCACGACGACGGCGACGTAGCGGTGGTTCTTCGCTGCCGCGCGGATCATCGTCGGCCCGCCGATGTCGATGTTCTCGATCACCTCGGCGTCGGTCGCGTCACGCCGGGCCACGGCCCGTTCGAACGGGTAGAGGTTCGTGCAGACGAGGTCGATCGTCTCGATCCCCTCCTCGTCGAGGGTCGCCGCGTGCTCGGGGTCGTCGCGGACCGCGAGCAGCGCCCCGTGCAGCCGCGGATGAAGCGTCTTGACCCGGCCGCCGAGGATCTCCGGCGCGCCGGTCAGCTCCTCGACCGTCCGCACCGCGATCCCGCCGTCGGCGAGCGCGGCCGCGGTGCCGCCGGTCGAGACGATCTCGACGCCGAGCGCCTGCAGGCCCTGCGCGAACTCGACGACGCCGCTCTTGTCCGATACCGAGATCAGCGCCCGGCGGACCGGGAGCGGTTGCGGCTCCCCCTCGTTGGCGGGATTGGCGTCGATCGTCGGCTTCGTGCTCATCGCTCTTCGATCCTCACCAGTCGCGGGTTCTCGGGGTCGACCGTCACCGCACCGTCGGCGATCAGTTCGATCGCGCGAGGCAGCAACTCGTGCTCGACGGCGTGGATCTCGTCGGTCACCTCGTGCACCGGGCGAGTGTATGTGAGCTCGATCGGGCGCTGCAGGAGGATCGGCCCGGTGTCGACCCCCTCGTCGACGAAGTGCACCGTCACCCCGGTCACGCGGACGCCGTGGGCGATCGCCTGGCCGATCGCGTCGAGCCCGGGGAACGACGGCAGCAGCGCCGGGTGGACGTTGATTATCCGGTTCGCGAAGCGGCGGACGAAGGGATCGCTGAGCAGCTGCATGTAGCCGGCGAGGACGACCAGCTCGCAGCCGATCGACTCGAGCCAGTCGCCGATCGCGGCGTCCCGCGCCGCGCGGTCGCTGAACTCACCGGCACCGAAGACGGCGGTCGCGACGCCCGCGGCCGCCGCCCGCTCGAGCGCCCGCGCGCCGGGCTTGTCGGAGGCGACGCCGACGACGTCGGCCTTGCCGCGTCCGTGGACGCGGTCGAGGATCGCCTGCAGGTTCGTCCCGGAGCCCGAGGCGAGCACCGCGATCCGAAGCGGCCCGCCGTCGCGAGCTCGCGGGTCCTCTGCGGATCGGACGTCGCTCAACTCAGCGGGTGCCGGCGGGGACCGTCGTCAGCTGCTCGAGCGCGAACTTGCCGTTCGCGTTCTCGCCGAGCGGATAGCGGCCGGTGAAGCAGGCGTCGCAGTGATCCTCCGCCGGCGTGCCGATCGCCTCGTAGACCCCGTCGAGGGAGAGGTAGGCGAGCGAGTCGGCGCCGATGTGCTCGGCGATCTCGTCGACGGTCCGCTCGTGGGCGACCATCTCCTCACGGCTCGACATGTCGACCCCGTAGTGGCAGGGGAAGCGGATCGGCGGCGCCGAGATCCGGAGGTGCACCTCGAGCGCCCCGGCATCGCGGAGCATCCCGACGATCTGGCGGGTCGTGTTGCCGCGCACGATCGAGTCGTCGACGACGACGATGCGCTTGCCCGAGACGATCTCGGGCAGCGGGTTGAACTTCATCCGCAGACCGTGCTTGCGCAGCTCCTGCCCGGGCTGGATGAACGTCCGGGCAACGTAGCGGTTCTTGATCAGCCCATCGTCCTTCGGCAGTCCGGAGGCCCGCGAGAAGCCCGAGGCGGCCGGGTTGCCGGAGTCGGGAACCGAGATCACCAGGTCGGCGTCGACCGGCGCCTCGCGCCAGAGGATCTCGCCCATCCGGCCGCGGACCTGCTGCAGGACGCGACCCTCGAGTCGGCTGTCGGGCCGCGAGAAGTAGATGTGCTCGAAGACGCAGTGCGACTTCTTCTTCGGCTTGACCGCCTGCCGTACCTCGAGGCCGCGGTCGCTGAGCGAGACCATCTCGCCGGGGTTGACCTCGCGCATCAGCTCGGCGCCGACGATGTCGAACGCACAGCTCTCGGAGGCGACGAGGTAATCGGAGCCGAGCCGGCCGAGCGCCAGGGGTCGCACGCCGCTCGGATCGCGGAAGGCGCAGATCCCGCTCTTGGTCATGACGACGGTCGAGTAGGCGCCCTCGAGCCGCGGCATCGTCTCGACGACCGCGTCCTCGATCCGCTTCTCGGGCGAGGAGGAGAGCAGGGCGGCGATGATCTCCGAGTCGGAGGTGCCGCGGAAGGAGATGCCGCGCTCGCGGAGCTCGGCGAAGAGCTCGACGGCGTTCGTCAGGTTGCCGTTGTGGGCGAGCGCGACCTCGCGGCCGTCGTCGCGCCAGACGGGCTGGGTGTTCTCCCAGGCGCCGCCCCCGGTCGTCGAGTAGCGGACGTGTCCGATCGCCATCGTCCCGGCGAGGCCCTGCAACTTCTCCTCGTCGAAGACCTGCGAGACGAGCCCGAGGTCGCGGAGGGTCATGATCATCCCGCCTTCGCAGGTGGCGATGCCGGCCGATTCCTGGCCGCGATGCTGGAGTGCGTAGAGGCCGAAGTACGCCAGCCGGGCGACGTCGTGACCGGGTGCGTACACGCCGAAGACGCCGCACTCATCGCGCGGTCCGTCGCGGTCGTCGAAGAGCCGCTCGCTCAAGAAGAAGTAGGCCTTCCGGATCGACGTCGTCGGGGATCGGAGCAGGCGTGGCCTGCAGCGCAAGGCTAGCAGCGCCGGGCGCCGGCACCGGTGCGGGGGTCAGGCCGGCGTCGCCTCCATCAGTGCGCCGAGCGAGCGCCAGGCCGCCGCGGCGTCCCCGACGCTCACCGAGACCTCCGCCGATCCCGCCGTGATTCGGATCTCGTGGCCCTCGGCGATTCCGATCAGGGTCGCCGTGCCCGCCTCGACGAGCCGTGCGATCGCGCTCACCTCGCCGGCGACCACGAAGCCGCCGGGCCCCTCGCCGAACAGCCACGCCTCCGGGTCGTCGTCCCCAGTCAGCGGCCCGATGTCGACCTGCAGGCCGACCTCGCCGTCGATCGCGCACTCGGCGAGCGCGCACGCGAGACCGCCGTCGCTGACGTCGTGGACGGTGTGGAGCCGGCCGGAGCGGACCGCGCCGCGAACCTCGGCGATCGCCGCCTTGACGGCACCGATCTCGAACCGGCCGAGTCCGTGGTCGAGCTCGCCCCTGAGCTTCGCCAGCTGCGATCCCGCCAGCGACGGCGCGAACGCCCCGGCGAACGCGATCGCGTCGCCCGAGCGCAGCGCCGCGGTCGGAAGGTTCTCGGCCGACGGCAGCTCGCCGACCATGCCGACGACCGGCGTCGGGTAGATCGGCCCGCGGTCGGTCTCGTTGTAGAGCGAGACGTTGCCGCCGACGACCGGGACGCCGAGCTCGGTGCAGGCATCCGCGAGGCCGCGGGTCGAGCGGTCGAGCTGCCAGGCGACGACCGGCTTCTCCGGGTTGCCGAAGTTGAGGCAGTTCGTGAGACCGAGCGGCTCGGCGCCCACGCAGGCGAGGTTCTGGGCGCACTCGAGCACCGCCTCGACGGTGCCGGCGTAGGGGTCGCAGCCGACCCGGCGGCCGCTGCCGTCGATCGAGACCGCGATCGCGGTGTCCGCATCGGGGATCTGCAGGACGGCGGCGTCGGCCTGCTCGGGCCGCCGCACGGTCCGTGACTGGACGATCGAGTCGTACTGCTCGAACGCCCAGCGCTTCGAGGCGATCGTCGGCGTCGCGAGCAGCGACAGCAGCGTGTCTGAGGGCTCCGAGCCGGCGAGCCGCGGCTCGCCGTTCCCGTAGATCCAGGCCTCGGGCTCGGCCGGCTCGAGGTCGTAGAGCGGGCAGTCGTCGACGAGCAGCGTCACCGGCATGTCGCCGACGACCTCGTCGCCGTCGAGGATCCGGATCCGGTCGCCCGCGGTGACCTCGCCGATCGCGGTGCCGCCGGTCTCCCACTTCCGGCAGATCGCCAGGACCTCTTCGACCTTCTCGGGCTCGACGACGGCGAGCATCCGCTCCTGGGACTCCGAGACCATCACCTCGAACGGCTCGAGGTCGGGGTTGCGCAGCGGCACCCTGGCGACGTCGATGTCGATTCCGACGCCGCCGGCCGAGGCCATCTCGGACGCCGAGGAGGTCAGGCCGGCCGCGCCGAGGTCCTGGAGCGAGACGAGCAGATCGGAGGCCAGCAGCTCGAGGCAGCACTCCATCACCTTCTTCTCCTCGAACGGGTCGCCGATCTGGACGGTCGGCCGCTTGTCGTCGGCCTCCTCGAGCTCGGCCGAGGCCAGCACCGATGCCCCGCCGATTCCGTCGCGGCCGGTGGTCGCACCCATCAGGACGATCACGTTGCCGATGCCCGCCGCCGCGGCCCGGACCATCTCGTCGGTCCGGGCGAGGCCGACGCACATCGCGTTGACGAGGCAGTTCTGCTCGTAGGGCGCCTCGAAGTGGACCTCGCCGCCGACGGTGGGCACGCCGATCGAGTTGCCGTAGTGGCCGATCCCGGCGACGACGTGATCGAACAGGTACCGCGACCGCGGTGAATCGAGCTCGCCGAAGCGGAGCGAGTCGAGGACCGCGATCGGCCGCGCCCCGAGGGCGAAGATGTCGCGCATGATCCCGCCGACACCGGTGGCGGCGCCCTGAAACGGCTCGACCGCGCTCGGGTGGTTGTGGGACTCGACCTTGAACGCCACCGACCAGCCGTTGCCGACGTCGACCGCACCGGCGTTCTCGCCCGGCCCCATGACCACGCGCGGCCCCTCGGTCGGCAGTCGCCGGAGCAGCTTCTTCGAGTGCTTGTAGGCGCAGTGCTCGGACCAGAGCAGCGAGAACATGGCCAGCTCGACGTCGTTCGGCTCCTTGCCGAGCCCGTCGCAGATGAGCTCGAACTCGTGGTCGGTGAGACCCAGTTCGCGGTGCTTGCTCAACTGGGACGGGAGTCGTTCGCGGCGCTCACCATGCCCATTCAACTACGTGGCCCACCGGAACGGTCGGGTGCCCGCGTGTGCGCGGCGGCCTGAGGGTTCAGCGGACGGGGCTCGGAACGCCCTCGCGGTAGCCGAGCTCGTCGAGCATCGGGCCGGCGACCTCCTCGAAGGCCTCGAGCTGCTCCGGCTCGAGGCGCTCTTGCCAGCCCCCGACGGGCCCGAGCCGGGTTTCGATCCCGTCGCGACCGGGGGGATCGATCATGCCGGGCTCGAAGTCGAGCTCGATGAACTCGCAGACTCGCCGCAGCACCTTCTCGGGCTCGGCGATCAGATCCTCGTAACGGACCTCGAGCAGGTGGTTGATCAGGTGCGCCTGGACGCGAACCGAGCGGACCTTCTTGTTCCAGCGCTGACCGGTCGCCATCGCGGCGCCGGTGTTGATCTCCGCGGGCCGGGCGGCGAGCGTGTCGCGGCCGTCGCGGACGACGTGGACGAACCGGGCTTCGGTCAGGGCTCGCTGGATCCGGCGCATCCGCTTCAGGTAGGAGGGTGTGTCGTCGCCCCAGCGGGCCGCGCCGCCGGCTTCGGCGGCGGCCTCGTAGAAGCAGCGCAGGACGGCGGCGGCCTTGAGGTCGTCGAGGGCGGTGAGGCGGCTGCGCATCTCGTCCTCGTCGAGCCCGTGGGCCTCGAGCGGACCTGCGGCCGCCATCACTTTGAGAACCCGCTCGACCGTCATCGGCTCGGAGCGGATCATCTCCGCGAGGCGCGGGACGAAGCCGGTCTCGTGCAGCATCTCCATCTCCGAGTGCGCTCCGAGCATCGCGCCCAGGAGGTCGGTTCCGGACCGCGCCGCACCGACCAGAAACGGTGCCGGGATCCGGGGGTCGGCGGGATCGCGGACGCCGGTCGCGTGCTTGGCCATCGCAACCGCGCGGCGCATCGGCCGGGGCAGCCGCGGGCCACGCCGCGGCCGATGGATCTCGCCGGCGCCGTTCGGGCTCGAGGTCTCGTAGCCGAGCTCGGCGAGCAGATCGCCGGCGAGCGCCTCGTAGGCGGCACGGTCGACCGGCGTCATCCGCTGTTTCCAGGTGCCGATCATGTCCGGGTTCGGCGGCTCGAACGTCTTCGCGTGACTCATCAGCCGCTTCTCGGCCGACTGGGCCTCGCCGTGAGCCCGCGGGAGCGCCCGGGCCTTCTCCTGGAGCCGCTGCTCGGCGGTCAGGTGGTAGCCGAGCATGTCCTCGTCGAAGTCGAGCTCGATGAACTCGCAGATCCGGCGCAACTCGCGCTCGGTGTCGAGGATCAGATCCTCGAACTTGACCTCCATGTAGAAGCCGAGGTAGGGCGCCTGGGAGCGGCCGCGGCTGACGCGGCTGCGCCACTTCTCGGCCGCCGCCTCGATCGTCTGCGGCCCCCAGGTCTGCTTCAGGACCGACAGGGCGACGTCGCGGCCGTCGCGGATCAGGTGGATGAAGCGCGCCTCCGGCAGGTAGGTCTGGATCTCCCGCATCGACTTCACGTAGCCGGGGGTCTTGTCGCCCCAGCGGGCCCCGTGCTTGCCCTGCTTGTCGGCGTACAGCGCGAAGAAGGCGCGGACGGCCTCGGGCCCGGTGAGCGGGTCGACGGCCGCCCAGCGTTCGGCCAGCTCGGCCGGCTCGATCGTGAAGTCTCCCCAGCGGCGGTGCGAGGCGAGCAGCTCGAGCATCTGCTCGGGTGTCGCACCGTGCTTCTCGCGGGCCGTGACGAGCTCGGGGATGAAATGCGTCTCGGAGGGGATCGCGATCTCGGGATGCGCGTCGAGCATCAGCCGCAGCAGCGTCGTCCCCGAGCGCGTCGCGCCGACGACGAACGGCGCCGCGGGCGGGCCGGAGGCGCCGCGCCGGATCGCCGAGCGACGACTGCGCCAGCCGTGCACCGAGCGGAGGATCTCGCGCCGGGCCTTCATGCCCGGACTCCCGCGAACAACTCGGCGTAGCCGTCGACGGTCTTCTCCCAGGCGTACTCGTCGCGGCCGGCTCGGGCGCCGGCGGCCAGCTGCTCGCGCAGGGCCGGCTCGGCGAGGCGCTCGATCGCCGCCGTCAGCTCGCCGACGTCCGGCTTCATCGACGGGATGCCCGAGGGTGCCGTGTCGTCCTGGCGGTCCCCGACGAGCAGGCCGTTCGCGCCGTCTCTGACGACTTCGTTCATCGGCGGGCTGTCGTTGGTGATCTGCGGCATCCCGAACGCGATCGCCTCGTAGAGGAACAGGCCGAGGCCCTCCCAGCGGCTCGGGCCGAGGCAGACGTCGCAGGACGCGAACAGCCTCAGGTGCTCGTCGGTCGGCATGTCGTCGATCACCAGCTCGATCCGGGGATCGGCCGCGGCGGCCTTCTCCAGGTAGTTCATGCGGCGCTCGAGCTGCGCCTTGAAGATCAGGCGCAGGTTCTCACCGCGCGCGGCCCGGAACGCCTCGATGACCTCCCGGTGCGGCTTGCGGGGGCCGAGCAGCGCGCCGGGGAAGTAGAAGGAGACAACTTCCGCATCTCCACCGCCTCGCGTCCGGGGATGCGGACCCGCCGCCCTGGCCCTGTCCGCCGCCTCGAGCAGCTCCGGGTGCAGGCCCCACTGGATGTAGGGGGACTCGATCCCGAGCTCGGCGTAGCGGCGCTGCTCGCAGCGGGTCAGCGAGTAGAGGACGTCGTAGGCGCGCTGCGCCGGCTCGGCGTCCTCGGGGGAGAACATCTCCCAGACGAAGCGCCCGACCGTCTTGATCCCCGACTCCCGGATCCGCGCGATCTCCTCGTGCTGGTAGCAGTTGTCCCAGTGGACGGCCTCGATCCGGTTGTCGTCGATCCAGCGCCGGTACTCGTCGAACGGGACCTCCCAGTCGGACGCCTCGGTGACCCCGGGCTGGTCCCAGACCCCGGTCCGGTCGACGTGCGCGGCCATCGGTCCCTTGTCGCGGGTCGGCCGGGCGAGGATGAAGGTCTCGTGGCCGCGGGCGTCGAGCGCGTCGCGGATGTAGCGGGAGACGAACGCCTGCCCGCGGTTGAACCACTTCGTGACGATTCCTATCCTCACGACGGCACCTCGTAGCCGAGCTCGCTCGAGCAGCTCACCGGCCACCGCGTCGTAGGCCGCGAGGTCATCGGCGCTCATCTCGCGCCGCCACTTGTCGAGCTTCGCCGGATCGGGCGGCTTCGTCGTCGGCGCGTGGTTGGCGATCCGGTAGCCGGCCTCCTGCTCGGCGTGGCTGCCCTCGGCCCGCAGCGTTCCGGCCATCTCGGCCAGCCGCTCGGCCGCTCGCTCGTGGTAGCTCAGGACTGCGTCGTCCCACGGCAGATCGACGAACTCGCAGATCCGTCGCAGGGTCGTCTCCGGGTCGCGGACGAGGTCCTCGTAGCGGGCCTCGACGTAGCGTGGGCCCTTCAGTGCCGACGCCTGCTCGCGCGCCTTGCGGATCCGCTTCACCCAGCGCGCCGCCTGCTCGGGCGCCGGCGGCTGCTCGTTGATCGCGCGGGCCGACTGCGAGAGGGCGACGTCGCGGCCGTCGCGGATCAGGTGGATGAAGCGGGCCTCCGGCAGCGTCCGGCCGATCCGCTGCACCGACAGCATGTAGGCGGGCGTCTTGTCGCCCCAGCGCGGCTTGCCCTGCTTCTCGGCATAGGCCTCGAAGAAGGCGCGGACAGCCGCCGCCGCGTCGCCGGGGGGAACGGTGGCGAGGCGCTCGCGCATCTCCGCCGTTTCGATCCCGAAGTCCGCCCAGGTGCGGTTCGCGGTCATCGCTTCGAGCACCTCGTCGGTGCCCCGCTCGGCCCGCGCCGCCTTGATCACGTCGGGGACGAAGTGGGTCTCCGGCGGGACGGCGAGCTGCGGATGGGCGTCGAGCATCATCCGCAGCAGCGTCGTGCCGGATCGGGTCAGCCCGACCACGAACGGCGCCGGCGGGCGCGCCTGCTCGAGCGCGTCGCCGTCGTGACGGATCCTGCTCAGCGGCGAGGGACTCACGATGCCGTCTCCTCCTCGCCGCCGGCGTCCGCGCTCGCCGGGATGGTGCCCCCGGAGTCGCTGATCACTTCGTAACCGAGCTCGCGCAGCAGCGGCGCGGCGACGCTCTCGAACGCCGCGACGTCCTCCGGCGCCATGTCCTGCTTCCAGCGCGCGAGCCGGCTCGGGTCCGGTGGCTTCGAGGTCAGCACGTGCGCCTCCTTGCGGTGGTCGGCGGGGCGCAGCGGCTTGCCCTCCTCCGGCGGCAGGTCGCGGTGCATCTCGGCGAGCCGCTCCTCGGCCCGCTCGTAGTAGTGGAGCATCGAGTCGTCCCAGGGCAGCTCGAGGAACTCGGCGATCCGGCGCAGCTCGGGCTCGGTTTCGCGGACGAGCGACTCGTACTGAACCTCGATGTAGTCGAGGTCGGCGCCGTCGGCGCGCGCTCCCTCGATCTTCCGGACCCAGCGCTCGGCGACCGCCTCCATCGGCGGCGGATCCTTGAGGATGCGCTTGAAGCGCGAGAGGGCGGCGTCACGGCCGTCGCGAATCATGTGGACGAACTTCGCCTCCGGAATCCAGCGGTCGATCTGCTTCATCCGCTTGACGTAGTTCGGGGTCTTGTCGCCCCACCGCGGCTTGCCCTGGCCCTCGGCGTAGAGCTCGAAGAAGGCCCGGATCGTCGTCTCCGGGTCGATCCGATCGAGCGCGCAGTAGCGGTCCAGCAGGGCAGCGGAATCGAGGTTGAAGTCACCCCACTGGCGGTGCCCGGTGACGATCGCGTGCGCCTCCTCGCAAGTCACGCCGCGCTTGCGGGTCGCCTTGATCAGCGCCGGCACGAAGTGGGTCTCAGGCGGGATCGCCATGTCGGGATGGGCGTCGAGCATCAGCCGCAGCAGCGTCGTGCCGGAGCGGGTGACGCCGACGATGAACGGGACCGGTGGGCCGGTCGGCCCCTTGCGGCGCAGCGGCAGCCTCATTCGACGCCCTCCCCGGCCGTCGCGCGGTCGGCGCCGAGCTCGTAGCCGAGGTCATCGAGCATGGCGCCGGCGACGCGCTCGAACTCGGCGATCTCCTCTGCGGTCATCTCCGTCCTCCAGCGCCCGCAGCGGTTCGTGGTCGGCGGCTCGGTCGTCAGCGCATGGGCGGCGAGCCGGTTGTCGGCGGTCCGGACGACCCCGTTGTCGGCGTTGTCGAGGTCACGGTTCATCTCCGCGAGCCGATCGCCGGAGCGACGGTGGTAATCGAGCATCGACGGGTCGAACTTGAGCCCGATGAAGTCGCAGATCTCCCGCAGGGTCGCCTCGGTGTCGCCGACGAGGTCCTCGTAGCGAACCTCGAGGTAGATGTCCGGGCTGACCTCCGCGGCGCCCTCGCGGGCAGCGGCGATCCGGCGTTGCCAGCGCTCGGCCATCGCCGCCATCGTCACTTCCTCGTCGTCGATCACCCGCTCGCGCTGCGACAGGGCGACGTCGCGGCCGTCGCGGATCAGGTGGACGAAGCGGGCCTCCGGCAGGACGCGGGAGATCCGCGGCATCGCCCGCATGTAGCGCGGCGTCTTGTCGCCCCAGCGGGGCTTGCCCTGCTGCTCGGCGTAGAGCTCGTAGAAGCAGCGGATCAGGCCGGCCGCAGTCAGCGGCCGGATCTGCTTGGCGCGAGCGAGGAACTCGCCCTCGTCGAGGCCGAAGTCGCCCCAGCGCGGGTGCTTGGTGATCGAGCGGATCAGCCGCCGCCGTGTGTTCTCGTGGTTTGCGCGGCGGATCACCTCGGGGATGAAGTGGGTCTCGGGCGGCATCGTCAGCTGCGGATGGGCGTCGAGCATCATCCGCAGCAGCGTCGTGCCGGAGCGGTTGACTCCGACGACGAACGGCGCCGGGTAGCGGCGCTGTTCGCGCCGGCGGCTGCGGATCCGCGACAGCATGGAGACGGGATGCCGCCAGCTCGCCTGTCGCCGGGCGATCAAGGGCCCTCGTCACCGCGCGGCTCGGTCCCGGGACCGTCGCCGATCTGGTAGCCGAGCTCGGCGAGCAGGGGGCCGGCGATCGACTCGAAGAGCTCGCGGTCGGAGCGGTCCATGCTCTCGCGCCAGCGGCTGACTCGCCTCGGATCAGGCTTCTCGGTGGTGCGGGCGTGGGTGGCCATCCGGCGCTCGACGCTGAGTGTCGTCCGCTTCCCGTCGTCGGGGAGCTCGCGCTTCATCTCCTCGAGCCGGTCGGCCGAGCGCTCGTGGTAGTCGAGCAGCGCGTCGTCCCAGGGCAGCTCGAAGAACTCGCAGACCGTCTCGAGGGTCGGGCGGGTGTCGAGGATCAGGTTCTCGTAGCGGATCTCCTCGTAGTGCGCGAGCCGTCTGGCCTGCTCGCGCGCCCTGGTGATCCGCCGCACCCAGCGTTCGGCGATCCGGTCGATCGGATGTTCCTTGACGGCGCGGTCGCGGATCGAGAGGGCGACGTCGCGTCCGTCGCGGATCACGTGGACGAACCGCGCCTCCGGCAGCACCCGCTCGATCTTCCGCATGCTCTTGACGTAGATCGGCGTCTTCTCGCCCCAGCGCGGCTTGCCGACCCGCTCGGCGTAGGCCGAGTAGAACGCGCGGAGGGCATCGCCGGCGTTGAGCGGCTCGAGCGCGCGGAACCGCTCGAGGAGGAGTTCCTCGGTGAGCCCGAAATCACCCCACTCGCGCTGAGTGGTGATCGTCGCGAGCAGCGCCTCGGGCGTCGCGTCGCGGCTCTCGGCGGCCTCGATCAGCTCCGGGACGAAGTGGGTCTCGGGCGGGATCGTCAGCTGCGGATGCGCGTCGAGCATCATCCGCAGCAGCGTCGTGCCGGAGCGGTTGACTCCGACGACGAACGGCGCCGGCGTACGCTCGGCGCCCCGCGCGGAGGCGCGGCGGCTCCTGGACTGACGCCAGGCTTTCTGTGGGCTCGGAAGTGCCATTTGCAGGAGGTCGCTCCCCCTCTGCTCGCCTTCGGCGGGAGCGCGTGCCGGAATGCGGACTCGTCAGGCGACCCCGGCCGGGCGCCCGATTCTAGGCACCCTTCCGGAACCCCGCAATCCGGCCGTCAGCCGATCAGCTCACCGAGCGCGGCGACGGTCCGCTCCCAGCGATGGTCGGCTCGCGAGGCCGCCGCGCCGCGGCGCAGCCGCTCGAGCGTCGACGGGTCGGCGAGCGACTCGATGGCGGCCGTCATCGCGGCGATGTCGGGCCGGCGAGCGGGAATCCCGGACCGTGCGGTCCCGTCGGGGTGGGAGGGAACGAGGATGCCGTTGACGTCGTCGACCACGACCTCGTTCATCGGCGGGTCGTCGTTGGCGATCGTCGGCATCCCGAAGGCGACCGCCTCGTACAGGGGCAGCCCGAGCCCCTCCCACCGCGACGGCGAGATCGAGACGTCGTTGGCCGCGACCGCGGCGAGGTGCTCGTGCCACGGCTCGTCGGCCAGGCGCAGCTCGATCCGCTCGTCGGCCTCGATCATCGGCAGCAGCACGTCGAGGCGGGAGCGCTCCACCTGAGCCTTGACGAGGAGCCGGAGGTTGTCGCCGCGAGCCGCCCGGAACGCTTCGACGACCGGCTCGGCCGGCTTGCGATGGCCGAGGAAGCCACCGGGGAAGACGAACCGGACCAGCCCGTCGTCGCTGCGACCGACCGGGATCTCGAGCAGCTCCGGGTGGATGCCCCACGGGACCCGCGGCGTGTCGAGGCCCCAGCCGCCGTAGCGCTCCTGCTCGCACCGGGTCACCGAGTAGACGACGTCGTAGGCCGCGAGCGCCGGCTCGACGTGCTCGCGGGTGAAGTGCTCCCAGACGAAGCGGCCGACGATGCGCAACCCGCCGGCCCGGAGCTGCGCGAGCTCCTCGAACTGGTAGTTCTGGTCGCAGAGGACGACGTCGAGCGAGTTGGCCTCTGCCCACTCCCGGTACTCGGCCAGGGGGGTCTCGAAGCTCGAGGCGGCGGTGACGCCGGGTTGGTCCCAGACTCCGGTCCGCTCGAGCGCGCCGCCCATCGGCCCCTTCTCCCGGCGCGGCTTGGCGAGCACGAAGCTGCGATGACCGAGCTCGTCGACCGCGGAGCGGATGTAGCGGCCGACGACCGGCTGGCCGCGGTTGAACCACTTGCTGACGATGCCGACGTTCACGCGCAGCCCAGATCAGCCGGCTGAGCGGCCGCGGCCACGGTCGCCGCCGCGAACGCTCATCAGCTTCGGCCTGCGGGGGAGCAGCCGCTCGCGGTCGACGCCGTTGCGGGGGACGGCGTGCAGGCAGACGCGCGTCCAGTGCTCCTCGCGCGGCTCCTCCCAGACCTTCGAGACCCCGGCGAAACCGGCGACGTGGAGCATCTGCTCGAGGCAGGCCACGTTCGGGATCCACCAGTTCGACGGGTTGCCATCCTCCTCGCCGCGGAACAGCATCAGCGGCTCGTCGCCGCCCTTCGTCGTCGAGGCCGACTCGATCACCAGCAGCTCGCCGGTGACGTGAGCGAGGCGGAGCAGCAGGCTCATCGGGCTCGGGACGCTGTAGATCAGGCCGGAGCAGAGGACGACGTCGAAGCGGCCGAGTCCCTGCCAGAGCTCCCCGAAGACGTCCATCTGAAGGAACTCGAATCCGTAGCGCTCGACGTTCGCGCGCAGGTCCTCGCCGGTGCAGATGTCGACGCCGACGACGGGCTCGGCGCCGCGGCGGATCGCCTCGGCGCAGTGGACGCCCTCCCAGCAGCCGACGTCGAGGAACGAGCGGCCGGAGAGCTCGACCGGCAGCCGGAACCGCTCCCAGCGGCTCGCCTTGCCGGCGGCGGCGAGCTCCTCGCCGACCGGCTCGATCGGGTTGTCGTCGATGTCGCTCATCGCGAGCGGGGAGGGTAGCCGCCCGGCGGTCGCCGTCAGGTTCCGAGCAGCGTCGCGAGGTCGCGGACCGTTCGCGACCAGGCGCGCTCCGCTGCCAGCTCGGCGACGCCCTCGCGCAGCCGTTCGAGCTCGGCCCGGTCGCCGAGCCGCTCGATCGCCGCGGCGAGCGCCGGGACGTCGGGATCCCATGCCGGGATCCCGGATCGCGCGGTTCCGTTCTGCGTCGAGGCGACGAGGATGCCGCTGCGACCGTCGAGCACCATCTCCGACATCGGAGGCTTGTCGTTGGTGATGATCGGCAGCCCGAACGCCGTCGCCTCGAACAGCGGCAGCCCGAGCCCCTCCCAGCGCGACGGCGCGAGACAGACGTCGCACGCCGCGAAGCGTGCCCGGTGCTCGGCTTCGGGCTCGTCCTCGAGCATCAGTTCGATCCGCGGGTCGGCGGCAGCGGCCTCCTTCAGCACCTCGTCGTTGCGCGGCACCTGGGCGTTGATCAGCAGTCGCAGGTGCTCGCCCTCGGCCTTGCCGAACGCCCTGATCACCTTGCGGATCGGCTTGCGCCGACCGAGGAAGGAGCCGGGGAAGTAGAAGGAGATGACCCCGGCGGAATGCTCCGATTCGCGTCCGCTTCCGCCGGGCGGCGCGGTGGGGCCGGACGGGGTTACATGAGCGTCTCCTCCAGCCGGTTCCTCGGCTGGGGTCGGCACATATGTCTTCCCGTCCCCTCCCACCGCGCCGACCGACCGGACCGGACGCGCAGCAGAGGATCCGGTCGGTAGTAATTCAGGATGGATGCCCCACTGGATGTACGGGGTCGTCGAGCCCCATCTCCGCGTAGCGGTCGCGCTCGCAACGGGTCAGCGAGTAGATCGTGTCGTAGGCGGCGCGGGCCGGCTCGACGTGCTCGGCCGCGAAGTACTCCCAGACGAAGCGGCCGATCGTTCGGATTCCGGCGGCGCGAAGGGCGCCGATCTCGCTCCACTGGTAGTTCTCGTCGAAGAGGATGGCCTCGATCGAGTTCGCGCGGGCCCAGTCCTCGTACTCGGCGAGCGGGACCTCGTGCGCGGTGGCGTCGGTCACCCCGGGCTGGTCCCAGACCGGGTCGCGCTCCCCGGCGGCGGCCTGCGCCGCGCGGGGACCGGATCCCGGCCGCGCGAGGACGAAGGTCTCGTGCCCGAGCTCGTCGAGCGCGGACCGGATCTGGCGGGCGACCACCGCTTGTCCGCTCGCCGACCACTTGCTGACGACCCCGATGCGCATCAGCGCTTCCGGGCGAGGGTGATGCCGTCGGCGACCCCGAGCATCGCCACGTCGACCCGCTCGTCTTCGGCGATCCGCCCGTTCAGCTCGGCGATCACCCTCCCGTCGTCGTCGTCGGGCGCCGGATCGAGGACGGTTCCCCCGCGGAGGACGTTGTCGAGGACGATCAGCCCGCCGGGGCGGAGCAGGGTCAGGCAGGACTCGTAGTAACCGGGATAGGCGGTCTTGTCGGCGTCGATGAAGGCGAGGTCGTAGGTTGCCGCCGCCGACCGCGTCAGCTCCGCGAGCGTCTCGGCTGCCGGGCCGACCGCGAGATCGATCCGGTCGGCGACCCCGGCCGCCGCGAAGTTGGCGCGCGCCGCCTCCGCCCGCTCGCGATCGAGTTCGCACGCGGTCAGCCGCCCGCCGGGGGCGAGGCCGCGGGCGATGCAGATCGCCGAGTACCCGGTGAACGTGCCGAGCTCGATCGCCCTGGCCGCTCCGAGGAGCCGGGTCAGCATCGTCAGCAGCGCGCCCTGGTCGGGCGAGATCTGCATCACGGCGATGTCCCCGAGCGCGGCAGTGCTCTCGCGGACCGCCGCGAGCGCAGCGTCCTCGCGGGCGCCATGGCGCACGACGTAGTCGTGCAGCTCCGGCGTCAGCGCGATGAACTTGGGGACGCTCACGCGCCGGCGGCGGCGGTCCCGGTTCCGACCTCGTAGCCGAGGTCGGAGAGCAGCTCACCGGCCGCGGCGTCGAAGGCGGCGACATCCTCGCGGGACATCTTCTCCTTCCACCGGTACATCGCGCTCGGGTCCGGCGGCTTCTGCGTCATCGCGTGGGCCTGCATCCGCTCCTCGCCCGGACGGGTCGGCTTTCCGTCGGTCGCCGGGAGGTCGCGGGCCATCTCCGCCATCCGCTCGGCGGCGTGCTCGTAGTAGCGCATCATCACCGGGTCCCAGGGGAGCTCGAGGAACTCCGCGATCCGGCGCAGGTTCGGCTCGGTGTCGGTGACGAGGTCCTCGTAGCGGAGCTCGAGGTAATGGGAGACCTTGCGGCCGTGCCGCTGAGCGCGGCGGATCCGCCGTTGCCAGGTCTCCGCGACCTGGCCGGCCGGGGCGGGATCCTTGTCCCCGAGCGTCCGCTTCCAGCGCGAGAGGGCGACGTCGCGGCCGTCGCGGATCACGTGGATGAACCGCGCCTCCGGCATCGCCGCCTCGATCTTGACCATGTTCTTGACGTAGGCCGGCGTCTTCTCCCCGTAGCGCGGCTTGCCCTGCCGCTCCGCGTAGATCTCATAGAAGGCGCGCAGCGCCGGCCCGGGCGTGAACTCGTCGAGCTGCTTCCAGCGCGCGACGACGTCGGCGGGGTCCGTGTGCAGGTCGCCCCACTGGCGGACCGCGGTCATCGTCTCGACCGCCTGCTCGGGCGTCGAGCCCCCCTCGATCGCATCGATCAGGTCGGGCACGAAGTGGGTCTCCGGCGGGATCGTCAGGTCCGGATGCGCGTCCAGCATCAGCCGCAGCATCGTCGTGCCGGACCGCCCGACGCCGACGATGAAGGGCACGGGCGGCCGTGCGGGTTCCTGCGCCTTCCTCGAGAAGAGAGCCATGGGGCGGAAGGGTAGGCGAGTGACGCGGGAGCCGCGAGCGGGGCTCAGCTCGCGAGCAGCTCGGCGAAGTCCGCCACCGTCCGGTCCCAGCTCCGCTCCTCGCGAACCTTCAGCGCCCCGGCCGAGAGCTCGGCGCGGAGGCCGGGGTCGGCGAGGCGTGAGATCGCCGCGGTGAGGGCGTCGACGTCGACGGTCTTGGCCGGGATTCCGGAGTTGGCGAGGCCGTCGGGGTGGGAGGGGACGAGGATGCCGTTGACGCCGTCGGTGACGAGCTCGTTCATCGGCGCGTCGTCGTTGCAGACGATCGGCTGGCCGAACGCGATCGCCTCGTAGAGATGAAGGCCGAGGCCCTCCCATCGCGCCGGCGCCATGCAGACGTCGGCGTCGGCGAACATCTGCAGGTGGACGTCGGTCGGGAGGTCCTCGAGCACGAGCTCGATCCGTTCGTCGTTGCTGACGGCGCGCTCGAGGAACTTCATCCGGCGTTCGATCTGCGCCTTGACGATCAGCTTCAGGTCAGGTTCGTCGGTCGCCGAGAACGCGTTGATGACCTCCTTGAACGGCTTCCGCTTGCCGAGCAACCCCGCGTGGTAGTGGAACCGGACGTCCTCGTGGTCACGGTCCGGGGTCACGCCGAAGTACTCCGGATGAACCCCGTACTGCACGTACGGGGTCTCGATCCCCATCCCCGCGTAGCGCTCCTGCTCGGCCCGCGTCAGCGAGTAGACGAGATCGTAGGAGGCCTTGGTCGGCTCGACGTGCTCGTCGCTGAACCGCTCCCAGACGAAGCGGCCGATGGTCCGGACCCCGGAGGCCCGCAGCGCCGCGATCGCGTCGAACTCGTAGTTCTGGTCGAAGAAGCAGGCCTCGATGCCGGTCTCGCGCGCCCAGCCGACCAGCTCGTCGGCGGGGATGAAGAAGTCTGAGGCCGGGGTCACGCCGGACTGGGCCCAGACGTCGTCGGTGCGCGCGTCCTGCGGCATCGGAAAGCTCTCCTTCGTCGGCCGGCCGAGCACGAACGTGTCGTGGCCGAGCTCGTCGAGCGCGGAGCGGAGCTGGCGGGCGACGACGCCCTGCCCGCGGTTGAACCAGAAAGCGCAGATCCCGACTCGCATGGGCCGGGAAGGATGGCAGCTACGCGGGGCCGGTCACGATCGCGGTGCTCTCGCGCGGCGCCTCAGGCGGCGGCGAGCGCCCGGGCCGCCGACTCGAACAGGCGCAGCCCGTCGGTCGACCCGGTCAGCGGGTCGACGGCGTGCTCGGGGTGCGGCATCAGCCCGACGACGTTGCCGCGCTCGTTGCGGACGCCGGCGACGTCGTTGAGCGACCCGTTCGGGTTCGCGCCGGGCGCGTAGCGAAAGACGACCTGGCCGTTGGACTCGACCTCGTCGAGGAGCTCCGGTGGCGCGAACCAGCGGCCGGTCGTGTGCTTGACCGGAATCGAGAGGACCTCCCCCGGCCGGCACGCGCCCGACCACGGGGTCTCGGCGTCGACGACCTCGATGCCGACCTGGCGGCAGAGGAACCGCAGCCCCTCGTTCGGCAGCAGCGCCCCGGGCAGCAGCCCCGCCTCGCAGAGAACCTGGAACCCGTTGCAGATGCCGAGCACCGGCCCGCCCGCGGCGGCGAACTCGAGCACCCTCTCCATCGCCGGCGCGAAGCGGGCGATCGAGCCGACCCGCAGGTAGTCGCCGTAGGAGAAGCCGCCGGGGACGACGACGGCGTCGACGTCGCCGAGATCGGAATCGCCGTGCCAGATGATCCGCGCGTCGGCGACCCGCTCGCAGGCCAGCAGGGCGTCGACCTCGTCGCAGGAGCCGGGAAACCGCAGCACCCCGAACTTCACGACGAGCTTCCCGGCCCCGGGGTCATCTCCTCGATCTCGTAGTCCTCGATCAGCGGGTTGACGAGGAGCTTCTCGCAGAGGCCCTCGAGCTCGGCCCGGTCCTCGTAGTGGAGCTCGACCATCCGGCCGACGCGGACATCGCGGACGCTCGTGACTCCGAGGGTCGGCAGCGCCCGCTCGACGGCCTTCCCCTGGGGGTCCAGGATCCCGTCCTTCGGCTTGATCAGAACCCGCGCGATCACGGCGCCAAACTTAGACGACGGAGCTCCGGGAACCGCGCCCCCGCCTCAGCAGCCCCCTGAGGCCGCCGCCGGAGGGCGGCTCCCCGACCGACTCGGCGAGCTGCGGGTAGCCGGCGGCGCGCAGCGACTCGGCCATGTCGAGCTTCGCGAACGCCTCGCTCCAGCGCGGGTCGTTGGCCGCGAACGGGACCTCCGGGTCCTTGACCTTTCCGCGGGCCCATCCCGCGACCTCGGGCGGCGTCGGCCGATCGGCGGCCTCGTAGACGCGGGCGATCGCCGCGACCGGGTCGGCGCGCAGCTCCTCGTTGCGAAGCAGCACGTACCGGTCACCGAACAGGGCCCGGCCGTCCCGCCACGTGCTCAGGAAGGTGTGCTTCCAGACGAGCAGGATCCGCTCGAAGTTGGCGGGGCGCCGCATGTGCGAGTACCCCGGATCCCGCAGAAGGATCCGCGAGAGCTGACGGCTGGACCAGAGCTTCCGCTTCTCGTCCTCGCCGAAGAACTCGTCGGCGGTCGCGTAGCTCCGGCTCCGGCCCTTGCCCATCATCATCGAGGCGGCGACGGCGCGCGGGTCGCGGACGACGTGGATCAGGACCGAGTCCTCGGGCGCGATCCCGCGGATCGCCTCGAGCTTGTCGTAGAGGCGGGTCTCCTTGACCATGACCGGCTCGGAGCGCTGCAGCAGCGTCCGCAGGAACCCGGCGCAGTGCTCGGGGAGGTCGGGGCCGATCTCGGCCTCCGGATTGCCGGGGCCGCCGAGGTTGAACTCGGAGATGTCGAGTCCGGGCCAGTGCTCGTCGCGGTACTCGAGCCGGAGCTTCCGGGTCTCCGCGAACGGATCGGTCTCGCGGGCGCCGCTGCCGCCCCCGGGCGTCTCGGTGTCCTCGCGCAGCGGCTCGTAGAAGCAGTGCAGCTCGGGGTCCTCGAGCAGCGCGTCGTAGAGGATCGTCGTCCCCGACCGCCGCATTCCCTGCATGAGGATCGCCTGGGCCATCGCGCCGGGCAGCGTATGCGACGGGGACGCCCCTCAGTCCAGCGAGCGACCGGTGATCCGCTCGTAAGCCTCGCGGTACTTGGCGGTCGTGCCCGCGATCACCTCGGGCGGCAGCGGCGGCGCCGGCGGCGAGTGGTCCCAGCCCTGCTCGTTCAGGTAGTCGCGGACGAACTGCTTGTCGAAGGAGGCCTGACCGCGGCCGGGCTCGTAGTCGTCGGCGGGCCAGAAGCGGGAGGAGTCCGGCGTCAGGACCTCGTCGCCGAGGACGACTTCCGCGCCCGGCGTCGATCCGAACTCGAACTTCGTGTCGGCGAGGATGATCCCGCGTTCGAAGGCGTGGGTCCGGGCGTGCTCGTAGAGCTCGATCGAGATCCGGCGGAGGTCCTCCATCAGCGGTCGCGAGCCGACGATCTCGGCGGCACGGTCGAAGTCGATGTTCTCGTCGTGTTCGCCGATCTCGGCCTTCGTCGCCGGCGTGAAGATCGGCTCCGGGAGCTGGTCGGACTCCTCCAGGCCACCGGGAAGCGCGATCCCGCAGACCGACTGCGACTCCTTGTACTCCTTCCAACCCGAGCCCGAGAGGTAGCCGCGGACGACGCACTCGACCGGGAACATCTCGAGCTTCTTGACCCGGATCGCCCGCCCCGCGACCTCGTCGGGGACGTCCTCGCTGATCAGGTGGTTCGGCACGATCTGACCGGTCGTCTCGAACCAGAAGATCGACATCTGGGTGAGCACCTTCCCCTTGTCGGGAATCGGCTCTGGGAGGACGACGTCGAAGGCGGAGATCCGGTCGGAGGCGACCATGATCAACTCGTCTCCGTCCTCGTAGATCTCGCGGACCTTGCCGCTGGAATGGAGCTTGAGTTCGTCGAGCTTGCCTGGCATGGCGCGAGGCTACCAGCGCGATGTGTGGTCCGACCGTCATCGGGTGCCCCGGGGTCATGAGCGGATGGACCGATCCCGACGACCCGCTCTCGGAGGTGTTGCCCGGGCGCCGACGGCCACCAGGTCCTCGAGTCGTTCGCGGCGGCACCGCGAACCGCTGCGCTGGGCTGATGACGGTCGGGCCGCCGCCCCGTCGTCTCTATCCTGACGGGGCCGATGCCCGCCGCGATCCACAGCCGGGGGCGGAGTAGGCCGTTCGGGCTGGTCGTCCTGGTGGCGGCGCTAGCCGCCACCGTGCTCCCACCCGCGCCCGCCGAGGCGGCCTCGCCGTTCCGCGGCGACGCGAGCTGGGTCTGGTACGTGAGCGCATCGGGCGGATCCTCCGGCGCGATGGCCCGGAAGGCTGACCGCCGCGGGCTCGACGCGGTCTACGTCAAGAGCGGCGACGCCGGCAACTACTGGAGCCAGTTCGACCGCGGGCTGGTCCGCGACGTTCATTCGCGGGGCCTCGACGTCTGCGCCTGGCAGTTCGTCTACGGCGCCGACCCGAAGCGCGAGGCGAAGGTCGGCGCCGCCGCCGCAGAGGCGGGGGCCGACTGCCTGATAATCGATGCCGAGAGCGCCTACGAGGGCCGTTACGCGGCGGCCGACGAATACATGCGGAGCCTCCGCCGACGAGTTGGCGACGACTTCCCGCTCGCGCTCAGCAGCTTCCCGTACGTCGACTATCACCCGGCGTTCCCGTACTCGGTCTTCCTCGGCCCCGGCGGTGCCGAGGCCAACCTGCCGCAGCTCTACTGGTACGCGATCGGGGATCCGATCGCGGCCTCCTTCCGGCACACCTACGCCTTCAACCGTCCATACGACCGCCGGCTCTTCCCGGTCGGACAGACCTGGATGAACCCGCCGAAGGGCCAGGTGCTCGACTTCCGCCGCCTCGCCCGCGCCTACGGATCGACCGGCGTCAGCTGGTGGTCCTGGCAGGAGACCTCCCGCCGGATGTGGCCGCGGCTCAGCGGCAGGCTGCGAGGGTCGCCGCCCGGCCCGCGCCCGCGCCGCGAATACGCGAGGCTCGATCGCGGCGCGACGGGCGATCTCGTGGTCTGGGCCCAGCAGCTCCTCCGAGGGGCCCGGCTCTCGGTCCCAGTCGACGGCCGGTTCCGGGCCAAGACGGCTCGGGCGGTCAAGACCTTCCAGCGCCGCAACGGGCTCGCCGCGACCGGCGCCGTCGACGGCGCGACCTGGCCGGCCCTGCTGGCGGGCGAGCCCAAGCCGGTGAACTGGAGCCGCCGCGGCGACCCCGCGCGGCTCGATGCAGCCCCGCCGACGGCGACGATCCCGCCCCGGGCCGACGAGATCCCACCCCCGGCGGAGCGGTTGCGATGAGGCGACCGCCATCGACCGCCCTCGCCCTGGCGGTCCTCGCCCTCGTCCTGCCGGCGTCCGCCGGCGCCGCGACCGCCCGCGACCCCGCCGACACGCCCGGGCCTCTCGACCTCGTCAAGGTCAAGGTCGGTCAGGACGACACGAAGCTGAAGGCACGGATCGGCGTCAGCAGCCCACTGCCGAACCTCTCGCAGCTGCGCCCGCACCCCGCCTTCGAGAAGGGCAGGGAGGAGCGCTACCTCTGCCTCAACCTCGCGGCGCACTCGATCGGCCGGCGGCTCTACTGCCCGGCCGGAGGGATCCGCAAGGGACGGATCGCGGTCGGCGTCTCGGTCGTCGGCAAGCGCACGATTCGCGGCAAGGGGTCGGTGCGGGCTGCGATCGAGCGCTCGAAGCGCGGCATGGTCCTCCGTCTGAGTCTCGCGAAGCTCGGAATCAAGCCGGGCAAGCTCGGGTTCTCGGCGTCGAGCAGCTGGTACGGGCCCGCCTGCGTGCCCGGGGGCAAGCGCGGGCCCGCGATCTGCACCGACCGGGCGCCGTCCAGGGGCGCCGTCAAGACCGAGATCAACCCGGTGCGCCGGGTGGGCTGCACCGGAGTCGGGCACGGCACGGTCAGCCGCGGCCCGTCATCGCACAAGTGGGTCGCGCTCACCTTCGACGACGGTCCGAGCGTCTACACCGACGACGTCCTGCGGATCCTCGACAAAAAGCACGTTCACGGGACCTTCTTCCAGATCGGCCAGCAGGTCCCCGCCTACGCCGCCCTCGACCGGAAGATCCTCGCCCACGGGCACGAGATCGCCAACCACTCCTGGCGGCATGCGATGGGGCCCGGGAAGTCCGACCTCAGGCAGACGAGCGACGTGATCGAGCGCGCGACCGGCTTCCGGCCCTGCATGTTCCGCCCGCCGGGCGGCTTCCTGCCGTCGGCGACGGCGGCCGCGGCGTCGGCGCTCGACATGGTCAGCGTCATCTGGGACGTCGACACCCGCGACTGGACGACGCCGGGCAGCACCTCGATCCGCCACGTCGCGACCTCGGGCGGTCGCGGCTCGATCGTCCTCATGCACGACGGCGGCGGCAACCGCAGCCAGACGGTCGCGGCACTGCCGGGCATCATCCGCAGCTACAAGGCGAGGGGGTACGAGATGAAGACGATGACGCAGCTGCTCGGCGGGCGTTACGTCCTCAAGGAGGACAGGGGTCACGGCCGGGTCTGGAACCCGCCGGCGCCGAAGCCGGCGCGGCCGATCCACCGCGCGGGACCGTAGGGAACCGGCGGAGTCCGCTACCGGGCGGGACACACATGTCATCCCGCCCCCAAACCGCCGCGCCGACCGGCGGAAGCGGACGCGAAGCGGTGCATTCCGCCGGAGTTATCCCAGCGAAGCGAGCCGGTCGAAGACCTCGCCCGTGTGCGTCAGGTAAGCGCTCGGGTCGAAGATCGTGGCCACGTCGACCTCGAGTCCGGCCTCGGCGACGGCGGACTCGAGCAGGCCTCGGAAGGGCGTGTGAGTGTCCCAGGCGCGCTGGGCGTTCTCCTGGACGAGGCGGTAGGCGTCGTCGCGGACGAGCCCGGCGTCGATCAGCGCGGTCAGCGCCCGCTGGCTGTAGATCGCCCCGTGTGTGAGCTCGAGGTTCTCCCGCATGCGATCTGAGTGGACCGTCATCCCGCTCACGACCCGGGTCGCGAGGTGCTGCATGTAGTCGAGCCCGATCGTCGCGTCGGGCAGGATCACCCGCTCGGCGCCGGAGTGGGAGATGTCGCGCTCGTGCCAGAGAGCGACGTTCTCGATCCCGGCTTGGGCGTAGCCGCGCAGGACTCGGGCGAGGCCGGTGATTCGCTCGGTCGTGATCGGGTTGCGCTTGTGCGGCATCGCCGAGGAGCCCTTCTGCCCCTTTCCGAACGGCTCCTCGACCTCACGGACCTCGGTCCGCTGGAGGTTGCGGACCTCGGTCGCGAAACGTTCGAGACCGGCGGCGGCGATCGCGATAGCCGAGAGCAGGTCGGCATGGCGGTCGCGGGGGATGATCTGGGTCGAGGCGTCCTCGACGCCGATCCCGAGCCGCGCCATGACCGCCGCCTCGACCGACGGCGGCAGCGATGCGTAGGTGCCGACTGCGCCCGAGAGCTTTCCGTACCGCGCCGCGGCGAACGCCCGCTCGAGGCGGCCGACGTTACGGTCGGCCTCGAACGCGAATCCCGCGAGCCGGAGGCCGAAGCTCGTCGGCTCGGCATGGATCCCGTGGGTCCGGCCGACGCAGACGGTCTCGCGGTGCTCGAACGCCCGCTCGACGAGCGCATCGCGGTAGCCGCGTGCCCCGGCGACGAGGATCTCGCCGGCGGCGGCGATCTGCGTCGCCAGCGCCGTGTCGAGAACGTCACTCGATGTCAGCCCGTAGTGGATCCAGCGGCCCTCGGGGCCGATCGAGGCCGAGACGACATCGACGAATGCCGCGACGTCGTGGTTGGTGGTCCGCTCCCGCTCCTCGACCGCCTCGACGGTGAAGCTCGCGCGCTCGCGGCAGGCTGCTGCATCGGCCGCGGGCACGATGCCGGCCTCGGCCAGGGCCTCGGTGACGGCGAGCTCGACCTCGAGCCAGCCCTCCATCTTGCGCCGCTGGGTCCAGACGGCGCCTATCTCCTCGCGGGTGTAGCGGGGGATCAAAGGCCGATGATCCGGGCCGCGTAGAGCCCTGCGTTCTTGGCGCCGTCGACCGCCATGCAGGCGACCGGCACGCCGGGGGGCATCTGCGCGACCGCGAGCAGCGCGTCCATCCCGCCGAGGTTCTTGCCTGAGATCGGGACGCCGATCACCGGCAGGCTCGTGTGGGCGGCGGCGACGCCCGGGAGCGCCGCGCTCATCCCGGCGCCGGCGATGATCGCCCTCAGTCCCCGCATCTGCGCCGCCTTGCAGTACTCGGCGACGAGGTCGGGAGTGCGGTGGGCGCTCATGACCCGGACCTCGTAGCGGATCCCCGCCTCCTCGAGGGCCTTGCCGGCGGGCTGCATCTTCGGCTTGTCGTTGGCCGACCCCATGATGATCCCGACGAGCGGCGAGTCGACCTCGATCTCCTCGAAGGCGGTCTCGACATCGGGCATCGCGACGGGCCCGGGATCCGGCGCCCCCGGCGAGGGCACGTCGGTTCCGGTGGCGGAGGTGGGCGATTCGGCTTCGGTCATCGGGTCTCCTGGGTTGTTCGCTCGACTGCTCGGGCCGCGATATCGGTGCGGATCTGTCGGCCGCCGAAGGTGATCAGCTCGGCCGCATCGTAAGCCCGCTCACGAGCGGTCGCTGCGTCCGGTCCGAGCGCGGTCACGTTCAGCACCCGCCCGCCCGCCGTGACGAGCCTGCCGTTCTCGATCGCGGTCCCGGCATGGGTGATCTCGGCGCCGGTCGCCGCGGCCGCCGCAACACCCTCGATCACGTCGCCCTTCGACGAGCTCTCCGGGTAGCCCCGCGAGGCGAGGACGAGAGTCACGGCCCAGTCGGAGGTGAACTCGGCGCTGACGCCGGCGAGCCCGCCCGGCTCGCGGGCGGCAGTGCAGAGGTCGACGAGATCGGACCGGAGCCGCGGCAGGACCGCCTGCGTCTCGGGATCGCCGAACCGGCAGTTGAACTCGAGCACCTTCGGACCGCCGGCGGTGAGCATCAGCCCGGCGTAGAGGACGCCGCGGAACGGGATGCCGCGCTCGGCCATCAGCGAGACGATCGGCTCGTGCACCTCGGCGACGGTCCGGGCAACGGCGTCGGCGTCGATCCCGGGGACCGGCGAGTAACTGCCCATGCCGCCGGTGTTCGGCCCCCGATCTCCGTCGAAGATCCGCTTGTAGTCCTGCGCGGGGGCCAGCGGCACCACGTTGGCGCCGTCGCAGAGGGCGAGCATCGAGAGCTCTTCGCCCTCGAGGAACTCCTCGATCAGGACCTGTGTGGCGCCGAAGCGCTGCTCGGTGAAGAACGCCTCGGCTGCCGCCGTGGCCTCGGCGCGATCGGCGGCGATGATCACGCCCTTGCCCGCCGCGAGACCGTCGGCCTTGAGCACGACCGGGTAGGCGCAGTCGGCGAGATGGGAGAGGGCCTGCTCCCTCGACGTCGCCAGGTGGTGCTCGGCCGTCGGGACGCCCGCGTCGCGCATCGCCTCCTTGGCGTAGAGCTTCGAGCCCTCGAGGCGCGCGGCGTCGCCGCTCGGGCCGAACGCGGCGATCCCGGCCGCCTCGAGCTCGTCCGCGAGGCCGGCGACGAGCGGGACCTCCGGTCCGATGACGACGAGGTCGGCACCGATCCCACGAGCGGCATCGACGACCCCGGAGGGCGCCTCGAGCAGCTCGGCGTCGGCGGCGATCCCGGCGTTCCCGGGGCTGCAGAACAGCTCCGGGGCGTGCGCGGAGCGCGACAGCGCCCGGACGATCGCGTGCTCACGGCCGCCACCCCCGACGACCAGGATCCTCATCGCGCCGCCTCCGGCTCGCGGGGGAGACCGCTCACAGAGACCCGGCGAAGTCCTCGCTCGGGATCGCGGCGAGCGTCTCGTTGACGGTCGTGCCCCGGGAGCCGAGCTCGATCGACGCCTTCGCCATGGCCTCGGGCGTATCCGCCTCGACGACGCTGACGAAGTCGTAGCGACCCAGGGTCGCCCACTGGTGATGAACCTTGAGACCGATCTGCTCCATCTCGTGGTTCACCTCAGCGATCCGGTCGGGGTTGTTCTTGATGGTCTTGACGCCCTCGCTGGTCAGCTTGGTCAACAGGATGAAATGGGCCAACGTTCTCTCCTCCTCGTCGTTGCGGTCTGTCGATGCCTTGCGGCATTTCTCTCACGTCCGTCGTTCCGCTGCAAGCTCGTCTCTCCCACAGGCGTTCAGCCGGGCCTGCGGGCGCTGCCGACGATCAGCGGCCGCACGATCGGCGCCGCCTTCGGGATCCGGTCGTGCTCGACCGCCTCGACCTCGAGCGGCGAGGCGGCGATCGCCGCCAGCGTGTCGCGATTGCAGCGGCAGCCGTGCCCGACGAACTTCCACGGGCGCGCGAGGCGATCCTGCCAGCGAGCCGTCTTCGGGTCGTCGGAGCGGACGTGCTCGGCGAACAGCAACCGCCCGCCGGGCCGGAGCACGCGCGCGACCTCCGCGAGCGTGGCCGGGACGTCGTCGACGGTGCAGAGGACGAGGGTCGAGACGACGGTGTCGGCGGAGCCGTCGGGCAGCGGCAGCCGATCGGCCGGGGTCTCGATCACGGTGGCGCCCGCTCCCGCGCGCTCGCGGAGCTGCCTGGCCATCGGCGGGAACGGCTCGGTCAGGATCAGCTCGTCGACCGCCTCTGGGTAGTGCGCGAAGTTGAGGCCGGTCCCGGCGCCGAGCTCGACGGTGCGGCCGCGCGCTTCTGCGATCAGCGCGTGGCGCCGCTCCCGCATCCCCGCCTCCTCGCTGTCGGCGAGAGCGCGCTCGTAGACGGCCGCGAACAGCCTGCCCCAGGTGGCGTCGTAGGCGCGGCGACCGAGGCCCATCAGCCCGCTCCGAGCAGCGCCGGGATCGAGTCTCGGCGGTAGTCGAAGATCCGGGTCAGGTCGCGGCGCACGAGCAGGTGCTCGGCGAGCGTGCCGAGCGGACCGAACCGGTGGGCGTAGCGCACCAGGTCGACCATCCGGGTCCGGCCGGCGCCGACCGCCTCGAAGGTGTGGGTGTGGTGCCAGAGCGCGTAGGGGCCGCGGAGTTGCCGGTCGACGAAGCCGAGCGGCGGGTCCCATTCCTCGATCCGCGTCAGCCAGGAGACGCCGAGGCCGTGCAGTCGCAGCCGGTAGCGGATCAGCGTCCCCTTGCGGACGTCGACCGGGGCCGTGCCGGCGATCCGGAACTTGAGCAGGGGCGGGGTGATCGCCTCCAGGTTCTCGGCCCGCGAGAAGAACTCGAACGCCCGCTCGACCGGCACGTCGAGGATCTGCTCGCGGCGGAGGACGCGCTCCCTCATCCGCCCCGATCCTCCGCGATCAGCGCGGCGAGGTCGTCCCTCGTCCGCTCCCAGCTCAGCTCCTCGCGACGGCGCCGGGCCCCGGCGGCGAGTTCGCTCCGGAGTTCGGGATCGGCGATCCGCTCCAGTGCCGCGGTCAGCGCCGGGACGTCGGGGGCGAAGGCGGGGATGCCCGACCGCGGCGCCACCCCGTCCGGGACGCCGGGGACGAGCAAGCCGTTGCCTTCGTCGACCACCACCTCGTTCATCGGTGGATTGTCGTTGGTCAGGATCGGGACGCCGAGCGCGGTCGCCTCGAACAGGTGCAGCCCGAGGCCCTCCCAGCGGCTCGGGGCGAGGCAGACGTCGGCGGTTGCGAACATCCGCAGGTACTCGTCGGTCGGCAGATCGGCGGTGATCACCGCGATCCGCCGGTCGCGGCGGCCGAGCCGGGACCCGCCGCGGATCATCCGCCCGACCTGCTTCTTCTGGCGCTCGACCTGAGCCTTGAGCACGAGCCGGAGCCGCGGGTCGCGGGTCGCCCGGAAGGCGGCGATCGTCTGCGCGAGCGGCTTGCGCTTGGACATGAACCCGCCCGGGAAGAGGCAGGAAACCACCCCGGCGGAATCCTCCGCTGCGCGTCCGGTTCCGCCGGTCGGCGCGGTGGTACCGGACGGGATGACATGTGTGTTGCCCCCAGCCGCAGGCACCGCTGTGCGTCCGGCGGTCTCCAGCTCCTTCGCCAGGTTGACCAGGTCCGGGTAGCAGCCCCAGTGGACCCTCGGGGTCTCGATTCCGAGATCCGCGTAGCGCTCCTGCTCGCAGGCGGTCAGCGAGTAGATCCGGTCGAAGGCGCGGCCGGCGGGCTCGACGTGCTCGGCCGAGAAGTGCTCCCAGACGAAGCGGCCGATCGTGCGGACGCCGGAGCCACGGAGCCCGGCGATCTCGTCGAACTGGTAGTTCTGGTCGAAGAGGACGAGGTCGGGCCGCGTCGCCTCCGCCCAGGCGAGGTACTCGTCGCCGGGGATCAGGTAGTCGCTCGCCGCGGTCACGCGCTCCTGCTCCCAGACGCCCTCGGTGTCGACCCAGCCGGGCCTGATGTTCGTCTTCCGCGTCGGCCGAGCCAGCACGTGGGTCTCGTGTCCGAGCCCGTCGAGGGTCGCGCGGATCTGGCGGGCGACCACGGCCTGCCCGCGGTTGAACCAGTAGGCGACGATCCCGATCCGCATTGCGGCGAACCCTTGCACGACCGCAACCGGCTCGCCGTCGCGGCAGGGATGCGAGCCTGAGGAACGAAGGGCCGACTGATGCCGATCACGCGAGGAACGATGCCGCTCGCGGCCGCGCTGCTCGCGGCGCTCCTCGCGCTGCCCGCGACTGCCGCGGCCTCCGCCCGCCCCGAGCCCCCGTCGGCGGCGTCCTTCGAGCGCTCGACCCGGGAGCTGCTGAGCAGCGGCGATCTCGGTTCCGCGCCGGCGGCACGAAGCGGAGGGATCGGCGCCGGCTCCGACCCCCGCGTCGCCGGTGGGTTGTTCCCCCGCAAACGGCTGCTGACGCTGTACGGCGCGCCGCAGCTCACCGGCACGATCCTCGGCAAGCTGAGCCCGCGCGCCGCCGCGCGCAAGGCGGTCAGACAGGCGCGGCCGTACGCCCGGATCGGTAACCGCCGGGTGATTCCCGGCTTCGACCTGATCGCCGTGGTGGCGAACTCGACCGCGGGCCCTGACGGCAAGTACCGGACCCGTCAGCCGGGCAAGCTGATCCGCTCCTACCTCAAAGCCGCCCGCTCGATCGGCGGTCGCCTCGTGCTCGACATCCAGCCGGGACGAGCCCGGGCCGGGGACGAGGTCGAGGCTCTCGCCAAGTGGATCGACGAGCCCGACGTCGACGTTTCGATCGACCCCGAGTGGGACGTCGGCCCGCACGGCGTCCCGGGCCGGAGCCGGGGCCGGATCAAGGCGAAGGAGATCAACGCGATCTCGAAGCGGCTGCAGCGGATCATCGACGAGGGCGAGCTGCCCCCGAAGGCCCTCGTGATCCATCAGTTCCACGACGGTTCGGTCCGCAGGCGCGGCGACATCGTCCAGCGCCGCGACGTCGACGTGACCCTGAACTTCGACGGGATCGGCAGCCCGGCCGCCAAGGAGGCCGGCTATCGCGAACTGAGCCGGCGGGCGCTGTTCAACGGCTTCTCGATCTTCTACTCGCTCGACACGAAGGTGATGAGCCCTCGCTCGGTCCTCGGGCTGAGTCCCGAGGTGAACTTCCTGCTCTTCCAGTAGCCCCCGATCGCCCGGCCTCGGTCCGCGATCGCGGACCGAGGCGGCTATCGTCATCGGCGTGTCGTCGCGGATCGTTCTCTTCGGAGCCACCGGCTACACCGGCCGCCTGACCGCCGCTGCGCTTCGGGACGCCGGCGCGGCGCCCGTGCTCGCCGGACGAAATCGGGCCTCGCTCGAGATCCTCGCCGAGGAGCTCGGCGGAAAGCTCGAAACGCGGGTGGCCGACGTGGCCGATCCGGCTTCGGTGCGCTCCCTGCTCGAGGGTGGGGAGGTCCTGATCAGCACGGTCGGCCCGTTCGCCCGCTGGGGCGCGCCGGCGGTCGAGGCGGCCATCGACGCGCAGGCCGCCGCCTACTTGGACTCGACCGGCGAGCCCCCGTTCATCCGCCGGGTGTTCGAGGAGTGGGGCCCGGCCGCCGCCGAGGCCGGGGTGCCGCTGCTGACGGCGCTCGGCTACGACTGGGCGCCCGGCAACCTGGCCGGTGCCATCGCCGTCGACGAGGCGGGTCCGGAGGCGCGGCGCGTCGAGATCGGCTACTTCGTCACCGGCAGCGGGATGGGCGGGATGAGCGGCGGTACCCGCGCCTCCACCGCCGGGGTGATGCTCGAACCCGGATTCGCATTCCGCGGTGGCCGGATCGTCACCGAGCCCGCCGGTCGCCACGTCGCCACCTTCAATGTCCGCGGCCGCGACAAGCAGGCGGTGTCGGTCGGATCCTCCGAGCACTTCACCCTCCCCGCGCTGGATCCCGGGCTGACCGACGTCGAGGTCTACCTCGGCTGGTTCGGAGCGATGTCCCGCCCAATGCAGGTCGGCTCGATCGGCCTCGCGGCGATCGGCCGGATCGGCCCGCTGAAGCGAGGCCTCGCCGGTCTGACCCGGCGCTTCGTCAAGGGCTCGACCGGCGGCCCGAGCGAAGCCGAGCGGGCGACCGGCGGCTCCTGGGTCATCGCCCGCGCCTACGACGGCGACGGCGAGCGGCTCTCGGAGGTGACGCTGAGCGGGGTCGACGGATACACCTTCACCGCGAAGTTCCTCGCCTGGGCGGCGATCAGGGCAGCCGGCTCCGGCGTCGGCGGGCGCGGTGCGCTCGGACCGGCAACCGCCTTCGGGCTCGCCGAGTTCGAGAGCGGAGTCGCGACCGCCGGCATCGAACGCGCTTGAGCCGGATCCCGCCGAGATGGCGGCCGTTCGTTCCGGCGCTGGCGATCGTGCCGATGTTCGTCGGCTTCGTCTTCCTCGGTGTCGAGGCGGGGGTCCTGCTCGCCGGCCTGACGCTCGCGGCGATCATCGCCGTCGCGGTCGCCGACCGCGACGACGGTCGGTTCGAGGTCGCAGCGCCGGGCCCGGACACTCCCGGCGGCGTCCTCGTCGTGGTCCTCGCGCCGATCGAGGACCCCCGCACCGCCGGCGTCGTCGCGGCGATCGGCGATCCATCCCGTCCCGAGGCGGGCGAGCGGGGGCTGCTCGTCCTCGCGCCGGCCAGGAGCCGGCTCCTCGACCGCTGGACCGACGACCTCGAGCAGGCGCGGTTCGAGAGCCAGCGGATCCTCACCGTCTCGCTGGCGACGCTGGCCGCCGCCGGGATCCCCGCCGAGGGCAGGGTCGGCGATGGCGACGTGGTCCAGGCGACCGAGGACACCCTCCGCACCTTCGCCGCGACCGAGGTGGCCGTGGTCGCCCGGGGCGGCGAGTTCGATCGCCAGATCCGCGAGCTCGACCGGCGGCTTCCGGTCAGGTTCCACCGGGTGACGGCGCCCGCGGCCGAGTAGGGGTCGCTAACCGGTCTTCGTGAACTCGAGGTCGCCGTCGCGCGCCTCGATCCGGACCGTGTCGCCCTCGGCGAACTCGCCCTCGAGCAGCTTCAGCGCGAGCCGGTCGACGAGCCGGCTCTGGATCACCCGCTTCAGCGGGCGGGCGCCGTAGACGGGGTCGTAGCCGAGGTTGCCGAGCAGGATCCGCGCGTCGTCGGTCAGCTCGATCTCGATGCCGCGCTGACGGACGCGCTCGGTGAGCATCGCGACCTGGACGTCGACGATCCGGGTGATGTCCTCGCGGCTGAGCCGGTGGAAGATCACGGTCTCGTCGATCCGGTTCAGGAACTCGGGCTTGAACGTCGTCGTCAGGACGGCGTCGATCTTCTCGCGGATGTTCTCGTCGATCTGCTCGCCGGCGATCTCCTGCGAGCCGACGTTCGAGGTCATGATCAGGACCGTGTTGGTGAAGTCGACCGTGCGGCCCTTGCCGTCGGTCAGCCGGCCGTCGTCCATGATCTGCAGCAGCACGTTGAAGGCGTCGGGATGGGCCTTCTCGATCTCGTCGAGGAGGATCACCGCGTAGGGGCGCCGGCGGACCGCCTCGGTGAGCTGCCCGCCCTCGTCGTAGCCGACGTAGCCCGGCGGCGCGCCGATCAGGCGGCTCACCGAGTGCTTTTCCATGTACTCGGACATGTCGATCCGCGTGATCGCTCCCTCGGAGTCGAACATGAACTCGGCGAGCGCTCGGGCCAGCTCGGTCTTGCCGACCCCGGTCGGGCCGAGGAACAGGAAGCTCCCGATCGGCCGGTTCGGGTCCGACAGGCCGGCCCGCGAGCGGCGCAACGCGTTGGCTACCGCGACCACGGCCTCGTCCTGGCCGATCACCCGCTCGTGGAGGCGCTCCTCCATGTGGATGAGCTTCTCGACCTCACCCTCCATCAGCCTGCTGACCGGGATCCCGGTCCACTTGCCGACGACCTCGGCGACGTCCTGCTCGGTGACCTTGTCGTCGAGCATCGACCCGCCGCCGCTCTGGAGCTCGGCGAGCT
Organism: uncultured Conexibacteraceae bacterium; assembly: GCA_963784885.1. GTDB lineage: Bacteria > Actinomycetota > Thermoleophilia > Solirubrobacterales > 70-9 > RHKX01. Next base: position 183,747 of record CAWATA010000007.1, read on the forward strand.
TCGCCTCCTCGTCGGCCATCCGGCCCTCGAGCTCGGGGATCCGGCCGTACTTGAGCTCGGCGGCCTTCTGGAGATCGGCATTGCGCTCGGCCCGCTCGACCTCGCGGTTCGCCTCCTCGAGCTCGGCGCGCGCCTCGTTGATGGCGTCGATTGCGCCCTTCTCGGTATGCCAGCGCGCCTTCAGCTCGGCGGCCGACTCCTTCAGGTTGGCCAACTCCTCCTCGAGCGTCTCGAGGCGGGCCTTCGAGGCCTCGTCGCTCTCGTTCTGGAGCGCCTGGCGCTCGATCTCGAGTTGGGTCACCCGGCGGTCGATCTCGTCGATCTCGACCGGCGAGGACTCGATCTCCATCTTCAGCCGCGATGCGGCCTCGTCGATCAGGTCGATCGCCTTGTCGGGCAGGAAGCGGTCGGCGATGTAGCGGTCCGACAGCGTCGCCGCGGCGACGATCGCCGGGTCGGTGATGTCGACGCCGTGGTGGTTCTCGTAACGCTCCTTGAGCCCGCGGAGAATCGCGATCGTGTCGGTGAGGTCGGGCTCGCCGACGAAGACCGGCTGAAAGCGGCGCTCGAGCGCGGCGTCCTTCTCGATGTGCTTGCGGAACTCGTCGAGCGTCGTCGCGCCGATCGTCCGCAGCTCACCGCGGGCGAGCATCGGCTTCAGCAGGTTGGCGGCGTCGACCGCGCCCTCGGCGGCGCCGGCGCCGACGATCGTGTGGAGCTCGTCGATGAACAGGACGATCTGGCCCTGGGCGTCCTGGACCTCCTTCAGCACCGCCTTGAGCCGCTCCTCGAACTCGCCGCGGAACTTCGCTCCGGCGAGCAGTGAGCCGACGTCGAGCGCGATCAGGCGCCGGCCCTTGAGCGAGTCGGGCACGTCGCCGTCGACGATCCGCTGCGCGAGGCCTTCGGCGATCGCCGTCTTGCCGACGCCGGGGTCGCCGATCAGGACCGGGTTGTTCTTGGTCCGGCGTGAGAGCACCTGGATGACGCGGCGGATCTCCTCGTCGCGCCCGATGACCGGGTCGAGCTTGCCCGCCTCCGCGTCGGCGGTCAGGTCCTGGCCGAACTTCTCGAGCGACTCGAGAGTCGACTCGGGGTCGGGGGAGGTGATCCGCTGGGCGTAGACCTCAGCCGATGCCGTCGCGATCTCGTCGCGGCCCGGAAGCAGGTCGCTGACGCCCGACGACTTGTCGGCGAGTGCCAGCAGGAAGTGGTTGGTCGCGATGTACTCGTCGCCGAGCGCCTCCATCTCGCGCTCGGCGCGCTGCAGGACCTTGACGAAGCCCTGGGACGGGCGGACGTCGGTCGCCTCGCTTCCCGAGACCGTCGGCAGCTCGTCGACTCGCTCCGAGGCGGAGTTCTCGATCGAGACCACGTCAGCGCCGATCTTCCGCAGGATCGGCGGCGCGAAGCCGTCCTCCTGCTGAAGGATCGCAAGCAGCAGGTGTGCGGGCGCCGCCTCGGTGTTACGGCGCTGCGAAGCGATCCGCATCGCGGCGGCGACCGCGTCGCGGCCCATCGTGGTGAATCTGTCCGACTGCATGGGTGCCGAGTCTACCGGCCTACTGTCGGAGAGTCAAGAAATCTGATGGATACGGACTTAGATATGCACCGGATCGGTCCCGTTACGCCCGTGCCAGCTCCATCAGCTCCGCGAGCGAGTCCTCGATGCCGGCGCGAAGGACCTCGAGGTCGGGAACCGCGTCGGGGTCGGCGCTGAGGCAGATGCAGAGGTTGCCGCCATAGCTGAGCACGGCGATGCCGATCGCGTGGTCGGCCGCGAGGGGGACCAGGGGCCAGATCTCGTCGATCCGGGCACCGAAGGCGTAGAGGTCGCTCGGCGGTCCTGGGACGTTGGTGATCGTGATGTTGAACAGCCGCGTCGCGTACATCGAGCGGGCGAGGAAGCTGTGCAGGACCGGGGGTGCGTGGGCGCTGAAGTCGATCAGGGTGCGGGAGCCGATCGCCTGCCCGTCCTGCTTGTGACGGTCGCTGGCGGAGGCCTGGAGCTGGTAGCGGCGCAGCGGGTCCGCCTCGCCGACGGGGAGCTCGACGAACAGCGAGCTGATCTTGTTACCCAGCGCCAGCTTCTCGCTGTCGGTCCGGACGTTGACCGGGACCATCGCCCGCAGCCCGGGCTCGGGCGGCGTCTCGCCACGCGCCAGCAGCAGCGCGCGAAGGCCGCCGGCGGAGGCGGCGAGGACCACGTCGTTGAGCTTGCCTCCGAGCGAGTTCTTCACCGCCTTGAGGTCGTCGATCGGCGTCGACACGACCGCCAGCTCGCGGTGGGCCCCGATCGGGACGTTGATGCTGCTGCGGGGCGCGGCGCTGATCTCGTCCTGGACGATCAGCTCCGCCATGGCCCGGGATCGCCGGATGGCGTCGAGCCCATGCGAGGGATGGCGGACCATGTCGATGCCGGCCCCGACGATCCCGGCGCCGGCGCGGCCGGCGGCGACCGGGAGCCGGGCCAGACCGGCGAGGCCTCCGGTGACCGCGTCGAGCGGCGAACCCCCTCCGGCCGGGATCTGCGGCGGCGGGATCGGCGAGCCGCCGCGCGTCTCCGGGGCCGTCCGGACCTGACGCCGCTCGGCGTCGAAGAGGACGGTCCCGGCGTCGACCGAGCCGACGCCGTCGACCATGCAGTGGTGGGTCTTGCTGGCGAGCGCCCAGCGACCGTCCTCCAGCCCCTCGACCACGACGAGCTCCCAGAGCGGTCGCGAGCGGTCGAGCCGCTCGCTGAAGTAGTCGCCGGCCCAGGCGAGGAGCTCGCGGCGCCCGCCGGGGTTCGGCAGGGCGGCACGGCGGACGTGGGTCCGGATGTCGAACGCCTCGCTCTGCTCCCAGCGCGGCCAGCTCAGTCCGCCGGTTCGCTGCTCGGATAGTCGCTGGCGGTAACGCGGCAGGGCGTCGAGGCGATCGGCGAGGTCGGCGACCACCGCGGCGGTGCTGGGTGCTTCGCTCGGCTCGAACAGAATCACTCCGCCGATGTGCATGTGGGCGGCGAGATCGGCCTCCTCGAGCTCGAGGAAGGTCGCGTCCAGTGCTGTGAGCTGATCCTCCATGCCTGTGAGCCCGAGCCTAGGTCGCCCGGACGGAGAGTTCATCCGGTTCCCGCACCGGACCGCGCTCGGTGGTTTTCCCCGATGCGAGGGCGAGTCCGGGAGCGGAGCATCGGGGTCGTACAGCGATCAAGGAGTTGAGAGATGCCGGCCAAACCGAGAGTCCTCGTCGTCGGCGGCGGTTTCGCCGCCCTCGAGACCGCCTTCCTGTTGCGGATGCGTCATCACGACGACGTCGACATCCGGCTCATCTCCGATCGCGACCAGTTCCTGTTCCGGCCCAACAGCATCTACGTGCCGTTCGGGGCCGACCCCGACTCGCTGCTCGTCGACCTCAACAAGCCGCTGCACCGCCGCGACATCGCGTTCGAGCGCGGCCGGGTCGCCGAGGTCGATCCCGGCGCGCGCCTGGTCACGCTCGACGACGGCGAGCGCTTCGGCTACGACAAGCTCGTGATCGCGACCGGTGCCGACACGAACGCCGCCGAGATCCCGGGCCTCGCCGAGCACGGCGCGACGATCTGGACCACCGACTCGATGCTCGAGGTTCGGCGCCGCTTCGAGCAGGTGCGCGACCGCGCTCGCGCCGGCGAGCGCCAGAGGGTCCTGTTCCTGGTGCCGCCCAACAACAAATGCTCGGGCCCGCTCTACGAGATCGTGTTCATGCTCGAGACCTGGTTGCGCCGAAACGATGCCCGCGATCTCGTCGACATCACCTGGTCGACGTTCGAGCACGGCTTCATCCAGGCGTTCGGGCCGCGGCTGGACGATCTCGTGACCGAGGAGTTCGCCGAGCGCGGCATCGACGGCAACGTCGAGGAGGTCGCGACCGAGGTCAGCGCCGACTCCGTCCACTACGCGGACGGGAGCACCCGCGGTTTCGACCATCTGATCGCGTTCCCGCCCTACGTCGCCGGGGTTCGCTACGCGGGCCTCGACTCCGACGAGCGCGGCTTCGTGAAGACCGATCTCGACACCCGGCTGGCGGCGGGACACGACGACGTCTACGTGCCCGGCGACGCCGGTGACTTCCCGATCAAGCAGGCGTTCCTCGCCTTCCTGCAGGCCGACGCCGTCGCCAATCACATCGACGCCGAGCTGCGCGGGGCAGAGTTCGACCAGCCGTTCGACTCGGTGAGCATGTGCATCATGGAGATGTTCGACAAGGCGACGTTCGCGCAGGTGCCGGTCGAGCTGACCGGTGATCCCGACCGCCCGGTCAGGGTCCGTCCCGACGCCGACGGCGACTACAAGGTCGGCACCTCGCCGGTCTGGCGGCTCGGCAAGAAGATGCTCGGCTTCTCGGTGCCGATGCGGTTCTCGGCCGGCGAGCCGTTTCATGCCGGCAAGGCCTGGCAGGCCATGGACGTCGGCCTCAAGGCGATGTCCTCGATGCTCGCCGACTGACGCCGCCGGACATCGCCCGCCCGGCGCCGGGCGGGACGCGCCCACCGTCGGGCTGACGCAACAATGGGTCCGTGAGGCGGATTCACCGAAGGGGGCGCGAGGCGCGCCGGGCGAGCGGCATGTTCGAGTCCCGCACCGAGGTCTGGCGCGAGGTCGGGCTCGGCGGGGAGATCAGCCGCGGCGACGCGCGCAAGGCCCGCCGCGAGGCGATCGTCCTGCTGATCCTGATCGTCGGTGTGATCGTCGTCTTCTCGAACCGGCAGACGCTGCTCCCCGACGCCGGCAAGGAGCTCCGCTACATCACCGCGGCCATCATCGCCCTGCTCGGCTGGCTCTTGGCCCGAACGCTCGCCCAGAGCTTTCAGCCGGCGCTGTTCCGCCGCATGGAGCCGGGCACGGCCGGGACCGTCGGATTCCTGATCCGGCTCGGCACGATCGTCGTCGTCATCGTCGCGGCGCTGCGGATCGCGGGGGTCAAGCCGGAGACCCTGGCCGTCGGCGGTGCGTTCACCGCGGTCGTCCTCGGCCTCGCGGCACAACAGACCCTCGCGCACGTGTTCGCGGGCCTGGTCCTGCTGACGACGCGACCGTTCGTGGTCGGCCAGCGGGTCAAGCTGAAGGGCGGATCGATGGCCGGCGAGGTCGAGGGGATCGTCAGCAACCTCGGGCTCTTCTACACGACCCTGATCAGCGGGGGCGACCGGACGATGATCCCCAACAACGTGATCATGATGCTCGCGGTCATCCCGATCACCGAACCCGAGCGGGTGGAGCTGAAGGCACGATTCAACGCCGCCGTGACGCCGCAGAAGCTTCAGCGGATGATCGAGAAGGCGGTGACGATTCCGCTGCGGAACCCGCCGCAGGTGCGGCTCGAGGAGCTCCACGGCGACGAGGTGACGGTGACGATCATGGCGGTGCCGCTGAACCCGGCCGACGGCCCCAAGCTCGCCTCCGACGTGCTCGACGCGGTCCGCGACAGCGACCTCGACGGCAAGCCCGACGCCTACGACCTGCCGACCCCGACGGCCGAGCAGGAGACCGCGCCCGACGGCGAGCCCCGCTAGGCGCGACGCCGGAGCCGGGCGGCGACCAAGGCACCGGCGAGAACCGCCGCCCCGGCGATCGGGACGTTCATCGCGGCGGTCCGGTCGATGCCGTCGCCGCGGATCAGCGCGGTCGCGAAAGCGGCTGCGTCGCCGGCGTCGACCGCGGCGCCGAGCAGGACGGACTTCCGGAGCTCGGCGGGGTCGTCACGGACCGAAAGGCCGTGCAGACCCAGAGCGATGTCCCGGCCGCCGGCGAGCCGCGCGAGCGCGACGGTCGCACCGTCGGGCTCGGAGAAGCCGAGCGCCCGGAGCGCCGGCCTCGTCATCCCGGCCGCGCCGATCCCGATCGCGATTCGGCCGAGCGCGATTGCGGTCGCGCCGAGCCGTGCCAGGTCGTCGGATCGTTCGGTGCCGGTGTCGCTCATCGATGCGAAGCTACCGGATCGGCAACCGTGGGCTGATCGCACTGCTCGCGGCGGCGATCGCGATCGTCGCCGGCGCGGTCGTGGTCGCTGCGCGGTCGGTCCCGGAGCCGTCGGCGCCGCGTGCCGCGAAAGCTCCTCCGCCTGCTCCGGCCGGGGGCCCCGCCCGAGGAGGTCGGCGCCCTCCGGCGCACCGGGCGGCCGAGCGTCGCCGGGAGCGGATCGGGCGGGCAGCCGGGTGGGTGGACCGGCGCGCGGGGCGGATCGCTTTCGCCGTCACCGGGCCCGACGGTTCGGTGCATGGCCGCAACGAACACGAGCTCTTTCAGTCGGCGAGTCTCGTCAAGGCGCTGATCCTCGCCGCCGAGCTCCAGCGCCTCGCCGACGCCGGCGAGCGTCTCGATCCCGCCGCCGCGGCCGAGCTGCGGCGGATGATCACCGTCTCCGACAACGACGCAGCGACCGCCGTCTTCGAGCGCGTCGGGGCCGACGGTGTCGATGCGATAGCGCATCGGACCGGCATGCGCGACTTCCGATCCTCGACGAGCTGGGGGGCGAGCGCCATCAGCGCCGCCGACGCAGCGATCATGTTCGACGATCTCGGCCGCGCCTTCCCGGAGCGGTTCGAGAAGTTCGGCCTCGGGCTGCTCGGCTCGATCGTGGCCGAGCAGTCGTGGGGGATTCCGCGGGTCGCGTCGGAGCGCGGCTGGAGCGTCCGCTTCAAGGGCGGCTGGCGCCTCGACCCGGACGGGCAGATCGTCAACCAGGCCGCCGAGCTGCGGCGCGGCGGGGTCAGCCGCTCGATCGCCGTGCTCAGCGACCGGCAGCCGTCGATGACCTACGGCATCGAGACGGTCGAGGGGGTCGCCGCCCGCGTTCTCGGCGGCGGCTGACCCGCCGTTCCCGTATGCGAGTGCCGCCGACGGCGGCCGTTCCCTGTACGTTCCCGCCCGTGATGCCCGCTCGCAAGGTCCTTCCCCTCGCCGTTCTCGTCGTGCTTGCGCTGATCGCGCTCCCGGCGGTCGCCTCCGCCAAGCCGAAGCGCCATCGGATCGACATCACCGCGGCGACGAAGATGGTCCGCACGACGCCCGACCTCGTCGTCACCGATCGCGGCACGGTCAGCGGCAAGCCGTTCGACGAAGGCAGGATCAAGCTGGTCGTCCAGCTCGACTTCCTGACGGCCACCGCGGCCGGCACCTTCCGGATCCGGGACGACCGGGGCACGGTCTTCGGCGAGTTCGACATGCCCTTCGTCATCGGCGGCGGCGAGATCGACTTCAACGGCACCGCTGACTTCACCGGCGGCAAGGGCGCCTACAAGCGGATCAGGGGCACCGGGCTGAAGGCACACGATCACAACACGTTCCCCGACGGCCAGAACGGCGTCGTCGAGCTCAAGGGCTTCGCCCGCTACTGAGCCGCGGGCCCGCTCAGCCGGACGGCGAGGAGCGCCGCCGGCCCTCGACCGGGATCCTGACCGGGCCCTGGCGGGAGAGCTTCGCGTCGTAGGCCCCGTAGGGCACGATCTCCGCGCCGAGCGACCGGCGTGCGCGAGCGACCTCCTCGGCCATCCGCTGTTCCATCTCGGCGGTCCGCTCGCGCATCCGGCGCAGCTCCGCCCGCATCTCGGCGAGGCGCTCCTCGAGCTCGAGCACGGTCTCGACGCCGGCGAGGTTGAGCCCCTGCTCGGCGGTCATCTCCTGGATCCGGCGCAGGCGCTCGACGTCCTCGTGCGAGTAGAGGCGGGTGTTCTTCGGCGACCGCTGGGGGTGGATCAGGCCGCGTGCCTCGTACATCCGCAGGGTCTGCGGGTGCATGTCGGCGAGCTCGGCGGCGACCGAGATCATGAAGACGCCCCGCTCGCGGTCGATCCGCGTCTCGACCGTCGTCGTCCGCCGCACCCGGGCGGCGTCGCTGGTGTCTGCGTCGGCGTCGCTCACGCCGCACCCACCTTGCCCGACCGATCGGACCGACCGGCGTCGGCGTCGCGCTTGGCGCCGGCCAGGATTCGCGCGCGGGGGTCGCGACCGTCAGCCGTCCGCGACAGCTCGGCGAGCGCCTCACGCTGCTTGTCGTCGAGATCCTTCGGGATCTCGACGAGGAGGCGGTAGTGGATGTCGCCGCGGTCGCGGGTGTTCGGCTTCGGCGGGCCCTCGCCGCGGAGGCGCTGAACGGTCCCGTGCTGGGTGCCGGGGGCGACGCGGATCCGCTTCGTGGAGCGCAACGTCGGCACCTCGATGTTGGCGCCGCCGATCGCCTCCGCCAGCGTGATCGGGACCTCGACCTCGAGGTTCCCGTCGGGGCGGCGCTTGAACACCGGCGAGGGGGCGACCCGGGTCGTGACGAAGAGATCGCCGGCGGGGCCGCCGAGCGGGCCGTCCTCGCCCTTGCCGGCGAGCCGGATCCGGGTTCCGTCCTTGACGCCCGCGGGCACGTTGACGCGGTAGCGCTTGCGCTGCAGCGTCAGTCCGGTCCCGCGGCAGTCCGGGCACGGGTGTTCGATGATCTGGCCGCGGCCGCCGCACTGCGGGCAGGGCTGGCTGATCGAGAAGAAGCCCTGGCTCTGGGCGTCGACCCCCCGGCCCTCGCAGCGCGGACAGACGATCGGGGTGGTGCCGGGCGCGGCCCCGTCGCCGTGACAGGTCGGACAGGTGGCCTGCTTCGGGACCGTTACCGGGATCTGCGTGCCCTCCATCGCCTGCTCGAAGGTCAGCCTGATCTCGGTCTCGAGGTCGCGACCCCGCATCGGCTCGGGGGAGCCGCGCCCGCCGCGCCCGAAGATCGTCGAGAAGATGTCGCCGACGTTGGCGGAGCCGCCGAACCCGGCCGGCCCCCCGCCGCCGCGGCCGAAGCCGCCGAACATGCCGCCGGCGTCGTACTCCTTGCGCTTTTCGGGGTCCTTGAGGACGTCGTAGGCGGCGCCGATCTCCTTGAAGCGCTCCTCCGCCTTCGGGTCGTCCGGGTTCCGATCGGGGTGATAGTCGCGGGCGAGCTTGCGGTACGCCCGCTTGATCTCCTCGTCGGAGGCCTTCTTGTCGACTCCGAGCACCTCGTAGTGGTCGCGCGCCATTGTCGCTCCTAGCCGCTGACGACGACGCGCGCCGGCCGGATCACCTGCGAGTCGACTCGGTAGCCGCGCTCGAGGGTCTCGAGCACGGTGCCGCTGGGGACCCCCTCGGACTGACCGGTGGCGATCGCCTCGTGCTCGGCGGGGTCGAAGCGCTCGCCCACGGGATCGAAGGCGACCACGCCGGAGCGCTCGAGCGCCGTGCCGAGCTCGCGATAGACCAGGGCGACCCCCTCGGCGAGGGCGTCGCGGGCCGAGACCTCCTCGCTCGGGGCCTCACCGCCCGGATCGGGCCGCTCGATCGGATCGACACCGGCCGCGACGAGCGCCCGCTCGAGGTTGTCGAGCGCGGGCAGCACGCCGCGGGCGAGCCCCGCCCGCCCGCGCTGCTCGGCCTCGGCGATCTCCGCCTTGACCCGGCGCCGGTAGTTCTCGAAGTCGGCCCGGGCGCGCTGCGCGAGCTCGAGGTGCTCGTCGCGCTCCCGCGTCCGCTCGGCGAGCAGGGCGTCGAGGTCGGTCTCGACCTCCGCCGCCGCCCGCTCGTCCTCCTCGACGACCTCGGCGTCGATCACGACCTCGGGCTCGGCGTCGGCCGGGGCGGACCCGTCCGCCCCGGCGTGCTGCTCGCTGCTGGCTCGCTCGTCCATGCTGCTCCGATTCGTCCCCGGCCGGGGACTAGGACTCGTCCTCGACGACCTCGGCATCGACGATCTCCTCCTCGGGATCGCCGCCGTTCGCGCCGCCGCCGGCCGAGCCGGCCTCGGCGCCGTCCTGCTGGGCCTGCGCGTTGGCGTACACCTGCTCGGAGACCGCGTGGAAGGCGCTCTCGAGGGCCGCCGTCTTGGCCTTGATGTCGTCGACGTCGCTGGACTCGACCACTCCGCGGAGATCGTCGAGCGCCTTGGTCACGTCGGCCTTGGCGGACTCGTCGATCTGCTCGCCGAGCTCGGCGAGCTGCTTGTCGCCCTGGTAGACCGCCTGCTCGGCGACGTTGCGGGCCTCGGCCAGCTCCTTCGCCTTGCGGTCCTCGTCGGCGTGCGACTCGGCGTCGGAGACCATGCTCTGGACCTCCTCCTCGGAGAGCCCGGAGCCGCCCTTGATCTCGATCGTCTGCTCCTTGCCGGTCCCCAGGTCCTTGGCCGACACGTTGAGGATGCCGTTGGCGTCGATGTCGAACGTGACCTCGATCTGCGGCATGCCGCGTGGCGCCGGCGGGATCCCGGTCAGCTGGAACTTGCCCAGTGACTTGTTTCCGGAGGCCATCTCGCGCTCGCCCTGGAGGACGTGCACCTCGACCTGCGTCTGGTTGTCGTCGGCGGTCGAGAACGTCTCCGAGCGCTTCGACGGGATCGTCGTGTTGCGCTCGATGAGCTTCGTCATCACGCCACCCTTGGTCTCGATGCCGAGGGTCAGGGGCGTGACGTCGAGAAGCAGGACGTCCTTGACGTCACCCGCGAGCACGCCCGCCTGGATCGCGGCGCCGACGGCGACGACCTCGTCCGGGTTGACGCCCTTGTGCGGGTCCTTGCCGGTCAGCTCCTTGACCTTCTCCTGCACGGACGGCATCCGGGTCATGCCGCCGACCATTACGACGTGGTCGATGTCGGCCCCGGCGTCGGCGAGCGCCTGCTTGACGGGCGCGACGACGCGCTCGAGCAGGTCGCCGGTCAGCTCGTTCAGCTTCGACCGCGACAGCTTCATGTCGAGGTGCTTCGGCTGTCCCTCGACGGCCGTGATGAACGGGATGTTGATCTGCGTCTCCTGCGTGCTCGAGAGCTCGATCTTCGCCTTCTCGGCGTTCTCGTAGAGCCGCTGCAGGGAGTTCTTGTCGGCCGAGAGGTCGACGCCCTGGTCCTTCTTGAACTCGGCGACCAGCCAGTCGACGATCGCCTTGTCCCAGTTGTCGCCGCCGAGGTGGTTGTCGCCCGCGGTCGACTTGACCTCGAACACGCCGTCGCCGATCTCGAGCACGGACACGTCGAAGGTGCCACCACCGAGGTCGAAGACGAGGATCGTCTGGTCTGTCCCCTCCTTGTCGAGGCCGTAGGCCAGCGAGGCCGCGGTCGGCTCGTTGATGATCCGCTTGACGTCGAGGCCGGCGATCTTGCCGGCGTCCTTGGTCGCCTGGCGCTGGTCGTCGTTGAAGTAGGCGGGGACGGTGATCACCGCCGAGTCGACGGGCTCGCCGAGCTTCGCCTCGGCGTCGGCCTTGATCTTCTGCAGGATCATCGCCGAGATCTCGGGCGGCGGGAACTGCTTGTCGCCGATGTTGATCCGGACGTCGCCGTTGGGGCCGGCGGACACGGAGTAGGGGACCATCGTCTCCTCCTCCTTGACCTCGGCCTCCTTGCGGCCCATGAACCTCTTGATCGAGAAGATCGTGCGCTCCGGGTTGACGACCGCCTGCCGCTTGGCGACGGTGCCGACGAGGCGCTCGTCGCTGTCGGTGAACGCGACGACCGATGGGGTCGTCCGGCCGCCCTCGCTGTTCTCGAGGACGGTCGGTTCGCCGCCCTCCATGACCGCGAAGCACGAGTTGGTCGTGCCGAGGTCGATTCCGATGGTCTTACCCATGTGTCAGTTTCCTTTCCTGAAGCTGTGTGAGTGCCAGTGTTACGAAAATCTAAGTGGCAAACTAGCAGATGTTGGCGGCGATTCCAAACGCTGAGCGGCGGACCCGGCACCGCATCGTTCGTCTGCGGCTAGTGTTCGAAATCCCGAAGCGCCGCTAATCAGCCGGCGCACGACCAAGGAGAGACCCCACCGATGCGCACCCGCTTTCTCACGTTCGCCCTGCTCGCGCTCGCCGCGACGGCGCTGCTCGTTCCCGCCACCGGGACCGCCGCGAAGAAGGGCAAGAGCGGCCCGAAGATCACCGTCATGTCCCGCAACCTCTACCTCGGCGCCGACCTCGGGCCGGCGATCAACGCAGCCGACCTGGACGCCGCGATCAACGCCGCCGGCGAGATCGTCGACGACGTCGACGCCACCGACTTCCCGGCGCGGGCGAAGCTGCTCGCGAAGGAGATCAAGAAGGCGAAGCCCGATCTGCTCGGCCTCCAGGAGGTGGCGATCTGGAAGGACCAGACGCCGTCCGACCTCGGCGCGCCGCCGCTCGGAGTCGGCACGCCGGCGACGCACGTCCGCTACGACTTCCTGAAGCTGCTCCAGAAGGAGCTCAAGGACCGCGGCGCCAAGTACAAGGTCGTCGCGATTCAGAAGGAGTTCAGCGCCGAGCTGCCCGCCGACACAGACGACAGCGACGCCACCGGTGAGTCGATCTTCGGCGCCGACATGGACGGCAGCCTGACGATGCAGGACGCGATCCTCGTCCGCAAGGGCAGCAAGGTGAAGACCTCCAACCCCGACAGCGGCAACTTCGAGAACCGCTACGAGCCCAGCGTCGGCGGCATCGAGATTCCCGTCGACCGCGGCTGGGAGTCGGTCGAAGCGAAGATCGAGGGCAACAAGAAGACGAAGGGCGCGAAGTTCCGCTTCGTCAACACCCACCTCGAGTCGTTCGGCGATCCGATGATCCGCGAGAACCAGGCCCGCGAGTTGTTCGCCAAGGGCGGCCCGCTGCGCACCAACAAGCAGCTGGTCTTCCTCGGCGACATCAACTCCGGCGGCCCGAAGGACAAGGTCGGGACCGGCTTCACGACGCCCGGCGACGAGGGTGCCTACAACGCCCTGGTCAAGGACTTCGGGATGGCCAACCTCGGCGCCCGGCAGACCTGCTGCTACCCGGACGTGTTCGAGTCGATCATCGGCGACTACCGCTTCGACCACACGGTCGACCATGTGATGGCCAAGCCGAAGTTGAAGCAGCTCGACGCCTACGTGACCGGCGGCGATCCCAGCGTGACCGGGGCCGGCGGGGTCGTCTCCTCCGACCACGGCGGGCTGGTCAGCAGGCTGCGCCTCAAGAAGTAGCCGAAGTTGGCCGGGCCGGTGACCGGGCGCCCGGGACCGCCTTCGGCGGTTCGAGTGGAGTCCCGGTCGCCCGGCCCCCGGCCCGGCTTTCAGCTCGTACTCCGCCTCGGCTGAGGAGAGGTCGAGGCGGCCGGCTCAGGCCGGCCGCGGGAAGCACACATGTCTTCCCGTCCCATATCGCCGCGCCGGCCGGCGGAAGCTGACGCGTCAGCGGAGCATTCCGCCGGAGTTGTCTACCGGCCGGCTACCCGAGCCACGAAGTTGGAGACGGTCTCCGCGTTCGAGCCCCCGAGGATGCCGGCGGGCATCGCGCCGTTGCCGACGCCCTGCTCGATCGCGGTCATCACCCGCTGCTGGGTCGCCTCGACCGCGGCGGCGTCGGCGGCGGGGCCGGCGGCGGCGAGGCGGTCGTCGAGGTTCGGCCCGACGACGCCGTCGGTGCCCGCGCGCGCCAGCGTGTGGCAGGTCCCGCAGTTGGTCGCGAACAGCTGGCGGGCGGCCTCGTCCGAGGCGGCGACCTTCTCCGGCGAGGACGACTCCGAGCCGTCCCGGTTGAACGCCCACAGCGGGATCACGATGACCAGCAGGAGGGCGACGAGGCCGAATGAGATGAATACGCGCTTGTTCATTGTCCGGAGGGGGAGCGGCACGGGGGCCGCTTCCGGGCGCGGATACTACCCGCTGGCGGGGAGTCCAGATGCTCAGGCGACGGGCTCAACGAGACCGGCTCGCCGGGCAACGCACATCCGCGCCAGCGCACACTCGCCGCATCGCGGACGCGGCCGGCAGATCCGGCGTCCGTGGGAGATCAGGTTCATGTGAAGCTCGTAGGCGTCGCCGCGATCGGTGATAGCCAGCATCTCGTCGTGGGCGCCCTCGAGTGAGATCCCCGGCGGGAAGAGGCCGAGCCTGCCACCGACCCGATGGACGTGGGTGTCGACCGGGATCTCGGGCCGATCGAGGGCGAAGATCATCACGCAGGCGGCCGTCTTGCGCCCGACGCCCGGCAGCGACGTCAGGTAGTCGACGGCCTCCTGCCGCGGCGCGTCGCGGAGCCAGTCGAGGTCGGCCTCGGGGCCGAGCTCGCCGAGCACCTGCTGGATGCGAGGCCCCTTGATGTTCGCCAGCCCACCGGGGCGGATCGCCTCGACCACTTCCGCGGGCGGTGCGTCGCGGATCGAGTCCCAGTCGCCGAAGCGGTCCCGCAGCCGCCGGTAGGCGACGTCGCGGTTGTTGTCGTTCGTGTTCTGGGAGAGGATCGTCAGCACCAGCTCGTGAACCGGATCGCCGTGCGGGTCGTTGCGACGGGACCCGTAGAGCTCGCGAAGCCGGTCGCCGATCGCCCGGACCCGCTTCCGCGAAGGACGCTTCCAGCCCCTCGGCACCGGGAAGCGCGGACGGCGGTCGAGATCGACTCCCGCGGCGCTCGCCCCGTCGCGGCCGGCGCCCCTCGCATACCCGCGCTCGCCGCCTCCGCTCACGCCGGAAAGGCCTCGAGGCGGGTGCAGGCGAGGGCGCCCTGCTCGGCGGCGGCCGCGAGAGCGTCCCCTCCCCGCGTGAAGTCGAAACCGCCGGCGTGCAGTCCGGCGGCCAGCGTCCCCATGAAGGCGTCGCCCGCCCCGAGCGGGCTGACGAGCTCGACCTCCGGCGGAGCGACCTCCGCCGTGCAGGCCCCGCGAGCCGCCGCCCGCTCGGTGCCGGCGGTGACGACGGCGAGCTCCGGGCCGAGCTCGGAGAGCGCATCGGCCGCGGCGGCGGGGGATGCGACGTCGTCGTCGAGTAGCCAGCGGGCTTCGCCGATGTTGCACTTGAGGACATCGGCCGCGGCCACGTAGGGAAGGCAGCGCTCCCGCGCGGCGACCGTGCTCGTCCAGCGCCCGGGCCTGAGGTTCGGGTCGAAGAGCACCGGGACGCCGGACGCCCCGGCGCGCTCGCAAACGGTCGCGGTCACGGTGCGGCTGCGCTCGTCGACGAGCGTGTTCGAGCCGAAGACGATCGCCGCGGCCGCCGTGACGATCTCCTCCTCGCGACCGGCGAGCGAGGCGATCGCCGCATCGATCCCGATCCCGTGGATCTCGAACGCCGGCTCGAGAGCCGGGTCGAGGTAGGCGAAGGCGAACGGAGTCGGCGCCCCGGGGACGACGCCGTAGAACGTCAGGTCGACGCCGCTCGCGGCGAGGCGGGTGCGGAGGAAGCGGCCACGGTCGTCGTCCCCGCAGGCGCTGGCGAGCGCGGCCGGGGCGCCGGCGCGCGCGGCGGCGACCGCGACGTTGGCGAGCGCGCCGCCGCAGTGGACCTCGAAGCGCGACGCCTCGGAGCGGTCGGCGACCGGATCCGGGCAGATCAGGTCGACGAGCGCCTCGCCGAGGCAGATCAGCGGCTTCTCGGCGGTGCCAGGGGCCATCTACGGCGAGAATAGGTTCTGAGCGATGACGGCGCCGATCGAAGAACGATTCATCGAGGTCGACGGGATCCGGACGTTCGTACGCGAGCGCCGCGGCGATGGCATCCCGACGATCTGGATCCACGGCAACCCGACGAACTCGCGCGACTGGCTCCCGTTCCTCGCTGCCACGGAGGGGCCGGCGATCGCGCTCGACCTGCCTGGGTTCGGACGCTCGGCCCGGCCCCGACCGGGCGAGTTCGACTGTTCGGTCGGCGCCTACGGCCGGTTTCTCGCCGAGGCCTTCGCCGAGCTCGCCCCCGGCGGGTACCGACTCGTCGTCCACGACTGGGGCTCGGTCGGCCTTCTCGCGGCGCAGTGCCGTCCCGAGGCCGTTCACCGCCTGGTCGTGATCGACGCCGTGCCGCTCACCGCGGCATATCGCTGGCACTGGGTCGCGCGGCTCTGGCGGCGCCCCGTGCTCGGCGAGGCGTTCTCCCGCTCGCGATCGCGGTTCCTCGCCGGGCTGCTCCTCCGCCTCGCCCGCGCCGGCCGCAGGCCGATGCCACCGGAGTTCCTCGACATGGTCCTCGCACACTGGGACCGCGGGATGAGCCACGCGATCCTCGCCCTCTACCGCTCGGCCGACCCCGACGTCCTCGAAACGGCCGGCGAGCACGTCGGCGAGCTCCGCTGCCCGGCGCTCGTCCTCTGGGGTGACAGCGATCCCTACATCGCAGCCGACGACGGACGGTTCTTCGAACGCGCCCTTCCGGACGCGCGGTTCGTGCTCGTCGAGCGGGCCGGCCACTGGCCCTGGATCGACCGTCCCGACGTCGTCGGCCGAGTGGCCGACTTCCTCGCCGCCGACGGCCGGGGCGGGCTGCCGGAGCCCGGAGTCGGCTCTACAATCGAATGACTCGTGCCCGGACCGCTAGCCGCCATCGGACGTCGGCTGCCGCGGGGATGGTCCGACCTCCTGCTGCAGTTCGCCCTCTTCTTCATCGCCTACCAGGGGTACCAATTGGTGCGCGGCTTCATCGGCGGTCGCAGCGATCTCGCCTTCGCGAACGCCGAGCGGATCGTCGACCTCGAGAAGTCGCTCGGGACGTTCTTCGAGCCCGGCTTTCAGCAGGCGCTCGTCGGCCATGAGTGGCTGATCAACTTCGCCAACTGGATGTACGTGAACTCCCACTTCACGATCAGCGTCGTCTTCCTCGCCTGGCTGTACCTGTTCCGCAACGACAACTTCTACTTCGTGCGCAACATGTTCATGGTCGCGATGGGCATCGCCTTGGTCGGCTACGCACTGTTCCCGACGGCTCCCCCGAGGATGCTCACCGGAGAGGGCTTCACCGACACGATCGCGACGTTCACCTCGGTCGATCAGGACAGCAACGCGGTCAGCCTGCTCGTCAACAAGTACGCGGCGGTGCCGAGCATGCACATCGGCTTCTCCTCGATGATCGCGGGGACCGCGGTGATGCTCGTCCGCAACCCGCTCGCGAGGGCGCTCTGGGCCCTCTACCCGCTGCTCGTCTTCTGGGTGATCGTCGTCACCGCGAACCACTACTGGCTCGACGCCGCGGCCGGGCTGCTGGTCGCGGTCAGCTCGGCGCTGATCGCCAGCCGTGTCCTCGCACCCGTCCGCCCGACCCAGTGGTCGTTCCGACCGGTCTCCGAGGAGGCCGCTGCCGAAGCCACGGCATAGGTAGGTTGGGCTTCGATGGCCGAGCCGCAGAAGCGCGGAGGTGAATCCGGGCGCCCTGAACGTGCCGACCGCCCGCTGGGCGAGTTCCGCGACATCGCCCGCGACCGCCTGATCGAGTCGCGGCTGACGCCGAACGCGATCTCGATGACCGGACTGGTGCTCAACCTCGCCGCAGCCGTGCTGATCCTCGAGGACATGTTCGTGCTCGGGGCCTTCGCGTTCATCATCGGGTCGGTCATGGACACCCTCGACGGGCGGTACTCGCGGATGTCAGGGAAGGGCACCCAGTTCGGAGCCTTCCTCGACTCGACGCTCGACCGGATCGAGGAGGGAATCGTCCTCGCGGCGGTCTGCTGGCAGTTCGCCGCCGCCGGCGATGAGGCGCTCGCAGCAGCCTGCCTGCTCGTGGTGCTCGGATCGCTGATGGTCTCCTACACGCGGGCTCGTGCAGAGGCGCTCGGCGTCGAGTGCAAGGTCGGGATCGCCACCCGACCGGTTCGCGTCGTGATCCTCTCGGCCGGCCTGATGTTCGCCTCCGGCGAGCTGATCGACGGCGTCGATCTGCTGCCGGCAGCGATCTGGGTGATGGTTGCGCTGACCGCGTTCACCGTCCTCCAGCGCGTCTGGCACGTCCGCAGCCAGCTCAACGCGCTCGACGCTGGCGGCTGAGGGCCACCCCGGCGGGGCCGGGAAACGTTTGGTCGTGTAACCGAACCCCGGGTATGGTGTTTCACAGACCCCCGGAGCCGCGTACGTCCGCTCCCCGGCTGCCAGGACGATTCGGGGCCGGAGCGGTGCTGATCTCGACGAGATCCGGCCAGTTACCAAGACCCAGGAGGCTTTCGCTTACCCATGAGCACCACCAACGGAGCGCACACCGGCAACGGACGCAGCGACGACGGCAAGGTCCGCGTCGCGATCGTCGGAGTCGGCAACTGCGCCAACTCATTCATCCAGGGCGTCCAGTACTACAAGGACGCTGATTCCTCGGAGCAGGTCCCGGGCCTGATGCACGTCGATCTCGGCGGCTACCACGTCCGCGACATCGAGTTCACGGCCGCGTTCGACATCGACATCGAGAAGGTCGGCAAGGACCTCGGCGAGGCGATCTGGTCGGGCCAGAACGACACGATCAAGTTCGCCGAGGTGCCGAAGCTCGGCGTCACCGTCCAGCGGGGCATGACCCACGACGGCCTCGGCAAGTACCTGAAGCAGAAGATCACGAAGGCGCCCGGCGAGACCGCCGACATCGTCAAGATCCTCAAGGAGACGAAGACCGATGTGCTCGTCTGCTATCTGCCGGTCGGCTCCGAGCAGGCCACCAAGTGGTACGTCGAGCAGGCGCTCAAGGCCGGCGTCGGCTTCGTCAACTGCCTGCCCGTGTTCATCGCCCGCGAGGAGTACTGGGGCAAGCGGTTCGAGGACGCGGGCCTGCCGATCATCGGCGACGACATCAAGTCGCAGGTCGGCGCCACGATCGTGCACCGTCAGCTCGCCCGTCTCTTCCACGAGCGCGGCGTCGAGATGCAGCACACCAGCCAGCTCAACGTCGGCGGCAACATGGACTTCTTCAACATGCTCGAGCGCGAGCGCCTCGACTCGAAGAAGATCTCGAAGACGAACGCCGTCACCTCGATCATGGGTACGGAGCTCGAGGACAGGGACGTCCACGTCGGTCCTTCGGACTACGTGCCGTGGCTGACCGACCGCAAGTGGGCCCACATCCGGCTCGAGGGCAAGAGCTTCGGCGACGTTCCGCTGAACATCGAGCTCAAGCTCGAGGTCTGGGATTCGCCGAACTCGGCCGGCGTCGTCATCGACGCGGTTCGGCTGATCAAGCTGGCGCTCAACAACGGCGTCTCCGGCCAGCTCGACGGCCCGTCGAGCTACCTGATGAAGTCCCCGCACTCGCAGCGCCCCGACGACGAGGCCCGTGAGCAGACCGAGGAGTTCATCGCCGCCAACGCCCGCACCGCCGCCGCGACCCGGGCCAAGGACGAGGTCGACTCCGGGGCGCCGGCAGGCGCTCCCACCCAGAGCTAGCGCTCCCGCACCTCCAGCGAGGTGTGCGAGAGGCCCGGCGCCGCGATCAGCGGCGGCGGGCCTCGCTCGTTGCGGGCACCGCCCTAGGCGCCCGCCGTCGCCGCCGGTGCGGCCGCCGCCCGCAGCGGCTCCCGGCCGAGGATCATGTCGGCGGCCTTCTCGGCGATCATGATCGTCGGCGCGTTCGTGTTGCCGCGGGTGATCGTCGGCATCACCGAGGCGTCGACGACGCGCAGGCCGTCGAGGCCGCGGACGCGGAGCTCCGGATCGACGACGGCGTCCTCGCCGGCGCCCATCCGGCACGTGCCGACGGGGTGGTAGAGGAGCTCGACCCGGCGCCGGGCGTCGGCCGCGATCTCCTCGTCGTCATCGCTGACGTTCGGTCCCGGGTAGATCTCGCGGCCGACCGCGGCCTTCAACGGCGCGGTCGCGGCGAGCTCGCGAGCCGTCCTGATGCCCCAGACGAGCGCCTCGACGTCCGCCGGGTCGGTGAGGTGGTTGCCGACGATGGCCGGCTTCGCCGCCGGGTCGGGGGAGGTGATCGTCACCTCGCCGCGGGCTCGCGGAGCGACGAGCACCGGCCCCATCGTCAGCGCGTGGCCGTCGTACTCCTCGAAGCCGTTGTCGGCGAAGTAGGCGGGGGCGAGGTGGAACTGGATGTCGGGCGGGCCGTCGCCCCCCCCTGAGCGCGCGAACAGGAACGCCTCGGCAACCGTGGACGTGAGCGGGCCGCGCCGGCGGAGGAGGAAGTCGAGCAGCGCCGCCGGCTTCTCCGCGTCGGCGAGCGAGCCGCCGATCGCCGAGTCCCAGATCCCGACTACGTAGGGATGGTCCTGCAGGTTCGTGCCGACCGCGGGCAGCGCAACGCGGGTCTCGACGCCGGCCGCAGCGAGCTTCGCCGGGTCGCCGATGCCGGACAGCATCAGCAGCTGCGGCGAGCCGATCGACCCCGCGGCGAGGATGACCTCCCGTCGCGCCCGGGCGACTGCCATCGGCGCCTTGCCGCTGAGCCTGACCCCGCGGACCCGCCCGCCCTCGATTTCGAGCCCGAGCGCCGTCGCCTTCGTAAGGATGGTCAGGTTGGGCCGCCGGGCCGCCGGGCGCAGGAAGGCATCCGCGGTGCTCCAGCGGCGACCGTGCTTCTGGGTGACCTCGACCGGCGTGACGCCGTGCGGATCGCCGTCGTTGTAATCGGGATCGTCCTCGTAGCCGCGGTTTCGCGCCGCGCCGATCATCAGCTCGGTGAGGGAGCGCGGGCTGCGCGGCGGCGCAACGTTCAGCGGCCCGCCCCAGCCGTGGGTCGGGCTCGCTCCCGCCTCGTGGTTCTCGGAGCGGACGAAGTAGGGGAGGACGTCGTCCCAGCCCCAGCCCTCGCAGCCGGCCTCGTCGCGCCAGCCGTCGTAGTCGGCGCGGTGGCCACGGACGTAGAGCATCGCGTTCATCGAGCTCGAACCGCCGAGCGAGCGGCCGCGAGGGACGTAGATCTCGCGCCCCTCACAGCCCGGCTCGGGGCCGGTGGAGAGGTCCCAGTCGAGCTTCGTGCGGAACTGCTGGGCGAACGCAGCCGGGATCTTGATCTTCGGCGAGCGGTCGCGCCCGCCCGCCTCGACCAGCAGCACCTCGGCGCCGGAGTCGCTGAGCCGGTTGGCCAGCACGCACCCTGATGAACCCGCACCGACGATCACATAGTCAAAGTCGCTCACGCTTGCTCCTCTCGAATTCGGCCCTGCCGGCGATCCTAGCGCCGGGGCTGCGCCGCGGGCGCGGGCCCTGCGGGCCCGCCCGCATCTATCCTCCAGCGGTGCCCCGCAGCGCCGGCCTGACGATCGCCCAGGTGTCCCCCTACTCGTGGGAGGGTCACCACGAGGTCAACTCCTACGTCGTCGGCGCCGCCGCCGAACTGAAGGCCCGTGGCCATCGCGTCGTCGTCGCCGCGCCGGGCGGCACTCGCGCCGACCTCCGGCGCTCGCAGGAGGCGATCGACCGCACGCGCGGCGACGGTGCCGCGGTCTTCGGCTCCGGCTGGGACGGCAAGCGCGTCGGCGAGGACGGACCGGCGGTGCTCTCCGCAGGCGCCGCCTTCAAGCTGCCGGCCGGAGGCCGGCCCCGGCCGGCTCCGCTGCCCGTCGACATCTCGCGATCGCTCGACGGCCTGCTGAGCGCGATCGATTTCGACATCGTTCACGTCCACGACCCCTTCGCGCCGAGCGTCGCATCGGCGGCGCTCCGCCACTCCCGGGCGCTGAACGCAGCGACGTTCCACCTGCCGACCGAGCGGACCCTGTCGACTCAGGTCGCCCGGCCTCTGGTCGAGATCTTCTTCGGACGCCTCGACGCGCGAATGGTCGCCGGCCGGAGCACCGGCGAGCTTCTCGACCGGTTCTTCCCCGGCAGCTACGAGGTCGTGCCACCCGCCGTCGAGGTCGCCGCCGCCGCCGACGAGTCGGCGCGACCGCTGCGGATCGCCTACTGCGCCCGCGAGGAGCGCGGGGCGCTGCGGATCCTCCTGCGGGCGTTGCGCAGGCTGCCGCTCGACCTCGAGTGGGAGGCCGATGTCTGGATCGAGGACAGTTCGATCCAGGCTCCCCGTCTCAACAGCCGCCTCCGCGAGCGGGTGCGGATCCTCCGGCCGGGTGAGATCGAAGCCGAGGACGTGATCGCGCGATCCGACGTCGTGGTCGCGGCCTCCGGCGGCCCGCAGCCGGCGCCGAGCCTGATCTTCGGAGCGTTTGCCGCCGGCGCCGTACCGGTGGTCGCCCAGATCGACCCCTACGAGGAGCTGGTCGACGACGGCGCCGGCGAGGCCGGGCTGGTGTTCCCGCCCGGCGACTCGCTGACCCTCGCGGGCCAACTCGAGCGGCTCATCCGCGACCCGGAGCTCCGGAAGCGGATTGCGGCGGCCGGCGTCGGCTCGGCGCGCTCCTTCGGCGATCTCACCGACGAGCTCGAGCGTGTCTACCGGCGGATCGCAGCGCGGCGCCACGAGCCGGACGGCAAGCCGGAGGTCTGGAAGCGGATCGCGCGACGCCGGACGATCGACTGTGACCTGCACATGCACACCGACCACTCCAACGACTGCGCTACGCCGGTCGAGGTGCTCCTCGAGACGGCGAAGGACCGCGGCATGGGTGCGATCGCCGTCACCGATCACAACGAGATCTCGGGGGCGCTCGCGGCACGTGATGCGGCCGAGCGCGACGGTGGCATCAAGGTGATCGTCGGCGAGGAGGTGAAGACGGCCGAGCAGGGCGAGGTGATCGGGCTGTTCCTCGAGGAGAAGATCGACCGCGGGATGACGATGGCCGAGACGGTCGCCGAGATCCGCCGCCAGGGTGGACTGGTCTACGTCCCGCACCCCTTCGACCGCCTCCACTCCGTGCCCGACTACGAGCACCTGCTCGCGATGGTCGAGGAGATCGACATCCTCGAGGTGTTCAACCCGCGGGTCGCCTTCAGCGCCTTCAACGAGGAGGCCGAGCGGTTCGCTGCCAAGTACCGGATCGTCCCCGGCGCCGGCTCCGACGGCCACGTCGCCCAGGCGCTCGGCAGCGTCCGGATCCGTCTCCACGATTTCGACGGTCCCGAGGAGTTCCTCGAGGCGATGCGAAACGCCGACATCGTCCGCAAGCACAAGAACCTGGTCTACGTCCAGGCGTTGAAGTGGATGCAGGCCGCGAGCGGGCAGGCCGGGGGCCGCAAGGCGGTTGCCGACCCCCAGCCGGTCAAGGGCGGGCGCCGGGCCGAGGCGCGGCGGCGGCGGGTGGGCGCCCGCGGCAAGAGTTGATTCAGAGGGGCATAACGAAGTGCAACCGCAAGGAGAGGGACGGGGGCCGTCAAAAGAGTCCGCCGTGCCGATCACAGAGGACCAGATCAAGGAGAAGTACCTCGAGCGTGCGATTCGCGAGCTGAACCAGCTCACGCACGAGCTCCAGGATTGCGACGACTGCCCGCGGGGGAACCTGATGCCGGTGCTCGGCTCGGGCCATCCGCAGGCCGACGTGATGCTCCTCAAGCATGCGCCGAGCGTCGCCGAGATCGAGGAGGGCGTCGCCTTCTACGGGCGGTCCGGAACCGCGGTGATGAAGTCGCTGAAGCGGCTCGGGATCGACCCGCTCGTCGTCTACGGGACGCTCTGCGTGAAGTGCCCGCTCTCCGATCCGGCGCTGGCGTCGCCGAACTGCCTCGCCCGGCTCGTCCGCGAGGTGGCGATCGTCGAGCCCCGATGCATAATCGTGATGGGCGAGCCGGCACTCGAGTGCCTCAACGACGTCAGCATCCCGCTTGCAGCTCCGGTCGAGCCGCTGCCGGGCGAGATCCAGCCGCTGACGCCGACGATCGACGTCATCTACACCCCCGACATCGACGAATCCCTCGACGCGGAGGTCCCCAAGCGCGACTTCTGGCGGGCATTCCGGGCCCTCGGCGAGTGGTACGAGGATCTTCCCCCCTACTGACCCCGCCGCCGGGCTGGGCCCGGCGCGCCGCTACATTTCGCTGTTCATGCGCGCGGTCGAGCAGCTGGTCTCCTTCGTCGCCACGGTCATCGCGGCGATCCTCATCGGCTTCGGCGTGCCGCTCGCCTGGGTCTGGATCGGCTCGCAGCTGCAGACCGCATCGGGCGCAAGCACCGTCAACTTCTCGGTCGCGATGGTGATCCTGTTCGGGATCATCATCACCTACGTCCTGCTGCTCTACCTCGCCGGAATCGCGATGGCCTTCTTCGGGCCCCGCGAGAGCGCCGGCGCCGTCCCGCCGCGCGCGCGAGCGCCCTGGATGAAGGGCATGACCGACACCCGTGAGCTCCGGCGCGGCTCGGCGATGGGCGGGATCGAGCGCCTGTTCGTGGTCACGACGATCATCGTCACCGTGGCCTTCTGGCTCTGGTTCGCGTTCAAGGCGGGCAGCCCGCTGCCGAGCCAGTAGAGACCAATCCTGGGAGATCCTCCGGGCTGCGCCCGTCCGGTCTCCCGGGCCGGCTCGGTGAACTGGACGGGATGACATGTGTGTGTCTCCCAGCCGAGGAGGTTTCAACATGGACTTCCTGCGGCTGGGCCGGCCACATACGTCTTCCCGTCCCCTACCAGCGCGCCGACCGGCGGAAGCGGACGCGCAGCGGAGCATTCCGCCGGAGTGAACTACCTCGGCGCTGCGGCAGTCGCCACGCGGTCCATGGCCTCGAGCTTGGCGCTCGCGAGGCCGCGGACGACGACGGTGTCGAGGGCTTCGTAGGCGGCCAGCATCCCGTCGGCGTCGTCGGGGTTCTCGGCGGCGACGCCGACGGTTCCCGGCGGCTGGCCGAGCCGCGCGAACTGCCGGCGGTAGCCGTCGTGGAGGTCGCGATAGAACCCCTCCTCCTTGGCGAGGCGGGTCTCGGCATCGGCGCCGACCGAGGTGCGGACGTACCCGTAGACGCGCGGCACCGGCCGGCCGGCCTCGCCCGCGCCCGCCTCGACGTTGGCGCGAGCCTCGGCAGCGTAG
Source organism: uncultured Conexibacteraceae bacterium (assembly GCA_963784885.1). Lineage (GTDB taxonomy): Bacteria > Actinomycetota > Thermoleophilia > Solirubrobacterales > 70-9 > RHKX01. Next base: position 208,305 of record CAWATA010000007.1, read on the forward strand.
GCGGGTGTGACCCAGTTGAAGAAGGCGCCGTCGTATCTGGAGCCGGCGAGGGCGCACATCTTCGGGCCCATCGCCGCGAGGACGAGCTTGACCCCCGGGATCGCCTCGCGGAGCTCGTCGTGGGCCTCGCGCATCGCGGTCAGGGGCTTCTTCGAGAATCCGGCGCCGACCCCGATCAGCAGGCGCGAGCGGTCGAGGCCGAGCGCTTCGATCTGCTCCTCGATCGAGGCGGGCGGGTTGCGATCGACGGCGAGGACGCCGACGCCGAGCTGCATGGCCGCCGATCCCTCGGCGAACGCCGCGAGTGTCTCGAGGCCACTCGCCGCGGGATGGTCGTTGGCCCACATCGACGTGTAGCCGAGCTCCTCGCAGCGAGCGGCCAGCGGGGTTGCGACCTCCGGGTCGAGCCCGGCGGCGACGCCGAATCCGCGGGACCGGCTCACCCGTCCACCCGCTCGAGCAGGGCGACGCACTCGATGTGGGGCGTCTGGGGAAACATGTCGACGGGACGCACGCGGGTCAGCCTATAACCGGCGTCGACCATCTGCCGTGCGTTCGGCGCCATCGTCGTCGGGTTGCAGGAGACGTAGACGATCCGGTCGGCCTCGCACTCGAGGACCCTGCGGACGATCTTCGCCGACAGCCCCGCACGGGGCGGGTCGATCACGACGACGTCGGGCTTGCCGGCCTCGTCGATCAGGGGCCCGATCCCGAGGCGGGCGTCGGCGACGCGAAAGTGGGCGTTGCCGACGTGGTTGAGCTCGGCGTTGGCCTCGGCGTCGGTGATCGCCTCCGGCACGCTCTCGATCCCCCAGACCTCACCTGCGTCGGCGGCCATCCCGAGCCCGATCGTGCCGATTCCGCAGTAGAGGTCGTAGAGGCGCTCGTCGCCGCCGAGGGACGCGAACTCGCGGGCGACCCCGTAGAGGAGCTCGGCGGTCTCGGTGTTCGTCTGCAGGAAGGCGGCGGGCGAGACCCGGAGCTCGAGCTCGCCGAGCCGCTCGCGCAGGAACTCCTCGCCGAGAACGCCGGTCGGGCCGTCGGTGCCGCCCGTCGGGCCGGCGATCACCGTGTGCAGGTCGACGGGGGGTCGGGGGATCTCAGCGGCCGCGGTGACCAGGCGCGTCTGGACCTGTCCCGTGCGGCGACCCTCGCGGACGATCAGGTTGCGGAGCTCGCCGGCGCCGAAGTCATCGGCGGCGTGAAGCCCGTCCCGCCGCGCCCAGTCGCGGACGGCGTTGCGGGCGTCGTTGTTGGCGGCCGAGGCGAGCAGGCAGTCCTCGACATCGACGATCCGGTCCCAGCGTCCACGAGCGTGGAAGCCGAGCACCGGGTCGGCAGGCGGGTCGTCGCTTCCGGGGGCGCCGAACGAGTACTCGAGCTTGTTGCGGTAGCGCCACTGCTCGACGGCGGGGATGATCGGCTCGAGCTCGACGTCGGTGAACGAGCCGAGTCGTTCGAGCGCCTCAACGACCTGCGCGTGCTTCTGTTCGAGCTGGCGCTCGTATGGGAGGCCCTGCCAGGCGGCACCCGGGCACGGCTCGCCGCCGTGGACGCAGCTGTCGGGAATCCGGTCCGGAGAGGCGTCGAGCAGCTCGACGATCGCCGCCTCGGCCCACGACTTCTTCGACTTACCGACGCGGACGCGAACGCGGTCGCCGGGCAGGCCACCACCGACGAAGATGACGAACCCCCCGTCCGTTCGAGCGACCCCGCGGCCGCCCTGCGCCAGCGAGTCGATCCGGAGGTCGAGCTCCTGCCCCCGCCGCGGCCTCGCCTGGCCGGCCGGCGCGCTCAGCCGAGCGCCTTGTCGATCTTGCCGAGGATGCTCTTGCGGGCCTTGTTGTTCTTCTCGTAGGTCCGCACCTTGCGGAGGTCCGGCTTCGAGAGGGCGCCGAGCCGCTTGTTGATCTGGGCGGCGGTCAGCTCGTCGTACCCGGTGATCGGGAAGGAGCCGACGCCGGCCTTGCGGCGGACGGTGTCGGCTCGCGCGAGCGGCTCGTCGGCGACGTCGCGCGCCTGGCGGGCGACCTTCCCGGCCGCGCCCTTGACCTGGCGACGGGCGCTGCTCGTCTGCTTCTCGACCCGTTTGCGCGCGCTCGTCGTGCTCCTCTCGACCTGCTTACGAGCCTGATCGAGCAGCGCCTCGAGCTCCTTGACCAGCTCCTCGGACTGTTTGCGCCCACGGGAGACGAGCTTCGAGACGAGCTCGTTGGCATCGTCGCGGGTCATCCGGCCGCGCTTGACGGCATCGTCGACCACCTCCTGGATCCGTTCGCGCGGGAGGGTGACGCTCTTCTCCAGCGCGTCGCGGAACGCCTCGATGTTCTTGTCGGGCCGTTCCGCCGAACGGGATGCCTTCGGACGGCGGGTGCTCTTCTTGCGGGTGCTGGTGGCCACGATGTTCCCTTCGTCGCTGCTTGCGGGCTGACGAAATATCGCACCGTCAGACGAACTCCGCAGTCGGGCGGACTACTGGGACCGCGCTTGCACGCCCGGGAGGGCGAAGCGAGCGGTGACCGGGGAGTGGTCGGAGAGGCGGATCGGGAGCGCGCTGCCGGCCCCCTCCGGTGCCGTCGGGTCGGCCACCTCGCGGCGCTCCGGTGGCCACTGGGCCGGAGGCTCGGCGATCTCGAGCCCGGCGACGAGGAGGTGGTCGATGACCCGCTCGGCCGTCGGCGCGCGGAGGCCGAATTCGTCCTCGAGCCGCTCGAAGACGTGGGAGCTCAGGGCGGGGCGGAGGTTGAAGTCGCCGCCGAGGAGCAGCGACGATCGGCCGGCCCATTCACGGGCGACGCGGGCGGCGACGATCAGCTCGCGCTCGGCGCTCTCGCGCCCGGCGCTGGCGTGGAGGTTGGCGACGCAGATGCCGGCGTCGAGGCGGGAGAAGGCCATGACCCGGCGTTCGGGGCGGGTCGCGAGCCGGAGGTGGCGCCGCTCGGTTATCGGGCCGGCGAGCCGGACCAGCGTCAGGTTGGAGCCGCCCTCCCACGATGCGATCAGGTCGGGGTTACGGTCGGCGAGGAATCCCTGGAGCCGGCCGGCGCCGGGGATGTTGCGGCTGGTCGGCACGAGGTGGGGAGCGGCCTCGCAGGCAGAGGCCAGGCGCTCGGCCCACCGCGGCGGGCACTCCTGCAGCAGGGCGACGTCCCAGTCGGCGCCGGCGAGGACCGACTCGAACTGCGCCACGAGGTCGATGTTGACCTGTGCGTGAAGGACGCCCCGCTCGGTGCTCCCGAGGATCCGCGAGCGCCACGTCAGCAGGTCACGCTCGGGCGGATGGTCGCGGCCGTGGAACAGGTTCCAGCTCAGGGCGCGAACCTCCATCCGCCGATTATCGGGACGATCGCGGCGGCAGCCTCCATTCGCCCGGGCCGCTTCCGGCGTCCGTGCGGTCCCGCCACCGGTAACGTGCCGCGCCTTCCATGAGCGGCGGCAGCGACTTCATCACCGGCATCGAGATCGCCGACCGACTCGGCGGGCTGCTCGAGCGCGCCGCCGAGCTCAAGGCGGGGCGCCCGTGGGCCGGCTCCGACTCGCTGGCCGGCCACTCGGTCGCGCTGATCTTCGAGCAGCCCTCGACCCGCACTCGGGTCTCGTTCGAGGTCGGGGTCGCCGAGATGGGCGGGACGCCGATCGTCCTCCGCGGCGATGAGATGCAGCTCAGCCGGGGCGAGTCGATCGGCGACGTCGGCCGGGTCCTCTCGCGCTACGCCCATGCGATCGTGATCCGCAGCGGCTCCCACGAGCGGGTTGTCGAGCTCGCCGCGGCCGCCGAGGTACCCGTCGTCAACGCCCTCACCCCCGAGCACCATCCCTGCCAGACGCTCGCCGACCTGCAGACGCTGCGCGAGCGGTTCGGGTCCCTCGATGGGCTCCGCATCGCCTTCGTCGGCGACGGCAACAACGTCGCCCGATCGCTGGCGCTGCTCGGTCCCCGGGCCGGCGTCCGGGTCGTCGTCAGCTCGCCGCCGGGGCTCGAGCTCGAAGACGATGCCGGCGCGGAGCTGATCGCCGACCCCGCTGAGGCGGTTGCGGGTGCCGACGCCGTCTACACCGACGTCTGGATCAGCATGGGGGAGCCCGACGCCGTCGCCAAGCGCGAGGCGCTGGCCCCCTACCGGGTCGACGAGAAGCTCCTGGCCGGAGCCTCCGAGCGCGCGATCGTCCTCCACTGCCTCCCCGCCCACCCCGGCGAGGAGATCGCCGCCGACGTTCTCTACGGACCCCGCTCGGCCGTCTTCGACCAGGCCGAGAACCGCCTCCACGCTCAGAAGGCCCTGCTCGAGTTGCTGGTCGACTAGGCCGTCGTCCGGGCGGAGCGAGCCGGCGGCGACCTCCTAGACTGCGCCATCCCACGGCCCCGTCGTCTAGTGGTTAAGACGCCAGGTTTTCATCCTGGTAACGGGAGTTCGATTCTCCCCGGGGCTATCCGGCATGTATCCAGAGATCACTATCGGCCCGCTGACCCTGCAGACCTTCGGGTTGATGTTCGGGCTCGGCTTCATCGCCGCCGGCCTCGTGGTCGGGCGGCGGTTCAGGGAGCTCGACAAGCCGGCCGACTGGGCCTACGAGATGGCGTTCGCGGCGCTGGTCGGCGGCCTGGTCGGCTCGCGCACCTACTTCCTGATCGAGAACTGGGACGACGTCAGCAACGATCTCGTCGGCAACCTGTTCGGCGGCTCGGGACTCGTCTGGTACGGCGGCGCGATCGGCGGCGCCCTCGCGGTCCTCGGGTGGGCCTGGTGGCGCGGGATCATGACCCTGCTCCTCGCCGATGTCGCGGCGGTGCCGCTGATGATCGGCTACGCGATCGGGCGGGTCGGCTGCCAGCTCTCAGGCGACGGCGACTACGGCCGCGCCTGGGACGGGCCGTGGGCGATGGCCTATCCGGACGCGACCGTCCCGACCGACACCCCGGTCCACCCGACCCCGGTCTACGAGACCCTGTTCATGGGACTCGCGGCGCTCGTTCTCTGGCGGCTCCGCGACCGCTTCCGTCCCGGGATCCTGTTCGCGATCTATCTGATGGTCGCCGGCTTCGAGCGCTTCATGGTCGAGTTCGTCCGTCGCAACGAGGACGTCGCCCTCGGCCTCACCCAGGCCCAGCTCCTCAGCGTCGCGATGGTCCTGTTCGGCGCAGCCTGGGTCGGGATCATCGCCGCCCGCGGCCAGCTGCGGACGCCGACGCCCCCCCGTTTCGCCCGGGTCAGCTCGACCGCGTGATCCCGCCGTCGAGCGGGATCACGGTGCCGGTCAGGTAACCGGCCCGGTCCGAGCAGACGAAGGCCGCCAGGTCGCCGTACTCCTCGGGCCGCCCGAGCCGCCGTGCCGGCACGTCCGCCCGCGCCTGCTCCTCGGCCAGATCCAGTGACCCGTAGAGCTGCGCGAGCCGCTCGGTGCCGAAGCGACCGGTAGCGATCGTGTTCACGGTCACCCCGTCGGCCGCTACCTCGCGCGCGAGCGTGTTCAGGAGGCCGACTGTCGCCATCCGATTCGCGTTCGAGAGCGCGAGGTTCGGGATCGGCTCGCGGATCGAGGTCGACGAGATGCTGACGATCCGCCCCCAGCCGCGCTCGCGCATCCCCGGCACGCATCCCCGCGCGAGCGCGAGCGGCGCCAGGACCAGCGACTGGTACGCCTCGCGCCAGGCCTCGGCATCGGCGTCGAGGGCGCCGCCGGGCGGAGGCCCGCCGGTGTTGAGGACGAGGATGTCGACCGGCCCGAGCGCCTCTGCGACTCGCTCGGGCAGTGCCGCCACCTCGTCCTCCACGCGGGTGTCGACCGGCAGGACCGCGGTGTCGCCGCCGATCCCCGCCGCCACCTCCTCGAGCGACCCCGCCGAACGCGACGCGAGCGCGACCCGGGCGCCCTCGCGTCCGAGCGACTCGGCTGTCGCGCGACCGAGCCCGCGACTCGCCCCGAGGACCAGTGCGACCCTGCGCTCGATCCCGAGGTCCATGCTCAGATGACGGCGAAGACGACGACGTAGACGACGACGCCTAACAGCGTCCAGCCGAGCATCAGCGGCCAGCGCCGGTCGCGTCGGCTGAGCAGGAACACCGTCGCCATCAGCCCGACGATCGGCAGCACGAGCCCGAGCGCCCACCCCCAGCTCGCGACCCGGTCCTCTTCGGATCTCGCCGCGCGCGGCTCCGCCGCCATCAGAACCTGTTCTCCGAGTCCGTCGCCGCCATAACGATTGCGACCGCGACCCTACCGCGCCCTCCCCGCAGGCACCGGCTCCGCTACCTTCCGCTCCCCGGGCGGTTAGCTCAGCTGGGAGAGCGCCTGCCTTACAAGCAGGAGGTCGCAGGTTCGAGACCTGCACCGCCCATCACAACCCGAAGCCGTGGTGGAGATCAGCCCGAGCCCGCAAGCGCCTTGTGCGTGCGCCGGGAGAGCGTAGTCGCGCCGATCCCTTCCTCGAAGGCCAGCGCGTCGGCGTAGTGGGCGAGGGCACGCTCTCGTTCGCCGAGCGTTTCGGCTAGCAGGCCGAGCGTGAAGGCTGCGCTCGAGGGGACGAAGACCCACGCCCACAGAAGCAGTTGGCCGTCGTAGGGAACGAGCTCCTCGTAGAGGTGACGGGCGGCGTCCTTGTCGTCGGTGGCGTACGCGCATTCCGCGTAGCCCCAGAGCCGTGCGGAGTGCATGAAGTCTGCGATCAGCGGGCGGTCAGACGCGTGCCATGCGTCGAGGACCGCGCGCGCGGTGTCGGTGTCGCCCTGTGCTGCGGCGACCGCGCCGAGAAGGTGGGAGCAGTCGTACAGCGGGGTGGAGTCGAGCTGTTCCGCAATCGGGCGCGCGGCGTTCGCTTGGCCCGAGGCGAGCAGCTCTGCAACTGCGAACACGGCACCACCCATCAATACTGACGGTTCCTCGGGGGCTAGCCGTTTGGTTTCCTCGATGGCGCGGTGAGCATCCTCGGATCGACCGCGAGCGAGAGCTTCGAGGGCCTGCTGGCCGTGGGCATTGGCCAGCAGCAGACGATCACCACTGCGCTCGGCTGCCAGCAGGGCCTGATCGGTCCAATCGCAAAGGTCGTCGAGGTGTCCGAGCCTGGCCAGCGCGAGCCCTCCGACGAGCCTGCCGCCACCGAAGACCGCAATGTCCATCTCGGTGGCCTGTCTTGCGGCTTGCAGCTGGGATTCGGCATCAGCGCTTCCCAGGAGACCCCAGGTCCGGAAGAACAGCGCTTCGCCGGCGCTCTCGGGGTCGGCGCTCAGTGCCGCAACGCGGCAGGCCTCGTCAGCGAGATCAAGCGGCGTATCGCCTGGGAGTCGATCACTGATCGTGTGCAGTGGCAGGCCAAACGCCCAATCGACCGAGAGATTCCCAACCAGCCACGCTCGCAGGCTCGCTGCGTCAAGATCGCGCCAGGTCCGGCGCAGCGACAGGCGGCGACGCCCGCTCAGCTCGAGGCTCCAAGCGTCGAC